>NZ_FMWW01000005.1:0-803304 GCF_900103205.1 Pseudomonas sp. NFPP12
CAGCAGCCTCATTTGCTGTCAAGTGATTTTTTAAGAAGTTTTCAAAGTTTCCTTTTTAACTTCAACCACTTGCGCTTCCGATCTCTCGTTAGCGGGAGGCGAATTCTACAGCGTTACACGCTGCTGTCAACACCTCTTTTCAACCGCTTTCGACCGAGAGGATCGAATCGTTAATAAGGCGAAAACTGACTGCCTTACCAACTGCTTCTGGCTTCGATGAACTGAAGCGTAACCGCTATCGAAAACTGCGTAACTCGTTGAATCTCAAGGAGTTTTCCGTTTCGACTGCGCCGGAAGTGGGGCGAATTATAGAGAGATATAATTCGCCGTCAACACCTATTTTCAGTTTTATTCGGATTTAAGCGTAATACGTGCAAATGCCTTCTTGCCGGCTTGGCACACATGGGTGGAACCTACTGCATATATATAGGTGCGATCGACAACCTCACCATCCACCCGCACACCACCCGAACCCAGAAGATCCCGAGCCACTGCGGCGTTCTTCACCAGCCCTGCCTTATTAAGGACAGCCGCAATCGGCATATCCTCGGCAGCAACCAGCTCGATTTCCGGCAGATCATCAGGCAGCTCGCCATCTTTCATGCGGTTACCTGCGGCACGGTGAGCATTTGCAGCAGCCTCTTCACCATGGAAGCGCGCAACAATCTCTTCGGCCAGCTTGATCTTGATGTCACGCGGGTTAGCGCCAGCATCTACATCCGCCTTGAATGCATTGATCTCATCCATGGAGCGGAAGCTGAGCAACTCGAAGTAACGCCACATCAACGCATCAGGAATGGACACCAGCTTGCCGTACATCACGCCAGGCGCCTCCTGGATACCGACATAGTTACCCAGAGACTTGGACATCTTCTTGACGCCATCCAACCCTTCGAGCAATGGCATGGTCAGAATGCACTGAGCCTCCTGACCGTAACCGCGCTGCAGCTCACGCCCCATCAGCAGGTTGAACTTCTGGTCGGTACCGCCCAGTTCGACATCGGCGCGCAATGCCACCGAGTCATAGCCTTGCACCAACGGATACAGGAACTCATGAATGGCAATCGGCTGATTGGTCGAATAACGCTTGTCGAAGTCGTCACGCTCGAGCATCCGCGCAACGGTGTACTGGGAAGTTAGACGAATGAAGTCCGCCGGCCCCATCTTGTCCATCCAGGTGGAGTTGAAAGCCACCTCAGTCTTGGCAGGATCAAGAATCTTGAAGACCTGGCTTTTATAGGTCTCTGCGTTTTCCAGGACCTGCTCGCGAGTCAAGGGTGGGCGTGTGGCACTTTTGCCACTGGGATCACCGATCATGCCGGTGAAGTCGCCAATCAGGAAGATTACCTGGTGACCCAAGTCCTGGAACTGACGCAGCTTATTAATAAGTACGGTATGCCCGAGATGCAGATCCGGCGCCGTCGGATCGAAGCCAGCCTTAATGCGCAGCGGTTCGCCGCGCTTGAGCTTCTCGATCAACTCGGACTCGACCAACAACTCTTCCGCACCACGTTTGATCAGCGCTAGCTGCTCTTCAACCGACTTCATAACAGACCCGCAAGGCTCAGATTCAAAAGGGAACCAACCATACAAGATCATGGACTAATTACAAGTTTTGCCCGGCGTACGGGAGCATTCCGAAAGCAGAGTGCCCGCGCCCTTGCGTCACAGATGATTTGGTTATATTTTATACAGTTATTTCATCTTCATCATGTCATTCATCTTTTCCATTTCATCTTTTCAAAGTCAAATTACCTATGACCACCGAACCGTCTAAAGCGCCACCGCTTTATCCGAAGAGCCACCTGCTCGCTGCAAGTGGCATCGCAGCCCTTCTCAGCTTGGCTCTTCTGGTATTTCCATCCAGTGATGTAGAAGCAAAAAAAACGACATTGAGCCTTGATCTGGAAAGCCCGATCGAGCAACTGACACAAGATCAAGACGCCGCATCCACCGAACAAGCCACAAGCGAGGCCGTTGCCTCACCTTTCGCACAGATCGAAAACACCGCCGAAGACACCACGCAAACCGCAGAAACCGCACCTGTGCCTGCTGCCGTGGAGGAGCCAAAAGCCCCCGGCCACAGGGAAGTTCTGGTCACCAAGGGCGACACCCTCTCCACACTCTTTGAAAAGGTTGGCCTGCCAGCCACTTCTGTCCATGAAGTACTGGCCAGCGACAAGCAGGCCAAGCAGTTCTCCCAGCTCAAGCATGGCCAGAAGCTGGAGTTCGAGCTGACGCCTGATGGCCAACTGAACAACCTGCACAGCAAAGTCAGCGACCTGGAAACCATCACCCTGACCAAAGGCCCCAAGGGCTTTATGTTCAGCCGCGTGATCACCAAACCAGTGGTTCGTTCTGCCTATGTCCACGGCGTCATCAACAGCTCGCTTTCGCAGTCTGCCGCCCGCGCCGGGCTGTCCCACAGCCTGACCATGGATATGGCCAACGTTTTCGGCTACGACATCGACTTCGCCCAGGATATTCGCCAGGGTGACGAATTCGACGTGATCTATGAGCAAAAAGTCGCCAACGGCAAGATAGTCGGCACAGGCAATATCCTCTCCGCGCGCTTCACTAACCGCGGCAAGACCTACACCGCAGTGCGCTACACCAACAAACAGGGCTCCAGCAGCTACTACACCGCTGATGGCAACAGCATGCGCAAAGCCTTCATCCGTACACCGGTGGATTTCGCTCGCATCAGCTCGCGCTTTTCCATGGGCCGCAAGCACCCGATCCTGAACAAGATCCGTGCCCACAAGGGCGTGGACTATGCCGCGCCACGGGGCACGCCAATCAAGGCTGCCGGTGATGGCAAGGTGCTGCTAGCTGGCCGTCGTGGCGGTTATGGCAATACCGTGATCATCCAGCACGGTAACACCTACCGCACCCTGTACGGCCATATGCAGGGCTTTGCCAAGGGTGTGAAGACTGGCGGCTCGGTGAAACAGGGCCAGGTCATCGGCTATATCGGTACCACCGGACTGTCCACCGGACCGCACCTGCACTATGAGTTCCAGGTCAACGGTGTCCACGTGGATCCGCTGGGCCAGAAGCTGCCCATGGCCGACCCGATCGCCAAGGCCGAACGAGCACGCTTCCTGCAGCAGAGCCAGCCTCTGATGGCCCGGATGGATCAGGAAAAGGCCACGATGCTGGCCTCGAGCAAGCGCTAAGCCATGGGGCTCTATATAGGTGTGATGTCCGGTACCAGCCTTGATGGCCTGGACATCGCCCTGATCGAGCAAAGCCCGGCGCTCAGATTGGTCGCCACTCGCTACATCCCCATGCCCGATACCCTGCGCGCCGAACTCTTGGGTTTGTGCGCCAGTGGCCCCGACGAGATCGCCCGTTCCGCCATCGCCCAACAGCACTGGGTCGAGCTGGCCGCCCAGGGCATCAACCAGCTTCTGCAACAACAGCAACTGCACCCTCAAGACATTCGCGCCATCGGCAGCCACGGACAAACCGTGCGTCATGAGCCAAGCCGCGGGTTCACGGTGCAGATCGGCAACCCGGCCCTGCTCACTGAGCTGACCGGGATCACTGTCGTCAGCGACTTCCGCAGCCGCGACGTGGCGGCGGGCGGGCAAGGCGCGCCGCTGGTTCCGGCCTTTCACGAAGCCCTGTTCGACCAGCGCCCGGGAAACCGCGCCGTGCTGAACGTCGGCGGGTTCAGCAACCTGAGCCTGATCGAAACCGCCAAGCCGGTGGCCGGATTCGACTGTGGCCCGGGCAACGTCCTGCTCGATGCCTGGATCCAGGCCCAACGCGCAGAGAACTTCGACCGCAATGGCCAATGGGCTGCCAGCGGCCAGGTTGATCCGCCCCTACTGCAAGCCCTGCTCAGCGACCCGTTCTTCGCCACCCAAGGCCCGAAGAGCACCGGGCGCGAGGTATTCAATCTTGATTGGCTACAGCGGCATCTGAGGGCACGGGGCGCTATTGCCGCCGAAAACGTGCAGGCTACCCTTCTGGAGCTGACAGCTCTAACCATCGTCGAGTCGCTGCAGAGCGCTCAAAGTGACACCCAGGAGCTGCTGGTGTGCGGCGGCGGCGCGCATAACGCAGCGCTCATGGGCCGCCTGGCAGCCCTCCTCCCGCAAACCCGGGTCAGCAGCACTGCGGCGTATGGCGTAGATCCCGACTGGGTAGAGGCTATGGCGTTTGCCTGGCTGGCCCACTGCTGCCTGGAAGGCATCGCTGCCAACCGGCCCAGCGTCACCGGCGCCCGTGGCCTGCGTGTACTAGGCGCCATCTACCCGGCTTGAACAGCAGACAGCAAAACGCCGCAGGATCCCAGGCCCCTGCGGCGTTCGGCGAATAGCTGCTGCCGGCTGGTCAGATCGAGAACGACGACCCGCAACCACAGGTAGTGGTGGCATTGGGGTTCTTGATCACGAACCGCGAACCTTCCAGGCCTTCCTGGTAGTCCACTTCAGCACCGGCCAGGTACTGGAAGCTCATCGGATCGACCACCAGGCTCACGCCCTCGCGCTCGACGATGGTGTCATCCTCGGCCACTTCCTCATCGAAAGTGAAACCGTACTGAAACCCCGAACAACCGCCGCCCGTAACGAATACGCGCAGCTTCAAGCGATCATTACCCTCTTCATCGACCAGGGTCTTCACCTTGTGCGCTGCACCTTGAGTGAATTGCAAAGCCGTGGGGGTGAAGGATTCAACGCTCATGCTGACTATCTCCCGGCGTTAAGCCGCCATACTGCGTAATGACGCGCATTATCCGCTTCTCCCAGAAAAGCGGTCAACTATTGTTACGGTATATCAATAGTCGTACAGCCACCCGTATAAAGCAGAAAGGCCCGTCAGACGGGCCTTTTTGTTCACGCAAAAACGACGTTAAGGCAGCATGCCCGCGTGGGACAGCCCCAGACGCTCATCCAGGCCGAACAGGATATTGAGGTTCTGCACCGCCTGGCCCGAAGCGCCCTTGACCAGGTTGTCGATGACCGACAGTACCACTACCAGATCACCATCCTGCGGCCGGTGCACGGCAATCCGGCACACGTTGGCACCCCGCACACTGCGGGTCTCCGGATGGCTGCCGGCCGGCATTACATCGACAAACGGCTCATTGGCATAACGCTTCTCGAACAACGCCTGCAGATCCACCGACTTATCCACCACCGTGGAGTAGAGCGTGGAGTGGATACCGCGAATCATCGGCGTCAGGTGTGGTACGAACGTCAGGCCAACTTCCTTGCCTGCTGCCCGGCGCAGGCCCTGACGGATTTCCGGCAAATGACGGTGCCCCTTGACCGCATAGGCCTTCATGCTCTCGGAAGTTTCCGAGTACAGCGACCCGACGCTGGCGCCACGGCCAGCACCGCTGACACCGGATTTGCAGTCGGCGATCAGCCGGGAAGTGTCGGCAAGACCGGCTTCCAGCAGCGGCAGGAAACCGAGCTGGGTTGCGGTTGGATAGCAGCCAGGAACCGCAATCAAACGGGCTTTCTTGATCTGTTCGCGATTGACTTCCGGCAGGCCGTAGACCGCTTCCTCCAGCAATTGAGGGGCACCGTGAGGCTGACCGTACCACTTGGCCCACTCATCGGCATCCTGCAGGCGGAAGTCCGCCGATAGATCGATGACCTTGGTCCCCGCAGCCAGCAGTTCGCCAGCCAGTGCATGCGCCACGCCATGGGGGGTGGCAAAGAACACCACGTCACAGGCACCAAGGGTCTTAATATCCGGCACGCTGAACGCCAGGCCGTCGTAATGGCCACGCAGGTTCGGGTACATGTCGGCAACGGCCAGGCCAGCCTCGGATCGCGAAGTGATGACTTCCACTCGCGCTTGCGGATGCTGTGCCAACAGACGCAGTAGTTCGACACCGGTGTAACCCGTGCCGCCGACGATACCGACCTTGACCATAAACCTGCCCTCAACGAACCCACTGGAAAGCTGCCGATAATAGGGGCGGCGCGCCCCTGCGACAACCGTCAAGGTGACGTGCGGACGCTCTACCCTCTACTATCTTCGCCACCGTGAACCTGGGAATAACTAAAAATGCTCTATCTATGGCTCAAAGCCTTTCATATCGTCAGCGTGGTCTGCTGGTTTGCCGGCCTTTTCTACCTGCCACGCCTGTTCGTTTACCACGCCCAAAGCGAGGACAGCATCAGCCGCGAGCGCTTCTGCCTGATGGAACGCAAGCTGTACCGCTTCATCATGGGGCCTGCGATGATCGCGGCACTGATCTTTGGCATCTGGCTGATCAGCCTCAACCCCAGCGCGTATTTCGGCCAGGGCGGCTGGATGCACGCCAAACTGACCCTGGTGGTCATCCTCATCGGCTATCACCACATGTGCGGCGCGCAAGTGAAGCGCTTCGCCCGTGGCGAAAACACCCGCAGCCATGTCTTTTATCGCTGGTTCAATGAAGTACCGGTTCTGATATTGCTGGCTATTGTAATTTTGGTCGTTGTACGGCCGTTCTAACTCTAACTAGTCGCTTCCCTGGGGGTACTCCAATGTCACTGCCCGCTTTGCTTGAACAACGTCTGCGCCTGCCTCTAGTGGCCGCGCCGATGTTTCTGATCTCCAACCCGGAACTGGTCCTGGCCTGCTGTCGCAATGGTGTGGTGGGTAGCTTTCCCGCCCTCAATCAGCGCGAAAGCAGCGGTTTCAAGGCCTGGCTGGAGGAGATCGAAGCGGGCCTGGCCAAGCTGGAGAACCCTGCTCCCTACGCCGTGAACCTGATCGTGCACAACAGCAACCCACGGCTGCAGGCCGACTTGCAGATCTGCATCGAGCACAAGGTACCGATCGTCATCACCAGCCTCGGCGCGGTCAAGGAAGTAGTGGACGCCGTGCACAGCTACGGCGGCCTGGTATTTCATGACGTGACCACCCGCCGGCACGCAGAGAAAGCCGCCGAGGCGGGTGTCGATGGCCTGATCGCCGTCGCAGCCGGAGCGGGTGGCCATGCAGGCACCTGGAGCCCCTTCTCTCTGGTCGCCGAGATCCGCCAGTTCTTCGACAAGACCCTGCTACTGGCCGGCTGCCTGAACCGGGGCCACGAGATTCTTGCCGCACAGCTGCTTGGCGCCGACCTCGCCTACTTGGGCACCCGCTTTATCGGTACCACCGAAAGCCACGCACCGGATGCCTATAAAGAGATGCTACTCAGCTCTCGAGCCGCCGACATCGTGCATACCGCCGCGGTTTCCGGAGTACCTGCCAGCTTCATGCGCCAAAGCCTGGAGAACGCAGGTTTCGACCTGGCCGCCCTGCAAGGCAAAGGTGAGATCAACTTCGGCTCCAAGCTCAAACCCATCAGCGATGAGGCAAAAGCCTGGAAAACCGTCTGGTCCGCAGGCCAGGGGGTCTGTGAAATCGACGACCTGCCCAGCGTCGACCAATTGATCGCGCGCCTGGACAGCGAATATCAGGCGGCCCAGCAACGCGCCAGCCAACTGAGCAAACGCTGGCCACGTTAACCCGTTCTCATTAGTTTTTTGGCCAGCCGAGGGGCGCTGGCCTTAAACTGTCGGTCTTTTATGTAAACCTTCTTTTCAAGTGACAGGGATGCCCCCATGAGCGAAACCCGCTACAAGATCGTTTTCGACGGCACATTGCTGCCCGGCGTGGAAAAAGCCACTGCCCAACTGAACCTCGCCGAACTGTTCAAAAGCGATGCGGCCGCCGTAGAACGCCTGTTCAGCGGCCAGCAGGTGGAGCTCAAGCGCGACCTGACGCAGGCCGACGCCCAGCGCTATCTGGAAGCATTGAAGAACGCCGGGATCGATGCCCGCATCGAATCCGAGCAGGCCCTGAAGCTGGATCTAGACGCAGTAACCCCCACACCCAGGGCCAGCAGCCTCAGCGAGTCGCCCTATGCGCCCCCGCAAGCCGTAGTAGGCGATGCAATCCCACAATACGCCGCACTCAACGTATTCAGCTTCGAAGGCCGTATCGGTCGCCTGCGCTACCTGGCCTGGACTCTGGTCCTGACGGTGGCCATGCTGGCCGTGGTCGGGGTAGGCGCCTTCTTCGGTATCCTGTCCGCGGCGGTGTTCAATTCCACCCTGCTCACCGGCCTGGGGATTGTCGGCGGTATCGTGGTCTTCATCGGCTTCCTCGTGGTCAGCATTCAGATCAGCGTGCAGCGCCTGCACGATCTCGGCTGGTCGGGCTGGCTGTGGCTGCTGAACTTCGTGCCCATCGTCGGCAGCATCTTCCCTCTGGTGCTGATGGTCAGCCCGGGCAGCAACGTGGCCAACCGCTACGGCGCCCCACCACCGCCCAACACCACCGCCGTCAAGGTGCTGTCCTGGATGTGGGTCGTCCTGATCGTCGTGCTGATCGTGGGCATGGTGGCCGGCGGCCTGAGCTCCCTGGAAGATCGCTACAGCGAAACCAGCTACAGCGAAAGCATCGACTCCAGCAGCGCCGATGAAGATGCCGAACCCGCCGATATCGCCGCCCCTGTAGAATCCGAGTCCGAGCAAGAATAAACGCGCCCGGGCCTGCGACCCTCCCCCGTCGCAGGCCGCCGGCCGTTTCGATGGAGAAATGCATGACCCGTTACGCTCTGATCACTGGTGCTTCCAGCGGCATAGGCCTGGCCCTGGCCGAAGCACTGGCCCGGCGCGGCCGTAACTTGATTCTCGTGGCCCGTCAGCGTGATCAGCTGGAATGCATCGCCCTGGAATTGACCCAGCGCTTCGGCGTCGAAGTGCTGTTCCGCGCCTGCGACCTGGGCGAACCACTGCGCCTGTCCGGTTTCCTGCTGGAGCTGGAGGAGGGTGACCGGCAGATCGACCTGCTGGTCAATTGCGCCGGCATCGGCACCAGCGGCCCGTTCCTGGCCCAGGACTGGATGACCGAGCAGGACCTGATCGAGGTCAACATCCTCGCCCTCACCCGCCTGTGTCATGCCCTGGGCAACAGCATGGCGCTGCTGGGCGGCGGGCAGATCCTCAATGTCGCCTCGGTGGCAGCCTTCTATCCCGGCCCCTGGATGAGCAGCTACTACGCCAGCAAGGCCTATGTCCTGCATTTCTCCGAAGGGTTGCGCGAAGAATTGAAGAAGTGCGCGGTGAAGGTCTCGGTACTCTGCCCGGGGCCGACCCGCACCGCATTTTTCCGCACCGCACAAATGGACACCACCAAACTCAAGGACAGCAAGCTGCTCATGAGCCCCGAGGAGGTCGCGCTGTATGCGGTGCGTGCCCTGGAAAAGAACCGCGCCATCATCATTCCCGGACGCCTGAACCGCTGGATGGCCTTCAGCGCCCGCCTGAGTTCACGCTGGCTGACCCGCAAGATCGTCGGTTACGTCAATCGGGCCTACTGCCCACGTTAAGAGTCGGGGCTGGGCGCACCTTGTGCACCTGAGTACACTCGGCCCGGACCAACCCAATGGAGAAACAGCTGTGGATACTCTGTTCACCAAGATCATCAACAGAGAAATACCCGCGAAGATCATCTACGAGGACGACCAGGTTCTGGCCTTCCACGATATTGCCCCGCAGGCGCCGGTGCATTTCCTGGTGATCCCGAAGAAACCCATCCGCACCCTCAACGACCTCACCGAGGACGACAAGGCCCTGGCCGGACACATTCTGTTCACCGCCCAGCGCCTGGCCAAGGAGCAAGGCTGCGAAGACGGCTTCCGGGTGGTCATGAACTGCAACGAGCTGGGTGGGCAGACCGTGTATCACATTCACATGCACGTGCTGGGTCAGCGCCAGATGAACTGGCCGCCGGGCTGATTGCCCGCCCCACCCCTTGCGCAGCGCCCTCTCGGACCATCGAGGACGAGGGTGCGCTGATCCAGCGCAGTTTTCGCTCCTTTGATTGGAGTAAACTGGCCGCCGAGATTTCTCCCGGAGATAAGCATGACTACCCAACGTCACTACTCGCCGATCGACCGCCTGCTGTTGCAAGCCGATATGGCGATGCGCACGCTGCTGCCTTTCAGCGGCCAACCTTATCGCCCGTCGCCGGCCATCGTGCAGCCGGAAGCGCAGATGAGTGACGAGGACACCCGGCACGTGGCCGGCCTGATGCGCATCAACCACACCGGGGAAGTCTGCGCCCAGGCGCTGTACCAGGGCCAGGCCCTGACCGCCAAGCTGCCTCAGGTACGCCAGGCCATGGAACATGCCGCCGAAGAAGAAATCGACCACCTGGCCTGGTGCGAACAGCGCATCCGCCAGTTGGGTAGCCACCCGAGCGTGCTCAACCCGCTGTTCTACGGTTTGTCCTTCGGCATCGGCGCCGCGGCAGGCCTGATCAGCGACAAGGTCAGCCTGGGGTTCGTTGCCGCCACCGAAGACCAGGTGTGCAAGCACCTAAACGAGCATCTGGAGCAACTGCCGGCCGAAGACGAAAAGTCCCGAGCGATTCTCGAACAGATGCGCATCGACGAAGAACATCACGCTGAAACCGCGCTCGAAGCCGGCGGGTTCCGCTTCCCGGCGCCGGTGAAATTCGGCATGAGCCTGCTGGCCAAGGTCATGACCAAGAGCACCTACCGGATCTGATTCCAAACCACGGGCATCAAAAAGGGCGCTATCGAAGCGCCCTTTTCTTTTACCGCCAGAATCCGCGCGGGTTCAGCCCAGCTCGACGATTTCGTAATCGTGAGTGATGGCCACACCGGCCGCGCCGAGCATGATCGACGCCGAGCAGTATTTCTCGGCAGACAGCTCGATGGCCCGCTTGACCTGGGCTTCTTTGAGGCCTCGGCCCTTGACCACGAAATGCATGTGGATCTTGGTGAAGACCTTGGGGTCTTCGGTGGCACGCTCGGCATCCAGGAACGCCTCGCAGCTTTCAACCGCCTGGCGCGACTTCTTGAGAATGCTGACCACATCGAAGTTGCTGCAACCGCCCACGCCGAGCAGGAGCATTTCCATAGGGCGAACACCCAGGTTGCGGCCACCGGCTTCCGGCGGGCCATCCATCACCACTACGTGGCCACTGCCCGACTCGCCGAGGAACATGGCTTCGCCAGCCCATTGGATGCGTGCCTTCATCGCCAAGACTCCACTGTTAAAAAAGGGTCGCCAGCTTAGCACAGGGTTTTCCAGCCACAGCGCTTTGACCGTTTGTCCCTCATTACCGGTTTTCGATAAGAAAAATCTTAATTGAGCCAAGGACGTGTCTGTTAAGCTGACGCCAAATGACTGGCGCATCGCCAGCGTTCAACACCTTCGTTTTACGCCCCATAAAAAAAACACCTCATACCGTGCAGTCTTTTCGGGATACAACCATGGTTGCTATTGCCCCCACCCCCAAGATCAAAAATCTCGACAAGTTGCTCATGCACTGTCAACGCCGCCGGTATCAGGCCAAGAGCAACATCATCTGCGCCGGTGATGTGTCCGACAGCCTGTACTTCATCATCAAGGGTTCGGTGACCATCCTCATCGAAGACGATGACGGTCGGGAGATGATCATCGCCTACCTCAATGCCGGAGACTTCTTCGGCGAACTGGGGCTCTTCGAAGAGGCCGGCCATGAGCAGCAGCGCAGCGCCTGGGTGCGCGCCAAGGTAGAGTGCGAGGTTGCCGAGATCAGCTACGCCAAGTTCCGCGAACTGTCGCAGAACGACCCGGACATCCTCTATGTGCTCAGCGGGCAGATCGCCCAGCGCCTGCGCAACACCACGCGCAAGGTCGGCGACCTGGCGTTCTTCGACGTGACCGGGCGGGTGGCCCGCTGCCTGCTGGAGCTGTGCAAGCAACCGGACGCCATGACCCACCCGGATGGCATGCAGATCAAGATCACCCGCCAGGAAATCGGCCGGATCGTCGGTTGTTCCCGGGAAATGGTCGGTCGCGTGCTCAAGGATCTGGAAGAACGCAACCTGGTTCACGTCAAGGGCAAGACCATGGTGGTGTTCGGCACCCGCTAATCCGCCAGGAAGCCCTTGAGCATCTGCCGGTACAGGCTCTCCAACCGCACTAGCGCATCGGGCGCCGCAAAGGCCTCGTGCAGGGCGATATGACTTTCGGCCCGGCAGCGCTGTTCCAGGCCACAGGCCTGATTGAAAGTATTGACCGCGTTCACCATCGAATCGCGTTCGTTATCCAGCAGCAGGGCGCCATGCACCAGGCCCACTGGCCGCTGGCCACCCTTGCTCTGACGCCAGCGCTGGGCGGTGCCGACCATCTTGCGCCCGTCCAGGTTGACGTTGAAGCGACCATCGCAGAACGCCCCTTCCACTTCGCCCAATGACGGGTTGCCCCCCAGCTCGCTGAGCAGATCGCAGATCGGCTGACACAGGCGCCGGTACGCGGTTTCGATCCGGCCCTGATCCCCTTCGCTGCGCGGCGGGGCGTAGACCAGTGCGATGTTCACCGTGGCCGCCGACTGCGGCACCGGCTCGCCGCCGGTTTCGCGCAACAGCACCGGCCAGCCGTTGGCGGCCGACTCCTCGCAGGCCCGTTCAAATCCAGGCAGGCGGCTCAAGCGCCGAGGCATCACCAGCGCCCGGTCACTGGGCTGCCAGAACAGCAGGCCGAACTCTTGTTCACCGGTACACACCAGGGCCAGCAGATCTTGCTCGGCCTGCAGACCGGCTTCGACAGTCAAGGCAAGGGGTTGAGTCATGGCAGTAGAAATCCTTGGCGATAGGCATGAAAAAGCCGGCATCGCCGGCTTGTTCATTGTCACGGGTTCAGTCCAGGGTCGAGCCGCTGACCGGCACGCCGCGCTCAGGGAAGAACAGACGCTGCAATTCGCTGCCCGGGCTTTCGGCACGCATGAACGCCTCACCCACCAGGAACGAATAGACATCGCTGATTTCCATCAGCTCGACATCGGCACGGTTGAGGATGCCGCTCTCGGTAATCACCAGGCGCTCGCGGGGAATGCGTGGCAGCAGGTCGAGGGTGGTCTCCAGATTGACTTCGAAGGTGTGCAGGTTGCGGTTGTTGACCCCAACCAGCGGTGTGTCGAGGGTCTTCAGCGCCCGCTCCAGCTCATCACCATCATGCACTTCCACCAGCACATCCAGGCCAACGCCCTTGGCCACCGCCGCCAGCTCCGCCATCCGCGCGTCATCCAGCGCAGCGACAATCAGCAATACACAGTCGGCGCCCAGGGCACGGGCTTCGACGATCTGGTACGGGTCGATCATGAAATCCTTGCGGATCACCGGCAGCTTGCAGGCGGCGCGGGCCTGCTGCAGGTACGCATCGGCACCCTGGAAGTAATCGACATCGGTCAGCACCGACAGGCAAGTGGCACCGCCTTTCTCGTAGCTCTTGGCAATGTCCGCCGGAACGAAGTTCTCACGGATCACGCCTTTGCTCGGCGAAGCCTTCTTGATCTCGGCTATCACTGCCGGCTGCTTGAGCTTGACCTGGTCCTGCAAGGCCCGGGCGAAACCCCGTGGTGCATCGGCAGCACGCGCCAGGGTCTCCAGCTCGGCCAGGCTGACGCGGGCGCTGCGCTCGGCAACCTCCTCGGCTTTACGGGCGAGGATTTTTTCCAGAACTGTCGGCACACTCATCCTTCATTCTCCTGCTTGAACACCGCGGTAAAGGCACCCAGCTCTTCGAGCTTCTCCCGGGCCAGGCCGGTGTGCAAGGCGTCGTGAGCCAGGGCCACGCCCTCTTTCAGGCTACTGGCATGATCGGCGGCATACAGCGCCGCCCCCGCATTGAGCACAATCATTTCGGCGGCCTTCTGGCCATGCTCGGTCTTGCGGCGCCCCAGGGCATCGCGGATCAGCTCCAGGGAGGCCGCCGGGCTTTCCACCACCAGGCCGAACAGACTCTGGCTCTTCATGCCCAGATCCTCGGGCTGTACCCAGTACTCGGTGATCTGGTCATTCTTCAGCTCGGCCACATAGGTGGGCGCAGCCAGGCTGAACTCGTCCAGACCATCCTGGGAATGCACCACCAGAACGTGCTTGCTGCCCAGGCGTTGCAAGACTTCGGCCAGGGGCCGGCACAACGCCTGAGTGAACACGCCTACCACCTGATGCTTGACTCCGGCCGGATTCGTAAGCGGGCCGAGCATGTTGAACAGGGTGCGCAGGCCAAGGTCGCGACGCGGGCCGGCGGCATATTTCATCGCCCCGTGATGGGACTGGGCAAACATGAAGCCGATGCCGACGTTATCGATGCAGCGCGCCACCTGGACCGGGGTCAGGTTCAAATAGATCCCGGCCGCTTCCAGCAGGTCGGCGCTGCCGCTCTTGCCGGACACCGCGCGGTTGCCGTGCTTGGCCACAGTGCAACCGGCCGCGGCGACCACAAAGGAGGAAGCCGTGGACACGTTGAAGATGTTCGCCCCGTCGCCGCCGGTGCCCACTACATCCACCACGCCATCCAGGGTTTTCAGCTCGACCCGGTCCGCCAGCTCGCGCATTGCCGATACCGCACCGACGATCTCGTCGATGCTTTCGCTTTTCATGCGCATGGCCATCATGAAGGCGCCAATCTGCGCATCGGTGCATTGGCCGGTCATGATTTCACGCATTACCGAACGCATTTCTTCGGTGCTCAGGTCCAGGTGGCCGACGATACGGCTCAAGGCAGTCTTGATATCCATGAAAAGTCCTTAGCGCGTGCCGCCGCTCTGTTTGAGAAAGTTGGCGAACAGCTCGTGGCCCTGCTCGGTGAGAATAGACTCGGGATGAAATTGCACCCCCTCGATATTCAGCGTCTTGTGGCGCAACCCCATGATCTCGTCGACGGAGCCGTCCTCCAGCTGCGTCCAGGCCGTGACTTCGAGGCACTCGGGCAAGCTCTCGTGCTTGACCACCAGCGAGTGGTAACGGGTTACGGTCAGCGGCATGTTCAGGCCGTTGAACACCCCCAGGTCGCGGTGGAACACCGGGCTGGTCTTGCCGTGCATCACTTGCCGGGCAC
Source organism: Pseudomonas sp. NFPP12 (assembly GCF_900103205.1). NCBI lineage: Bacteria > Pseudomonadati > Pseudomonadota > Gammaproteobacteria > Pseudomonadales > Pseudomonadaceae > Pseudomonas > Pseudomonas sp. NFPP12. The sequence goes on from NZ_FMWW01000005.1 coordinate 14,862, forward strand.
GCACCACCTGGCCGCCAAAGGCCTGGCCGATGGACTGATGCCCCAGGCATACGCCGAGAATCGGCAGCTTGCCGGCGAAATGCTTGATCGCCTCGATGGAAATACCGGCTTCGGTCGGCGTGCAAGGCCCGGGCGAGACCACGATGCGCTCGGGCTTGAGCGCCTCGATCTGAGCCACGGTCAGTTCGTCATTGCGCACTACTTTCACCTCAGCTCCCAACTCGCCCAGGTACTGGACGACGTTGTAGGTGAAGGAGTCGTAGTTATCAATCATCAGCAGCATACATGCTCCAACTTATTGATTTTAAAGTAGGTGTGCATGCAACTCAGGGTGTCGATATGCACATTGATATACACAAGCGCAGTGGAGCGTGCCGGGCGAGCTTGCGCACCCGAATGCTGCAAGCTGTCGGCAGGGCAGACAAGGTGATGGAATTGAACCGCCTTATCTATGCAATGTCGCTCAGCTCGCCACGCCATCGTCGGCCATCGCCAGCGCAAGCCGGCAGAACGTTGGGCATGACGATGCACCCGATGGCATTGCCGCCGGGCGAAGGTGTACTGCGTGGGGAGACTGATTGGCATGCAGCGTTCTCCTGGGGTTTGGAGCCGCCGTGCCGGAGAGCTATTAGATCCTTGATCCCTGCTTGCCGATTACGGCGGCAGGGTTCGGTTAAAAAACCGCAACGACGTGCCGCTTCCTATTGGAAGCGCCACCACTGACTAAAACGAATCGTTGCAATGCAAAGCATAGGACCTAACCGTAATTGAGCACTCGACGGCGTTCCGCAGCCGAGCTTCGAGGCGCGATTGTACCGTTCATCAAGGGGCTGCGTCGATTGCAATTTGCCGCTGGGTCTTGCGGCACTCACTCCGCTGGTTGATACCTGCCCCACTCCGTTGGAGCGCAATGCATGGCTGGCCCCGCGTATGCCGTGCGCTCCAGAGCGCCGGGCGGCACGACATGCAAACCGCTTTGCGCAGCCCGCCTCGGCAGATGGCTTGGAAGCCCTTTAAACGCCACAAGCCCATCACCGAAACGGCGCTCTTTAAGGTGTGGTGGCAGCCTGTTTGCGCCTTCTTAGCCGTGCGGCTCAAGGGGCGTTCCGCCTCTTCTGGCCCCAGCAGCACGGCCACTTGATCAAAGGGGCGCTTTTCTTGCCATGGCCAAGTCAGGAAACCAGCGCCCTTTTCTCCAGCAAATGGTCGAGCCAGTCCGGATCCATTTCTGGCTCACTGGAGAACAACAAGCCGGTGTAGTCGCGGTACGGCGGGGTAAAGATCTCCTCCCGGCAGCCGTGATCGACCACCTTCCCACGCTGCATCACCAGTACCTCGTCGGCAATGGCGCGCACGGTGGCGACGTCGTGGGTGATGAACAAGTAGGCCACGCCCAGTTGCTGCTGGATGCGGTTGAGCAGCTTCAGAACGCCTTCGGCCACCAGTTGGTCGAGGGCCGAGGTGACTTCGTCGCAGATGATCAGTTGCGGCTCGGCCGCCAGAGCCCGGGCGATACAGATCCGCTGCTTCTGCCCGCCAGACAGTTCGCGGGGCTGGCGATCCATGTACAACGCCGGGTCCAGCTCGATCATCTCCAATAGCTCGGCGACCCGCTGGCGCAGCGCCTGGCCCTTGAGGCCGAGATAGAAACTCAGCGGCCGGCCGATGATGTCGACGATGCGCTGGCGCGGGTTGAGCGCGGTGTCGGGGATCTGGTAAATCATCTGCAATCGGCGCAATTGCTCCTTGCTGCGCTGGCGATAATCAGCTGGCAGCGCTTTTCCGTCATACAACACCTGGCCGTTGGTCGGCGGCAACAACCCGGTGATCAAGCGTGCCGTAGAGCTCTTGCCGCTGCCCGACTCGCCGATCACCGCCAGGGTCTGACCACGATAGAGCTTGAGCGAGACATCATGCAGCACCGGCTGATGGCCGTAGCTGGCGCTGGCCCTGCGTACCTCCAGCAGCGGTGTTGCCTGCGGTGGGCACGGCTTGGGTTCGGTGCGCAAGCTACGTACTGCCCACAGCGATCGGGTGTAATCCTGCTGTGGGGCGTCGAGCATGGTCCGGGTGTCGGCCTCCTCCACCAGCTTGCCGTGACGCAGAACCATGATGCGATCGGCCATTTGCGCCACCACTGCCAGATCGTGGCTGATGTACAAGGCGGCGCTCCCGTAGGTTTTCACCGCATCGCGAATCGCCACCAGCACTTCGATCTGGGTGGTGACATCCAGCGCCGTGGTCGGTTCGTCGAAGATGATCAGGTCCGGGTGGCAGGCCATGGCCATGGCGGTCATCACCCGTTGCAACTGACCGCCGGAGACCTGGTGCGGGTAGCGCTGGCCGATCTGCTCGGGGTTGGGCAGACGCAGTATGCGGTAGAGCTCCACTGCTTCGGCTTGTGCCTTGGCACGCTCGATACCAGCATTCCTTACCGCGGTTTCGACATGCTGGTCGATCAGCCGGTGCGCGGGGTTGAACGAGGCCGCCGCGCTTTGCGCGACATAGGCGATACGCAGGCCGCGCAGCTTGCGCAGGGCTTCGGGCTTGGCGCCCACCAGTTCCTGGCCATCGAAGCGCACCGAGCCACCCGTGATACGGCAACCGTCGCGCACATAACCCATGGAGGCCAGGCCCAGAGTCGACTTGCCCGCGCCCGATTCACCAATCAGGCCCAGTACTTCGCCCCGCTGCAAGCTCAAGTCGATGCCTTTGATCAGCGGGTGCCAAGCGTCCTGATAATGGCCTTCAATACGCAGGTCGTGGATTTCCAGTAGCGGCTTGTCACTTGGATGAACGGTCATGCTCAGCACTCCTTCAGGCCGCTGGATAGATGCAGCACCCAGTCCACGACAAAGTTGACGCTGACGGTGATCAGCGCCACTGCCAGGGCCGGCAGCAGCGGGCTGATATCGCCGAAGGTGATCAGCACGGCATTGTCGCGGACCATGCTGCCCCAGTCGGCGGTCGGCGGCTGGATGCCCAGGCCCAGGAACGACAACGCACTGATGAACAGAAACACGAAGCAAAAACGCAGGCCGAACTCGGCAATCAGCGGCGCGGCGGCATTGGGCAGCACCTCGCGGCTGACCAGCCACCACAGCCCTTCCCCACGCAGCCGGGCGGCCTCGACGAAGTCCTGGACCACCACGGTCATCGCCACCGCCCGTGACAGGCGAAACACCCGGGTGGCATCCAGCAGCGCGATCACCAGCACCAGCGAGGTGGCGTTGGTGCCGACCACGCTGAGGATCAGCAAGGCAAAGATCAGCTGCGGGATGGCCATGAGGATATCCACCAGCCGCGACAGGCCCTGGTCGATCCAGCCGCCCCTGATCGCCGCTACCAGCCCGCAGAAACCGCCGACGGCAAAGGCCAGTAGCGTCGTCAGGAAGGCAACCCCCAGAGTGTTGCGCGCGCCATACACCAGGCGGCTGAACATGTCGCGGCCCAGGTTATCGGTACCCAGCAGGAACTGCCCGCCCCAGGGCGCAAAACCTTCGCCGACCACTTCAGTCTCGCCATACGGCGCCAGCACCGGCGCGAACAGCGCCACCAGGATGTAGGCAACAATCACCAGCAGGCCGAACTGGGCGCTCATGGGCGCCCGTAACAACGCTTTGATCAGGCTCATGGCTTACCCCTTCGGATGCATCAGGCGTGGGTTGCTGGCAATCGACAGCACGTCGGCCGTGGTATTGAGCAGGATGTAGGTGGCGGCGAAGATCAGGCTGCAGGCCTGCACCACCGGGATATCGCGCTTGGACACCGAGTCGACCAGTAACTGGCCGAGCCCCGGATAGACGAACACCACCTCGACCACCACCACGCCGACCACCAGGTAGGCCAGGTTCAGTGCCACCACGTTGATGATCGGTGCCAGGGCATTGGGCAAGGCGTGGTGGAAGATGATCCGCGCCTGGCTGACGCCCTTGAGCCGGGCCATCTCGATATAGGGGCTGGCCAGCACGTTGATCAAGGCCGCGCGGGTCATGCGCATCATTTGCGCGACCACCACCAGGCTCAGGGTCAGCACCGGCAGTAGCGAGCGCTCCAGCACCTCGGCGAACGATGCTCCCGGGGCCAGGTTGGAGATACTCGGCAACCAGTTGAGCTTGACCGCGAACACCAGGATCAGGATATAGGCGACGAAAAACTCCGGGAACGACACCGCGCTCAGGGCGCTGGTGTTGAGCAGGCGGTCGAACCAACTGTTGCGGTACAGCGCCGCGAGCATGCCCAGCAGCAAGGCTACCGGCACTGACACCAGCGCTGCCAGCAAGGCCAGGCTAAAGGTGTTGCCCAGGCGCGTGCCGATCAGCTCGGCAATCGGCCGCTGGTTGGCCAGCGACAGGCCCAGGTCACCGTGCAGCAGTTGCCAGGCCCAGTGGCCGAAGCGGGTCAGCGGCGGCAGGTCCAGGCCCAGTTGGGCACGGAAGGCAGCGACAGTCTCGGGAGTTGCCGCCTGGCCGAGCATGGCCTGGGCGACATCGCCCGGGAGCATGCCAACGGCCAGGAAGATGATCACCGACACCGCCAACAGCGACAACAGGCCCAGGGCCAGGCGCTGGAGCAACAGTTTGCAAAGGCTATTCACCGTACAGCTCCTCGAACAGGATCAACGAAGAAAGGTGCAAAAAGTGTCGGGCTTACGCCTGCCACCAGCGCTCGATCAAGCGCAGGCCATCGAGCTCGCCGTAGGGCGCGGTCAGCCCGCCGTGGGCCACGCGCTTGGAGCGTACGGCCACGGAGCTTGCGAACAGCGGCACGATCGCCCCGCCCTCGTCACGGCACAGGGCCTGCATTTCGTTGTACATCTCCTGGCGCAGCGGTGCGTTCATCTCGCCGCGAGCGGCGTTGAGCAGCTGGTTGAAACGGGCGTTGTCCCAGTGCGTCTCGTTCCAGGCCGCGCCCTTGGCGTAGCCGATGCTGAACATGCGGTCGGCGGTCAGGCTGCTGTACCAGAACGAGGTGGTGAAGGGCTGCTTCATCCACACATTGGAAAAAAAACCGTCGGCTGGTTCGCGCACCACGTCGATGTCGATACCGGCCTGGCGTGCCTGCTCTTTGAACAGTACCGAGGCATCCACCGCGCCGGTGTAAGCGGCATCGGAGGCCTGCAGGCGCACCTTGAGCGAATCGACCCCGGCCTGGCGCAGGTAGAAACGCGCCTTGTCCGGGTCATAGCCACGCTGTTCCAGGGCGCTGTTGATGAAGCGACTACCGGGCTGGATCGGGTGGTCGTTGCCAATCTGGCCATAGCCATAAAGCACCGAGGCCAGCAGGGTTTCGCGGTTGATCGCATGTTTGAGCGCCAGACGGATGTTGTTGTCCTGGAACTGCTGGCTGTCGGTCAGCATCGGGAAGGTGTAGTGCTGGGCACCCTTGGTCTCTTCGATGACCAGATTGGGGTTGCGCTTGAGCAAGGCGACAGTCTTGAGATCGACCTTGTTGATCACATCGACCTGGCCGGTGACCAGGGCGTTGACCCGCGCGGCGCCATCGGCGATGGCCAGCAACTCGGCGCTGGCGAAATGCGCGCGGCCGGCTTTCCAGTAATCCGGGCTGCGCTCAAGGTCCATGCGCACGCCGGGTTCGAAGCCCTTGAGGCGATAACCACCGGTGCCGATCCCGGCCTGCCAGTCGGCGGCGCCGTCCTTGGCGGGCATGATCACCAGGTGATAATCGGCCACCACGTAGGCGAAGTCGGCATTACCCGAATGCAGTTCGAACACCACGGTGTCATTGCCCTGGGCGCTGACCTTGGCAACATCGCCGAGCACAGTCTTGGCCGCCGAGGTGGACTTGTCGCCCAGGTGATGCCCGATTGAGGCGACCACATCGCCGGCATCCAGAGTCTTGCCGTTATGGAAGGTCACCCCCTGGCGCAAGGTGAAGGTCCAGATGCGTGCATCGGGGCTGGATTCCCAGCGTTCGGCAAGCTCGGGGATCGCCGTGCCATCGACGCCAATTTCGCTCAGGGTGTTGTACACCGCCGAGAAACCGACAAAGGTAAAGGTGTCGCTCCATGAACCTGGATCACGAGAATCGGTAGTACTGCCACCGGCCAGGCCCATGCGCAGCACGCCGCCCGCTTTCGGGGTGGCCTCCCCGGCCCAGCCGCGTTGCGGCAAGCCCATTGAAAACGCCCCGGCCACGGCAACCGCCGCTGCACTGTATTTGAGAAAATCCCGACGCGGCAGGCCGCTGTCGTGCATCGCTTGAGTTATTTTGTTGTTGTTATCGCTCATGGCATTGCCTCTGTTGAACCGCAGAGAAAAGGATTCAGCCGACCTCGCACGCACTGACGCAAAATATTTGTAATTGTCATCGTGACAAATACATTAAGCTCAAAAACAGGTCGCTGCCAATCCCCTTTTCTTTACGAGCGTGGCTCTTGCTAGGCGAGGTTTTGTCAGTACTATCGGTTCGAAGGGGCAGATCGGAATGTCGCTACTGCCCTACCACTGAAGAGAGAATTCAAACTAGATGAGTCAGTCGACCCGCCTGATCACCGCCTCATACATCCTCTCGTTCGTAGCGGCCAACGCGCCGCAGAGGTTGCGTACCGAGACCATTGCCAAGTGGGTCAAGACTCATCCCACCCGGGTACGCAGTCTCGTGTCGTTGATGGTCAAAGCCAATATTCTGAAGTCATGGCGCGGCGCCCACGGCGGCCTGACCCTCGCACGCCCAGCCAGCGATATCACCTTGCGTGAGGTCTATGACGCCGTACAGGAAAGCTCGCTGATCGCCGAGAAGATCGACAACCCGTTCTCAGGCATGGAAGAACACTGCAAGGTATTCGATGTATTCACCCGCCTGTTCGCCATGCTTGAAGCCAACATGCGCCTGGACCTTGGCACTATCACCGCAGACCAACTGTTCGTTGCCTTCGAAAAGCCGCAGGAAAATATCAGGCAGGCCTAGGACCTTAGGGCGCAATGCTCGGGGCCTTAATCAGTGCAGCAGCTGGGCGCTTATCGCTCCCGCGCTCGATTGATATACACAACAGCACTGGATTTGATGAGGACCTGATAGACATCAGGATCCTCACAAAACCAATCAACGACAGCAACTCCTCAAGCCTTGGATGCAGGGGTCTGTTCCGCCAGTGCCACGGCACGGAACATTGCGCGACGCTTGTTCAGCGTCTCTTCCCACTCCAGGGTCGGCACCGAGTCGGCGACAATCCCGCCGCCGGCCTGTACATGCAGCTCGCCGTTCTTGATCACCGCCGTGCGAATGGCAATGGCGGTGTCCATGTTGCCGTTCCAGGCGAAGTAACCCACGGCGCCGCCATAGATCCCACGCTTGACCGGTTCCAGCTCGTCGATGATTTCCATCGCACGGATTTTCGGTGCGCCGGACAGAGTGCCCGCCGGCAGGATCGCCCGCAGCGCATCCATGGCCGTCAGCCCGGCCTTGAGCTGGCCGGTGACGTTGGAAACGATGTGCATCACGTTGGAATAGCGCTCGATGACCATCTTTTCGGTGAGTTTCACCGAACCGATTTCCGAGACCCGACCGGTGTCGTTGCGTCCCAGGTCGATCAGCATCAGGTGCTCGGCGATCTCCTTGGCGTCCGACAGCAGGTCCTGCTCCAGGGCCAGGTCGGCCTCCTCGGAGGCGCCCCGCGGGCGGGTACCGGCGATCGGCCGCACAGTGATCAGGTTGTCTTCGACCCGCACCAGCACTTCCGGCGAGCTGCCCACTACGTGGAAATCACCGAAGTTGAAGAAGTACATGTAAGGGGTCGGGTTGAAGCAGCGCAGCGCCCGGTACAGGTCGATGGGCGCCGCCGAAAAATCGATGGACATGCGCTGGGACGGCACCACCTGCATGCAGTCACCGGCCAGGATGTATTCCTTGATGGTGTCCACGGCCCGTTCATAGTCAGCCTGGGTAAAGCTGGAGCGGAACAGCGGATCGGCGGCCAGCTGCTTGCTGAAATCCAGGCCCGGACGCGGAGTGATCGGCTGGCGCAGTTGCGCCAGCAATTCCTGTAAACGTGCCTGGCCGGCTTCGAAGGCGTTGTCCTGGCCAGGGTCGGCCAGCACGATGGCGTGCACCTTGCCCGCCAGGTTGTCGAACACCACTACCGCGTCGGAGACCATCAACAGGATATCCGGCACACCGATCGGATCCGGGTTCGGGCACGGGCCCAGGCGCGGCTCGACATAACGCACGCAGTCATAGCCGAAATAGCCCACCAGGCCACCGTTGAAACGCGGCAGGCCGGCGATGGTCGGGACGTTGTAGCGAGCTTTGAATTCCTCGACGAAGGCCAGCGGGTCGGCCACTTCGTGACTTTCGATCTCCACGCCATCATGGGTCACGCTGACCTGGAAGCCGTGCACCCGCAGCACAGTGCGGCACGGCAGGCCGATGATCGAGTAACGCCCCCACTTCTCACCGCCCTGCACCGACTCCAGCAGATAGGAGTTGGGCTGGTCGGCCAGTTTCAGGTAGATCGACAGCGGGGTGTCGAAGTCGGCAAGGGTTTCGCAGGCCAGCGGGATACGGTTGTAACCGGCTGCGGCCAAACGCAGGAATTCTTCGCGAATCATGGGGTGCCTCGTGGCTTGAGGGTCTAACAGTCAGGTATGCAAACGTGCCGGCGGGGCCGGCCAGACAAAAATCAGGCGCGCCAACGCCAGCGGGCCAGGGCCTTGATGACTTTCATCCAGAGTTTGCGAGTGACCACCACGATGGAGTTTCCAGAATGGGATGGAACAGCGTCGGGCAACGTTATCTCAGCGGCAGGTTCTAAGCAACCGGGGATCAGCGCCCGCAGGTTGTCGATCACCAGCGCCGGCGACTCCTCGGCAATCGGCCGGCCGTGGTTGTAGCCGTAGCTCAGGGCGACGCACTTGACCCCCGCCGCCTTGGCTGCCAGCACGTCACTGCGCGAATCGCCGACGAACAGTGATTGCGAGGCCGGCACGCTGGCCATCTTCATCACAAAGAACAGCGCCGCCGGGTCGGGTTTCTTCTGCGGCAGGGTATCGCCGCCGATGATCCAGCGGAAATACCGACCGATTTTCATCTGGTCCAGCAAGGGGGCCACGAAACGCTCGGGCTTGTTGGTAATCAGGGCCATTTCCACGCCCTGCTTGTGCAGCCACTTGAGAGTCTCGCGCGCACCGGGATAGACCACGGTCAACTCGTGGCTGTCCTCGTAGGCGGTATTGAACAGCTCCAGCGCATACTCGGCCTCGACATCGTCGACACCCTGGGCCTCCAGGCTGTTGGCCAGGGCCCGGCGCACCAGCATGGGCGCACCGTTGCCGACCCACTCACGCACCGCCTCGACACCGGCAGGCTTGCGCCCCAGCTTGAGCAGCATCTGATCCACGGCGGCCGCAAGGTCCGGTACCGAATCGACCAGGGTGCCATCCAGGTCGAACATCACCAGCCGTGGCAGGCGCCCCTGGAACAGCTGCTCAAAGGCGCTCATGGTCGCGCCAACGCCAGTTCGGCACGCATCTTCTCGATGACTTCCTGATAGTTCGGCGCATTGAAGATCGCCGAGCCTGCCACAAAGGTATCGGCGCCTGCGGCAGCGATTTCGCGGATGTTGCCCACGTTCACCCCACCGTCGATTTCCAGGCGGATATCCCGCCCGGAGGCATCGATCAAGGCACGAGCCTCACGCAGCTTGTCGAGGGTGCCCGGAATGAACTTCTGCCCGCCAAAGCCCGGGTTGACACTCATCAGCAGCACCATGTCGACCTTGTCCATCACGTACTTGAGCACGTCCAGCGGAGTTGCCGGGTTGAACACCAGGCCGGCCTTGCAACCGCCTTCGCGGATCATCTGCAGGGAACGGTCCACATGCAGCGTGGCTTCCGGGTGGAAGGTGATGTAGGTGGCGCCCGCTTCGATGAAGTCACCGATGATGCGGTCCACCGGAGTGACCATCAGGTGTGCATCGATCGGCGCGGTGATCCCGTACTTGCGCAGCGCAGCGCAGACCATCGGGCCGATGGTCAGGTTCGGCACATAGTGGTTGTCCATGACATCGAAATGCACGATGTCGGCGCCGGCGGCCAGGACATTGTCCACTTCCTCGCCCAGACGGGCGAAGTCGGCGGAGAGAATCGACGGAGCAATAGCGAAGGGCTGCATGACGCACCTTTTTTGAGCAGAATCACGATGGCGCGCATTGTATACCTCATGCTTTGGAGCGCACACCGTAACCGCGATGATCAGTAGGCCGCGCGATAGATCTTCTCGATATCGGCGGGGCTCAGCCGGCGCGGGTTGTTGCGCATCAAGCGCTCGATACCCGCGGCCTCGACGGCCATGGCCGGGATCGCATCCTCGGGCACGCCGAAGCTGCGCAAGCCGCTGGGAATTTCCACCGCCGCACACAACGCTGCCATGGCCTCCACTGCCCGGTCGGCCGCCTCGCTGGCACTCAGGTGCGCGGTCTGTACCCCCATGGCCTCGGCGATATCCTGCATACGCTCGACGCAGGCCATCTTGTTCCAGGTCATGACATAGGGCAGCAGCAAGGCATTGCTGACCCCGTGAGACATATGAAAGCGTCCGCCCAGGGGATAGGCCATCGCATGCACCGCACCGACCCCGGCATTGCCGAAGGCCATGCCGGCCATCAGGCTGGCAGTGGCCATGTCCTCCCGGGCCTGCAGGTGGGCCGGGTTGGCAAAGGCCTTGGGTAAAGCCTTGACGATCAGCTTGATGGCGCCGATGGCCAGGGAGTCGGTGATCGCGGAAGCATTGAGGGACAGGTAGGCCTCGATGGCATGCGCCAGGGCATCGACGCCGCTGGCCGCGGTGACACGCGGTGGACAGGTCAGGGTCATCTGCGGGCTGACCAGGGCCACGTCCGGCAGCAGGTAGTCGCTGATGATGCCTTTCTTCAATTGCGCGACCCGGTCCGAGAGGATCGCCACATTGGTCACTTCCGAACCAGTGCCTGCGGTGGTGGGAATGGCGATCAGCGGCGGCCCCTTGCGCGGCACCTGGTCGATGCCGAACAGGTCCTCCAGGGCGCCGTGATAGCCGGCATAGGCCCCGACACTCTTGGCAATATCGATGGCGCTGCCGCCGCCCAGGCCGATCAGCCCGTCATGCCCGCCCTCGCGGTACACCTGCATGCAGTCCTCGACGATGGCGATTTCCGGATCGGGCTGCACCCGGTCGAAGACTTCGTAACTGCGCTCCCCCAGGTGGGCCAGCGCCAGCTCCACCGTGCCGGACCTGAGCAGGGCAGTATCGGTGACGATCAGCGGGTTATCGACATCCAGGCGGGTCAGCTCGGCAGCCAGTTGCTCGATGGCGGTGCTGCCGGTCAGCAATTTATGGGCGATCTTGAAAGAGGAAATACTCATGTGCGCAGCCTCTTATATAAAGGTGGGAGCCGGCACAAGCGTAGCTGGGGATTGCGCAACCGGGCTGTCGCGATGCCCGATCGGCATCACGACAGTGCTCACGTTGCCCGCGAAGGCTCAAGCCACCTCGCTTTCCACCGCCCGGGCGGGCTTGGCCTGGGGCCCTGGCTGGGCACCCGGGACGGGAGTTGCGTCCGCGGCGCCCAGGTCCTTGCTGAAAGTCCGGTCGTTCTCGCCCTTGAAGAAGTTCTTGCCATAGATCAGCAGGCACAGCACCACGCCAATGGCAAAGCCCCAACTGGCGCCCTTGATCGCCAGCACTGCACCGATCACCCCTGCGATGCCCAGGTCACGCTGGCTACGGGCCTCGAGAATGCCCAGGCGCACGCTGACGTAGCCCTGGATCAGCAAGGTCAGCGCCAGCGCGACCCCGAGAATCGGCTGCACCAGGGTCACTACCGGCAACAGCAGCAAGCCGGTGTTGGTGCCCCAGCGGAACGAACCCATGCCGCCATAGATCGACTTCATGGCCTTGGGCCCGCCCTTGAAGCGCTCGATCACCACCACCAGCATCGCCGCCCATTTCGGCCCGCACATGGCAATGTCCGGACCGAAGATGCTCATGAATGCGTTGCGCCCGCCGAAGATCAGGTGCGAGCGGTCCGGGTCGTAGTCGACCTTTTCGTCGGTGCGGATCTGCTCGGCCTCGTCCAGCAGCACCTTGGCGCTGAGCACGTCGCCAAAGACGATGATGTACACCGCGAGCATGGTCGGCAGCGCGCTGATGAACATCGACAGCGGCGGCATGCCCAGGCCGAACACCGTGTAGTTGTTCCACAGGCCGATGAAGTCCGGCTTGCTCAGGCCCCACTGGATGGTCGGCCACGGCGCTTCACCGAACAGCGGCGCCAGTACTACCGCCAGCAGGATGATCGGCAGGATGCCCAGCTTGGCGAAGTTCCACCAGAAGCGGTTGCGCAGCTTGAGCTGGGCAAAGTGCTGGGAAAAGATCAGGTAGAAGGCAATGCCGATGGCGATGGAAATGGTCCAGGGAAAACTGTCGAACTTGCCGCCCACCTGGAACACCGCGGTCACCGCACTGAGCCCGGCGCCGACAATGATTCCCGACTTGATCGCCGAGGGCACGAAGCCCACCACCTTACGCGCCATGCCGGTGGCCCCCAGGGCGATGGAGAACACCCCGAGCATCAGCTGGAAGGCAATCAACGCGTGGACACGCTCCGGGCCCACGGGAAACTGCGCGCAATAGGCCATCAGCAGCGGCACCGCCGGGGTGATCCAGCCGGGCACCACGGGGTCGCCCAGCAGGTGGTGGGCCAGGTACAACAAGCCGTTGAGCATGACCACAGCCAAGGCCATCTCGAAGGGCATGCCGAGGAACTCGGTCATCAGTGGAATGGCCGCCAGGTCGACGGCGCACATCAGCAAGCCTTGCAGGTAGTCCGGCAGCTCGAATTTGTAGTGGATAAAGGGCAAACGCACCTTGAACGGGCCAAGGGCGATGTACGGCGTTTCGTGCCGAGTGTCGGAAGGCGTTGGCATCAACTGCACCTGTCTTATTGGTATTGGTGGCGGTGTAAAGCGGCCCGCGCCAGTTGGCACGGGCAAGGATCGATCAATAGGCAGCCCGGTAGATCTGCTCGATATCGCCGGGGCTCAGTTGGCGCGGGTTGTTGCGCATCAGCCGCTGGATACCCGCCGCTTCCACGGCCATGGCCGGGATCGCGTCCTCGGGCACACCGAAGCTGCGCATGCCCGTGGGGATGTCCACCGCAGCGCACAGCGCAGCCATGGCCTGGACCGCCTGCTCTGCGGCCTGGCCATCACTGAGCCCGGCGATCGGCAGGTCCATGGCCTGGGCGATATCGCGAAAGCGCTCGACACAGGCCATCTTGTTCCAGGCCATGACGTAGGGCAGTAGCAGCGCGTTGCTCACCCCGTGGGCGATATTGAAGCGCCCGCCCAGGGGATAGGCCAGGGCATGCACCGCACCGACTCCGGCATTGCCGAAGGCCATGCCGGCCATCAGGCTGGCGGTGGCCATGTCTTCCCGAGCCTGCAGGTTGGCCGGGTTGGCGTAGGCCTTGGGCAGCGCCCTGACGATCAGGCGGATCGCGCCCAGGGCCAGGGAGTCGGTGATCGGCGAACCGTTGAGCGACAGGTAGGACTCCACCGCATGCACCAGCGCGTCGACGCCACTGGCGGCGGTGACGCTGCGCGGGCAGGTCAGGGTCATCACCGGGCTCACCAGCGCTACGTCCGGCAGCAGGTAATCGCTGACGATGCCCTTTTTTAACTGGGCCACCTTGTCCGAGAGGATCGCCACGTTGGTCACCTCCGAACCGGTGCCCGCAGTAGTAGGAATGGCAATCAGCGGCGGCCCCTTGCGCTGCACCTGATCCACCCCGAACAGTTCTTCCAGCGCGCCTTCATGGCCGGCGAACGCCGCCACCGCCTTGGCGATATCAATGGCGCTGCCGCCGCCCAGGCCGATCAGGCCATCGTGGCCACCGGCCCGGTAAGCCTGGGTGCAGGCCTGGACTATGGCGATTTCCGGCTCCGGCTGGACCTCGTCGAAGATCCGGTAGGCGCGCCCGCCCAGGTGGGCCAGGGCCAGATCGACGGTGCCGGACTTGACCAGGATCGCATCGGTGACGATCAGCGGGTTGCTGATCTGCAGGCGCGCCAGTTCGGCGTCCAGCTGTTCGATGGCGCCCTGGCCGGTAATCAGTTTGTTGGCAATCTTGAACGCAGAAATACTCATCAGCTCGGCCTTGTTTAATTGTTGTGGCAAGAGCGCCGTCAGGCGGCCACTCTCGAATGGGCTCGCAGGCTGTAGAGCGAAAGCTGTGCCAAGATACGCAAAGCCTTGATCTACAAGGCTCTGGAAGGAAATCCAGGGGAATGACCGGGCCGTCGCGATTGAATTGCTGATCGCTGCAGGCAGCTCTGATCAGAATCCTAATCAGAGTGTTCCCAGCGCTTCATCTTCTGCACCACCGTGGCCTGGCTCACCCCCAGCGCCTTGGCGGCCAGGCGGGTGGTCTTGTGCAGTTGCAGGGCCGCGCGAATCGCCTGGCGCTCGGCGTTCTCCAGCACTTTGCGCAGCGGCAGGCGGCTGTCGTCGGTGTTGCGGGCCTGTTGCTCGATCAGGTCCTCCGGCAGGTCCAGGGCCTCTATCACCTGGCCGGAGCAGGTCACCACCAGGCGCTCCACCACGTTGATCAGCTCGCGGATGTTCCCCGGCCAGGCGTACTCGCCTAGCAGTTCCAGGGCTTCCAGGCTCCACTGCACCTGACGCTGATAGCGCTGGTTGAAGTGCTCCAGGTAGTACTCCAGCAAGGGGCCGATTTCCTCGCTGCGCTCGCGCAGGGCCGGGATCGCGATGGGCACCACATTCAGGCGGTAATACAGGTCGGCGCGGAACTTGCCCTCGGCCACCCGCTGCTTGAGGTCGTGATGGGTGGCACTGATGATGCGCACATCCACTTCCTTGAGCTCCAGGCCACCCACCGGAATGAAGCGGTTCTCTTCGATGACCTTGAGCAGCTTGACCTGCACCGCCAGGGGCAGATCGCCGATCTCGTCGAGAAACAGCGTACCGTTGTGGGCCAGCTCCAGCAGCCCGCGCTTGCCCTTGCTGCCGGCACCGGTGAAGGCACCCGGGGCATAGCCGAACAGCTCGGCCTCGATCAGGTTCTCCGGCAGCGCCCCGCAGTTGAGGGCCAGGAACGGTTCGCGGGCACGAGCACTGGCGTTGTGGATAAATTGCGCCACCAGGGTTTTACCCACACCCGTCTCCCCCTGCAGCAGCACCTTCACGTCGCAGTCGGCCACTTGCCGGGCCTGGGCAAAGACCCGCCCGGAAACCTCCTGGTCGGCCATCAGCGGTGATTGCAACAGGTCGTCACGTTGGCCCGCATGCAGCCGCGCAGTGCTGGTGCGCAGCTGCTTGAGCTGCTGCAACTCGTCGCGCTCGCGCTTGATGCGCAGCAGCTCGGTCATATCGCGCACGGTGCTGACCACATAGCGAATGCTCTGGTCGGCGGCGAGGATCGGCGTGGCACTGACCAGCAACTTCTTGCCGTGGCTGAGGCTCTGCATCACCGACACCGGCCGACCGTCCTGCAGTACCCGTAGTGAAGCGGACTGGGAAATCACCCCGCTCTTCACCAGTTCCTGCATCGGCCGCCCCAGCAGCTCGGCGCCGTTCAGGCCGGTGAGGCGCTCGTAGGCCTGGTTGACCTTGAGGGTCTGGCCCTGGCCATCGGTGATGTAGACGCCGTCATGCAGCGCATTGAGCAGCTCTTCGAAACTGGCATCGTTGAAGTTCACCCGCGACTCCACAGTAAGCATGGGAAGCGCGCAGTTTACGGGTGAACGACAAGCAGAGGGGACGGGGCGGCCCAGACCTTAGTACAAGGCCGCCCGAGGGGCTCAGGCCTGAGCCGTGCGCAGTTTCTCGCTGCGCCCACGCAGCCATTCCAGGGTCAGCAGCAGGATCACCGAGAAGGCGATCAGCAACGTGGCCGCAGCGGCGATGGTCGGGCTGAGGTTCTCGCGGATGCCGCTGAACATCTGCCGCGGCAGGGTGGCCTGCTCCGGGCCGGCGAGGAACAGGGTCA
Organism: Pseudomonas sp. NFPP12; assembly: GCF_900103205.1. Taxonomy (NCBI): domain Bacteria; kingdom Pseudomonadati; phylum Pseudomonadota; class Gammaproteobacteria; order Pseudomonadales; family Pseudomonadaceae; genus Pseudomonas; species Pseudomonas sp. NFPP12. The sequence continues at coordinate 30,868 of NZ_FMWW01000005.1, forward strand.
CCACCACCTCATCGAACGAGGTGGCGAAGGCGAACAGCGCGCCACTGATGACCCCGGGGGCGATCAACGGCAAGGTCACCCGGCGGAACGTGGTCAGCGGCGAGGCGCCCAGGCTGGCCGCGGCCCGCACCAGGTTGTGGTTGAAGCCCTGCAGGGTTGCCGACACGGTGATGATCACGAAGGGCACCCCAAGCACCGCGTGCACGATGATCAGCGAGAAAAAACTGTTGCCCATGCCCAGCGGGGCGAAGAACAGGTAGCTGGCCACACCGATGATCACCACCGGTACCACCATCGGCGAAATCACCAGGGCCATCACCAGCGCCTTGCCGGGGAAATCGCCGCGGGTCAGGCCGATGGCCGCCAGGGTGCCGAAGACCATGGCCAGCAAGGTTGCGGCCGGCGCCACGATGACGCTGTTCTTCAGCGCGCGCATCCACTCGGCAGAGGCGAAGAAGTCCTGGTACCAGTGCAGCGAAAAGCCCTGCAGCGGGTACACCAGGAAACTGCCGGAGTTGAACGACAGCGGAATGATCACCAGCACCGGCAACACCAGGAACAACAGGATCAAGCCGCAGAGAATCCGCAAGCTGTAGAACCAGACCCGTTCGACGGGCGACATGTAGGGGCTCAGCATTTCGATTCTCTCCTTAGCTCAGGCGCAGGCGGCTTGCGCCCACCAGCCAGCTGTAAATCAGATAGAGCACGATGGTCGCCAGCAACAGCAGGCCGCCCAGGGCCGTGGCCATGCCCCAGTTGATGCTGGTGTTGGTATAGAAGGCGACGAAGTAGCTGACCATCTGGTCGTTCGGGCTGCCCAGCAATGCCGGGGTGATGTAGTAACCAATCGCCAGGATGAACACCAGCAGGCAACCAGCGCCGACCCCGGCGTAGGTCTGCGGGAAATACACCCGCCAGAAGCTGGCGAACGGATGGCAGCCCAGGGAGATCGCCGCACGCATGTAGGTGGGCGAGATGCCTTTCATCACGCTGTAGATCGGCAGGATCATGAACGGCAGCAGGATGTGCACCATGGAGATGTAGACCCCGGTGCGGTTGAACACCAGTTCCAGGGGCTTGTCGATCACCCCCATGGCCAGCAGCGCGCTGTTGATCAGGCCACCCGATTGCAGCAGCACGATCCAGGCCGCCACCCGCACCAGGATCGAAGTCCAGAACGGCAGCAGCACCAGGATCATCAGCAGATTGCTCTTGCGCGCCGGCAGATTGGCCAGCAGGTACGCCAGGGGATAGGCCAGGGCCAGGCAGATGGCGGTGATCACCAGGCCCATCCAGAAGGTGCGGGCGAAGATGTCCAGGTAGATGGACTGGTCCGGGGTGGCCGGCGCCAGTTCGCCCAGGTCGTCGATGCGATGGTCCACCGCCGCCAGCAGGTAGTACGGGGTCAGGCTGCTGGTGTTGCGGCGGATCGCCTGCCAGTAGGCCGGGTCGCCCCAGCGCTCATCCAGGCTTTCCATGGCATCTTTATAGGATTCGGGCTCGGCCTTGAACGGCAAGGCGCGGGCGGTTTTGGTCAGTAGGCTGCGGTAGCCGGCCAACTCCATGTTCAGGCGCTTGGACAGGTCGCCCAGGGTCTGATTCTTGCGGGCGTCCGCCAGGTCTTCGCTCAACGCCTTGTAGGCCCCTTCGGCAGGCAGGCCACGACCGTCCCAGGCACTCACGGCCGCCACAGTGCGCGGCATGCCACCGACCACTTCCGGGTTGCCGACGCTCTTGTACAGCAGCGCCACGATCGGTACCAGGAACACCAGCAGCAGAAACAGCACCAGGGGCGCGATCAGCGCCTGGGCCTTCCAGCGGTTGACCCGCTCGGCACGGGCCAGCCGCTGCTTGAGGGTCGGGCCGGTGACCGCGTTCAGGGGAACGGTGATGGTCATGACAAACTCCGCAAATCGATCTTTCGAATACAAACCACCCGGCGGCAGGAGCGGGCTTGGCCGCGCATCGAAGGCTGTGCTTCACCATCAAGGTTGATGCTGATGACGCCTTCGCGAGCAAGCTCGCTCCTACAACGGCAGGGGGTGGTTACTTGGCAGCCCAGGCGTTGAAGCGCTGTTCCAGTTGCTCACCGTTGTCAGCCCAGAAGCTGACGTCTATCTGCACCTGGTTGGCGATGTTTTCCGGAGTGGTCGGCATGTCCTTGAGGATGTCCTTGGCCAGCAGCGGCACGGCCTGGGTGTTGGCCGGGCCGTAGGCGATATTCTCCGAATAGGTCTTCTGCTGCTGCGGCTGCACCGAGTAGGCGATGAACTTCTTCGCCGCTTCGGCGCGAGCCTTGTCCAGGCCTTTTGGAATGGCCCAGGCGTCGAAGTCGTAGATGCCGCCGTTCCACACCACTTTCAGGTTGCTTTCCTTCTGCACCGCGGCGATCCGGCCGTTGTAGGCCGAGCTCATGACCACGTCGCCGGAAGCCAGGTACTGCGGCGGCTGGGCGCCGGCTTCCCACCACTGAATGTAGGGCTTGAGCTCATCGAGTTTCTTGAAGGCACGGTCCTGGCCATCCTTGCCGGCCAGGACCTTGTACACGTCCTTGGGCGCGACGCCGTCGGCCATCAGGGCGAACTCCAGGGTGTACTTGGCGCCCTTGCGCAGGCCGCGCTTGCCCGGGAACTGCTTGACGTCCCAGAAATCAGCCCAACTGCTCGGAGCGGTTTTCAGCTTGTCGGCGTTGTAGGCCAGTACCGTGGACCAGACGAAAAAGCCCACGCCGCACGGCTGGATCGCGCCCTTGACGTAGTCTTCGCTGTTACCGAACAGCGCCGGGTCCAGTTGCTCGAACATGTCCTCGTCGCAACCGCGGGACAGTTCCGGGGACTCCACTTCTACCAGGTCCCAGGACACGCTCTTGGTGTCGACCATGGCCTTGATCTTGGCCATCTCGCCGTTGTATTCGCCGGCGATGATCTTGCCCTTGCCCGCCGCTTCCCAAGGGGCATAGAAGGCCTTGACCTGGGCCGCCTTGTTCGCCCCGCCAAAGGACACCACGGTCAGGTCCGGGCCCGCCGCCATGGCGTGCGCCGCACCCATCATGCCCAGTGCCAGGGCGGTGAATTTCAGGGATCTCAACATTTATTGTGTTCTCCACGTGCAGGTTGGTGTTGCAGGGGGGCGATCAATTCGCCTCTAGAAGCGGGTCGAGCGCGCGAACGTGCTCGACTTGCCAGCCAAGCGGCACCACGTCACCTACTGCCAGCGCAGGATCGAGCTCGGCAATCGGCTGTTTCACGAAGAAGTCGCTCTTGCCGCAGACTTCCAGGCGCACCCGGACGTGGTCGCCCAGATAGATGAATTCCGCCACCCGGCCGGAGAAGCGGTTGACGCAGCTTTCGCTGGAACCGTTGAGGCTCACCCGCTCCGGGCGGATGGACAGGGTCACCGGGCCGCCGACCTGGCCGACATTCACCGCCAGCGCCTCGACCTTCTCGCCACGCCCCAGCTCCACCACGCAACGCTCGCCGTTGTGGCTGTGCAGGCGGCCGTTGAGGCGGTTGTTCTCGCCGATGAAGTTGGCGACGAAGGTGTTCTTCGGCTCTTCGTAGAGAGTGCGCGGCGGCGCGATCTGCTGGATCTCGCCCTGGTGGAACACCGCCACCCGGTCGGACATGGTCAGGGCTTCGCCCTGGTCGTGGGTCACATAAACCACGGTCACGCCCAGGCGCTGGTGCAGGTGCTTGATCTCCATCTGCATGTGTTCGCGCAGTTGCTTGTCGAGGGCCCCAAGGGGTTCGTCCATCAGCACCAGCTGTGGCTCGAACACCAGGGCCCGGGCCAGGGCCACCCGCTGCTGCTGGCCGCCGGACAGCTGGGCCGGGTAGCGCTGGGCGAAAGCATCGAGCTGGACCATGCTCAGCACCCGCTTGACCCGCTCGCTGATATCGGTCTTGCTCAAGCCGCGTACCGACAGCGGAAAGGCCAGGTTCTCGGCCACGGTCATGTGGGGGAACAGCGCGTAGTTCTGGAACACCATGCCGATGTCGCGCTTGTGCGGCGGCACATTGTTGATCGAGCGCCCGGCCAGCTGGATCTCGCCGGCGGTCGGGGTTTCGAAACCGGCCAGCATCATCAGGCTGGTGGTCTTGCCGGAACCGGACGGCCCCAGCAGGGTGAGGAACTCGCCTTTGCGAATTTCCAGGTTGAGGTCTTTGACGATCAGGTTCTCGCCGTCGTAGCTCTTCTGCACACCACGAAAGCTGACCAGAACATCGTTGGCCCCAGCACTTGAAACGACCTCGCTCATACCCGCACCTTTTGTTTTAGACGGCTGTGGAACAAGCCTAGAGGAGCCTGCAGAGCGCGCAAATCGGGGGCCAGGAGAGATTCGCCTCAGCCCTCTGGAAGGTTGCGTGTAGGGATTGCCCTACAAGAATGGCGCGATTGGATAAGGGCGGAGGCAAACGGCAGGCTGCAAGCGGCAAGCGGCAAGAAACGGCGAAAGCCTGAAAGCGCGGAATGTCGCAAATGGATAAGTGCCCTCCCCCAAGGGGAGGGAGAGCACCGCAGAGGGTGTCAGAGCAGCTTGTGTTCCATGGCGTATTTCACCAGTTCGGCCAGGGAGGTGATGTTGAGCTTCTGCATCAGCCGCGCCTTGTGGGTACTGATGGTCTTGCTGCTCAGGGCCAGTTGCTGGGCAATGTCGTTGACATTGGCGCCCTGGGCCAGGCGCTCGAAAACCGAGAATTCACGCTCGGAAAGCAGCGAATGCAAGGGTCGGGTATCGGTCAGGCCGACCTCGAAGACCATGCGGTCAGCCAGGTCCGGGTCGATATAACGGCCGCCGGATGCCACCTTGCGAATGGCCGTCAGCAGCAGCGACGGATCACTGTCCTTGGTGGCGTAGCCGGCAGCGCCGATCTTCAGCGCCCGGGCGGCCATCTGCGCCTCGTCGTGCATCGACAGCACCAGGATCGCCGGCGGATTGCTCAGGGCACGGATCCGCGGAATGGCCTCCAGGCCGTTCACCCCGGGCATGGAGATATCCAGCAGCACCACTTCGCAGGGCACCTGACGCAGGGTCTCCAGCAACTGCTCGCCGTTGCTCGCCTCGCCCACCACGACCAGGTCCTTGGCCAGGCCAATCAGTTGCTTGATGCCTTCGCGAACGATGGTGTGGTCTTCGGCTACCAGTACACGGATCACGCGCGTCTCCTCATTATTGTTCTTGGTCCAGGGGCACCCGGACACTCAGGGTGGTGCCTTCGCCCCGCTCACTGTGCAGCGACAGGCTCCCGCCCATGATCAGCACCCGCTCGCGCATGCCCACCAGGCCAAAGGACGTCGGACGTGCAGAAGCGGTGTCGAAGCCCAGGCCGTCATCGCTGATGCTCATGCACAACTCGTGTGCTTCCAGGGTCAGGGTGAGTTCCACAGTATGCGCCTGGGCATGGCGCATGACATTGGTCAGGGCCTCCTGGAGGATACGGAACAGGCCGACGGCCTTGGCGTCGCTCAAGCGTGGCAGGTTGTCCGGCACCTGGACCAGGCAAGGGATCTGGGTGCGGGCCTCGAACCGGCGGGCCTGCCATTCGATGGCCGAGGCGATGCCCGCATCGAGGATCGGCGGCCGCAAGGCGGTAGCCACATCCCGCACCAGCTGGAACAGCTGGGCGATCAGGCGCTTCATGCTGTTGAGGCGCTCATGCAGGCCCGGGTCGAGCTGGGCATAGGCCAGTTCACACATGGATGTTTCCAGCTTGAGCACAGTCAGCATCTGCCCCAGTTCGTCATGGACTTCCCGGGCAATGCGAGCCTTTTCCTCTTCGCGCACGCTTTCCAGGTGCGCCGACAGCTCCCGCAACTGTTCACGGGAGCTGGCCAGCTCCAGCTCGATGCGCTTGCTTTCGCTGATGTCCCAGACAATGCCGTCCCAGACGAACGCGCCGTCATCCAGGCGCCGGGTGATGGCCTTGATCTCGGCCCAGCGCTGCTGCCCCTGGCGAGTGAGGATGCGACCCTGCCAGGACCAGTCGCTGTCGGTGTCCAGGGCCTGGTCCTGGGTCTGGTGATAGCTGGCCTTGTCGTCCGGGTGCACCAGGCTGCGCAGGCCCTTGTCCCGGTGGGCCAGCACTGCTGGCGAGTAGCCCACCAGGGTCTCGCTGCCTTCGCTGATATAGGCGAAGTCGATCTGCCCGGTGACCGGCGCCCGCTCCAGGCGGAACACCAGGCCCGGCACGTTGGCTGCAATCCCCTGCAGACGCGCCTCGCTTTCGCGCAGGGCCGCCAGCGCGCGACGGCGCTCGGTCACGTCATTGAGATAGACCACCAGGTATTCGCTGTCGCGAAAGCGCAGGAAGCTCAGGGACACGTCCGCCGGCAGGATGCTGCCATCGGCGCGCACACACTGGGTCTCGAAACTTTGTACGCCCTCCTCGCTGGCCCGGGCCCGCTTCCACAGGTTGAGCCAGCGATCCATATGCAGGTTGGGCTCGAAATCGATCAGCGGCCGGTCGATCACTCCGCCCGCCGGGTAACCGAGCATCTCTTCGGCTGCCCGGTTGGCGTAGCGCACATGGCTGTCCCAATTGACCCAGAGAATGCCCACGGTGCTCTGATCGATGGAGAACTGGGTCAGGCGCAGGGCTTCCTCGCTGGCGGCACGCAAGGCGATGTCCTCCCGCGCCGCCAGCAGGCGGTGCTCCAGGCTGCGCTGCTGGCGGCGCTGCCAGAAGACGATCGCCAGACTCGCCAGCAGCAGGATCACCAACAGCAGGCTGAGGTTCTGCCAGACCCCGGGGGACTCGCCAAGCCGCGGGTACTTGGGCTGCAGCCAGCGGCCATGGAGCTGCTCCAGCTCCTTGGCCGGGATCGCATGCAAGGCCGCTTCGACAATGCTCGCCAGTTCCGGCCAATCGCGGCGGGTGGCTACCCGCAGCAATTGCGGCAGGCCGATATCCCCCACCACGGCCAGCCCGGCGAACTCCGCCTCCCCCGAAAGGCGACTGAGCTGAGCCTCGTCCACCACCGCGTAGCGGGCCTGCTGGCTCAGCAGCAACTGCAGGGCCTGGCGCTCCAGCGGCACCCCTTGCAGGTTGAGGTTGGGGTAAGTCAGGCGCAGGTAATCGGCCACCGCACTGGGCATGCGCACGGCGACCCGAGCCTGGCTGTCGAGTTTTTCCAGCTCCACCGCACCTGCGCCCTTGCGCTCCCCGACCACCAGCTGCGGCACGCGCATATAGGGGTCGCTGAACAGCCACAGGCGCAGGCCGGCCGGGGTCTGGGCCAGGCCCGGGGCCATGTCCACCTCGCCGTCGCGCAGGGCCCGCTCCAGCTGTGCCTGGTCAGGGAAGTTACGCCAGCTGAGCTCGATGTTCAGCGCCTTGGCCAGGGCTTGCATCAACTCGACATTGGCCCCGGACAGCCGTTGCAGGCGCCGGTCGTACTGGGCGAACGGCGCCTGCAGCACCAGCCCAACCCGCAACTCGGGGTGCTGCGCCAGCCACTGGCGCTGTTCCAGGCTCAAGGGCGCAGTCGGCACCTGGGGCGCCGGGGCCGCACGGCCTATCAAGGGAAGGCACAGACAGCCGATAAGCAGAAGGCAGCGAAAACGCATCATCTGAAGTCTCACACCCTGACAAATACTGACCAACCCATTAGGCTGCCGGAATTACTTCTGGCCTGGAATATCCGATGCCCCTTGTCCACCGCTCGGCACTGCCCGCATTGTGCCTGTCGCTGATCCTGCCCTGGACCTTTTCTGTGCAAGCTGCCGACCCGGCTCCAGAAACCAAGACTCCCGAGGAACAACCGGCGCAACGCCAACCCCTGCCTGAGCGTAGCCAGGAAGACGCCGCCGCCCTGGAGCGCCAGTTGCCCGCCCTGGAACAGCAGCAACTGCAAGCCGGCGGCGATACCTTCCTGGCCCTGTGGAAGCCGGCCAACACCAGCGACCCCAAGGGCGTGGTGATTATCCTCCCGGGAGCGGGTGAAACCGCTGACTGGCCGCAAGCCATTGCACCTTTGCGCAACAAATTGCCGGACACCGAGTGGGCCAGCCTGAGCCTGACCCTGCCCGACATGCTCAGCGAGGCCGCGCAACCACGGGTGGTCGAAGCCGCACCGGCCCCTACGGACAAGGCCAACACCGCCAAGGATGCCAGCACCGAGGCCAAGCCGATCGAGCAGGTCGCTGGCGGCGAAGCCGACGTGGCCGACCGGGTAGTAGCAGAAAGCACGGAAGAGCAGGTCAAGGCGGATGCCGAGCGCATCTTCACCCGCGTCGATGCTGCCCTGGCCTTTGCCGAACAGCAGAACGCCCGCAGTATCGTGCTCCTGGGTCATGGTACGGGTGCCTACTGGGCCGCACGCTACCTCAGCGAGAAACAGCCGGCCCAGGTACAGAAGCTGGTGATGGTAGCAGCCCAGTCCCCGGCCAATGGCAAACCGCAACTGGTGGAGATCACGCCTACGTTGAAGCTGGCCACTGCCGACTTCTTCTATGTCGACAAGCCTCTGGCGCAAAAAGCCGCCCTGGAGCGACTGCAAGCGAGCAAGCGCCTGAAGCACTCGAACTTCAGCCAGATTCCCCTCAAGGCCCTGCCCGGCAACAACACCGCCCAGCAAGAGCAGCTGTTCCGCCGGGTACGCGGTTGGTTGAACCCTCAGAACACCGATAGCTGAGCCCACAGGCCGCGACTGCCGCAGCGGCAATCGCGGCCTGCACCCTCAGCGGAATTCCCGGCGCTGGCGTATCAGGGCATAGGCGCTGTGCAGCTCCCGGGTCTTTTCCGTAGCCTCACGCACCTGTGCCTCGCTGGCGCCGTTGCCGGCGATCTTGTCCGGGTGATGGCGACTGAGCAGGCGCCGATAGGCCCGCTTGATCTGCGCCGGCTCGCTGGTAGCTGCAACCCCCAACAGGCGCAGCGCCTCTTGATAAGTCAGGGCGCCTTCGGCCAGTGACTTCCTCGCCGGACCGTAGTCCTGCGCCAGCGCCTGCACCTGCTCACGGGTCCAGCCCAGCCATTTGCCCCAGAGCTGGATCAGTTCGCGCTCCGCCGGCCCGACCCGGCCGTCGGCCCAGACCATGCGCCAACAGGCCCGCAGCACGCCTTCGGCGGCATGGGGCTGGGTCGCGAGGCGACGCAGATAGCCGCGCAGACGGTCATTGCCCGACTTGCCGCGATTGAACGCGGCAATCGCCCGCCGCTGGGCCGCATCGTTCATCTCCAGCGAGCGCATTTCCTGGCGCGCCTGCTGGATATGCCCGTCCATCACCCGGCCATCACTCTTGGCCAGCCGCCCCAGCAGCACGAACAGCAATTCATCATTGCGCAACGCCGGGCGACCGCCCAGACGTTCACGCACCTGCGCCCAGCTGTGCAGTTGCAGGCGCCGGTCCAGCGCCTGCCCCAGCAACGCACCGAGCATGGCCCCCGGAATACTGGCGATTGCAAATCCAGCTCCGGCTCCGATCAGAGTCCCTGGCCACCACATATCAGCGACTCGCTTGCAGCAAGTGTTCAACCTGGGCCAGACGTTCGACGGTGCCGACATCGATCCAGTGCCCCTGCATATGTTCGCCACTGACCTGGCCTTGGGCCATGGCTTCGCGCAATAGCGGCGCCAGCTTGAACGGACCGGCAACACAACCCTGGAATAACCGCGGATGCAGCACCGATATGCCGCTGAACGTGAGCGCCGCTGCGCCTGGCTGGCGGTCGTGCAACTGGCCGTTTACCAGGCAGAAGTCGCCACCACTGGGGTGGTGCGGCGGGTTGTCCACCATCACCAGATGAGCCATCCCGGCCAGGGGCCGGCGCAAGGCGGCAAAATCGTAGTCGGTCCAGATATCGCCATTGACCACCAGGAACGGCGCGTCCCCCAACAAGGGCAATGCCTGGAAAATCCCGCCGCCGGTTTCCAGCGGCTGGCCTTCGGCCGAATACTGAATGTTCAGGCCCCAGCGCTGACCATCGCCGAGGGCATCCTCGATATGCTGGCCGAGCCAGGCATGGTTGATGACGATGTCGCGAAAACCTGCCGCCGCCAGGGCCCGCAGGTGGTACTCGATCAGCGGCATGCCCGCTACAGGCAGCAAAGGTTTGGGAGTGGTCAGGGTCAGGGGGCGCATGCGCTCGCCCTTGCCGGCTGCCAGGATCATCGCCTTCATGCATGGGCTCCCGCCGGCTGGCGCAAGCTGAGCAGCAGTTGCGACAGCTCTGCAAGCTCGGGGCGTCGGGACGTCACCGCCTCTATGTAAGCAAAGAAGCGCGGCACGTCGGCCAGGTAGCGCGGCTTGCCATCGCGGTGGCAAATCCGCGAGAAGATACCGATCACCTTGAGGTGACGCTGCACGCCCATCAGGTCGCTGGCCCGCAGAAACTCGTCAAAGTCGTCCTGCACCGGGATTCCCCGCGCCCGCGCCTGGTGCCAGTACTGGCTCAGCCAGCCTTGTACCCGGGACTCCGGCCAACTGAGGAAGGCATCCTTGAACAGACAGGTCACGTCATAGGTCACCGGGCCGTAGACCGCATCCTGGAAGTCCAGCACGCCGGGGTTCGGTTCGCTGTGCATCAGGTTGCGTGGCATATAGTCGCGGTGCACCAGCACCTTGGGTTGCGCCAGGGCGCTGTCGATCAGCAGGTCGCTGGCACGCTGCCATTGCTCGCGCTGCTGCGGACTCAGGCTGATGCCCAGCTCACGGCCGATGTACCACTCGGGGAACAGCTCCAGCTCACGGCGCAGCAGGGCCACGTCGTAACTGGGCAGGGGCGCGTCCATCGGCAACTGCTGGAAGGCCAGCAAGGCCTGGAATGCGTCCTCGAACAGTGCGTCGGCATTATGTTCGTTGATCACTTCCAGGTAGGTCTGATTGCCCAGGTCATTGAGCAACAGGAAGCCGCGAGGCAAATCTTCTGCATAAATTTTCGGCACGTTGATGCCGCAAGTCGCCAGTAAACGGGCGATATCCACGAAGGGTTTGCAGTTTTCCTGGGGGGGCGGAGCGTCCATCACCACGAAGCTGCGACCCGCGCCCTGCCAACGGAAATAACGACGGAAACTCGCGTCGCTGCTGGCTGCGGTCAATGTTGCCGGGGGCACTTCACCCCAGCCCTGTGCTGCATAAACAATCGCCAACTGCTCATCGAGCCAAACTTTCAGGTGTTGCAAGCGTACATCTTGGTCAGGCATTACAAGGGTCTCCGACGGCGCTAGCCGTCAAGCGGGTCATGCTTTATTATCCAGCATCTTTTTCAGACCATCGAGAGGCGTGCGGCCCACACCGCGGGCAGATGGCACGCAGGAAGCCCGGACTAATAAGATGGCATTGAAATCCCCCGCGTTTCGTAAAAAATTTCCGTTGCTGGTTACCGGCAGTTTGCTGGCCCTGCAACCTCTAGCCACTTCCTTCGTGGTCGCCGCGGAACAGTATGACTGCTCAGTCTCTGCTTCGGGTGGCTGGGCCTGTGCGCCGAAAACCAGCGCCGCCCAACTGCCGCCGCGCCCGGTCCACGACGCCAACTCGGTCAGCTCCAGCGTCGCTACGGCAGCCGATGCTACGGGCGAAGAAGCCAGCGGCGACAAGTCGAAGCTGGTGACCGAGGCCAAGGGCCGTGGCCTGAAGTCCCGCAGTGCGGACTACAGCCACCTCGACTGGGTACCGCGCGAGAAGCTCACCGCAGCTCAATTGGCCGAGACCGGTCCTTACTGCTCTGGTTCCTATATCGAACCGATTCGTCCTGGCATGAATGACAAGACGAATAAAAGTGACGCTCCGACCTTTATCGGCGCCAAGGCTTCCCGCTATCAGCAGGAAGAACAGGTGGCGACCCTGGCCGGTGACGTGGTCATGCGCCAGGGCAGCATGCAGGTCGAGGCCGACGAGGCCAGCCTGTACCAGGCCGAGAACCGCGGCGAACTAAGCGGCAACGTACGCGTACGCGACAATGGCGCGCTGCTGGTAGGCGACCACGCCGACGTCCAGCTGGACACTGGTGAAGCCAAGGTCGACAACGCCGAGTACGTTCTGCACAAATCCCGCGTCCGCGGTAATGCGCTGTACGCCAAGCGTGCGGAAAACGCCATCATCCGCCTCAAGGATGGTACTTACACCACGTGCGAACCGAACAGCAACGCCTGGCAGCTCAAGGGCAACAACATCACCTTGAACCCGGCCACCGGCTTCGGTACCGCGACCAACGTGACCCTTCGGGTCAAAGATATTCCGGTGCTCTACACCCCGTATATCTACTTCCCGATCGACGATCGGCGCCAGTCCGGCTTCCTGCCACCGAGCATCGGCACCAGCAGCGACACCGGCTTCATGCTAGTTACCCCCTACTACTTCAACCTGGCGCCCAACTACGACGCCACGTTGTACCCACGCTACATGGCCAAGCGCGGCCTGTTGATGGAAGGCGAGTTCCGCTACCTGACCAAGAGCAGCGAGGGTCAGTTCGGCGCCGCGTACCTCAACGACGACGACACCGATCGCAAGAAGCAGACCGACTACGAAAAAACCCGCTACATGCTCAACTGGCAGCACAAGGGCGGGCTTGATCAGCGTCTGATGACCGAAGTCGACTACACCAAGATCAGTGATCCGTACTACTTCCAGGACCTGGAAACCGATCAGATCGGCGTGAAGTCTACCGATTACGTCAACCAGCAAGGCGCCGTGACCTACCGTGGCGACGACTACACCGCACGCCTGAACGTGCAGGCGTACGAACTGGCCAGCGTGTCCAACATCACTCCGTACAACAAGCTGCCGCAAATCACCTTCAACGGCGCGCTGCCGTACCATCCGCAAGGTCTGGATTTCACCTATGAGACCGAGCTGGTTCGGTTTGAGCGGGATCTGCTGAAAGGTAATTACACCGATAAGGATGGCGGGCCTATTGACCCGCTTACCGGCTTGGTAGGCAATCCGCGCCTGGATACTAACGTGGCTGGCCTGGCCCGTGCCAACGGCGACCGTCTGAATCTCAAGCCTGGTGTCAGCCTGCCGCTGAACTGGAGCTACGGTTACCTGACGCCGTCCTTGAAGTACATGTACACCCAGTACAATCTTGATCTGGATGCCCAAGGCAAAAACGACTTGGTCATCAACAGGAACAGAGCCGCTGCCTTGGGCGAGTCGTACAAGAGCTCGCAAAATCGTGGTGTGCCAATCGCCAGCGTCGATGGCGGTCTGTATTTCGACCGGGACACCCAATGGTTTGGCAAGAACTATCGTCAGACCCTGGAGCCGCGTGCTTTCTACCTCTACGTTCCTGAAGAAGATCAGAAGGACATCCCGGTATTCGATACTGGCGAACCCACCTTTAACTACGCGTCATTGTTTCGGGACAACCGTTTCTCGGGTTCTGACCGTGTCGGCGACGAAAACAAACTGTCCCTGGGTGTAACCAGTCGCTGGATCGAAGACAACGGCTTCCAGCGCCAGCGCGTAAGCGTAGGCCAGGCCATGTACTTCAAGGACCGCACCGTTCAGTTGCCCGGTATCGACTACCGTACCCGCGCCGACGCCACCTCCAACGTCTCGCCTTACGCCCTTGAGTACGAATACCGTTTCAACCGCGACTGGCGTGCCAACGCCGAGTACAACTGGGATCCGGATAGCCACAGCCCGCGTTCCGGCAGTGCGATGTTCCACTATCAGCCTGAAGACAACCCGAACAAGGTGGTCAACGCCGGCTATCGCTATCGCAACGACCAGATTCGCTACGACCAGAACAGCGGTACCTGGAAAATGGGTGGCGACTACGGCACTCCGGGCACTCCGGGCTACGTGAAGGACTACTACAAGATCCAGCAGCATGACTTCTCGGTGATCTGGCCGATCGTGCCGCAATGGAACGCCATCAGCCGTTGGCAGTACGACTACAACCGTAACCGCACGCTCGAGGCCTTCGGTGGTTTCGAATACGACAACTGCTGCTGGAAACTGCGCCTGATCAGCCGTTACTGGGTCAAGTATGACGAGTTCAGTCAGAACGCTCCTGAGAACGAGAAAGGCGACCGCGGCATCTTCCTCCAAATTGTTCTGAAGGGTCTCGGTGGCGTCATGGGCACCAAAGTAGAGAGCTTCCTCGACAAAGGCATCCAAGGTTATCGTGAACGTGAAGACCAAGCTTTCTGATTGTCTGCGCCCGCTGATGCTGGGCGCGCTGTTCCTGAGTACTGCGGCCAGCGCCGCAGTACAGTCCATCGACAAGGTCGTGGCCATCGTCGACAACGACGTGGTCATGCAGAGCCAGTTGGACCAGCGGGTTCACGAAGTCCAGCAAACCATCGCCAAGCGTGGCGGTGGCGTACCGCCTACCAGCGTCCTGGAGCAACAGGTTCTGGAACGCCTGATCGTTGAAAACCTGCAACTGCAGATTGGCGAACGCTCCGGCATCCGCATCACCGATGAAGAACTGAACCAGGCGATCGGCACCATTGCCCAGCGCAACAGCATGAGCATCGAGCAATTCCGTGCCGCCCTGGCCCACGATGGTCTCTCTTATGAGGACGCCCGTGACCAGGTTCGCCGCGAGATGATCATCAGCCGTGTGCGCCAGCGCCGTGTGGCCGAACGCATCCAGGTATCGGAACAGGAAGTGAAGAACTTCCTGGCCTCGGACCTGGGCAAGATGCAGCTCTCCGAAGAACTGCACCTGGCCAATATCCTGATCCCGACCCCGGAAAGCGCCAACTCCGAAGCCATTCAGAGTGCTGCCCGCCAGGCCATGGAGGTGTACCAGCAGCTCAAGCAGGGTGCGGACTTCGCCCAGCTGGCAATCGCCCGCTCCGGCAGCGACAACGCTCTGGAAGGCGGCGACATGGGCTGGCGCAAAGCGGCTCAACTGCCCCCTCCATTCGATCGCGAACTGAGCGCCATGGCCGTGGGTGACATTACCCAACCGGCCCGTACCCCTGGCGGCTTCATCATCCTCAAGCTGCTGGACAAACGGGGCGGCGGTAATCAGGTGCGTGACGAAGTGCACGTGCGTCATATCCTGATCAAGCCAAGCGAAATTCGCAGCGAAGAAGAGACCAAGCGCCTGGCGCAGAAACTCTACGATCGCATCGAGGCCGGCGAAGACTTCGCCGAACTGGCGAAAAGCTACTCGGAAGACCCTGGCTCCGCCCTCAACGGCGGCGACCTCAACTGGATCGACCCGAACGCCCTGGTGCCGGAATTCCGCGAAGTGATGGCCAAGACCCCACAAGGTCAACTGTCCAAGCCCTTCAAGAGCCCTTACGGCTGGCACGTACTGGAAGTCCTTGGCCGTCGCGCCACCGACAGCACCAGCCAGGCCCGCGAACAGCAAGCCATGACCGTCCTGCGTAACCGCAAGTACGACGAAGAACTGCAGACCTGGTTGCGGCAGATCCGTGACGAGGCCTACGTCGAAATCAAGCTGCCCGGCGCTGAACAGGCCGCACAGTGAAACCCAGACGTTTCGCTCTGACACCCGGCGAGCCGGCGGGTATAGGTCCTGACCTGTGCCTGCTGCTCGCTTCGCAACCCCAGCCTCATCCCCTGATTGCCATTACCAGCCGCGACCTGCTCCTCGAGCGGGCCGCGCAACTGGGCGTGGCCGTCGATCTGCTGCCGGTAACCCTGGAGCAACTGCCGACTGAACCCGCCCCGGCGAACAGCCTGTATGTCTGGGACACGCCCCTGGCCAAACCTGTGATCAGCGGCCAGCTGGACCAGGCCAATGCGGCTTTTGTCCTGCAAACCCTGACTCGCGCCGGCCAGGGCTGCCTGGACGGGCACTTTGCCGGCATGATCACCGCCCCCGTGCACAAAGGCGTGATCAACGATTCCGGAATCGCCTTTTCCGGCCATACCGAATTCCTCGCCGACCTGACCCACACCGAGCAAGTGGTGATGATGCTGGCCACCCACGGTCTGCGCGTGGCGCTGGTAACCACCCACCTGCCCTTGCGGGAAATCGCCGACGCCATCACTGTCGAGCGCCTGGAGCGGGTCACGCGGATCCTGCATGCCGACCTGCAGCACAAGTTCGGCATCGCCCGGCCACGCATCCTGGTCTGCGGGCTCAACCCCCACGCCGGTGAAGGCGGTCACCTGGGCCGCGAAGAAATCGACATCATCGAACCTACCCTAGAGCGCCTGCGCACCGAAGGCATGGACCTGCGCGGTCCGTTGCCTGCCGACACTCTGTTTACCCCCAAATATCTGGAGCACTGCGACGCAGTGCTGGCGATGTACCACGACCAAGGCTTGCCTGTGCTGAAATACAAAGGCTTCGGCGCAGCCGTCAACGTGACGCTCGGCTTGCCGATCATCCGCACCTCCGTCGACCACGGCACCGCCCTGGACCTGGCCGGCAGCGGCAAGATCGACACCGGCAGCCTGCAGGTCGCCCTGGAAACCGCCTACCAGATGGCCGAGAACCGTATATGACCGAGCAATACCAACACCGGGCGCGCAAGCGCTTCGGCCAGAACTTCCTGCATGACGCTGGCGTCATCGACCGCATCCTGCGGTCCATCCACGCCAAGCCCGAGGACCGCATGCTGGAAATCGGCCCGGGCCAGGGCGCCCTGACCGAGGGCCTGCTGGGCAGCGGCGCCCAGCTGGACGTGGTGGAACTGGACAAGGACCTGATCCCGATCCTCAACCAGCAGTTCGCCGGCAAGAGCAACTTCAACCTGCACCAGGGCGACGCCCTGAAGTTCGACTTCAACACCCTGGGCGCAGCGCCAGGCAGCCTGCGGGTGGTCGGCAACCTGCCCTACAACATCTCTACTCCGCTGATCTTCCACCTGCTGCAGAACGCCGGACTGATCCGCGACATGCACTTCATGCTGCAAAAGGAAGTGGTCGAACGCCTGGCTGCCGGCCCTGGCGGTGGTGATTGGGGCCGCCTGTCGATCATGGTCCAGTATCACTGCCGTGTGGAGCACCTGTTCAATGTCGGCCCGGGCGCCTTCAATCCGCCGCCAAAAGTCGACTCGGCGATCGTGCGCCTGGTGCCCCACGCGGTACTGCCACACCCGGCCAAGGATCATCGCCTGCTGGAGCGCATCGTGCGCGAAGCCTTCAACCAGCGCCGCAAGACCCTGCGCAACACCCTCAAGGCACTGCTCAGCAGCGCCGAGATCGAGGCCGCCGGCGTCGACGGCAGCCTGCGTCCCGAGCAACTGGACCTGGCCGCCTTCGTGCGCCTGGCCGATCAGCTGGCAGGCCAGCCCAAGCCCGCCACCGACTGAAACGCCCTCGGTTGATATCGGGTAGGACGCCAGACAGGATGTCTGGTCTACTACCCGATACTTGACCTAGACTGACCTCCATCAGTCCTGTCCCGCGTCCCGCTTTGCTTTAAAGGCCTCTTGCATGTCCGATCCTCGTTACCAGGTCGACGTCAGCGTCGTCACTCGCTTTCTGGCAGACCAATCGCAACCCGAGCAGAACCGCTTCGCTTTCGCCTACACCATCACCGTGCAGAACAATGGCTCCCTTCCAGCCAAGCTGCTGTCCCGGCACTGGGTGATCACCGATGGCGACGGGCATGTCGAAGAGGTCCGTGGTGCCGGCGTGGTGGGCCAGCAACCGCTGATCGCCGCAGGCAAAAGCCACACCTACAGCAGCGGCACGGTAATGACCACCCGGGTTGGCAACATGCAGGGCAGCTATCAGATGCTCGCCGAGGATGGCAAACAGTTCGACGCCGTCATTGCGCCCTTCCGCCTGGCCGTGCCCGGAGCCTTGCACTGATGGCGACCTACGCCGTCGGCGACCTGCAAGGCTGCCTGGAACCTCTGCAATGCCTGCTTGAACAAGTAGCCTTCGATCCCGCACGGGATCGCCTGTGGCTGGTGGGCGACCTGGTCAACCGTGGCCCGCAGTCGCTGGAAACCCTGCGCTACCTGTATTCGATCCGCGACTCGCTGGTCTGCGTGCTGGGCAATCACGACCTGCACCTGCTGGCCGTCTGGCGCAACGTCGAGCGCCTGAAGAAATCCGACACTCTGCGCGAGATCCTGGAGGCTCCCGATTGCGAGGAGCTCTTGCAGTGGCTGCGCCAGCAGAAGCTGATGCATTACGACGAAGCCCGCAACATCGCCATGGTCCACGCCGGCATAGCCCCCCAGTGGTCGCTGAAGAAAGCCCAGAAATGTGCCGCCGAAGTCGAAGAAGCGTTGCGCGACGACAACCTCTTCGACCCCTTCCTGGACGGCATGTATGGCAATGATCCAGCGAAATGGGACAGTGATCTCAAAGGCGTGACCCGCCTGCGGGTCATCACCAACTACTTCACCCGCATGCGCTTCTGTACCAGCGACGGCAAGCTGGACCTCAAGAGCAAGGAGGGCCTGGACACCGCACCACCGGGCTACGCCCCCTGGTTCAGCCACAAGGAGCGCAAGACCCGGGACCTGAAGATCATCTTCGGCCACTGGGCAGCCCTGGAAGGCCATTGCAACGAGCCCGGCATCTTCGCCCTGGACAGCGGCTGCGTCTGGGGCGGGGCCATGACCCTGCTGAATGTCGATAGCGGCGTACGCCTGACCTGCGAATGCGATGCCCAGGGCCGCACCGCCGCTCTTTCCCCCGACCCCCTGCCGGCACCGGCAAAGCGCTAGCCGGCGCTGATTATCAAGCTCCAGGAGCCCGCCATGAGCGAATTCAAACGCATCCCCCCAGAACAGGCCCAGGCACTGCGCGAGCAAGGTGCCGTGGTGGTGGACATCCGCGATCCGCAAACCTACGCACTAAACCACATCAGTGGCTCGCAACACCTGGACAATCACTCCATTTCCGACTTCATCCGCGCTGCTGACCTCGACGCTCCGCTGGTAGTGGTTTGCTATCACGGAAACTCGAGCCAGAGCGCGGCGGCCTACCTGGTCAGCCAGGGCTTTTCCGACGTCTACAGCCTGGATGGCGGCTTCGAACTGTGGCGCAGCACTTATCCGGCGGAAACCGCTCAGGGCAACCCTGAATAATTTTTTTCCGACGCTCTAGCCCGCGTACGACGCGGGCTGACGCAGTACCAGACGAACGGTAGCGGGCAACTAATTCCCCATCTCGCCTTGACCTCCCGGATTCCGAACTATCCTTAGCCTCAGGCCATCCAAATCAGGGGAGAGCCGGTACACCGGCGAGCGGGTCATCGGTACTAGCTTTCAAGGTCGATAGCTTTGAAAGTGTTCTGGGGGGTAAACAGCAGCTGGAAACTCAGCTGCATGCCAGCACTTGACTGACTGATCCGACGCCGGCTCCACGTATCGAGCGAGGTGACGTCATGAGTATTTTTAGCCACTTCCAACAACGCTTCGAATCCACACGCCAGGAAGAGTTTTCGCTGCAGGAATACCTGGAGCTGTGCAAGAAGGATCGAAGCGCCTACGCCTCGGCCGCCGAGCGCCTGCTGCTGGCCATCGGCGAGCCCGAATTGCTGGATACCTCGACCAATTCGAGGCTGTCGCGAATCTTCTCCAACAAAGTGATTCGCCGCTATCCGGCGTTCGAAGACTTCCATGGCATGGAAGAATGCATCGATCAGATCGTCTCCTACTTCCGTCATGCCGCTCAGGGCCTGGAAGAAAAGAAACAGATCCTCTATCTGCTGGGGCCGGTGGGCGGTGGTAAATCCTCCCTCGCCGAGAAACTCAAGCAACTGATCGAGAAAGTGCCCTTCTACGCCATCAAGGGCTCTCCGGTCTTCGAATCACCGCTGGGCTTGTTCAACGCCACGGAAGATGGCGCGATTCTCGAAGAAGACTTCGGCATTCCCCGGCGTTACCTCAACACCATCATGTCGCCCTGGGCCACCAAGCGCCTGTCGGAGTTCGGCGGCGACATCAGCCAGTTCCGGGTGGTGAAACTCTATCCGTCGATCCTCAACCAGATTGCCGTGGCCAAGACCGAGCCTGGGGATGAGAACAACCAGGACATCTCGGCCCTCGTGGGCAAGGTGGATATCCGCAAGCTGGAAGAATTCCCCCAGAACGACGCCGACGCCTACAGCTACTCCGGGGCACTGTGCCGGGCCAACCAGGGCCTGATGGAATTCGTCGAAATGTTCAAGGCACCGATCAAGGTGCTGCACCCACTGCTGACCGCGACGCAGGAAGGCAACTACAACAGCACCGAGGGCCTGGGGGCGATTCCGTTTACCGGCATTCTGCTGGCCCACTCCAACGAGTCGGAATGGCACACCTTCCGCAACAACAAGAACAACGAAGCCTTCATCGACCGGATCTATATCGTCAAGGTGCCGTACTGCCTGCGGGTCACCGATGAGGTGAAGATCTACGACAAGCTGCTGTTCAACAGCTCCCTGGCCAAGGCCCACTGCGCCCCCGACACCCTGAAGATGCTGGCGCAGTTCACCGTGCTTTCGCGCCTCAAGGAGCCGGAGAACTCCAACATCTACTCGAAGATGCGGGTGTATGACGGCGAAAACCTCAAGGACACCGATCCCAAGGCCAAGTCGATCCAGGAATACCGTGACAGCGCCGGCGTCGATGAGGGGATGAACGGGCTGTCGACTCGCTTTGCCTTCAAGATCCTGTCGAAGGTCTTCAACTTCGACCCTCACGAAGTGGCGGCGAACCCGGTGCACCTGCTGTACGTGCTGGAACAGCAGATCGAGCAAGAGCAGTTCCAGGCAGAAACCCGCGAGCGCTACCTGCGCTTCCTCAAGGAATACCTGGCACCGCGCTACATCGAATTCATCGGCAAGGAGATCCAGACCGCCTACCTCGAGTCCTACAGCGAGTACGGCCAGAACATCTTCGACCGCTACGTGCTCTATGCGGACTTCTGGATCCAGGATCAGGAATACCGCGATCCGGAGACCGGCGAAATCCTCAATCGCGTGGCCCTCAACGAGGAACTGGAAAAGATCGAAAAACCGGCCGGGATCAGCAACCCGAAAGATTTCCGCAACGAAATCGTCAATTTCGTCCTGCGCGCCCGGGCCAACAACAACGGCAAGAACCCCACCTGGCTCAGCTACGAGAAGCTGCGGGTGGTCATCGAGAAGAAAATGTTCTCCAACACCGAGGACCTGTTGCCGGTCATCAGCTTCAACGCCAAGGCGAGCAAGGAGGATCAGCAGAAGCACAACGACTTCGTCACACGAATGGTCGAGCGCGGCTACACCGACAAACAGGTACGGCTGCTATCCGAATGGTATCTGCGGGTCAGAAAGTCGCAGTAAAGCAGCTGCAAGCTTCTAGCCCCAAGCTGCGGGCACCTTGCCGTAGAGCCCTTGCGGGCTCTGCTGCAACGCTGCCTACCGCTTGAAGCTTATGTCTTGAAGCTCCCCGGAGGGGCCCATGAGCTATGTGATCGACCGACGTCTCAATGGCAAGAACAAGAGCACGGTAAACCGCCAGCGGTTTCTGCGGCGCTACCGTGACCACATTAAAAAGGCCGTCGAAGAGGCGGTTAGCCGGCGCTCCATCACCGACATGGAGCATGGCGAGCAAATCAGCATTCCCGGGCGGGATATCGACGAGCCGGTGCTGCACCACGGCCGTGGCGGCAAGCAGACCGTGGTTCACCCAGGCAACAAGGAATTCACTGCCGGCGAGCACATTGCCAGGCCTCAAGGCGGCGGTGGGGGCGGTGGCGGCCGGGGCAAGGCCGGCAATTCCGGCGAAGGCATGGACGAGTTCGTGTTCCAGATCACCCAGGAGGAATTCCTCGAATTCATGTTCGAGGACCTGGAACTGCCCAACCTGGTGAAACGCAACCTGACCGGCACCGACACCTTCAAGACCGTACGAGCCGGGATCAGCAACGAAGGCAACCCGGCTCGGATCAATATCATCCGTACCTTGCGTTCGGCCCACGCTCGGCGCATTGCCTTGTCCGGCAGCAGCCGGGCCAAGCTGCGCGAAGCCAAGGAAGAACTGGCGCGCCTGAAGCGGGAAGAACCGGACAATTTCGGTGATATCCAGGAGCTTGAGGCGGAAATCGAGCGCCTGAGTGCCCGGATTCACCGCGTGCCCTTCCTCGACACCTTCGACCTCAAGTACAACCTGCTGGTGAAACAGCCCAACCCCAGCTCCAAGGCGGTGATGTTCTGCCTGATGGACGTTTCCGGCTCCATGACCCAGGCCACCAAGGACATCGCCAAGCGTTTCTTCATCCTTCTGTACCTGTTCCTCAAGCGCAACTACGACAAGATCGACGTCGTGTTCATCCGCCACCACACCAGTGCCCGGGAAGTGGACGAAGAGGAATTCTTCTATTCCCGGGAAACCGGCGGCACCATCGTCTCCAGCGCCCTGAAGCTGATGCAGGAGATCATGGCCGAACGCTACCCGAGCAACGAGTGGAACATCTACGCCGCCCAGGCCTCCGATGGCGACAACTGGAACGACGACTCGCCGATCTGCCGCGACATCCTGATCAACCAGATCATGCCGTTCGTGCAGTACTACACCTACGTGGAAATCACTCCGCGGGAGCACCAGGCCCTGTGGTTCGAGTACGAACGCATCGCCGAGGCCTTTTCCGATACATTCGCCCAGCAGCAACTGGTTTCGGCCGGAGACATCTATCCGGTCTTCCGTGAACTCTTCCAGCGCAGGTTAGTGACATGACCGCCAGAGAGCAGAAGCGCCAACCCATCTCCACCGGCTCGGAATGGACCTTCGAGCTGATCCAGGCCTACGACCGTGAAATCAGCCGTATCGCGGCCCGCTATGCCCTGGACACCTACCCCAACCAGATCGAAGTGATCACCGCCGAGCAGATGATGGACGCCTATGCCTCGGTGGGCATGCCCCTGGGCTATCACCACTGGTCCTACGGCAAGCACTTCCTCAGCACCGAAAAATCCTACAGCCGGGGCCAGATGGGCCTGGCCTACGAAATCGTCATCAACTCCGACCCTTGCATTGCCTATCTGATGGAAGAGAACACCATCTGCATGCAGGCGCTGGTGGTGGCTCACGCCTGCTATGGCCACAACAGCTTCTTCAAGGGCAACTACCTGTTCCGCACCTGGACCGATGCCAGCTCGATCATCGACTACCTGGTGTTCGCCAAGCAGTACATCATGCAATGCGAGGAGCGCCATGGCATCGATGCCGTGGAAGATCTGCTGGACTCCTGCCATGCCTTGATGAACTACGGTGTCGACCGCTACAAGCGGCCCTACCCGATTTCCGCCGAGGAAGAACGGCGCCGGCAGAAAGACCGGGAGGAACACCTGCAGAAACAGATCAACGACCTGTGGCGCACCATTCCCAAGGGCGCGGACAAGTACAGCGACAAGGACAATGCGCGCTTCCCCGCCGAACCTCAGGAAAACATCCTCTATTTCATCGAAAAACACGCGCCACTGCTGGAGCCCTGGCAGCGCGAGATCGTGCGCATCGTGCGCAAGATCGCCCAGTACTTCTACCCGCAACGCCAGACCCAGGTGATGAACGAAGGCTGGGCTACCTTCTGGCACTACACCTTGATGAACGATCTGTACGACGAGGGCCTGGTCACCGATGGCTTCATGATGGAATTCCTCACCTCCCATACCAGCGTGGTATTCCAGCCAGGCTTCGACAGCCCCTACTACAACGGCATCAACCCCTATGCCCTGGGCTTTGCCATGTACCGCGACATCCGACGCATCTGCGAGGAGCCCACGGAAGAGGACCGGCGCTGGTTCCCGGAACTGGCCGGCACCGACTGGCTGTCGAGCATCAAGTTCGCCATGAGCAGCTTCAAGGACGAGAGCTTCATCCTGCAGTACCTGTCGCCCAAGGTCATCCGCGATCTCAAGCTGTTCAGCATCATGGACGACGACCAGAAGGACGACCTGCTGGTACCGGCAATCCATGATGAAAGCGGCTACCGGATCATCCGTGAAACCCTGGCCGCGCAATACAACCTGGGCAACCGCGAACCCAACGTGCAGATCTGGAGCATCGACCGCCGGGGCGACCGCTCCTTGACCCTGCGTCATCAGCAACACGACCGTAAACCCCTGGGGGATTCCACCGACGAAGTGCTCAAGCACCTGCACCGCCTCTGGGGCTTCGACATTCACCTGGAAACCCTGCAGGGCGATCAGGTGATGAAAACCCACCACGTACCGCCAAAGAGCGATCACAACGAAAACGACTACGGTCGCCTGGACCTGGCGGTTATCCACCTTTAAGCCCGATAACAAGCCTCCGGATGCGCGATACAAGGGTTATCCTGTCGCGCTAACGGAGGTTTTTTTATGCGGATTTACAAAGTCGGCGGCGCCGTGCGTGATCGCCTGCTGGGCAGGCCGGTTACCGATATCGACTGGGTGGTAGTGGGTGCCAGCGCAGAGGAGATGCTCGCCAAGGGCTTTCGCCCCGTGGGCGCAGACTTCCCGGTGTTCCTGCACCCCAAGAGCGGCGAGGAATATGCCCTGGCCCGCACCGAGCGCAAGAGTGGGCGGGGTTATGGCGGTTTCACCTTCCATGCCAGCCCGGAAGTCACCTTGGAAGAGGACCTGATCCGTCGCGACCTGACCATCAACGCCATGGCCGAAGATGAACAGGGCCGCCTCACCGATCCCTACAACGGCCAGAAGGACCTTGAAGAGCGGCTATTGCGCCACGTTTCCCCGGCATTCGCCGAAGATCCCCTGCGAGTACTGCGGGTCGCCCGCTTCGCCGCCCGCTACGCCGGGCTGGGTTTTCGCGTGGCGCCAGAGACACTCGAGCTGATGCGCGAACTCAGTGAATCCGGTGAGCTTCAGGCCCTGACGGCCGAACGCAGCTGGAAAGAGATATCTCGCGCCCTGATGGAGGATCAGCCCCAGGTCTTTATCCAGGTATTGCGCGACTGCGGCGCGCTGGCGGTGCTGATGCCCGAAATCGACGCACTGTTCGGCGTACCTCAGCCCCCGGTCCACCACCCGGAGATAGACACCGGCGCGCACACCCTCAGCGTTCTGCTGCAAGCCGCGTTGCATCAGCAACCCCTCAGCGTGCGCTGGGCCTGCCTGCTCCACGACCTTGGCAAGGGGCTGACACCCGAGGAGGAGTGGCCACGGCACATTGGCCATGAGCGCACAGGCCTGGAACTGATCAAGGCGGTCAATGAACGCTTCAAGGCGCCCCGGGAATGCCAGGAGCTGGCACTGCTGGTGGGCCAGTACCATACCCACGGCCACAAGGCGCTGGAACTCAAGGCCTCGACACTCCTGGAACTATTGCAAAGTTTCGACGTGTTCCGACGCCCACAGCGTTTCGAAGAGTTCATAGCGGCATGCGAAATGGATGCTCGCGGCCGTCTTGGGCTGGAGTCGCGGCCTTATCCACAGGCCGATTATCTGCGAGGAGCCGCCGAGGCGGCGCGCAAGGTTGCGGTTCAACCCTTGCTGGAACAGGGGTTCAAGGGGCCGCAACTGGGCGAGGCACTAAGGCTGGAGCGACTGAAGGCCATCAAGGCCTACAAGGAACAACACGCGCCTTGAGTGAGTCGCGGACCGCCCCGCCTGGTCCGCGATTAGCCGAGGGTAGCTACAGGTCTGGAGGGGTCAATTGCATACCCCGCCATTCGAAGGCGACCGGGGCCAGCACCTGATCGATCTGCGCCTCAGCCCAGAGCGCCCCGAGGCTCTTGCCCGCCAGCGGATGCACCCGCTCGGGCGCCATCAGCGACAGCGGCCAAAGCACGAAGGCGTTCTTCAGAATCTCTGCCCGGGGCAAGATCAGGCCATCGAAATTGCCGGTCAGTTCACCGTAGAGCAATACATCGATATCCAGCGGCAGGCCCCTCCGATCAGGGGCATAACGGCCGTTATCGGCCTCGATGAACTTCAGGCGCCGGTCCAGCTCGGTCAGAGGCAAGTCGGTAAAAGCCGTCACCACCAAGTTGAAAAACGGGCCGCTCTTGATCCCCACCGGCTGGCTTTCGAACACCGGCGAGCAACGCATATCCACCAGAAAACCGGCCAGGGCATCGAGCCCGGCCCGCAGATGAACTTCACGCTCGATATTGCTACCGAGCCCCAGATACACCTGAGTCAGCGACATCCGCGCTCGATCTCCACACCCACACCCGAGGCAGCCGGAACGGCGCCAGGCTTGGTCAGTTTCAAGCGCAACCAAGGGATGTGAAATTCATTCATCAGAACCTCGGCAAGGCGCTCGGCAAAGGTTTCCACCAACTGGTACTGGGCATGCTCGGCAAACGCCTGGATCCGGGTGGAGACACTGGCATAGTCCAATGCCAGCGTCAGATCATCTCCAGCAGCTGCCGGGCGATTGTCCCAGGCAAAGCTCAGATCAAGACGCAGGCACTGTCGGATGCCGCGCTCCCAGTCGTAGGCACCAATCACGGTGTCCACTTCCAGCCCTTCGATAAACACTCTGTCCAAGCACTCTTCTCCGCAGCACGACAAGGGCGCAATGCGCCGTTAGAATCAGGGCTTCCTCGCCCGGAATAGTTAGCATGTTTTGGTTACTGGCGATTTTCGCCTACCTGCTCGGCTCTCTGTCCTTCGCCATTTTGCTCAGCCGCCTTACGGGTAATCCCGACCCGCGAATGAGTGGTTCGGGTAATGCCGGCGCCACCAACATGCTGCGCCTGGCCGGCAAGAAACTCGCAGTCCTGACCCTGCTGGGAGACCTGTGCAAAGGCCTGGCACCTGTGCTGATCGCCCACCTCGCGGGCTTGTCCCTGCAACAACAGGCCTGGGTGGGGCTCTATGCCGTCCTCGGCCATCTGTTTCCACTGTACTTCCGCTTCCGCGGCGGCAAGGGTGTCGCCACCGCCGCCGGCATGCTGCTGGGGCTCTACCCCCCGGCCGCGCTGCTGGCCATCGCCGCCTGGGCGCTAACCTTCTATCTCACTCGTACCAGTTCACTGGCCGCGCTGATCGCCACCCCCCTGACCTTGCCACTGCTGGCCTGGCAGGAACCGGAGGCGCTATTGCCGATGAGCGTGCTGACACTGCTGATCGTCTGGCGCCACCGCGGCAATTTACGCGACCTGTTTGCCGGGCGCGAACGGCATTTTTGAATCCCTCAGATGTAAAGGCCTCAGCCCGAGCCTCCCCGCATGAAATCAGAGAGCTGACAACTGCTCCATCGGCCAACGCGCCTGTACGCTGATCGCCAGGCTTTCCTGCTGCCCGGCCTGCAAGCGCTGGCAACCGGCAAAGGCGATCATCGCTCCGTTGTCGGTGCAGAACTCGGGACGGGCGTAGAACACATTGCCCTTCATTTCAGCCAGCATCTTTTCCAGCGAAGCGCGCAATGCCTTGTTGGCACTTACACCTCCCGCAATAACCAGACGTTTGAGACCGGTCTGCTTCAAGGCACGCTTGCATTTGATGGTCAGAGTCTCCACCACCGCCTGCTGGAACGCGAGGGAGATGTCGCAACGGGTTTGCTCGCCGTCGTCTCCAGCGCTGACGCACTGCTGCCAGGTGTTCAAGGCGAAGGTTTTCAAGCCGCTGAAGCTGAAATCCAGCCCCGGGCGATCGGTCATCGGCCGCGGAAAGACAAAGCGCCCCGCTACGCCCTGAGTCGCCAGGCGCGCAATCTCGGGGCCGCCCGGATAATTCAGGCCGATCATCTTCGCCGTCTTGTCGAATGCCTCGCCTGCGGCGTCATCCAGGGTCTCGCCCAACAACTCGTATTGGCCGATACCATCGACCCGAACCAACTGGGTATGACCACCGGACACCAACAAAGCGACGAACGGGAATTGCGGAGGTTGCTCCTCCAGCATCGGCGCCAGCAGGTGGCCCTCCATATGGTGCACGCCCAGGGCTGGAATGCCCCAGGCAAAGGCCAGCGCCTGGGCGCAGGAAGCCCCCACCAGCAAGGCACCGACAAGGCCGGGGCCAGCGGTGTAGGCAATCGCGTCGATCTCGGTAGGCACGCAGTCGGCCTCGGCCAGCACCTGGCGGATCAAGGGCAGCATGCGCTTGACGTGATCCCGGGAGGCCAGCTCCGGCACCACGCCACCGTAGGCGCGATGCAGGTCGATCTGGCTGAACAGCGCATCGGCCAGCAGGCCCCGCTCACTGTCGTATAACGCGACGCCGGTTTCGTCGCAGGACGTTTCTAATCCCAGTACTAGCATGGGTTTGCGCCTTGTAGAGGCTGAATTCGAAGGCGCGCATAATAGTCGCCACTCCCGCGCCCGACCAGCGGTTTTCGATCAGAGGCTTTGCATTCCGAGCGTTGAGGGGTTAACATCCGCAACCCTTAAAAACCGACGACCTCAGCCGCGATTTTTGCGACGAGAACGTTGACCCCGGTAATGAATGAAGGTAGCTCTGGATGCCAGCCGTCAAAGTTAAAGAGAACGAACCCTTCGACGTAGCTCTGCGTCGTTTCAAGCGCTCCTGCGAAAAAGCCGGTGTTCTGGCTGAAGTTCGTAGCCGCGAATTTTACGAGAAGCCGACTTCTGAGCGTAAGCGCAAAGCAGCTGCTGCTGTTAAGCGTCACGCCAAGAAAGTTCAGCGCGAACAGCGCCGCGCCGTACGTCTGTACTAATACACAGACGTTCGTTGCAAGCTTCTGCCAAGCCCGGCCCTCAGCCGGGCTAATGGCATTTGCGGAATACGCTTGATGCTTCACCGTCGAAGCCGCCCATGCGACCCAGACGATTCTGCTTCACCACGTCAGACCTGGCTTCTTGCCAGCGGTGCACGTCTTTTCTGACGAGCCTTCCAAGGCTACTGACGAGCACACCCTTTTCTGATTCCTACAGACGATCAGCCCAAGGCGCCCTTCTCCAGCGCCCGCTTAATGAGCTATCCGAGGCCCGCCCAAAGCCACTGTCGGACTCAGCGCGACATCTTCAAATAGTCGAATACTGATTGAAACTAACGTCAGTGGACGTTCGGCAGATACACTTCCCGACTGCGATCACGCCGAAAACCAGGGTCGAGCCGCGTAACCTCACGCTTGGCCGCCACCTGAGCTTTCGACAGTGTCGCCAGGGCTATCTTTGCGCGCAGTGATGACGAGAACGCCATGGCCGGGCTTATTCCCCAGAGCTTTATTGACGACCTTCTGAACCGCACCGACATCGTCGATGTCGTCAGTTCACGCCTGCAAATCAAGAAAGCCGGCAAGAACTACACCGCCTGCTGCCCCTTCCACAAGGAAAAGACCCCCTCCTTCAGCGTCAGCCCCGACAAGCAGTTCTACTACTGCTTCGGCTGCGGCGCAGGCGGGAACGCCCTCGGCTTCATCATGGACCACGACAACCTGGACTTTCCCCAGGCCGTCGAGGAACTGGCGAAGGCGGCTGGCATGGAAATCCCCCGCGAAGAGAGCAGCCGCGGCCAGCGCAAGCCTCGGCAACCCACCGACTCACCGCTGTATCCGCTGCTCACCGCCGCCGCCGACTACTACCGCCAGGCCCTGAAAAGCCATCCAGCGCGCAAGGCTGCGGTCGACTACCTGAAGGGGCGCGGCCTTACCGGCGAGATCGCCCGGGACTTCGGCCTGGGCTTCGCTCCGCCTGGCTGGGACAACCTGTTCAAACACCTGAGCAGCGACACCCTGCAGCAGAAAGCCATGATCGATGCCGGCCTGCTGATCGAGAACGCCGAGACCGGCAAGCGCTATGACCGCTTTCGCGACCGGGTGATGTTCCCGATCCGCGACACTCGCGGTCGAATCATCGCCTTCGGTGGCCGGGTTCTGGGGGACGATAAGCCCAAATACCTGAACTCTCCGGAGACCCCGGTCTTTCACAAGGGCCAGGAACTCTACGGCCTGTTTGAAGCCCGCAAGAACAACCGCAACCTCGACGAAATCATCGTTGTCGAGGGCTACATGGACGTCATCGCCCTGGCCCAGCAAGGCCTGCGCAATGCCGTGGCCACCCTGGGTACCGCCACCAGCGAAGAACACCTCAAGCGCCTGTTCCGCATCGTACCCAACGTACTGTTCTGCTTCGACGGTGACCAGGCTGGGCGCAAGGCCGCCTGGCGCGCCCTGGAGGCGACCCTGACCTGCTTGCAGGACGGGCGCCGCGCGCGCTTTCTGTTCCTTCCCGAAGGCGAAGATCCGGATACCCTGGTCCGCTCCGAAGGCACCGATGCCTTCCGCGCTCGAATCAACCAGCACGCACAGCCGCTGGCCGATTACTTTTTCCAGCAACTGATCGATGAAGCCGATCCGCGCTCACTGGAAGGCAAGGCCCATCTGGCGACCCTGGCCGCGCCCCTGATCGAGAAGATCCCCGGGGCCAACCTGCGCACCCTGATGCGCCAGCGCCTGAGCGAAATCACCGGCCTGACCAACGAAACGGTCAACCAACTGGCCCACAGCGCACCGCCCGAAGCGCCACCCGCCTACGACGCAGGCATCGATTACGACGCGATGCCGGATTACGCCGACTACCATGAGCCGCATCAGGAGGCGTACGCCCCACAACAAGAGTGGACGCCAAAGAAAAATGCCGGCGGCAAGAAGTGGGAAAACAAACCCTGGGACAAGAACGGCAAGGGCAAGCGCCAGGGCGACCGCGACCAACCACGCGGCCCGCGCATTCCCGCTGCAGTGGAACCGCCGACCCTTTCAGCCTTGCGCACTTTGCTGCATCACCCTCAACTGGCAGAAAAAGTTGAAGATGCCGGGCATTTTGCCGATGACGACAACACCAATACCCAGTTGCTGGTGGCTCTGATCGAAGCCGTGCAGAAAAATCCTAAGCTACGCTCTATTCATCAATTGATGGCGCGCTGGCACGGCACCCAGCAAGGGCATCTGCTCACCGCATTGGCGGAAAAAGAATGGCTGATCGACGGAGATAACCTTGAACAACAGTTTTTCGACACCATTAATAGTTTGTCAGCTCGCCAACGCGAGCGTGTTTTAGAGCAACTTCTCAGGAAATCGCGTCAAAGCGAGCTCAGCAGCGAAGAGAAAAAACAGCTGGTTGAGCTTCTAAAACGCAATGTTCCCGCATCAAACCCGACCTCAACTGGCGCGTGAGGTCATAGCTCGGGTATAATCCTCGGCTTGTTTTTTGCCCGCCAAGACCTTCAGTGGATAGGGTGTTATGTCCGGAAAAGCGCAACAGCAGTCTCGCCTCAAAGAGTTGATCAGCCGTGGACGTGAGCAGGGTTACCTGACTTACGCGGAGGTCAACGACCACCTGCCGGAGGATATTTCAGATCCGGAACAGGTGGAAGACATCATCCGCATGATCAACGACATGGGGATCAACGTATTCGAGAGTGCTCCGGATGCGGATGCCCTTTTGTTGGCCGAAGCCGATACCGACGAAGCAGCAGCTGAAGAAGCCGCCGCAGCGTTGGCGGCTGTGGAAACCGACATTGGTCGCACTACCGACCCAGTGCGCATGTACATGCGCGAAATGGGCACGGTAGAGCTGCTCACACGTGAAGGCGAAATCGAAATCGCCAAGCGTATCGAAGAGGGTATCCGTGAAGTGATGGGCGCAATCGCGCACTTCCCTGGCACGGTTGATCACATCCTCTCCGAGTACACTCGCGTCACCACCGAAGGTGGACGCCTGTCCGACGTTCTCAGCGGGTACATCGACCCGGATGACGGCATTACGCCGCCTGCCGCCGAAGTGCCACCGCCTGTCGACACCAAGACCGCGAAAGCGGATGACGACAGCGAAGACGAAGAAGCGGAAGCGACCGAAGACGAAGAAGAAGCCGAAAGCGGTCCGGATCCGGTCATCGCCGCACAGCGCTTTGGCGCCGTCGCCGACCAGATGGAAGTCACCCGCAAGGCGCTGAAGAAACACGGCCGCGAGAACAAGCAAGCCATCGCCGAAATGCTGGCCCTGGCTGAACTGTTCATGCCGATCAAACTGGTTCCGAAGCAATTCGAAGGCCTGGTTGAACGTGTACGCAGTGCCCTGGATCGCCTGCGCCAGCAGGAACGCGCCATCATGCAGCTCTGCGTGCGTGATGCCCGCATGCCACGTGCCGACTTCCTGCGCCAGTTCCCGGGCAACGAAGTGGATGAAAGCTGGACCGACGCCCTGGCCAAAGGCAAGAGCAAGTACGCCGAAGCCATCGCCCGCCTGCAGCCGGACATCATCCGTTGCCAGCAGAAGCTGACCGCTCTTGAAGTCGAAACCGGCTTGAAGATCGCCGAGATCAAGGACATCAACCGTCGCATGTCGATCGGTGAGGCCAAGGCCCGCCGCGCGAAGAAAGAGATGGTTGAAGCCAACCTGCGTCTGGTGATCTCCATCGCCAAGAAGTACACCAACCGTGGCCTGCAGTTCCTCGACCTGATCCAGGAAGGCAACATCGGCTTGATGAAAGCGGTGGACAAGTTCGAATACCGTCGCGGCTACAAGTTCTCGACTTATGCCACCTGGTGGATCCGTCAGGCGATCACTCGCTCGATCGCCGACCAGGCCCGCACCATCCGTATTCCGGTGCACATGATCGAGACGATCAACAAGCTCAACCGTATTTCCCGGCAGATGCTGCAGGAAATGGGTCGCGAACCGACTCCGGAAGAGCTGGGCGAACGCATGGAAATGCCTGAGGACAAGATCCGCAAGGTATTGAAGATCGCCAAAGAGCCGATCTCCATGGAAACCCCGATCGGTGATGACGAAGACTCCCATCTGGGCGACTTCATCGAAGACTCGACCATGCAGTCGCCAATCGATGTCGCCACGGTTGAGAGCCTGAAGGAAGCAACTCGCGAAGTACTCTCCGGCCTCACTGCCCGTGAAGCCAAGGTACTGCGCATGCGCTTCGGCATCGACATGAATACCGACCATACCCTCGAGGAAGTCGGTAAGCAGTTCGATGTGACCCGTGAGCGGATCCGCCAGATCGAAGCCAAGGCGCTGCGCAAGCTGCGCCACCCGACGCGAAGCGAGCATCTGCGCTCCTTCCTCGACGAGTAAGCCCAAGACCCCCAGCCCAGCTGGGGGTTTTGCTTTTTGCAGCCCGTCCTTCTTTCCCCACCCCATAGCCCGTCTACACTCGAAACATTCCCCGTGCCATAACGAGACGGTTATGCCCAGACTGTCGGCCATGCTCCTGCTGGCGCTGCTCACCTGGACCGCAACGGCTGGCGCGCTGACTCTCACCGACGAAGAACGTAGCTGGCTCAAGACTCACCCGGAACTGCGCCTGGGTGTGGACGCTTCATGGCCGCCTTTCGAGTATCGGGATGAAGAAGGCCGTTATCAGGGCCTGGCCGCGGACTACATCCATCTGATCCAGGAGCGCCTGTCCGTAAACCTCAAGCCCGTCGAGCCCGCCAGCTGGACCGCGGTGCTAGAGGACGCCAAGCAGGGCAAGCTGGACCTGCTGCCCGGGATCATGTCGACCCCCGAACGCCAGAGCTACATGGCCTTCACCCGGCCTTACCTGGACTTCCCCATCGTCATCCTCGCCCATGAAGGCGGCGCGCAACCCCACAACCTCAAGGAACTGTACGGCCTCAAGATAGCGGTGGTGGAAAACTACGCCCCTCACGAACTGTTGCGCACCCACCACCCGGACCTGAACCTGGTGGCCATGCCCAATGTCAGCTCGGCGTTGCAGGCCCTGGCCACCGACGAAGTGGACGCCGTGGTCGGCGACCTTGCCTCCAGTGTCTGGAGCCTGCGTCAGCTCAAGCTCGACGGTCTCTACGTCAGCGGCGAAACCCCCTATCGCTATCAGCTGGCGATGGGCGTCCCGCAGGAAAACAAGGTCCTGGTAAGCATTCTCGACAAGGTGCTCGCCGACCTCAGCCCCGAGGAAATCAGCACCATCCAGCAACACTGGGTGGGCAGCGTGCTCGACCACAGGACCTTCTGGTCGGATGTCCTGATGTATGGCCTGCCCGGTCTTCTGTTGCTGGTCACCGTGCTGGCGGTGGTGATCCGCATCAACCGCCGCTTGAGCTCGGAAATTTCCCGGCGGGTCGCCCTGGAACAGGAACTGCGCAGCAGCGAATACCACTACCGCAGCCTGGTGGAAAGCCTGTCCGCGATTGCCTGGGAAGCGCGCATCAGCGACTTTACCTACAGCTATGTCTCGCCCCATGCCGAAGCCCTGCTGGGCTATCCCCTGGCCCATTGGCTGATTCCCGGCTTCTGGCGCAACATCATCCACCCCGCGGACCTGACCCGGGCCCAGGCCTTCTGCGATCACGAAGTGCAGGCCGGGCGAGATCACAGCCTCGATTACCGGGTGATCGCCGCCGACGGCCGCTGCCTCTGGGTGCGCGACATCGTCAGCCTGATCGAGCATGGCCACGAACCGGTGATGCGCGGGCTGATGATCGACATCAGCGAGACCAAGCACACCGAAGAGGCCCTGCGCCTGTCCGAACAGAAGTTCGCCTCGGTGTTCCAGCAATGTCCGGACATCCTGGTGATTGCCCGGCTGTCCGACGGCTGCCTGCTGGAAGTCAACAAGGCCTTCGAGGAGCAGATCGGCCTGAGCGCGCAAAGCGTGGTTGGCCAGACCGCCACCGAGCTCAATATCTGGGGCATCCCCGGGGTCGGGCCGGGGCTGCTGCAACGCTTGCAGGCCGGCAGCATCCGTAATCTGGAAATGCCTTTTCGCCGGCATAACGGCCAGTTGTTCACCGGCCTGATCTCCGCTGAGCCCTTCGACCTCGACACCACGCCGGCGCTGGTGGTGGTGGTGCGCGACATCACCCAGCTCAAGGAGACCCAGCAACAACTGCAGACCTCCGAGGAGAAGTTCGCCAAGGCCTTCCATGCCTCCCCCGATGGCCTGCTGCTGACCCGTCAGCGCGACGGGCTACTGATCGAGGTCAACGAAGGCTTCAGTCGCATCACCGGCTTCAACAGCGCCATGTCGCTGGACCGCTCGACCCTGGAC
Organism: Pseudomonas sp. NFPP12; assembly: GCF_900103205.1. Classification (NCBI taxonomy): domain Bacteria; kingdom Pseudomonadati; phylum Pseudomonadota; class Gammaproteobacteria; order Pseudomonadales; family Pseudomonadaceae; genus Pseudomonas; species Pseudomonas sp. NFPP12. The sequence continues at coordinate 65,613 of NZ_FMWW01000005.1, forward strand.
CTGGGCATCTGGGTCAATCTCAATGAGCGCAAGCAGATGCTCGACCTGCTGCAGCGCGATGGTTTTGTCCGCGACTTCAACTGCCATATCCGGCGCAACGATGGCCAGATCCGCCTCTGCGAGCTGTCTAGCCGGCCACTGCCCATCGGCGGTGACGACTGCATGCTGACCATCGCCCGGGACATCACAGACCGACGCCTGATGCAGGAGAAGCTGCAACAGGCGGCGACCGTATTCGAAAGCACGGCCGAAGGCGTGATGATCACCGATACCCAGCAGCGCATCAGCGCAGTCAATCGCGCCTTCAGCGAAATCACCGGCTACAGCGAACGTGAAGCCCTGGGCCACACTCCGCGCCTGCTTGCCTCGGGCCTGCATGACAGCGCCTTCTACGCCGCGATGTGGCATCAGTTGACCCTGGAGGGCCACTGGCAGGGTGAGATCTCCAACAAGCGCAAGAACGGTGAGCTTTATCCCAACTGGCTGACCATCAACGCGGTGCGCAACCGGGAAAACCAGATCACCCATTTCGTCGCGGTGTTCGCCGATATTTCCAGCCTCAAGCACGCCCAGGCGAGGCTCGACTACCAGGCTCACCACGACCCCCTGACCGGCCTGCCGAATCGCACCCTGTTCGAAAGCCGGCTGCTCAGTGCCCTCAATAACCAACAGGACAACGGCAGCCAGGGCGCGGTGCTGTTCCTCGACCTGGACCGGTTCAAGCACATCAACGACAGCCTCGGCCACCCGGTGGGCGACCTGCTGCTCAAGGGCATCGCCGTGCGTCTGAAGGAACAGCTGAGGGATATCGACACCGTGGCCCGCCTGGGTGGCGACGAATTCATCATCCTGCTGCCGGGCCTGCACCAGGCCAGCGATGCCGATCACATCGCCACCAAGCTGCTGAACTGCTTTACCGCCCCCTTCCAGGCCGGCGAACACGAGTTCTTCATCAGTGCCAGCATCGGCACCAGCCTGTACCCCAAGGACGGCTGCGATGTCGCCACCCTGATCAAGAACGCCGACGCCGCCATGTATCGCTCCAAGGCCAAGGGCCGCAACCGCGTGGAGCGCTACACCCGAGACCTGACCGCCCAGGCCAGCGAACGGGTAGCCCTGGAGCACGAGCTGCGGCGAGCCATAGAGCGCAACGAGCTGTCACTGTATTTCCAACCCAAGATCAGCCTCAGCAACCACGAGCTGGTGGGCGCCGAAGCCCTGATCCGCTGGCATCACCCCACTTTCGGTGATGTGCCCCCCGAGCACTTCATTCCCCTGGCCGAAGAAAACGGCATGATCCTGCTGATCGGCGACTGGGTACTGGAACAGGCCTGCCTGCAACTCAACAACTGGAACCGGCGCTTTGAGGATTTCGGCCCGCTGTCGGTGAACCTCGCCGGCGCCCAGTTGCGCCAGCCCAACCTGCTGGGGCGCATCGAGCAACTGCTGCGCGACTATGACCTGCAGCCCGGAATGCTACAGCTGGAGATCACCGAGAATTTCATCATGAGCCAGGCCGAAGAAGCCCTGGAAGTGCTGCATCAGCTCAAGCGCCTGGGCGTGCAATTGGCCATCGACGACTTCGGCACCGGCTACTCGTCCCTCAGCTACCTCAAGCGCCTGCCCCTGGACTTTCTCAAGATCGACCAGTCCTTTGTCCGCGGGCTGCCGGACGACCCCCACGACGTGGCGATTGTCCGCGCCATCATCGCCCTGGGGCGCAGCATGCAGTTCACGGTGATTGCCGAAGGCGTGGAAAACCAGGAGCAGCAGACCTTCCTAACCCTGGAAGGCTGCGAACAGATCCAGGGTTATATCGTCAGCCTGCCCCTTGAAGCCGAGGAGTTCTGTACGACCTTCCTGCGGATCCGAGTTTCCGATTTTTCGGATAGCACAGCCGAGAAACCATCGCTATAATCCGGCGCCTACTGAGGGCCTATAGCTCAGTTGGTTAGAGCAGAGGACTCATAATCCTTTGGTCCACGGTTCAAGTCCGTGTGGGCCCACCAAACAAGAAAGCCGCGCAATGCGCGGCTTTTATGTGTCTGTTGCTTGAAAAGCAAACTTCATCAAGTCTTGGTCCGATAGCGCTCTTTCAACATGGGGCGAATCTTCAGGCGATCTTCCGGCGCCCACTCCCACACGGTTTCCAGTTCTTCGGTGACGGTTTGCACACTGATTCCCGGAAGCAGGACGACGAAGGTATTCCTTTGCAGGCAGTGCAATTCTGCACGGCCTGCGCCAGGTGCATCCCCCCTCCCTCTCCTGAAGGCTTTCATAGAAGGCCAGGGCCTCGACCACCGTGTGGAAATGCTCGACCGCATCCTGAAAGCCTGAAAGAGACAGCCTGTACGTCATGCCGACATCCTTATTCATTCCCACTATTTCGGGATCTGGAAAAGGCGGCTTTTTAGCAAAATACCCACAAACAGTATCTAAGACAGTTCTTATTTACACTCCCCTGCAGTCAACCACCAACGCCCTCCCGGAACATGCCCCGCCTTCCCCAAATCGCAAGGGGGCTGAAGCCCGTTGCCTGCGGCCATGAAAAAGCCGCGCATTGCGCGGCTTTTTCATGCTGCTGCCAGGCTGCGCTTATTTCTTGGGCAACGCGTAAGCAATCACGTAGTCGCCACGATCCGTCGACTGCCGCGCACCGCCAGCGGTGAGCAGGATGTACTGGCGACCGGTCTTGGGCGACACGTAGGTCATGGGGCCCGACTGGCTGCCTACGGGCAGGCGCGCCTTCCAGATCTCATTGCCATTGCCGGTATCGAAGGCCCGCAGGTAGAAATCCTGGGTACCGGCGAAGAACAGCAGACCGGATTGGGTAGCCAGGGACGCGCCCAGGGTCGGCATGCCAATCGGGATCGGCAGGTGCATGCGGATCCCCAGCGGGCCGGTGTCCTGCACGGTACCCACCGGCACTTGCCACACCAGCTTGCGGGTCTTCAGGTCGATGGCCGACATGGTGCCGAACGGCGGCTTCTGGCAGGGAATGCCCGCCGCCGAGAGGAAGCGCTGGCGCATGGCGCCGAACGGCGTGCCTTCCTGGGGCACCACGCCCATCTCGATGCCACTGGCACCGGCGGCGATCTGGTCCCGGGGAATCATGTAGTTGGCCAGGCCCAGGCGCATGTCGTTGACGAACATGTAGTTGCTGGTGGGGTCCACCGACACGCTGCCCCAGTTCATGCCGCCCAGGGAGCCCGGAAACTGCAACGCATGATCCAGGCCCGGCGGGGTGTACACACCCTCATGGCGCATGCCCTTGAACTGGATACGGCACATCAGCTGGTCGAAGGGAGTCGCGCCCCACATGTCGGACTCGGTCAGGGTCTGGTTGCCGATCGACGGCATTTCCACCGAGAACGGCTGGGTCGGCGAATACCGCTCGCCCGGCACATTGCCCTGGGGCACGGGGCGCTCTTCCACCCGGGCAATCGGCTTGCCGGTCTCACGGTTGAGCAGGAATATCTCGCCCTGCTTGGTGACCTGGGCCAGCGCCGGTTGCACACCGCCCTTGTCGTCCGGAATGTCGTACAGCAGCGGCTGTGCCGGCAGGTCGAAGTCCCAGAGGTCGTGATGGGTGGTCTGGAAGTGCCAGCGAACCTGGCCGGTCTTCACGTCGATGGCGACGATGGAGGAGTTCCACTTGTCGTCGAACTCGGTGCGCTGGCCGCCGAAGAAATCCGGGGTGGCGTTGCCAGTGGGCAGATACACCAGGCCCAGCTTGGCGTCATAGGACATTGCCGACCAGACGTTGGGCGTGCCACGGGTGTAGGTTTCACCCGCCGGCGGGCGCTTGGTGGTGGCCGGGTTGCCCGGGTCCCAGGCCCACATCAGCTCGCCGCTGCGCACATCGAAAGCCCGAACCACGCCCGGCGGTTCGCCGGTGGAGAAGTTGTCCGCCACCCGGCCGCCGACGATCACCACGGTACCCGCCACCAACGGTGTCGAAGTCTGCTGGTAGTAGCCCGGCTTGATCTCGCCCATGTCGGTTTTCAGATCGACCGTGCCCTGGTTGCCAAAGTCTTCACAGGGCTTGCCGGTTTCAGCGTTGATCGCGATCAGGCGCGCATCACCGGTCGGCAGGAACAGGCGCTTGGTGCAGGCCACCGGAGCAGCAGGCACCGAAGCATCGGCTACCGGGGTGGCAGAGGCGTCGAAATAACCCAGGCCGCGGCAGCGCTGCCAGTTTGGCGCGTAGCCCTGAGGGTCGAACTTCCAGCGCTCGGCGCCGGTGTCGGCGTCCAGGGCGAACACCTTGCCGTAGGCGGTGCAGGTGTAGACGGTATCGCCGATCTGCAGGGGTGTGTTCTGGTCTTCGGCACCAGCGCCGTTGCTTTCGGGCAGGTCACCGGTGCGGAAGGTCCAGGCCACCTGCAACTGGTCGATGTTGCCCTTGTTGATCTGGTCCAGTGCGGCGAAGCGGTTGCCCGCAGTGGTATTGCCCCAGTGGGCCCAGTCTTTCTGTTCCGCCCCGGGAGCCACCGGCTGGACCGCTGGCACCTTGTCTGCCTTGACCACATGGGTCGGCACGAACATGTAGGCCAGGGTCGCGACCACACCGATCCCCAACAGCCCAGCCAGGCCATAGGCACCGCGCCCGGCATGGGCTCCGGAGGCACGCACCAGGGTCGGGTAGATCAGCGCCACCACGAGGCCGATCACGGCGAAGGTCAGTACCCGCGAGACCAGCGGCCAGTATTCCAGGCCCGCATCCCAGACCGCCCAGATCGCCGTCAGCACCAGGGCCACCCCATACAGCCAGGCACCACGCGGGTTGCGCCGCGCGATCAGCAGCCCGGACACCAGCATCGCCAGGCCCATCAACAGGAAATAGGCACTGCCGCCCAGGCTCAGGAGGTAACCCCCGCCTGCGGCCAGGCCCAGCCCGATCAGGGCAATCAGGATACCCAGCCCCCCGAGCAACCATTTGCTGCCGGCGGCAGCCCCCGTGTTTTTCATCTTAAAAACTCTCCCATCTTCAAAACCTGACGGCGAGAATGTACTAACCAGTTACTTATGACAATCTGTCGCAGGTCATTTGTTTCAAAAAAATTCCCGACTTGCAGAGCGTAGCTGTCGCTTGCGCCATGTTCTCCGGGAGCTGCGGCGGGTGTTCACGGGAGCCTGTAACATGTGCGCTCCCCCGATAGCCGTGCTGGAGCCCACCTTGTCCGATAGCCGCCCTCCCGTTCTTGACGAAGTCGACCGTCAATTGATCGCAGCCTTGCAGATCAACGCCCGCGAAAGCGTGGCGATGCTGGCCCGGCAGTTGGGTATCGCCCGCACCACCGTGACCTCGCGCCTGGCCCGCCTGGAAAAGACCCGGGTCATTACCGGATATGGCGTGCGCCTGGGGCAGCGGGTAGTCGATGGCGGCTTGCAGGCGTATGTCGGCATCAAGGTCCAGCCGCGCTCTGGCAAGGAAGTGCTGCGGCGCCTGAGCGGCATGGCGCAGGTCCAGCAACTGTGTGCGGTCAGCGGCGAATTCGACTATGTGGCCTGGCTGCGCACCGACTCACCGGAACAGCTGGACCAGTTGCTGGACCAGATCGGCAGCGTTGACGGCGTGGAGAAAACCACCACCTCGATCATTCTCAGCAGCAAGATCGATCGCGGGCACGCGCTGTAAGGCGCGCCCTGCCAGCCAGTCAATCTGACTCACAAATTCGTCATATCGATAAATAACCGAGCATAACGACGACAGTTTGCGTCTTATTTACGTGTTTCACCCTCTCTAGAATGGCTGCCATCTTTTCCTATACTCAGCACTCTGCTGAGCCGCCCGCCAAGGTCAGCCATGAACAAGAACAATCGCCATCCTGCAGACGGTAAGAAGCCGATCACCATTTTCGGCCCGGACTTCCCTTTCGCCTTCGACGACTGGATCGAGCATCCTGCCGGCCTGGGCAGCATTCCCCAGGCACGGCACGGCACTGAAGTGGCGATTGTCGGCGCCGGTATCGCCGGGCTGGTGGCGGCCTACGAGCTGATGAAGCTGGGCCTCAAGCCAGTGGTCTATGAAGCCTCGAAAATGGGCGGCCGCCTGCGCTCCCAGGCCTTTGAGGGAGCCGAGGGGATCATCGCCGAGCTGGGTGGCATGCGCTTTCCGGTGTCGTCCACCGCCTTCTACCATTACGTCGACAAGCTCGGCCTTGAAACCAAGCCCTTTCCCAACCCGCTGACCCCGGCCTCGGGCAGCACCGTCATCGACCTCGAAGGCCAGACCCACTACGCCCAGAAACTCGCCGACCTGCCGGCGCTGTTCCAGGAAGTCGCCGATGCCTGGGCCGATGCCCTGGAGGACGGTTCGCGCTTCAGCGAAATCCAGCAGGCAATCCGTGACCGCGACGTGCCGCGCCTCAAGGAACTGTGGAACACCCTGGTGCCGCTGTGGGACGACCGCACCTTCTACGACTTCGTCGCCACCTCCAAGGCCTTCGCCAAGCTGTCTTTCCATCACCGTGAGGTGTTCGGCCAGGTGGGCTTCGGCACCGGCGGCTGGGATTCGGACTTCCCCAACTCGATGCTGGAAATCTTCCGCGTGGTCATGACCAACTGCGACGACCACCAACACCTGGTGGTGGGCGGCGTCGAGCAGGTGCCCCTGGGCATCTGGCGCCACGTGCCGGAGCGTTGTGCCCACTGGCCGGCCGGTACCAGCCTCAGCTCGCTGCACCACGGCGCGCCGCGTACCGGGGTCAAGCGCATTGCCCGGGCCGCCGATGGCCGTTTCAGCGTCACCGACAACTGGGGCGACACCCGGGAATACGCCGCGGTGCTGACCACCTGCCAGAGCTGGCTGCTGACCACCCAGATCGAATGCGAGGAATCGCTGTTCTCGCAAAAGATGTGGATGGCCCTGGACCGCACCCGCTACATGCAGTCGTCGAAGACCTTCGTCATGGTCGACCGGCCGTTCTGGAAGGACAAGGATCCGGAAACCGGTCGCGACCTGATGAGCATGACCCTCACCGACCGCCTGACCCGCGGCACCTACCTGTTCGACAACGGCGACGACAAGCCGGGGGTGATCTGCCTGTCCTACTCGTGGATGAGCGATGCCCTGAAGATGCTGCCGCAGCCGGTGGAAAAGCGCGTGAAGCTGGCCCTGGATGCGCTGAAGAAGATCTACCCCAAGGTGGATATCGCCAGCCGTATCATCGGCGACCCGATCACCGTCTCCTGGGAGGCCGATCCGCATTTCCTCGGCGCCTTCAAGGGCGCGCTGCCGGGCCACTACCGCTACAACCAGCGGATGTACGCGCACTTCATGCAGGACGACATGCCCGCCGAGCAGCGCGGTATCTTCATCGCTGGTGACGATGTCTCCTGGACTCCGGCCTGGGTCGAGGGTGCGGTGCAGACCTCGCTGAACGCGGTGTGGGGGATCATGAAGCACTTCGGTGGCGCTACCCACGCCGAGAATCCGGGCCCGGGGGATGTGTTCCACGAGATCGGGCCGATTGCCCTGGCCGACTGAAACCGGCGGCCGGGCAGGCGCTCGTTCCCGCAGGCTTGCCCTGCGGGGATGTCGTACGAACCTGCGACAGCGGCTACAGTGGCCGGTCTGTCAGTGAGTGGAGTGAAGACCATGCGCGTCGCCCTGTATCAGTGCCCGCCGAGGCCGCTGGATGTGGCCGGCAACCTGCAACGCCTGCATCAGGTGGCCATGGAGGCCACCGATGCCGATCTGCTGGTGCTGCCGGAGATGTTTCTCAGCGGCTACAACATCGGCCTGGAAGCGGTGGGCGCTCTGGCCGAGGCCCAGGACGGCCCTTCGGCCCAGCGCATCGCCGCCATCGCCCAGGCCTCCGGCACGGCGATCCTCTATGGCTACCCGGAGCGCAGCGCCGACGGCCAGATCTACAACGCCGTGCAGTTGATCGACGCCCAGGGGCAGCGCCTGTGCAACTACCGCAAGACCCACCTGTTCGGTGACCTCGACCATTCGATGTTCAGCGCCGGCGAAGATGACTTTCCGCTGGTGGAACTGGACGGCTGGAAACTCGGCTTTCTGATCTGCTACGACATCGAGTTCCCGGAGAATGCACGACGCCTGGCCCTGGCAGGCGCGGAGCTGATTCTGGTGCCGACCGCCAACATGATCCCTTACGACTTCGTCGCCGACGTGACGATCCGTGCCCGGGCCTTCGAGAACCAGTGCTACGTGGCCTATGCCAACTACTGTGGCCATGAAGAACAGATCCGCTATTGCGGCCAGAGCAGCATCGCCGCCCCCGACGGCAGCCGGATTGCCCTGGCCGGTCTCGACGAGGCCCTGATCATCGGCACCCTGGACCGCCAACTGATGGGCGAATCCCGGGCGCTCAACCGCTACCTGTCCGATCGCCGCCCCGAGCTTTACGACGACCTGAGCAAGCGCTGATCCGGGGATATCCGCTAGCATGAGCGCTTCTCTGTTCTGGAAGTGCTCATGCCCGCGCCGAATCACCCTCTGCCCCCACTGGAAACCCTGGCCAACGGCCTGCGGGTTTCCCTACGTCATGCTCCCCATTTGAAACGCTGCGCCGCGACATTGCGGGTCGCCGCCGGCAGCCACGATGTGCCGCTGGCCTGGCCGGGCCTGGCGCACTTTCTGGAACACCTGCTGTTTCTCGGGACCGAGCGCTTTCCTGTCGAACAGGGGCTGATGGCCTATGTACGGGCCCAGGGCGGGCAACTGAACGCGCGAACCTGCGAAAGTGCCACCGAGTTCTTTTTCGAGCTGCCGGCCAGCGCCTTCGCCGGTGGCCTGGAACGTCTGTGCGAGATGCTCGCTCAACCGCGCATGAGCCTGGAGGACCAACACCGTGAGCGGGAAGTCCTGCACGCGGAGTTCATCGCCTGGTCCCGGGATGCGACAGCGCAGCGTCAGTTCGCACTGTTTGACGGTCTTCATGCCGCGCACCCGCTAAGGGCCTTCCACGCTGGCAACCGCTACAGCCTGAACCTGCCCAATAACGCCTTCCAGCAGGCCTTGCAGCAGTTCCATCGCGAGTATTACCAGGCCGGGCAAATGGTCTTGAGCCTCGCCGGCCCGCAGCCACTGGAGGAGCTCCGAGCCCTGGCGGAACGCTACGGCAGTTGCCTGCCGAGCGGTCAACACCTTGAGCAGACAGCGCCTCCCGCCCTAATGGCCACAGGCAAACAGACTTACCAACAACTCAGCGGCCAGCGGCTGGACCTGCTGTTTGCTCTAGAGCGGCTGCCCGCGGGCGCGACTGCCGCTGTGGATTTTCTCTGCACCTGGCTGCAATCGGCCAAGCCCGGCGGGTTGCTGGCGGAACTCCAGCAGCGCCAACTGGCTCACAGCCTCAAGGCCACGCTCCTGTATGAGTTCGCCGGCCAGGCCCTGCTGCACCTGGAGTTCGATCTGACCAGCGTGGCGGCATCAGCCCCGGCTCAGGTACGCGAGCTGCTGACAGAGTGGCTGGGGTTCTTCAGTGCCCAGGCCGACTGGGCACCGTTGCGCGAAGAATATGCCTTGCTGCAACAGCGCCAGATCGAAGTTGCCAGCGCCCTGGAACTGTCCCGACGCGACAGCCGCCAAGCTGCCGATGGGCTGGATGAGTCGGGGCTGGCCGCCCTCAAGCAGGTGCTCAAGCAGTTGCAACCCCAGGCTGTGGAGCACTTCAGCCACGACTGGCGCCTGCCTCCTGCCAACCCCTTTCTGCGCAGCACGATCGAGGCACCACGGGCCGGGTTGATTCGTGGGCAGACCAGCGCTCATCGCGGGCTGCGCACCTTTGCCCAGGATCGCTCCCGGGGCCGCAAGGAAAGCTCGGCCCTGAGCTTCAGCCAGGCGCTGCCAGCAGATCCTTCTGGTAGCGCCCTGACTCTGCGCTGGCAACTGGCCTCGCCTGCCCCGATGGGCTTGCATGCCCGGTTGCTGCGCAGCCTGGCGACATTGCGCGACGATGCCCGCCAGGCCGGCGTAGAGCTGATTTTCACCTCTTGTGGCAAAGACTGGCTGCTGAAACTGCACGGTTTGCCGTCCCCCATGCCCGCAGTGCTACTGCAAGCATTGAAAGCCCTGGGGCGACCTGCCGAGTCGTTCTGGCATGAGCAGGCAAGCGTCAATGCTGAAGCGCCCCTGCTGCCGATCCGCCAATTGCTCAAGGCATTCAGCGAACAGCCACAGCCCGACAGCCCGGCCCAGCCCGACCCAGAGGCCTTGCAAGCACTCTGGGCCAGCGCTCGCTGGGACGGACTGGGCCTGGCGCTGCCAGCCGCCATCCAGGAAGCCTTGAGCCGAACCCTGCAACAGATGCCCGGCACAGCGGACGCCACCCTCTGCCGGCCGGTGCCAGCAGGCACCGGCCAGCAGTGGCAGAACCTGCCCGGGAGTGCCGGTGAGCATGCCCTGCTGCTGTTCTATCCCGTGCCCAGCGCCAGCCTTGCCGATGAAGCCGCATGGCGCCTGCTCGGCCAGCTCTGCCAGACCCCGTTCTATCAGCGCCTGCGGGTGGAGCTGCAACTGGGTTATGGCGTCTTCAGTGCCGTTCGCCAGCGCAACGGCCGGACGGGTCTGTTGTTCGGCGTGCAATCCCCCGGCGCGACAGTCACCGAGATACTTCAGCACATCGCACAATTCCTTGAGCACCTGCCCGAACAACTCCAGGCACTCGACGAGCCCAGCTGGAATGATCAGCGACAGGCCCTGGCTCAACAGTTGCAGCCCGCGACCCTGCCTCAGGAACAGGCCATGGAGCTGTTGTTGCAGGCAAAACTGGCCGGCCATTCGTCGGATTACCTGCCGCAGTTGCAAGGCTGCATAGAGGCCCTGACACCCGCCATCGTGATCCAGGCCGCCCGACAACTCAGAGAGGCTGCCGGCGGCTGCAGCGCGCTGGCCAACAGGCCGTGCCCGGGTGCCCCCTGGCAAGTGGCAGAATGATCATTACCAGCGCTGCAATGAGCTTTCTTCAGAATTGCGGGCAACCTTCAGCGGGAATTTAGTAAGATAGCCTCCTAAGCATCTGAACATCTCCCGCCGGAGGTGGACTATATGTATAGGCAACACCCGTCCCACCCACCTCAAAGGAGCAATTTTATGACCTGGTCCAAACCTGCTTACACCGACCTGCGTATCGGCTTTGAAGTCACCATGTACTTCGCCAGCCGCTAATTTCTGCCTCTGGCCAGAAACGCAGCGCAACGCCTCGGCCCGTCCGGGGCGTTTTTATTTTCAGTTCTCCGTCCTTTTTTCAGTCTTGAGCCCAGGGAGCGTCCATGTTTGTCCAGATTCTAGGTTCCGCCGCCGGCGGTGGTTTTCCGCAGTGGAACTGCAACTGCGTGAACTGCGCCGGATTTCGCGACGGTAGCCTGCGGGCCCAGGCGCGCACTCAATCGTCCATCGCGATTTCCGATGACGGGGTGAACTGGGTGCTGTGCAACGCCTCTCCGGATATCCGCGCGCAGTTGCAAAGCTTCGCCCCCATGCAACCGGGCCGCGCCCTGCGGGACACCGGCATCGGCGCCATCATCCTCATGGACAGCCAGATCGACCACACCACCGGCCTGCTCAGCCTGCGTGAAGGCTGCCCGCACCAGGTCTGGTGCACCGACATGGTCCATGAAGACCTGAGCACCGGTTTCCCGCTGTTCAAGATGCTCAGCCACTGGAACGGCGGCCTGAGCTGGAACCGCATCGAGCTGGACCAGAGCTTCAGCATCCCCGCCTGCCCCAACCTGCGCTTCACGCCGCTGCCCCTGCGCAGCGCGGCGCCGCCCTATTCGCCACACCGTTTCGACCCGCACCCGGGGGACAACATCGGCCTGATCGTCGAAGACCTGCGCAGCGGTGGCAAACTCTTCTATGCGCCGGGCCTGGGCAAGGTCGACGCGCCACTCCTGGAGATCATGGCCGCCAGCGATGTGCTGCTAGTGGACGGCACCCTGTGGGAAGACGATGAAATGCAGCGTCGTGGCGTGGGCACCCGTACCGGCCGGGAAATGGGCCACCTGGCGCAGAACGGCCCCGGCGGCATGCTCGAAGTGCTGGAACAGTTGCCGCGCCAGCGCAAGGTGCTGATACATATCAACAACACCAACCCGATCCTCGATGAAGACTCCGCCGAACGTGCCGAACTGGTACGCCGAAAGGTGGAAGTGGCTTACGACAGAATGAGTATTGAGCTGTAGGGCGAATCGCCCACAAGCTCGCCCCACGAGCCTTGGTCCCTTTGCGTAGGAGCTGGCTTGCCCGCGAAAGGGCTGCCCCCCGGAGAACACACATGACCGACACCCCGCTGTCCGCCGCCGAATTCGAGCAGGCACTGCGCGCCAAAGGCGCCTACTACCACATCCATCACCCTTATCACGTGGCGATGTATGAAGGCCGGGCGACCCGCGAGCAGATCCAGGGCTGGGTCGCCAACCGCTTCTATTACCAGGTGAACATCCCCATGAAGGACGCGGCGATCCTCGCCAACTGTCCGGACCGGGAGATTCGCCGCGAATGGATCCAGCGCCTGCTGGACCATGACGGCGCCCCGGGCGAGGACGGCGGCATCGAGGCCTGGCTGCGCCTGGGCCAGGCCGTGGGCCTGGATCCGGACCAGTTGCGCTCCCAGGAACTGGTGCTGCCCGGTGTGCGCTTTGCCGTGGACGCCTATGTCAATTTTGCTCGCCGGGCCAGTTGGCAGGAGGCGGCCAGCAGCTCGCTGACCGAACTGTTCGCGCCGCAAATCCACCAGTCGCGCCTGGACAGCTGGCCCCAGCATTACCCATGGATCGACCCCACTGGCTACGAGTACTTCCGCACCCGCCTGGGCCAGGCCCGCCGCGATGTCGAGCACGGCCTGGCGATCACCCTGCAGCACTACACCACCCGTGCCGGCCAGGAACGCATGCTGGAAATTCTCCAGTTCAAACTGGACATCCTTTGGAGCATGCTCGACGCCATGAGCATGGCCTATGAACTGAACCGCCCGCCCTATCACAGCGTCACCGATCAGCGGGTCTGGCATAAGGGGATCACCCTATGAGTTTCGACCGCAGTAAAACCCCACGCTGGCGCCCCGGCTACCGCTTCCAGTATGAACCGGCGCAAAAGGGCCACGTCCTGCTGTACCCCGAGGGCATGATCAAGCTCAACGACAGTGCTGCCCTGATTGGCGGCCTGATCGATGGCGAACGTGACGTGGCGGCGATCATCAGCGAGCTGGAAATCCAGTTCCCGGGGGTGGCCGAGCTCGGTGAAGATATCGAGCAGTTCATGGAGGTCGCCCGTGCTCAGCACTGGATCGAACTCGCCTGAACCGGCGGTTCTGCCCGGCAAACCGGAAGTTGGCCTGCCGCTGTGGCTGCTGGCCGAGCTGACCTACCGCTGCCCGCTGCAGTGCCCCTACTGCTCCAACCCCCTGGACTTCGCCGAGCAGGGCAAGGAGCTGAGCACCGAGCAGTGGATCAAGGTATTTCGCGAAGCGCGGGAAATGGGTGCAGCGCAGCTGGGTTTCTCCGGCGGCGAGCCGCTGGTGCGCCAGGACCTGGCCGAACTGATCGGCGAGGCGCGCAAGCTGGGCTTCTATACCAACCTGATCACCTCCGGCATCGGCCTCACCGAGCAGAAGATCAGCGACTTCAAGAAAGCCGGCCTGGACCATATCCAGATCAGCTTCCAGGCCAGCGACGAACAGGTGAACAACCTGCTGGCCGGTTCGAAAAAGGCCTTCGCGCAGAAGCTGGAGATGGCCCGTGCGGTCAAGGCCCACGGCTATCCGATGGTGCTGAACTTCGTCACCCACCGGCACAACATCGACAAGATCGACCGCATCATCGAGCTGTGCATCGCCCTGGAAGCCGATTTCGTCGAGCTCGCCACCTGCCAGTTCTACGGCTGGGCCCAGCTCAACCGCGTGGGCCTGCTGCCGACCAAGGAACAACTGGTGCGCGCCGAGCGCATCACCAACGAATACCGCGCCAGGCTGGAAGCCCAAGGGCATCCCTGCAAGCTGATCTTCGTCACTCCGGACTACTACGAGGAGCGCCCCAAGGCCTGCATGAACGGCTGGGGCAGCATCTTCCTCACCGTGACTCCGGACGGCACCGCACTGCCTTGCCACGGCGCACGGCAGATGCCGGTGCAGTTCCCCAATGTGCGCGACCACAGCATGCAGCACATCTGGTACGACTCATTCGGTTTCAACCGCTTTCGCGGGTACGACTGGATGCCCGAACCCTGCCGCTCCTGCGACGAGAAGGAAAAGGACTTCGGCGGCTGCCGCTGCCAGGCCTTCATGCTGACCGGAGATGCCAGCAATGCCGATCCGGTGTGCAGCAAATCGCCACACCATGGGATGATCCTCCAGGCCCGTGAAGAGTCTGAAACGGCCACCCACACCATCGAGCAACTGGCTTTTCGCAATGAACGAAACTCCCGCCTCATCGCCAAGGGTTGAGCCCTTCAGCGCCAGCCAGGCCACTACGGCCGGGGTCGATTTTGCCGAACTGCAACTGACGACCCACGGCCTGTTCTGGAATGAATATCGTCCCGAGGACGGCCGCTGCCGGATCTGGCAGTGGCATCAGGGCCAGGCCCAGTGCCTGACGCCGGCCGGCTTCAGCGTGCGCAGCCGGGTCTATGAATACGGTGGTGGCGCCTTCTGCCTCAGCGATGATGCCCTGCTGTTCGTCAACGAGGCGGACCAGCAGCTGTATCGCCAGCCCCTGGCCGGTGGAGCGCCCAGCGCCTTGACTCAAGGCACGTGCCGCTACGGTGACCTGCGATGCCACGCTGGCCAGGTGCTGGCCGTCGAGGAGTGCGCCGAACAACACCAACTGGTGAGCATTGACAGCATCACCGGTCAACGCCGGCTACTGGCTGCCGGGGCCGACTTCTATGCCGCTCCTACCCTCAGCCCCAATGGTCTGCGCCTGGCCTGGATCGAGTGGGACCGGCCCCATCAACCTTGGACCAGCACCCGCCTGATGCTTGCTGAGCGCCTGGGCAACGGGACCTGGGGGGATCCCCGCTGCGTGGCGGGCGATGGCGAGCCAGAGTCACTGCAACAGCCGCGCTTCGACCAGCACGATCATCTGTATTGTCTCAGCGATCGCGGCGGTTTCTGGCAACCCTGGGCCGAATCGAGCGATGGTTTGCGGCCGTTGCCCAGCACCGCCGCGGACCATGCCCCGGCGCCTTGGCAACTGGGAAGTTGCACTTGGCTGCCCCTGGGCGGCGATGCCTGGTTTGGCAGCTGGACCGAGCAGGGTTTTGGCCGCCTCGGGCTGCGTCAGGACGACGGTTTCCAGCAGGACTTTGGCAGCGACTACAGCCGCTTCCGCAGCCTGGCGCTAGACCAGCACTACCTGTACTGCATCGCGGCCTCGCCTGTCAGCCCCTCGGCCGTTATCGCCATAGACCGCAAGACCCGGCAGGTCCAAGTCCTGGCGGGAGGGATTGCCCCTCTGCCGGCGGAACGCATCAGCCGCCCGCAGACCCTGTGCTACCCCAGCGGCGACGGCCAGGCCCACGGCTTCTTCTACCCGGCCATGAACGGTGTCAACCGGCCGCCCTTGGTGGTGTTCATCCACGGCGGCCCGACTTCGGCCTGTTACCCGATACTCGACCCGCGTATCCAGTTCTGGACCCAGCGCGGCTTTGCCGTGGCCGACCTGAACTACCGCGGCAGCACCGGATATGGCCGGGTCTATCGCCAGGCCCTGCACCTGCGCTGGGGCGAGGTGGATGTGCAAGACGCCTGCGCCGTGGTGGCCCACCTGGATGAGCAGGGGCTGATCGATCCGCAACAGGCATTCATACGCGGCGGCAGCTCGGGGGGCTACACCACCCTCTGCGCCCTGGCCTTCGCCAAGGTCTTCTGCGCCGGAGCCAGCCTCTACGGAGTCAGTGATCCGATCAGCCTGGCCCGCGCCACCCACAAGTTCGAAGGCGACTACCTGGACTGGCTGATCGGCGATCCTGAACGCGACAGCGAACGTTATCTGGCCCGTACTCCCCTGGCCCACGCCAGCAGCATCGGCGTGCCGGTGGTGTTTTTCCAGGGGGAGCAGGATGCGGTGGTGGTGCCCAAGCAGACCCGCGACATGCTCAAGGCACTACAGGACCAGGGCATCGCCGCCGAGGCCCACTACTATCCCGATGAGCGCCACGGCTTTCGCAAGGCCAGCAACCAGGCCCACGCCCTGGAGCAGGAGTGGCGGTTTTACCGCCGTGTGCTGCAGGCACAGCACTGATCAGCTACTGCCCGTTCCCCTGGAACGGGCAGACCATCAGCGTTTGGCGATGATGTACACCGCATGCACGATCCCCGGAATGTAGCCGCACAGGGTCAGCAGGATGTTCAGCCAGAAAGCGCCGCCAAACCCCACTTGCAGGAAGACCCCCAGGGGCGGCAAGAGAATGGCGAAGATGATGCGGATCAAGTCCATGGGCAGCTCCTGATAACAATCGGCTCGAATGAGCCTTACCTGCAATCGACCTTGGCCATACGCCAGGGTTCAGAGCGATTCGAGGCCGCGCTGCCACTCGGGCGAGGATCTGGAGGC
This sequence comes from Pseudomonas sp. NFPP12, assembly GCF_900103205.1. Classification (NCBI taxonomy): domain Bacteria; kingdom Pseudomonadati; phylum Pseudomonadota; class Gammaproteobacteria; order Pseudomonadales; family Pseudomonadaceae; genus Pseudomonas; species Pseudomonas sp. NFPP12. The sequence goes on from NZ_FMWW01000005.1 coordinate 82,137, forward strand.
CATGTTCCTGCACCACGCTCAACAGCTTGATGGCCATGGCGCCCGTACAACGAGCCGGTACTTGAAGGAGGTTGCAAGAACAAAGAGGGGGTTTGAAAAAGCTGGAGATAAAAAAACGCCCCGTGCGAAAAATCGGACACGGGGCGATGCGTTATACCGCGAGACGGTTCAGGAAGTCAGTCAACGTAAGGTCGCATGTGGCCCGGAAAGGTAATCCAGCACCCGGAACAGAGTGGGTGCCAGGCCACTGCAATGCGGGATTCCGGCGAGAATCGCCTGTTGATCCTCGACGCTATCGGGCTCGGCGCTGTGTTCAGCGCTCAGCCAACCGTTGGGGCGCGCCTGCAAAAGTGCCTCGATGCTGTGCAAGTCGCTCTGCAACAGGCATTGCAAGCCGATGGCCCGCTCCTGCCAGATAAAGCCCTGGTGATCGCAGGCCGCCGAGCGATAGAGCGGCAACGCGCCCTTGGGCAGATCGAAGCTTTCGCCGTGCCAATGAAAGGCCATCAGACGTTCCGGCAAGGCCAGCCCCAAAGGCGAGTCCTGGGCATTGGGGTACTTTTCCACAGGCCACCAGCCAATCTCCCGCGCTGCACTGGGGCGAACCTGCGCCCCCAGCGCCTGCGCCAGGAGCTGGCCACCCAGGCCGATGCCCAGCACGCGCTTGCCGGCAGACAGGGCCTTGCGCAACAGGCGTTTTTCCGCGGCCAGCCAAGGAGTCTGGGCCTCGTCGTGCACACTCATGGGCCCACCCAGAGCGATCAGCAGGTCGAAACTATCGAGCCGCGGCAAACGTGCCTGGGCGTACAGATGGCAGATGTGCACGGCGCTCGCCCGCTCCAGTAGCCACTGGTTGATCCGCCCCGGCCCGGAGGCAGGCGAATGTTGCAGGATCAGTACACGCATCAGACGGCCACTCCCTTGCGACAGTGCAATTGCGCCGTGCGCACCCGGGAAAAAGCCCGAGCCAGGCGCAGGAGCATCTCGTCGATATTGCCTTTGCTGACACTCAATGCCGGGGTAAAACGCAGGCAGTCCGGTTGCGGCGCGCTGAGCAGCAAGCCTTCATGCAGGGCAGCCTTGACCACCGCGTCGGCGGACTCATCCGCCAGGGTCATGCCCCAGAACAAACCCTGCCCCCGCACTTGGCCCTGTGCATACCGGCTCGCCAGGCGGGTCAGTTCCTGCCCCAGGTACTGGCCGTTATGGCGCGCCTGCTGGAGAAAGCCATGCTCCTGCAGGCTGTCCAGGACAGCCAGGCCGGCCGAGGTCATCAGCGCATTGCCATGGTGAGTGCCATCCAGCTCGCCCGCCTCGAAACAGCAGGCCTTGCCCCGTGCCAGCAACGCCGCCAGTGGCACGCCACCGCCGAGCCCCTTGCCCAGAGCGATGATGTCGGCACGCACGCCATACAGCTGTTCGGCCAGCAGGGTGCCGCAGCGGCCGATGCCGGTCTGGACCTCATCGAGAATCAGCAGGATGCCCAGTTCACGGCACAGGCGCTCGACACCCTTGAGGTAATGCTCGGTCGCCGGAATGACACCAGCCTCACTCTGGATCGGCTCCAGCATGATCGCCACGGTTTGCGCATCCACCGCCGCGTGCAAAGCCGGCAGATCGTTGAACGGCACCTGGCTGAAACCCGGCAGCCCGGGGCCGAAACGATTGCCCGGAGCGCCGCTGCCAGCCGCCGACAACGCAGCAAAGCCACGACCATGGCAGCTCTGGCTGGCAGTGATGATGCCAGCCGCGCCGCCACGATGCAGTTGCCCCCATTTACGCGCCAGCTTGATTGCGGCCTCGCAAGCTTCAGTGCCGCTGCTCAGCAGGTAGGCCTGGTCGCTGTCGGTGCTGCGGCACAGGCGATCGGCCAGCTTGAGCATCCCACGGTTGTAGAACCCGGAACCCGGGTTGATCAGCGACTGCGCCTGCTCGGCAAGCGCGGCGACCAGGACCGACGGGCTGTGGCCAAGACTGTTGGCGGCCCCGGCCTGGGTGAAGTCCAGGTAAGTACGGTCTTCACTGTCCCATAGCCAAGAGCCCTGGCCGCGCACGAAGACCGGTTGGGGACGCTGCACACTGGGCATCAGGCACTCGTTGGAAAAGGCCGGGGCCGAAGCGTTTGCATAGGGCTCGACGGCCAGATCTTCCAGGCTCGGCACAGTGCGGCGCAGGTTGAACAGATTCATGCCCGCAGGCCCTCCAGCGGCAGCCCCAGCAGGCGCGCGGACCAGTCTTCAACCCGGCCAGTACGCATGCGCTTGATAGCGATATCACGCCAGCGCGAGGAAAGCGCCGGGCAATCAATGAGGGTTTTCAAGCCAGCATGCTCCAGAGGTTCCTGGAAAAAACAGTGCAGGGCCCAGGCCACGGTGAGGCCGGGGTAACTGCGCTGAATCAGTTCAAAAGGTTCATCCGCTTGTACGAAGCCTGGCTTGAGGACCCGGTAAAACCAGCCGCAACGACCATTGTCCTGGGCCTGTTGCGGCAGATTGGCCAGGCCCCAGCGATGGCTCAGGCGATAGCAGGGCGAACGCGGTTGGCTGACCTGCAATAGCGCACCGCCCCAGCGAAACAGATCGCCCAGGCACACCTGTTCTTCGGTGAGGCCATGGGTGGACAGGTTTTCACCGAAGGCCGGCGCGCACCAGGCGAACTGTGGGTAACGTTTGCGCCAGTGGTCATAGTGTTCAGCGGGGTAATGATGCAAGGCGCGCTCGGGACCGGTGTGAAAGCGCGGATCGCCGTGCTCATCGCTGCCCAGGCCTTGTGGCCACAACCAGAGTCGGTTGGCAACCGGGTACTTGTCGGTGTCGCAGACCAGACCCTGGCCGAGATTTTTTGCCTTGCCTATGTAAACACCATCGACGCAAACGGTATTCATCGCCCTTCGTGGCCCTGTAAGCCTTGTGAATAGGCGCTAGACTAGGCCCCTCAGGGGCTTCGGGCCATTTCGTTTTTTAAGCTTTTTCGATAAGAAATACTTATGGATTTTAAGCAGCTGCGTTATTTCGTCGCGGTGTATGAAGAAGGTCATGTGGGACGTGCCGCCGAACGGCTGTCGATCTCGCAACCGGCGCTTTCCCAGCAGATCCGCCAGCTGGAACAGAACCTCGACGTCAGCCTGTTCGAGCGCAGCAGTAAACGCCTGTTGCCGACACTGGCGGCGCATACGCTGTACAACCACGCCCTGCCCCTGCTCGACGGCTTGCAACAGGCCCGCGAAGCCTTGCGCAACTTCAAGGGCCAGGCGCTGCGCACCTTGGCGATCGGCGTACTGCAAACCGTGCATACCAGCCTGGTACCGCAGATGCTTGAGCGTGTACGCAAGGCCCAGCCCCATCTTGTGGTGCAGATCTATGAATTGACCGGCCTGGAGATCGAAAGGCGCCTGCTCAATGGCTCGCTGGATATCGGCATCAGCTACTTGCCGCCACGCCAGCCAGGTCTGCATGGGGTACCGCTGTACGAAGATGAACTGACTCTGGTCATCCCGGAGCAGCATCCGCTGCGCGAATTCAAGAAGGTCTCCATGAGCCAGGCAGCAGAGTTGCCGATGCTGTTGTTGGGAGAGGAGTTCCAGATCCGCCAGATCTGGCAGGCTCAACTGGCCAATCTGGGGCGGCGCCCGCAGGTGCAGGCGGAGCTGAACAACATGGCCGGGATTCTCGACAGCCTGCCCCATACACGGCTGGCCACCGTGCTTCCCGGACGCTCCCAACAGCAGCACGGCAACAAGGAACTGTTGTGGAAGCCGCTGAGCGAGCCCAGGGTGCCGCTAAAGGTGGGGTTGGTCTGCCGGGATCTGCAGCGTCAGCAGGGGACGCTGGAGCTGCTGCGCAGCTTGTTGGAAGACTCGATGAATGCGCAGGAATCGCGCCTGGGGGGAACTTCCGCCGTGGAGGTGCCGGGATAAGCCTGCCAAAATATAAAACCCGGACAAAAGAAAACCCCGCCGAAGCGGGGCTTTGCAGACTGTTTCCCTGACATCCTTTTCACTCCACCATCCTGGCGGAATCCTACGTGTCCGTGTTGTTGCTTTGCGCTTCCTGCGCGACGTCCATGTGAAGTAGATTAGCTTCAGCCGTCATCTACCGATATGGACGATCAGCAGCACGTTATGTAAGAGATGACTTACAAACACCCTTGCTGGTTAAAACTGCTCAGCCTGCAACAGGAACAGCGATTCGCTACCGGCCTTGACCGAGGCGCTAAGCGAGTGGATACGCGGCAGCAGGCGGGCGAAGTAGAACCGCGCCGTCCCCAGTTTGCTGGCATAGAAGTCGTCTTCCTGCTCCTTGCCCAACGCAGCCTTGGCCATCAGTGCCCACATGTAGGCGTAGGCGGTGTAGCCAAATACCTGCAGGTATTCCACCGACGCTGCCCCGATTTCGTTGGGGTTGCTGGCGGACCGGTCCAATACCCAGGCGGTCAGCTCATCCAGATTGTCCAGCGCCGCGTTCAGCGGGCGGGTGAACTCCCCCCATTGCTCATCCGCCGTAGCGGTGAAATGGCGGATCTCGTCGGCGAACAGCTTATAGAACGCACCGCCGCTCCCGACGATCTTGCGTCCCACCAGATCCAGAGCCTGGATACCGTTGGTGCCCTCGTAGATCTGGGTAATCCGCACATCGCGCACCAGTTGTTCCTGGCCCCACTCACGGATATAGCCGTGGCCGCCGAAGATCTGCTGGCCATGAACCGTGGTTTCCAGACCCAGGTCGGTCAGGAAAGCCTTGGCCACCGGGGTCAGCAGTGCCACCAGGCTTTCCGCGCGCTTGCGGGTATCCGGATCTTCGCTGAACTTGGCGGTATCCAACTGCATCGCCACGTAGGTGGAAAACGCCCGGCCGCCTTCGTTTGCAGCCTTCATGGTCAGCAGCATGCGCCGCACATCCGGGTGCACAATGATCGGGTCGGCTACCTTGTCCTTGGCTTGCGGGCCGGTAGGCGAGCGGCTCTGCAGGCGATCACGGGCATATTCAATAGCGTTCTGGTAGGAACGCTCGCCAGTGGCCAGCCCCTGGATACCTACCCCCAAACGCTCGTAGTTCATCATGGTGAACATGGCCGCCAGGCCCTTGTTCGGTTCACCCACCAGGTAACCGATGGCCTGATCGAAGTTCATCACGCACGTGGCCGAAGCCTGGATGCCCATCTTGTGCTCGATCGAACCACAGGTCACCGGGTTGCGCTCGCCCAGGCTGCCATCGGCATTGACCATGAACTTGGGCACCAGGAACAGGGAAATACCCTTGGGGCCAGCCGGCGCATCCGGCAGCTTGGCCAGCACCAGGTGAATGATGTTTTCCGTCAGGTCGTGCTCACCACCGGTAATGAAGATCTTGGTTCCGCTGATGGCATAGGAACCGTCGGCCCGAGGCTCGGCCTTGGTGCGGATAATCCCCAGATCGGTACCGGCATGGGGCTCGGTCAGGCACATGGAGCCTGCCCAGACACCGGCATACATGTTCGGCAGGTAGGTGGCTTTCAGCTCTTCGCTGGCATGGGCGTTGATCGACAGGCAGGCCCCGGCAGTCAGCATCGGGTACAGGCCAAAGGCCAGGCTCGCGGAGTTGACCATTTCCTCGACCTGGGCCGATACCGCCTTGGGCATGCCCATGCCGCCGAACTCGGGATCGCCACCCACGCCGACCCAGCCACCTTCGGCGTAGGTCTGATAGGCCTGTGGGAAACCTTCAGGGGTGGTCACCACGGTGTTGTCCCAGTGGCAACCTTCCTCGTCGGCACCGCGACTCAGCGGAGCAATGCTTCTGGCGGTGACTTTGCCCGCTTCCTCCAGAATCGCCTCGACCGTCTCGACATCCACAGTCTCAGCCAGAGCCGGCAACTGGGCCCAGAGTTTGGCGACCTCGAAAACTTCATTGAGGACGAAGCGCATATCGCGCAAGGGCGCTTTGTAGTCAGCCATGGCAAACCTCGCAAGAACTAAAAAAGCGGGCCGAAACGGACCCATTTAGAAAACCAGAGTGTACCCGAACAACTTTTGCGACACATAGGGTCAACTAGTGACCTTTATGTAATTTTTAGTCACAGATATTCCCAAGCACGAAAAAACCCGCAGCAGCGGGCTTTGTTCGTGCCGCCCTAGCAGTTACAAGGCGAACAACTGCGCGGGAAGCTTCATCAGGCAATCACTGCCGGCCTCGATAGCCGCCCGATGAGCCCCCGTACGGGGCAGCAGGCGCTTGAAATAGAACTCGCAGGTGATCAGCTTGGCGGTGGCGAAGTCCTGGTCGCCCTGCCCGGCGTCCAGTTGCTGCTGTGCGACCAGAGCCATGCGCAACCAGAAATAGGCCAGGACGATGTAGCCGCTGTACATCAGGTAATCCAAGGCCGCAGCCCCCACTTCGTCGGGGTTGTTCATGGCTGCCATGCCGACCTTGGTGGTCAACTCGCCCCACTGACGGTTCAAGGCATCGAGTTGCGCGACATAAGCCTGGAGCTGCGGATGCTCGGCATGCGCGCTGCAGAACTTGTGCACAATCCGGGTAAAGCCCAGCAGCAGCTTGCCCTGGCTACCCAGCACCTTGCGGCCCAGCAGGTCCAGAGCCTGGATGCCATTGGTACCTTCATAGATCGGAGCAATGCGGCAATCACGTACCAACTGCTCCATGCCCCATTCGCGAATAAACCCATGACCGCCGAACACCTGCATGCCGTGGTTGGTCACTTCCAGCCCGGTCTCGGTCATGAAGGCCTTGCAGATCGGGGTGAGGAACGCCAGGAGGTTCTCGGCGTCCTGGCGCTGGGCTTCATCGCGGCTCAGATGCGCCACATCCAGCAACTGGGCCGTGAAGTAGGCCAGGGCCCGGTTGCCTTCGTTGAACGCCTTCATGGTCAGCAGCATGCGCCGCACATCAGGGTGGACAATGATCGGGTCCGCCGCCTTGTCCGGAGACTTGGGGCCGGTCAGCGACCGCATCTGCAAACGATCGTTGGCGTATCTGATCGCCCCCTGGAAGCTGGTTTCACCCAGACACAGGCCCTGCATTCCGGTCCCCAGGCGGGCGTGGTTCATCATGGTGAACATGCAGTTCAGGCCTTTGTTGGCCTGACCAATCAGAAAGCCCCTGGCACCGTCGAAGTTCAGTACACAGGTCGCGGACGCCTTGATCCCCATCTTGTGCTCGATGGAGCCGCAGCTCACGCCATTGCGCTCGCCGGCCTCACCTGCCGCATCCGGCAGGAACTTGGGCACGATGAACAGCGAAATACCCTTGGTTCCGGCCGGCGCGTCCGGCAGCTTGGCCAACACCAGGTGAACGATGTTCTCGCTCATGTCGTGCTCGCCGGCGGAGATGAAGATCTTGCTCCCCGTCACCGCATAGCTGCCGTCTGCCTGGGGCACCGCGCGAGTCTTGATGATGCCAAGATCAGTGCCGCAATGGGCTTCGGTCAGGCACATGGTGCCGGTCCATTGCCCGGCGGTGAGCTTGCCCAGGTACAACTGCTTCTGTTCCGCGCTGCCGTGGGCATGAATAGCCGACATGGCACCGTGGGTCAGGCCCGGGTACATGCCCCAGGAGGTGTTGCTGGAGCCCACCATCTCGCTGATCACCAGCCCCAGCGAGTGGGGCAGTCCCTGGCCGCCATAGGCCGGATCGGCGGCCAACCCGTGCCAGCCGCCTTCAACGTACTGGGCGAAGGCCTGCTTGAAGCCCTTGGGCGTGGTGACCACGCCGTTATCAAAGTGGCAACCTTCCTCGTCACCGGAACGGTTCAATGGGGCCAAGACGTTTTCGCAGAATTTCGCGCCTTCCTCGAGGATGGCACTGACCATGTCCGGGCTGGCGTCAGTGGCCCCCAACGCCGCGTAACTGGCATGAAAGTCGAAGACGTGATCGATCAGAAAGCGCATGTCGCGCAAGGGGGCTTGATACTCGGGCATGGTGGTTTCTCCGGCAGCAGATCAGACCAACCTACTGCCGCCGCCCTCAGCCTGCCAATGACTGTGCAGGCGCTGAATGCGCCATCATCACTCAACCCGCAGCTGTATCCATGCGCACCGCACCGCGGCGGTTCTGCCCGAATGCAATGACACAGTTACGCCCCGCCCCCTTGGCGCTGTAGAGCGCCTGGTCTGCAGCCTTGAGCACTTCCTCCGGAGTCCGGTGCTCTGCCAGCCGCTCGGCGACGCCGATACTGATGGTCACCGAGACACTGGACGCGGCAGCGACACCGCGCCGCTGGCGCCCCTGCTGGTCGTCCTGAGGGCGGTTGTCCTGATTACGCAATTGAATGTTGTAGGTGGCGATGATCTCGCGAATCATCTCCAGATGCGGCATGCATTCGTCCATGGTCTTGCCGGCGAACACCACGGCAAACTCCTCGCCTCCGTAACGGTAGGCCCGGCCGCCCCCGGTGACTTTCGAGAGCTTGCTGGCCACCAGGCGCAACACCTGGTCGCCCACATCGTGTCCGTGGGTGTCATTGAATTTCTTGAAGTGATCGACGTCGGTCATCGCCAGCACATAGTTGCGCCCCAGGCGCTGCATGCGCTCGTTAAGCGCGCGGCGTCCCGGCAGGCCGGTCAGCTCGTCGCGGAACGCCATCTGGTAGGCCTCGTGGGCGACAGCAGCAGCGATCATCAGCATCACCTGGCTGCACATGATGTTCAGGGTGAACGGCAGGATGAAGGTCTTGGGCAGCATCCAGAACAGCCCCAGGAGCCCCACCAGTTGCGCCGCATGCAGCGGACGCGGACTGCGCCAGTACTGGATCGCCAGCAGCAGGAAGGCCGCGAAGAACACTGGATACGACAACTGGATCAAACTCATCCAACTGCCATGCAGGGCCGGCCAGCGGATCTCCGCCAACCAGTTCAGCAGAGCCTGCGGGTAACTCTGCTCGAGCCCCAGAGCCACACTGCCGAAGGCCAGCAGCACGGCAAAACGCGCCACCATGTCCTGGAACAGGTGCGTGCGCTCCTGCCAGGCAGCGAACAGGCCAAACAACAGGGGCAGCAACAGGCAGCAGAGATGGAACACCACCGCCGCGTCTTCCCGGACCCTGCCGTTGTCCCGGTAGTAGTCGGTCTGGGTGTCCAGCAGGAAATAGGCGATGTACACGGTGACCATCAAGAACAGCTCGCGCTGGCGCCGATACACCGCGCAATACGCCCCGCCCAGCAACAGCACCAAGGTTGGCAGCACGTTGAACAGCGAGGTGAAGAAGACGTTGAGGTCCTTGACGTAGGCGGCCGCCAGCCCCGCAAGCAGAAGCAGTAAAGACGGTACAAAGTGACTGAAACGTACAGCGAAAGAACGCGGCAAGGGTAAAACTCCGACCCGGCTGATCAATGAATGGCATTGTGCCTTCATTTGTTGAAGTTAAGCACACGCGGTGTGATGGACATCACATTGCCATCTCTTTAACGGCAGGAAATCGCTTCTGCTTAGCGATTTAGTCGGGAATTTTCATGAAGATTCTGCGGGCATAAAAAAACCGCTCGCCCCAAGGGGCGAACGGCTTTTCGAATCACTGCGGTCGGGCTTAGTAAGCCAGGCCGAAGTCTTCTTCCTTCATGTCCATCAGGTTGTTGGCACCCGAAAGCATGGTTGCAACGTGAGTTCGGGTACGCGGCAGGATGCGCTGGAAGTAGAAACGCGCGGTCTGCAGCTTGGCGGTGTAGAACGCCTCTTCGGTGGTGCCGGCTGCCAGCTTTTCAGCCGCCAGGCGTGCCATGTCGGCCCAGAAGTAGGCCAGGCAGGCATAACCGGAGTACATCAGGTAGTCCACGGAGGCCGCGCCGACTTCTTCGCGATCTTTCATGGCAGCCATACCGACCTTCATGGTCAGCTCGCCCCATTCTTTGTTCAGTGCAGCCAGAGGTGCGACGAATTCCTTGACGGCTTCGTTGCCTTCGTTGTTCTGGCAGAACTTGTGGACGATCTTGGTAAAGCCTTTCAGAGCCTCGCCCTGAGTCATCAGCACTTTACGGCCCAGCAGGTCGAGCGCCTGGATACCGGTGGTGCCTTCGTACAGCATCGAGATACGGCTGTCGCGAACGTTCTGCTCCATGCCCCACTCGGCGATGAAGCCGTGGCCGCCATAGATCTGCACACCGTGGTTGGCGGATTCAAAACCAACTTCAGTCATGAACGCCTTGGCGATCGGAGTCATGAACGCCAGCAGTGCGTCGGCTTTCTTCTTCTCTTCTTCATCCACACCGTACTTGACGATATCGACCTGCTTGGCAGTGAAGTAGACCATTGCCCGGTTGCCTTCGGCGAAGGCCTTCATGGTCAGCAGCATGCGGCGCACGTCAGGGTGCACGATGATCGGGTCGGCAGCCTTGTCCGGCGCTTTCGGGCCAGTCAGGGAGCGCATTTGCAGGCGATCGCGAGCGTACTTCAGGCCGCCCTGGAAGCCGATTTCGGCATGGGCCAGGCCTTGCAGAGCGGTACCCAGGCGCGCGGTGTTCATGAAGGTGAACATGCAGTTCAGGCCTTTGTTCGCCGGGCCGATGAGGAAACCGGTGGCCGCGTCGAAGTTCATCACGCAGGTGGCGTTACCGTGGATCCCCATCTTGTGCTCCAGGGAACCACAGCTCACGGCGTTGCGCTGACCTACGCTGCCATCAGCGTTAGGCAGGAACTTGGGCACGATGAACAGCGAAATACCCTTGGTACCGGCCGGTGCGTCCGGCAGGCGGGCCAGAACGATGTGGACGATGTTGTCGGCCATATCGTGTTCACCGGCAGAGATGAAGATCTTGGTGCCAGTGACTTTGTAGGAACCATCGGCCTGAGGTTCGGCCTTGGTGCGCAGCATGCCCAGGTCGGTGCCACAGTGCGGCTCGGTCAGGCACATGGTGCCGGTCCATTCGCCGGACACCAGCTTGGTCAGGTAGGCCTCTTGCTGCTCGGCAGTACCATGCTCGGAAATGGTGTTCATCGCGCCATGGGACAGGCCAGGGTACATGCCCCACGACCAGTTGGCTTCGCCAACCATTTCGCTGACCGCCAGGCCCAGGGATTCAGGCAGGCCCTGACCACCGTGCTCAACGTCGTGAGCCAGGCTTGGCCAGCCGCCTTCGACGAATTGCTTGTAGGCTTCCTTGAAGCCGGTGGGGGTCTTAACGCCGGATTCACTCCAGGTGCAACCTTCCAGGTCGCCCACACGGTTCAGCGGAGCCAGCACCTGCTCACAAAACTTGGCACCTTCCTCGAGAATGGCGTCAACCATGTCCGGAGTGGCGTCCTGGCAAGCCGGGAGGCTCTGATAATGCGCCTCATAGCCGAGCAGCTCGTCACGAACGAAGCGAATATCACGCAAGGGGGCCTTGTAGTCAGGCATAGCGATAAACCTCTGCTGATGTAACCGGGAATGAACAACCGCGTTGAGTTTTTATAGCGGTCAAACAGTTGTTTGAAACATACGTTTACGCCCAAATCTTGTCAAGCGTCGCGCCAATGCCTTTCGTCATCGAAACAAAATGCATACGCAGGCGAACACCCACGGCACTGCCATGAAGTGTAGGAGCCGACGCACCGGCAATCAGTCAGGGAAAGGAATCAGCGAGAGCCGCTATCAACAGAAAAGGCATGAAAAAGCCCGGTCTCTCTGGGAGGCCGGGCTTTTGCAGAGGGTAATCAGGCGTAGGTATCGATCAGGGTGCCGAGGACTTCATCCGAGGCCTTGGCGACATTGACGCCCAGTTCTGCCTGGATCTTGCCCATGGACATCTCCACCATGCTGCTGGCCAGATCCGATTCCTGGCTGCGATCCACAGCGCGCAGGCGGTCAACCTGAACATCCGACGACTGGCTGCCGGCAGAGCGTTCAACTGCAGTGCTGGCAATCTGGCCGGCGGCTTGATCGACGCGATTCTGCCCGGTCTGGATAGCGTTCAGCCCGGCGTAGAAAGCGGTGTTCCCGGAGATTTGCATGGGAGAACTCGACCTTGAGAATGAGTGACAGGTGTCATTGAAGCAGACCCGTCAAGAAAACACCCGTCAAAAACACTAATGGCAATATGCCTTGCAATAGGCAAAATCTAGTCCAGCAGATCCAGTTGCAAATGCTCGGCCACCGCCTCGGCGCTGGCCGGCTTGAGTTTCGGCACCCTGCCCAGGCACGGGGCCGGCAAGCGCTCGGCCAGGGTTGCGAGGTTTTCCTCCAGACGAGAGGTCTTTGGATCGATGATATTGGCCACCCACCCCGCCAGTTGCAGGCCGTCCTGAGCGATGGCTTCGGCCGTCAGCAACGCATGATTGATGCAACCCAGACGCACGCCCACCACCAGGATCACCGGCAGCCCCAGCGCCATGGCCAGATCCGACAAATTGTCCTGGTCTGCCAGGGGTACCCGCCAACCACCCGCGCCTTCGATCAGCGTGAAGTCCGCGCCCTTGGCCAGCAGATGGCGCATGGGCGTCAACAGCGACTGCACGGTCAGCGCCACCCCGGCCTCTCGCGCTGCCAGATGAGGGGCGATGGCCGGTTCGAAGGCAACCGGATTCACTTCTGCATAGGCCAACGGCAACGAAGACTGCGCCTGCAATGCCAGGGCATCGGCGTTGCGCAGGCCCTTGGCCGTCAGCTCGCAACCCGAAGCCACCGGCTTGCCCGCAGCAGTACTCAGGCCGGCCAGACGCGCCGCATGCAGCAAGCCGGCCGCAATGGTGGTTTTCCCCACATCGGTATCGGTACCCGTAATGAAGTAGGCAGGGCTCATAGCGGTTTCTCCAGCACGGCATAGACCACTTGATAAGTCGCCGGCAGGCCCTTGGCCTGTCGGAAACCCTCGTAGGCATCGATCAACCCGGCGATCCGCGCCCGTCCGGTCAAGCCGCCCGGGCGTCCGGGGTTGAGGTTGTGCGCGCCCAGGGCTTTCAACTCATGGGTCAGGCTGCGCACATCCGGGTAATACAGGACATGGGGCGCCTTTTCCAGACTGCGCACTTGCAAGCCACTGGCTTCACACAGCTGTCGATAACGTTCGAACTCACGGAAGCGATTGACGTGAACCTGGCCATCGACCTGTGCCCAACTATCGCGCAGTTCCTGCAAAGTACCCACGCACAGGCTGGCAAAAGCCAGCACGCCGCCCGGCTTGAGCACCCGCATCGCTTCACTGAGCACGGCAGAGAAATCGTCGCACCACTGCACCGCCAGGCTGGAGAAGATCAATTGGCAACTGTCGCCTTGCAACGGCAGGCGTTCAGCGTCCCCGGCGATGAAATGGTCCGCGCCACCCAAAGGCCGGGCGTGATTGAGCATGCCCTCGGCAATATCCAGGGCCAGTCCCTGGGCAGCACTGAAACGCTGCCCCAGCACCCGGCTGAAATGCCCGGTGCCGCAGCCCAGGTCCAGCCAGCACCGTGGCTCAAGGCCCGGGGGCAGACGGCTGAGCAATTGTTGCCCGACCGCACGCTGCAGCTCCGCGACACTGTCGTAGCTGGCCGCCGCGCGGGAGAACGAAGCCGCGACCTGGCGCTTGTCAGGCAGGCGACCGGGAAAGGCAGTCAGAGAAAGGTCAGTCATCACCGGACTCATGCAAGAAAGCCTGGATCGCTCCCGCCACTCCATGGGGGTCCTCCAGGAGAAATCCGTGGCTGGCGTGTTCAATCAGGCCAACTTCAATATCCGGCAGCAAGGCCAGTAATTCACCGCCCGCCTCGGCAGGCACCAGAGCATCGAGCCCGGCAAACAAGTGCAACTGCGGCCCGCGAAAGCCTTGCAAGGCTTCGCGGGTATCCAACTGCGCCAGCAACTCCAGCCCGGCCATCAGCACCGCCGGCGCCGTGGTCGGCGCGCCGCTCAGGAGCAACCGCGACAGGCCTCGCGTGTCCGCGGCGCCCTGGGCGCAGAGCAAGGCAAAACGCTTGAGGGTGGTTCGCGGATCGGCCGCGCAGCCGGCCAGGAAGCCGTCGAAGGTTTCCCCGGCCATGGCACTGGCCCATTGTTCATGGGCGACAAAACTGGGATTGCTGGCCAGGGTCAGCAGGCCGCAGCAGCGCTCACCACGGCGCGCCGCCAGTTCCGAAGCCAGCATGCCGCCGAGGGACCAGCCACCCAGCCAGGCATTGTCCGGCACGGCGTCATCGAGTTCGTCCAGCCAGTCCTGCGGGTCGCTGGAGGTCAACTCCGGCAAGGGCTCGATCTCCACCCGCAAGTGTTCATCCAGCCCCTGCAAGGCCGCCGCCAGAGGTTCCAGCGGCGACACGCCCAAGCCCCAGCCCGGCAACAGAATCAGTCGATCACGCATGGCTCGGCTCCGCTTGCAGTTCTCTGAAACAGTCTGCCAACGCGCTTAACAATAGCTGCACCTGGGCCTCGCTGTGGGCCGCGGACAAGGTCACCCGCAGCCGCGCGCTGCCGGCCGGCACGGTAGGCGGGCGAATGGCGCTGACCATGACTCCCCGTTCACGCAGCATCTGCGACAGGCGCACGGCCCGAGCACTGTCGCCCACCAGGATCGGCTGGATCGGGGTGAAACTGTCCATCAGCTGCAGGCCGATCTGCTCGGCGCCTTGGCGGAATTGACGGATCAAGGCCGCCAGGTGCTCGCGCCGCCAATGCTCGCTGCGCAGCAGCTCCAGGCTTTTCAAGGTGGCGCAGGCCAGGGCTGGCGGCTGGCTGGTGGTGTAGATATAAGGCCGGGCAAACTGGATCAGGCTTTCGATCAGATCCTCGCTGCCGGCGACAAAGGCCCCGGCGGTGCCGAAAGCCTTGCCCAGGGTGCCCACCAGTACCGGCACCTCATCCAGCCCCAGGCCGAAATGCTCCACCAGCCCGCCGCCATTGGCCCCCAGCGGCCCGAAACCATGGGCATCGTCCACCATCAGCCAGGCGCCACGGGCCTTGGTTGCCCGAGCCAGGGCCGGCAGGTCGGCGACATCGCCGTCCATGCTGAACACCCCATCGGTGACCACCAGGGTATTGCCGGTGGCCTTTTCCAGACGCTTGGCCAGGCTGTGCGCATCGTTGTGCAGATAGCGGTTGAAGCGCGCGCCGGAAAGCAGCCCCGCATCAAGCAGCGACGCGTGGTTGAGACGATCCTCCAGCACCGTATCGCCCTGCCCCACCAGCGCCGTCACCGCCCCCAGGTTGGCCATGTAGCCGGTGGTAAACAACAGCGCCCGAGGGCGGCCAGTGAGTTCGGCCAGCGCCTCTTCCAGGGCGTGATGGGGCGTGCTGTGGCCGATCACCAGATGGGAAGCACCACCGCCCACGCCCCAGCGGCTGGCACCGGAACGCCAGGCTTCGATCACTTGCGGATGGTTGGCCAGGCCCAGGTAGTCGTTGTTACAAAAGGCCAGCAATGGCTGACCGTCGACCACCACTTGCGGCCCCTGGGGGCTCTGCAGCAGCGGGCGCTGGCGATAGAGGTGTTCGGCACGGCGGGCAGCAAGGCGCGCGGCGAGATCAAAAGACATGCAGGCCTCGATGTTGGCTTACGGGCAGTTCATCGCCAGGAGCTGGCTTGCCGGCGAAGCAGGCGACGCGAAATCCATGAGGCTCGCGAGATTCGCCGGCAAACCGGCTCCTACGGCAGAAGGTCAGACGGCGGCGTTGTAAAACTGCTCGCTGCTTTTCTGCTCCACCAGGGCCTGTTCGATGGCGGCCTGGTGCACCTCGTCGGCGTGTTCTTCGCGGGCTTCGGGCTGGATGCCCAGGCGCGCGAACAACTGCATGTCCTTGTCGGCCTGCGGGTTGGCGGTGGTCAGCAACTTGTCGCCATAGAAAATCGAGTTGGCGCCGGCGAAGAACGCCAGGGCCTGCATCTGCTCGTTCATCGCCTCACGGCCGGCCGATAGCCGCACATGGGATTGCGGCATGAGAATCCGCGCCACCGCGAGCATGCGGATAAAGTCGAAGGGGTCTACCTCTTCGGCATTTTCCAGCGGCGTACCCGCCACCTTCACCAGCATGTTGATCGGCACCGACTCCGGATGCTCCGGCAGATTGGCCAGCTGGATCAGCAGGCCGGCGCGGTCATCCAAGGATTCGCCCATGCCGAGAATGCCGCCGGAACAGATCTTCATGCCCGCGTCACGCACATAGGCCAGGGTCTGCAGGCGCTCGCTGTAGGTGCGGGTGGTGATGATGTTGCCGTAAAACTCCGGCGAGGTATCGAGGTTGTGGTTGTAGTAGTCCAGGCCGGCCTTGGCCAGCGCCTCGGTCTGGTCCTGATCGAGACGGCCCAGGGTCATGCAGGTTTCCAGGCCCATGGCCTTCACGCCTTTGACCATCTCCAGCACATAGGGCATGTCCTTGGCCGAAGGGTGCTTCCAGGCCGCGCCCATGCAGAAACGGGTAGAACCGATGGCCTTGGCCCGGGCGGCCTCTTCCAGGACCTTCTGCACCTCAAGGAGCTTTTCCTTTTCCAGGCCGGTGTTGTAGTGACCGGACTGCGGACAATATTTGCAATCTTCCGGGCAAGCGCCGGTCTTGATCGACAGCAGCGTGGAAACCTGGACCCGATTGGCGTCGAAATGCGCGCGGTGCACCGTCTGCGCCTGGAACAGCAAGTCATTGAAGGGCTGGACGAACAGGGCTTTGACTTCAGCCAAAGTCCAGTCATGACGCAGGGTGGCGGTGGTGCTGGCGCTCATGGGCGATTCCTTGATTATGCTTGGCAAGCGGCGCAGGACAGGAAAGCCCACAGCCGCGACACGGATGTTCGGCATATTTAAGGAAGAGCCATGCACTGTCAACCCAGATACAAAGGACCGGTTTACATCTGGTTAAAAAACAATCAGGCATGTTTATTGTGTGACGAACCCAGCGATTCGGCCCTGGCCCTGTGTGCTCCCTGCCTGGACGAGCTGCCCTGGCTCGGCGCCCAGTGTTCAGTCTGCGCCCTGCCCCTGCCTGGGCCCGGCCTCACCTGTGGCCAGTGCCTGCAAGAGCCGCCGGCGTTTCAGCGGGTGATCGCACCCTGGCGCTACGATTTCCCGGTGGACAGCCTGATCAGCCGTTTCAAGCACCATGAAAAATGGCCTTTTGGCCGGCTGATGGCCGAACTTCTCGGCCAGTTCCTCCACTATCGCTTCGATGAAAGCCTGCCACGGCCTGATTGCCTGCTGCCGGTGCCACTGTCCCGCAGGCGGCTGCGCCAGCGCGGCTTCAATCAGGCAGGCATGCTGGCCCAGTGGCTGGGCGCTTCGTTGCAATTGGTGGTGCAACCCGAGCTCCTCCTGCGCACCCAAGACACCCCCGCCCAGCAGGGCCTGGATGCCCGGGCTCGCCAGCGCAACCTGCGCCAGGCCTTCGCCCTTGCAGATCAGGCCCAGGTTGCAGGACGACACCTGGCCCTGGTGGACGATGTCCTGACCACCGGAGCCACCGCCCAGGCCCTGGCCCGTTTGCTGATCGACGCCGGTGCCCGTCGGGTGGATATCTACTGCCTGGCCAGGACCCCAAGCCCCGGCACCGGCGACTGACTTGACTCTCGTCGCCCAAGCCGCAAACTCCCAGTCCCACCCCAGTGTTCAAAGCGCCCCCGCCATGTCCTTGCCCACTCTGTTGACCCAGCACATCGTCCGCCGCCCGCAACGCATTGCCTTGCTGCAACACATCGCCGAACAAGGCTCCATCACCCGCGCGGCAAAAAGCGCCGGCCTGAGCTACAAGGCAGCCTGGGATGCCATCGACGAACTGAACAACCTGGCCCAGAGCCCGCTGGTGGAGCGCAGCGTCGGCGGCAAGGGCGGCGGCGGCGCCAAGCTGTCCGCCGAGGGCGAGCGAGTGCTGCGTCTTTACCAGCGCCTGCAAGCTCTGCAGGCCCAGGTACTGGAAGCGGCGGAAGACACCAGCGACCTCGACTTGCTCAGCCGCCTGATGCTGCGCACCAGCGCGCGCAATCAGTTGCATGGCAAGGTCCGGGCTGTCGAAAGCCAGGGCTGCAACGACCTGATCGTCCTGGAACTGCCCGAGGGCCTGCAACTCCAGGCGCAGATCACCCACGACAGCACCCTGCGCCTGGAGCTGCTGCCGGGGACCGAAGTGGTGGCACTGATCAAGGCTGGCTGGCTGGACGTACAAGCCGCGGGCGCCCAAGTAACAACTGGACACAATTGCCTGAGGGGCACGATCGAGCAGATTCTCGACGCCGAGGACGGCCCCTGCGAGGTGCGAATTGCCCTGCCCAATGGTCAGACGTTGTGCGCCCTGGCCGAGCCGTTGCTGCTCAAGACCCTGGAGTTGAAGGAATCCTCGACCGTCCAGGTGCAGTTCTCACCGTCCCACGTGCTGATCGGAACCCCGCTCTGACCAAGGCTCCACCGCCATTTCACTGCAACATATTCGTCATGGGGGCTCATTAAGGTGGCTGCAAAAACCTGCAGGGAGCCTGATATGAGCCTGTTACTAGAAGAAGACCAACCCACCGACCTGGAACAGATGGTCGGCCTCAGCCGCCGCGGTTTCATCGGTGCCGGCGCCCTGTGCGGTGCAGCGCTGTTCCTGGGCGGCAACCTGTTGAGCCGCAGCGCCCTGGCCGCCAGCGTCAGCGCCGGCACCAGCCAGTTGCTGGGCTTTGCCGGCATCCCTGCCGCTACCAGCGACAGCATCACCTTGCCACCTGGCTACAAGTCCTCGGTACTGATCAGTTGGGGCCAGCCCCTGGCCAAGAACGGCCCGGCCTTCGACCCCAGCGGCAATGGCACCGCCCGGGCCCAGGAAGTGCAGTTTGGCGACAACAACGACGGCATGAGCCTGTTCGCCTTCCCGGACGACCGCCACCGCGCGCTGATGGCCATCAATAACGAATACACCAACTACCGCTACCTTTATCCCCATGGCGGCTTGCCGCAATCCGCCGAAGACGTGCGCAAGGCCCAGGCCAGCGAAGGCGTGTCGGTGATTGAAGTGCAGCGCAAGAATGGCCAGTGGCAGTTCGTCCAGGGCTCACGCTACAACCGACGGATCCACGGCAACACGCCGATCCGCCTGAGTGGCCCCGCCGCCGGTCACGATCTGCTCAAGACCAGCGCCGACCCCAAGGGCAAGAAAGTCCTCGGCACCTTCCAGAACTGCGCCAACGGCAAGACCCCATGGGGCACTTACCTGACCTGCGAAGAGAACTTCACCGACTGCTTCGGCAGCAGCAACGCCGAGCAGAAATTCGACGCCGCGCAGAAGCGCTACGGCGCCGTGGTGGCCAGCAAGGAGATCAACTGGCACCTGCACGATCCGCGGTTCGACCTGGCGAAGAACCCCAACGAACTCAACCGTCACGGCTGGGTGGTGGAGATCGATCCGTTCGACCCGCAATCGACCCCGGTCAAGCGCACCGCCCTGGGTCGCTTCAAGCACGAGAACGCCGCCCTGGCCGAAACCCGCGACGGCCGCGCCGTGGTCTACATGGGCGACGACGAGCGTGGCGAATTCATCTACAAGTTCATCAGCCGCGACAAGATCAACCACCGCAACCCCAAGGCCAACCGCGACCTGCTGGACCACGGCACCCTGTACGTGGCCCGCTTCGATGCCGGCGACGGCAACCCGGACCACCCCAAGGGCCAGGGCCAGTGGATCGAGCTGACCCACGGCAAGAACGGCATCGACGCCAGCAGCGGCTTCGCCGACCAGGCCCAGGTGCTGATCCAGGCTCGCCTGGCCGCCAGCGTGGTCCAGGCCACGCGCATGGACCGCCCGGAATGGATAGTGGTCAGCCCCAAGGACGGCCAGGTCTATTGCACCCTGACCAACAACTCCAAGCGTGGCGAGGACGGCCAGCCGGTAGGCGGCCCCAACCCGCGGGAGAAGAACGTCTACGGGCAGATCCTGCGCTGGCGCACCGGCGGCGACGACCATGGTGCCATGAGTTTTTCCTGGGACCTGTTCGTAGTGGCCGGCAACCCGGGGGTGCACGCCGGCCAACCCAAAGGTGGGTCGTCCAACATCACCCCGCAGAACATGTTCAACAGCCCCGACGGGCTGGGCTTCGACAAGGCCGGGCGCCTGTGGATCCTCACCGACGGCGACTACAGCAACAGCGGCGACTTCGCCGGCATGGGCAACAACCAGATGCTCTGCGCCGATCCGGACAGCGGTGAGATCCGCCGTTTCATGGTCGGGCCGGTGGGTTGCGAAGTCACCGGCATCGCCTTCGCCCCGGACCAGAAGACCCTGTTCGTGGGTATCCAGCACCCTGGGGAAAACGGCGGTTCGACATTCCCCGAACACCTGCTCAACGGCAAGCCACGCTCCTCGGTCATGGCTATCACCCGGGAAGACGGCGGCGTCATCGGCGCCTGACCCCGCCTCGCGCCCGGCCGGCTTCTGCACCCGTAGGAACCGGCTGGGCGGCGACCCCGACGCACGGCCGAACCACCGGCAAACCCTCCCCCGCTGGCTCCCCGTCTGCGTTACCATGCTTGGCCGGACGCGGCAGCCTGCTGCGCGCAGGAGTAAGCATGTCGCACCCGTTTGAAACACTGACCCCCGATCTGGTCCTGGACGCCGTTGAAAGCATCGGCTTTCTCAGCGACGCCCGCGTGCTGGCGCTCAACAGCTACGAAAATCGCGTCTATCAAGTCGGCATCGACGAAAGCGAGCCACTGATCGCCAAGTTCTACCGGCCCCAGCGCTGGACCAACGAAGCGATCCTGGAAGAACACCGCTTCACCTTCGAACTCGCCGAATGCGACGTGCCGGTGGTGGCGCCGATCATTCACGACGGCGCCAGCCTGTTCGAACACGCGGGCTTTCGTTTCGCCCTGTTTCCCCGCCGCGGCGGCCGCGCACCGGAGCCAGGCAACCTGGACCAGCTCTACCGACTCGGCCAGTTGCTGGGCCGCCTGCACGCGGTGGGTGCCACCCGCCCGTTCGAACACCGCGAAGCCCTGGGGGTGAAGAACTTCGGTCACGATTCCCTGGCAACCCTGCTGCAGGGCAACTTCATCCCCAAGAGCCTGCTGCCAGCCTACGAGTCGGTGGCCCGGGACCTGCTCAAGCGGGTGGAAGAGGTCTACCAGGCCACGCCACACCAGAACATCCGGATGCACGGCGACTGCCACCCCGGCAACATGATGTGCCGCGACGAGATGTTCCATATTGTCGACCTGGATGACTGCCGCATGGGCCCGGCGGTGCAGGACCTGTGGATGATGCTCGCCGGCGACCGCCAGGAATGCCTGGGCCAGTTGTCCGAGTTGATGGATGGCTACAGCGAGTTCCATGATTTCGACCCGCGGGAGCTGGCCCTGATCGAACCACTGCGAGCCTTGCGCCTGATGCACTACAGCGCCTGGCTGGCACGACGCTGGGACGACCCGGCGTTCCCCCACAGTTTCCCCTGGTTCGGCAGCGAGCGTTATTGGGGCGATCAGGTGCTGGCCTTGCGCGAACAGCTGGCGGCCCTCAACGAAGAACCCCTCAAGCTGTTCTGACCCGGCCTGCAGTAGCCGGCTTGCCAGCGAAAGGGGCCCGAGAAACCGCCTTCGCCGACAAGCCGGCGTCCACACCAGGGCGCCAGCCGTAGGAGCTGGCTTGCCAGCGAAAGGGCCCGAGAGATTGCCCTCGTCGGCAAGCCGGCGTCCACAGTGGGCGGCGGGGTAAAAGTCAGGACAGGTCTAGACAATTGTCCTTACAATTGCGGCTTTGTTAGCTGCCTAAGCAAGGATTCTGCATGCAAGCCGCCAACCCGCGCCGCGGGTACATCCTGGGTCTGACCGCCTACATCATCTGGGGTCTGTTCCCGCTCTATTTCAAAGCTATCGCCAGCGTTCCCGCGGTCGAGATCATCATCCACCGGGTGCTCTGGTCGGCGCTGTTCGGCGCCCTGCTGCTGATGGTGTGGAAGCACCCCGGCTGGTGGCGCGAACTGCGAGACAACCCCAGGCGCCTGGCGATCCTGGCCCTGAGCGGCACCCTGATCGCCGCCAACTGGCTGACCTACGTCTGGTCGGTAAACAACGGGCGCATGCTCGAAGCCAGCCTGGGCTACTACATCAACCCACTGGTCAACGTGCTGCTGGGCATGCTGATTCTTGGCGAACGCCTGCGGCGCATGCAGTGGCTGGCGGTGATCCTGGCGGCGGTGGGCGTGGCCCAGCAAGTGTGGCAGGTAGGCAGCCTGCCCTGGGTCTCGCTGATGCTGGCGCTGAGCTTCGGCTTCTACGGGCTGATCCGCAAGCAGGCGCCGGTCAAGGCCCTGCCCGGCCTGGTGGTGGAAACCTGGATGCTGGTGCCCATCGCTCTGGGTTGGCTGCTGCTGCACCCCGATGCCAGCAGTGCCCATGCCGAGTTCTGGAGCAGTTCCCAGGCCTGGTGGCTGGTGGCTGCCGGCCCGGTGACCCTGGTACCTCTGGTGTGCTTCAACGCTGCCGCGCGGGACCTGCCCTACACCACCCTGGGTTTCCTCCAGTACCTGGCTCCCACCCTGGTGCTGCTGCAGGCCGTGCTGCTGTTCGACGAGCACCTGTCCTCCAGCACCCTGCTGGCCTTCATGTTTATCTGGGCCGGCCTGGCAGTATATAGCGTGGATGCCTGGCTCAGCCTGCGCGGGCGTCGCTGATCAATAAACGTACAAAGCCCTGCAGGCCACGTTCTTCGTGGCTTGCAGCAGTTCTTCCCAAGGTTATCCACAGCCTGGTCCCCGCCCTTTGTGCACAAGCCCTTGAAACTGCTGGTTTTTTGATCAACTGGCGCAACGCCGCGCTGGCTCTGGGCCAGGGCCTGGTCTCTACAGGTTATCCACAGGCACATGCACGGTTTACTGGGATAACCCTCACAAGGCTCAGGGCTCGCTGCGCAGGACCAATTCCACCATCAAGTCGTCCGCCAGGGTTTCCAGGCGCGCCTGCAGCACTTCCAGGGACAGGGTCAGGGGCACCGCAAGGATCGCCTCGGCGTGGAACAGCGGCTCGCTGCTCATGGGCGCTGGGCGCACCTCGGTCACCAAGCGCTCCAGGTTCACCCCCTGCTCGGCCAGCAGCCGGGTGATGTCGCGCACGATTCCCGGGCGGTCGTTGCCCACCAGTTCCATGGCGATGGGTTTCCAGGTGCAGGACTGCTCCACGCCGCTTTCGGCGATCAGCACGCGAATGCCCTGGGCCGACAAGCCTTGCAGGGCATCCACCAGTTCATCGTAGGCTTCGGCCGGCACTGCCACCCGCAGGATCCCGGCGAACTGCCCGGCCATGCGTGACAGGCGGCTTTCCAGCCAGTTGCCGCCATGCTCGGCGATGCACTGGGCAATGCGCTCGACCTGGCCGGCCTTGTCCGGGGCGAATACCGTGAGAACGAGATGGTCCATGGCGCAGCCCTCTTTGAGCAATGAAAGATCCAGTATAGGCAGCCTCATTCCCCGCGCCTTCCAGCCCATATGGCAGCAGCTTGTGCAGGACAGCGAATGCGCCCGCAAGGCCGACGCCAACCCCGAAGGCCCATTCGCCGGCAAGCCGGCTCCTACGAGGGGGCGCAAGGCAAAACACAAATCGTGTACAACTTTTTGTATTTATATGGAACAATCCACCGGCTTTTTGAGAACATCGCATTCCCCTGCGTGACCGCACTGCACTTTAAAGTCGCGGAACGACGCTTTTAGTCTAATTTTCACAACCGCAGTTCATCATGTAGTATGCCGCAGCGCGCACTACATAACGTTGGAACGATGTCCGCCAAGGCCTGATCGCAACCCCCGCAACAGCCCGTCAGCAAGGCTCCGCCGTTGATTGGAAGGACCCAGCCGCCAGCGATGGCATGTACTGGAGAACAGGGTTGTGCTTTAAATGGCCGCCGGCTTCATTGTTAATTTGAAGAGCTGAAAAGCGAAATAGCTGAGCAGAGTGAGGCAAGCAATGACTGAGCACGTTCAAGTCGGTGGCCTGCAGGTCGCCAGAGTCCTGTTCGACTTCGTGAACAACGAAGCCATTCCCGGTACCGGCCTCACCGCCGACTCGTTCTGGGCCGGTGCAGACAAGGTCATTCACGACCTGGCGCCGAAGAACAAAGCCCTACTCGCCAAACGCGATGATTTCCAGGCACGTATCGATGCCTGGCACCAGTCCCGTGCCGGCCAGGCGCATGACGCTGTGGCTTATAAAGCCTTCTTGCAAGACATCGGTTACCTGCTGCCAGAAGCGGCGGATTTCCAGGCCACGACGCAAAACGTCGATGAGGAGATCGCCCACATGGCCGGCCCGCAGCTGGTGGTGCCGGTGATGAATGCGCGCTTCGCCCTCAACGCTTCCAACGCTCGCTGGGGCTCGCTGTACGACGCCCTGTACGGCACCGATGCCATCAGCGAAGCCGATGGTGCGGAAAAAGGCAAAGGCTACAACAAGGTCCGCGGCGACAAGGTCATCGCCTTCGCCCGCGCCTTCCTCGATGAATCCGCGCCGCTGACTGCCGGCTCCCACGTGGACTCGGTGAGCTACAAGATCGTCGGCGGCAAGCTGGTGGTCGGCCTCAAGGGCGGCAGCAACAGCGGCCTGCGCAACGACGCGCAACTGATCGGCTACCAGGGCGACGCTGCGGCCCCTACCGCGATCCTGCTCAAGCACAACGGCCTGCACTTCGAGATCCAGATCGACGCCACAAGCCCGGTCGGCCAGACCGACGCCGCCGGGGTCAAGGACCTGCTGATGGAAGCGGCCCTGACCACCATCATGGACTGCGAAGACTCGGTCGCCGCAGTGGATGCCGACGACAAGGTGGTGATCTACCGCAACTGGCTCGGCCTGATGAAAGGTGACCTGGCGGAAGAAGTTTCCAAGGGTGGCAAGTCCTTCACCCGCACCATGAACGCCGACCGCGAATACACCGGGGTCAATGGCGAGCCAGTGAAACTGCACGGTCGCTCGCTGCTGTTCGTGCGCAACGTAGGCCACCTGATGACCATCGATGCGATCCTCGACAAGGATGGCAACGAAGTGCCGGAAGGCATCCTCGACGGCCTGGTCACCAGCCTGGCGTCGATCCACAACCTCAACGGCAACACGTCGCGCAAGAACAGCCGCACCGGCTCGATGTACATCGTCAAGCCGAAGATGCACGGCCCTGA
Source organism: Pseudomonas sp. NFPP12 (assembly GCF_900103205.1). Lineage (NCBI taxonomy): Bacteria > Pseudomonadati > Pseudomonadota > Gammaproteobacteria > Pseudomonadales > Pseudomonadaceae > Pseudomonas > Pseudomonas sp. NFPP12. Next base: position 107,122 of record NZ_FMWW01000005.1, read on the forward strand.
AGAAGCGGCGTTCACCAACGAGCTGTTCGGCCGCATCGAAGAGGTGCTGAACCTGCCGCGCAACACCCTGAAAGTCGGGATCATGGACGAGGAGCGCCGCACCACGGTCAACCTCAAGGCCTGCATCAAGGCGGCCAGCGAGCGCGTGGTGTTCATCAACACCGGCTTCCTCGACCGCACCGGCGACGAAATCCACACCTCCATGGAGGCCGGCGCCATGGTGCGCAAGGCCGACATGAAGGCCGAAAAATGGATCGGCGCCTACGAGAACTGGAACGTCGATATCGGCCTGAGCACCGGCCTGCAAGGTCGCGCGCAAATCGGCAAGGGCATGTGGGCGATGCCGGACCTGATGGCAGCGATGCTCGAACAGAAAATCGCTCACCCACTGGCCGGCGCCAACACTGCCTGGGTTCCATCCCCGACCGCCGCTGCGCTGCACGCGCTGCACTATCACAAGGTCGACGTATTCGCCCGCCAGGCCGAACTGGCCAAGCGTGCCCGCGCCTCGGTGGACGACATCCTGACCATCCCGCTGGCGGTCAACCCGAGCTGGACGCCGGAGCAGATCAAGAACGAACTGGACAACAACGCCCAGGGCATTCTCGGTTACGTGGTGCGCTGGATCGACCAGGGCGTGGGCTGTTCGAAAGTGCCGGACATCAATGACGTCGGCCTGATGGAAGACCGCGCCACCCTGCGTATCTCCAGCCAGCACATCGCCAACTGGCTGCGCCACGGCGTGGTCACCCAGGAGCAAGTGCTGGAAAGCCTCAAGCGCATGGCTCCGGTGGTTGACCGGCAGAACGCCAGCGACCCGCTGTACCGTCCTCTGGCACCAGACTTCGACAGCAACATCGCCTTCCAGGCCGCCCTGGAACTGGTGATCGAAGGCACCAAGCAGCCAAACGGCTACACCGAGCCGGTCCTGCACCGCCGGCGTCGCGAGTTCAAGGCCAAGAACGGTCTGTAAGCCCGCGTAACCAGCAGTAATTAAAAAAGCCCCGGTCGCAAGGCCGGGGCTTTTTTTCGCCTGTGTGGCAAGGGATCGGCTAGAGCACCACGCCCAGCTCGTGCTTGACCAGGGCCAGCAGCTTGGTGGTGTCGATCGGCTTGAGCAGGAAGTCCACCACGCTCAGGTGCATGGCGGCGATGGCATCGCGGACATCGGCGTCGCCGGAAATGATGATGATCGGCAGCGCCGCCCGCTCCGATTCACGCACCTGGCGGATCAGGTCCAGGCCATTGCAGGGCGCCATGCGCAGATCGGTGATCAACAGGCCGATGGATTTATTCGATTCAAGCAACTCAAGTGCGGCCTTGCCACTGGCCGCCGTGATGCAACGGATGCCATCCAGGCCAAGAATCTCCGCAAGCAGCTCCCGTGCATCCTTGTCGTCATCGGCGATCAGCACCCGCTGGGGCGGCAGATCCGGTTCCAGCATGACCGCACTCAGGGCCTCGCGCTCGGCGTCACTCAAAATATCGTGGTCGGGCATACATTTCTCTACATGAACAGATCAATCCCCTAGCACAGTGGTCAGACATCGCTAAGCAGGCCTCCAATGTGCACTTCGTCGGAAAAATTGCCAAGAGTCTTGATCAGAGCTTTTTCGCATTGATTGCCGACGCTTCAAAGCCAAATGTCCGGCCCCTAGGGCGCTACCTAGACTTACGTCCAATGGGCACCCCAGACGTTGCAGCCGACCATGCCGTGATCCGACCACAACAAATCCAAAAAGACTGCGGTAATCGTTATGAGTAAAGCGGACGCCTTCACCCAGGCCGGGAAGACCGCGGTGTTGCAGAACATCCAGGGGACCGTGCAGTTCCTGCAACGGTTCCCGCCGTTCAACCAGATGGAGCAGCTGCATCTGGCCTACCTGGTAGAACAATGCCAACTGCGCTTCTACGGCCCCGGCGACAGCATCATCAAGCCGGCCGACGGCCCGGTTGAGCACTTCTATATCGTCAAGCAGGGCCGCGTGGTGGGCGAACGCACACACGCCGCCAAGGGCAGCACCGAGACCACCTTCGAAATCACTTCCGGCGAGTGTTTCCCCCTGGCCGCGCTGCTGGGCGAGCGCGCGACCCGCACCGAGCATCGCGCCGCCGAAGATACGTTCTGCCTGCAACTGAACAAGGGCGCTTTCATCAAGCTGTTCGCCCTGTCCGCGGAGTTTCGCGACTTCGCCCTGCGTGGAGTCAGCAGCCTGCTGGACCAGGTCAACCAGCAAGTCAAACAGAAAGCCGTGGAAACCCTCGGCACCCAGTATTCCCTGAACACCCGCCTGGGCGAGCTGGCCATGCGTCATCCGGTGGCCTGTTCACCGCAGACGCCGCTGCGCGAAGCCGTGGCGCTGATGCATGAGCAGCAGGTCGGCAGCATCGTCGTGGTGGACGAACGCAAGGCCCCGCTGGGGATCTTCACCCTGCGCGACCTGCGCCAGGTGGTGGCCGACGGCACCCAGGACCTCAACCAGCCCATCGAACAGCACATGACCCAGGCGCCGTTCTTCCTCAGCCCGGACCACAGCGCCTTCGACGCCGCCATCGCCATGACCGAGCGGCATATCGCCCACGTCTGCCTGGTGAAAGAACAGCGCCTGTGCGGGGTGGTTTCCGAGCGCGATCTGTTTTCCCTGCAGCGGGTCGACCTGGTGCACCTGGCGCGGACCATCCGCAACGCGCCCCGGGTCGAACACCTGGTGGCGCTGCGGGGCGAGATCGGCCAGTTGGTGGAGCGCATGCTGGCCCACGGCGCCTCCTCGACCCAGATCACCCATATCATCACCCTGCTCAACGATCACACCGTGTGCCGGGTCATCGAACTGACCCTGGCCGACAAGGGCGACCCCGGCGTGCCTTTCAGCTGGCTGTGCTTTGGCAGTGAAGGCCGACGCGAACAGACCCTGCACACCGACCAGGACAACGGCATCCTGTTCGAGGCCCGGGACGCGGCCCACGCGGCAGAAATCCGCGGCAAGCTGCTACCCATCGCCCAGCAGATCAACCAGAGCCTGGCCATGTGCGGTTTCACCCTGTGCAAGGGCAACATCATGGCCGGCAACCCCGAGCTGTGCCTGTCCCGTGCTGAATGGGCCCGGCGCTTCGCGGCCTTCATCCGCGAGGCCACCCCGGAAAACCTGCTGGGTTCGAGCATCTATTTCGACCTGCGGGTGGTCTGGGGCGATGAACAGAGCGCCGAACAACTGCGTCGGGGCATCCTCGACCAGGTGGCGGACAACCGTCTGTTCCAACGCATGATGGCGGAAAACGCCCTGCGCCAGCGCCCGCCCGTGGGGCGTTTTCGCGAGTTCGTGCTGGCCAGGAAAAATGGCGAAAAGGCCACCCTGGACCTCAAGGTCCAGGGCCTCACCCCCTTCGTCGACGGTGCCCGGCTGCTGGCCCTGGCCAACGGCATCGGCGCGATCAATACCCTGGAGCGCCTGCGCCAGCTGGTGTCCAAACAAGTGATCGAGCCCCTGGACGGCGCCGCCTATGAAGAGGCCTATCACTTCATCCAGCAGACCCGCATGCAGCAGCACCAGCGCCAGACCCGGGAGAACCAGCCCTATTCCAACCGGGTCGACCCGGACAGCCTGAACCACCTGGACCGGCGCATCCTGCGTGAATCCCTGCGCCAGGCCCAGCGCCTGCAAAGCAGCCTGGCCTTGCGGTACCAGCTATGAGCCTGTTTGCCTGGTTCCGCCCCGCAGTCAGCCTGCTGAGTGCCGAGCAGCAACAACGGCGCGACCGCCTGCCCGCCTTTACCGAACTGGGTGACGGCAGCCTGCGCGAACAGCGCTGGGTAGTGGTGGACGTGGAAACCACCGGCCTCAACCTCAACCGCGACCAGGTGCTGTCCATTGGCGCGGTGGTGATCGAAGACGGTGCCATCGACTTCAGCCAGCAGTTCGAGCGCACCCTGCAACGCGAGGGCCACAAGCTCAGCCCCAGCGTACTGATCCACGGCCTGGGGCCCAGCGCCATCGCCGCCGGCTGTGATCCGGTGGAGGCCCTGCTGGATTTCATGGAGTTCGTCGGCGACAGCCCGCTGCTGGCCTTTCATGCCCCGTTCGACCAGCACATGCTCGGCCGGGCGCTGAAGGACAGCCTGGGCTACCGCCTGCAACACAGCTTCCTCGATGTAGCGGACATGGCGCCGTTGCTGTGCCCCCAGGCCCAGATCCGCGAAGCCGGGCTGGACGACTGGGTGCGCTGGTTCAACCTGCAAGTGGTGGAGCGGCATAACGCGGCGGCCGATGCCCTGGCCACCGCGGAGCTGGCGCTGATCCTGTTCAACCGCGCCCGCCAGCAGCAGATCCACAGCCCGCTGAACCTGCAACAGCGCCTGGGCCAGTGGAAACGCCGGCAGCAGGCACCTTCGTTCTGAGCCAACGCACTGTGGCGAGGGAGCTTGCTCCCGCTCGGCCGCGCCGCGGCCGTAGAACCTGATGGATCTAACAGATACAACGCCTTGGGCGCGCTGCGCACGCCAACGGGAGCCAGTTTCCTCGACACAACTGGTTCCTTGTCTTGGGCACCCGCCCTCTTTCAGCCACAAGGCAGCCGACCAGCGTGAATTGCGCCACTGTTTCGCCTCTGCCACAATCGCGAATAATTCTCGTTAGTTTAAACTTCTCGATTGGTGAGTTCCGTTGTCGTCAGTCCAAAGCCCTCACAATGAGCTGGTTGGTGCGTTGTATCGCGACCATCGTGGTTGGCTGTTGGCCTGGCTACGGCGCAACGTTGCCTGCAGCCAGCGGGCCGAGGACCTGAGCCAGGACACCTTCGTGCGCCTGCTGGGCCGCGACGAACTCAAGGCGCCCCGGGAGCCGCGGGCGTTTCTGGTGGCCATCGCCAAGGGCCTGCTGTTCGACTATTTCCGGCGCGCCGCGCTGGAACAGGCTTACCTCAGCGAACTGATGCTGATCCCCGAAGGCGAACAACCGTCGCCCGAAGAACAGCAGATGATCCTCGAAGACCTCAAGGCCATCGACCGCCTGCTGGGCAAGCTCTCCAGCAAGGCGCGCATGGCCTTCCTCTATAACCGCCTCGACGGCCTGAGCCACGCCGAGATCGCCGAACGCCTGGGGGTCTCGGTGCCAAGGGTGCGCCAATACCTGGCCCAGGGCATCCGCCAGTGCTACATCGCCCTGTACGGGGAGCCGCTATGACCCCCATGAGTTCCAAGCCGGTGTCGGCCCAGGTGCTGGATGCCGCCATCGCCTGGCAGCTGTCGCTGGATGGCGGCGCCAGTGCCGTGGAGCGCGAAGAGTTTGCCAAGTGGCACGCTGCCCATGAAGAACACGCCCGCGCCTGGCGCCAGCTGGGCATGCTCGACCAGCGCTTTGGCGTGGCCACCGGCCCGGCCCGCAACGCCTTGCTGCAATCGCGCGAAGGCTTGCGCCGGCGGGTACGCAAGCTGGGTCGCGGGGTCGCCAGCGTCGTGCTGTTCGGCGCCCTGGCGCTGTTTGCCGGGGAACGCTACCTGCCGATGGACTACTGGCTGGCAGACCAGCGCACCGCCACCGGCGAGCAGCGCACCCTGCGCCTGGCCGACGGCACGGTGATCAACCTCAATACCCACAGTGCGCTGGATGTGCGCTTCGACGAGAAGCAGCGGCGGATCGTGCTTCAGGAAGGCGAGATCCTGATCGAGACCGGGCACAACGACAGCCGGCCGTTCATCGTCGAAACCCGCGACGGCCGCATGCGCGCCCTGGGCACGCGGTTCCTGGTCAAGCGCGAGGACCAGGGCACCCGCCTCGGGGTGCTGCAATCGGCGGTGGCGGCGCGGCCGCAAGCCGGTCAGGACGAGCACGTGTTCAAGGAAGGCCAGCAAGTGCTGATGCGCCGCGATGGCCTCGGCCCGCTGCAGGCCCTGAACCTGGGGGCCGACGCCTGGACCCGGGGCATGCTGGTGGTGGACAACGCCCGGCTCGGTGACCTGATCGATGAGCTGGGCCGTTACCGCCGTGGTCACCTGGGCGTCGCACCGGAACTGGCCGACCTGCGGATCACCGGCAGTTTCCCATTGCAGGACACGGACCTCGCGCTCAATGCCCTGCTGCCGACCCTGCCGGTGAAGATCGAACGGCACACTCCCTGGTGGGTGACGGTGGTGGCCAAGGCCGACGCCAAGCACTGAGGTCGGTGTCGCAGCCTTCGCCGGCAAGCTGGCTCCTGCACCGATCCCGTAGGAGCTGGCTTGCCGGCGAATTAGCCTCAATCAGTCTAAATCTAAATTATTTTCAATCCGCCCCTATCACTTTTCCAATCTCGTCCGGCACCTAGGCAATTGCGAAACATTTCCATTCAGGAGCCGCCGTATGTCCCGCCCGCTAGACACCCTGTTGCGCCCCAGTCTCTTGGCCGTTGCCATCGCCCTCTGCGCCCCCCTGGCCAGCCCGGCGCTGATGGCTGCCGAACAGTCCACCAGCGTGCGCGCCTACAACCTGCCGGCCGCACCGCTGGCCAGCACCCTGAACCAGATCGCCAGCCAGGCCGGCCTGGCCCTGAGCCTGAATCCGTCCCTGGCGGCGGGCAAGACTTCGGCCCCGGTCATGGGCCAGTTCGATGCACCGGGCGCCCTGCGTGAGGCCCTGCGTGGCACCGGCCTGCAACTGGAGCACAGCAGCGCCGGCACCTACAGCCTGGTGGCCACACCGGAAGGTGTAGTGGCCTTGCCGCAAACCAGTATCAGCGGCCAGAGCAGCTATGAAACGGCATGGGGACCAGTCGAGGGCTACATGGCCAAGCGCACTGCCGTCGGCACCAAGACCGATACCGAACTGCGTGAAGTGCCTCGCTCCATCTCCGTCGCTACCCGTGAACAGATGAGCGACCGTGCGGTACAGAACCTCGACGATGCCGTGCGCTACATGCCCGGCGTCACCGCCAGCAGCTACGGCAGCGACAGCCGCGCCGAGTGGCTGAAGGTGCGGGGCTTCGAACCCACCCAGTTCCTCGATGGCCTGCCCCTGCCAAAGGGCACCTACACCATGCCCAAGCTGGAAACCTGGGACCTGGAGCGTGTAGCCCTGCTCCGCGGCCCGGCGTCTTCGGTCTACGGCCAGACACCACCCGGGGGCTTGCTGGACATGGTCAGCCGCCGCCCGGAAGACAGCAGCAGCCACGAAGTGCAACTGCAGATCGGCAGTTACCAGCGCAAGCAGATCAGCTTCGACAGCACCGGCCCCATCGATGACGAAGGGCGATTCCTGTATCGCGTCAGCGGCGTGGTCCGCGACAGCAACACCGCCATCGAGCACAACCAGGACAAGCGTTACAACCTGGCCCCCAGCCTGACCTGGAACATTGACGAAGACACCAAGCTGACCTTCCTCAGCCAGTTCAATCGTGACGATACCGGCATCACCAGCCAGTTCCTGCCGTTGCAGGGCACCAAACTGGCGAGCCCGGCAGGCGAGATCAAGTACCACAAGAACCTTGGCGATCCGAGCTGGGAATACTACGACAAGACCTACTACGCACTGGGTTACGCCTTCGAGCACCGCCTGGATGACGTCTGGCAGTTCCGCCAGAACCTGCGCTACACCAAGAGCGATCTGTCGTTCCAGGGCATTACCGCCGGTGGCAGCTATTGGCCCAATAAGCCCGACCAGGCGGTGAGTGCCGACGGCACCGTGCGCCGTGGCGCCAACATCGTCAACGAGGACATCAGCCAGTTCGCCGTGGACAACAACTTCCAGGCCGACTTCGACACCGGCGAGCTCAAGCACACCCTGTTGCTGGGCCTGGACTACCAGCGCGTCAACACCAACTACAAGTGGCTGTACGGTGAAGCGCCCACCAGCAACATCATCAACCCGGTCTACGGTCAGGATTTCAGCAAAGTCGCCTACTTTGCCTACAACGACTACAACCAGAAGCGCCAGGGCACCGGCCTCTACGTCCAGGACCAGATGGCCCTGGACAACTGGCGCCTGACCCTGGGCGGGCGCCAGGACTGGCTGCACACCGAATCCCGGTTCTACAACATCGCCAACAAGCCCCACGATGAGCGCAACGACCAGGCCTTCACCGGCAACGCGGCCCTCAGCTACGTCTTCGATTCCGGCTTCACCCCTTACATCTCCTACGCCGAATCCTTCCAGGCCGAAGCCGGCGGCAACGCCAAGGGCCAGGCCTTCGAGCCCAGCACCGGCAAGCAATACGAACTGGGCCTCAAGTACCAGCCTCCTGGCAGCGACATGCTGTTCACTGCCGCGGTGTACGACCTGACCCGGCAGAACATCGTCCTTACCGACAGCCTGGGTGTCAGCCGGCCCCTGGGGGAAGCCAAGGTCCGTGGTTTCGAGCTGGAAGCGGTGGGCAACGTCAATGAGAACCTCAAGCTGACGGCGGCCTATACCTATGCCAACAGCAAGATGACCAAGGTCGGCGACCCTCAGGACAAGAACCGCCCACTGCCATTGACCCCGGAAAACCAGGCCTCGATCTGGGCCGACTACACCTGGCACAACGGCTTGCTGGACGGCTTCGGCGCAGGCTTCGGCGCCCGCTATATCGGCGAGACCAACAACGTGCCGGCAGGCAACCTGGCCTATGTCGCGCGCAAATCCGACGGCGATACCGCGTCCTACACCGTGTATGACGCCGCGGTGCACTACGATCTCGGCCGCCTGGACAGCTCGCTCAAGGGCGCCAGCGTGGCCCTCAACGCCAACAACGTGTTCGACAAGGAATACATGTCGACCTGCGACGGCACCTACTGCTACTACGGCGACCGCCGCAACGTCATGGCCAGCGTGAATTACAAATTCTAAGAAGGGAAAACCCTCGCCGAAGGGCCGCCTGAACCGCGGCCCTTTTGCCATTGGAGCCTCGATGAAAAGCAAGACAATCCGCCGCTGGTCCTTTATCCACACCTGGACCAGCCTGATCTGCACGGTGTTCCTGCTGATGCTGGCGCTCACCGGCCTGCCGCTGATCTTCCACCACGAGATCGACCACCTGCTGGGGGATTCCCCCGAACTGCGGGAGATGCCTGCCGACACCCCGCACCTGGACCTGCAACAACTGGTCAAGGCCGCCGAGGCTCATCGCCCGGGTGAGGTCATGCAGTACTTCGGCTGGGACGAGGACGAACCCAATGGCGTGATGACCATCATGGCCAGGACCGCCGGCACCGAGCCCAACTCCTCCCACACCTTCATGCTCGACGCCCGCACCGGCGAGGCCGTGGCCATGCCCTCGGCCAATGGCGGGTTGATGATGGTCATGCTGCGCCTGCATGTGGACATGTTCGCCGGGCTGCCGGGCAAGCTGCTGCTGGCCTTCATGGGCATCCTCTTCGTGCTGGCGATCATCTCCGGCACGGTGCTCTACCTGCCGTTCATGCGCCGCCTGAAGTTCGCCACGGTGCGCCAGGACAAGTCCAGCCGCCTGCGCTGGCTCGACCTGCACAACCTGATCGGCGTGGTAACCCTGACCTGGGCCCTGGTGGTGGGCGTTACCGGCGTGATCAGCGCTTGTGCCGACCTGATCATCGCCGCCTGGCGCAACGACAGCCTCAGCGCCATGGTCGCGCCCTACCGCGACGCGCCGCCACTGACCTCACTGGCGCCGGCCAGCCGCCTGCTGGATATCGCCAGGGAAGCCGCCCCGGGCATGCAGCCGGACTTCATCGCCTTCCCCGGCACACGCTTTTCCAGCGAGCATCACTACGCGGTGTTTCTCAAGGGCAGCAGCCACCTGACTTCACACCTGCTGACCCCGGTGCTGATCGACGCCAGTAGCCTGCAGGTCACCGCCGTGGCCGGGCGGCCCTGGTACATGGACGCCATGGGCATGTCCCAGCCGCTGCATTTCGGCGACTACGGCGGCATGCCGATGAAGGTGCTGTGGGCGGCGATGGACGTGCTGACCATCATTGTCCTGGGCAGCGGCCTGTACCTGTGGCTAGTCCGCCGGCGAGCCGGCAAGTCGATGCCGCAGGTGCGCCCATGAAACCCCGGCAATCGAACTTCTGGAAGGTCTTCGCCGCGCCCCTGGGCATTGGCCTGCTCTGCGCCGCCGGGTTGTTCGCGGCGCTACTGGGAGACGGGGCCTGGGACAGCCTGAGCTGGCTGGGCCTGGGCCTACCGACGCTGATCGCCCTACGCGGCCTGTTGCGGCGCAAGCCGGCGGCCTGAACCTGGCGCCGGGAAACCACGCCACAGGTACATCGAGAGCCCGAGGCCGATCAGCATCACCGGGATGAACAGGCGATTTTCCAGCAGCGCCTCGATGGCCACCAGCACGCTGAACAACGCCAGCCCCAGCAGCGGCACATAGCTGGCCGCCAGGCTCCAGCGCCAGGGCTGGATCACCGGGTCGGGCCCGCGCCAGGCCAGCAGTGCGCAGCCCAGGCCCGGCAGGGCCAGTGCCGGCAGGGCCCAGTACCAGGCCATGTAGGCGAACGCCATGACCAGCTCCGGCTCCCCTTCACCCTTGCGGCGGAACTCGTATTGCAAGGCCAGATACACCGCCAGCGCGCCCAACAGGGTCAGGGCCAGGCTGTACAACCCGTGTAGAAGATAGGACCTGCGCACACATCACTCCTCGTCTGTATCGCCAATCGCCCCTGTGGCCAATGCCACAGGCTGCGCTAAGATCCCCGGGCTGCGAGACTTCCACCCGCGAGGAATATTCATGTCCACCCCAAGCATGACGCTGTTCCACAACCCAGCATCACCTTACGTACGCAAAGTCATGGTGCTGCTGCATGAAACCGGGCAGTTGAACCGGGTCGCCCTGCAAGCCAGCCAGTTGAGCCCGGTAGCTCCGGACGCCGCGCTGAACCAGGACAACCCCCTGGGCAAGATCCCCGCCCTGCGCCTGGACAACGGCCAGGTGCTATACGACAGCCGGGTAATCCTCGACTACCTGGACCAGCAGCACGTCGGCAACCCGCTGATCCCCCGGGACGGCTCGGCCCGCTGGCGGCGCCTGACGCTCGCGGCCCTGGCCGACGGGATCATGGACGCCTCGGTACTGGTGCGCTACGAGCTGGCCCTGCGTGCCCCGGAAAAACACTGGGAACAGTGGCTCGACGGCCAGCGCGACAAGATCCGCCGAGCCCTGGCGGTGCTGGAAGCCGAAGCGATTGCCGAACTGGCCAGCCACTTCGATATTGCCGCCATCAGCGTTGCCTGCGCCCTGGGCTACCTGGATTTCCGCCACCCCGACCTGGAATGGCGCCAGGACCATCCCCAACTGGCCGCCTGGTACTTCGAGATCAGCCAGCGCCCGTCGATGCTGGCGACCCGGCCGCCGGTCTAATCGGTCAGGCGATCGGGCCTCTTCGTCGGCAAGCCGGCTCCTGCAGCACGGGGCATGGCTTGCTGGCGTACCAGCCACCAGGCATCGAGCGGAAACAACTGGCCGATGCGCTGCGCCAGATGCTCCCGCTGGCGCTGATCCTCACGCAAACCCAATGACCTACTCATGGACGGCCTCCAGATCGAACTGCAAAGGCTGCGCTGCCTTGCGCTGGCCAATGCCATACCAGTCCAGCTTGCGGGTCAGCACCATGAACACGCCCAACAGCCCGAACAGCAGCAGCGAGCCCATCAGCAGCGCGTAATCCTCGGCGCTGAGCAGGCCATAGAGCAGGCCGTACAAGGCCGCCAGCGCGATCGCGAACAGCACGCCGTTACGCCAGCTGTGCAGCACATGGCTGACATAGAAGCCGATCAGCCCCACACAGGCTGCCGCCGACACGCCATAAGCCAGCGCAAAGCCCAGGTGCTCCGATAGCGACAGCAGCAACAGGTAGAAGAACGCCAGGGCCACGCCCACCAACCCGTACTGGATCGGGTGCACCGACAGACTCTTGAGTACCTCGAAGAGAAAGAAGCCGGCGAAGGTCAGGCCGATGAACAGCAAGGCGTACTTGATGGCCCGGTCGCTCTTCAGGTACTGGTCCACCGGGTCGATGAAACTCACGCCGAAGCTGCGGCCGTTGAAGTCCTGGCATTGCGTGCCGAATGCGCAACGCTCCATGGCCTGTTCCAGGTTGGTGGAGAAGAACGAGGTCTGCCAGATGGCTGAAAAGCCCTGCTCGGTCACTTCACGCTGCACCGGCAGGTAGTTGCCGATAAAGCTCGGGTGCGGCCAGTTGGCCGTCAGCAGGACCTTGCTGGTCTTGCCCACCGGCAGCACCTGCAACTGGCCGGTACCCTGCAGGCGCAGGTCGAAGGCGAAATCCAGGCGGGTGTTCTTTTTCAGGTCCAGGGGCGGCAGCAGCACATGCACGCCTTCATCCAGCCAGCTGACGAAGGTGCCCGGGGCGAAGTCCAGGGTCTGGCCGTTGAGTTGCAGTTGCAGGGCGTTCTCGATGCCGCGGATATCGCTGATGCCCACCGCCAGGAAGGGCTGGTCGAACTGGTAGTCGGCAAAATCTTCCTTGATCCCGTATTGCTCGGGCACGGCGAAATGGCCGCTGATGTGGTTGTCGGCGTGGAACAGCCGAGCCTCGTAGATGCCCCGGGCACGCAGCTCGGTCTGGGCCTTGCCGTCCAGCTCGAAGTGTTCCGGCAGGAAGAACATGCGCCCTTGCTCCTCGCCGATTTCCTGATAGCGCTTCTTGGTCTTTTCGTCGGTCTTCCAGGTGCGCACGGTCTTGCGGTAATCCACCACCATCACCGGGCCGCGGATCTGCTGCTGGGTGCTGGAACTGCGGGCAATATCGTCGAGCACGCCGTCGCGCAGGCTCTGGCGCTCGCTGATCAGGCCGCTGATCATCAGCAGCGGTATCAGCAACAGCAGGATCAACAGGCCAATGGCCCCGAGTTTGAAGGTCAGGTTGCGGTTCATGAGGCTCTCCCGGTTCGAATGGGAGAGAGTCTGGAACGCGGCTATGGGGGTTTTATGGAAGCAATGTGGAGAGTCTGTGGAGAATCCCCGCTCAGGGCAGGCGCAAGGTCACCTGCACCCCGCCCGGAACGTTGTCGATACGCATCTGGCCGCCATGCAACTGCACCACTTCCTCGACGAAGTTCAGCCCCAGGCCGGTGCTCTTGCGTCCGCTGTCCGGGCGCGGCAGGGAATAGAACCGCTCGCACAGGCGTGGCAGGGCATAGTCCGGAATCGGCTCGCCCTGGTTGAACAGCACCAGCTCCACGCCCTCCTCCACAGGTTGCGCGCTGCAACGCAACAGGCCGCCCACGGGGCTGAAGTCCAGGGCATTGGTCAGCAGGTTGCCCAGGGCCTGGCGCAGCAGGAACGGCTCGCCGGACCAGGCCAGGTCCGCCGACACCCGAAGTTCCACCTGCAGTTGCTTGCCTTCGATACGCCCGTGCTGGCTGTTCAGCAGCTCCTTGCACAACGGCGCCAGGGGCACATTCACCCGCTCTTCCAGGCCCTGGCGCTGCTCCACCTGCGCCAGGTTCAACAGGCGCTCGATCAACTGCTGCATGCGCGCGCTTTCGCTGTCGATATTGCCGACGAAACGCTGGCGCTGTTCCAGGGGCATTTCGCCCTGCAGCAGCTCCGCCGCCCCGCGAATCGCCGCCAGGGGGCTTTTCAGTTCGTGGGTCAGGGTATGCACGTAGCGCTCGACGTAGGCCTTGCCTTCGAGCTGGGTGCGCATGTGTTCCACCGCCGTGGCCAACTGTTCCATTTCACCGCCGCGATAGTGCGGCAACTCGGCCCGGCGCCCTTCGCTGACCGCCAGGGCATAGGCGGTCATGCGCCGCAGCGCGGCGCTCAGCCACCAGGACAGCAAGGCACCGAACAGCAGGCCCATGGCGATCAGCCCGGCGCCGTACCACAGCAGGCGCCGCTCGGTGCGGTCGACATAGGGCTGCAGGGAACTGTTGGGCTTGGCCACGGTGACCACGCCGATGATCTGGCCGTTGTCGCGGATCGGCGCACCCACGTGCATCACCGAGGAATTGGGATCGTCGGCCAGCGAGCGCGACGAGCGCGCGCCGTACTGGCCGCGCAGGGTCAGGTACACGTCGTTCCACCGCGAATAGTCCTGGCCCACCGCCAGGCCGCTGGAATCCAGGACCACGATGCCCTTGGCGTCGGTCACGTAGATGCGGTGGTTGACCTGATTCTTCGGCAGGCCCCAGATGGTCGCCGCCGGTTGCCGCTCGCCATAGGCACGCAACAGCTGCGGCCAGCGGTTCTCGCTGAGGGTGCCGGCCTTGAAGTCATCCCGCAGGATCTCCGCCAGCAGATTGGCGGTGTCCACCAGGGTTTCCTCGGTGGACTGGCGGACCCCGGGACGAATCTCCTTCATCACCGTGCTCAGCACGAAATAGCCGGTCAGGCTGATGAACAGCAAATAGACCAGGAAGATCCGCAGCCCCAAGGTCATCAGGCGTGGCTCGGGCTGTAGCTGTAGCCCAGGCCGCGATGGGTCTGGATCGGTTCGGCCTGGGCCGCCACCAGGCGCAGCTTGGCCCGCAGGCTCTTGATATGGCTGTCGATGTTGCGCTCATAGCCCACATCCGCCATTACCCCCAGGGCGTCCAGCAACTGCTCGCGGCTGAACACCCGCTCGGGCTGTTCCAGCAGGCATTGCAGCAGGCGGAACTCATGCCGGGTCAGGCTCAGGGGCTGACCACGGTAACTGATCTGCACCCGCTCAGGGTCAATCACGAACAACGCCGCGACCGCCTCGGGAGCCACCCGCGGGACCATGCGCTTGAGGATCGCCTTGACCCGCGCCGCCACTTCCCGCGGGCTGAAGGGCTTGACCACATAATCGTCGGCACCGATTTCCAGGCCCACCACCCGGTCGATCTCGCCGTCCCGGGCACTGAGGAACATCACCGGCACCTCGCTGAAGCGCCGCAGTTGCTTGCAGGTTTCGAAGCCGCTGATATCCGGCAGGCCGATGTCGAGGATTATCAGGTCCGCCGGGCTCGCCTGTTGATGCTCCAGGGCCGCACGGCCCAGGCTCAGCCAGGTGGTAGTGAAGCCTTCGCCTTGCAGGGCAAAGATCAGGGTGTCGGCAATCGCCGCTTCGTCTTCGACAATCAGGATATGGGGCATGGCATCCAAGCACGCAAATTCAGTGGGCGAACGGTGCCGGATGCCTGGTAAGTCGTCAATCAGCAGTCGGGTTTATCGGCGGTATAACGCCGCGCCGGGTTCACCGCCGCACCGAATTCGCGCAGGGCCTTGGCGCCAATCAGCAGCGGGTAGTTGAAGCTGCTGCGGTCGGTGAGGTTGACCTCCACCGTGCGCTTGACGTTGCCCAGGCACATTTCCAGTTCCACCACCGGGCGCTTGGCCGCCTGCGGCTCTTCCCGGTCATCGTCCTCGTCGGAACGGCTCTTGATCTTGCTGATGCGCGCCACCTTGTGTTCGTAGACCTTGCTGCCAGCGTCCTTGGTGGCCAGGCGGAAGCGCACCCAGTCCTCGCCATCGCGGGTGAAGGTCTGGATATCCTTGGCCGACAGCGAAGCGGTCAGGGCCCCGGTGTCCATCTTGGCTTGCAGGGTTTCGCCGATTTCCGGCAGGCGGATGTATTCGTAACGGCCATACAGGGTCGGCTCGGCAGCCATCACCGGCAGCGCCAACAGAGACACAAGAGCAAGGACAGATTTCACGACGGTGGATTCCTTGAAGAAAGGGGGCAGCGGGATTTTAGACCGCAGCCAACGAATTGGTTCTACCCGAGCCCCGTAGGAGTCGGCTTGCCGGCGAAAGGGCCCCGATAGACACTCCAGCCAATTGCCACCCACCCTACCCGCCCCCAGGTGAAACATTCGTCAGCACACTAGAATTTGGCCTGCCCGCCGAAGCTGCTTATCATGGCGCGCCCAAAAGATTGCAAAGAGTGCCTTATGCGCCGCCTGCTCACCGGCTGTTTCGTCACCCTGCTCCTGCTGCTCAACACCCTGGTGCTGTTCGGCCCGTTGATGGTGTTCGCCCTGCTCAAGCTGGTCCTGCCCGGGCGCCTGCGTGACTACGCCTCGGCCGCGGTGATGTGGATCGCCGAGACCTGGGCCGAGATCGACAAGCTGATCTTCGCCCTGTGCATCCCCACCCGCTGGGACATACGCGGCGGCGAGGGCCTGCGGGTCGACACCTCCTACCTGGTGGTGAGCAACCACCAATCCTGGGTCGACATCCCGGCCCTGATCCAGACCCTCAACCGGCGCACGCCGTTCTTCAAGTTCTTCCTCAAGAAGGAACTGATCTGGGTGCCGTTCCTGGGGCTGGCCTGGTGGGCCCTGGACTACCCCTTCATGAAGCGCTACAGCAAGGCCTTCCTGGCCAAGCACCCGGAACTGCAAGGCAAGGACCTGGAAATCACCAAGGCTGCCTGCGAGCTGTTCAAGCGCCAGCCGGTGACCGTGGTCAACTACCTGGAGGGCACCCGCTTCACCCCGGCCAAGCGCCAGCAGCAGGGCTCGCCCTTCCAGCACCTGCTCAAGCCCAAGGCTGGCGGCGTAGCCTTTGTCCTCGCGGCCATGGGCGAACAGCTGGACGCCATGCTGGATGTCACCGTGGTCTATCCCCAGGAGCGCATTCCCGGTTTCTGGGACCTGATCTGCGGCAGCGTGCCCAAGGTGATCATCGACATCCGCACCCGCGAACTGGACCCCGCGCTGTGGCAGGGCGATTACGAAAACGACCCGGCGTTCCGCCAGCAGGTGCAGGACTGGGTCAACCGGCTGTGGACCGACAAGGACCAGCGCATCAGCGAGTTGCTGGGCGAAAGCCGCTGATCAATCGCTGATCACGTGGGGCAGGAAGCGGCTGCTGTCCTTGGTGATCGGCGAGTTGTCCTCACGAATGCCGATACCCGCCGGCTGATCCCCGATCACCCAACTGCCGATCACCGTGTGGTTGCCGGCAAACACCGGCAAGGGGTGGAACTGCTGGCGGATGCAGGGCCCGCCGCCGTAGGGCCCGGCCTCGATCAAATGCTCGCCGCCTTCGGTGCAGATTTCCACATTGGCGCCCTCTCGGGAAAAGAACGGCTTGCGCACCCACCCCGGGCCCAGGCTGGCGGCGGGGTCGTCGTCGATAAACGCCGGCAGCAGGTTCGGGTGCCCCGCATGCCGTTCCCAGAGCAGAGCCAGCGCGCCCTTGTTGGAGAGAATGGCTTTCCACGGCGGCTCGACAAACTGCGTGCGGCTGCCGGCAATGGCCGGGCCAAAGGCTTCGTTGAACAGGTGCTCCCAGGGGTAGAGCTTGAACAGGCTGTCGATGGGGGTGCCCAGCAGGTCGACGAAACGCCCGCCGGCATTCAGACCGATGTCCTCGATGTCGAGCAACCGCGTCCCCAGACCGGCCTGACGGGCAATGTCGCGCAGGTATTCGACCGTGCCGCGGTCTTCGAGCGAATCTCTGACCGAGGCAAAGTGCATCGGCGACTTGAAGCCGCCCTGGACGAAGGCCTGGAGCAGCTTGTCCTCGATGCTGTTGAACTGGTCGCAGCCGGCCGGCAATTGCCCGCGCTGCATCTGCTGTTCGAGCCAGACGTACTGGAAGAAGCTCGCCTCGTACAGCGAGGTCGGCGTGTCGTAGTTGGTTTCCAGGAGCTTGGCCGGGCCGGTGCCGTCGTAGCACAGGTCCATGCGCCCATAGAGGTGGGGGTCGCCCTGCTTCCATGACTGGCGGATCATCTCATGAAAGGCCGCAGGGATAGCCAGGCGCTCCAGCAGTTCCTCGCTGTCCACCACCTCGGCCACCAGGGCCATGCACAGCTCGTGCAGTTCCTGGGTCGGGTCTTCCAGGTCGTCCTCGATCTGCCGCAGGCTGAAGCGGTAGTAGGCCGACTCGTCCCAGTAAGGCTCACCGTCGAAGGTGTGGAAGGCAAAGCCCAGTTGCTCCGCCGTGGCTTGCCAGTCCGCACGCGGGGTGCTGGGGATGCGCTTCAAGAACCGAAGCTCCAACTGCTGCGGCTGGAGGAGCCGAAGCCGCTGCGGCTGACCACTTCATGGGCGCCGGCCAGCGGGTTGCCGGCGCTGGTGAAGTGTTCCGGGCTGGATATCCCGAAGCGCCCGCCACTGGCGCCGGAGAAGGTCTTGCCGGCCTCCACCTGCTGGCTGAGGGTGCTCAGTTGGGTACCGCCACGACCATCGCGCTGCTTGTACAGAGCCTCGCTGAAATAGCGCGGTTCAGGGGTCGAATCCAGGCCGATCCAGCGCCAGAAGCGCGAGCCCGAGCTGGAGCCACCACCACCACCACCACCACCACTGGAGCTGGTCTGTTGTTCTTCTTCGGGCTTGTCCGGCACCGTGCGCTGGGAGGTCAGGGCAAAACCGCTGGAAATCGGTACATAGGCTCGGTTATCGCGCGAGACCATGCAGTTGGCGGTGACGAAATCCTCCTCGCAACGTTGCAGGTCCAGGTAACGCGGGGCCACACGCTCCCCACGCTCGCGGGCGTCATCGCGGGCGGCCTGGCAAATGGCGGACGGAATCTGTGCCCGTTCGCATTCGCTGACGCTGCTGAAATTCTGGGTCTGGCGAACTTCCCGGGTCGCCTGGGGCTGGCCGTCACAGGCGGCCAGGGCAAACGGCACGCTGCCCAGCAACACCAGGCGCACGCTCTTGCTGCGTTTCATGGCCGCGCCCTCAGACCGAAGGAGTCATGCAGGCCGCGTTCAGCAGGCCGACACCGACAGAAACCGATGCCACCAGGATCGCCGCCGCGTACTCCTGGCTGGCAATGCGCTGGGACAGGCCCTTGAGGATCAGGCTGACCACAAAGAACGCCAGCAGCTGCACCACCGCGGCGATGCCGGCCCAGAGCAGGAAGTCGATGATCGAGATTGAATGGGAAATAGCGCTGGCCACCGGAATGGCAAAACCCAGCAAAGCACCGGACAGGGCGATGGAAGCCGCGCTGTTGCCCTCGCGGATCAGGGCGAATTCGTTATAGGGGGTCAGGCGCGTATAGATGAACGCATAGAGGGCAAAGACCAGGGCCGCGCCCAGCATGTAGAGCATGAAACCGAGCACCGCATCGGCGGGCAGAGACATCTTCAGTGCATCCATGAACATCGCGTTCAAGCTTCCTTGGAAAACGGGGCGCGAGATATAGCACAGGCCCGATTCGGCGAAAACTCCGGGAAAGGTAAAGACCAGGATTGCAGGAAACTGGGAGGGCCCCGGCGCGCCAGGCGCCGGGGCCGGAGCGCGCTACTTGGCCACGCCCCAGATGCCGCTCAGGCTTTGCAGCAGGGAGCCGCCAACGCCCTGCTGGCCCAGGTACTGCAGGATCACCGGCGCAAACTGGCCGATCATGCCGCTGTCCATGCCCAGGGCGCCGAAGGCGTTGTTCAGGTCATTGGTGTCCTTGACGTCGCCCAGGGCGCTGTCCAGGCCCTTGGTCTGCCCGGACGACTGGCCCAGCAGGCCGCTCAGGGCACCCAGGCTGCCCAGGGCGTTGCTGCCCGAGAGCTTGTCCAGGCCCGGGACACTTTTGCTCAACTGGGAATAGTCGGTGCTGCTCAACTGGTTCTTCGCCAGGCCAAGCATGGCGCCCGTACCGCCGATGGCTTGCTGGGGAGTGACATTCAGTTGCGAACCCAGGGCTCCGAGCAGGCCGGCGGTCTGGGAAGTGGGGGCCGCGGCGGCAGCCTTGTCGCCGCCCTGCATGCCGGAAATGGCATTGGCCGCGTCGTTCAGGCTGAAACCGCCGGCCAGGGCCGAACCGGCTGCCAGGGTCATCAGGGTAGCCAAGGCGAAACCGCGTGGAATATTCATCGAAACAACCTCATGGGGCAGGAAACCACCCGTGTTCGGATGGCTGGAAAACAGCCTTTTGACTGAAGCATCGGGCGAATGTTCCGAAAGTGGCGCAGCGGCGCCCGCACCCTGTGGATTTTAGTCGAGAATCACGCATCCACGGCTCGCCGCTCTGCGTATATGCAGCAACGACGACCGGCGCAGGAACATCGGCACCGGCCGTAGCAGGAGGTCGCAACCCGTGAATGGAACAACCGCCCACCCTGGACTACCCTCTGGCTGGATCGACCGTTGCCAGCCGTGGTCCATTCATTTGCCACCTGCCTGGAGAACCGCCATTTCCGCTCTCGACCCCGATCAACTGCGGCACTTGCTGGCCCAGTGCTCACTGGGCGATCGCCGCGCCTTCGAAACCCTGTACCGCAGCGTTGCCCCGTGCCTGAATGGGGTGGCCCTGCGCTTCATGGGCCGCCGCGACCTGGCCGAGGAGGTGCTGCAGGAAAGCTTCGTGCGCATCTGGAACAACGCCGTGCGCTACCAGCCGCACCTGTCCGCCCCCCTGACCTGGATGATCAACATCACCCGCAACCAGGCCATCGACCAACTGCGCAAGCACCGCGAGCGGCCCCTGGGCGAGGGGGAGCAACAGCAATTGATGGACGACGCCCCCTCGGCCCACGAACAACTGGACAGCGCCCGCCAGGCCCGGGCCCTGAACCGCTGCCTGGAAAGCCTGGAGGGCATGCAACGCCAATCCATCACCGTGGCCTACTTCCAGGGCCTGTCCTGCTCGGAACTGGCCGAGCAACTGGCCGCGCCCCTGGGCTCGGTCAAGTCCTGGATCCGCCGCGGCATGGAACGCCTGCGCAGGTGCCTTGAATCATGAATTATCGAACCCCCGAACGGCGCCGCGCCCTCGCCGCCGACTACGCCATCGGCCTGATGCAGGGCGCCGCGCGCCGGCGCTTCGACATGCTCCTGCTGGACGACCCGGCCCTGCGCGAGGAACTGGCGCAGTGGCAGGAGAGCCTCGCCAGCCTGACCGTAGGCCTGCCCGAGCAGGAAGTGCCGGAGCATGTGTGGCAAGGCATCCAGGCGCGTATCCAGCCCCAGGTCCTGCACATGCCGCAGAAAAACCCGCTGTGGATGCGCCTGCGCCTGGCGATCGCCGCCTGCGCCGTGCTGGCCACCCTGTACATCGGCTTTATCCGGCAGGACGACCAGGTACGCTACAGCGCCACCCTGCTCAGCGCCGACCAGCAACCGGCCTTGCAGATCAAGGCCCACGCCCAGTACCTGCAAGTGGAACCCCTGGCCCTGGCTGCCATAGGCCTGGACCGCAGCCTGGAACTCTGGGCGATTCCTGCCGATGGCAAGCCTATTTCCCTGGGCGTGGTACCAGTGGGCGGCAAGGGCCGGATCAACCTGACCCAGGCCCAGCGCGACCTGCTGGGTACCCCGATCGCCCTGGCGGTGAGCCTGGAACCCCACGGCGGCTCGCCTACCGGGCAACCCACCGGGCCGGTGCTGTACCAGGGGCAATTGGCGGCGCTCTGACGGCAATCTTCGCCGGCAAGCCGGCTCCTGCAAGGCTTGTGTAGGAGCTGGCTTGCCAGCGAAGCCGCCAACGCTAAACTGCCCTGCCCACTCACCAACAGGGTCTGCGCCAGCCCCGGGTTGCCGCGCAAGCCCCCCGCACCTTTCGGCACTTGCAGTGAAACGATCTCCAATCAGAACGGCCCTCTACAGCTGCATCGCCCTGGCCCTGGCCATCCCCCTCGTCATCTGGATCATCGGCCGCCCCATCGACGGCAACCGTTGCTCGGACGCAGCCCATGCCACCGGCCCCCTGACCGAGGTCATCAGCCAGTACTTCCAGGAGACCCACGGCGCCGACTGGCAAGAGGAGATCCACTCACTGATCATTCTCGAAGTCCCGGCGGCCCAGACCCTGGCTCGCCAGCCCCAGGCCCATTACTGCGAAGCCCTGGGCCTGCTGGAAAACCCGCAACGAGCGCCCACGGAAAAATTCCATACCGCCGTGCTGATGCTCTCGCTGCCCATCGGCTACTACCTGGATTTCATGGACCGCATTCACCAGTTGTATCAGCGCGGGCTCATCGACCAATCCGTCCTGAGCATGGTGCTTTTCCCAAGAGGCACGGCGCTCAACTACTGGTGGCTGCCTCAGTGGCGATCGCGTTTCCAGCGGGATGCGCCCGGTGTGTTTAGCGAGGCCGCCGCGCAGTACATCCTCAGTGGAGAACACTGGGTCGACTACCCGGGCAAGGGTTTCTGACTCGGTATCGGCAGTGCCCGACGCAGGATCGCCAAGCAAGGTCCTGCGGACCTTTGCGCAGCCTCGCAAGCTCGACAGCGGCTACTGGGGGGTGTTTTTAGCCACGGGGTACGAAGTGCTCGCGGCGGTCTCGGGCTTACGCCACAACGCAAAAGGGCGACCCGTGGGTCGCCCTTTTTCTTCTATCGCCTCAAGTCTCAGGCAGCACTGAACAGCTTGTGCGGGTCGATGACGAATTTCTTCGGCACGCCGGCATCGAACTCGCCATAGCCGCGGGGGGCGTCGTCGAGGCTGATGACTTCAACCCCTACCACGTCGGCAATGTTGATGCGGTCCCACATGATGGCCTGCATCAGTTGGCGGTTGTACTTCATCACCGGGGTCTGGCCGGTGTGGAAGCTATGGGACTTGGCCCAGCCCAGGCCGAAGCGGATGCTCAGGCTGCCCATCTTCGCCGCGGCGTCCACGGCGCCCGGGTCTTCGGTGACGTACAGGCCAGGGATACCGATCTTGCCCGCCACCCGCACCACGCCCATCAGGGAGTTGAGCACGGTGGCCGGTGCTTCGTGCTGGGCACCGGCATGGCCGTGGCCACGGGCTTCGAAGCCCACGGCGTCCACCGCGCAGTCCACTTCCGGCTCGCCGAGCAAATCGGCGATCTGCTCGTGCAACGGGGTGTCCTTGGACAGGTCGGCAATTTCAAAACCCTGGGCCTTGGCGTGGGCCAGGCGTACCGGGTTGACGTCACCGACGATCACCACCGCGGCCCCCAGCAAGCGCGCCGAAGCAGCGGCCGCCAGGCCCACCGGACCGGCACCGGCCACGTAGACGGTGCTACCAGGGCCGACACCGGCGGTGACGGCGCCGTGATAACCGGTGGGCAGGATGTCGGAAAGGCAGGTCAGGTCGCGGATCTTCTCCATGGCCTTGTCGCGGTTCGGCAGTTTCAGCAGGTTGAAGTCGGCGTAAGGCACCAGCACGTATTCGGCCTGGCCGCCGGTCCAGTCGCCCATGTCGACGTAGCCATAGGCACCGCCGGCGCGAGCCGGGTTGACGGTCAGGCAGACTCCGGTGTGCTGTTCCTTGCAGGAGCGACAGCGCCCGCACGCCACGTTGAAGGGCACCGAGACCAGGTCGCCGATCTTCAGGTTCTCGACGTCGCTGCCCTTCTCGATCACCTCGCCGGTGATTTCATGGCCCAGCACCAGGCCGACCTGGGCGGTGGTACGACCACGGACCATGTGCTGGTCCGAACCGCAGATGTTGGTGGAGACCACGCGCAGGATGACGCCATGCTCAATCTTCCTGCCGCGCGGGTCCTGCATTTTTGGATAGTCGATTTTCTGTACCTCGACCTTGCCGCTGCCCAGATACACGACACCACGATTACCAGACATGCTTTCACCTCGCTGTTGTTGTTATGGAACCGCGTAACCCAAAGGGGAAACACGTGGATTGCTCGGGTACAGATGCTGTTTCGTTTTCAAAATCGCTTTCGCGCGAACAGGCGCAACGCCTGTAGGAGCGAGCTTGCTCGCGAAGGGCTGCGCAGCAGCCCTGGGAATCATCAGAGCACCACCGTCCGGTTGCCGTTCAGGAACACCCGCCGCTCGATGTGATAACCCACCGCCCGGGCCAGGGTCAGGCCCTCGATATCCCGGCCCTTGGCGATCAGGTCCTCGGGGTAATAGCTGTGGTCCACCACTTCCACGCCCTGGGCGATGATCGGGCCTTCGTCCAGGTCGTTGTTGATGTAGTGCGCAGTGGCTCCCACCAGTTTCACCCCCTTGTTGTAGGCCTGATGATAAGGCTTGGCGCCCTTGAAGCCCGGCAGCAGCGAGTGGTGGATGTTGATGGCCTTGCCATCGAGCTTGCGGCACAGCTCCGGCGACAGCACCTGCATGTAGCGGGCAAGGATCACCAGTTCGGCGCCGGAGTCCTCGATCACCTGCCACACCTGGCGCTCCTGGGACGGCTTGTCGTTGGGGTCGAGGGGGAAGTGGTGGTAGGGAATCTGGTGCCAGTCGGCCAGGGGCTTGAGGTCCGGGTGGTTGGACACCACCGCCACCACGTCCATGGGCAACTGGCCGATGCGCTGGCGGTAGAGCAGGTCGTTGAGGCAGTGGTCGGCCTTGGAGACCATGATCACCACCTTCGGCCGGTAGTGCGGCGCGGTCAGTTCGAAGTTCATCTCGAAGGCCTTGGCCCGCTGTGCCAGGCCCTCGCGAAAACCCTGCTCGTTCAGGCCATCGGGCTGGCGGAACTCCACGCGAATGAAGAAACGGCCCGAGAGCCGGTCATCGAAGGAATGGTGCTCGGTGACGTAGCAGCCCTGCTCGAACAGAAAGCGGGTCACCGCGTCCACCGTGCCGAGCACGCTGGGGCAGTCGGCGGTGAGGATCCATGTGTCGGGGGCGCGGCTCATGCGGGATAACTCCTGTTCGTTAGGGCAACCGCAGCGCGGTCGGTTCTCTGTAGGAGCGAGCTTGCTCGCGAAAAATCCAAGGGCGCTGTGGTCTTCCGGAAAATCCATCCTTCGCGAGTTCGCGAGCCAGCTCGCTCCTACCAGGCCAAGCTGGGCTCAGGCCTGGACGCTCAGGCCATATTCGGCCGCGGCATCCTGCAGCCACATCCACCAGTAATCGGAAAAGCTGCGGCGCACCAGCAGCTCCCAGGTGTCTTCGCCGGTACGGCGGATCACCAGTTGCGACTTGGCGAACACCGTGCCCACGGCCTTGCCCACCGGGAAGTTGTTGGGGTGCACGTCGTAGCTGGTGGACTTCATCAGCACCTGGCGCACGTTGGGCCCGGACAATTCGAGAATCTGCTGGCCGCCGCTGACGTTGACGATCTGGATATGCAGGTCGCCCAGGGCGGCCCGCAGGTTCTGCTCGGCGGCGAACTCTTCGCCGCTGGGCACGATCAGCAGCCACTCATCCGGGCCCAGCCATTGCAGGCTGGTCTCGCCCTTGACCACTACGCTCAGGGCGCCCGGCAGTTCGATGCCCAGGGCCTTGTGCACGCCGGCGGCGAAGGCCGGATCGTGGCCGTCGCCACGGATCGTCAGGTGGCCGAGGA
Organism: Pseudomonas sp. NFPP12; assembly: GCF_900103205.1. NCBI lineage: Bacteria > Pseudomonadati > Pseudomonadota > Gammaproteobacteria > Pseudomonadales > Pseudomonadaceae > Pseudomonas > Pseudomonas sp. NFPP12. The sequence continues at coordinate 132,175 of NZ_FMWW01000005.1, forward strand.
GTTTTTTCTCGCGCAGGGTCACCCCGGCGTTCTTGCGGCCCTTGCCCACCAGGCTCGGCAGGTCGGCGTGGTGCAACGACGACTCGGCCTTGGCCCCGGTGGTGGGGCGCTGTTGGTAAACGTTGACTGCGGTCATAGAGCACCTGTCCTGAATTCTGTTGATAACGCCAGCCCTGTGGGGAGGCGGCTGTCGGCGAAGAGGCGCTTGGGCCTTGTGCCGGCCCTAAGGCCGCCTTCGCCGGCAAGCCGGCTCCTACGTGAGCCGTGTTGTGCCTTAGATGTTCTGGCGGTCGCCTTTGGGGTCGAAGAACACCGAGGAAACGATTTCCGCCTCGATCACCCGGCCATCGGCCAGCGGTGCGAAGACCCGCTCGCCCAGGCGCTTGAGCCCCCCCTTGACCACGCCCAGGGCAAAGGAATAACCCAGGGAGTTGTGGGCATAGCTGGAGGTCACGTGGCCCACCATGCTCATCGGGATTGCCTGCTTGGGGTTGAACACCAGTTGCGCACCTTCCGGCAGCCACTGGGTCGGGTCGATCGGCTTGAGGCCCACCAGTTGCTTGCGCTGCTCGCGCACGCAGTCTTCACGGTTCATGCCGCGCCAGCCGATCCACGAGAACGGCTTGGTCCGGCCCACGCACCAGCCCATGTTCAGGTCGTCCGGGGTCATGGAACCGTCGGTGTCCTGGCCGACGATGATGAAGCCCTTCTCGGCCCGCAGCACGTGCATGGTCTCGGTGCCATAGGGGGTCAGGTTGTACTTCTTGCCGGCCTCGACGATCTGCTCCAGCACGCCCATGGCGTAGTCGGCCTGGACGTTGACCTCGTAGGACAGCTCGCCGGTGAACGAGATACGGAACACCCGCGCCGGTACGCCACCCACCAGGCCTTCCTTCCAGGTCATGAACGGGAAGCCGTCCTTGTCCAGGTCGATGTCGGTGACTTCGCTCAGCAGCTTGCGGCTGTTGGGCCCGGACAGGGTCATGGTGGCCCAGTGGTCGGTGACCGAGGTGAAGTACACCTTGAGGTCCGGCCATTCGGTCTGCTGGTAGATCTCCAGCCACTGCAGCACGCGGGCCGCGCCGCCGGTGGTGGTGGTCATCAGGAAGTGGTTGTCGGCCAGACAGGCAGTGACGCCGTCGTCGAAGACCATGCCGTCTTCCTTGCACATCAGGCCGTAGCGGGCCTTGCCCACGTCGAGCTTGGTCCAGGCATTGGTGTAGATGCGGTTGAGGAACTCCCGGGCATCGGGGCCCTGGATGTCGATCTTGCCCAGGGTCGAGGCGTCCAGCAGGCCGACACTGTCGCGCACGGCCTGGCATTCACGCTTGACCGCGGCATGCAGGTCTTCGCCGTTTTTCGGGAAATACCAGGGGCGTTTCCACTGGCCGACGTCTTCGAACTCGGCGCCATTCTTCACATGCCAGGCATGCAGCGCGGTGAAGCGCACCGGCTCGAAGATGTGTCCGCAGTGCCGGCCGGCCACGGCGCCGAAGGTGATCGGCGTGTAGTTCGGACGGAACATGGTGGTGCCCATCTGCGGGATGCTGACGTTCAGCGAACGGGCGGCGATGGCCAGGCCGTTGACGTTGCCCAGCTTGCCCTGGTCGGTGCCGAAGCCCAGGGCGGTGTAGCGCTTGACGTGTTCCACCGACTCGAAGCCCTCGCGGGTCGCCAGTTCGATGGCGGCCGCAGTGACGTCGTTCTGCAGGTCGACGAATTGCTTCGGCGCACGCGCCGTGCCTTTTTCGTGGGGCACCTGGAACAGCGCCAGGGTCGGTTCTTCAAGACGGGCCAGGGCCTTGGGCAGAACGCCCTCAACGGCCTGGAAACCGGCTTCGCTGGCGGCGCGCACACCGCCTTCGAAACCGTCGGCCAGGGTATCGCCGAGGCTGTAGACGCCGTTGATGCCACCGACGCACACACGTTTCTGCGGCGCTTCACCGGGCACGAAACCGAGGATGTCTTCGCGCCACACCGGCTTGCCGCCCAAGTGCGAGGCCAGGTGCACCACCGGGCTGTAGCCGCCGGAGCTGGCGATCAGGTCGCAGTCGAGCCATTCGCCGGGGCTGGTGACCTTGTGTGCCTTGACGTCGATGGCCGCTACACGCGCGCCGGTCACGTGCTTGCTGCCACGGGCCTCGATCACCGCGCTGGAGGTGAGGATGCGAATACCCTTGGCCCGGGCTTCTTCCACCAGGGCGCCGCGCGGGTTGTGCCGCGCATCGGCGATGGCCACCACTTGCAGGCTGGCGTCGAGCCAGTCCAGGGCCACACGGTAGGCGTGGTCGTTATTGGTGGACAGCACCAGTTTCTTGCCCGGGGCCACGCCGTAGCGCCGCACATAGGTGGAGACCGCGCCAGCCAGCATGTTGCCCGGCACGTCGTTGTTGCCGTAGACCAGCGGCCGCTCGTGGGCGCCGGTGGCCAGCACCACGCGCTTGGCGCGTACCCGGTGGATGCGCTGGCGTACCTGGCCGATGGGCGCGCGGTCGCCGAGGTGATCGGTGAGACGCTCGTGAATGGTCAGGAAGTTGTGGTCGTGGTAGCCGTTGACCGTGGCCCGCGGCAGCAGCAACACATCCGGCAGCGACTGGAGTTCGGCAACCACACTGGCCACCCACTCCGCCGCCGGCTTGCCGTCCAGGCTCTCGCGGCTGTCCAGCAGGGTACCGCCGAACTCTTCCTGCTCGTCGGCCAGGATCACCCGGGCGCCACTGCGGGCCGCTGCCAGGGCGGCGGCAAGGCCCGCGGGGCCGGCGCCGACGATCAGCACGTCGCAGTGCTGGTTCATGTTGTCGTAGGTGTCCGGATCGTTCTCGGTGGGCGAGCGACCGAGGCCCGCCGCCTTGCGGATGTACTTCTCGTAGGTCATCCAGAACGATTGCGGGTACATGAAGGTCTTGTAGTAGAAGCCCGGCGGCATCAGCTTGCCGCCGACCTTGCCGAGAATCCCCATCATGTCGTTGTTGACGCTGGGCCAGCCGTTGGTGCTGGTGGCGACCAGGCCCTGGTACAGCGCCTGCTGGGTGGCGCGCACGTTGGGGATCTGGGTGGCTTCGGTGGCACCGATCTGCAGCACCGCGTTGGGCTCCTCGCAGCCTGCGGCGAAGATGCCCCGGGGCCGGGAGTACTTGAAGCTGCGGCCGATGATGTCCACGCCGTTGGCCAGCAGCGCCGAGGCCAGGGTGTCGCCCTCAAAACCCTTGTAGCTCTGGCCGTTGAAGGTGAAGGTCAGGACCTTGTTGCGGTCGATGCGTCCGCCGTTGGACAGGCGATTGGTCTGGCTCATACCTTCTCTCCAGCAGCCTTGGCGGTGAATTGCGGCTTGGTGCCGATCTTGTAGGTCTCAAGAATTTCGTAGGTGACGGTGTCGCGGGTAGCGTTGAAGTACTGGCGGCAACCGGCGGCGTGGATCCACAACTCGTGGTGCAGGCCGCGAGGGTTGTCGCGGAAGAACATGTAGTCGCCCCACTCCTCGTCGGTGCAGGCGTTGGGGTCCAGGGGCCGTGGAATATGCGCCTGGCCGGACGAATGGAATTCCTCTTCGGAGCGCAGCTCGCCGCAGTGAGGACAGAAGATATGCAACATAGGTAGTTGTCCTTTTAGTGGGCGACCGCAGCAGCGCCGTGTTCGTCGATCAGCGCGCCGTTGTGGAAACGGTCGATGGAGAAAGGGGCGGCCAATGGATGCATCTCGCCCTTGGCGAGGCTCGCGGCAAACACGTTGCCCGAGCCTGGGGTGGCCTTGAAGCCGCCGGTGCCCCACCCGCAGTTGAAGAACATGTTCGGCACCGGAGTCTTGGAAATGATCGGGCAGGCGTCCGGGCTGGTGTCGACGATGCCGCCCCACTGGCGATTCATGCGCACACGGGAGAGGACCGGGAACATCTCGACGATGGCCTGGATGGTGTGCTCGATCACCGGGTAGGAACCGCGCTGGCCGTAGCCGACCCAGCCGTCGATACCGGCGCCGATCACCAGGTCGCCCTTGTCCGACTGGCTGATGTAGCCGTGCACCGCGTTGGACATGATCACGCTGTCGATGATCGGTTTGATCGGCTCCGACACCAGCGCCTGCAGCGGGTGGGATTCGATCGGCAGGCGAAAACCCGCGAGCTTGGCCATGTGCCCGGAGTTGCCGGCGGTGACCACCCCGACGCGCTTGGCGCCGATAAAGCCCTTGTTGGTCTCGACGCCGATGCACACGCCGTTTTCCTTGCGAAAACCGATGACTTCGGTCTGCTGGATCAGGTCCACGCCCAGGGCGTCGGCGGCGCGGGCAAAGCCCCAGGCCACGGCGTCGTGACGGGCCACGCCGCCGCGGCGCTGGACCGTGGCGCCGAGCACCGGGTAGCGAGTGTTCTTCGAGCAGTCCAGGTAGGGGATCTCGTCCGCCACCTGCTGGGTGTTGAGCAGTTCGCCGTCGATGCCGTTGAGCCGGTTGGCGCTGACCCGGCGCTCGGAATCACGGATGTCCTGCAGGGTATGGCACAGGTTGTAGACCCCGCGCTGGGAGAACATCACGTTGTAGTTGAGGTCCTGGGACAGGCCTTCCCACAACTTCATCGCATGCTCGTAGAGCTGCGCCGACTCGTCCCACAGGTAGTTGGAACGCACGATGGTGGTGTTGCGCGCGGTGTTGCCGCCGCCCAGCCAGCCCTTCTCCACCACCGCGACATTGGTGATGCCGTGTTCCTTGGCCAGGTAGTAGGCAGTGGCCAGGCCATGCCCGCCACCGCCGACTATGACCACGTCATAGACTTTCTTCGGGGTCGGGGTGCGCCACATGCGCTGCCAGTTTTCATGGTGGCTGAGAGAGTGCTTGAAGAGGCCGAAGCCCGAATAGCGTTGCATAGTCATTGCTCCAGTTGCGGCTCTCAGCGGTAAACCGGGAAATCAGCACACAGGGCCGCCACCTGACGGGCGACATTGGCCTCGACGTCGGCATCGCCGAGGTGGTCGAGAATGTCGCAGATCCAGCCCGCCAGTTCGGTGCACTGGGTGACCTTGAAACCGCGGGTGGTGACCGCCGGGGTGCCGATGCGCAGGCCGGACGTGACAAACGGCGACTGCGGGTCGTTGGGCACGGCGTTCTTGTTCACGGTGATGTGGGCGCGGCCCAGGGCGGCATCGGCATCCTTGCCGGTCAGGCCCTGGCGAATCAGGCTGACCAGGAACAGGTGGTTGTCGGTGCCGCCGGACACTACATCGTAGCCGCGTTTGATAAACACGCCGGCCATGGCCTGGGCGTTGTCGATCACTTGCTGCTGATAAGCCTTGAAGCCAGGTTCCAGCGCTTCCTTGAAGCACACCGCCTTGGCCGCGATCACATGCATCAGCGGACCGCCCTGGGCACCCGGGAACACGGCAGCGTTGAGTTTCTTCTCGATCTCTTCGTTGGCCTTGGCCAGGATCAGCCCGCCACGGGGACCGCGCAGGGTCTTGTGGGTGGTGGTGGTGACCACGTCGGCATAGGGCAGCGGGTTGGGATACAGACCGGCGGCCACCAGCCCGGCGACGTGGGCCATGTCGACGAACAGCAGCGCCCCGACCTTGTCGGCGATCTGCCGGAAGCGCGGGAAGTCCAGGGTCTTGGAGTAGGCCGAGAAGCCGGCGACGATCATCTTCGGCTTGTGTTCCACGGCCAGGCGCTCGACTTCGTCGTAGTCGATCAACCCGGTGCGGGTGTCGATGCCGTACTGCACCGCGTTGTACAGCTTGCCCGAGGACGACACCTTGGCCCCGTGGGTCAGGTGGCCGCCATGGGCCAGGCTCATGCCGAGGATGGTATCGCCGGCCTGCAGCAGGGCCAGGTACACCTCGCTGTTGGCCGAAGAACCGGAGTGCGGCTGGACGTTGGCGTAGTCGGCACCGAACAGTTGCTTGGCGCGCTCGATGGCCAGGGCCTCGACCTTGTCCACGTGCTCGCAGCCACCGTAGTAGCGCTTGCCCGGATAGCCTTCGGCGTACTTGTTGGTCAGCCCGCTGCCTTGCGCCTGCATCACCCGCTTGCTGGTGTAGTTTTCCGACGCGATCAGCTCGATGTGATCTTCCTGGCGTTGTTCCTCGGCATTGATGGCCGCCAGCAGTGCATCGTCGTAACCCTGGATCTGGTCTTGCTTGCTGAACATCACGTCTCTCCCAGCGGCGGCGGTGCGCCTTTCGTCTCGGTGAGGCGAGCCTTACAGCTACGCCCTTTGGATGCGATGGTATGACCGGGAAGGGGAACTCAAATGCCTATGGACGCCACGCAAAGGTGCGTTTACGACATGCCCTGGCGTGCGGAGATAAATGCCTGCCCGCACCACCCGCCAACGGCTCTGGATCGGGCCTGTCCCTCCACCGCAGCGCAACGCCCTCTGCCGTAGGAGCTGGCTTGCCAGCGAAGAGGCCCGCAAGCAGGGCGCAAATCCTCACGGGCGCATTCGCCGGCAAGCCGGCTCCTACAGGGCTGCGCGCAGGGCCAGCAGCAGGAGAAAGTGCGCCGGGTACAGCAGGTAGGCCCAGCGGCGCATGGCCGGCACCGACCTGCCACGCAGCCCCCGCAGCAGCATCAGCCCCAGCCACGGCGCCAGCAGACAAGCGGCAATACCGCAGGTCGCCACCTGATTGCCCAGGCGCGCCGCCGGGAACAAGGTTTCCCATTGATTGGCCGCCAGGCACAGCGCCCCAGGCAGCAGGCTGAAATACCAGGGCCGGCGCAACACCAGTACCAGGGCCAGCGGCAGCAACACCCCGAAGGCGCCGAACATCAGCCGCTCGCTGAAAACCACCGCCAGCAGCAAGGCCAGCAGGCCAAGCCCCAGGTCCAGGCCTCTGCGCCGCTGCCAGCCGCGAGCCACCAGCAGGCCCAGGGCCAGGGTGGGCAACACATTCAAGGTATCGGGGTCGGGAATGAACAGGCGATAGGGAATCTCACTCAGCAGGCTGAACAGCAGCAACCAGCCCAGGTAGCGCCATGGGCCGGGCCGGCGGTCGATTTCATCCCTGGCCCGGGTCAGGTTCACCGCCATGGCCAGGCAGAACCAGGGAAACGCCAGGCGCCCGGGTACGTAAAGCCAGTCCAGGCTCAGGCCCACATAACGCAGGTGATCGAGGACCATGCTCAGCAGCGCCAGCCATTTCAGCGCATCCAGCGCCCCGTCGCGCCGGGCAGTGTCGGGTTTCAGCATCGCGTCACGCATAAATCCTTATGGGCCATGCATTATTCCGGCATAAACAGAGCGTGTGCTGGGCCATTATTCTTGGTTAAAGTGCGCACCATCATCGACCACGGAGCCGGCCATGACCGACAAGAGCCAACAATTCGCCAGCGACAACTACTCCGGCATCTGCCCCGAAGCCTGGGCCGCCATGGAGCAGGCCAACCACGGCCACGAGCGCGCTTACGGCGACGACCAGTGGACCGCTCGCGCCTCGGATCATTTCCGCAAACTGTTCGAAACCGACTGCGAAGTGTTCTTCGCCTTCAACGGCACCGCCGCCAACTCCCTGGCCCTGTCGTCGCTGTGCCAGAGTTACCACAGCGTGATCTGCTCGGAAACCGCCCACGTCGAAACCGACGAGTGCGGCGCCCCGGAGTTCTTCTCCAACGGCTCCAAGCTGCTGATCGCCGGCACCCAGAACGGCAAGCTGACCCCGGAATCGATCCGCGAGATCGCCCTCAAGCGCCAGGACATCCACTATCCCAAGCCGCGGGTGGTAACCCTGACCCAGGCCACCGAGGTGGGCAGTGTCTACACCCCGGAAGAAGTTCGCGCCATCAGTGCCACCTGCAAGGAACTGGGGCTGAACCTGCACATGGACGGCGCGCGCTTCTCCAACGCCTGCGCCTTCCTCGGCTGCACCCCGGCGGAGCTGACCTGGAAGGCCGGCGTGGACGTGCTGTGCTTTGGCGGCACGAAAAACGGCATGGCGGTGGGTGAAGCGATCCTGTTCTTCAACCACAAGCTGGCGGAAGACTTCGACTACCGCTGCAAGCAGGCTGGCCAGCTGGCCTCGAAAATGCGCTTTCTCTCCGCGCCCTGGGTCGGCCTCCTGGAAAACGACGCCTGGCTCAAGCACGCCCGCCACGCCAACCACTGCGCGCAGCTGCTGGCCCAACTGGTGGCCGACATCCCTGGCGTGGAACTGATGTTCCCGGTGCAGGCCAACGGCGTGTTCCTGCAACTCTCGGAACCGGCCATTGCCGCACTGACGGCCAAGGGCTGGCGCTTCTACACCTTCATCGGCAAGGGCGGCGCGCGCTTCATGTGCTCCTGGGACACCGAGGAAGACCGCGTGCGCGAACTGGCAGCCGACATCCGCACCGTCATGAGCGCCTGACCCACCCCCCCGCCTGTAGGAGCTGGCTTGCCAGCGAAGAGGCCCGCAACCCGGGCGCCGCGCTCACCGACGCCTTCGCCGGCAAGCCGGCTCCTACAATGGCCAGCGCACCTCCCACCCCGTAGGAGCTGGCTTGCCAGCGAAGAGGCCCGTCAAGCACGCCCCCTTCATCAGTTCACAAATTCCTGAACTGATTATTTGCCCCCACTGATTCAACAACCGCAGCGTTTGTCCGAGACTCCGGGGTCGACCTATAAAAATAAGGCTGTACCCCATGACGACTTCTTCTTGCGTCACCGAGAAAGCCCAGCCTCCCGGCCTGAAGATCGAAACCCGCTCCATCGACTACGTGCCCCGCGATGAACGCCACGGCAAGGTCTGGCACCAGGGCCCCTTCTGGTTCACCGGCAACTTCGTGCTCACCACCATGGTCACCGGTTTCACCGGCGCAGCCCTGGGCCTCGCCCTGCAATACGCCATCCTGGCGATCGTCATCGGCGTCTGCCTGGGCACCTTCTGCATGGCCTTCCACGCCAACCAGGGCCCGCGCATGGGGCTGCCGCAGATGATCCAGTCCCGCGCCCAGTTCGGCCTGCGCGGCGCCATCGTGCCGTTCACCGCCGTGGTGTTCGTCTACATCGGCTTCAACGTGTTCAACGTGATTCTCGCCACCGATGCCATCAACACCGTGATTCCCGGCGCCCGGGCGCCCTGGTACACCCTGATGATCGCCGTGGCGGTGCTGATCGCTGTGATCGGCCATGACCTGCTGCACACCGTGCAGCGCTGGCTGACCTACGTGATGATCAGCGTGTTCGCGGTGCTCACCGTCAGTGCCCTGCTGACCCTGCAGGCCGACTCGGCCCTGGCCGACCCGCAGTTCTCCTGGTCGGCGTTCCTGATCCAGCTGTCGGCCGCCGCCGGCTACCAGATCAGCTATTCGGTGTACGTCTCCGACTACTCACGCTACCTGCCGCACCAGACGCCGTCGCGCCAGGTGATCTTCTGGACCTACCTGGGCGCCGCCGGTTCGGCCCTGTGGCTGATGTCCCTGGGGGCGTTCCTGGCTTCGGCCCTGCCCTCCCCCGATGCCATCGCCAGCGTGCGCGAAGTGGGCAACCGGGTGATCCCCGGCTTCGGCACCTTCACCGTGCTGATCGCAGTGCCGGCGCTGGTGGGCATCATGGCGGTCAACTGCTACGGCGCCATGCTCACCGGCATCAGCGCCATCGACGGCTTCAAGTCGATCAAGCCCAACCTCAAGAGCCGGGTCTGCGGAATCGTGCTGGTGGCGGTGGTGATCTTTCTCATCGCCATGAACATTCCCGAGAGCTACCTGGGCAGCTTCAACACTTTCGTGCTGCTGATGCTGTATTTCCTGGTGCCCTGGACCGCAGTCAACCTGGCGGACTTCTACCTGGTGCGCAAAGGTCGCTATGCCATCAGCGACATCTTCAATCACGCCGGGATCTATGGCCGCTGGTCCAGCGCCGGGCTGCTGGCGTATTTCCTCGGCCTGCTGGCGATGGTGCCGTTCATGTCCCTGAGCTTCTTCCAGGGCCCGCTGTCCCAGGCCCTGGGCGGCGCCGACATTGCCTTCGTGGTTGGCCTTGCCGTGGCCGCGCTGGTCTACTGGGCGCTGACCCGCAACCTGGACCTGGACGCGGAGCGCCTGGCCATCCAGGCCAGCGAGCAGCAACTGGAAGGAGGCGCGCAATGATTCCTCAGGCATCCCTCAAGGTGGCCTGCCAGCAAGTGGCCCCGCGCATCGGCGACCTTAAGTACAACCGCGCCCTGGGCGCCGAGGCGATACGCCAGGCCGCCGCCCGCGGCGCCCAGGTGGTGGTGCTGCCGGAACTGGTGCAGAGCGGCTATGTGTTCAGCGACCGCAATGAAGCCCTGGCACTCTCGGAAAGCCTCGACGGGCCGACCCTGAGCCTGTGGAAAACCCTGGCCGAAGAGCTGCAGGTGGTGATCGTCGGCGGCTTCTGCGAGCGCCTGGACCAGGAGCGCGTGGCCAACAGCGCGGCGCTGGTCGAACCCGAAGGCAGGCTGACGCTGTACCGCAAGGCCCACCTGTGGGATCGGGAAAACCTGATCTTCACCCCAGGCGACGAACCGCCGCCGGTGGTGGCGACCCGCTTCGGGCCGATCGCCATGATGATCTGCTACGACCTGGAGTTTCCCGAGTGGGTGCGCCTGCCAGCCCTGGCCGGTGCGGCCCTGCTGTGCGCCCCGGTGAACTGGCCGGATGGCCTGCGCCCGCTCGGCGAGCGGCCGGCGGAGATGGTCCGGGTGCAGGCCAATGCGGCGGTCAACCGGATGTTCATCGCCGCCTGCGACCGCTGCGGCGAGGAACGTGAAGTGAACTGGGTGGGCGGCTCGACCATTGTCGATGCCGACGGTTATCCACTGGCGGGCAGGGATAGGGAAAGCGCCGAGCAGTTGCTGCTGGCGGAGCTGGACCTGAGCCAGGCCTGGCACAAGTCCATCAGTGAACATAACCATGTGCACCTGGATCGGCGCCCGGCGTTGTATCAGTAACCGAAGGATCAGGTTGCACCTGTTCGCTGGCAAGCCGGCTCCTACAGCAAACGGATGCAGGGGCCGGTTTGCCGGCGATCAGAACTCCACGCGCACGTCGCCCTTGGGCACGCTGCAGCAGGACAGGATGTAGCCTTCGGCTTCGTCTTCCTCGGTGATCCCACCGTTGTGCTCCATCTCCACCTCGCCCCCCAGCTTGAGCACCTTGCAAGTGCCGCAGATGCCCATGCCGCAGGCCTTGGGAATCATCAGGCCAAGCTTGGCCGCCGCCGCGTGCACGGTTTCCCCGGGGGCCACGCGGATGCTCTTGCCCGAAGCGGTGAACTCCACCTGATGCAGATCCGCCAGGTCCGGCTCCGGCGCCTCGGCCGCCTGTTCGGCGTGTTCCACCGCATCGGCCCGGGCTTCGGCCGGGGTCGCGCCGAAAGATTCCTCGTGGTAGCGAGCCATGTCGAAACCGGCGGCTTCCAGCAGCCGCTTGACCGCGCTCATATAGGGCGTGGGGCCGCAGCAGAACACTTCCCGCTCCAGGAAATCCGGGGCCATCAACTCCAGCATCTTGTGGTTCAGGTAACCGCGATAACCGGCCCAGGGCTCGCCCAGGCCGTGCTTTTCGCAGATCAGGTGCAGGCTGAAGTTGTCGATCCGCGAGGCCATGTGCTCCAGCTCGCGGTGGTAAATGATGTCCTTGGGGGAACGGGCGCTGTGGATGAACACCATGTCGACGTTGGCGTTGGTGTCGTAGAACCAGCGCGCCATGGACATCACCGGGGTAATGCCGACGCCACCGCTGAGGTAGAGGATCTTCGGCGCCGGAAAGTCGATGGCGTTGAACAGCCCCACCGGCCCGTGCACCGCCAGTTCCTGGCCTTCGTGCAGGGTGTCGTGCAGCCAGTTGGAGACCTTGCCGCCGGGCACGCGCTTGATGGTCACCGAGAAGCTGTAGGGCACCGAGGGCGAGCTGGAGATGGTGTAGGAACGCATCACCGGCTGGCCCTCGATCTCCAGCTCCAGGGTGACGAACTGCCCAGGCTTGAAGAAGAACATGATCGGCTGGTCGGCCATGAAGCAGAAGGTCCGCACGTCCCAGGTTTCCTGGATGACTTTGACGCAACGGACGATGTGACGGCCATTGGCCCAGGTCTGGGTGGTTACCGGGTTGAGGAAGGTGTTGGACATGCTGTTCTCCACGGCCGACGGTCGGCGTCTTGTCAGCGATTCTGCGTAAGGCTTCTCGCGCCCATTTACCTATCTGCGACATTCACATGCTTATCGCGACCAGCCCCCAGCTGCCGGGGCTGGCGCGTCGGGAACAGATTGGGCCATGTCGCCCATGGATAAGGTTCTTGGCGCCTGCGGACCCACACTCGCCTCAACGACAACAGCCGTTTTTTTCGTGACTTGCGTAGCACCCACCGTAGCCACTAATTAATTCGCCGGCCGCACTGAACGGCCATGAGGACTTGAACGATGGACGTCACCGCAACCCTGAGCTTGGGCGATCCGCTGGAACCTGCACGCAAGGCCACTGCACAGATGCTGCAGGAACGTGAGCGGACCTTTTCCCTGCCGCAGCCGTTCTACTGCGATGAAAGGCTGTTCGATATCGACATGCAGGAGATCTTCCAGAAGGAATGGCTGATCGCCGGCATGACCTGCGAGATCCCCACCAAGGGCAACTACATCACCCTGCAGATCGGCAAGAACCCGATCATCGTCATCCGCGGCGCCGACGGCGTGGTCCACGCCTTCCACAACGTCTGCCGCCACCGCGGCTCACGGCTGTGCACCAGCGACAAGGGCAAGGTCGCCAAGCTGGTCTGCCACTACCACCAGTGGACCTACGAACTGGACGGCCGCCTGCTGTTCGCCGGCACCGAGATGGGCGCCGACTTCGACATGAAGCAATACGGCCTGAAACCGGTGAACGTGAAGACCGCCGGCGGCTACATCTTCATCTCCCTGGCCGAGAACCCGCCGGCCATCGACGACTTCCTGGCGACCCTGGCCCATTACATGGAGCCCTACGACATGGAGAACACCAAGGTGGCGGTGCAGACCACCTTGCATGAAAAGGCCAACTGGAAGCTGGTGCTGGAGAACAACCGCGAGTGCTACCACTGCGGCGGCTCGCACCCCGAATTGCTGAAAACCCTGCTGGAATGGGACGACGTCACCGACCCGCGGGCCGACCAGGCGTTCAAGGACCACGTGGCCGCCTCCGCTGCCGCCTGGGAAGCCGAGAAGATCCCTTACGCCCACGCCAGCTTCGGCCTGCGCAACCGCATCGTGCGCATGCCGCTGCTCAAGGGCACCGTGTCCATGACCCTGGACGGCAAGCAGGGCTGCGCCAAACTCATGGGCCGGATCAAGAACCCGGACCTGGGCTCGATGCGCATCCTGCACCTGCCCCACTCGTGGAACCACTGCATGGGCGACCACATCATCGTGTTCACCGTGTGGCCCATCAGCGCCCAGGAAACCATCGTCACCACCAAGTGGATCGTGCACAAGGACGCCGTGGAAGGCGTGGACTACGACGTCGAGCGCATGCGCCAGGTGTGGGACGCCACCAACGCCCAGGACCGGCGCCTGGCGGAAGAGAACCAGCGCGGCATCAACTCCACCGCCTACCAGCCCGGCCCGTACTCCAAGACCTACGAGTTCGGCGTGGTCAACTTCGTCGACTGGTACAGCGAGCGCATGCTGAGCAACCTGGGGGCGGAACCGGCGCCTTACCTCAAGGGCGTGCCGGTCACTGGATAAAGCACATCCGGCGGGAGACCGCCCGGCACGGTCCTGCGCACCTTTACACAGCCTCGCAGGCTCACCAGCGGCTACAGATGCAGTTTCTGTAGCCGCTGGCGCAGGCGGGGCGCGCTGGTTGGTGGCGCGCCCGCAGGTGCATCGACGGAGGCGCCGATCGCACAAGCCTGTGATAAACGCCAGTCCATTGCCTGCCCCCTCCCCCGAAAACCGGATGTGGATAACTAACCGCCAAGTCCGTGTGGCAACGGCGAAGACAGGCCACTTGCCAGTGTCAAGGCAGCCATTAGAACTGTATGAAATTTGATCTATTGCCGCACAAGCTATGGATTACAAGGGGTGCAGCCTTCGACGAACACCTTATCCACACCTTGGCCCACAGCAACTGTGGGCAAGTTCCTCTGGCTTGGGGATATTTCGCCGGGCAATGGCAATAAAATCCGTGACTTATGTAGAAAGTGCTGTTTCACAAGGTATTGATCATTTTTTGAACACAGCCATCAAAGCCACGTATTCAGAGGGCTACAGAGGAAGGCGAACACCTTATCCACAGAACGGCCAACAGACTTTGGGGGCAACTCGGGTGCACTAGTCGGGCACTGTGGAAAACCGCCAAAAGCCGTGCATTATCAGGGCCACGCCAGGATATTCTGCGGAAAAACCAGCATTTGGTCGTTTTTTGAACAAAGTCTTGAAAGCCCCGTTCTGCAAGGGATACAGCGCTAAGCGAACATCTTATCCACAGAAGCGCCAACAGACTTTGGGGGCAACTGCTGTGCAAAAGTCTGCCCGAGGGTTTTCCCATCATGGAAAAAACGCCATAAAAAACGCCGACTTAGCCTGATCAAAAATCGTACAGGCGGCGCAAGGGCCTGCTACACAAGGGCTGGAGCGAGGCGCGAACACCTTATCCACAGGTCCGCACACAGGGATTGTGAGTAACCCTACCCCCCTGTCGCGAAAGACGGCCGGGAATTGTGCAAAACCGCGCCGGCCTCTTCGCCGGCAAGCCGGCTCCTACAAGGCATCGGTGCATTTCCCCTTGTGGGAACTGGCTTGCCAGCGCACGGCTGCGCCCGGGAATTGTGCAAAACCGCGCTGGCCTCTTCGCCGGCAAGCCGGCTCCTACAGGGCATGGGTACATTTCCCTCCGTAGGAGCTGGCTTGCCAGCGAACAGCGGTGCAAGGGGTTGTGCATAACCCTGGGGTCAGCGCACTACGCCTTCTTCGATGAGCAATTTGAGAATGGCTTCGGCACCCGCCTCAGGGCTGGCGCCCTTGAGTACCTGGCCGGTGCCGCCGCTGGCCTTGGCGGTAGCGGCTTTCATGCGGTCGGCGCCGCTCTTGGCCTTGATCACTTTCAGGCGCTTGGGGCGCGGCTTGGCCGGTTGCAGGCTGGAGCCTGTGAACAACTCGTCCTCCACCACCAGCACCTGGTCGGTTTCGAGCACGCCCCGCCGCGCCGGGCCGTAGGCGCTCTGGCGCGGCTTGGGGGCGGCGTTATCCACAGTGGCGAGGAATGGCAGGCGCACCTTGAGCCGGCGTCGCTGGCCGCGAGGCAAGGCTTGCAGGACATGGGCCACGCCATCCCCCAGGGACTCGACCTGGGCCAGCCCCACCACCAGCGGCCAGCCGAGGTTTTCCGCCAGCAGGAATGGCAGCATCCCCGAGCCCTCGCCGGTTTCCGCCTGGCTGCCGGTGAGCACCACCTGGGCGCCGGCATGACGCAGGTACTGGGCCAGTGCCGGCAGGGCATCGGCGCCCGCCGGCTGCTCCAGCACATGCAGCTGTTCCAGGCCCATGCCCAGGTAGGCACGCAGGGCCGGCTCGGCTACATCGCCGGCATGCAGCACCTGCAACTGCGCACCGGCCAGTTGCAGGCCCAGTTCCACTGCCCGGGCATCCTGTTCGGCACGCCGCGGGCGGCCGGAGGTGGGGTGGGCGCCAATCGAAATCAGGCTGATTACATTGCTGTGCATAACATCCCCTTAAGCCGCATCGCGCTTGGCGTCGTTGCGGTAGGCCGCTACCGCCGCGATCAAGGCCTTGAGAATCTCCGCGCTGTCGCCAATCACCGACAGGTCGGCACGCTTGATCATGTCGCAACCCGGGTCGAGGTTGATCGCCACCACCTTGTCGCAGGCACCAATGCCTTGCAGGTGCTGGATCGCTCCGGAAATCCCCACCGCCACATAGACCCGCGCGGTGACCCAGATACCACTGGCCCCCACTTGCCGGTCGCGGGCCATGAAGCCGTCGTCCACCGCCACCCGCGAAGCGCCTTCGGTGGCCCCCAGGGCGGCGGCGGCCTGGTGAAACAGCGGCCAGTCCTTGACCCCGTTGCCCCCGGAAAAGATGAATTCGGCCTCGGCCATGGGAATCGCCGCCGGGTCCACCGCCACCGCGCCCAGGTCTTCGATCCGCGCCAGGCTGCGGGCCACGCTTGTGGATAACTCCACCGCCAAGGCTTCGTGGCGGGTTTCGCTGACCGGCTCCGCGCATTCGGCGGCGGCCAGGATCAAGCGCGCCACCGGCCGCGCCAGGTCCTGCAGGCCGGCGCCGGCACGGCCGATGCACTGCCCGTCCTTGACCTGCCAGACCCGGGTCGCCGGGCGTTCGCCCAGGGCCGCGGCAAAGCGCCGGCCCAGTTCGCCGCCGCCGGTGCGGCTGTCGGGCAGCAGCCAGTGACGCGGGCTGAACTGGTTATCCACAGCCCGCAGGCCCTGCACCCGTTGCTCCGGTGCATAACCTTCGAACTCGCTGCCTTGCAGCACCAGCAGGCGGTCGACACCCGCGGTGGCGAAGGCCGATTCCTTGTGTTCGCCGAACACCACCGCCAGCACCGCGCCGTCCTGGCCCGCCAACTGATGGGCCAAGCCCAGCAGGTCGCGGTCGTGGCTGCTCAGGCGGCCACCGACCATGTCCGGCACCACGCTGATGTAGAACGCCGGCTGCGCCACTTGATGCAGCGGCAACTGCACCTCGGCCGCTGCCGTGCGCTTGGCGCTGCCGCCCTGCTGGGCGCCACTGCGGTCGATGCGCTTGAGGCCGTTGGGGCCGATGAAACCGATGCCGTGGGGGTTCTTGCGGATCAGGCCATTGGGCCCCATCCAGCTGTGTTGCGCCGGCTGCATGGCCGCGTGCAGCGGGTGCAGGCGGTTGCGGGCGATCCACTCGGCCCGGGGATCGCGGCGGATAATGTCGCTCATCAGTGCACCTCCGCAGGTTCAGGTTTCACCGACGCCGGCGCTTTGCTCGGGGCGGCGTCTTCGAGCAAGGCGTCGGCTACCAGTTCGGCGATGTCCTTGATCATCGGCCGCGGCTCCACCACCCCTTCGAGCATCGCCGTGCACTGTGGACAACCCACGGCCACCAGCTCGGCGCCGGTTTCGCGGATGTCCTGCATGCGCATGTCGGGAATCCGTTGCTTGCCCGGAATGTCGGTGATCGGCGCGCCGCCGCCACCGCCGCAGCAACGGGAACGGAAGCCCGAGCGCTGCATTTCCTTGATCTCGATGCCCAAGGCCCGCAGTACCTCGCGCGGCGCTTCGTACTCACCGTTGTAACGACCCAGGTAGCAAGGATCGTGATAGGTCACGCTGCTGCCCTTGTGCTGGCCCAGGTTCAGCGCACCGGCGCCGATCAGCTCGGCCAGGTAGGTGCTGTGGTGCTGCACCAGGTAGTTGCCATCGAAGGCGCCGTACTCGTTCTTCAGCACATGGAAACTGTGGGGATCGCAGGTGACGATGCGCTTGAAGCGGTACTTGGCCAGGGTCTGGATGTTGCGCTTGGCCAGCAGCTGGAAAGTCGCTTCGTCGCCCAGGCGCCGGGCCACGTCACCGCTGTCGCGCTCTTCCAGGCCGAGCACGGCGAAGTCCACCTTGGCCGCCTTGAGCACTTTGACGAAGGCCCGCAGGGTGCGCTGGTTGCGCATGTCGAAGGCGCCGTCGCCGACCCAGAACAGCACGTCGGTGCTTTGTTTGTCGCTGAGCAGGGACAGGTTCAGGTCCGCCGCCCAGTTCATCCGCCCGCCGGGGTTGAAGCCGCCGGGGTTGTCGGTGGCAATGAGGTTTTCCAGGACCTCGGCGCCCTTGTTCGGCGTGGCGCCCTTCTCCAGGGTCAGGTGGCGACGCATGTCGACGATGGCATCGACGTGTTCGATCATCATCGGGCATTCCTCGACACAGGCCCGGCAGGTGGTGCAGGACCACAGGGTCTCGGCGTCCACCAGGCCGTTGACGATGGGCTGGTGCGGGTTGCCGCCGTGTTCGCCGATGGCCTTGCCAGGGTACGGGCTGCCAGCGAACTGCGCGTCGGTACCGCCGGCCAGGCCGACCACCATGTCCTGGATCAGTTTCTTCGGGTTCAGCGGCTGGCCGGCGGCGAAGGCCGGGCATGCCGCCTCGCACTTGCCGCACTGCACGCAGGCGTCGAAGCCCAGCAACTGGTTCCAGGTGAAGTCCTTGGGCTTTTCCACCCCCAAAGGCGCGTTCGGGTCTTCCAGGTCCAACGGTTTGAGGCCGGTGGAGCGTCCGCCACCAAAGCGCTCGGCGCGCCGGTGCCAGGCCAGGTGCAGGGCACCAGCGAAGGCGTGCTTCATCGGCCCGCCCCAGGTCATGCCGAAGAACAGCTCGGACACGCCCCAGAGCACACCCAGCGCAAGCAGCGCCGCCAGCAGCCAGCCACCGAAGTTTTCCGGAAGGATCCCGGCCACCGGCAGGGTCGCCACGAAGAAGCTCACGGAGAATGCCAGCAGGCTTTTGGGCAGGCGCATCCACGGCCCTTTGGACAGCCGCGCCGGCGGGTTGCGCCGGCGCTTGGCGACGAACAGCGCGCCGACGAACATCAGCGTGGTGGCCAGCAGCAAGGCATAACCCAGGATGCGGTTGTGCAGGCCGAAACCGTGCACCAGGATCGCCAGCACGGCGGCCAGGACAAAGCCCCCCGCCGTGGCCACGTGGGTGTTGGCCATGTATTTGTCCCGGGCCACCACGTGGTGCAGATCAACCATGTAGCGCTTGGGCATGGCCAGCAGGCCGCCAATCAGATCGACCTTGGAGGCTCGCCCCCGGCGCCACATGGCCACGCGTCGCAGCGCGCCAAGGACCGCAAGGCCGATGGCGGCGAACAACAGAATGGGAAGAAGGGTGTTCAACATGGTGGAGCTCCCAAAGACCTGGGGCCTTGTAGGAGCTGGCTTCCCAGCGATCAGGCGGCACGCGGTATCTCGCCAGTGCCGATCGCCGGCAAGCCGGCTCCTACAGGAAGTGGCTTAGAAATCCTTGCACAGGCGCAGTGCGTCGTAGATCGCGGCATGGGTGTTGCGCTGGGACACGCAGTCGCCGATGCGGAACAACAGGTAGCCCTCCCCCGTCTCGCTCAGGCACGGCTGCGGCTTGATCGCGAACAGCGCCTCGACGTCCATCTGGCCCTTGTTGCGCGAACCTTCCTTGAGCCCGTAGTAGAGCTCCTCGTCGGGACGCACGCCGTTTTCCACCACCACCTGATCCACCACCCGTTCCTCCCGGGCGCCGGTGTATTCGTTCTCCAGCACCGCCACCAGCTTGTCGCCCTCGCGGTAGACCTTCTCCAGGGTCAGGTCCCCGGTCATGATCACTTCCTTGGGGTACAGGCTGCGGTAGTAGGTAGGGAACGAGGTGCCGCCCACGGCGATGCCCGGCTTGATGTCGTCGGTGACAATCTCCACTTGCGAACCCTTGTCGGCAATGAAGTCGGTGACCGACATGCCGGTGAACTCGCAGATGGTGTCGTACACCAGCACGTTCTTGCCCGGTGCCACCTTGCCGTCGAGGATGTCCCAGCTGCTGACCACCAACCCTTCGTCGGCGCCCCAGTGCTCGTTCTGCTCGATGAACGGATGGCCGCCCACGGCCAGCACCACCACGTCGGGGCGCAGGTCGAGGATGGTCGCGCTGTCCGCCGCGGTGCCCAGGCGCAGGTCGACTTTCAAGCGCGCCAGCTCCAGCTGATACCAGCGGGTGATACCGGCGATCTGATCCCGTTGCGGGGCCTTGGAGGCGGTGGTGATCTGCCCGCCAATGGCTTCCTTCTTCTCGAACAGGGTCACGTCGTGGCCGCGTTCGGCGGCGACGCGAGCGGCTTCCATACCGGCAGGACCGGCACCGACCACCACCACCTTGCGCTTGATGCCGGTGGTTTTCTCGATGATGTGCGGCACGCCCATGTACTCACGGGACGTGGCGGCGTTCTGGATGCACAGCACGTCCAGGCCCTGATACTGGCGGTCGATGCAGTAGTTGGCGCCGACGCACTGCTTGATCTGGTCGATCTGGCCCATCTTGATCTTGGCGATCAGGTGCGGGTCGGCCATGTGCGCGCGGGTCATGCCCACCATGTCGACGTAACCGCCTTCGAGAATCCGCGTGGCCTGGTTCGGGTCCTTGATGTTCTGCGCGTGCAGCACCGGGACCTTGACCACTTCCTTGATGCCCGCCG
This sequence comes from Pseudomonas sp. NFPP12, assembly GCF_900103205.1. Lineage (NCBI taxonomy): Bacteria > Pseudomonadati > Pseudomonadota > Gammaproteobacteria > Pseudomonadales > Pseudomonadaceae > Pseudomonas > Pseudomonas sp. NFPP12. The sequence goes on from NZ_FMWW01000005.1 coordinate 152,289, forward strand.
CCAGGTGCAGGAACGGCTCCGGCGGGAAGCTCATGTTGGGGATCACGTTGGCCAGGGTGTTGTGGGTGTCGCAGCCCGAACCCACCACGCCGATGAAGTCCAGCATGCCGGTGTCGTCGTAATACTTGGCGATCTGCTTCATGTCCTCATGGGACAGGCCGTCCGGGTGGAATTCGTCGCCGCACAGGCGCATGCCCACGCAGAAATCATCGCCCACTTCAGCGCGTACCGCCTTGAGCACTTCCAGGCCGAAACGCATGCGTTTCTCGAAGGTGCCGCCCCATTCGTCGGTGCGCTTGTTGACCCGCGGGCTCCAGAACTGGTCGATCATGTGCTGGTGCACCGCCGACAGCTCGACACCGTCCAGGCCACCGGCCTTGGCCCGGCGCGCGGCCTGGGCGTAGTTGCCGATCACCCGCCAGATCTCCTCCGGCTCGATGGTCTTGCAGGTGGCGCGGTGCACTGGCTCGCGCACCCCGGACGGCGACATCAGGGTCGGCCAGTTGAAACCGTCCCAGCGCGAGCGCCGGCCCATGTGGGTAATCTGGATCATGATCTTGGCGCCATGCTTGTGCATGGCGTCGGCCAGGTTCTGGAAATGCGGGATGATCCGGTCGGTGGACAGGTTCACCGAGCTCCACCACTCCTGGGGGCTGTCGATGGCCACCACCGAGGAACCGCCACAGATCGCCAGGCCGATGCCGCCCTTGGCCTTTTCCTCGTAGTACTTCACATACCGTTCAGTCGTCATGCCGCCGTCGGTGGCGTAGACCTCGGCGTGCGCGGTGCTCAGCACACGGTTGCGGATGGTCAGTTTGCCGATCTGGATCGGCTGGAACATCGCTTCGAAAGCCATTTTTCTTAACTCCGCTTACAACGGTTTGACGACGAACAGGCCATCGTCGTGGCCTTCTTCGGAACCACCGTAAACCTGCTCTGCCACGGTGCGGATCTTGCTGCCACGGGCGGCCAGGATCTGGTCCATGGCGCCGGCGAACCAGCCGGTGAACATGTAGTCGACCTTGCGCCCGACCTTGCCGTACACGTAGACGAAGGCCGAGTGTTCGAGCTTGACGCTGGCGGTGCCTTTATCCAGGTCGATGTCCTGGATCTTGAACAGGCCCCAGCCGCGCTGGGACAGGCGCTTCATGTAGTGCTCGAACACCGCGACGCCTTCCAGGCCGTGGCATTCGGCTTCTTTTTCGCACCAGTGCCAGGCGGACTTGTAGCCGGCCTTGTAAAGGATCTCGGCATAGGCCTCGGCGCCCAGTACTTCCTCGATGCCCATGTGGTTGTTGACGAAGAAATGCCGTGGCACGTAGAGCATCGGCAGGGCGTCGGAGGTCCAGACACCGGTTTCGCTGTCGACTTCGATAGGCAATTGCGGGGCGATCTTGGCCATGTTTCAAAACTCCGGAATTCTGTGGATAAGTACGTCTGTAGCCGCTGCCGCAGGCTGCGAAAAGGCTCGAAGAGCCTTCCGAGGGCCGCAAGAGCGCGTCTCCTTCGGAGCCGATCGCAGCCTGCGGCAGCGGCTACAGGAATGTGCTGTGGGGGGTGGCGTTATTCGCCCCAGACGTCCTTCAGGACATTGACCCAGTTCTCGCCCATGATCTTGCGCACCACGCGCTCGCTGTGGCCGCGCTTGAGCAGGGTCTCGGTGAGGTTGGGGAACTCGCCCACGGTGCGGATGCCCAGGGGGTTGATGATCTTGCCGAAGTTGGTCAGGCGCCGGGCGTAGCCCTTGTCGTGGGTCAGGTACTCGAAGAAGTCCTGGCCATGGCCCTGGGTGAAGTCGGTGCCGATGCCAATCGAATCTTCACCGACGATGTTCATGGTGTATTCGATGGCTTCGGCGTAGTCGTCGATGGTGGAGTCGATGCCCTTGGCCAGGAACGGCGCGAACATGGTCACGCCGACGAAACCGCCGTGGTCGGCGATGAATTTCAGTTCGGCATCGGACTTGTTGCGCGGGTGCTCCTTGAGCCCCGACGGCAGGCAGTGGGAGTAGCAGACCGGCTTCTTGGATTCGAGGATCACTTCCTCGCTGGTCTTGGAACCAACGTGGGACAGGTCGCACATGACCCCGACGCGGTTCATCTCGGCGACGATCTCGCGGCCGAACCCGGAGAGCCCGCCATCACGCTCGTAGCAGCCGGTGCCCACCAGGTTCTGGGTGTTGTAGCACATCTGCACGATGCCCACGCCCAGCTGTTTGAACACCTCGACGTAGCCGATCTGGTCTTCGAAGGCATGGGCATTCTGGAAGCCGAAGAGGATGCCGGTCTTGCCCAGCTCCTTGGCCTTGCGAATGTCCGCGGTGGTGCGCACGGGCATCACCAGGTCGCTGTTTTCGCGTATCAGCTTCTGGCTGGAGGCAATGTTGTTGACCGTGGCCTGGAAACCTTCCCAAACCGACACGGTGCAGTTGGCTGCGGTCAGGCCGCCCTTGCGCATGTCCTCGAACAGCTCGCGGTTCCACTTGGCAATGATCAGCCCGTCGATAACGATGCTGTCGGCGTGTAGTTCGGCTGGGCTCATCAGGCTGTCCCCTTATTGGCGATTCATGCGCCGAATCGTCTGCCGGCGCTTTGGGGTCAGCATATGCTTGAGGGCCGGGGCGCCTGGGTGCAAAAACGACAGGGGAATTGCCGAAAGCGTCAAGCGCCGACAAAGGGCCGGACGGAGGGCATGGGTGGCCTCTGTTCTTTGCCCGGGGCTTGCGCCAGAATTCGCCGCTTCAACGAAAGCGTCACTGGATGAGGGCAGCGCTGCAATGAAACCGATCTTCCTGGCCTTGTTACTGATAACGACAGGCGTACAGGCGGCCGAAGAGGCCGACAACACGCCCTGCGACGGCGTGGAAAACGACGTGCAGACCCTGGAATGCGCGACCTACAACAGGACCACCGCCGAACAGTTGCTGGGCGACAACGTGCAGAGCCTGCTGGAACGCCTGGGCACCCTCTATGGCAGCGACAAAGGGCAACTGGCCGACATCAGCGCCAAGGTCAAAAATGCCCAGCAACTGTGGCAGAAGCAGCGCGACGCCGACTGCGCGATGGAGTCCTTTCCGGCCAAGCCCGGCACCAAGGCCTACACCATCGCCACCAATGACTGCCTGGCGCGCATGAGCGACGAACGCTCGGAGTTCATCGAATCCATCGCCCAGGAATGACCCGCCACCGCTAGGAGCGGGCCGGCCCGCGAAAAGCGCTCTGGCAAACCGGTTGTGGTGGCTGCGAGCGTTTCGCGAGCAAGCTCGCTCCTACAGGTCAGCGCCGGGTCAGGCGCCACCGCGAAAGCACGAGACGCCCCAGGCGGTGAGCTTGAACGGCAGGTGGTAGTGCTGGCCCGGATCATCCAGGCCGAAGCGGTACACCAGCACCTCGAGGAAGGGCACCGGCGGCAGCGCCTGGCCTTGCTCGCGATAGAACGCCGCCACGTCCAGCTCCACTTCGTAGACGCCCTGGCCGAAGCTCGCCGAGCGCTCGGCAAGCTCGCTCAGCAAGCCGTTGCCGGCAATTCGCCCTGCGCAGAGCAGCTCGCCGCCCAGGCGGCGCACCCGCACCGCCATGCCTTCGGCCACCTTGCCGCTGGCGACGTCCACCACATGGATGGATAGGCCGCCGTTCATTTCCAGAAGCCCTTGTGCGCCAGCGCGGCCTCGCTCTCAAGCATCGGCCCGAACACCGGGATCTGCCGCTGCCCACGGGCGAACACTTCGCGGCACGGCAGGGAAAAGGTCGGGTTTTCCGGGTGGTCGCCGGTCAACTCCAGCAGCTCATGTTCAGACAAGGCGTAGACCACCCGACCAATGCCGGTCCAGTAGATGGCCCCGGCGCACATGCAGCAGGGCTCGGCGCTGGTGTACAGGGTGCACTCGGCCAGGGCCTGGGGGCTGAGGCGCTTGGCCGCCAGCGCCGCTGCCGCCAGTTCGGCGTGCTGGGTCGGGTCGCCTTCGGGGGGCATCGAGTTGTTGCCGGCGCTGGCGATGACCTTGCCGTCGCGATCGGCCACCAGGGCCGCGAACGGATGACGGCCGCGGGCCTTGGCCTCTTCGGCGAGCTGGATGCTCTGGCGCAGCAAGTGCAGGTCCAATTCGGTGACGCCGGCAGGGATGGAAGAAAGAATCTGGGTCATCTTGACCTCCTTTTCATGGGCAGGAGCCGCCACAGCAATGGCGGCGAGAAAAACGTCAGTCATTGAGCTCGACATGGGCTGCCAGCACCTGGGTGGCGGCCTCACGGGGGTTGAGCAGCAGGTTGAGAACGATCGCGGTGATGGCGCCAAGGAAGATGCCGCTTTCCAGCACCAGCCTGAGGGGACCGTGCAGATGGGCGAACAGCGCCGGGAAGGACATCGGCAGCACCCCGACGCTGACCGACACCGCCACCACGATGGCGTTGCGCGTACCTTCGAACGGCACCCGCGACAGTTCCTGGATGCCGGCCACTGTAGTCATGCCGAACATCACGATGGCGCAACCGCCAAGCACCGGGGTCGGCACCGCGGCCACCAGGGCACCCAGCTTGGGAAACAGCCCCATGAGCACCATGATTGCCCCGGCCGCAGCCACCACGAAGCGGCTCTTGACCCTGGACAGCGCGATCAGCCCGGTGTTCTGGGTAAAGGCGTTGTAGGGAAAGCTATTGAACAGGCCGCCGAGCAGGGTCGACAGGCCATCGGCGCGGAACGCATCGCCCAGGGTGCGCTGGGTGGTCGGCTTGCCGGTGAGCTTGCCGATGGCCAGGCAGTTGCCGGTGGTCTCGGCCATGATCACCAGCATCGCCAGGGTCATGATCAGGATCGGCACCAGGGAAAACTGTGGAGCCCCAAACGCCATGGGCCGGCTCAGTTCGAACCAGGCCGCCTGGCTCACCTGGGCAAAGTCGGTCATGCCGAACGCCGCGGCGATCAGGCTGCCCACCAGCAAGCCGATGAGCACGCTGAGGTTGCCGATAAAGCCCGAGAACTTGCCGTAAATCACCAGCGTCACCGCTACCGTGGCCAGCCCCAGCAGCAGGTTGGCCGGCGCGCCGAAATCGTCCGCCGCGGGGTTGCCGCCGCCGAGCCAGATCGCCGCTGCCGGCATCAGGGAAATGCCGATGATGGTGATCAGGCTGCCGATCACTACGGGCGGGAAAAACCGCAGCAAACGGCTGAACAGCGGCGCCAGGGCAATGGTGATGACGCCTGCGGCGATCACCGCGCCGAACACCTCGGTCAGGCCGAACTGCTTGCCGATCATGATCATCGGTGCCAGGGCGATGAACGAACAGCCCTGGATCAACGGCAGCCGCGCGCCAAAACGCCAGAACCCCAGGGTCTGGACCAGGGTGGCGATGCCCGAGGTCAGCAGGTTGGCGTTGATCAACAGCACCACCTGCGCCGGGGTCAGGCCCAGGGCATTGCCTAGAATCAACGGCACCGCCACCGCACCGGCATACATCACCAGCACATGCTGCAGGCCGAAGGTGAACAGCTGGCGGACGGGCAGGACCTCGTCCACGGGATGCACGCGGGAAATTGTCATGTCGCAGGTCTCCTGAAGGTGCAGCTTTTGCTTTTGTTTTGGCAGGCATCCGGGGCAAGCGCCGCCGGCAGGAAGTACGGACGTCGGGGCCATGATCTGTGCTTGAATACGATGAAACAAATGAGCAGCCATCGTTTTTAACGATGGATCAGACAGCCCTCTTCCAGGGCCGGGAGCCGCGATGCGCTTTTCGCTGGATCAACTGCAGATGTTCGTACAGGCCGCGCAAAGCGGCTCGTTCTCGGCCGCCGCACGCAAGCTGGGCAAGACCCAGTCCACGGTCAGCGTGGCCATCGGCAACCTGGAGGCGGACCTGGGGGTCGAGCTGTTCGACCGCAGCGCTCGCAGCCCGGTGCTGACGGCCACCGGGCAGAAGATGCTGCTGCAGGCCGAGGCGGTGCTGGAGCGCTGCCTGACCCTGCAGGCCAACGCCGACTGCCTGTCGCAGGTGGTGGAGCCACACCTGTCGATCGTCATCGAAACCCCCTATGGCCCGCTGATGCCGGCCCTGCGGGAGTTCGAACAGGCCTTTCCCTATGTCGACCTGCTGATCCGCCACCCGCTGTCCGGGGACGCCAGCGAGCTGGTGGCCCGGGGTGAGGCGGTGCTGGGCATCGCCTTCTCGCAACCGGGCTACCCCCAGGAGCTGGAGTTCCAGCAATTGGGCAAGCTGATCATGTTGCACGTCTGCCACCCGGACCACCCGCTGGCGCAGCTCGACAGCGTGACCTTCGACGACCTGCACGTGCACCGGCGCCTGGCCTTCAGCGCCCACGCCAACAAGCTGCCCAGCAGCGAATACCTGCGCTCCACCCAGCTGTGGCAGGCGGAAAACTACCTGGCGCTGCTGGAAATGGTCCGCGCCGGCCTGGGCTGGGCCACCCTGCCGCGGCAACTGATCCAGCGTGAACTGGCCAAGGGCGAGCTGGTGGAACTGCAACTGGGGGCCTACCCCCATACCGACTGGCTGATCGGCGTCGACCTGCTCTGGGCCCGACAACGGGTGATGGGCAAGGCCGAGCGCTGGCTCAAGGAGCGGTTGCTGCGCCAGAAGGTGTACGAGGTGGACCGGCGCGGACAGTCCACGACCTGGTAATGCTGGCGCGGGCAACAAAGGGACAAGGTTCTGCACTTGGCCGGGCAGGAAATATAAGCAAGGATTCGCATTACTTATAAAAGACTTATATAGTCCGCCATGAACGAGATCCTCTGGAGTAGAAAAGCGGTCAAGCAGTTGATGCGACTGCACCACGAGCATCAGGTCCAGGTTCGCGATGCGATTGCCCTGCTGGCCGACATGCCCGCCAGTGGCAACGTCAAAGCCCTGTCCGGCCACACTTATGCCTATCGTCTTCGGGTCGGGCAGTACCGGGTCCTGTTCGACTGGGACGGAGCCATACACATCGTCAGTGTTCAAGAGGTCAAGAAACGTGATGAACGTACCTACTGACATCCAGATCATCCACGGCCCGGACGGCAGCCCGGCATTCGTGGTGATTCCCTACGCGCAGTACATGGCGCAGTACAAGGAAGCCGATCTGATACCCCATGACGTGGTCAGCCGCATGGTCGACGGCGCCACGCCGATCCGCGCCTGGCGCGAGCACCTGCACCTCACCCAGGACGAAGTCGCCAGGCGCCTGGGGATCTCCCAGCCGGCCTTTGCCCAGCAGGAAAGCGTCGCCCGGCCGCGCCGGGCCACCCGGGAAAAGATCGCCGCCGCCTTCGGCATACGCGCCGACCAGCTGGAGCTGTAAGCTGCGCCTCACTCACTGATTGAAAGGGTTCCCCATGAGCATCTGCGGTATCGAGATCAAAGGCAGCGAAGCCATCTTCGCCCTCGCCACCCTGCAAGACGGCGCGGTGCAACACCAGCCGCTGGCCACCAAGAAAATCGCCCTGGAAGACGATGACGAGGCCGCCAACGTCAAGGCCTTCGCCAGCCAGGTCGGGGCCTTCGTGCGCGAACACGGGATCACCCGCATCGCCATCAAGAAGCGCAGCAAGAAAGGCGAGTTCGCCGGCGGCCCCACCACCTTCAAGATCGAAGGCGTGTTTCAGTTGCTGGAGAATTGCGAGGTGACCCTGCTGTCGCCCCAGACCATCAACGCCCAGTACAAGAAGCACGGCTTCGCTCTGGCCGCGAGCCTCAACAAATACCAGCACGAAGCCTACAAAGCCGCCTGCGCCGCCCTGCTGAAAAAGTAACCCTAGGAGCCGGCTGGCCGGCGCTACCAAGCCCGAGTCAAGCCAGCTCGCGGCCGCCGCCCGACGGGCGCCGGTCTTCCCGCGGGCACCGCACGAAACGCGCGCGGTAACTGCGGGTGAAGTAGGACGGCGATTCAAACCCGCAGGCAATGCTCACCTCCAGCACGCTCATGTCGGTCTGGCGCAGCAGTTTGCGGGCTTTCTCCAGGCGCAGGCCCAGGTAGAAATTGCTCGGGGTGTCGTTGAGGTGCAGGCGGAACAGGCGCTCCAGCTGGCGCCGGGTGACCTTGATCGACTCGGCCAGGGCCAGGGTACTCAGGGGCGGTTCGCTGTGCTGTTCCATTTCGCCGATCACCTGCACCAGCTTCTTGTTGCTGATGCCGTAGCGGCTGGCGACTTCCATGCGCTGGTGATCCTTGCGCGGGCGGATGCGCCCCAGCACGAACTGCTCGCTGACCTGGACCGCCAGTTGCGGGCCGTGGGCCTGGGCGATCAGGTCGAGCATCATGTCGATGGACGCCGTGCCGCCGGCACAGGTGATGCGCCGTCGATCGATCTCGAACAGCTCCTGGGTCACGCTCAGTTGCGGGTAGGACTCCTTGAAGGCCTCGATGGCCTCCCAGTGCAAGGTCACCCGGTGCCCCTCCAGCAAACCGCTCTCGGCGAGGATCACGCTACCGGTGTCGATCCCGCCCAGGGTCACGCCCTCCACCTCCAGCCGCCGCAACCAGTGCTCCAGGGCCGGGGTGAGAAACTTCAACGGCTCGAAACCGGCCACCACCCACAAGGTTGCGCCTTTCTTCAGCGGCTCCAGGGCCGCATCGACATTCACCGACATGCCATTGCTGGCCAGCACCGCGCCGCCGTCGGCGCTCAGCACATGCCAGCGGTACAGCTCGCCACGAAAGCGGTTGGCCACCCGTAGCGGCTCGATGGCCGAGATGAAACCGATGGCGGAAAACCCCGGCATCAGCAGGAAATAGAAGTCCTGGGACATGCAACGCACTCCGGTGACGGCCAGCGTGGGCCTTGTGATACGCCAAATGCCCCCATGCCACAAGGGGGCAGGTCGCTGCAGTGCAAGAGTCGGTCGCCGCTGTGCGCTTGCCACCGGCGGCGCCTGCGTACCTTGGCAACACCTGCGCACAAAGACGCCGGGACCGACAATAACGACCTGCCGAGGAAAGCATCATGAAACGACTGATCAGCAGCTGTGTGCTTGCGCTTAGTGGTAGCGTTTTTCTGAGCAGCGGGGCCCTGGCCGCCGATGCCGCCAGTTGCCAGAACGTGCGCCTGGGCGTGGTCAACTGGACCGACGTGATCGCCACCAGCGCCCTGACCCAGGTCCTGCTCGACGGCCTCGGATACAAGACCAAGCAGACCAGTGCCTCCCAGCAGATCATCTTCGCCGGCATCCGTGACCAGCGCCTGGACCTGTTCCTGGGCTACTGGAACCCGCTGATGACCCAGACCATCACCCCCTTCGTCGACGCCAACCAGGTCAAGGTCCTGGCCGAACCGAGCCTCAAGGACGCCCGCGCCACCCTGGCCGTGCCGGCCTACCTGGCGGACAAGGGTCTGAAGACCTTTGCCGACATCGCCAGGTTCCAGAAGGAACTGGGTGGCAAGATCTACGGCATCGAACCGGGTTCGGGAGCCAATACCCAGATCAAGGAAATGATCGCCAAGAACCAGTTCGGCCTGGGCAAGTTCCAGTTGGTGGAGTCCAGTGAGGCGGGCATGTTGTCGGCGGTGGCCCGGGCGGTGAAACGCAACGAAGCCATCGTGTTCTTCGGCTGGGCGCCGCACCCGATGAACGTCAACTTCAAGATGACCTACCTCAGCGGCAGCGAAAACGCACTGGGGCCCAACGAAGGCCAGGCCACGGTGTGGACCGTCACCGCGCCTGACTACGCCGAGCAGTGCCCGAACGTGCACCGGCTGTTGACCAACCTGACCTTCAGCGCCGAAGACGAGAGCCGCATGATGCAGCCGCTGCTGGATCACAAGGATGCCCTGGAATCCGCGCGGCAATGGCTCAAGGACCACCCGCAGGACCAGCAGCGCTGGCTGGAAGGGGTCACCACCTTCGATGGCAAGCCGGCCGCCGAGCACCTGCAACTGACCAGCAAATAAGCCACCGCCACTGCCGCCCCGCAGCCCGCCCTGGGCTGCGCACGGCCACCTCACGCCCTCAGCAAACACGCCTGTAAGGAACCGCACCATGAACCACGACGTCATCATCACCTGCGCACTCACCGGTGCTGGCGACACGACCGCCAAGAGCCCGCACGTGCCGGTCACCCCGAAACAGATCGCCGCGGCCGCCGTAGAAGCCGCCAAGGCCGGCGCCACCGTGGTGCACTGCCATGTGCGCGACCCCGCCACCGGCAAGTTCAGCCGCGATGTGGCGCTGTACCGCGAAGTGATGGAGCGGATCCGCGAGGCCGACATCGACATCATCGTCAACCTCACCGCCGGCATGGGCGGCGACCTGGAGATCGGCGGCGGCGAGAACCCCATGGAGTTCGGCCCCAACACCGACCTGGTCGGCCCCTTGACCCGCCTGGCCCACGTAGAGGAACTGCTGCCGGAGATCTGCACCCTGGACTGCGGCACCCTGAACTTCGGCGACGGCGACACCATCTACGTCTCCACCCCGGCCCAACTGCGGGCCGGCGCCAAGCGTATCCAGGAGCTGGGAGTGAAGGCCGAGCTGGAAATCTTCGACACCGGGCACCTGTGGTTCGCCAAGCAGATGATCAAGGAAGGCCTGCTGGACAACCCGCTGTTCCAGCTGTGCCTGGGCATTCCCTGGGGCGCCCCGGCGGACACTACCACCATGAAGGCCATGGTCGACAACCTGCCGGCGGACGCGGTCTGGGCCGGCTTCGGGATTGGCCGCATGCAGATGCCCATGGCTGCGCAAGCGGTGCTGCTGGGGGGCAACGTGCGGGTCGGCCTGGAAGACAACCTGTGGCTGGATCGCGGCGTGCTCGCCACCAACGGCCAACTGGTGGAACGGGCCACGGAAATCCTCAGCCGCCTCGGCGCCCGGGTCCTGACCCCGGCCGAAGGCCGGCAGAAAATGGGCCTGAAGCAACGCGGCTGACCCCAATCCACCTCTCCCCCCGTAGGAGCGAGCTTGCTCGCGAAGAGGCCGTCACATCCGAGCTCGTAGCAGCCGGCGTGCCGGCGAAGGGGCCCGCAAGGCCGCCAATAGCTTCGCTGGCAAGCCAGCTCCTACGAACTCTTTATCCAGGAAGACGCGATGACTTTTATTACCGACATCAAAACTTTCGCCGCCCTGGGCAGCGGCGTGATCGGCAGCGGCTGGGTGGCCCGAGCCCTGGCCCACGGCCTCGACGTAGTGGCCTGGGACCCGGCGCCCGGCGCCGAAGCGGCCCTGCGCAAGCGCGTCGCCAATGCCTGGGGCGCGCTGGAAAAACAAGGGCTGGCCCCCGGAGCATCACAACAGCGCCTGCGCTTCGTCGACACCATCGAGGAATGCGTGAAGGATGCCGACTTCATCCAGGAAAGCGCTCCCGAACGCCTGGAGCTCAAGCTGGAACTGCACAGCAGAATCAGCGCCGCGGCCAAGCCTGAGGCGCTGATCGGCTCCAGCACCTCGGGCCTTTTGCCCAGCGAATTCTACGAGGGCTCGACCCACCCGGAACGCTGCGTGGTGGGCCACCCGTTCAACCCGGTGTACCTGCTGCCACTGGTGGAGGTGGTGGGCGGCAAGCGCACCGCGCCCGAAGCGGTCCAGGTCGCGATCAAGGTCTATGAATCCCTGGGGATGCGCGCCCTTCACGTGCGCAAGGAAGTCCCGGGGTTCATCGCCGACCGTCTTCTCGAAGCGCTGTGGCGCGAGGCCCTGCACCTGGTCAACGACGGCGTGGCGACCACCGGGGAAATCGACGATGCGATCCGCTTTGGCGCCGGCCTGCGCTGGTCGTTCATGGGCACCTTCCTCACCTACACCCTGGCGGGCGGCGACGCCGGCATGCGCCACTTCATGGCCCAGTTCGGCCCGGCGCTGCAACTGCCCTGGACCTACCTGCCGGCCCCGGAGCTGACCGACAAGCTGATCGACGACGTGGTCGAAGGCACCGCCGAGCAACTGGGCACCCACAGCATTGCGGCCCTGGAGCGCTATCGTGATGACTGCCTGCTGGCGGTGCTGGAGGCAGTGAAAACCACCAAGGCCAAGCACGGCATGCACTTTCACGACTAACCCAACCCCGTAGGAACTGGCTTGCCGGCGAACGGGCCGCCAAGCCAGGCGCAAACCCAACGGACGCCTTCGCCGGCAAGCCGGCTCCTACCGTTATCCGGTGACCTTATGCCTGCCCTGACCACCTACAGCACCCGCATCATCAGCGACTGGGTCGATTACAACGGCCATCTGCGCGATGCCTTCTACCTGCTGATCTTCAGCTATGCCACTGACGCCCTGATGGATCGCCTGGGGCTCGACAGCGACAACCGCGAAGCCAGCGGCCACTCGCTGTTCACCCTGGAACTGCACCTGAACTACCTGCATGAGGTGAAGCTCGACACCGAGGTCGAAGTGCGCACCCAGATCATCGGCCACGATCGCAAGCGCCTGCACCTCTACCACAGCCTGCACAGACTCGATGATCCCCGGGAGCTGGCAGGCAACGAGCAAATGCTGCTCCACGTCGACTTGGCCGGGCCGCGTTCGGCGCCGTTCAGCGAGCCGGTGCTGCAACGCCTGCAAACCCTGGCCGCCGAGCAGGCGGACCTGCCGCGCCCGGCCGGCCTCGGCCGGGTGATCGCCCTGCCCGCGGCAAAATAGCCCTCAGAAGAAAAGGAGATCGCCGTGAACACCGCCGCCCTTGCCGACTACCGCAGTTACCCGTTGATCAGCGCACTGGCCACTGTCCAGGTCCTGCCGGACCGGCTCCAGGTGCACTGGGCCGACGGCCGTCTCAGCCCTTTTCACCATCAATGGCTGCGGGACAACTGCCCTTGCCCGCAATGCGTCTACAGCGTGACCCGCGAACAGGTGCTGGAAATCGTCGATGTTGCCGAAGACCTCGAGTGCAACGCCGCACGCATTGATGCCGACGGCTGCCTGAACCTCGACTGGGCGGACGGCCACCGCAGCCGCTTCGACCCCGGCTGGCTGCGGGCCCATGCCTATGATCGACAGTCGCGAGAAGAACGGCAGGCCGCCAAGGTCCGGCACTCGCTGTGGGACGCCAGCCTGCAACTGCCCGTGTTCCAGTACCAGGCGCTGATGGAGGACCCCCAGGTGCTCCTGCAATGGTTGCTGGCCCTGCGCGATACCGGCCTGACCCAGATCCGTGGCGCGCCCACCGAACCCGGCTCGCTGGCCCTGATTGCGCGGCGTATTTCGTTTATCCGCGAAAGCAATTTCGGCGTGCTGTTCAACGTGCAGTCCAAGGCCGATGCCGACAGCAACGCCTACACCGCCTTCAACCTGCCGCTGCACAGCGATCTGCCGACCCGCGAGCTGCAACCGGGGCTGCAATTCCTGCATTGCCTGGTGAATGACGCGGTAGGCGGCGAAAGCATTTTCGTCGACGGCTTTGCCATAGCCGATGCCTTGCGCCGCGAAGACCCCGACGCCTTCCGCGCGCTGTGTGAAATACCCGTCGAGTTTCGTAACAAGGACCGCCACAGCGACTACCGCTGCCTGGCGCCGATCATCGCCCTGGATGCCTTGGGCGAAGTGGCGGAAATTCGCATGGCCAATTTCCTGCGCGGTCCTTTCGACACCACCGAACAACAGATGCCCCGGCTGTACCGCGCCTACCGGCGCTTTATCGCCCTGACCCGCGAAGCAAGGTTCCGGGTGATCCGCCGCCTTGATCCGGGCCAGCTCTGGTGCTTCGACAACCGCCGCACCCTGCACGCGCGCAACGCCTTCGACCCGGCCAGCGGCGCCCGACACTTCCAGGGCTGCTACATCGACCGCGACGAACTGCTCTCCAGGATCCTGGTGCTGCAGCGCTGATCCTCACCCCTCCCGCCCCGGCTCCCCTGTAGGAGCCGGCTTGCCGGCGAAACTTGCCGGAGAGCTTTCCACAGGCAAAAAAAAGCCCCGATCAAGCCGTGACAGGATCGAGGCAGGGACTACTTCTGAGGAGCTGCGGTGAGAAGGTGACCAAACCGACACGACGCGAGCTGGTTTCAGTCTGCCCACTCTGCCTGCCCGCGAGTTAGCCGAGAGCGACCTGCTCATAGGTAATAGGGCCACTGCCACGCCTTCAGATGTCCTCGGTATACAGCACCACCGTCACATAGAAATAGCCGATCTTGTGCCAATCCTGGCGCTGGTTGTAGGGCGTCTCTTCAGAGCCCATGCCAACCTGGTAATTACGCCCGGTCTTTTTATCCCTATAGGAAATGAAACCCTTCGTTTCCCAGCCGCAGCAGATAAACCTGAGCCCCTCCTGACCCCCCAACTCCCGCTGCAGATAGCGCTCTACCTCATGGGCGTCCTTACCTTTGACCCGGTAACTGGCAGTCAGCGGTGCGCCCTGATCCTGGGGCGTCGACTCACAACGGAAAAACTCCAGGGACTTCGGTGGATCGGTCATGGCCTTCAGAAAATCGCCGCACTCGGGAGCTGCCAGAGCGGCGCCGGAAACCATCAACAACAAACAGGCGAACCCCATTCTGAACAGCACTTTCATCCACTCCAGCTCCATGGCTTGCCACTCGGCGGCCATCCTACCGAATACCCAGCGCTTGCACAGAGTGTCTTTGCGCGGCGGGAGCGCTCATTACCCCACCCTTCAGGCAAGCCCGAGGCCTCACAAGCAAGCGCCGCAAGACTTGATTGCGCCGCCTTTTCCCAACGCTGTGGCAACCGGCCATGGCCATCGACTTAGCCGAAAACGACCTGTTCATAGGTAAACGGGCCATCGCGACAATCTGCCCTTGCCGCCACCCGGGCGCCCTACCAGAATCGGCTCACGACCACGCTCCCTGAACAAGGATAAGAGTCATGATGCACGCGGATCTGATTGACCAGGACGACCTGCTGGGACAACTCCGGGCCCTGGGTTTCGAAATGCCCGCAGGCGCCAGCGCCGAGCAGGCCTGCGAATGTGCGGTAAGGGGCTTGAGCGATGCACGGGCCAAGGCGCTCAAGGGCATGGTCGAGCAGATGCTCACCGGCAATGCGACCATCCTGCCTGCCGTACGTCAGGCCATCGACCGCCAACTACTGCCGGCCCTGGCCGAGTACCAGCAGCAAAAACGCGCGTGAACGCCCCCGGGGCCCGGGCGGGTTGCTAAAGTGGGTTTCCTCCACAAACCACAGGCCCGCTCATGACCCCCATTGAACCTGGTTCATCCGCCAACGCTGGCGGGTGGCTGCAATTGCGCCAGGGCCTGTGGCCCGATTGCCCGCAGGATGAACACCAGGCCGAAATCCAGCAGATTCTGGCCGAGCCCCAGCGCTACGGCTGCTGGCTGGCCTGCACCGAGAACGGTGAGGCCGTGGGCCTGGCCGAGGCTGCATTGCGCCACGACTACGTCAACGGCACCGACAGCTCCCCCGTGGTCTTTCTTGAAGGCATCTATGTGGCCCCCGGGCATCGTCGCCAGGGCATTGCCCAGCACCTGATCGAGCAGGTCGCCTATTGGGGGCAACAACAGGGATGCGTGGAAATGGCCTCGGACACCAGCCTCGACAACCTGGCCAGCCAGGATCTGCACCACGCGCTGGGTTTCGAGGAAACCGAGCGCGTGGTGTATTTCAAGAAACGCCTGTGACTACAGGCGCACGCTGGCGAAGGTCGATTCGTTGCGTGCCTGGCTCAGGGCCGACAATGGCCCGGACAGCGGCGCCAAAACCATGGCTTGCGGCAGCGGCATCATCGCCACCTGCTGGGTGGTGTTGGAGCCGATGCGCTCGTCACGCGGTGGAATACCGAAGTACTCGCGGTAGCACTTGGAGAAGTGCGGCGTGGAGACAAAACCACAGACCGACGCCACTTCGATGATCGACATGGGAGTCTGCTTGAGCAGTTGCCGGGCGCGGATCAGCCGCAGCTTGAGGTAGTAGCGCGACGGCGAGCAATGCAGGTACTTCTGGAACAGCCGCTCCAGCTGTCGCCGGGACACGGCGACGTACACCGCCAGTTCGTCGAGGTCGATCGGCTCTTCGAGGTTGGCTTCCATCAGGGCGACGATTTCCTGCAGCTTGGGCTGGTTGGTGCCCAGCATGTGCTTGAGGGGTACGCGCTGGTGATCCTGCTCGTTGCGGATGCGCTCGTAGACGAACATTTCCGAGATCGCCGCCGACAGCTCGCGGCCATGATCGCGGCTGATCAGGTGCAGCATCATGTCCAGCGGCGCGGTGCCGCCGGAGCTGGTGAAGCGGTTGCGGTCGAGGGTGAACAGGCGGGTGCTCATGGCCACCCGGGGAAAGGCTTCCTGCATCGACGCCAGGCATTCCCAGTGCACGCTGCAATCGAAGCCGTCCAGCAGGCCGGCGCAGGCCAGGGCCCAGCTTCCGGTACACACCGCACCCAGACGGCGCGACTGGCGGGCCTGGCTCTGCAGCCAGGACACATGTTCGCGGGTGACGGTGCGCTGGATGCCGATACCGCCGCAGACAATCACGGTATCGAGGCTGGGGGCTTTGTGCATCGCGGCATCGGGGGTGATCTGCAGACCGTCACTGGCCCAGACCTGGCCACCATCGACGCTGAGGGTGGTCCAGCGATACAGCTCGCGACCGGACAGTTGGTTGGCCATGCGCAGGGGTTCGACTGCGGAGGCCAGGGAAATCAGCGTGAAATTGTCCAGCAGCAGAAAGCCGATGGATTGAGGCGCACGGTTCTGGGGTTGGGCCCCGGAGTTGAACGACGTCATCGCGATATCTCCTCACACAAAGCGGGTGATGGCCTCAGGCGGAGGCTCTTTTTATGTGCCCTGTTCCTCAAGGGAGACGGGCTTGATATTCACAGAGCAATTGCCATGCCTAAAGTTGAATGGGCATTCAATAACTCCTGAAAACGACGTCGCGACGTGTCTACATAGCCCTTGTCAATGTGCGGATAAGAAGCGCCGCCGTCGGCGTGCGGTGGCCAGGCCCAGAGAGCTGTGAGCAGTTAGGTAGCACTTGCGCGGCAGGCACTTCGCACAGGGGCGGGCGAGTGTCACTCAAAGCACAACCGGGCCACGGGCACGGGGGCTGCCCGGCCCGGTTGGCGACTTGTCTATTCACGACGCGCTAAAAGGTGGCGCACCCCTGGGCATGTGAGCGATTTGTGCGCGCCGGCAATCAGCACTCCACGGCGCTGACCGCCAGGCCGCCACGGGAGGTTTCCTTGTATTTGTCGTGCATGTCGGCGCCGGTATCACGCATGGTGCGAATCACCCGGTCCAGGGAAATGAAATGCTGGCCATCGCCGCGCAAGGCCATTTGCGCGGCATTGATCGCCTTCACCGCGGCAATCGCGTTGCGCTCGATGCACGGCACCTGCACCAGCCCGCCCACCGGATCACAGGTCAGGCCGAGGTTGTGCTCCAGGCCGATCTCCGCAGCGTTGCACAACTGCTCCGGGGTCGCCCCGAGAATTTCCGCCAGCCCGGCCGCCGCCATGGCGCAGGCCGAACCCACTTCCCCCTGGCAGCCGACTTCGGCACCGGAGATGGAGGCGTTCTTCTTGCACAGGATGCCGATGGCCGCCGCGCCGAGAAAGAAATCCACCACGTTGGCGTCGGTGACGTCTTCGCTGAACTTCATGAAGTAATGCAGCACCGCCGGAATGATCCCCGCCGCGCCGTTGGTGGGGGCGGTGACCATGCGTCCGCCGGCGGCGTTCTCTTCGTTCACCGCCAGGGCAAACAGGTTGACCCACTCCATGGCGCTGAGGGTGGAGCCGATCACATTGGGCTTGTTCAGTTCCTGCAGGCTACGGTGCAACTTGGCCGCGCGGCGACGCACATTGAGCCCGCCAGGCAGGATGCCCTCGTGCTTGAGCCCCTGCTCCACGCAGTCCTGCATGGCACGCCAGAGCGCCATCAGGCCGCTGCGGATTTCCTCTTCCGAACGCCAGACCTTCTCGTTGGCCAGCATCAGTTCGGCGACCCGCAGGTTGTGCTTCTGGCACAGGCCCAGCAATTCCACCGCACTGGAAAAATCGTAAGGCAGCTCGCTGCGGTCCAGGTCCGCCACACCGCTGTCGGCCTGGGCCTGGTCGACGACAAAACCGCCGCCCACCGAATAGTAGGTATCGCGGTGCAGCTCACCCTCTTCGCCCGCGGCCACCAGGGTCATGGCGTTGGGGTGGAACGGCAGGTTGCGGTCCACCAGCTGCATGTCCCGGGCCCAGATGAAAGGCACTGGCAGCCGCCCGTCCAGCAACAGGGTGTCGGTTTCCCGCAGCAGCTCGATGCGCGTGCCGATCAGCGACGGGTCGATCGCGTCCGGCCACTCCCCCATCAGGCCCATGATCACCGCGTTGTCGCTGCCATGGCCGATGCCGGTGGCGGACAGCGAACCGAAGAGCTGCACCTCGACCCGGCGTACCTGCTCCAGCAGTTGCCTTTCCTTTAATACCTGGACGAACAAAGCCGCTGCGCGCATGGGCCCGACCGTGTGGGAACTGGAGGGGCCGATGCCGATCTTGAACAGGTCGAAAACACTGATAGCCATTGCTGCGTAACTCCTGGTTGAGCACTGTCCGGGCGCCGGAAACGCCCTCTGACGGAGCTGCTACGCTCAAGCTGCAATCCGCCGAGAAGGGCGCATCATCAGGCTTTTGCCAAGGCCCGCGACGTCTGACACCGACTCACTCATGCCCACTAACGCCGCCAGGCGCAACGCAGGGGTTTTGGGCGTTTTTTGCGGCTCAGTTGTAGGAAAAATCGCCCGAAAACACTGTAAGCGACCTCACCGACACTGGATGCGACCCTCCCTGTACTGGATACGACGCACCCTGTAGGCGACAGATTTTCACTGGTACATGATCAGTCTCGACTCGATTGCAAGGCACGGTGGTAGAGCTGTTCCCGACACACCAACCGCCACACTTATAAGCGCGGTACAAACGCCGCCAAAAAAACATCCAGGAGTCCCCCCTATGAAAGGTTCCCCGTCGTTGTTGTTGGCCGCCATGCTGAGTCTGCCGCTTCTGGCACAAGCCGCAGAACCGGCACAATGCAGCACCGTAAACTTCTCCGATGTCGGCTGGACCGATATCACCGTGACCACCGCCACCACCAGCGTCGTGCTCAACGCCCTGGGCTACAAGACCAAGACCACCATGATTTCCGTGCCCGTGACCTACAAGTCCCTGGCCGACGGCAAGAACATGGACGTGTTCCTCGGCAACTGGATGCCGACCATGGAAAACGACATCAAGCCCTACCGCGACGCCGGGACCGTGGCCACCCTGCGGGCCAACCTGGAAAACGCCAAGTACACCCTGGCGGTGCCCGAGTCGCTGTACGACAAGGGCCTGAAGGACTTCGCCGACATCGTCAAGTTCAAGAAGGAACTGGACGGCAAGATCTACGGCATCGAGCCGGGCAACGACGGCAACCGCACCATCCAGACCATGATCGACAAGAATGCCTTCGGCCTGAAGGACGCCGGCTTCAAGGTGGTGGAATCCAGCGAGGCAGGCATGCTGTCCCAGGTCGAGCGCGCACAGCGCCGTGACACCGCGGTGGTGTTCCTGGGCTGGGAACCGCACCCGATGAACACCCGTTTCAAGATGAAGTACCTGACCGGCGGCGACGAGTTCTTCGGCCCCAACTTCGGCCAGGCCACCATCTACACCAACACCCGCAAGGGCTATGCCGAAGAGTGCAGCAACGTCGGCCAGTTGCTGAAGAACCTGTCGTTCACCCTGAACATGGAAAGCACCCTGATGGGCAACGTGCTGGACGACAAGATGAAGCCTGAGGCGGCCGCCAAGGCCTGGCTGAAGCAGAACCCTCAGGTGCTCGATACCTGGCTCGCCGGCGTGACCACCATTGACGGTAAACCTGGCCTGGAGGCCGTGAAAGCCAAGCTTGCACAAGCTTCAAATTAAGTAGTGCGCTTACGCCGGGCGGGCTCGCCCGCCCGGGCTGTTTTTCCCTTGCATGCGGACGTTCAATACCATGCTCACTGATCAGAAAATCCCCCTGGGCCAGTACATCGCAGCTTTCGTCGAGTGGTTGACGAAGCACGGCGCCAGCACCTTCGACGCGATCGCTACCACCCTGGAAACCATGATCCACGGCGTGACGTTCGCGCTGACCTGGTTCAACCCCCTGGCCCTGATCGGCCTGATTGCCCTGCTGGCGCACCTGATCCAGCGCAAATGGGGCCTGACCGCCTTTGTCGTGCTGTCCTTCCTGCTGATCCTCAACCTGGGGTACTGGCAGGAAACCATGGAAACCCTGGCCCAGGTGCTGTTCGCCACCCTGGTCTGCGTGCTCATCGGCGTACCGCTGGGCATAGTCGCGGCGCACAAGCCGCTGTTCTACACCATGATGCGGCCGGTGCTGGACCTGATGCAGACCGTGCCCACCTTCGTCTACCTGATCCCGACCCTGACCCTGTTCGGCCTGGGGGTGGTACCCGGCTTGATTTCCACGGTGGTGTTCGCCATCGCCGCGCCGATCCGCCTGACCTACCTGGGCATTCGCGATGTTCCACAAGAGTTGATGGACGCCGGCAAGGCCTTTGGCTGCTCGCGCCGTCAGTTGTTGTCGCGCATTGAACTGCCCCACGCCATGCCGAGCATCGCCGCCGGCATTACCCAGTGCATCATGCTGTCGCTGTCGATGGTGGTGATCGCCGCCTTGGTGGGCGCCGATGGCCTGGGCAAGCCGGTGGTCAACGCCCTCAATACCGCGGATATCGCCCTGGGCTTCGAAGCCGGCCTGGCCATTGTGCTGCTGGCGATCATGCTCGACCGCATCTGCAAGCAACCTGAAGCCAAAGTAGGAGGTGACGCATGAGCATTATCCGCTTCGACAAGGTCGACGTGATTTTCTCCAAGGACCCGCGCGAGCCCCTCAAGCTGCTGGACCAGGGCATGACCCGCAACGAGATCCTGAAGAAGACCGGGCAGATCGTCGGCGTCGAGAATGCCAGCCTGGACATCGAGAAAGGCGAGATCTGCGTGCTGATGGGCCTCTCCGGTTCCGGCAAGTCGAGCCTGCTGCGCTGCATCAACGGCCTGAACACCGTGAGCCGCGGCAAGCTGTTCGTCGAGCATGAAGGCAAGCAGATCGACATCGCCTCCTGCAGCCCCGCCGAGCTGAAGATGATGCGCACCAAGCGCATCGCCATGGTGTTCCAGAAGTTCGCCCTGATGCCCTGGCTGACCGTGCGCGAAAACATCAGCTTCGGCCTGGAGATGCAGGGCCGCCCGGAAAAGGAACGGCGCAAGCTGGTGGACGAGAAGCTTGAGCTGGTGGGCCTGACCCAGTGGCGCAACAAGAAGCCCGACGAACTCTCCGGCGGCATGCAGCAGCGCGTGGGCCTGGCCCGTGCCCTGGCCATGGACGCCGATATCCTGCTGATGGACGAACCCTTCTCGGCCCTCGACCCGCTGATTCGCCAGGGCCTGCAGGACGAACTGCTGGAGCTGCAACGCAAGCTGAGCAAGACCATCGTCTTCGTCAGCCACGACCTGGATGAGGCCCTGAAGCTGGGCAGCCGCATCGCCATCATGAAAGACGGACGGATCATCCAGTACAGCAACCCGGAAGAAATCGTGCTCAACCCGGCGGACGACTATGTACGGACTTTCGTTGCCCACACCAACCCACTGAACGTGCTGTGCGGGCGTAGCCTGATGCGCAGCCTGGACAACTGCAAGCGGGTCAACGGCTCGGTATGCCTGGACCCGGGCGGCGATTCCTGGCTCGACCTGGCCGAAGGCAACACCATCAAGGGCGCACGCCGCAACGGCTCGCAGCTGGACCTGCAGAACTGGGTTCCGGGGCAAGCCGTGGAAGAACTGGGCCGACGCCCGACCCTGGTGGACTCCAGCATCGGCATGCGCGATGCCCTGCAGATCCGCTACCAGACCGGCAACAAACTGGTGCTCCACGACAACCAGAAAGTGGTGGGCATCCTTGGCGACAGCGAGCTCTACCACGCGCTGCTCGGCAAGAACCTGGGTTAAGCAGCAGACACAAAAACGCCGCGAGCAATCGCGGCGTTTTGCTTTAACCACCCACCCCCTTCTGTAGGAGCTGGCTTGCCAGCGAACAGGCCCTGAAGCCTTGCAGCGCCCTTGAGGACGCCTTCGCCGGCAAGCCGGCTCCTACAAGGATGGGGCGGTTTTCACTCAGCTATAGACACGGCCAAGGAGCTGCCGATGGCTTTCGAACTGATCGAGCACATCCCGGGTGATCTGCTCCTGGGTGAAGCCCATCAAGTCGTATTCCTGGCTGCCGTTGTGCAGATACACCTCGGCGCGGTAGAAACGGCTGCGCACTTCGCTGTCGGCCCCTTCCGGCTGGGTCGATTCGCTAGGCGTCGCCAGGTAGCCGTCCAGGCTCACTTCATAGACGAAGGGATTGCCTTCATCCATTTCCACGCGCAGGCCCAACAGGTTCTTCGACTTGCCCAGGTTGGTCTGCACTTCCAGGCTCAGGTTGCGCAGTTGCGCAGCCGCTTCCTGCAGGGCCGGGCTGACGTGCTTGTCCATGTAGCGCTGCACCACCGACTGGGTCGGTTGCAGGTCCAGCTGGCTCAGGCGCTCGCTGAAACCGCGGCGGCCACGCTCGGCCAGTTGCGCCTGCTCCTGCTCGATCTGCACGTCCTGGCGCATGGCCTTGTGCAAGCCGAACATGAAGCAGATCAGCACCACCGAGAACGGCAGGCCGGCCAGTACCACCATGGTCTGCATGGCTTCGAAGTTGCCGGCGAACAGCAGGCCGATGGTCACCAGGGTGATCACCACCGACCAGAAGATCCGCAGCCAGTGCGGGGCGTCTTCGTCGACGTTGCCGCCCTTGCACGAAAGGTTGGCCATCATCACCGCCCCGGAGTCGGCGGGGGTCAGGAACAGCACGAATCCTACGAAGATCGACACACCGATGACAATCTTCGAGGCCGGGTAGTGCTCGAGCAGTTGGTAGATCGCCATGGACGGCTGTTCCAACGCCGTCTTGCCCAACTCCACGGCTCCCTGATTGACCACCAGATCCAGGGCCGAGTTACCGAAGATCGACAGCCAGGCCAGGGTGAAGCCCAGGGGAATCAGCAGTACGCCGGCCACCAGTTCACGCACGGTGCGACCACGGGAAATACGCGCGATGAACATGCCTACAAATGGCGCCCAGGAAATCCACCAGGCCCAGTAGAACAGGGTCCACAGGCCCAGCCAGCGATCGGACTTGGCGCTGTCGCCCTCATACACATAGAGGTCGAAGGTCTTGAGCACTACACCGTTCAGGTAGTCGCCGATGTTCTGCACGAAGCCGTTGAGCAGGTGCAGGGTCGGGCCAAACAGCAGGACGAAGATCAGCAGGCCGCTGAACAGCACGATGTTCAGGTTGGACAGGCGGCGGATGCCGTTTTCCACGCCGGACACCGCGGCGATGGTGGCCACCGTGCTCATGACGATGATCACGATCAGCAGGTTGGTGTTGCTGTGCTCCATGCCGAACAGGTTTTCCAGGCCGGAAGACACCTGCATCGAACCAATCCCGAGGTTGGTCACCAGGCCCAGCAGGGTCACGAACATGCCGAAACCGTCCACCGCGTGGCCGGCCGCGCCCTTGACCCAGCGCTCGCCCACCAGCGGGTACAACGCCGAACGCAGTGCCAGTGGCTGGTTATGCCGATAGGCGAAGTACGCCACCGCCAGGCCCACCAGGGCATAGATGGCCCAACCGTGCAGGCCCCAGTGCAGGAACGTCAGCTGCAGCGCCTGGCGTGCGGCCAGGTTGCTGCCCGGTACGCCTTCCGGCGGGTTGAAGTAGTGGTCCAGGGGCTCGGAAGCACCGAAGTACAGCAGCGAGATGCCGATGCCGGAGGAAAACAGCATCCCCGCCCAGGCGCCGTAGCTGAAGTCCGGGGTGTCCTGCTTGGTCCCCAGCTTGAGCTTGCCGTAGGAGGAGAACGCCAGGCCCACCACGAACACCAGGTAGGCGGCGATCACCACCATGTAGTACCAGCCGAAGCTGCGGGACAACCAGGCCTGGGCAATGCCCAGCAGTCGGCCGGCCTCTTGCGGGGCGATGATCAGAATGGCGGTCAACAACAGGATCAGCGCGGTGGAGGTGTAGAACACCCAACCGTTGACCCGCACCTTCTCCGGTGGGGTCTTTATAAGAGAGGCAGAACTCATTGCGCAGATGCTCCGGGCAGTGCGAGAGAAGGACACAAGGCAACACGGCACCCGACCAATCGGTTAGTTGGCAGCCGATCATCGGGTGTTATAAAGACACCCCGAAAACACCCGAAACCGCAAAAGCCGCGTTGCGCAACCGCATCCGGGGCCGATGACGAACCTGCAGTTCGTCGCCTGGAACCCGGAGCGTCCTGCCCCTTCAACACGTGTGCTCTCTTGCCGGTCCACGCTATGCCGCGTGTAAGTTTCGGGCATTTTCGGAGGTCGTTTTTCCGCCATCTGCGAGCAGGAGAAACTCCCCAGGCAGCGACGATTTGTCGCAGATCTTATTCTTTGTTGATTGAACGTTCAATCAAAACAAAATAGACTGGCCCACAAGTCGACGGGCGTCATACGCCAATCGACAGGCCTAAGGAGAGGTATCAGATGCCCAAGGTCGGTATGCAACCCATACGCCGCCAGCAATTGATCGAAGCCACGCTGCAAGCGGTCGATCAGGTCGGAATGGGGGACGCCAGCATTGCGCTGATCGCCCGTTTGGCCGGTGTCTCGAACGGCATCATCAGTCACTACTTTCGGGACAAGAACGGCCTGATCGCAGCGACGATGGGTTACATCATGAGCATGCTCAACGAAGGCGTCAGAGCACGCCGCCAGGCCCTGACGGACGACAGCCCGCGCGCTCATCTGAAAGTGATCATCGAGGGCAACTTCGATGCCAGCCAGGTGAACGGCCCGGCAATGAAAACCTGGTTGGCCTTCTGGGCTTCCAGCATGCACCAGCCCGATTTGCACAGGTTGCAGCGGATCAACGACCACCGCTTGTATTCCAACCTGTGTTGCCAGTTCCGCCGTGCCCTGCCGCTCTACCATGCGCGCAAGGCAGCCCGCGGCCTGGCGGCCTTGATCGACGGTTTGTGGCTGCGTGGTGCCTTGTCGGGTGATGCATTCGACACCGACCAGGCGATACGGATCGCTTACGAATACATGGATCTACAACTGGCTAAGCAGGAGCGCTAGAGCACAAAAGAGACGCTCGGCCCCTGAACCGCCACTGATCAGCGCGCCCCGAACTTAGGGGCATGCCCGGTGGTCAAGCCCACTACTTAATGCACTTGCGAGGACACTATGGCCCGTTTCGAACTGCAAAAACTCTACATCGACGGCGGCTACACCGATGCCGGCAGCGACGCCACTTTCGATGCCATCAACCCGGCCAACGGTGAAGTTCTCGCACAAGTGCAGCGTGCGACCAAGGAAGACGTTGAACGCGCCGTGGTCAGCGCCGAGAAAGGCCAGAAGATCTGGGCCGCCATGACCGCCATGGAGCGTTCGCGCATCCTGCGTCGCGCCGTGGAAATCCTCCGCGAGCGCAACGACGAACTGGCCGCCCTGGAAACCCTGGACACCGGCAAGGCGTTCTCCGAAACCAAGTACGTGGACATCGTCACCGGCGCCGACGTGCTGGAATACTACGCAGGCCTGGTACCGGCCATCGAAGGCGAGCAGATCCCGCTGCGCACCACTTCCTTCGTCTACACCCGTCGCGAGCCCCTGGGCGTAGTGGCCGGTATCGGCGCCTGGAACTACCCGATCCAGATCGCCCTGTGGAAATCCGCTCCAGCCCTGGCGGCCGGTAACGCGATGATCTTCAAGCCGAGCGAAGTGACCTCGCTGACCACCCTGAAACTGGCCGAGATCTACACCGAAGCCGGCCTGCCGGATGGCGTGTTCAACGTCCTGACCGGCAGCGGCCGCGAAGTCGGCACCTGGCTGACCGAGCACCCGCGCATCGAGAAGGTCTCCTTCACCGGCGGCACCGACACTGGCAAGAAAGTCATGGCCAGCGCTTCCAGCTCCTCGCTGAAAGACGTAACCATGGAACTGGGCGGCAAGTCGCCACTGATCATCTTCGACGACGCCGATCTGGATCGCGCCGCCGACACCGCCATGATGGCCAACTTCTACAGCTCCGGTCAGGTCTGCACCAACGGCACTCGCGTGTTCGTGCCGAGCCACCTGAAAGCCGCTTTCGAAGCCAAGATCGCCGAGCGCGTTGCACGCATCCGCATCGGCAACCCGGAAGACGAAAACACCAACTTCGGCCCGCTGGTCAGCTTCCCGCACATGGAAAGCGTGCTGGGCTACATCGCCAAGGGTAAAGAAGAAGGTGCCCGTGTACTGTGCGGCGGCGAGCGCCTGACCGACGGCGAATTCGCCAAGGGCGCCTTCGTTGCACCGACCGTGTTCACCGACTGCACCGACGACATGACCATCGTCCGTGAAGAAATCTTCGGCCCGGTCATGGCGATCCTGACCTACGAAACCGAAGAAGAAGTGATCCGCCGCGCCAACGACACCGACTTCGGCCTGGCTGCCGGCCTGGTCACCAAGGATCTGAACCGCGCTCACCGCGTGATTCATCAGCTCGAAGCCGGTATCTGCTGGATCAACGCCTGGGGCGAGTCCGACGCCAAAATGCCGGTTGGCGGCTACAAGCAGTCGGGCGTGGGCCGTGAGAACGGCATCAGCTCGCTGAACAACTTCACCCGCATCAAGTCGGTGCAGGTCGAGCTGGGCGACTACGCCTCGGTGTTCTAAGCAGCCGCTAGCAGCCAGCTACAAGCGGCAAGCCAGGGCAACAGCCTGGCTTGCCGCCTGCTCCTCATTCAACGCCAAGCCCGCTTCGCTGCCTTTTCTCGCAGCTTGAAGCTTGAGGCTTGCAGCTCTCCACGGAGGCTCCAATGGCCCAAGAATTCGATTACATCATCATCGGTGCCGGCTCTGCCGGTAACACCCTGGCGACCCGTCTGACTGAAGACGAAGGCGTCACCGTCCTGCTGCTGGAAGCCGGCGGCCCGGACTACCGTTTCGACTTCCGCACCCAGATGCCGGCGGCACTGGCCTTCCCACTGCAAGGCCGTCGCTACAACTGGGCCTACGAGACCGATCCAGAGCCACACATGGACGGTCGTCGCATGGAATGCGGTCGCGGCAAGGGCCTGGGCGGCTCGTCGCTGATCAACGGCATGTGCTACATCCGCGGTAACGCCATGGACTACGACGGCTGGGCCAAGCTGCCAGGCCTGGAAGACTGGACCTACCTGGATTGCCTGCCGTATTTCCGCAAGGCGGAAACCCGTGACATCGGCCCCAACGACTACCACGGCGGCGAAGGCCCGGTCAGCGTGACCACGCCCAAGGCCGGCAACAACCCGCTGTTCCACGCCATGGTCGAAGCCGGCGTGCAGGCCGGTTACCCGCGTACCGAAGACCTGAACGGCTACCAGCAGGAAGGCTTCGGCCCGATGGACCGCACCGTGACCCCCAAAGGTCGTCGCGCCAGCACCGCCCGCGGTTACCTGGACACCGCGAAAAAGCGTTCGACCCTGACCATCGTCACCCACGCCCTGACCGACAAGATCCTCTTCGAAGGCAAGCGCGCCGTGGGCGTGAGCTACCTGCAAGGCAGCACTGAAGAGCGCGTGGAGGCCCGTGCGCGCAAGGAAGTCATCGTCAGCTCCGGCGCCATCGCCTCGCCGCAACTGCTGCAACGTTCCGGCGTAGGCCCCCGCGCCCTCCTGGAAAGCCTGGACATCCCGGTGGTTCACGACCTGCCGGGCGTGGGCGAGAACCTTCAGGACCACCTGGAACTGTACCTGCAGTACGCCTGCACCCAGCCGGTGTCGCTGTATCCATCGCTGCTGTGGTGGAACCAGCCGGCCATCGGTGCCGAGTGGCTGTTCAACGGCACCGGCATCGGCGCCAGCAACCAGTTCGAAGCCGGCGGTTTCATCCGTACCCGCGAAGAGTTCGAATGGCCGAACATCCAGTACCACTTCCTGCCGGTGGCGATTAACTACAACGGCAGCAATGGCGTGAAAGAGCACGGCTTCCAGGCGCACATGGGCTCCATGCGCTCGCCGAGCCGTGGCCGCGTGCAGCTCAAGTCCAAGGACCCGCGCCAGCACCCGAGCATCCTCTTCAACTACATGGCCACCGAGCAGGACTGGCAGGAATTCCGCGACGGCATCCGCCTGACCCGTGAAATCATGCAGCAGCCGGCCCTGGACCCTTTCCGCGGCCGCGAGATCAGCCCGGGCATCGAGGTGCAGACCGACGAGCAACTGGACAAGTTCGTCCGCGAGCACGCCGAGACCGCCTTCCACCCATCCTGCTCGTGCAAGATGGGCACCGACGACATGGCTGTAGTGGATGGCCAGGGTCGCGTGCATGGCATGCAAGGCCTGCGCGTGGTGGATGCCTCGATCATGCCGATCATCACCACCGGCAACCTCAACGCGCCGACGATCATGATGGCCGAGAAAATCGCCGACAAGATCCGTGGCCGCCAGCCACTGCCACGCAGCACCGCGGCCTACTACGTAGCCGGTGAAGCCCCGGTACGTGGCAAGCCGATGCGCGATGTGACTCCCGCCGCGCAGTAAGCCTGACGGGCGCCGACCGCAAGGGTCGGCGCCCTTTTTCTCTTCCCTTCATTCCCTCAGAACTACTTCCTTGATCGCAGCCTTCGGCAGCGGCTACAGTTCTGCAACTTGCACATCCCCTTTCGCCCCCGCGCTCATCAGCACCTATACCTGTAGGAACCGCCGGGCGGTGTTCCGTTTGCTGGCGAAACGCGTCGACCCGCTATCGCGCCTCACAAGGAGGTCCTCCATGTTCGACTTTCACCCCCAGCTCAAGCAGCGCTTCGCTGCCTTGCGCACGGGCGCCGAATTCTTTTCCCTGCGTTATGTCCGCGAGTCGGACCAGTACCTGTCGGTGCGCAAGAATGTCGCCGAGCCGCCGAGCCTGGGCCGAGACGAAGGGGCGATGCTGACCGTGCGGGTGCGCGGCGTGGAAGCCTACGCCGCCACCAACGACCTGTCGCAAAGCGGCCTGCAGGCCGCCCTTGACCGCGCCGAGCAGCAGGCCCGGGTCATCGCCGCCCATGCCCTGCTGGACCTGCGTGAGCAACCGGTCTCCAGCCACCGCGCGGACTATTTCTCGCCCAACCTGGAGCAGCCCTTCCCCTCCCTCAGCGACTGCTATCAGCTGCTGGGCGATGAGTCGGCCTCGGTGCCCAAGGATGAACGCCTGGTGAACTGGCAGGTGGGCATCGGCGTGACCCAGGTCGAACAGATCTACCTCAACAGCGCCGGCGCCGAGCTGCGCCAGGCCCAGCGTTTCGTCTACCCGGGCCTGGACGTGACCGCCTACGACGGCAGCGACAGCCAGACCCGCAGCCTCGGCCGGGAGAACTTCGGCCAGCAGGGCGCCGGCGATGTGATCAGCCGCTGCGGCCTGCTGGGGGCCGCACCGCGGGTCGCCGACCAGGCCCTGCAACTGCTGCTGGCGCCCAATACCCCCCAGGGCCCGCGGGACCTGCTGCTGATGCCGGACCAGATGATGCTGCAGATCCACGAATCCATCGGCCATCCCCTGGAGCTGGACCGCATTCTCGGCGACGAGCGCAATTACGCCGGCACCAGCTTCGTCAAACAGCAGGATTTCGGCCACCTGCAATACGGCTCCTCGCTGCTCAACGTGACTTTCGACCCGCAGATCCCCGAGGAACTGGCCAGCTACAGTCACGACGACGACGGCACCGCGGCCAGCAAGCAGTTCCTGATTCGCGAGGGCCTGCTGGTACGCCCCCTGGGCAGCGCCCTGTCGCAATACCGCAGCGGCCTCGACGGCGTCGCCAACAGCCGCGCCAGCAGTTGGAACCGTGCACCGATCGACCGCATGGCCAACCTCAACATCGAGCCCGGCGACCAGCCCCTGGAGCAAATGATCGGGCACATCGAGCACGGCATCCTGATGTCCACCAACCGTTCCTGGTCCATCGACGATGCGCGCAACAAGTTCCAGTTCGGCTGCGAATGGGGCCAGTTGATCGAGAACGGCGAACTCCGGGGCGTGGTCAAGAACCCCAACTACCGGGGGATTTCCGCGCAGTTCTGGCGCAACCTCAGCGCGGTCGGCGACCGCAGCACCTTCCAGGTGCTGGGCACGCCCAACTGCGGCAAGGGCGAGCCCAACCAGGTGATTCGCGTCGGCCATGCTTCGCCGGCCTGCGTATTCAGCAAGATTGATGTATTTGGAGGAGACGCCTGATGACCAGGACAGCCGATCAGGCCCAGCCATTCAAGGCCTTGGTGCAGTGGCTCAAAGACGCGCTGCGCGAGACCGAGCAGTTCACCCTGAGCTACGCCGCCGAAGCCTCGGAGTTCATTCGCTTCAACCACGCCAAGGTGCGCCAGGCCGGGCAGGTGCAACAGGCCAGCGTGCATTTCAAGCTGATCGACAATGGCCGCCACGCCGACCTCAGCATCACCCTGAGCAATGACCCCGAGGTGGATCGCCAGCGCCTGGCCGATGGCCTGCAACAACTGCGCGAGACCCTGCCGCTGCTGCCGGCCGACCCGTACCTGATGCTCAACCACACCCATTGGCAAAGCCATCACGTGCAGGACCAGCCGCTGCCCGGCAGTGAGCAGGTGGTGGAAGAAATCGGTCGCGCCGGCGCCGGCCTGGACCTGGTGGGCATCTACGCTGCCGGCCCCATCAGCCGTGGCTTCGCCAGTTCCGGCGGGGCCTTCGGCTGGCACCAGGCCAACAGCTTCAACTTCGATTTCAGCCTGTTCCACGAAAACGGCGAGGCGGTGAAGGCCAGCTACGCCGGGCACGCCTGGGACAGCCAGGCCTTCGCCCTGCGCTTCCAGCAGGCCCGGGAACAACTGGAATTCCTTGGCCGGCCACTGCGCACCCTGGCGCCCGGGCAGTACCGGGCCTACCTGGCGCCGGCAGCCCTGGAGGAGATCATGGGCATGCTGGCCTGGGGCGGCTTCTCGGCCCAGTCGATCGCCAGCAAGCACAGCCCGCTGCAGAAGCTCTATGCCGGTGATGCCGCGCTGAACCCGCTGGTGTCGCTCGACGAACAGGTCAGCGGTTCCCTGAGCCCGGCGTTTTCCGACGAAGGCTACCCGCGCAGCGACCTGTCACTGATCGCCGCGGGCAGCGCCAATGCCCAACTGATCAACTCCCGCAGCGCCGCCGAGTACGGCCTGACCACCAATGGTGCCGGCAGCGGCGAGTACCCCAGTGCACTGAACATGGCCGCTGGGCGGTTGTCCCAGCAGGAGATCCTCAAGCAGCTGGGCACCGGGCTGTACATCAGCAACCTGTGGTACCTGAACTACTCGGACCTGCCGGCGGCGCGCCTCACCGGCATGACCCGCTTCGCCACCTTCTGGGTGGAGAACGGCGAGATCCAGGCGCCGGTGAGCACCATGCGCTTCGATGACAGTGTCTACAGCCTGCTGGGCTCGCAGCTGGAGGCCCTGACCGAGCAACGCGAGCTGCTGCTGTCGGCCAGTACCTACGGCCAGCGCCAGACCGCTTCGATGCACTTGCCCGGAGCGCTGGTCAGCCGCCTGACCCTGACCCTGTAGAAACCGCCCTCAAACCTGAACTCACCCAGAGGTCCCATGCCCGAACGCGCGCCACTCGATGCCACCACCGCCCGCTGGCTGCCCTGGGTGGTGGCCATCGCCTTCTTCATGCAGTCCCTGGACGGCACCATCCTCAATACCGCCCTGCCGGCCATGGCCCAGGACCTGGCGGAAAACCCCCTGCGCATGCAGGGGGTGATCATCGCCTACATGCTCACTGTGGCCCTCTTGATCCCGGCCTCGGGCTGGATCGCCGACCGCTTCGGCACCAAGCGGATCTTCTTCGGCGCCATCTTGCTGTTCAGCATCGGTTCCCTGCTCTGCGCCCTGTCCAACACCCTGACCCAGCTGATTGGCGCCCGGGTGATCCAGGGCCTGGGCGGTGCGCTGATGCTGCCGGTGGGACGGCTGGTGGTGCTGCGTGCCTACCCGCGTTCGGAACTGGTGCGGATCATGGGCTTCATCACCATTCCCGGGCTTCTGGGGCCGCTGATCGGCCCGACCATGGGCGGCTGGATGGTGCAGTACCTGACCTGGCACTGGATCTTCCTGATCAACCTGCCGGTAGGCGCCGTTGGTTGCTATGCGGTGTGGCGTTTCATTCCCGACCTGCGCGGCAGCGAGCGCACACGCTTCGACAGCCTGGGCTTTGTGCTGTTCGGCGCGGCGATGGTGCTGATCACCATCGCCATGGAAGGCCTGGGGGAACTGCACCTGCCGCACTTGCGGGTGATGTTGCTGCTGTTCGGCGGGCTGGCCTGCCTGGCGGCCTACTGGCTGCGGGCCGTGCACACCGACAACCCGCTGTTCGCCCCGTCACTGTTCAAGGTGCGGACCTTTGCCGTGGGCATTCTGGGCAACCTGTTCGCCCGCCTGGGCAGCGGCGCCCTGCCGTTCCTGGTGCCCCTGCTGCTGCAAGTGGCCCTGGGCTATTCACCGTCCCAGGCGGGGATGAGCATGCTGCCCCTGGCGGCCGCGGCAATGCTGGCCAAATCCATCGCCCGGCCACTGATCGAGCGCCTGGGCTACCGCATCGTGCTCACCGGCAACACCCTGGCCCTGGGCATCATGCTGGCCAGCATGGGGCTGGTCAGCGAACAGACGCCCTACCCGCTGCTGCTGGGCATGCTGGCGGTGCTGGGGGCGATCAACTCGCTGCAGTTCACGGCGATGAACACCGTGACCCTGATCGACCTCGACGATGCCGCCGCCAGCAGCGGCAACAGCCTGCTGTCGGTGGTGGCGCAACTGTCCCTGAGCCTTGGGGTGGCCTGTGCCGGCGCGCTGCTGGGCGGCTTTACCGCTGAGTTGGGCAACGATGGCGTGGACACCGTGCTCGGCGCCTTCCAACTGACCTTCCTCACGGTAGGCATCATGGCGATGCTGGCGGCGGCGATCTTCCTCCAGCTGTCGCCCACCGATGGCCGGCGCGCGCGCAAGCTCGAGGAGCAGCACATCGAACACTGAACCCACGCACCTCCCCCCGTAGGAGCCGGCTTGCCGGCGAAGAGCCCCCCCGGGCCCTGCGCCAACCTCGCGGCCGCTTTCGCTGGCAAGCCAGCGCCTACACAAAACCGCCCCTGCAAGGCTGCTCGTCCAGAATTTGCAGGTTGTGGGAGCGGGACTGATACACTGCGCGACATTTTGTTTTGCAGGCCAGTCCCGTGACCACCATTGCCACCGCTTTTAATACTTTGCCCCTGTCTCCCGCCATGCTGGCTAACCTCGACTCCCTCGGTTATGCCCAGATGACGCCGATCCAGGCGCAGAGCTTGCCGGTGATCCTCAAGGGCATGGACCTGATCGCCCAGGCCAAGACCGGCAGCGGCAAGACCGCGGCCTTTGGCATCGGCCTGCTGAACCCGATCAACCCGCGCTACTTCGGCTGCCAGGCCCTGGTGATCTGCCCGACTCGCGAGCTGGCCGACCAGGTGGCCAAGGAAGTGCGCCGGCTGGCTCGCGCCGAAGACAACATCAAGGTCCTGACCCTGTGCGGCGGCGTGTCGTTCGGGCCACAGATCGCCTCCCTGGAGCACGGTGCGCATATCATCGTCGGCACCCCAGGGCGTATCCAGCAGCATCTACGCAAGGGTTCGCTGGTGCTCGACGGCCTGAACACGCTGGTGCTCGACGAAGCCGACCGCATGCTCGATATGGGCTTCTACGACGCCATCGAAGACATCATCGAAAAGACCCCGTCGCGCCGCCAGACCCTGCTGTTCTCCGCCACGTATCCGGTGGGCATCAAGCAACTGGCGTCGAAATTCATGCGCGATCCGCAAACGGTGAAAGCCGAAGCGTTCCACGACGACACGCAGATCGAACAGCGTTTCTACGAGATTTCCCCGGAAGAACGCATGAGCGCAGTGACCAAAGTCCTGCACCACTTCCGCCCGGCCTCCTGTGTGGCGTTCTGCTTCACCAAGCAGCAAGTGCAGGAAACCGTCGATCACCTGACCGCCAAAGGCATCTCCGCTGTCGGCCTGCACGGCGACCTGGAGCAGCGTGACCGCGATCAGGTGCTGGCGATGTTCGCCAACCGCAGTACTTCGGTACTGGTCGCCACCGACGTGGCCGCCCGTGGCCTGGACATCGATGCGCTGGACATGGTGATCAACGTCGAGCTGGCCCGCGATTCGGAAATCCACATTCACCGCGTTGGCCGTACCGGTCGCGCTGGCGAGAAAGGCATCGCGGTCAGCCTCGTCGCACCGTCCGAAGCCCATCGTGCGCAAGCCATCGAACAACTGCAGAAAGCCCCGTTGAACTGGGATCAGGTCGATAACCTCAAGTCCCAGGGCGGCGCCCCGCTGCAGCCACCGATGAGCACGTTGTGCATCGCCGGCGGGCGCAAGGACAAGGTACGTCCGGGGGATATTCTCGGCGCACTGACCGGCGACGCCGGCATCCCGGGCGCCCAGGTCGGCAAGATCGCGATCTTCGACTTCCAGTCGTATGTGGCGGTTGAACGCACTGTGGTCATGCAGGCGCTGCAGCGCCTGAACAACGGCAAGATCAAGGGCCGCTCGCTGCGCGTGCGCGTCCTCTAACCCCACCGTCCCTGTAGGAGCGAGCAAGCTCGCTCCTACAGAATTTTGTGCGAGGACACCGTTTTGCGTTCTACCGAAGTCGTGATCATTGGCGCCGGCGCCGCCGGCCTGATGTGCGCCCTGACCGCGGCCGGCCGGGGCCGCCAGGTGTTGCTGCTGGATCACGCCAACAAGGCCGGCAAGAAAATCCTGATGTCCGGCGGTGGCCGCTGTAATTTCACCAATATGTACACCGAACCGGCCAACTTCCTGTCGCAGAACCCGCATTTCTGCAAATCGGCCCTGGCGCGCTACACCCAGTGGGATTTCATCGGCCTGGTGGCCAAGCACGGCGTGCCCTACCACGAGAAGAAACTCGGCCAGCTGTTCTGCGATAACAAGTCCAGCGACATCCTCGGCATGCTGCTCGACGAGTGCGATCAGGTCGGCGTGGAGCTGCGCCTGGACACCTCGATCCAGACCATCGAAAAGGTCGAAAGCGGCTACCTGCTCGACACCACCCTCGGCCAGGTTCAGTGCCAATCGCTGGTGATCGCCACCGGCGGGCTGTCGATCCCGACGCTGGGCGCCACCGGCTTCGGTTATCAGGTGGCCAAACAGTTCGGCCACGAACTGCTGCCGACCCGTGCCGGCCTGGTGCCGTTCACCATCACCGACCAGCTCAAGGAACTGTGCAGCGAGCTGTCGGGGACCTCGGTGGATTGCCTGGTGAGCTGCAACGACCAGAGCTTTCGCGAGAACATCCTGTTCACCCACCGCGGCCTCAGCGGCCCGGCGATCCTGCAGATTTCCTCCTACTGGCAGCCCGGCGACAGCGTCGAGATCAACCTGCTGCCGGACCACGACGCCCTGGGCTGGCTGCAACAGCAGCAGGCCGAGCGCCCCAACAGCGAGCTCAAGACCCTCCTGGGGGAGATCTTCACCAAGAAGATGGCCGGCCTGCTGGCCGACCACTGGTTCGTCTCCAAGCCGATGAAGCAGTACACCCCGGCGGAGCTGGCGGACGTGGCGCAGAAACTCGGCAGCTGGCAACTGGTACCGGCGGGCACCGAGGGCTACCGCACCGCCGAAGTGACCCTGGGCGGCGTCGACACCCGGGAAGTTTCGTCCAAGACCATGGAATCGCTGAAGAGCCCGGGGCTGTATTTCATCGGTGAAGTGCTGGACGTCACCGGCCACCTGGGCGGCTTCAACTTCCAGTGGGCCTGGGCCTCGGGCTACGCGGCGGCCCAATACGTCTGAGCCGCTGCGTCTCCCTGTAGCCGCTGCCGCAGGCTGCGAACGACCCGAAGGGGCGCGGCGATCCGATGTCCGCTGAGGTCCTGCGGACCTGTCGCAGCCTGCGGCAGCGGCTACAGGTGTCCGACCGGCAACGGCAACAGAATTTGCCGGCCGATGTGACGACGGCATTGCGCCGTCGTCAATACTGGCTCAATTTAGCTGCATCGCCCCGGAAGGCCCGCCCTACTCCATGTCCTCGACCTCTTTTCGCCAATCCCTGCGCCGCCTCTGGGCGCTGGATAAATTCAGCTACAGCGTGCGGGTGTTCATCGCCCTGACCGGCAGCATGGCGCTGTGCTGGTATCAGGATGAAATGGCCCTGCTGATCCCGCTGTTCCTCGGCATCATCGCCAGCGCCCTGGCGGAAACCGACGACAGCTGGCAAGGCCGGCTCAATTCCCTGGCCGTGACCCTGGTGTGCTTCAGCATTGCCGCGCTGTCGGTGGAACTGCTGTTCCCCTACCCCTGGATCTTCGCCATCGCCCTGGCCCTGGCCAGCTTCGGCCTGACCATGCTGGGGGCGCTGGGCGAACGCTATGGCGCCATCGCCTCGGCGACCCTGATCCTCTCGGTCTACACCATGATCGGCGTCGACCAGCGCGGCGGCGCGGTGATCGATTTCTGGCACGAGCCGCTGCTGCTGGTGGCCGGCGCCGCCTGGTACGGCCTGCTGTCGGTGCTGTGGCAGGCGCTGTTTTCCAACCAGCCGGTGCAGCAGAGCCTGGCCCGGCTGTTTCGCGAACTGGGTTACTACCTCAAGCTCAAGTCCTCGCTGTTCGAGCCCATCCGCCAGCTGGACGTGGAGGCCCGGCGCCTGGAACTGGCCAAGCAGAACGGCAAGGTGGTGGCGGCCCTCAACGTCGCCAAGGAAATCATCCTGCACCGGGTGGGCAACGGCCGGCCGGGGTCGAAGGTCAGCCGCTACCTGAAGCTGTACTTCCTGGCCCAGGACATTCACGAGCGTGCCAGCTCTTCCCACTACCCGTACAACGCCCTGACCGAGGCGTTTTTCCACAGCGACGTGCTGTTCCGCTGCCAGCGCCTGCTGCGCCAGCAGGGCAAGGCCTGCCGTGCCCTGGCCGAATCCATCCAGTTGCGCCAGCCGTTCGTCTATGACGCCACCTTCGCCGAGGCCCTGGGCGACCTGCACGCTTCCCTGGAACACCTGCGGATCCAGAGCAACCCGGCCTGGCGCGGGCTGTTGCGCTCATTGCGAGCCCTGGCGGCCAACCTCGGCACCCTCGACCGCCTGCTCAGCGACGCCAGCAACCCCGACGCCCTGGCGGACGCCACCGACAGCAGCCTGCTGGACCGTTCGCCACGCAATTTCAAGGATGTCTGGACCCGCCTGCGCACCCAGCTGACGCCAACCTCGCTGCTGTTCCGCCATGCCCTGCGCCTGCCCCTGGCGCTGAGCATCGGCTACGGCATGGTGCATTTGATCCACCCTTCCCAGGGTTACTGGATCATCCTCACCACCCTGTTCGTCTGCCAGCCCAACTACGGCGCCACCCGGCGCAAGCTGGGCCAGCGGATCATCGGCACCGCCATCGGCCTGACCATCGCCTGGGCGCTGTTCGACCTGTTCCCCAGCCCCTTGGTGCAGTCGCTGTTCGCCATTGCCGCCGGGGTGGTGTTCTTCACCAACCGCACCACCCGCTACACCCTGGCCACGGCGGCCATCACCCTGATGGTGCTGTTCTGCTTCAACCAGGTGGGCGACGGTTATGGGCTGTTCCTGCCGCGGCTGTTCGATACCCTGCTGGGCAGCCTGATCGCCGGGCTGGCGGTGTTCCTGTTCCTGCCGGACTGGCAGGGCCGGCGCCTGAACAAGGTGCTGGCCAATACCCTGACCTGCAACAGCATCTACCTGCGCCAGATCATGCAGCAGTACGCCGCCGGCAAGAGCGACGACCTGGCCTACCGCCTGGCCCGGCGCAACGCCCACAACGCCGACGCCGCGCTGTCCACCACCCTGGCCAACATGCTCATGGAACCCGGGCATTTCCGTAAGGAAGCGGACGTGGGCTTTCGCTTCCTGGTGCTGTCCCACACCTTGCTCAGCTACCTCTCGGGCCTGGGCGCACACCGCGAAACCCGGCTGCCGGACGAGGTTCGCGAGCACTTGATCGAAGGCGCCGGGGTCAGCCTGGCGGCCAGCATCGACGAGATTGCCCAGGGTCTGGCCAACAAGACCCCGATCGATATCCAGAGCGATGCCGAAGAAGCCCTGGCCAATGAGCTGGAGCAAATGCCCGACGAGGTCGACGAAGGCCAGCGCCTGGTGCAGACCCAACTGGCGCTGATCTGCCGTCAGCTGGGCCCGTTGCGGACCCTGGCGGCGCATCTGATCAAGGACACCAGCGACAACGCAAAACCGTAGGAGCCGGCTTGCCGGCGAAAGGGGCCGCAAGACTCATGCACGGTCCGGAGTCGCTTTCGCTGGCAAGCCAGCTCCTGCATCTTCGGTTACATGCCGTGCTGGCGCAGCAGGCGGTCGTAGCTACCGTCAGCTTTCATGGCAGCGATTTCCTTGTCGAACCTGGCCACGATCTGCGCATGCTCGGGGTTCTTCAGGCTGACCAGGATATGCAGGCTGTTCTCGCTCAGGGGCTTGGGCAGGAACTCCACGGCATTGCGTACCCGCGGTGACTCCCGGGCCAAGTAGTAGCGGGCCACGTATTCGTCTTCCAGGGTCAGCTTGACCCGATCCGCCGCCAGCATGCGCACCGCCATGGCGAAGTTGTGCACCGGCACCTTCTGCAGGTCGGGGTCATTGTCGAATTCGGGGGAATAGGCGTAGCCACGCACCACTGCCACCGGGTACTCATGCAGCTGCTTGAGGTTGCTGTATTCCAGCGGCGCGTCCTTGCGCTTGATGAAGCGCACGCGGTTGACCATGTATTCCGCGGAGAACTGCCCCAACTGGGTGCGCTCTTCGTTGTACCAGGCATTCACCAGCACGTCGTAGCGCCCCTCGCCGATGCCCAGCAGGGCCCGGGCCCAGGGCACCTGCTCGAATTCGCTGGAATAGCCGGCGCGGGACAGGGCGGTGCTGACAATGTCGGTGGCCACGCCGCCATTGACCAGGGTCGCGTCGGTAAAGGGTGGCCAGGCATCGGCGACCAGCCGCAGCCTTTCGGCAAAAGCGCTCTGGCCCAGCAACAGCAATCCGATCAAAGCCAAAGCTCGATGCAGTCGCAGCATGCTAATAGATCCTTAGCGGGCCCTGGGCCCAGCGCGTTCCAGCCCATACTCCAGGGTCGCGGCCTGTGCGGCACAGGTCGGCCCAGCTCCTAACATTAGCTCATCAGAACCCATGCACAGGTCTTGAAAACAGATTACACAAAGAAGACAAATACCAGTGATCTCAGTAGTGGCATTTTGACCCATCTCACAGAAACATTCTCTGCGTGACAACCGGCAAGACATCCCGTGGCGATGTGCTTACTATTTCGCGCAGCACTCAATACAGGATATGAAGATGACCATCGAATGGGTCTGCAAACATCACACCGACCTGGGCAAGGAACAGTTGTACGCGATTCTGCAATTGCGCACCGAAGTCTTCGTGGTGGAACAGAAATGCCCTTATCAGGAAGTCGACGGCCGCGACCTTGAAGGCGATACCTGCCACCTGATGGCCTGGGACGGCGACCGGTTGCTGGCCTACCTGCGCCTGCTGGACCCGACTTCCCAGGGCGGCGACGTGGTCATCGGCCGCGTGGTCATCGCTGAACAGGCCCGTGGCCAGGGCCTGGGCCACACCCTGATGGAGCAGGCGCTGAAGCAGGCCGAGCGGCACTGGCCGCAAACGCCGATCTACCTCTCGGCCCAGGCTCATCTGCAGGCCTATTACGGCCGCTACGGTTTCGAGGTGGCGGGCGAAGCATACCTGGAGGACGGTATTCCTCACATCGGCATGCGTCGCTCCTGAGCCTCAGGGATAGCCCAGCACGGCCTTGATCTGCCGCAGGTTGGGCTCGATCCAGCCCTTGTCGATGGCGCCCCAGTTGTGGATCCGGTAACGCCCGGCATGGTTGCGCGCGCCGTCCTGCTGCTCGAACTCGCAGAGGATGTCCAGGTCCGCCAGGGCCGCGATGGTGTCCTGGGCGGTGCGCCGCGGCATGCCGGTGACTTCGGTCAGCGCCGGCACGCTGCTGGCCAGGCCGCTGTCGATCAGGTACGCCACATACAGGCGGCGGTAGAAACTGCTCTTGGTCTTGCTCACATCCATCGCCCACTCCTTGCCTTCAGGGGTTAATCCGGCGCTCCCGCCTTGCCTTGCAGGTCGCGCCAGGTCAGGTAGACCCGCAGGTCGAACTCCAGCTGGTGATAGCCCGGCAGCATATGCTCGCAGAGCTTGTAGAACGCCTTGTTGTGATCCGATTCCTTGAAGTGGGCCAGCTCGTGCACCACGATCATCCGCAGGAATTCCGGCGCCGCCTCCTTGAACAGCGAAGCGATGCGGATCTCTTTCTTGGCCTTGAGCTTGCCGCCCTGCACCCGGGAAACCGTGGTATGCAGGCCCAGGGCACGGTGGGTCAGGTCCAGACGGTTGTCGAACAGCACCTTGTCGATGGCCGGCGCATTGCGCAGGTATTCCTGCTTGAGCTCCAGAGCGTAGCTGTACAGCGCCTTGTCGCTCTGTACGGCGTGCCGGCCCGGGTAACGCTGGCTCAGGTAGTCGCCCAGGCGCTGTTCATCGATCAACTGGCGCACTTGCTGCTGCAAGGCGACGGGATAGGCCTGGAGGTATTTGAGTGCGGTCATGAAGGGGCAACGCAGGGCATAAAAGGCGCCAGTGTAGCGAATTCAGGCCTGTAGCGCGCTCCAGTCAAAGGGCTGGGCAAACTGGCTGGCGGTACTGGCGGTCAGCGGCCGAGCCACCAGGAAACCTTGCACATACTCGCAGCCATTGGCCTTGAGCCACTGGTATTGCTCGAGGGTTTCCACGCCCTCGGCGATCACCAGCAGGTCGAACTGCTTGCACAGGTCGATCACGCAGCGGGCAATGGCGGCATCCCTTGGCGAGGTCAGCAGGCGGGCAATCAGGTGGCGATCGAGCTTGAGGGTGTCCAGTTGCAGGTCACGCAGGTAGGCCAGGCAACAACTGCCCGAGCCGAAGTCATCCAGGGCCACCCGCACCCCCAGCTGACGCAGGAGCTGCAACTGTTTGCGGGTGTCATCCAGGTTCTGGGTCAAGGCGGCCTCGGTAACCTCCACCTCCAGTTGGCGCGGTTGCAGGCCATGGCGCGACAGCACCTGGCGCAGCTCGGCCACCAGGTTGGGCATGTTGAACTGGGTGGCACTGAGGCTGACGCCCAGCACCAGGTCGGGGCTGAACACCTGCTCCCAGTCCTTGCGCTGGGCCGCGCCCTGTTGATAGATCCAACTGCCCAGGCGGCTGATCAGCCGTGCCTCCTCAAGCAGGGGCAGGAACAGCCCCGGAGGCACGTCGCCCACACTCGGATGACGCCAGCGCAGCAAGGCTTCGAAACCGCGCAGGCGCCCGTCGGCAATGGCCACCTGGGGCTGGTACACCAGGGTGAATTCCTTGCGCTCCACGGCGCTGCGCACGCTTTCCTCGAGCATCAGCCGCGAACGGGCGCGGCCATTCATTTCGTGATCGTAGTAGCGGTACTGCTGGCGGCCGGCGCGCTTGGCTTCGTACATGGCGATGTCCGCCGCCCGCAACAGGCCGTCCAGGTTGGAGCCGCAGTCGGGGTAGATGGCGATGCCGATACTCGCCCCCAGCACCACCTCCAGGCCATCGATCTGCTGGTTGATGGACAGGCGTTCGATCAGCTTCTCGGCGATCTTCGCCGCCTGCTCGGGGAAGCTCAGCTCCAGCAGCGCGGTGAATTCGTCGCCGCCCATGCGCCCGAGAATGTCGAAGGAGTGCAGGCAGTCCTTCAGTTGCTCGGAAACCCAGCGCAGCACCCGGTCGCCGGCGTCGTGCCCCAGGGAGTCGTTGACCCGCTTGAAGCCGTCGAGGTCCAGATAGAGCAGGACCAGGGACTTTCCCGAGCGGTCGCTGCGCAGCAGGATGTTTTCCACCGTCTGATAGAAGCCGCGGCGGTTGAGCAGGCCGGTCAGCGGGTCGGTCACGGCCTGGTATTCCAGTTGCTGGTGCAGGTGACGCACTTCGGACATGTCCAGCAGGGTGACCACCATTGCCTTCTGGTCACTGGGCAAGGGCGCACAGGACAAGGCCACGCTGATCAACTGGCCGGGCACGGTGCGCATCTGAGCGTCGTGCAGGCGATAGGTTTCGCCCCGGCGATAACAGGCGTAGAGCTCGGAGCCGCTCCAGTCGGGAACGTGGGGCTTTTGCAGGTAGTCGAGAAAGGGCGAGCCTTCCAGCTCCTTGACCTGGGCATTGAGCAGGCGCGAGACCGCCGGATTGGCGAAACGCACGCACCCGCCCTCGTCCACCACCAGGATGCCCTCGGCAGCGTTGTCCAGCACCGAGGCATTGAAGGCCCGCGCCACCTCCAGGTCGTGACTGAGGTGCTGCAGGGCCCGGCGGTTGCGCTGATGCTCCAGCAGGGCCTGGACCTTGGGCTTGAGAATCTGTGGGTCGAACGGTTTGAACAGGTAGTCCACGGCGCCACTGGCATAGCCCTTGATCACGGCGTCCTGAGACTGTTCGTTGGCGGTGAGAAAGATGATCGGGGTCAGCCGGGTACGTTGGCTGCCACGCATCAGGCGGGCGACTTCGAAGCCATCCATGCCGGGCATCTGTACATCCAGCAACACCAGGTCCACTTCATGTTCGAGCAGCAGGCCCAGGGCCTCGACCCCCGAGGCGGCGGTCATCACCTGCCAGTCCTGGCGCTGCAACAGAGCACGCATGCTGAGGAGGTTTTCAGGATAGTCATCGACGATCAGAAGAGTGGAGTGGCCTTCGGCTGCCTCTGGTTGCACGCATTCCATGCTGCTTCTCTTGTCTGTAATAAGACTGAACGGATTTAAAAACCCGGTAAAACCTGAGGTTTCACTCTAGACCCGGATCCTCAAAAGCAGAAGCTGTCAGCACGCCATCACTTCGCCAATGGCCGCAGCTCCCGACTAACGGTCACAGAGTTGCCGCATAAAAACCGGGATAGATGGCATTTCGACATTTTGCTGACGCCATATATCCGCCATACGGGCCTCGCCAAGCGCCGCTTCTGCGCTATAAAGACCCCCTAAGAAGCGCAGGCTAAAGCCTTCGGCCACCTGCATCAGCCATGCCTTGCGGAAAACCACCATGATCGACCTGGCAACCTGGAACCTCAGCGTTCCCGTCGGCAGCCCGCCGGCGACCATCGACACCCCGACACTGGTCAAGGGGTTCAAGGACCAGTATTTCCACTCCGATACCGGCACCCTGTTCTTCTGGTCGCCGGTGACCGGCTCGAAAACCGAGAACGCCATCTACCCGCGCACCGAGCTGCGCGAGACCTACTCCAATGGCACCTTGCGCAACTGGACCTACCCCGAAGCGGACAACCTGCTGTACGCGACCCTGGCGGTGAACCAGGTGCCCTCATCGGGCAAGATCGTCATCGGCCAGATCCACGCCTACAACAGCACCAAGCCGCTGGTGAAGGTCGAGTACCAGTACAAGATCAGCAAGGGCAGCGGCAACATCGTGGCCAAGGTGCGCCTGCACCCGGACGACGAGGAAGGCCGTGTCATCACCATTGCCGAGAACGTGCCCATGGATCGGGAGTTTTCCTACCTGATCCACCTGAGCCCGGGCGGCGCCCTGGGCGTCAGCGCTGCCGGCTATCAGTGGGACAGCCAGCTGAGCGCGACCTGGCGCGACAAGCCGCTGTACTTCAAGGCCGGGGTTTATGTGCAGGACAACACCGGCTATACCAGCGAAGG
This sequence comes from Pseudomonas sp. NFPP12, assembly GCF_900103205.1. NCBI lineage: Bacteria > Pseudomonadati > Pseudomonadota > Gammaproteobacteria > Pseudomonadales > Pseudomonadaceae > Pseudomonas > Pseudomonas sp. NFPP12. The sequence goes on from NZ_FMWW01000005.1 coordinate 196,021, forward strand.
CGGCAAGGTGACCTTTTCCAAGCTGGACATCGACCACAACAAGACCTGACACCCCTTCCTGCGCGGGAGCCGGCTTGCCGGCGAAGGCGCCGTTGAGCCCGGCATCCGCCCAAAGGCGCTCTTCGCTGGCAAGCCAGCGCCTACGAAGGCAAGAATTCCGGATACAAAAAAGCCCGCATCGCTGCGGGCTTCTTCGTTCGACGCTTAGGCTCAGTTGACCTTGGCGTTCAGCTCACCCTTGAGGTAACGCTGGAACATGGCTTCCAGGGAGATCGGCTTGATCTTCGAGGCGTTGCCGGCGGTGCCGAAGGCTTCGTAACGGGCGATGCAGACATCGCGCATGGCGGTCACGGTGGCGCCGAAGAACTTGCGCGGGTCGAACTCGCTGGGGTTGGTGGCCATCAGGCGGCGCATGGCACCGGTGGACGCCAGGCGCAGGTCGGTGTCGATGTTGACCTTGCGCACGCCGTACTTGATGCCTTCGACGATTTCTTCAACCGGCACGCCGTAGGTTTCCTTGATGTCGCCACCGTACTGGTTGATGATCGCCAGCCACTCTTGCGGCACCGAAGAGGAACCGTGCATCACCAGGTGAGTGTTGGGGATGCGCTTGTGGATTTCCTTGATACGGTCGATGGCCAGTACGTCGCCGGTAGGCGGCTTGGTGAACTTGTAGGCGCCGTGGCTGGTACCGATGGCGATGGCCAGGGCATCCACCTGGGTCTTCTTGACGAAGTCCGCGGCTTCTTCCGGGTCGGTCAGCATCTGGCTGTGGTCCAGCACGCCTTCGGCGCCGATGCCGTCTTCTTCACCGGCCATGCCGGTTTCCAGGGAACCCAGGCAGCCCAGCTCGCCCTCTACCGAGACGCCGCAGGCGTGGGCCATGGCTACGGTTTGCTGGGTGACACGGACGTTGTATTCGTAGTCGGTCGGAGTCTTGCCGTCTTCACCGAGGGAGCCGTCCATCATCACCGAGGAAAAACCCAGCTGGATCGAGCGCTGGCAGACGTCAGGGCTGGTGCCGTGGTCCTGGTGCATGCACACCGGGATATGCGGAAACTCTTCGATGGCAGCCAGAATCAGGTGACGCAGGAAAGGCGCGCCGGCGTATTTGCGGGCGCCGGCCGAAGCCTGGACGATCACCGGGGAGTCAGTCTTGTCAGCGGCTTCCATGATGGCGCGCATCTGCTCAAGGTTGTTGACGTTGAAGGCTGGAACGCCGTAGCCGAACTCGGCTGCGTGGTCCAGCATCTGGCGCATGCTGATGAGTGCCATTGTGTGTGTCTCTCCCGGTCGAGGGTCGTTAATCGTGCAAGCCTGCCGTAGCGGCGACTGCTATTCAAGTGATTGCAGATCGGGGGTCAACCCGCTCTGTTCCATTCGTTAAAACCAAATCTCTACAGCCACGCAGGAGCCGGCTCGCCGGTGAAAGGGGCCTTGAACCTTGTACAGGTCTGGAGGCCGCCTCCGCTGGCAAGCCAGCCCCTACATGGCCTTGCAGCCGCGGCCGATCAGGTCATTGGTGGCGACCCAGTAGACCAGGCCTTCCTCCCCCTTGACGTGAAACGCCAGCATGTCGTCGCTGTACAGCGAGCCCGAACCGCTGGGCTCAAGCTTCAGGCGGCGTACCTGGTCGTCGCCCCCCAGGCGCACGTCGACGGCCTTGCGGCTGTCGTCGGTGTAGCGCCAGAGCACCTGGGCCTGGCTGTCGCAGGTCCAGGTGGTCCAGTTGTCAGTGGTCGGCGACTTGAGCAGGTTCAGGTTGGCACAACCTGCCAACAAGCCCAGCATCGCCACGGCGATCAAACCTTTCATCAATGTTCCTCGGCGGGCGGCCAACAGGCCCCGGCGCGTTGCGTTAACCCATCTGACCCGTCAAGGGCAACCCTGTTCCCTGGCCTTTGACGGCGTCTCGTACTTCTCCAGGCCCTCAGGGCCCAGGCGCTTGTTAATCACCGGAGCCGTCTCGGCCTGCCAGTCAGCCTGGTAGCAGCCTTTCTGCACCTCGCCGGCATCCTCCGCAGGCGTTGCCTTGGGGGCACTGGAACAGCCCGCCAGCAACGCCACGGCGATCAACAGTGGCAACGTTTTGACCATCAGAACACTCCTTTGCCCGGCCAATCGAGGCCTCAGGCCTTGGCCCGGGCTTCCAGGACTTCAACCGCCGGCAGCACCTTGCCCTCGACGAACTCGAGGAAGGCGCCGCCACCGGTAGAAATGTAGGAGATCTGCTGGGCTACGCCATATTTGTCGATGGCTGCCAGGGTGTCGCCGCCGCCGGCGATGGAGAACGCAGCGCTGTCAGCGATGGCCTGGGCCAGGACCTTGGTGCCATTGCCGAACTGGTCGAATTCGAACACGCCCACCGGGCCGTTCCAGAGGATGGTCCTGGAGGATTTCAGCAGTTCGGCGAACTGCGCGGCAGTCTGCGGGCCGATGTCGAGAATCATGTCGTCATCGGCCACATCGGCGATCAGCTTGACGGTGGCCGCAGCGCTCTCGGCGAATTCCTTGGCCACCACCACGTCCACCGGCAGCGGTACGCTGACCTTGGCGGCGATGGCGCGAGCGGTGTCCAGCAGGTCCGGCTCGTACAGCGACTTGCCCACCGGATGCCCGGCAGCGGCGAGGAAGGTATTGGCGATGCCGCCACCGACGATCAACTGGTCGCAGATCTGGCTCAGGCTGTTGAGCACGTCCAGCTTGGTCGACACCTTGGAGCCGGCAACGATGGCCGCCATCGGCTTGGCCGGGTTGCCCAGGGCCTTGCCCAGCGCGTCCAGCTCAGCGGCCAGCAAAGGACCAGCAGCAGCCACTTTGGCGAACTTGGCCACGCCATGGGTCGAACCCTCGGCGCGGTGCGCGGTGCCGAAGGCGTCCATCACGAACACGTCGCACAGGGCAGCGTATTGCTGGGCCAGCTCGTCGGCGTTCTTTTTCTCGCCCTTGTTGAAGCGCACGTTCTCGAACAGCACGATGTCGCCGGCCTTGACCTCGACACCACCCAGGTAATCGGCCACCAGCGGTACTTCGCGACCCAGGGCGCGGCTCAGGTAGTCGGCCACCGGCTTGAGGCTGTTCTCGGCGGAAAACTCGCCTTCGGTCGGGCGGCCCAGGTGCGAGCAGACCATCACTGCCGCGCCTTTTTCCAGGGCCAGCTTGATGGTCGGCAGCGAAGCCAGGATTCGCGCATCGCTGGTGACAACACCGTCCTTGACTGGGACGTTGAGGTCTTCACGGATCAGCACGCGCTTACCTTGCAGATCGAGGTCGGTCATCTTCAACACGGTCATGGGTCGCAATTCCTGGGTTACTGTTCTTCAGAAACAGAGAGTTGAGTGTCAGTGCGTGGAGCGGCTGTGTGCAGGTAGTGCCCAGCTACGTCCAGCATTCGGTTGGCAAAGCCCCATTCGTTGTCGAACCAGGCCAGGATGTTCACCAGCCGGGGGCCGGAAACACGGGTCTGACTGGCATCGACGATCGCCGAATGGGGATCATGATTGAAATCACAGCTGGCATGCGGCAGCTCGGTGTAGGCCAGCAGGCCCTTGAGCGGACCGCTGGTGGCGGCCTCGCGCAGGATCCGGTTGACCTCGGTGGCGTCGGTATCGCTCACGGTCTGCATGGTGATGTCCAGGCAGGACACGTTCACCGTCGGCACCCGCACTGCTTTGGCCTGAATTCGCCCGGCAAGTTCCGGCAACAGGCGCTCGATACCCCGCGCCAGACCGGTGGACACCGGGATCACCGACTGGAAGGCCGAACGGGTACGCCGCAGGTCTTCATGGTGATAGGCGTCGATCACCGGCTGGTCGTTCATCGCCGAGTGAATGGTGGTGATCGATACGTACTCCAGGCCAATGGCCTGATCCAGCAGGCGCAACAGCGGCACGCCGCAGTTGGTGGTGCAGGAGGCGTTGGACACCAGCCGTTCGTCGCCGCTCAGGCAGTCCTGGTTCACCCCATAGACGATGGTGGCGTCGACATCCGCCTCGCTGGCCATCGGCTGGGAGAACAGCACCCGCGGCGCGCCGGCGTCGAGAAAACGCTGGCCGTCTTCGCGGGTGTGGTAGGCACCGGAGCATTCCAGCACCAGATCGACGCCCAGGGACGCCCAATCGATGCCTTCGGGGGTGGCACTGCGCAACACTTTCACGCAGTTGCCATTGATATGCAGACAATCGCCATCGACCTTCACCTCACCGGGAAAACGCCCGTGGGTGGAATCGAAGCGTGTCAGGTATTCAACGCTGGCCATGTCGGCCAGATCGTTGATGGCAACGATCTCGAACCCGGCCGCAGCCCCTCGCTCGAACAGAGCACGCAAGACGCAACGACCAATCCGGCCGTAGCCGTTGAGTGCAACTTTGTAGGGACGCGGTTGAGGCATGGGGTTCTCAATGACCGGTGGTGAAACCATCAGCTTCGTGCTGCCTGCGCCATCGTCATCGCGAGCAAGCTCGCCCCCACAAGGACGGTATACATCCCTGCAGGAGCGAGCTTGCTCGCGATTGCGTCAGTACAGACAACCCGGCTTCCGGGTTTAGTCTTCCAGCAACTCTTCGGCCTGGCCCAGGATGTTGTCCAGGGTGAAGCCGAACTCTTCGAACAGTGCCGAAGCCGGAGCCGATTCGCCGTAGGTGGTCATGCCGATCACCCGACCTTCCAGACCCACGTACTTGAACCAGAAGTCGGCATGAGCCGCTTCGATCGCGATACGTGCGCTGACCTGCAGCGGCAGAACCGATTGCTTGTAGCCAGCGTCCTGAGCATCGAACACGCTGGTGCAAGGCATGGAAACCACGCGCACCTTGCGGCCTTGCTCGGTCAGTTTGTCGTAGGCCTGAACGGCCAGGCCGACTTCCGAACCGGTGGAGATCAGGATCAGTTCAGGCTCGCCTGCGCAGTCCTTCAACACATAGCCACCGCGGCTGATGTCGGCGATCTGGCCGGCATCGCGGGTTTGGTGCTGCAGGTTCTGGCGCGAGAAGATCAGCGCCGAAGGGCCGTCTTTACGCTCCAGCGCGTTTTTCCAGGCCACCGCCGATTCAACGGCATCGGCCGGGCGCCAGGTGTCCAGGTTCGGCGTGGTACGCAGGCTGGTCAGTTGCTCGATCGGCTGGTGCGTCGGGCCGTCTTCGCCCAGGCCGATGGAGTCGTGGGTGTAGACATGGATCACACGCTTCTTCATCAGCGCCGACATGCGCACTGCGTTGCGGGCGTATTCCATGAACATCAGGAAGGTCGCGCCGTAAGGCACCAGGCCGCCGTGCAGGGCAACGCCGTTCATGATGGCGGTCATGCCGAACTCGCGCACGCCGTAGTACATGTAGTTGCCGCTGGCATCTTCAGCGCTGACACCCTTGCAACCTTTCCACAGGGTCAGGTTGGAACCGGCCAGGTCGGCCGACCCACCGAGCACTTCCGGCAGCAGGGGGCCGAAGGCATTCAGGGTGTTCTGGCTGGCCTTGCGGCTGGCGATGGTTTCGCCCTTGGCGGCCACTTCGGCGATGTAGGCGTCGGCCTTCTCGGCGAAGTCGGCAGGCAGGTCACCGCTCAGGCGACGTACCAGTTCGTTGGCTTCGGTTGGGAAGGCAGCGGAATAGGCCGCGAAACGCTGGTCCCACTCGGCTTCGGCAGCGCGACCTTTTTCCTTGGCATCCCACTCGGCATAAATGTCGGCCGGGATTTCGAACGGGCCGTAGTTCCAGTTCAGCGCCTGGCGGGTCAGGGCGATTTCCGCGTCGCCCAGTGGCGCGCCGTGGCAATCTTCCTTGCCCTGCTTGTTCGGCGAACCGAAACCGATGGTGGTCTTGCAGCAGATCAGGGTCGGCAGCGGGCTCTTGCGCGCGGTGTCGATGGCGGTCTTGATCTCTTCCGGATCGTGGCCGTCGACGTTGCGGATCACTTGCCAGTTATAGGCTTCGAAACGCTTGGGCGTGTCGTCGGTGAACCAGCCTTCGACTTCGCCGTCGATGGAGATGCCGTTGTCATCGTAGAAGGCGATCAGCTTGCCCAGGCCCAGGGTGCCTGCCAGGGAAGCGACTTCGTGGGAAATGCCTTCCATCATGCAGCCATCACCCAGGAACACGTAGGTGTGATGGTCGACGATGTTGTGGCCTGGACGGTTGAACTGCGCCGCCAGGACTTTCTCCGCCAGGGCAAAGCCCACAGCGTTGGCCAGGCCCTGGCCCAGCGGGCCGGTGGTGGTTTCCACGCCTGGGGTGTAACCGAACTCCGGGTGGCCCGGGGTGCGGCTGTGCAGTTGGCGGAAGTTCTTCAGGTCATCGATCGACAGGTCGTAGCCGGTCAGGTGCAGCAGCGAGTAGATCAACATCGAGCCGTGGCCATTGGACAGCACGAAGCGGTCGCGGTCGGCGAAGGATGGGTTGCTCGGGTTGTGCTTCAGGTAGTCACGCCAAAGTACTTCGGCGATATCCGCCATACCCATAGGGGCACCTGGATGGCCGCTGTTGGCTTTTTGCACGGCATCCATGCTGAGGGCACGAATGGCGTTGGCACGCTCACGACGGCTTGGCATCGCTGATCTCCTGGGGATTGAATAAAACGAAACGGAAAAAAGGCCTGCATTTTCCCTCAGGCGTCAGGCGGGGGCAATGACAGATAGTCACTCAGGCATGTTTTTCCCCTGTTGAAGACACAATCCATTGATGAAACCCCTTCGCCGCTCGTTGACTGTAGAAGCAGAGGCTCTGGAAAAGCCCCTGTAGACTCCAATATCAAAACTTTTTGATATTGGCCTTGCGAGCATTTGCGGGCATCTCTAGACTGCTGCCCCATGAACCTGCCCGCGCCTGCCATCAGCCATGACGATTGCGACGAACTGGCGGCCCTGTGCAAGGCCGGCGGCGACCCCCTGCGGCTGAATGTATTGCGCGCGCTGAGCAACGATTCGTTTGGTGTGCTGGAGCTGGCGCAGATCTTCGCCATCGGCCAGTCGGGCATGAGCCACCACCTGAAGGTCCTGGCCCAGGCCAGCCTGGTGGCAACCCGCCGTGAAGGCAATGCGATTTTCTATCGCCGCGCCCTGCCCCATACCGGGCTCCTGGGCGGCAAACTGCACGCAGCCTTGCTGGAAGAGGTCGACCAGCTGAACCTGCCGGGCGAGGTACAGGCCCGGATCAGCCTGGTGCACCGGCAGCGGGCTGCAGCCAGCCAGGACTTCTTTTCCCGGGTGGCGGAAAAATTCCGCGCCCAGCAGGACCTGATCGCAGGACTGCCCCAGTATCGCGACAGTGTGCTGGCGCTGCTGGACAAACTGAGTTTCGACCCAGTGGCCACGGCCATTGAAGTCGGCCCCGGCGACGGTGGATTTCTCCCCGAGCTGGCCCGACGCTTTGCCCGGGTTACCGCGCTGGACAACAGCCCGGCGATGCTGGAGCTGGCACGCCAGCTGTGCGAACGCGAAACATTGGCTAACGTCAGCCTGCAATTGGCCGATGCATTGAACGGTGTACAGCTGCAGGCCGATTGCGTGGTGCTGAACATGGTCCTGCACCATTTCGCCGCGCCGGCCGAGGCCCTCAAGCAGATGGCCCAATTGCTGCAACCAGGCGGCAGCCTGTTAGTGACAGACTTGTGCAGCCACAACCAGAGTTGGGCCAAAGAGGCTTGCGGCGATCTCTGGCTAGGGTTCGAACAAGATGATTTGGCCCGTTGGGCCACCGCTGCGGGACTGACTCCCGGGGAAAGCCTGTATGTAGGCTTACGTAATGGTTTCCAGATCCAGGTCCGCCATTTTCAGCGACCGGCTGGCGACACTCACCATCGGTAAATTTTAGGAAACCGTCGAGATGAGCGAATACTCCCTTTTCACCTCCGAGTCCGTGTCTGAAGGGCATCCGGATAAAATCGCTGACCAGATTTCCGATGCGGTGCTGGACGCCATCATTACCCAGGACAAGCACGCCCGCGTAGCGGTCGAGACCCTGGTCAAGACTGGCGTGGCCATTGTTGCCGGCGAAGTCACCACCAGTGCCTGGGTCGACCTGGAACAGATCGTTCGCGATGTGATCTGCGATATCGGCTACACCAGCTCCGACGTCGGCTTCGACGGCGCTACCTGCGGCGTGATGAACATCATTGGCAAGCAGTCCCCCGACATCAACCAGGGCGTCGACCGCGCCAAGCCGGAAGATCAGGGCGCTGGCGACCAGGGCCTGATGTTCGGCTACGCCAGCAACGAAACCGAGGTGCTGATGCCAGCGCCGATCACCTTCTCGCACCAACTGGTCCAGCGCCAGGCCGAAGCCCGCAAATCGGGCCTGCTGCCTTGGCTGCGCCCGGACGCCAAATCCCAGGTCACCTGCCGCTACGAAGGCGGCAAGGTGGTCGGTATCGATGCCGTGGTGCTGTCGACCCAGCACAACCCCGAGGTGTCCTACAACGACCTGCGCGAAGGCGTGATGGAGCTGATCGTCAAGCACGTGCTGCCTGCCGAGTTGCTGAGCAAGGACACCCAGTTCCACATCAACCCGACCGGCCAGTTCATCATCGGTGGCCCGGTGGGTGACTGCGGCCTGACCGGCCGCAAGATCATCGTCGACAGCTACGGCGGCATGGCCCGCCACGGCGGTGGCGCGTTCTCCGGCAAGGATCCATCCAAGGTCGACCGTTCCGCCGCTTACGCCGGTCGCTACGTGGCCAAGAACATCGTTGCCGCCGGCCTGGCCGAGCGCTGCGAGATCCAGGTGTCCTACGCCATCGGCGTGGCCCAACCGACCTCGATCTCGCTGAACACCTTCGGCACCGGCAAGATCAGCGACGACAAGATCATCAAGCTGGTACGCGAAGTGTTCGACCTGCGCCCCTACGCAATCACCACCATGCTCGACCTGCTGCACCCGATGTACCAGGAAACCGCCGCCTACGGTCACTTCGGCCGGGCTCCGCAAACCAAGACCGTGGGTGACGACACCTTCACCACCTTCACTTGGGAAAAGACCGACCGCGCCGACACCCTGCGCGCCGCTGCCGGCCTGTAAGCTTCACCTGGCAACATCCAAAGCCCCGCCCGGCTCGCCCGGCGGGGCTTTTTTGTCGCCTGAGGTTTCTAGCTCATCCCGCAAACCGCTGCAGGTACGGGGGCGAGCGAGCAAGGGCACAGGTGTTCCCTGACGGGGAAACACCTCGCAACCACCTTCGCCCCGGCCTTAAGCCAATCCCCTCTAGCCTTTAGCGCATGACCCACAGAGCAAGGATGCTCCCCATGCTGCCAAGAGCCGTTGTGCTGCTGAGCCTCACTCCATTCTTCGCCCAGGCCGCCTGCCCCGACTGGCCGGCTCCCCGTGCCACCGATGAAATCACCGCCCTGCAGCAGCAACTGCAGCGCTGGGATAGCAGCTACTACCGTGACGGCCGATCACTGGTGGCGGATGAGCTCTACGATCAGGCCCGCCAGCGCCTGCTCACCTGGCGCCAGTGCTTCCCCCAGGCTCCCCGGGCAATGGACCAGCCCCTGCTCGGCGCCGGGGGCAGCATCCGCCACCCCATCCCCCACACAGGAGTGGAAAAACTCGCCGATGCCAATGCCGTGACGGGGTGGCTCAAGGGCCGCGACGACATCTGGGCGCAACCCAAGGTCGACGGCGTAGCGGTGACCCTGATCTACCACCGGGGGCAGTTCCAGCAAGCACTCAGCCGTGGCGACGGCGTGCATGGCCATGACTGGACCCCTGCAGCCCGGCAAATCGAGGCCATACCCAAACGACTGCCACGGCCCGTCGACCTGTTGCTGCAAGGAGAGCTCTATCTGCGCCTGGAGCAGCATGTCCAGGCTCGCTCCGGCAGCCTCAAGGCGCGCAACCGGGTGGCAGGCTGGATGGCGCGCAAACAGCTGACGGCGGCGGAGGCGGCGCAGATCGGGCTGTTTGTCTGGGACTGGCCCCAGGGCCCGGCTACGTTGAGCGAACGCCTGGAACAACTGGCAGACCTTGGCTTTGCCGAACCCCGCGAGTACAGCCGGCCCGTAGGCGGCTTCGCCGAGGCACAACAGTGGCGGGCCCGCTGGTATCGCTCGCCACTGCCCTTTGCCAGTGACGGCATCATCCTGCGGCAAAGCCGGCGTCCCGCCGCCGAACGCTGGCAGGCCAGGGCCCCATACTGGATTGCCGCCTGGAAGTACCCCTACGCCCAGGTGCTGGCCAGCGTTCGTCAAGTCGATTTTCGTATCGGCCGCACGGGGCGCATCACGCCCCTGCTGGAGATCGAGCCGGTGACCCTGGACGATCGGCAGATCCGCCGTGTCAGTCTCGGCTCACTGCAACGCTGGCGATCCCTGGATATCGTTCCCGGCGATCAGGTAGCCATCAGTCTCGCCGGGTTGAGCATCCCGCGCCTGGATGAAGTGGTACTCAAAAGCACCCTGCGCCAGAGCATCCAGCCCCCGCGAGAAGCCGACTTTCACTTCCTGAGTTGCTGGCAGCCATCACCCGGCTGCGAGGAACAATTCCTGGCCCGACTGACCTGGCTCAGCAGCAAACAAGGCCTGAACCTGCAGAATATCGGCAGCCGGACCTGGGCCCGGCTGGTTGAAACAGGCCGTATCAAAGGCCTGCTGGATTGGCTGACCCTGGATCAGGCAGAGCTTGCTAACATTGCCGGCTTTGGTGATCGCAGCAGCAAGCGTTTGCTCGAGAGCCTGCACAGCGCCAGGCAACAGCCCTTCCCTCGCTGGCTCAAAGCCCTCGGCATCCCGCCCAGTGGCTCGGCCGACCTGAGCGGGCCATGGCAGGCCCTGGCCATGAAAAGCAGCCTGGACTGGCAGAATGAAGCCGGTATCGGAGCGGAGCGGGCCGCACAACTGGTGGCGTTTTTTCGCGCTCCAGAGGTCCTGGCCTTGCAAGGCGTCCTGAACAGCGCCGGTATCGAAGGTTTTTAGCCCGATGGCACGTGGAACCACCCAAGCCGGAATACGCTCCAACAGCCCATTCCCGGTACAACAGTCAGTATTTTTATTGGTTATTTCTTGATCTTTTTCACCTGGAGCCTTCAATGAAACTTTTTCCATCGCTCGCCACCCTGACCCTCTGCAGCCTGATGAGCGCGCCACTGCTGGCCGCCGAGCAGGCCCCCGAGTTGACCGGCTGCGCCGCCAAGCGCCAGGCCATCATGAACCAGATCGAACAGGCCAAGGCCCACGGCAACAGCAATCAGCAGGCCGGCCTGGAGCGCGCCCTGAGCGAAGTGACCGCCCACTGCACCGACGCCTCGCTGAAGAAAGAGCGGGAAAACAAAGTGCTTGAGGCCAAGCATGAGGTCAGCCGTCGCCAGGCCGACCTGGAAAAAGCCATGAAGAAAGGTGACTCGGAGAAGATCAACAAGCGCAAGGACAAGCTTGCCGAGTCCCGCAAGGAACTGCAGCAAGCCCTGGACGAACTGGACAAGTAAGCAACCTGATGCCGCAGCCCTGCTCAGCAGAGCCGCCAATCAGTGATTGCGGAACTCTTTGTGGCAGGCGCTGCAAGCATCCTCGACCTTCTGCACCGCCGGCCCCAGATTGCTGGCCTTGTAGGGCTGGACCTGGCTGATCGTCACCAGCTCACCGGTGGCGGCTTCCAGGGTGCGGGCCAACTCCTGGAAACGCGCCTGCTTGCGCCAGACGTCATCGGTGGCGCTGCTGTGATCCTCCTCCTTGACCTCGGGGAAGTGCTTCCACGGCTCATGGGACAGGCTGTCGAGTTTCACCGCGCCTTCGGCAAAGCGCGCGCCGTCGAAAGGAATCCGCCCACGCAGCATGCCCCCCAGGTCCTCGCCGGTCTTGAGCATCTGCTTGAAGATCGCCTTGCGCTGGCCCAGGGGAGAATTGGGATCGACACCGCCACAGGCGGAAAGCGTCAGGCAGGCCAGCAATACAACAGAAAGTCTTTTTAGCGTCATGGTGGCTTCAGGTCTGGTCACGGAAACGGCGGCCAGTATCCTCGCCTCCCCGGCAAAGACCAATAGCCCTATTAATAATATGGGTTGTCCCCCATCACCAATGCGGCGGGCAGCCTCTCAAGGAAATACAGCATGAACCCGAGCCCGCTCCGCTGGCCTCGCCATCTGCTCTGGGCCCTGCCGGCCCTGGCGCTGCTCGCTGGCTGCAACGGCGGCGACAATACCAAGCCAGCCCCCACCCACGCCCTGGCCACCTACAACAGCGCCACCTGGGACGCCCTGCCCAGCGTCGCCGACAACGACCTGCTGGCCGGTTTCGGCTCCTGGCGCAGCGCCTGCACCCGCCTCAAGGCCGACCCGGTGTGGGGCGCCACCTGCGCCGCAGCCGCGACGGTGCCACAAACCCCCGAGGCCATCCGCGGCTTTCTCAAGGAGCACCTGCAGGTCTACGGCCTGCGCTCGGGCAACGGCAGCAGTACCGGCCTGATCACCGGCTACTACGAGCCGGTCTATCCCGGCAGCCTGACCCAGACCCAGGTGGCCAATGTGCCGGTATACGGCGTGCCGGAGGACATGATCATCGTCGCCCTGGACAGCCTCTACCCGGAGCTCAAGGGCAAGCGCCTGCGTGGCCGGCTCGAAGGCCGGGTACTCAAGCCCTATGACGATGCGGCGACCATCGAAAGCAAGGGAACCAAGGCCCCGGTGATTGCCTGGCTGACCGACCCCATGGACCTGCAATTCCTGCAGATCCAGGGTTCCGGGCGAATCCAGCTGGATGACGGACGCCAATTGCGGATCGGCTATGCCGACCAGAACGGCCACCCCTACCGTCCCATCGGCCGCTGGCTAGTGGATCAGGGCGAGCTGAAGAAAGAGGACGTGACCATGGGCACCATTGCCGCCTGGGCCAAGGCCCACCCGGCACGGATTCCCGAGCTGCTGGGCAGCAACCCCAGCTACGTGTTCTTCAACCGCAACCCGGATAGCAATGAAGGCCCGCGGGGCTCGTTGAACGTACCGCTGACGTCAGGCTATAGCGTGGCCGTGGACCGCAAGGTGATCCCGCTGGGCAGCCTGCTGTGGTTGTCCACCACCCGCCCGGATGGCAGCAGCCTGGTACGGCCGGTAGCCGCCCAGGACACGGGCGGCGCAATCACCGGTGAGGTGCGCGCCGATCTGTTCTGGGGCACGGGAGATGCCGCGGGGCAGCTGGCCGGAGACATGAAGCAGCAGGGCCAGATCTGGATGCTCTGGCCCAAGGGCGTAGCGCTGCCCAAGGTGCCGGAAGTGCCCGATGCCCCTTGAGCCCCTGCGGGAGCCGGCTTGCCGGCTCCCGCAAAAGAGTGTCTCAGACTGAAACGAAGAAGAAACTGGCGATCAGGCCCATGCCCACGAACCACACCAGGGACCGCAGGATCGCCCAGTCCGCCAGGTAGCAGATCATGTACAGCAGGCGGCTGGTGATAAACAGCACCGCCAGCACGTTGATCGTCACCAACTCGGCGTTACCTGCTACATGGGCGATGATCACCGCCGCAGCGAATGCCGGGGTCACCTCGAAACCGTTGAGCTGCGCGTTGTGGGCACGCTTGGGCAAACCCTCCAGAGTACTCAGGAACGCCCGTGGGTCATGGTTGTAGCGAAGCCCGTATTTGCCGGCGCCCTTGGCGATGGCAGTACAGAGATAGGGCAGGATGATTGCAATCAACACACACCAGAAAGCGACAGTCATGGAGCAAATCCTTTTTTAGAGTTTTTAGGGAGCCTTCAGTACTTCATCACCAACATGCCAATCAGCACCAGTCCACAGGCTAAGAGCCGTGGCCGGCCGAAAGGTTCTTTCAGGTAGCGCATGCCGAACAGCACCACCAGGATCACACTGATTTCACGCAACGCAGCCGCTTCGGCGATCGATCCCAGTTGCATGGCCCAAAGCACCAGAGCGTAGCTGAACAACACGCAAAACCCGACGCTCAGCCCCAGGCGCCACTGCTCGCGCCAGAACAGGGCAAAGGCCGGGCGCTTCCAGAGCACCGCCACCAGCGGAAAGGGCCAGGCGCTGAGCAGCGTGACCCAGGTCAGATAATCCAGCGGGTGCGACCAGCGGCGCAGCGCCTGGCCGTCAATATAGGTGTAGCAACCGATGCACAGGCCGATCAGCGCCACCACCGGCAGCATCGACCAGGGCAACCGCGCCCCACCGCCGCCCTGCCAGAGCAGGCAGAGCATGCCGAAGGGAATCAGCAGAATGCCTAGGACCTGCTGAGTGCTCAGCGCCTCGCCGGCGAAGACCAGGGTCAACGCCAGCACCACCAATGGCGAAAGCCCGCGCATCAACGGGTACACCAGCCCGAGATCCCCCACGCGATAGGCCTGGATCAGCAGATAGCGATACAAGAGCTCGAAGGCCGCCGAGGCGATGATCCAGGGCCAGATCTCCAGTGGTGGGGATTCGAGAAAAAACAGCATGATGGCCACGAACAGCAGGGCCACGGTGTCCATGCAGGCCACCACCAGCAAGCGCTCGCCACTGAACTTGATCAGGGTGTTCCAGGCTGCGTGCAACAACGCTGCCACCAGAACCAGACTTGTCGCCAGCACCTTGCACTCCCTGGTTGCCTGAAAAAGCCGGATACCGCACATCCGGGCAGAAGCCGGGAATCCTCGCATGCCTGCGGCCTTGCTTGCACGGGCTACCGGCGCATTTGGCAGTGCCAGCAGCCAATTCGGCAACATGGGCATGTTCGAGGTACTTTTCCCCAAGTGCCTGCAACGTCGGGTCGAGGCTGTGGTCAATGGCTGCGGTCAGGCGACGATGGCGAAAACTGTGTCCCTCGCCGACGCCGGTACATCAAACCCTTAGCCTGAAAGCATTCAGGTCGCTTTTTCTGTAATCATCCAAAGGAGTCCGGATGCTTGAACTTGTCGCTGCCTTTATCTGCCTGACGACGCTGCTCACCTACGTCAACTTCCGCTTTATCGGCTTGCCACCGACCATCGGCGTGATGGTCACCGCCCTGCTGTTCTCGCTGCTGCTGCAAGGCCTGAGCTACCTGGGCTACCCCGGCCTGGAAGAACATGTGGAAGAATTGATTGGCAAGATCGACTTCGGCGATCTGCTGATGAACTGGATGCTGTCGTTCCTGCTGTTCGCCGGCGCCCTGCACGTCAACCTCAACGACCTGCGCAGCTACCGCTGGCCCATCGGCCTGCTGGCCACGGTCGGCGTGCTGATCGCCACCTTCGTCATCGGCAGCCTGGCCTACTGGATCTTCGGCCTGTTCGGCTGGCACGTGAGCTTTCTCTACTGCCTGCTGTTCGGCGCGCTGATTTCCCCCACCGACCCGATTGCCGTGCTGGGCGTGCTGCGTACCGCCAACGCTTCCAAGCCGCTGAAGACCACCATCGTCGGCGAATCGCTGTTCAACGACGGCACCGCGGTAGTGGTGTTCACCGTACTGCTGGGCATCGCTCAACTGGGGGAAACCCCGACCGTGGCTGCCACGGCCTGGCTGTTCGTGCATGAGGCCATTGGCGGCGTGCTGTTCGGCGGGCTGATCGGCTACCTGGTGTATCTGATGATCAAGAGCATCGAGCAGCACCAGATCGAAGTGATGCTGACCCTGGCCCTGGTCATCGGCGGTTCGGCGATGGCCAGCGAGCTGCACGTCTCGGCGCCGATTGCCATGGTGGTGGCCGGCCTGATCATCGGCAACCTGGGACGCAACCTGGCGATGAACGACATGACCCGACGCTACCTGGACGGTTTCTGGGAGTTGCTCGACGACATGCTCAATGCCCTGCTGTTCGCCCTGATCGGCCTGGAGCTGTTGCTGCTGCCATTCAACTGGCTGCACCTGGCGGCCGCCAGCCTGCTGGCCGTGGCCATCGTGCTCTCTCGCGTGCTCACCGTGGCCCCGGCAATCCTCCTGTTGCGGCGCTGGCGCAGCGTGCCCCGGGGCACTATCCGCGTGCTGACCTGGGGCGGCTTGCGCGGTGGCGTCTCGGTGGCGCTGGCGCTGGCCCTGCCCCTGGGGCCGGAGCGTGACCTGGTGCTGAGCATCACCTACATCGTGGTGCTGTCGTCGATCCTGCTGCAGGGTCTGACCATCGGCAAACTGGTGCGCCATGTCACCCAGGATGCCCCGGCGGCCAAGGCCGAGGCCCACTGATCATTTTTTGATCTGCCGCGGATCGGGCGCCGCTGCCCGGTCCGCGTTCCTGTTCGGCTTGCCACTTTCACTGCGCACCTGGGCATGGCTGATCAGGGCGAAGATGAAACTGCCTCCAATGATGTTCCCGGCCAGGGTCGGCCCGGCGAACACCATCCAGAAATCCCGCCACGGCAACTCGCCGGCAAATACCAGGTAGGACACTTCCGCCGAGCCCACCACGATGTGAGTGAAATCCCCCAGCGCCATCAGATAGGTGATCAGGATGATGATCCACAGCTTGGCGCTCTCCATGGACGGGATCATCCAGACCATGGTGGCGATCATCCAGCCGGAGATGATGCCCTTGGCGAACATCTGTGCACTGTCGTTCTCCATGACCTTGCGGCCGATTTCCAGAAAGGCCTGATCGGTCTTGCCGTCGAAAATCGGCAAGTGCAGCATCACATAGGCCACCAGCAGGGTGCCGCACAGGTTGCCCACCAGCACCACGCCCCACAAGCGCAGCAAGCGCCCGAAGTTGTTCAGGCTCGGCTTGCTCATCACCGGCAGCACGGCAGTCAGGGTGTTTTCCGTAAACAGTTGCTGGCGCGCCAGAATCACCGCCAGAAAACCCGCGCAATAGCCAAAGCTGGCAATGACCTTGAAGGCCTCGCCGTCGGGCAGGCGGGAGTTGAGCAGGCCCATGCCCATCAGCGACAGGCCCATGGTCAGGCCGGCAGCCAGGGCCGACCACCAGAGGGCTGCGACACTGCGCTCCAGTTCCTGGTCGCCCTGGGTGCGGATGATTTCATGCAGGACCGCCGCGCGGGGCGGCTGGTTATGGTCGACCTCATGCTGCTCTTGAGCAGAGAGACCGGGGGTCTTGCCATCTTTTTGCGCGTCCATAAGGCTCCTGAACCAGGCGGGTCATTTAGCTACGACACGCTGGGCTCAGGGCTGTTCCTTTCTGCGCAAGGCATCAGGCGTCGGAAGCGTTATCCTTGAACTGGTCTTTGACGTATTTGATTTCGGTGCGGCCGTGAGGCGCCGGCAGGCCGTCTTCCCCCAGGTTGACGAAGACCATCTTCTCCACCGTGAGAATGGATTTGCGGGTGATCTTGTTGCGCACTTCGCACGTCAGGGTGATCGAGGTGCGACCGAATTCGGTGGCGGTGATACCCAGCTCGATGATGTCGCCCTGGCGCGAAGCACTGACGAAGTTGATTTCCGAAATGTACTTGGTCACGACTCGCTGGTTGCCCAGCTGGACAATGGCGTAGATCGCCGCTTCTTCGTCGATCCAGCGCAACAGGCTGCCGCCGAACAGCGTGCCGTTGGGGTTGAGGTCTTCGGGTTTTACCCACTTGCGGGTGTGGAAATTCATATGCACTCCTGACCGTCCTGCCAATTGATGCCCGGCATAATGGCAGACCGGGCAGTCATGCTCTATGCAACATCGACTATGGTCGCGATTAACGATCTTCATCCAGGTGACATAAACACTTTTGGAAGTCTGGCTCAGGCGGCTATAATCGCCACCGTTTCAAAACGGTCATCTGCACTTGGTACCGTTTTCCCGCCACCTGTCCGAGGGGCGCTGCAGCAGGCATGACCTGTCAGGCTCGGATGGGGCGTTGTTGGTACAGGGCTCCCTGTATGGACACTAAACGCACAACGGCGCCCATTCGCACACTACGAATGGAGGCTCTTGATGAGCGCTGTAAACACGCCTGCAGGTTTTACCGACTACAAAGTCGCCGACATCTCCCTGGCTGCCTGGGGTCGTCGCGAAACCATCATCGCCGAATCGGAAATGCCGGCCCTGATGGGTCTGCGCCGCAAGTACCTGGCTGAACAGCCACTCAAGGGCGCCAAGATCCTCGGCTGCATCCACATGACCATCCAGACCGCCGTGCTGATCGAAACCCTGGTTGCCCTGGGTGCCGAAGTACGCTGGTCGTCCTGCAACATTTTCTCGACTCAAGACCAGGCCGCAGCCTCCATCGCCGCTGCCGGCATTCCTGTGTTCGCCTGGAAAGGCGAGACCGAAGAAGAGTACGAGTGGTGCCTGGAGCAGACCATCCTCAAGGATGGCAAGCCTTGGGACGCCAACATGATCCTCGACGACGGCGGCGACCTGACCCAACTGCTGCACGACAAGTACCCACAGGTACTGGACCGCGTTCACGGCGTGACCGAAGAAACCACCACCGGCGTGCACCGCCTGCTGGACATGCTGGCCAAGGGCGAGCTGAAGGTTCCTGCGATCAACGTCAACGACTCGGTGACCAAGAGCAAGAACGACAACAAGTACGGCTGCCGTCACAGCCTGAACGACGCCATCAAGCGCGGCACCGATCACCTGCTGTCCGGCAAGCAAGCGCTGGTCATCGGCTACGGTGACGTGGGCAAGGGCTCGGCCCAGTCCCTGCGTCAGGAAGGCATGATCGTCAAGGTTTCGGAAGTGGACCCGATCTGCGCCATGCAAGCCTGCATGGACGGTTTCGAGCTGGTTTCGCCGTTCATCGACGGTATCAACCACGGCACCGAAGCCAGCATCGACAAAGCCCTGCTGGGCAAGATCGACCTGATCGTGACCACCACCGGTAACGTCAATGTTTGCGACGCAAACATGCTCAAGGCCCTGAAAAAGCGTGCCGTGGTCTGCAACATCGGCCACTTCGACAACGAAATCGACACCGCTTTCATGCGCAAGAACTGGGCATGGGAAGAAGTGAAGCCACAGGTGCACAAGATCCACCGCACCGGCCCTGGCGATTTCGATGCACAGAACGACGACTACCTGATCCTGCTGGCCGAAGGCCGCCTGGTGAACCTGGGCAACGCCACCGGTCACCCAAGCCGCATCATGGACGGTTCGTTCGCCAACCAGGTCCTGGCACAGATCTTCCTGTTCGGCCAGAAGTACGCCGACCTGTCGCCGGCCCAGAAAGCCGAGCGCCTGACTGTTGAAGTACTGCCGAAGAAACTCGACGAAGAAGTGGCCCTGGAAATGGTTCGCGGCTTCGGCGGCGTGGTCACTCAACTGACCAAGCAACAGGCTGAATACATCGGCGTAACCGTCGAAGGCCCGTTCAAGCCAGACGCCTACCGCTACTAAGAGCAGCTGCAGGCGGCAAGTCATCAGCGGCAAGCAAAGAGCCAAAAGCTCTGCTTGCTGCAACTGACCTGGTGCTTGCCCTAATCGCTATAGCAGTTTCAAGCAGCAGGCTGCAGGCACGAGAAACCAGCGCACCTCCGCTTTTTCTTGGCGCTTGCCGCCTGTTACTTGCAACTGGAGGTCCCCTCCATGTCCAAAGATCGTCGCTACAGCTTCGAGTTCTTCCCCACCAAGACCGATGCTGGGCATGAAAAACTGCTCGCCACTGCCCGTCAGCTGGCCGGCTACAACCCCGATTTCTTTTCCTGCACCTACGGTGCCGGCGGCTCGACCCGTGATCGCACGGTCAACACCGTGCTGCAACTGGAGAGCGAAGTTAAAGTCCCTGCGGCGCCGCACCTGTCCTGCGTCGGCGACAGCAAGGACGACCTGCGCGGCCTGCTGCAGCAGTACCAGGCAGCCGGCATCAAGCGCATCGTCGCCCTGCGTGGCGACCTGCCTTCGGGCATGGGCATGGCCAGCGGTGAACTGCGCTACGCCAATGACCTGGTGAGCTTCATCCGCGAGGAAACCGGCAGCCACTTCCATATCGAAGTCGCCGCCTACCCGGAAATGCACCCGCAAGCGCGCAACTTCGAGGAAGACCTGGTCAACTTCGTGCGCAAGGCCAATGCCGGTGCCGACAGTGCGATCACCCAGTACTTCTTCAACGCCGACAGCTACTTCTACTTCGTCGAGCGCGTTCGCAAGATGGGCGTGAACATCCCGATCGTGCCGGGCATCATGCCCATCACCAACTACAGCAAGCTGGCGCGCTTCTCCGACGCCTGTGGCGCAGAGATTCCGCGCTGGATCCGCAAGCAGCTGGAAGCCTATGGCGATGACAGCGCCAGCATCCAGGCCTTCGGTGAACAGGTAATCAGTGACATGTGCGAACGCCTGCTTCAGGGCGGCGCACCCGGACTGCACTTCTATACCTTGAACCAGGCCGACCCGAGCCTGGCGATCTGGAACAACCTCCAGCTGCCACGCTGACAGGCTGCAACCCAAGCTCCGGGCCCTGGTGAAAACCGGGGCCTTTTTGTTTGCAGCAGCCTTGAGCTAGAGCGTCCGGAACTGCCTCTAGCAATTGCATGATCTCTCGTCGTAATCTCCAGCAATGTCCGTCATAGCCCGGTTGCTGACCACCTTTCTCTGCACTTGCCTGAGCCTTGCCGCCCATGGCGAGAAGTTGCGCATTGTCACCGAACCCTGGGCGCCCTATGTCTATGAGGAAAATGGCACGGCCAAGGGCCTGGACTACGAAACCACGGCCATTGTCTTCCAGCGCCTGGGCATAGAGGTGCAGTGGCAGTTCCTGCCCTGGAAACGCTGCCTGGCGATGCTGGAAACCGGCCAGGCCGATGGCGCCCTGGACATCTTCCACAGCGACCAGCGCGACGGCACCCTGCTCTACCCCAACGAGCCGCTCTCGGACGTGGAGTTCGTGATGTTCTATGCCAACCAGCGCCCACACCCGTTCAAGCGCCTGAACGAACTCAAGGGCCTGACCATCGGCACTTCCCCCGGCTATCTGTACAGCGACGATTTCAGCAACTCGACCCTGTTCAACCGCGAGCCGGCCCCCACCCACGAAGCCAATTTCGGCAAGCTGCTGCTGGGGCGGATCGACCTGCTGATTACCGACAAACGGGTCGGCCAGCACCTGCTGGACAGCCTGGGGCTGCGTGACCAGGTCAGCCAGAACCCCACTGTCATCAGCCGCCAGAGCCAATACCTGGCCGTGCGCCGCAATGCCGGCATGGACCTGCTGGTACAGCGCTTCGGCGCCGAACTGAAGCGCTTCAAGCGCGAACCGGCCTATGCCCAACTGAGCGCCAAGTACGGTGCTGAACCTGCTCTGCCGCCGGTCAGGTCTTCATCAACCCGCGAGTCAGAAAAAACCGTTGAGCAGCAGGAAAGCAGCGCACACTGATTGCTCTGTTATACTCCGGCCTCCCGCCAGGCTCACGCCCGGACGCTGGACCCTGTTCAAGGCCTCTCCACCCCGCTACGGCGCAGCCAACCGGCCCGCGCGAGCCGCCGGTGAATGACCCTTCAGGCCAGCAGGACCGGACGGGATTGCGTCCTCTTAAACGCCATTCACGCCCGGCAAGATTATCCCTTTGGGCCAAGCCCTCACTAAAACAGGATTACTCATGTCCTTTGCTTCCCTCGGTCTCTCCGAGGCTTTAGTCGGCGCCATCGAAGCCGCCGGCTACACCCAGCCTACTCCGGTGCAACAGCGGGCCATTCCCGCCGTGTTGCAAGGTCGCGATCTGATGGTCGCGGCACAGACAGGTACTGGTAAAACCGGCGGTTTCGCCCTTCCGATCCTGGAACGGTTGTTTCCCAACGGTCATCCGGACAAATCCCAGCGTCATGGCCCGCGCCAACCCCGCGTACTGGTCCTGACCCCCACTCGCGAGCTGGCCGCGCAAGTGCATGACAGCTTCAAGCTGTACGCCCGCGACCTGAAGTTCGTCAGCGCCTGCATCTTCGGCGGCGTCGGCATGAACCCGCAGGTTCAGGCCATGGCCCGTGGCGTCGATGTGCTGGTGGCGTGCCCCGGCCGTCTGCTGGACCTGGCTGGCCAGGGCAGCGTCGACCTGTCCCACGTGGAAATCTTGGTTCTCGACGAAGCCGACCGCATGCTCGACATGGGCTTCGTCCATGACGTCAAGAAAGTCCTCGCCCGCCTGCCGGCCAAGCGCCAGAACCTGCTGTTCTCCGCGACCTTCTCCAAGGACATCACGGACCTGGCCGGCAAGCTGCTGCACAACCCCGAGCGCATCGAAGTGACCCCGCCGAACACCACGGTGGAGCGTATCGAGCAGCGGGTCTTCCGCCTGCCGGCCAGCCACAAGCGTGCCCTGCTGGCGCACCTGATCACCGCCGGCGCCTGGGAACAGGTCCTGGTGTTCACCCGGACCAAGCACGGCGCCAACCGCCTGGCCGAGTACCTGGACAAGCACGGCCTGAGCGCTGTGGCGATCCACGGCAACAAGAGCCAGAACGCCCGTACCAAAGCGCTGGCCGACTTCAAGGCCGGCGAAGTGCGGATCCTGGTCGCCACCGATATCGCCGCCCGCGGCCTGGACATCGACCAACTGCCTCACGTGGTCAACTTCGAACTGCCTAACGTCGACGAAGACTACGTGCACCGTATCGGCCGTACCGGCCGTGCCGGTCGCTCCGGCGAAGCCATCTCCCTGGTGGCTCCGGACGAAGAGAAACTGCTGAAAAGCATCGAGCGCATGACCAAGCAGAAGATCGCCGACGGTGACCTGATGGGCTTCGATGCCAGCGCAGTGGAAGCCGAGAAGCCGGAAGTGCGCGAGCGTCCGGACGTGCGCAACCCGCGCAATCCCCGTGGCCCACGCGGCGATGGCCCGAACGGCGGTGGCGGTGGTGGCGGTCGCAAGGACAAGGGCAAGGACAAGGGCGGCAAGGAAAAACCCGCCCGTGGCGAACGCCCGGCCCGCGAGCAGAAGCCTCGTGAAGGCACCCCGGCCCGCGAACAGCGTCAACCGACGCCCCGTGCCGATCGCGCACCGGACGAGTTCCTCGACGACGACGTGGACAACTTCGGTAACCGCGCTGACTACGTCAGCCCGTACCAGAACAAGAACAACCAGGGCCGCGGCCGCCGCCCAGGGGCTCCGGCCCAGGGTGCAGGCGCTGGCAATCCGCCACGCGGCGGTGCCGGTGGTGGCCAGGGTCGCTCCGGCAACCCGCGCAACAGCAACGGCAGCACCACCGGCACCGCGCCGGCCAAGCGCAGTGGCGGCCCGCGCAACGGCGCCCCTCGTGACAGCCAGGGCCGTCGCGACGAGCCGCGCAATCGCCGCCCGAACCGTGACGATCAGCCACGCCAGGAACCGGCCGTGCAGAATCCTCGGGGCAACCAACCGAAGATCATGCACAAGGAATCCAAGGCCGATCGTTTCCCGACGCCTGAGCAGCTGGATCAGTTGCCAAGCCGTCCACGGGGCGAAAAGCCGGCGCTGCTGACCCGCAACCGCTGAGCCTCGCGCTGAAATGAAAAACGCCCCTGGCCGCAAGGCCCGGGGCGTTTTTCATGGTGGCTGGTCGAGGGCGTTTCTGTAGCCGCTGCCGAAGGCTGCGAACGACGGGGAACCCGGCGCCAGACCTGACCGGTTTACCGCATTTCATGACGGGCATAAAAAAACGCCCCCGGTTTGTGGCCGAGAACGCTCTCTGTAGCCGCTGCCGAAGGCTGCGAACGACGGGGAACCCGGCGCCAGGATCTGACCGGTTTACCGCATTTCATGACGGGCAATAAAAAACGCCCCCGGTTTGTGGTCGGGGGCGTTTTTTTGCTTTCGCAGGTTGCGATCAGTCCTATAAGGGCTGTGCGGGGGAGATCGCGAAGGCCCTGCGGGCCTTGTCGCAGCCTGCGGCAGCGGCTACAGACGAAGCATTACTTCGCTTTCACGCCTTCGAAGCTGATGTACAGGTCAACATTGTTGGAGGCCGGGCCCAGGTCCATCATCTTGCCGAAATCCTGGCGATTGATGCTGGTGGTACCTTCGAAGCCGGCACGGTAGCCGCCCCATGGGTCCTTGCCTTCACCCAGGAAGGTGGCCTTGACCACGACCGGCTTGGTCACGCCGTGCAGGGTCAGGTCGCCGGCCACGTCAGCGGTCAGCTTGCCGTCGGCGTTCTTGCCGGTGGGCTTGACGCTGGTGGAGACGAACTTGGCGTCGGCAAACTTGCCAGCGTCCAGGAAGTCCTTGCTGGTGATGTGCTTGTCACGTTCGGCGTGGTTGGTGAACACGCTGGCGGTGCGCACGTTGACTTCGATCTTGGCGTCTTCCGGCTTGGCCGCGTCAAAGCTGAACTTGCCGTCCAGGTCCTTGAAGGTACCGGTGATGAAGCTGTAGCCCAGGTGGCTGATCTTGAAGTCGACGAAGGCGTGCTGGCCTTCCTTGTCGATCACGTAGTCCGCTGCCATCACTTGACCGGCCGCCAATACAGCAGATCCGATTGCCAGAGCGGCGAGAGTCTTTTTCAACATGCTTTCTATTCCTTTTGAGTCAAGGTTGAACATCAGGCTTTGCGACCCAGCATACGGGTAAGGGTCGCATCACGATCGATAAAGTGGTGCTTCAGCGCAGCCAGGCCATGGATACCGGCAAAGATCACCAGTGCCCAGGCCAGGTACAGATGCACCACACCTGCTACATCTGCCTGGTCCGGTAGTCCGGAGATCAGGGCAGGAACTTCAAACAAGCCAAACACCGGGATACCCACGCCGTCGGCGGTGGAGATCAGGTAACCGGCAATCATGACCGCGAACAGGCCGAGGTAGAGGAACGCGTGCCCCAGCTTGGCCCCCAGGCGGGTCAGCGGCCCATGGTTGGCCGGGGCCGGCGGCGGTGGGCTGACCCACCGCCACAACACCCGCAGCAGCATGATTGCAAACAGTGTCAGGCCGATACTCTTGTGCAGGTCCGGCGCGTCTTTGCGCCAGGTGCTGTAGTAGTCGAGGCCGACCATCCACAGGCCCAGGGCGAACAGACCAAACACCGCCAGGGCCACGCCCCAGTGCAGAACAATGCTGACCCAACCATAGCGAGAAGAAGAATTACGTAACTGCATCAGTTGCATCCTGTAAGAAACGCAGATCAAGACTAGCGATTTACCTATCGAATTAAAGCGGAATTTTTTGCTTTGAAATATCGAGAAATACGATCAGTAGTCTGGACCGAGCGCGTTAAGAAAAGATTAAGCCTCACGCCAAGCCAGCCTTCTTGCTCCCTCGTGCCGTGCCCTGGGTCTTGCAGGCGGCGTCTTTGCACCTGACGCATCACGCCGTGGCGCGTCTTGCACAATAGGTTGTCCCGCGGCCATGCATTGCATAGGCTTGCCCGATTGTTCGCCCGCGCCGTTGGCGGGCCGCTTCCAGGAGACTGTACATGGGCCTGAATAACCAGTGGATGCAACGCGATCTTGCGGTGCTGTGGCATCCCTGCACCCAGATGAAAGACCACGAACAGCTGCCGTTGATCCCCATCAAGCGAGGCGAAGGCGTCTGGCTGGAAGACTTCGAAGGCAAACGCTACCTGGATGCGGTCAGCTCCTGGTGGGTCAATGTGTTCGGCCACGCCAACCCGCGCATCAACCAGCGCATCAAGGACCAGGTGGACCAGCTGGAACACGTGATCCTCGCCGGCTTCAGCCACCAGCCGGTGATCGAGTTGTCCGAGCGCCTGGTCAAGATCACCCCCGAAGGCCTGACCCGCTGCTTCTACGCCGACAACGGTTCGTCATGCATCGAAGTGGCGATGAAGATGAGCTTTCACTACTGGATCAACCGCGGCCAACCGAACAAGAAGCGCTTCGTCACCCTGAGCAACGGCTACCACGGCGAAACCATCGCCGCCATGTCAGTGGGCGATGTGCCGCTGTTCACCGAGACTTACAAGGCCCTGCTGCTGGACACCCTCAAGGTGCCGAGCCCGGACTGCTACCTGCGGCCCGAAGGCATGAGCTGGGAAGAACACTCGCGGAACATGTTCGCCGCCATGGAGCAGACCCTGGCCGAGCACCACGAAACAGTGGCCGCGGTCATAGTCGAGCCGCTGATCCAGGGCGCCGGCGGCATGCGCATGTATCACCCGGTGTACCTCAAGCTGCTGCGCGAAGCCTGCGACCGCTATGGCGTGCACCTGATCCATGACGAGATCGCCGTGGGTTTCGGCCGCACCGGCACGATGTTCGCCTGCGAGCAGGCCGGCATCCGCCCGGATTTCCTGTGCCTGTCCAAGGCCCTGACCGGCGGCTACCTGCCCCTGGCCGCGTGC
This sequence comes from Pseudomonas sp. NFPP12, assembly GCF_900103205.1. Lineage (NCBI taxonomy): Bacteria > Pseudomonadati > Pseudomonadota > Gammaproteobacteria > Pseudomonadales > Pseudomonadaceae > Pseudomonas > Pseudomonas sp. NFPP12. The sequence goes on from NZ_FMWW01000005.1 coordinate 222,066, forward strand.
ATGACCACCGACGATGTCTACAGCGCCTTCTACGACGACTACCCGACCCTGCGCGCCTTCCTCCACTCCCACAGCTACACCGGTAACCCGCTGGCCTGTGCCGCGGCCCTGGCGACCCTGGATATCTTCGAGCAGGACAATGTGGTGGAGAACAACCACGCGCTTGCCCGGCGCATGGCCAGCGCCACCGCGCACCTGGTGGACCACCCCCACGTTGCCGAAGTACGCCAGACCGGCATGGTCCTGGCCATCGAGATGGTCCAGGACAAGGCCAGCAAGACCGCCTACCCCTGGCAGGAACGCCGCGGCCTGAAAGTCTTCCAGCACGCGCTGGAACGCGGCGCCCTGTTGCGTCCCCTGGGCAGCGTGGTGTATTTCCTGCCACCGTACGTGATCACCCCGGAACAGATCGACTTCCTCGCCGAAGTCGCCAGTGAAGGCATCGATATCGCCACCCGCGACCAGGTCAGCGTGGCGGTGCCCAAGGACTTCCACCCCGGCTTTCGCGATCCGGGCTAGAGCAGGTCGTTAGTTGTGGCGAGGGAGCTTGCTCCCTCGCCACAGAACGCTTTCCACCGATTCACATTCAACAGAGAACCCAGATGAGATTGTCCCGCTTCTTTATCGACGCCCCCCTGAGCCTAGGCGAACACGAGTTGCCGGAAGCCCAGGCACACTACATCGGGCGCGTACTGCGCATGGCCGAAGGTGCTGCCCTGCAGGTGTTCGATGGCTCGGGTACCGAGTTTCGCGGGGCTCTGGTGGAAGTGGGCAAGAAGCGGGTTCGGGTCCAGCTGAATGAAAGCTTCGCCGGCCAGCAAGAATCACCGCTGCGGATTCACCTGGGCCAGGGCCTGTCCCGGGGCGAGCGCATGGACTGGGCGATCCAGAAGGCCACGGAGCTTGGGGTCAGCGAAATCACCCCGATCTTCAGCGAGCGCTGCGAAGTGCGGCTCAAGGACGAACGCGCCGACAAGCGCCTGCTGCACTGGCGCCAGGTGGCCATCAGCGCCTGCGAACAGTGCGGCCGCTCACAGGTCCCGGTGATCCACCCACCCGTGCTGCTGGCGGACTGGATCAAGCAGGCCCGGGCCGACCTGAAGCTAGTGCTGCACCCCGTGGCCCAGCCCCTGGAAAGCCACGCCAAGCCTGCCAGCCTGGCGTTCCTCATTGGCCCTGAAGGCGGCCTGACAGACGCCGAAGTGGAACTGTCCCACAGCGCCGGTTTCCTCCCCGCACGCCTGGGGCCGCGGGTGCTGCGTACCGAAACCGCCCCGGTGGTGGCCCTGGCCGTGGCCCAGCAACTGTGGGGCGACTTCTAACCCCTCCTGGTGGTGGCTATTGCACCGGATCGCTGGTGGGTTGGGCGATGATCGCTTTGAGTTCACTGGTCATGGGGAATTCCAGGTTCAGGCCCTTGGGCGGAATCGGCTGCTGGAACCAGCGCTGGTAAATGCCGTTGATCTCCCCGGAGCGGTACAGGTCCGCCAGGGCGCCATTGACCAGGGCCAGGAACTGCGGGTCATCCTTGCGCACCATGCAGCTGTAGATCTCCCGCGACTGTTCTTCCCCCACCACCACCCAGTTGTGCGGATCCCGGGCCTTGGCCCGCTCGCCGTACAGCAACGCATCGTCCATGTAGAACGCCGCCGCACGCCCCGACTGGAGCATCTGGAACGCCTCGCCGTGGTCCTTGGCGCTGATCACGAACATGTCGATCTTGTGCTCGACGTTGTAGCTCTTGAGAAAGCGCTCGTTGGTGGTCCCCGCCGTGGTCACCACGTTCTTGCCCCGCAGGTCGGCGAAGCTCTTGATCCCGCTGTCCTTGGCGGTCAGCAACTGGCCTTTGACGTAGATGAAACCGTAGGAAAACGCCACCTGCTTCTGCCGCTCGGCCGTCACCCCGGTGGAACCGCACTCCAGGTCCACGGTGCCGTTCTGCACCAGGGGAATGCGGGTCTGCGAGGTCACCAGGTTGTATTTCACCTTCAGGTTGGGCAGGTGCAACTGCTGCTGGATGCGCTCCACCACCTTGCTCGCCAGCTCCACGGAATAACCCATGGGCTTGCCGCTGTTATCCCCCACGTAGGAAAAGGGCACCGAGGCATCGCGATAACCCAAGGTAATACTGGCGCTGTTGGCGATCTTCGCCAGGGTGCCCTGCAGAGGCGCTTCATTGGCCTGGGACATGGCGCTGAACAGCAGCCCCAAGGTGCAGCCGAGCAACGTGATCTTATGCATTGTTATTCTCCGTTGTGGGTAAGGGCAGTTAGCGGCGGGCCGCGATGATGCTGATTTCGACAAGGATCTGCGGGCGCGCCAGGGCCGCCTGCAAGGTGGTGCGCGCCGGCGCCTGGCCGGGGGACAGCCAGGCCGACCAGACTTCGTTCATCACCGCAAAATCGGCCTGGATGTCCTTGAGGTAGATCGTCGCGCTGAGCAGGTGCTCCTTGTCGCTGCCGGCCTCGGCCAGCAAGGCGTCGATCTTCTCCAGCACCTCGCGGGTCTGGCCGCCGATATCGCTGCTGGCCCCCGGCACCTGCCCGGAAAGAAACACCAGTCCGGCAAAGCTCACCGCGCCACTCAGGCGCTCGTTGCTGTGGATACGCTGGATACTCATCTGAAGACTCCTTTTAACGTTCAGGCAACGCGGGGCGTCAGGCCCTGCATGTCGATACTGGTGCAACGCTGGCCGATCAGTTCGCCCAGCAACTGGCCGCTGCCACAGGCCAGGGTGAACCCCAGCGCGCCGTGGCCAAGGTTGAGCCACAGGTTGCGGTAGGCGGTGGCCCCGATCAGCGGCACGCCGCTGGGGGTAGCCGGACGCATGCCGGCCCATTCCACGGCTGCCTGATAGTCACCGGCCTCGGCGAAGGTCTGGGCCGCCTGACGGCGCATCAGGGCCAGGCGGCCGGGGTCTGGCGCCGGGTCGAAACCGACGATGTCGACCATGGCCGCCACCCGCAGTTGCTGGCCGATACGCGCATAGACGATCTTGCGGTTGTAGTCGGTGATGCTGATGTCCGGCGCCCGGTGCTGCGGGCCGATGGGCACGCTGAGGCTGTAGCCCTTGAGCGGATACAGCGGCAGCTGGAGCCCAGGCAGACGCAGTTCGGCGCTGCGGTGCCCGGCCGCCAGCACCAGTTGGTCCACCGGCAACACGCGCTCCCCCAGGTCGATGGCCTGGACCTTATCCCCCCCATGGTGAATGCCCCGCACCCGCTGGCCCAGTAGGATTTCGCAGCGCCCGGAAGCGCGCAGCCGCGTGGCCAGTTGCTGGCAGAAGGCGTGGCAGTCGGCCACTTCTTCATCCGGGGTATAGATACCGCCGACGAAGGGCGTATCCCCCAGGGCCGGTTCCAGGGCCGTGCATTCGGCGGCGCAAAGCACCTGTTGCTGGCCGCTGTCCGCCAGGTTGTGCCGGGCGTGCTCGAAGCTTTTTTGCTCGCGGAAAGTCACCAGCTTGCCGTTGCGCCGCCAGTCGAAGCCTTGTAGGCCATCCTCTTCGCGCCAGCTTTGCAGGGTGCTCTGGCTGAGCAGCGCCAGGCGCAGCAGGTGCGCGCCATTGCGCCGGTTCACCGAGTGCCGGCAAGCACCGAGGAACCCCGCCAGCCAGCGCCACTGCGCCGGGTCCAGGCGTGGCCGCAGCTTGAGCGGAGAGTCGCCCTTGAGCATCCAGCCCAGGGCCTGCCAGGGCACCCCGGCATCGGCCAGAGGCGCCACATAGCGATAGGACAACTGCCCGCCGTTGGCGAAACTGGTCTGGCTGCCCAGGGACTCCTGAGCCTCCACCAGGGTCACCTCAAAGCCCTGGCGGACCAGGGCGTAGGCACTGGCCAAGCCGATGACGCCCCCTCCAATGATGCAAACCCGCTGACTCATGACTGCCCCTGGCCTGTTGGTCGATGGCCCAAGGTTAGGGGCAGGTGACAGGCGCCGGACAATGAATAAAGATGGACCTCCCATAAACAAAGGTTATGGACTGCCCCATGCGCCTTCGTCATATCGAGATTTTCCAGGCCATCCGCCAGACCGGCTCCATCAGCGGCGCGGCGCAGTTGCTGCATGTCTCCCAGCCGGCGGTGACCAAGGTTTTGCAGCACGCCGAACTGCAGTTGGGTTTCCCGTTGTTCCTGCGGGTGCGTGGCAAGTTGCAGCCAACGCCGGAAGCCCTGGAGCTGGAGCGCGAAGTGGACAAGGTCAGCGAGAGCCTGCAAGGGGTACGGCGCCTGGCCCAGAACCTGCGCCGGGCGCCGGGCCACAGCCTGCGCATCGGCGCCACACCAGCCCTGGCCCTGGCCTTGCTGCCGCCCGCCATTAGTGAATGGACCCGCCTTTACCCGGACAGCCTGTGCGAACTGTCCAGCGCCCATAGCCGCGAGCTGGTACAGAACCTGCTGATGCGCGAAATCGACCTGGCGCTGACCCTGCAACCCCCGGATCACCCGGGCCTGAGCGCCCAACCCCTGGCTCAGGGCGTGCTGGTGGCCCTGGCGCCGCTGGGCTTCTGGCCCGAACACAGCCGCAGCCAGCCCCTGGCGCTGCAGGAGCTGGCGGACGCGCCACTGATTGGCCTGAGCAGCGCCGACCCGTTGTCGGCCCGGCTCGACAGCTACCTCAAGTCGGTGGAGCCGCCGCCGCGGGTTAGCATTGCCGTGCAGACCTATTCCCTGGCCCGGGCCATGGTCGAGTCCGGCGCCGGGCTGGCCCTGATCGACCCCTTCACCGCCCTGGGCGCCTCAACGGCCAACACCGCCATCCGCCCCTTGAGCCCGCCGCTGCCGATCACCCTGTACGCCGTGACCCGCGCCGCAGAACCGCCGCCCCACACCCTGGCCAGCCTGCTGGAAATCTTCGCCCGCCAGGCCCAGGCCCAGCTCGACCGCCCCTTGTAGGAGCTGGCTTGCCAGCGAAAGCGTCCGCCAGCCCGGTGCTAATCCAGAGGGCCTCTTCGCCGGCAAGCCGGCTCCTGCACCAATCCACAACACCCCGCCCCGCAGGAGCTGGCTTGCCAGCGAAAGCGTCCGCCAGCCCGGTGCTAATCCAGAGGGCCTCTTCGCCGGCAAGCCGGCTCCTACACCAATCCACAACACCCCGCCCCGTAGGAGCTGGCTTGCCAGCGAAGGCGTCCGCCAGCCCGGCGCAAATCCAGAGGACCCGCTGCGCCGGCCAGCCGGCCGCTACAGGACGTAGAACAGGATCGCGACGAAATGCAGCAGGCTGCCGGCGATCACGAACAGGTGCCAGATGCCGTGGGCATGACGCAGGCGGCTGTCGAGGGCAAAGAAGATGATGCCCACGGTGTACAGCACCCCGCCCGTGGCCAGCCAGGCGAAGCCGGCTGGCCCCAGGGCCGCCAGCAGCGGCTTGACCGCCACCAGGACGATCCAGCCCATCACCGCGTAGATCACGATGGAGAGAATCCGCGCCTCGGAGCGCGGCTTGATCTCCTGGAGGATGCCGATCAGCGCCAGCCCCCAGACGATGCCGAACAGGGTCCAGCCCCAGGGCCCGCGCAGGGTCACCAGGCAGAACGGCGTGTAACTGCCGGCAATCAGCAGGTAGATCGAAAAATGATCAACCTTCTGCATGATGTTCTTCGCCCGTCCGCGCACGCTGTGGTAGACCGTGGACACGCTGTAGAGCACCAGCAAGGTGAAGGAATAGATCGCCACGCTGACGATCTTCCACGGGCTGCCATCCAGGCTGGCCAACACCACCAGCCAGATGCCGCCGATAAACGCCGCGATTGCCCCCAGCAGGTGGGTCCAGGCGTTGAATCTTTCTCCGTGATACATCAGTCGCTCACCCTTGAAACATTGAAAAAACACGCAAGGCTCAGGCCTGCAGCTTGAAAGCGCAATATGTCTATTGGGGCGCGGCCGAGAAAAAACCAGCGGCCACGTCCTGACCGATCGGGCATCATCAGCCCCTCCTCAGCAGAGTCCGGACCATGCTCATCGACGAAGAGTTGACCCTGAAAAAGCTCGAAGTGTTTCTGGCCTTCATGCGCACCGGCAACCTGGCCCGCGCCGCCGCCGAGTTGCAGACCAGCAATGTCAGCGTGCACCGGGCCATTCACTCCCTGGAAAATGCCCTGCGCTGCCCGCTGTTCAAGCATGAAGGGCGCAACCTGACGCCCCTGGAAAGCGCCTTCGTCCTGGAGGAACGGGCACAGAAGCTGGTGCAGGACGTGGTCGAGAGCGTGCGCCTGACCCGCGAAGCGGCGGGCTTTTCAGCAGAACGCTTCAAGCTCGGCGCACTTTACTCGCTGACGGTGAAAACCGTGCCGCAGCTGATCATGGGCCTCAAGCTGCGCCGCAGCGAGCTGAACATCGACCTGATCCTGGGCTCCAACATCGACCTTTTGTACAAGCTCAAGAACATGGAGGTGGACGCCATCCTGATTTCCCTGGACGACAGCGCCCATGACCCGGACTGCGAGCAACTGCCGTTGTTTTCCGATGACATTTTTCTCGCCACCCCCGCCGATTCGCCCTTTGCCCAGCAGAGCGAAGTGGACCTGGCCGACGTGCGCGACGCCACCTTCATCACCCTGACCCAGGGCTTTGCCACCCATCAGGACGGGGTGCGAGTGTTCAAGCAGGCGGGGTTCGAACCCAAGGTGGCGATGCAGGTCAACGACATCTTCACCCTGCTGAGCATGGTCAGCTCCGGGGTCGGTTATGCGTTGCTGCCGGGGAGGATCGCGGCGGTGTATGAGAACCGCGTGAAACTGATACCGCTGCAGGCGCGCTACCGCCTGCAGCAGCATATCGGCGTGGTGTTTCTCAAGGCCAAGGAACGCGACCCGAACCTGTTGGCGCTGCTGGCCGAATGCCGGATGTACGCCAACCGCCAAACCCCCTAGAAGCCGGCCGGCCCGGCCTTTTGTAAGAGCTGGCTTGCCAGCGAAAGCGTGCGCAAGAACAGCGCATGCCTCACGGGCCTCTTCGCCGGCAAGCCGGCTCCTGCAGGGGTTAGCCCACCAGGCCGCGGACGATGAAGAACAGCAGCGATGGCCCCAGCAGGCAGCCCAGCCCGGTGTGGAAGGTGGCGGTCAGGGCGCCGTAGGGCACCAGCCGCCGGTCCGTGGCTGCCAGCCCCGCGGTCACGCCGCTGACGGTGCCGGCCAGGCCACCGAAGACCATCGCCGAACGCGGATTGTCCAGGCCCATCCAGCGCGCGGCCATGGGCGTACCCACCATCACCAGGATCGCCTTGATCAGGCCCGTGGCAATCGACAGGGCCACCACGTCGGAGCTGGCACCAATGGCTGCGCCGGTCACCGGGCCGACGATATAAGTCACCGCGCCGGCACCAATGGTGGTCATGCTCACCGCATCGCGATAGCCGAAGGCCCAGGCGATGCTCGCGCCGACAATGAACGGCAGTACCGTACCCAGCAGCAGCGCCACGGCACCGATCATCCCGGCCTTGCGCGCCTCGGTGGCTTGTACTTCAAAGGCCGTGGCGACGATGGCGAAGTCCCGCAGCATGGCGCCCCCCATCAGGCCGATGCCGGAAAACAGCGCCAGGTCCGCCAGGCCCTTCTGACCACCGGTCAGGGTGCCGCCAACCCAGGCCAGGACCAGGCCGATGACAATGGCAATGGCCGATCCGTGTACCCGGCCGAACGTCAGGCGCTTGGACAGCAGCACCGAGACCCACATGATCACTCCGACGAAGGCGAAGGCGGTGACCAGACCGTTGTGCTCCAGGCCTTTCTCGATCAGATCCCACATCTCAGCGCCCTCCTGCCGGTGCGGCTTTCACACCCGGCTCCAGCGGCTCGGCCGGCAGTGGCTCGCCCTTGTGGGTGCGGCTGATGAGGGCGATGGTGCATCCGCAGAGCACCACCGAACCGATGGCCGCCAGCACCGCCACCGGCCCGCCGTGCAGCGCCGTCACCACGTTCTGCTGGGCGGCCATGGCCACCACCACCGGAATGTACATGGCGCCCCAGAAACCCACGCCCATCTCGCAATCCTTGGTCATGCCGCCGTGCCTGTGCATCCACAAACGGGCGCAGATCAGCAGGATCATGGCGATGCCGACTCCGCCGACATTGGATTTCACCCCCAGCAACACGCCGAGCATGTCGCCGATAATCACACCCGCCAGCGTACAGATCGCCAGCAATGCCACACCGTAGATAATCATTGTCGTAGTCCTCAAAGTGCATCGTCGAAGTTGTTGTTCTTGTGCTTCGTCAGCCTGAGTCGGTGCTCTATCGGTCGCGGCTTCCCTCCTCACTCAACAGGGCTTGCAGGGTATCCAGGCGCGCGCCGTCGAAGGCGATCACCGTCCCTTGGGCAAACACCCGGCGGGCCAGCCCGGTCAGTACCGCGCCGGGAGGCAATTCGATCTGCAGGCGCACCCCGCGCTCGTAGGCGCTTTGCACCGTGCCGCGCCAGTCGACGACGCGGCACATGTTGAAGGCCAGGTCATCGCGCAACGCTTCCACGGAGCGCATGGGCCGCGCTCGGCTGCCACTCAGGTAGCCCAGCTTCGGCAGTTGCAGGGGTACCTCGGCAAAGGCGGCAGCCAGGGCCTGGGCCGGTTGTTCCAGCAGTGGGCAATGGGACGGCACGCTGACCGCCAGGCGCTTGGCCACACCGACCCCGCAACCCCGGGCCAACTCGGCCACGGCATGCATCGCGGCATCGCTGCCGGCGATCACCACCTGGTTGTCGGCGTTGATATTGGCCAGGTACACCGGCCTCTGCGGGCTGTGGACCTGGGCCAGCAGCCCTTCCACCGCCGCCAGTTCCAGGCCGATCAATGCGGTCATGCCATAGCCCTGTGGATAAGCCTGCTGCATCAACTCACCCCGCAGGCTCACCAGGCGCAAGGCGTCGGCAAACTCCAGGGCCCCGGCCACCACCGCCGCCGGATAGGCGCCGATGGACAGGCCCGCCACGTAGTTCACCCGAGTATCGGGCTGCAACAGAGTGCGCGCCGCCGCCACGCCGGCGATCAGCAGGCACAGCTGCACCGCCCGGGTGCTGGCCAGGGCTTGGGGTGAATCCAGCGTCAGTACGTCCTGCCCCAACATATCGCTGGCCTCTTGCAGGCAGGCCCGCGCTTGCGGGCTTTGCGGCAGACGCTGGAGCATCCCCGGCTGCTGCGCGCCCTGGCCCGGAAACACCAGCAGGCTGCTCATGCCGCCTGCTCCTGAGGGTTCCAGGGGTCGCTGACCAGGCGCGCGCCACTGGCGCTCTTGAGCAGAACCCGGGCAGCCGGCCCGGCCCATTCGCGCAGGGCCAGGGCGCCACCGGGCACCTGCAATTGCATATCCACCGGGCAACCGGCGCCGTCCAGCAGCGCCAGCAATTCACGGGCCCGGGCCCGTGGCAGAGGCTCCGGCGTACGCAGGATCAGGTCCAGGTCGCTGTGCTGATGCAAGGCCGCCACGCCGCTCGCCAGCTCGAAACCGGCACTGCCACTCACGCCCCAGATCCACTCCAGGGCATCCAGCTCATCGCGCAAGTGCTGCAACGCCTGCAACGCCGGCCATGGGCCCTGGGGCGGTACATGACACAGCTGCTCGGGGCGCACCCCGCGCTGCACGGCTTGCAGATCCAGCAGCGCCGGATAGCGCTGTTCCCGGGAAATACCGCGCAAACCCACCGCAACCTGCCCCGGTGCAGTCAGGGCCCGGCGCACCACCACCGGCTGACCGGCCTCCAGCACCGCATGGGCCCAGGCCGGCGCATCGCCCGGCAACTGCGCCGGGGTCATGCCCCACAGCAGGTCGTGGGGCAGCCAGGGGCCGCACCCGCTCACCACTGCTCCCGCAGCAACTGCCGGACTCGGCTCGACGCCGCCCGGTTCACCGCGCCCAGACGGCTGCCGAGGTCGACGCCCTTGGCCCGCACATCGGCAATCGCCGCCAACAGGCATTGATTGACCCGGGCCAGATCCTCCGCCGTCGGCTGCTCAATCTGCCGCACCGACAGGGTTTCCCACAGCAGGCCCAGGCCCGCGTAGCTGTCGATGTCATAGGCCATGGGCGGCACGCTGGCGGCCAGGGCTTCCAGCTCCTCGACGCTGCGCAGGGTCACCCGCGCCGCCGAGGCCTTGCCCATGGCGTGCACCATCACCCCCGGGTCACGCAGGGCGATCAAGCGGTTGGCCTGATACCCATGGGCCAGAAAGGCCCCGGACATGGCCTTGCCCACCAGCAGGGCGATCACCGGGTGCCCGGCCAGGCGGGCCCGGGCATAGCTGTCGGCGGCGCCCGCCAGGGCCTGATGAATGCCCAGCGCCTCTTCGCGCCGGCCATAGGCCTGGCTCGGCACATCGACAATGGCGATCAACGCCCGCTTGTGCTCCTGGTCCTGATCGGCGCGGATCACCTCATCCACTGCCTTGGCCAGCCCCCAGCCTTCCAGCAGGCCGACCTCGCCCTGGCGGGCGCGGGGAAAACGGTTGTCGGGGTCAGGCACTACCGCAATGAAGCGCGCCGGCTGCCCGTCCAACTGGCCGTCGGCAACCTTCAAGGAAGGTGGCAGGCCGCTCACGGGGGTCGCATCGCCACTCAAGGCGTCGAACCAGTTCAGGCCCCGCAGGGAACTAGCAGTCATGGGCGGTCTCCTTGATACAGGTCGCGAACCGTCGCCGCATCGATTTGCGGCGTCGTGTCCAGGCGGGACAGACGTTGCAGGTACAGCTCGGCCTCGCGGCTGCGTTGCCGCGACGGCAAGCCCAGGGCCAGCAGCTCACGGACCTGGGCCTGGATCAGTGCCACGTCGTCAGCTACGTAGCGGTCCACCAGGCCACTGGCGAAACGCTGCTCGCCGCCGGTCAGGCTCCAGATGAAAGGCCGGTCCCGGGAGTCGTATTCCTCAAGGCCCGCTTCCTGCTCGATCACCTGCGGGCCGTTGAGCCCCAGGCGCGCTTCCTGGGTGACCAACAGATAACTGCACAAACCGGCGGCAATCGACATGCCGCCAAAGCAGCCGACGCTGCCGGCCACCACGCCGACCACCGGCTGGTACTGGCGCAGGTCGACAATCGCCGCATGAATGTCGGCAATCGCCGCCAGCCCCAGGTTGGCTTCCTGCAGGCGCACGCCGCCGGTTTCCAGCAGCAACACGGCGCGGGTCGGGATGCCGTTGCGGTTGTCCTCGGCAGCCAGCTCCAGGGCGCCGGCAATCTTCGCCCCGCCCACTTCACCGAGGCTGCCGCCCTGGAAAGCGCCTTCGATGGCAGCAATCACCACCGGCGAACCCGCGATGCTGCCCTTGGCGATCACCACCCCGTCATCAGCCTGGGACACTACGCCCTGGCGCTCCAGCCAGGGCGACATGACCCGCTGGAACGGGTCCAGCAACTCACGAAAGCTGCCGGCATCCAGGAGTGCCCGGGCCCGCTGCCGAGCACCCAGCTCGACGAAGCTGTGCTTGTTCAACAAGCGTGCGCTGTCAGTCATGGCCGATCTCCTCGAAGCCCTGTTCCAGGCGCAGGCGCACCACCCCGGGGGTGGCGCCGAAATCATGGATGTCGATCAACAGCGCCGGCGGCGTCTGGCCGTCGAACATGCGCTCGAACAGGTGCTGCCAGCGCGATGCGCTGCCGTTTACCGAGGTCTGTACCTGGATGCTCAATTTGCCGGGTTGGCCCGGCTCCAGCAGCACTTCCAGGTCGCCGGAGCCGACACAGCCCACCAGGGCGCGGCCACGGCCGGGCTGGCCGGCGGGGAATTCAAAGGACAAGGTTTCCATCAGTTCGCTCCCTGGTTAACAGCATCGCCGGATTCGATCCGGTCCAGCAGCAGGCTGGCCGCCAGCAAGTCGGCAGCGCCGCCGGGCGAGGCATTCAAGGTCAGTAGTTGCAGATCCAGTTCATGCAGGCGACGACGCCCGGCCAGGGTGGCGCTGCCACCAGCATCGAGCACCGCCCGGGCCCCCTGCTGCATGGCCTGCAGGCCAAGCTCACCGGCGCGATAGAGCACGCAGGTGTCCGCCAGCCGGCTCATGATCGCCAGCAAGGCATCGAGCCGGGCATTCTGTTCGCCATGGCCCTGGGCGCGGCTGCGCTTGAGCTGCGGCAGCCCCAGTTGCAGCACGGCGGGAAAGCCTTGCTGGGCTTCTTCGCGGGCACCGCGCACGCCGTAGCGCAGCGCCACCTGGGCGCCATGGCTCAAGGGGCGTGGTGCATAACGGTCTTCGAGCAAGGCCAGGTGCGCGGCCCGCAGCGCGACACTGCCGGCACTCGTGGCTTGAGGTTCCAGCGCGGCGGCGGCCACCAGCAGCCCCAGGGCCCAGATCGCCCCGCGATGGGTGTTCACCCCGCCGGTGGTGGCGAGCATGGCCTGCTCGCCTTCTCGGCCAATGCGCCCCAGGGCTTCACGCAGGGGCAGGCCCACTTCCCCGAGCAGCAGGGCAGCGTCGGCCATTTCCTTGAAGGCCGGCCACAGCGACAGCGCCGAGGCATGCATCAGGCCCAGGTGCAGGTCGGTGTGGGCGCCATTGCCACGGCGGTCCACCAGGGCCGGCTTGGGCGACAGGTCGGCCTCGTCGATCAGCGCGTCCACCGCCAGGTCCGCCAGGCGCTCGGCCAGGCTCGGGGTGGGTGATTGCAGGTTGAATGCGTGCATTACCAGCTCCTGAACTTGGCGGGCGGGTTGTACAGGCCACCGGACCACTCCACCAGGTCGGCCACGCTTTTCGCCGCCAGCAGCTCGCGGCTGGCGTCGGTGCGGCGAATGCCCAGGTCTTCCGGCAGGGCAATCAGGCCTTCACGGCGCATGCGCGCGGTGTCCTTGGGGTTGTGGCGCAAGCCGATGGCGGTAACCCCGGCCACGGCGGCGATCATCGCCTGGCGCTCTTCCAGGGAACGGGCCTTGTACAGGTAGGCGATGCCTTCCTCGGTCAGCAGGTGGGTGACGTCGTCGCCGTAGATCATGATCGGCGCCAGGGGCATGCCGCTCTTGCGCGCCACGTCCACCGCGTCGAGGGTTTCGACGAAGGTCGGTTTGCCGCCTTCCTGGAAGGTTTCCACCATCTGCACCACCAGCTTCTTGCCGCGTTCGAGCATGGCCTGGGGTGCATCGCTCTGATCCTGGCGCATATCCAGCCAGGCTGGAGTGCCGTGGCGGCGCCCGCGGGGGTCGTGGCCCATGTTCGGTGCCCCGCCGAAACCGGCCAGGCGGCCACGGGTCACGGTGGAGGAATGGCCGTCGCCATCCACCTGCAAGGTGGCGCCGATAAACAGGTCCACCGCGTACTGCCCCGCCAGCTGGCAGAACATCCGGTTGGAACGCAGGGAACCGTCGCGACCGGTGAAGAACACGTCCGGACGCGCGGCGATGTAGTTTTCCATGCCCAGTTCGGTGCCGAAGCAATGCACGCTGTCCACCCAGCCACTTTCAATGGCCGGAATCAGGGTCGGGTGAGGATTGAGGGTCCAGTTGCGGCAGATCTTGCCTTTCAGGCCCAGGGATTCGCCGTAGGTGGGCAGGATCAGTTCGATGGCCGCGGTGTTGAAACCGATGCCATGGTTCAGCGACTGCACGTTGTGTTTTTCGTAGATGCCGCGAATCGCCATCATCGCCATCAGCACGTGCACCGGCTTGATATGGCGCGGGTCACGGGTGAACAGCGGCTCGATATAGAACGGCTTGTCGGCCACCACCACGAAATCCACCCAGGACGCGGGAATGTCGACCCGGGGCAGCTCGCTGACATCGTCCACCAGCTGGTTGACCTGGACGATGACAATGCCGTCGCTGAAGGCCGCCGGCTCGATCAGCGCGGGCGTGTCCTCGGTACTGGGGCCGGTGTAGATGTTGCCGGCGCGGTCGGCCATGAACCCGGCAGAGAGCACCACATTGGGGATCAGGTCCACCACCAGCCGCGCATAGAGTTCGATGTAGGTATGGATGGCGCCGATTTCCAGCAGCCCGTCTTCCAGCAACTGGCTGATGCGCAGGCTCTGGGTGCCGGCAAAGGAAAAGTCCAGCTTGCGGGCGATGCCGCGCTCGAACAGGTCCAGGTGCTCGGAACGGCCGACGCTGGGCATGATCATGTGCAGGTCATGCAGCCTGGTCGGGTCGGCCTTGGCCAGGGAGCGGGAGAGAAAGTCCGCCTGTTTCTGGTTGTTGCCTTCCAGCACCACCCGGTCGCCGGGCAGGATCAGCGCTTCCAGGGCCGCGACGATCTTGTCGGTCGGCAACACCACGCCATCGGCGATGGCCCGCACCTGCTCGAGGCGCCGCTGCTTTTCGCTGCGCCGCCGCGACCAGCGCGCGTCGGGGGAAATTATTGTTGTCATGCTCACTCCACGGGTTCGCTGTCGTGGCAGTCACCTTAGGAGTGAAAACGGGGGACATCAATCAAGCGCGGCGTTAGATCGTTACGCTCAGCGTAATGATTTGGGAGCCATGGCACTCTCATGCTCTCTCGGTACACAATGCCCGCCGTACCAGCCCATGAGCGGCCTGGGCAGACCAAGATGAGAGTCAGCATGGACACACCGATTCGCTCGAACCAGGCGCTGCTGGAGCAGCTCAAGCATGGCCTGAAGCCCGACTACCTGATGTTCTGGGGGCACCAGCCCACCCGGGACGGACGCATCTCCCAGAGCTGTTTCAGCCAGTGGTTCGACGCAGGTCTGGAACTCGATGGCATTCAGTACCCCAGCGCCGAGCATTTCATGATGGCCGGCAAGGCCCTGCTGTTCGGCGACCAGGAAACCCACGGGCGGATCCTCAAGGCCGTGACGCCCGCCGACGTGAAGCAACTGGGTCGCGAGGTGCGCGGCTTCGATGACGCCCGCTGGACCGAAGCACGCCTGGATATCGTGGTGCAGGGCAACCTGGCCAAGTTCAGCCAACATCAGGCGCTGGGTGAATACCTGCTGTCCACAGGCGACCAGGTACTGGTGGAAGCCAGCCCGGTGGACCGGATCTGGGGCATCGGCCTGGCCGCCGAGGATGCCAGGGCCAGCCAGCCGGAACAGTGGCGCGGCCTGAATCTGCTGGGCTATGCGCTGATGGAGGTGCGGGACAGGTTGCGCATTGGCTGAGGGGCTGCCTTTGCTGGCAAGCCAGCTCCTACCGGCGGTGTTGTGTAGCGGCCGGCTTGCCGGCCAAGAGACCTAGAGCCCCGCCACCAGCAGCTCTTCCAGGGCCAGCAGGTCCGGCACCTTGGCCACCTGCTCGGCCACCTGCACCGCGGCCTTTTCCAGCGCAGCCAGGGGCACGTCGACATAGCTCAACTGGCTGTCGAGCTTGCAGGAGCGGGGAATGCCCTGCACCAGCAGGGCCATGAACTTCAGCTCCGGGCGACCGCCCAGGGCATTGAGCACGACGATCCGCGCCCGCTCGCCAATCACGGTCCTGCCACCGCAGGCCGACTCGAAGCTGATCAGCGGAATCCGCCGCTCGCGCCACAGCACCCGGCCCAGGTACCAGGGCGGTGAATCCAGGTCGAAGGTGCCCTGCTGATAGTCGATCAGCTCGGCCACGGCCACGTTGGGCAGGATCAGGGTACGGTCGGCCAGGGGCAGCAGCAGCCCGGTGAGAGTGCTGGCGCGGTGATCAAGCATGGGTCTTGCTCCACAGGGCGATGCTTTCCAGCAGCACCGACTCTTGATAGGGCTTGCCGAGGTAGTCGTTGACGCCGATGGCCATGGCCCGGTCGCGGTGTTTCTGGCCGGTGCGGGAGGTGATCATGATGATCGGCAGGTGTTGCAGGCGCGGGTCGTTGCGTACCTGGATCGCTACCTCGAAGCCATCCATGCGCGGCATTTCGATGTCCAGCAGCATCAGGTCCGGGGTGTGCTCGGCCAGCAGCGCCATGGCGTCGACCCCATCCTTGGCGGTGAGCACATTCATGCCGTGGCGCTCCAGCAGGCGGCTGGTGACCTTGCGCACCGTGACCGAGTCGTCCACCACCAGCACCAGCATCGGCCGCGGCGGTTGCACCTCGCTGGCCGGCTCGTCGCCCGCCAGGCGCGGCAGCGGTGCCTGGGCCTGCAAGGCGCGGATATGCGCCAGCAAATCGAGAATCAGCACCACCCGACCATCGCCGAGAATCGTCGCCCCGGACAGCCCCTGGACCGCGGCGAACTGCGGCCCCAGGCTCTTGACCACGATTTCCCGGGTACCGGCGGTGGCATCCACCTGCACCGCGATGCGCTGCTCGTTGCAGTGCACCAGCAGCACCGGCAGCGGCTGCACCTGGCCCAGCAGCTTCGGCCGAGGCACGGTGTGCAGCAGCTCCCCCAGGTAGCACAGCTGATAAGACTGGCCGGCGTACTCATAGCGCGGTGGGTCGAGCTGGTAGTAGCCGTCCAGCTCTGCGGGCAGCACCCGGACAATGCCCTCCACGGTATTCAGCGGAATCGCGTACTGCTCGTCGGCGCACTGCACCATCAGCGCGCGGTTGACCGACACGGTGAACGGCAGGCGAATGCGAAAATGCACGCCCTGGCCGGCAACCGAGTCGATGCTCATGCTGCCGCCCAACTGGCGCACCTCTTCATGGACCACGTCCATGCCCACCCCGCGCCCGGAAATCTGAGTGATCTTCTCGGCGGTGGAAAACCCCGGCTGCATGATGAATTGCAGCACTTCGCGGTCGCTGAGCTGCGCCTCGGGGTCCAGCAGGCCGCGCTTGATGGCTTTTTTGCGCACGGCTTCCAGGGGCACCCCGGCGCCGTCGTCGCGCATGTCGAAAATCATGTCGCCGCCCTCGCGGGACAGGTCCAGGCTGATCCGCCCCTCTGCCGGCTTGCCTGCCGCAAGGCGCGCCTCGGCCGATTCCAGGCCGTGGTCCACGGCGTTGCGCAGCATGTGTTCCAGGGGCGCGACCATGCGTTCGAGGACGTTGCGGTCCATTTCCCCTTCGGCGTTGCCGACCACGAACTCCACGTCCTTGCCCAGCTCTTCGGCCACCTGGCGGACGATGCGCTTGAGCCTGGGCACCATGCGCTCGAACGGCACCATGCGCGTGCGCATCAGGCCTTCCTGCAATTCGGTGTTGATCCGGCCCTGCTGCTGCAACAGGTTCTCGGCGTCGTGGTTGCGCCGGTCCAGGGTTTCCTTGAGGTCCAGCAGGTCCGAAGCCGATTCGAACAGGGCCCGGGACAGCTGCTGCAACTGCGAGTGGCGGTCCATTTCCAGGGGGTCGAACTCTTCGTAGCCCAGGCGCTCGGCCTCCACCTGCTGGCGGCTGAGAATCCGCCCCTGGGTTTCGGTGTCCAGGCGGCGCAACTGGTCGCGCATGCGCTCGATGGTGGTTTCCATCTCGCCCAATGCCGTGCGCGCATCGTTGACCTGTTGTTCGATACGGCCACGGAAGATCGAGGTTTCCCCGGCCAGGTTCACCAGGTCGTCCAGTAGCTCTGCCGAGACCTTGACCATGTCCCCCGCCACTGCCGCTTCCGCCGCGGGCGCAGCGGGCTCGGGCTTGGTGCTGGGCAGTGCAGCTTCTGCGGCAACGCCGGTCGCTACCCGCGGATGGCTCAGGTCGTGGATCGCATCGATGAGCTTCTGGGCCGGCTCGATGGGCTGGCCGGCACGGGCCGCATCGAGCATCTGGGCCAGGCGGTCGTGGCTCTTCTGCAACAGGGTGAACAGCACCGGGCTGGGTTGCAGCAGGCCGGCGGACAGGCCTTCGAAGAGAAATTCCAGTTCATGGGCCAGATCGCCGATGGGGGCGATTTCCACCATGCGCGCACCGCCCTTGAGGGTGTGCAGGTCGCGCAGCAGGGTTTCCACTTCCTGGCGACCCTGGGGCTCGGCCTGCCAGCGGGCCAGGGCCGCGGCAGAGCTGTCGATGATGTCGAAACCTTCTTCGAGGAAGATTTCCAGCAGCTCCGGGTCCTGGGCCGCGCGGTCTTCCTCGACCGTGCCCTGGGCCGCTTCGCCGGTGCTGGCGGCCTGCTGCCGGTACGACCGCACAGCCTCGATCTGCGCCCGGGATTCGTCCAGGGGATGCTGCCCCTGCAACTGTTCCAGCAGCAGTGCCAGTTGCTCGTGGCTGCTGCGCAACAGCAGGCCCAGGTGCTGGCTGTGGCTGTAGCGCCGGTCCACCAGCCCCTCGTACAGCGACTCCAGCTCCTGGGCCAGTTCCGCCACCGGGGCCACTTCGGCCATCCGTGCGCCGCCCTTGAGGGTGTGCAGGTCTCGCTGCAGGGAAGACAGTGGCGCGCTATTGTCCGGGTCGGCCAGCCAGCGCTGCAGGGCCTGGTCGGCGCTTTCGAGGATATCCACCGCCTCTTCGAGGAAGATCTCGACAATTTCGTCGTCCGCCTGCATCGGGGCCTCGGCCTGCTCCAGGCGGGCCGTGGCCGCGCCCAGTTCGCTGATGCTCAGGGCGCGGCTGCCATCGCTCTTGATCAGGCCCGTGGCAGAAGGGTCCAGACCTTCATCCAGCAGCTCGCGCAAGGCCTGCACCCGTTCCGGGCGCGGGCTGACTTCCTGGCCTGCGGCCAGCTCGTCGAGCATGTTGATCAAGGCATCATGGGCGCTTTCGGCTTCGTGGAAGAAACGCTCGCTGACGGCCAGGCTGCTCTCTTCCACCGCGCCATAGAGATCGAGCAAGGCTTCGCACAGCTCGTCCACCGGGTACAGGTCGGCCAGGTGCGCGCCCTCGCCCAGGGTGGTCAACTCATCCAGCAGGGCGCTGAGTTCCTGACGCTCGCCCGGGTGCTGCTGCCAACGGCGCAGCAGGCTTTCGGCATCCAGCAGGATGTCCATGCCCTGGGCCAGGAAGTTGTTGATCAACTGCGGGTCGCGCTTGGCCCGGGGCGCGCTGTCCGGGGCGCTGAGCAGGGTTTCCAGGCGCTCCCCCAGCAGGGCCAGGGCGCGGCCCACCAGGGAGCGGGCGCCATCGATGGGCGCCAGCGGGTCGCTGTCCAGTTGCCGCAGGCCCCGGCGCAGCAGGCCTTCGGCCTCCAGCAGCAGCTCCACCTCGTCCAGGTCCAGGGGGATCAAGTGCGCCCGGTATTCCCGGGCCAATTGGTCCAGAGGGCCGGCCAGCTCGGCAATCGGCAGCACTCCGGCCATGGAGGCGCTGCCCTTGAGGGTGTGCAGGGCCCGTTGCAGTTCGTCGCTGGCCTGCAGCGGTACGTGTTCGGCGGCCTGCTCGAGAAAGCGGTTGATGCTGTCCAGGTGGGTCTGGGCCTCGGTGCGGAAGATCTCCAGCAACTGCGGGTCCAAGGCCTCGGCCGGCACTGGCGCCGAGCCTTGCGCGCCATTGGCCAGGGCATGGGCCCGGGCGGCCAGGCGGTCGACATCGTCGCGCTGGCGCTGGGCCTGCTGGGCGAACTCGGCAATCAGTTCCGGCAACAGTTGCAGGGTGTCGGCCACCAGTTGCCGGGCTTCGACACCGGGCTCCACGCTGTGCTCCAGCACCCGGTTGAGAAGGTTTTCCACCGCCCAGGCCAGCTCCCCCAGCACCAGCGCGCGCACCATGCGCCCGCTGCCCTTGAGGGTGTGGAAGGCCCGGCGCAGTTCGCTCAGGGCAGATGTGCCATGGGGGGCCGCGGCCCAGCGCGGCAGATACTCGCGCAGCATCTCCAGCACTTCCTCGGTTTCTTCGAGGAAGACTTCCCGCAGTTCATCGTCCACCGGCTCCTCGTCCCCTGGCGGCGGCAACAGGCTGCCCGGGGTGATCAGGGCCGGCGGGTTGAGGGCCGAGACCGGCACCGCCAGGACATCCGCCAGGGACTGCGCCACCCGGGGATCGTCCAGCTCTTGCAGGTCCTGCATCACCAGGGCTTCGCTGGGGCTCAAGGGCTGATCGAGCAACGGCACCTGCTCCACCGGCACATAGCCCAGGGCGAGCAGGCCCTGCTGGGCCACATCGAGGATCTTCTCCCCCGGCGCCTCGTGGTCCTCGCTCAGGCGCTCCAGGTAGTACTCCAGGCTGGTGAGCACATCCGCCAGGTGGTCCAGTTGCTGCCAGTCGGGCCGGGAACGGGCCGCTAGCAGGTGTTCGACGACAAACTGCTGGCAAGCCTGCATCAGCCCCGCCGCGCGGGGCAGCGGGATCATCGCCAGGGCGCCGCGCACCTGGGTCAGCAGCTCGGGCAGCGCCTGCAGGTGTTCGGCGTCCCAGTCGGCCTCGATGCACTCGGCGATCAGGTCCTTGGCCTGGTGCAGGCAAACCCGCGCCTCCTGGATCACCAACTGGTGGATCTGGGTCAGGTCGGTGGTGGGCAGGCGGCTTTCCTCACGGCTCTCCGGCTCCACGGTGCCGGCCATGCCGGCCAGGGTCGCTTCCACGTACAGCAGGGCCCCCGCCACATCCATCAGCACCGCGTCGTCCGGCGTGCGCTGGCCCTGGGCCAGACTCTGGACCACCGCCAACTGATCGATGATGACCTTGCGCGGCTGGCCGAAGCCCAGCACTGCCAGGGTGTCGGCGATCTGCCGCAGGGGCGACAGCAGCCCTTCGAGGTCATCGGTGTGCTGGCGGTCGCTGCGCACGAACAGGTCGAGGCGTTCCTTGACCCGCACCAGGCCATCGCACACCGCAGTCAGCACCGAGCGCATGGCATCCCGGTCGGGGCCGGCCAGGCGGGCCCGCTCCTCGTCCACCACTGCGCTGTCGGGCAAGGCGTCATCCAGTCCGTAACGTTCTTTCATGGTCAGCATCAATGGGGTGGGATGGCGCGCCTTGGCGATATAGAACAGCAGGCTCTTGAGCAATTCATCGGGGGCCGGCCGGTTGATCCCGGCCATGCCCTGTTCCAGCAGGCGCTTGAGCTCCTTGTCGGCATCCTTGAGCAGGCTGCGCACCGCCGGGCTGTTGGCGATCTCGTCGTGGCGCATGCCTTCCACCAGGGCCGAGGCGATATGCCACAAGGGCGCCAGCGGGGCGTCCTGGCACAAGGCTTCCAGGCGTTCGAAGACCTTGGCCATGTAGCCCAGGCTCTGCTCGTCATCCTGCTCGCGCAGCAGGTCCACCAGGGCGGTCTGCAACATGTGTCGCAGCTTGCGCAACTGGTTGGGCAATTCCAGGGGTTCCAAAGCCGCCAGGGCCTTGTCGCTCAGGGGGGGCAGGCTGGGCAGTTGCGGACTGAACAGGCTGGTTTCCGAGAGCAGGCTCTCGCCCCGGGCACTGCGCAGGTCGTTGAGCAGCGGCAGCACAACCAGCGGCAGGTCGCGCCGCGCGCTCTGCACCCGGTCCAGGTACTGGGGCAACTGGCCGATGGCCTGGCGCAGCAGGCGCAGGGCTTCGTCGCGCTGGGCCACGCGCCCCTGCTGCAGGGCCAGGGCGAGCTTTTCCATTTCTTCAGCCAGCAGCGCGGCGCCGTAGAACTCCACCATCTGCAGGCTGCCTTGGACCAGGTGAATGCCTTCCAGGCACTGGTCGATGGCCTCCAGGGCCTGGGGATCGTCCGCCAGATGCTCCAGCGCCTGATGCGCCTGCTTCAGGGTCTCGGCAATTTCGCCCTTGACCCACTCCAGGGCTACATAGTCGTGCCGATCAACCATAACCACTCCAGTCAAAACCTTGTGTCAGCGGTTGTCATTCGGGGCCGGGCCCCGGGTGGCCGGCAGGGTGAAGCCGGACACCGAGCGGCGCAGCTGGCTGGCCATCTTCGCCAGGTTGCCGATGCTCTCGGCGGTGGCGGTGGAACCGGACGAAGTCTGCGAGGTGATCTGCTGGATCACGTTCATGGTCAGGGAAATCTGCCCGGCCGAAGAGGTCTGCTGCTGGGCCGCGTTGGAGATGCTCTGGATCAGCGCCGCCAGGGTCTTGGACACGCCTTCGATCTCTTCCAGGGCCACCCCGGCGTCCTGGGCCAGGCGCGCGCCGCGCACCACTTCGGTGGTGGTCTGCTCCATGGAGATCACCGCCTCGTTGGTGTCGGTCTGGATCGCCCGCACCAGCGTCTCGATCTGCCGCGTGGCCGCCGAGGAACGTTCCGCCAGCCGCTGCACCTCGTCGGCCACCACGGCAAAGCCGCGCCCGGCGTCACCGGCCATGGAGGCCTGGATCGCCGCGTTGAGGGCGAGGATGTTGGTCTGGTCGGCAATGTCGTCGATCAGGCTAACGATATCGCCGATCTCCTGGGAAGACTCGCCCAGGCGCTTGATCCGCTTGGCGGTGTCCTGGATCTGTTCGCGGATGTTGTCCATGCCATGGATGGTGTTGTGCACCACCTCGTTGCCCTTGTTGGCGATTTCCACCGAGCGCTCGGCCACCGCCGAGGATTCGGCGGCGTTGGCCGACACCTGATCGATGGACTGGGCCATGTCGTTGATCGCCGTGGAGGCTTCGCAAATCTGCTGGGCCTGGTGTTCCGAGGCTTCGGCCAACTGCATGGCGGTGGCCTGGGTTTCCTGCACCGCGGCGGCCACCTGGCCGGCGGTCAGGTTGATGGTGGCCACCAGGTCGCGCAGCTGGTCGACGGAATAATTGATGGAGTCGGCAATGGTGCCGGTGAAGTCCTCGGTCACCGAGGCGGTGACCGTGAGGTCGCCGTCGGCCAGGTCCTCGATCTCGTCCAGCAAACGCATGATCGCGTTCTGGTTGCGCTCGTTCTTCTCTGCAGTCTCGCGCAACTGGCGGTTGGTCTCGCGCACCATCACCAGGCCGATGAGGATGATCGAAGCCAGGGCCAGCAGGCCCAGGACGTAGCCGCCGATGGTGTCCAGCTTGCGGCTGCCGGCCAGGTTCTCGAAGCCGGTGGCCAGCAGCGAAGCTTCGTCCAGCAGGGTCTGGGACAGGCTGAAGATGTTGCTCGCCGACTCGCGGACCTGGAACAGCTCGGGGGAGGTTTCGAGGATCTCGTCCACGGAGCCGGAGACGAACTCGAACAACTCGGAAATCTCCGCCAGCCGCCCCCGGGCATCCGGGTCTTCCACCTGGCTGATCTTCAGCCCCGGGTTGCCCTGCAACATGCCGTTGAGCACCTGGCCGAAGCGCGCGGCATCGCGACCGAAGGCATCGGCGGCCTGGACCGCGTTTTCGTCGCCGGCCAGCACCGTGTTGACCGCACCGAGAATCCGCTCGGCCAGCAGCGACTGGCGCTGGGCCATGGCCACCTGGGCCGCCGGGGCGCCACGCTGGAGCAGGATCTCGACGACCTTTTCATACTCCACCTGCAATTGCGGCACGGTTTCCGCCAGGGTTGCCGCCACCTGGTGCAGGGACAGCACGGTCTGCTCGCTGGCGAGGATCGCGTCGGTGTTTTTCAGCAGTTTTTCCCAGTCCAGCTGCACCGCGCGCATTTCCTGGCGCAAGGCCACCGGGGCCCCGGGCAGCCCGGTGTCCGGGTCACCCTTTTTCAGGTAGCCCCAGCGCCGGGCGAAATCGTTGCGCGCATCCCCCAGCAGCTTGAACGCCGCAGCCTTGCCCGCCGCCGCTTCGGTGGCGTTCTTGGCAATGCGCTGGGACAGCACCCGCAGCTCGCCGGCATGGCCGATGTACTGTTTGTCGTAGGTGGCCTGGGTATTGAGGTAAGCGAAGTTGGCGAACAACAGCATGATGAACACGATCAGTGCGATGAACAGCACGATGATCTGCGAGCGACTGCGGGAGCCTTCCAGGGGCTTGCCGGTTTTGGCTTTGGTCATCGATCAGGCCTGTGGCGAGCGGGCGGTCCCGCATTCGAGTGCCCGGGGCGCGCGCAACGCCGGGGCAGCATGGGTTGATCCAGGGAAACACGCGCTTCCCGTGGCACGGCCAACGGGTTGCCCAGGCGCCGGGGCGCCCTTCACGCTGCCACCTCCAGGAACCCCGGCGAACGGGCCAGGGCGAAGGGGCTGAAGACCTGCCAGACCTGATCGCGGCGGAACTGGCCCTGCAGGTAGGGGTTGACCGCGGCGTCGGCAAAGTCGGTGATGCCGGGCTCCAGGCTGTCCTGGGCAAAGTGCTGCAGCCCGGCCACCTCGTCCACCAGCAGGCCGGCGAACAGCTCCTTGTACTCCACCACCAGGACCCGCCGCTGCTTGCGCAGGGGCGACAGCTCATGGCCGAAGAAACCGCACAGGTCCATGATCGGCAGCAGCCGCCCGCGCAGGTTGGCTACGCCCTTGACCCAGGGCTTGACCCCGGGCAGCAGGGTGTAGCGCGGCTCGTGCAGGACTTCGCTGATCTCGCCCATGGCGGCCACGTACCAATGCTCGCCCAGGCGAAAGCCGATGCCGCTCCAGCTGTGCTGGCGGGTTTCCTGGGACGGCAGGTCGGCGGCCAGCAAGCGGCAGCGCTGGTCGATCTCCAGCAGCAGCTCGAAGGCGGTCTGGGATTGGCTCATGGCGCGGCTGTCAGCCGGCCAGGACGTTGTTCAGGGTCTTGATCAGGGTCTCTTCGTCCACCGGTTTGGTCAGGTAATCCTTGGCGCCCTGGCGGGTGCCCCAGACCTTGTCGGTTTCCTGATCCTTGGTGGTGATGATGATCACCGGGATATGGCTGGTCTCGGCATCCTTGGTCAACTGGCGGGTCGCCTGGAAACCGTTGAGGCCGGGCATGACGATGTCCATCAGCACCGCGTCGGGCTTTTCTTCCCGGGCCAGGGCCACGCCGTCGGCACCGTTCTCGGCCTTGAGCACTTCATGGCCGTGCTTTTCCAGCATGCCGGTGAGTTTGTACATTTCAGTCGGCGAGTCATCGACGATCAGAATACGAGCCATGGTCTTCCCCATACGGTATAGGCGCGCGGCCTGCTGGCCGGGCGTCGCTGTGCGTGTCTACTGTGGCGCAAGCGCGACAAAGTCCGGGACATGGGCCTTGATCGCGCTCAGCAGTTCTTCCTTGCTGAAGGGTTTGGTCAAAAACTGGTCGGAGCCGACGATGCGCCCCTTGGCCTTGTCGAACAGGCCATCCTTGGAAGACAGCATGATCACCGGGATGGACTTGAACGCGCTGTTGTTCTTCACCAGCGCACAGGTCTGATAGCCGTCGAGCCGCGGCATCATGATGTCGACGAAGATGATGCCGGGGTGATGGTCGACGATCTTCGACAGGGCTTCGAAGCCGTCCACTGCGGTGATGACCTCGCAACCGACGTTCTTCAGCAGCATTTCGGCCGTGCGGCGAATCGTCTTCGAATCGTCGATCACCATCACCTTCAAGGCGTTGGAATGCTGTTCCATATCTGCTCTGCCATCGCCCCAGCGAATGATTTGGTCCGGTACCGCCGGGCAATGGGTGAAACCCTTGAACTTCAAGGCTTGGGCCCGGCCTGCGAGCCTTTTTAGCACACTCTCCCCCCTGCAATCTATGGACCACGCCAGGCAGTGGTTTTTCCTTGACCCAGGCCCTTGTCAGCGCCACTCTGACGCCACTTTTTTTGCCTCGCTCCCACTCATTTTCTTAAAGGAATCCACCCATGAGCGTTCGCGTCGGGATTGTCATGGACCCTATCGCCAGCATCTCCTACAAGAAGGACAGCTCGCTGGCCATGCTGCTGGCCGCCCAGGAGCGCGGCTGGACCCTCTTCTATATGGAGCAGCGCGACCTGTACCAGGGCGACGGCGTGGCCCGGGCCCGCATGCGCCCGCTGCAGGTGTTCGCCAACCCGCAGAAGTGGTTCGAGCTGGATGCCGAGATCGACTGCCCGCTGAGCGATCTGGATGTGATCCTGATGCGCAAGGACCCGCCCTTCGACATGGAGTTCGTCTACTCCACCTACCTGCTGGAACAGGCCGAAAGCGCTGGCGTGCTGGTGGTCAACAAGCCCCAGAGCCTGCGTGACTGCAACGAAAAGCTGTTTGCCACGCTGTTCCCCCAGTGCACCCCGCCCACCGTGGTCAGCCGCCGCGCCGACGTGCTGCGCGAGTTCGCGGCCCAGCATGGCGATGTGATCCTCAAGCCCCTGGATGGCATGGGCGGCACCTCGATCTTCCGCCACCGCGCGGGTGATCCGAACCTGTCGGTGATCCTGGAAACCCTGACCGTGCTCGGCAGCCAGCAGATCATGGCCCAGGCCTACCTGCCGGCGATCAAGGACGGTGACAAGCGCATCCTGATGATCGACGGCGAACCGGTGGATTACTGCCTGGCGCGCATCCCCGCCGCCGGTGAAACCCGCGGCAACCTGGCGGCCGGCGGTCGTGGCGAAGCCCGCCCGCTGAGCGACAAGGACCGCTGGATCGCCGCCCAGGTCGGCCCGACCCTGCGGGCCAAGGGCCTGCTGTTCGTCGGCCTCGACGTGATCGGCGAACACCTGACGGAAATCAACGTCACCAGCCCCACCTGCATCCGTGAAATCGACAACGCCTTCGGCACCAACATCGGCGCGATGCTGATGGATGCCATCGATCAGAAGCTCAAGGCCAAGTGATGTAGAACAACCAAGCACAAACCAACATTGCGTTATCATGCGCCGCCTGTGAAACCGTGATGTTGGTTGTGTGATGCCTCCTGTGATGTCGAACTGCCGATGAGCCTCCCGTCCGATCTGCCCCCCGAGCTTGCCCATAGCGGCGTGCGTGCGGCCGATCGCCTGGGTTTTACCCTGTTCCTGGCGGCGCTCCTGCACCTGGCACTGATCCTCGGCTTGGGCTTTTCCTTCGCCGAGCCCAAGGCCATCAGCAAGACCCTGGAAATCACCCTGGCCACCTTCAAGAGCGAGACCAAACCGAAGAAGGCCGACTTCCTCGCCCAGGACAACCAGCAGGGCAGCGGCACCCTGGACAAGAAGGCCATTCCGAAAACCACCGAAGTCGCACCGTTCCAGGACAACTCGGTGAAGAAGGTCACGCCACCGCCCTCGGTCAAGCCCGAGGTCAAGGACACCGCCCCCAAGGCCGCCGTGGCCACCACCGCGCCCAAGCCGAAAAAGACCGTCACCCAGCGTGAAGAGGTCAAGAAAGACCCGACGCCCAAAGCCCCCACTCCGACGTTCGACAGCTCGCAACTGTCCAGCGAGATTTCCAGCCTGGAAGCCGAGCTGGCCAACGAACAGCAGTTGTATGCCAAACGCCCGCGCATCCACCGCCTCAGCGCCGCCTCTACCATGCGCGACAAGGGCGCCTGGTATAAGGACGAATGGCGCAAGAAGGTCGAGCGCATCGGCAACCTCAACTACCCCGAGGAAGCCCGGCGCAAGCAGATCTACGGCAACTTGCGGCTGATGGTCTCGATCAACCGTGACGGCTCGCTGTATGAAGTGCTGGTGCTGGAGTCCTCCGGGCAACCGCTGCTGGACCAGGCGGCCCAGCGCATCGTGCGCCTGGCGGCGCCGTTCGCACCCTTTACCGGCGACCTGTCGGACATCGACCGCCTGGAAATCATCCGCACCTGGCGCTTCGCCCGGGGCGACAAGCTTTCCAGCAACTGATCGGCCGGCAATCGTCCGCGCGACAGCGCCATGGCCGCACATCGCCAGCTTGTCAGCCGAGCCCGCCACCGCCACACTAGCGCTCATGAAAAATGTCAGCCCAAGCTATCTCAAGCATCATTTCCTGATCGCCATGCCCCATATGGCCGACCCGAACTTTGCGCAGACCTTGACCTACATCGTCGAGCACAACGCCAGTGGTGCCATGGGCCTGGTGATCAACCGCCCCCAGGACCTGAACCTGGCCGATATCCTCGAACAATTGCGCCCTGACCAAGAGCCGTCCCTGCTGTGCCAGCACGTGCCCATTTTCAGCGGTGGCCCGGTGCAGACCGATCGTGGCTTCGTCCTGCACCCCAACGGCCCGGTCTACCAGGCCACGGTGGAACTCGAGGGGCTGTCCCTGTCCACGTCCCAGGACGTGCTGTTCGCCATCGCCGATGGCGTGGGCCCGGCCAAGAGCCTGATCGCCCTGGGCTATGCCGGCTGGGAAGCCGGGCAGCTGGAAGCCGAACTGGCGGACAACGCCTGGCTGACCTGCCCCTTCGACGCCGACATCCTGTTCAACACCAGCAGCGAACTGCGCCTGGAAGCCGCCGCCCGGCACCTGGGGGTCAACCTCAGCCTGCTCACCAGCCAGGCGGGCCACGCCTGATGGCCCTGCGACTGATCCTCGGCTTCGACTACGGCACCAAGCAGATCGGCGTTGCCGTGGGCCAGGCCATCACCGGCCAGGCCCGGGAGCTGTGCACCCTCAAGGCGCAAAACGGGGTGCCCGACTGGAACCAGGTGGAAGCCCTGATCAAGGAATGGAAGCCCGACGCCGTGGTGGTGGGCCTGCCCCTGAACATGGACGGCAGCCCCAGCGATATGTGCGCGCGCGCCGAAAAGTTCGCCCGGCGCCTGAACGGCCGCTTCAATGTGCCTTTCTATACCCACGACGAACGCCTGACCACCTTCGAGGCCAAGGGTGAACGCCTGGCCCGGGGCGGCCAGAAAGGCAGTTACCGCGACAACCCGGTGGACGCCATCGCCGCCGCCCTGCTGCTGCAAGGCTGGCTCGATGAAAACGCCGGTCTGCTGAACACCTGAGACCACATCCTGAAGATGCGCGGCCCCGGGGCTGCGCGCCTCCTGGCCCAACACCAGCCGTAAGTTCCCGCGCCCAGCTGCCCGGCAGCAGGCGCGAGCCCACGAAGGAGCCACCATGAGCCTGCCCAATCCCGCCGCCCTGATCAGCCAGATGGCCGCTGATCTCAACGCCCACCTGGCCCAGCGCGCCATCAGCGAGCCACGCTTCATCGGTATCCGTACCGGCGGCGTCTGGGTGGCCCAGGCCCTGCTGGAAGCCCTGGGCAGCGATTCGCCCCTGGGTACCCTGGACGTGTCCTTCTACCGCGACGACTTCAGCCAGAACGGCCTGCACCCGCAGGTGCGCCCTTCGGAGCTGCCGTTCGAGATCGAAGGCCAGCACCTGGTGCTGATCGACGACGTGCTGATGAGCGGCCGGACCATCCGCGCCGCCCTCAACGAACTGTTCGACTACGGCCGGCCGGCCAGCGTGACCCTGGTCTGCCTGCTGGACCTGAACGCCGCTGAACTGCCGATCCGTCCGAATGTGGTGGGCGCGACCCTGTCGCTGGCCGCCCACGAGCGGGTAAAATTGTCCGGTCCTGCGCCGCTTCAACTCGAGCTCCAAGACCTCGCCCTCTAACTCGCCCTTTTAAGAGTCCATTGCGATGACGCCTCTAGACGCCAAGCGCCCGCTGCAGCTCAACGATCAGGGCCAGCTGCGCCACTTCCTGTCCCTCGACGGCCTGAACCGCGAGCTGCTGACGGAAATCCTCGACACCGCCGACTCGTTCCTCGAAGTCGGCGCCCGGGCGGTGAAAAAAGTCCCGCTGCTGCGCGGCAAGACCGTGTGCAATGTGTTCTTCGAGAACTCCACCCGAACCCGCACCACCTTCGAACTGGCCGCCCAGCGGCTGTCGGCGGACGTGATCACCCTGAATGTCTCGACCTCTTCGGCGAGCAAGGGTGAAACCCTGCTGGACACCCTGCGCAACCTGGAAGCCATGGCCGCCGACATGTTCGTGGTGCGCCACGGCGACTCCGGCGCCGCGCACTTCATCGCCGAACACGTGTGCCCGCAAGTGGCGATCATCAACGGCGGCGACGGCCGTCACGCCCACCCGACCCAGGGCATGCTCGACATGCTGACCATTCGCCGGCACAAGGGCGGCTTCGAGAACCTCTCGGTAGCCATCGTTGGCGACATCCTGCACTCGCGAGTGGCGCGTTCGAACATGCTGGCGCTGAAAACCCTCGGCTGCCCGGACATCCGCGTGATCGCGCCGAAAACCCTGCTGCCCATCGGCATCGAGCAGTACGGGGTCAAGGTCTACACCGACATGACCGAAGGCCTGAAGGACGTGGACGTGGTGATCATGCTGCGCCTGCAGCGTGAACGCATGCAGGGCGGCCTGCTGCCCAGCGAAGGCGAGTTCTACCGCCTGTTCGGCCTGACCACCGCGCGCCTGGCCGGGGCCAAGCCCGACGCCATCGTCATGCACCCGGGCCCGATCAACCGCGGCGTGGAGATCGAATCGGCGGTAGCCGACGGCCCGCACTCGGTGATCCTCAACCAGGTGACCTACGGCATTGCAGTGCGCATGGCGGTACTGTCCATGGCCATGAGCGGGCAGACCGCCCAGCGACAATTCGAGCAGGAGAACGCCCAGTGAAGCTCAGCATTCTCGGCGCCCGCGTCATCGATCCAAGCAGCGGCCTGGATCAAACCACCGATCTGCACCTGGAAGCCGGCAAGATCGTCGCCATCGGCGCCGCGCCTGGCGGCTTCAATGCCGTTACCACCATCGACGCCAAGGGCCTGGTGGCCGCACCCGGCCTGGTGGACCTGAGCGTCGCCCTGCGCGAGCCGGGCTACAGCCGCAAGGGCAGCATTGCCAGCGAAACCCGCGCTGCCGCTGCCGGGGGCGTCACCAGCCTGTGCTGCCCGCCGCATACCAAACCGGTACTGGATACCTCGGCTGTGGCCGAACTGATCCTCGACCGCGCCCGCGAGGCCGGCAACAGCAAAGTGTTCCCCATTGGCGCCTTGAGCAAGGGCCTGGAAGGCGAGCAGCTTGCGGAGCTGATCGCATTGCGTGACGCCGGTTGCGTGGCCTTCGGCAACGGCCTGGAAGGTTTCCGCAGCACCCGCACCCTGTGCCGCGCCCTGGAATACGCCGCCACCTTCGACCTGACGGTGATCTTCCACTCCCAGGACCGCGACCTGGCCGAAGGCGGCCTGGCCCACGAAGGCGCCACCGCCAGCTTCCTCGGCCTGCCGGGTATCCCGGAAAGCGCGGAGACCGTGGCCCTGGCCCGGGACCTGCTGCTGGTGGAACAGAGCGGCGTGCGCGCCCACTTCAGCCAGCTGACCAGCGCCCGCGGCGTGGAGCTGATCGCCCAGGCCCAGGCCCGCGGCCTGCCGGTCACCGCCGATGTGGCGCTGTACCAGCTGATCCTGACCGACGAGGCGCTGATCGACTTCTCCAGCCTGTACCACGTGCAGCCGCCGCTGCGCTCGCGGGCCGACCGCGATGCCCTGCGCGAAGCGGTGAAGTCCGGGGTGGTGCAAGCCATTTCCAGCCATCACCAGCCCCATGAGCGGGACGCCAAGCTGGCGCCGTTCGGCGCCACCGAGCCGGGCATCAGCAGCGTCGAGCTGTTGCTGCCCCTGGCCCTGACCCTGGTGCAGGACGGCCTGCTGGACCTGCCGACCCTGCTGGCACGCCTGAGTGCCGGCCCCGCCGCGGCCTTGCGCCTGCCGGCAGGCAAGCTGGCAGCCGGTGGTGCGGCGGACCTGGTGCTGTTCGACCCGGCCAGTTCCACCGTGGCCGGCGAGCGCTGGCTCTCCAAGGGCGAAAACTGCCCGTTCCTCGGCCATAGCCTGCCGGGCGCGGTGCGCTACACCCTGGTGGACGGGCATATCAGCTATCAGGGCTGATCGCCTGGCAAACACCCTGTAGCCGCTGCCGCAGGCTGCGAACGGCGCCGAAGGAGCCGCCGCTCCTGATGGCGCCCTGCGGCAGTGGCTACAGGCTGCGCCATCACCGCCTGCGCCGATGACGGGATCAACGGCGCTTGGCGTTCTCCAGCGATACCTGATCGTTCAGGGTCCAGAAGTCGTACAGCACCCCCAGGAAGAACAGGCCGCCGGTGAACAGGTAGATCACCCCGCTCAGCCATTTGCCCTGGTACATGCGGTGCACGCCGAAAACCCCGAGGAAGGTCAGCAGAATCCAGGCCACGCTGTATTCCACCGGACCTGCGGTAAAGCGAAGGTCCGCTTCCCGGTCCATGGACGGGATCAGGAACAAGTCGATCAGCCAGCCAATGCCCAGCAGACCGAAGGTGAAGAACCAGATAGTCCCGGTCACCGGCTTGCCGTAATAGAAGCGGTGGGCCCCGGTAAAACCGAAAATCCACAACAGGTAACCGATCACCTTGCTGTGGGTGTCATGGGTGGATGCATCCTGACGATAGGTGTTCATTAAGTGCCTCTTTGCAGGTGATAGATAAATATTCTTAAAAACTTTGTGACTTTTTTACAGGCATTCGACGTGCGGGCAATGTTACCTTCTGTTCCGCCAAAGCCTTGTACTGCCTGACTTCTGACGGTTTTCTGCGTCAAGTTGCCACCTCTTTGCCGAAGTTGACCCCAAGGTTGAATCGACAAACGGCCACGGAAGTGACCTGAAAGCTGTTATAAAGTTGCGCGCTAACCAATAAGAGCCTTGCCTAATGCGTCCATTTTTCAAGACATGGCTAACCATTTGCCTATTAATGCCACTGGCCGCCCACGCCACCAACCGTGAGCAACGACTTCCCAACGTTAATGGCTACACCCCGAAACCTCACGTTTCGACGGTCACCGCCAAGAACAAGAGCACCATCAAGCACCCCACCCGCCTGAGCAAGGCCGACAGCAAGCTGGTGGCCAACAACGCCGGCCGGCCGAGCACCACGGTTCTCAGCCGCGCGGTCAATGTCCTCGGTACACCCTATCGTTGGGGCGGCAGCAGCCCAAGCAAAGGCTTCGACTGCAGCGGCCTGGTGCGCTACGCCTTCAACGATGTCGCCGCCGTGGACCTGCCACGCACCTCCAACGCCATGGCCAGCGGCCACGGGCAGAAGGTCGAGCGCAAGGACCTGAAGCCGGGCGACCTATTGTTCTTCAACATCAAGAGCCGCAAGGTCAACCACGTCGCCATCTACCTGGGCGAAGACCGCTTCATCCACGCCCCGCGGCGCGGCAAGGCAGTGACCATCGATACCCTGAAGAAGCCCTACTGGCAGAGCCACTATGTGGTTGCCAAGCGGGTCTTGCCCAAGGAGCACGCGCCCCTGCGGGTCGTGCAACGCTGATACCCCGCTTCGCCGGCAAGCCGGCTCCTGCACCCACCTGTAGGAGCCGGCTTGCCGGCGAATGCATTTCCAGCCCCGTCAAAAGCTCTCCGGCATCCGCGCCTGCTCCCGCGCCTGATCGCGGCTGATCAGCCCCTGCCCGAGCAATGCCTTGAGGCTCATGTCCAGGGTGCGCATGCCCTGGGCGCCGCCCGTCTGGATCGCCGAATACATCTGCGCCACCTTGTCCTCGCGGATCAGGTTACGGATCGCCGGGCTGCCCAGCATGATCTCGTGCGCCGCTACCCGGCCACCGCCCACCTTCTTCACCAGCACTTGCGCGACCACTGCCTGCAGCGACTCGGCCAGCATCGAGCGCACCAGGGCCTTTTCCTCCCCCGGAAACACGTCCACCAGCCGGTCGATGGTCTTGGCCGCCGACGAGGTGTGCAGGGTGGCCAGTACCAGGTGCCCGGTTTCCGCGGCGGTCAGGGCCAGGCGGATGGTTTCCAGGTCCCGCAGTTCGCCCAGCAGGATCACGTCGGGATCTTCCCGCAGCGCCGCACGCAAGGCCGTGGCGAAGCTCTGGGTATCGCGCTGCACTTCGCGCTGGTGCACCAGGCAGTTCTTCTGCGGATGCACGAATTCGATAGGGTCTTCGATGGTCAGGATGTGCTGCTGGCGGTGCTGGTTCAGGTGGTCGATCATCGCCGCCAGTGTGGTGGACTTGCCGCTGCCGGTGGGCCCGGTCACCAGCACCAGCCCGCGGGGCGCCTCGGTAATCTGCCGAAACACTTCCCCCAGCCCCAGCTCCTCCAGGCTCTGTACCCGCGCGGGAATCAGGCGCAGCACCGCACCGACGCCCCGGGCGTGCCGGAAGGCATTGACCCGAAACCGCGCCACACCCGGCAGTTCATGGGCGAAATCCAGGTCATTGCGGGCGGCGAACGCCTGGCGCTGTGCTTCGCTCATCAGTTCATGGATCAGCGCCTGCACCTGTGGCCCTTCCAGGGCCGGGCCCGGCAGCGGGCGAATATCGCCATCGATGCGCAACATCGGCGCCAGCCCGGCGGACAGATGCAGGTCCGAAGCGCCCCGGGAAGCGCTCAAGCGCAAGAGTTCGGTGATGTCCATAGTGCCCCCCAATTCCAGTAGAATGCCGCGAGCTTCAGACCCGCCCGCGCCTGGCAGATTCAATGGCCAGGCCGCGGACGATGCCCGACGCGACCCTTGAGCGTGGCTCGGGCCGGCGGAGAATCGAGGTCTGGTGGATTCACGCGGCAGCCGGTGGCCAGGGCCGCCGGTACTTTTGAGACGAAATCGAATGTCCACGATAGCAGACAACATTTCCCAGGTAGCCGAGCGCATCCGCAACGCCTGCCAGGCCGTACAGCGCGACCCGCACAGCGTCCAGCTGCTGGCCGTGAGCAAGACCAAGCCCGCCGCCGCCCTGCGCGAGGCCCATGCCGCCGGCCTGCGGGA
Source organism: Pseudomonas sp. NFPP12 (assembly GCF_900103205.1). NCBI lineage: Bacteria > Pseudomonadati > Pseudomonadota > Gammaproteobacteria > Pseudomonadales > Pseudomonadaceae > Pseudomonas > Pseudomonas sp. NFPP12. The sequence goes on from NZ_FMWW01000005.1 coordinate 256,212, forward strand.
TTTCGGCGAGAACTACCTGCAGGAAGCCCTGGGCAAACAGCAGGAACTGGCCGACCTGCCCTTGAGTTGGCACTTCATCGGCCCCATTCAGTCGAACAAGACTCGTGCCATTGCCGAGCATTTTGACTGGGTGCACTCCGTGGATCGCTTGAAAATCGCCCAACGCCTGTCCGAACAACGCCCGGCCGAGTTGCCGCCACTGAACATCTGCATCCAGGTGAACGTCAGTGGCGAAGCCAGCAAGTCCGGCTGCGCCCCGGCCGACCTGCCGGCCCTGGCCAGCGCCATCGGTGCCTTGCCACGCCTGCAACTGCGGGGGTTGATGGCGATTCCCGAGCCTACCGAGGACCGCACTGCCCAGGACGCCGCCTTCGCCGCGGTACAACGCCTGAACAACGACCTGCGGGACAGCCTCAAGCTGCCCCTGGATACCCTTTCCATGGGCATGAGCCACGACCTCGAAGCGGCCATTGCCCAAGGCGCCACCTGGGTGCGGATCGGTACCGCGCTGTTCGGTGCCCGCGACTACAGTCAGTCCTGATGCGACTGACCCCGACCTCTTGTAAGGACCTGTCATGAACACGACTCGTATCGCTTTTATCGGTGCCGGCAACATGGCGGCCAGTCTCATCGGCGGCCTGCGGGCCAAAGGCCTGGAGGCCTCGCAGATCCGCGCCAGCGACCCGGGCGAGCAGACCCGCGAGAAAGTCGCGGCCGAACATGGCATCCAGGTGTTTGCCGATAACGCCGAGGCCATAGAAGGCGTCGACGTGATCGTCCTGGCGGTCAAGCCCCAGGCCATGAAAGCCGTGTGCCAAGCCCTGCGCCCGAGCCTGAAGCCGCAACAGCTGGTGGTGTCCATCGCCGCCGGCATCACCTGTTCGAGCATGAACAGCTGGCTCGGCGCCCAGCCCATCGTGCGCTGCATGCCCAATACCCCGGCACTGCTGCGCCAGGGTGTCAGCGGCCTGTACGCCACCGCCGAAGTCAGCGCCCAGCAACGCCAGCAGGCCGAGGAGCTGCTGTCCGCAGTGGGTATCGCCCTGTGGCTGGACCAGGAGCAGCAACTGGACGCAGTGACTGCCGTCTCCGGCAGTGGCCCGGCGTATTTCTTCCTGCTGATCGAAGCCATGACCGCCGCTGGCGAGAAGCTCGGCCTGCCCCGGGAAACCGCCGCCCAGCTGACTCTGCAGACCGCCCTGGGCGCCGCCCACATGGCGGTCTCCAGTGACGTTGACGCCGCCGAGCTGCGCCGCCGCGTGACTTCACCGGCAGGCACCACGGAAGCGGCCATCAAGTCGTTCCAGGCCGGTGGCTTTGAAGCCCTGGTGGAAAAAGCATTGGGTGCCGCTGCGCACCGCTCGGCCGAAATGGCCGAACAACTGGGCCAATAAGGAGCCAATGATGATTGGATTGAACACCGCTGCGGTGTATGTGCTGCAAACCCTGGGCAGCCTGTACCTGCTGATCGTGCTGATGCGTTTCGTCCTGCAACTGGTGCGCGCCAACTTCTACAACCCGCTGTGCCAGTTCATCGTGCGGGCCACCCAGCCGCTGCTCAAGCCGATGCGCCGGGTCATCCCGAGCATCGGCGGCCTGGACATGTCCTCGCTGCTGCTGGCGATCCTGGTGCAACTGGCCCTGATGGCCCTGACCCTGCTGCTGACCTACGGCACCACCGGCAACCCGCTGCAACTGCTGATCTGGTCGATCATCGGCGTCACCGCGCTGTTCCTGAAGATCTTCTTCTTCGCCCTGATCATCAGCGTGATCCTGTCCTGGGTCGCCCCTGGCAGCCACAACCCCGGCGCCGAACTGGTGAACCAGATCTGCGAACCCGCCCTGGCCCCGTTCCGTCGCATCCTGCCGAGCATGGGCGGCCTGGATATCTCGCCGATCCTGGCATTCATGGTGCTCAAGCTGCTGGACATGCTGGTGATCAACAACCTGGCGGCCATGACCATGATGCCGGACATCCTGCGCCTGCTGATCTGACCCGGGCGGCCTGCATGAGTTATTACCGCTGGGACGGTGACGATCTGATCCTCGATTGCCACCTGCAACCCAAGGCCAGCAGCGACGAGTTCGCTGGCCTGCACGGCGAGCGGTTGAAGATCCGCCTCACCGCGCCACCAGTGGAAGGCAAGGCCAATGCGCACCTGATGGCGTTCCTGGCCAAGGCCTTTGGCATTCCCAAGAGCAACGTCAGCCTGGTCAGCGGTGAACTGAACCGGCAGAAGCGGGTGCGCCTGCAAGCGCCGAAGAAGCTGCCGGACCTGCCGGGGCTGGCTCGTCCCGCCTGATTCGCCGGCAAGCCGGCTCCTGCGCTCCATGTTCACTGCAGGAGCTGGCTTGCCAGCGAACCTCCCACGTCATTTCCCGCAACGAAACACAGCCCCGGGCTTTGCTTGCCGCTGGGGGCAGCGGTCTTTAGACTTACGCCTCATTTAAATGAGAGCAGGGTCGATGCCAACTGCCTTTCCCCCCGATTCTGTTGGTCTGGTCACGCCACAAATAGCGCACTTCAGCGAACCCCTGGCCCTGGCCTGCGGGCGCGCGCTGCCGGCCTACGACCTGATCTACGAAACCTACGGTCAGCTCAACGCCAGCGCCAGCAACGCGGTGCTGATCTGCCACGCCCTGTCCGGCCATCATCACGCCGCCGGCTACCACAGCGTCGACGACCGCAAGCCCGGTTGGTGGGACAGCTGCATCGGCCCGGGCAAGCCGATCGACACCAATAGGTTCTTCGTGGTCAGCCTCAACAACCTCGGCGGTTGCAACGGCTCCACCGGTCCCAGCAGCCTCAACCCGGACACCGGCAAGCCGTTCGGCGCCGACTTCCCGGTGCTTACCGTGGAAGACTGGGTACACAGCCAGGCGCGCCTGGCGGATCGCCTGGGCATCAGCCAGTGGGCTGCAGTGATCGGCGGCAGCCTCGGCGGCATGCAGGCCCTGCAATGGACCATCACCTACCCGGACCGTGTACGGCACTGCCTGGCCATCGCCTCGGCGCCCAAGCTCTCGGCGCAGAACATCGCCTTCAACGAAGTGGCGCGCCAGGCGATCCTCACCGACCCGGAATTCCACGGCGGCTCGTTCCAGGAACAGGGGGTGATCCCCAAGCGCGGGCTGATGCTGGCGCGAATGGTGGGCCATATCACTTACCTGTCCGACGACTCCATGGGCGAGAAATTCGGCCGTGGGCTCAAGAGCGAGAAGCTCAACTACGACTTCCACAGCGTCGAGTTCCAGGTGGAAAGCTACCTGCGCTACCAGGGCGAGGAGTTCTCCGGGCGTTTCGATGCCAACACCTACCTGCTGATGACCAAGGCCCTGGACTACTTCGACCCGGCGGCCAACTGCGACGACGACCTGGCCAAGACCTTCGCCCATGCCACCGCCAAGTTCTGCGTGATGTCCTTCACCACCGACTGGCGCTTCTCCCCGGCCCGCTCCCGGGAACTGGTGGATGCATTGATGGCCGCGCGCAAGGACGTCTGCTACCTGGAGATCGACGCACCGCAGGGGCATGACGCCTTCCTGATCCCGATCCCGCGCTACCTGCAGGCGTTCAGCCACTACATGAACCGCATTACCTTGTGAGGACACGATGAGAGCCGATCTGGAAATCATCCAGGAATGGATCCCCGCCGGCAGCCGCGTCCTCGACCTGGGCTGCGGTAACGGCGAGCTGCTGAGCTGGCTGCAGGAGCACAAGCAGGTCACCGGCTATGGCCTGGAAAACGACCCGGACAACATCGCCGAGTGCGTGGCCAAGGGCATCAACGTGATCGAGCAGGACCTGGACAAGGGCCTGGGCAACTTTGCCAGCAACAGCTTCGACATCGTGGTCATGACCCAGGCCCTGCAAGCCGTGCACTACCCGGACAAGATCCTCGACGAAATGCTCCGGGTCGGCCGCCAGTGCATCATCACCTTCCCCAATTTCGGTCACTGGCGCTGCCGCTGGTACCTGGCCAGCAAGGGGCGGATGCCGGTCTCGGAGTTCCTCCCGTACACCTGGTACAACACGCCGAACATCCACTTCTGCACCTTCGAGGACTTCGAAGAACTGTGCCGCGAGCGGCAAGCCCGGGTGATCAACCGCCTTGCCGTCGATCAACAACACCGCCATGGGTGGGCCAGTAAGCTATGGCCTAATCTCTTAGGAGAGATCGGCATCTACCGCGTCAGCAGTCCCGGCCTGCAAGATCACAAGGTCGCGGTATAAACCACGTTGCATCGAGGAGAACCATCATGGGACGTCTGGTTACATTTCTACTGGCTGCCTGCCTGAGCGTCAGCGCCCTGGCGGCGGACCCGATCAAGGGCGAACGCCAGGAAGTGTTCGGTGACATCACCGTGCACTACAACACCTTCAACTCCACCTACCTGCAGCCTGATATCGCCAGGGCGGCGGAGCTGGTCCGCAGCAAGAACCAGGGCGTGATCAACGTTTCCCTGATCAAGGACGGCAAGCCGCTGGTCGGCCAGGTCAGTGGCACGGTCAAGGACCTGACCAGCAAGAGCATCCCGCTGAAATTCCGCCAGATCACCGAGCAGGGCGCGATCTACTACATCGCCCAGTTCCCGGTGGAGCAGCAGGAAAACCGTACGTTCACCATCAATGTGCAGACTGGTGGTGACACCAACAGCTTCAGCTTCAACCAAGAGCTATTCCCGGGCGAATAATGAACCTCACGCAACTCGTACTGGCCAGCCATAACGCCGGCAAACTCAAAGAACTCCAGGCCATGCTCGGCGCTTCGGTGCAATTGCGCTCGATCGGCGAGTTCAGCAGCGTCGAGCCGGAAGAAACCGGCCTGTCGTTCGTCGAAAACGCCATCCTCAAGGCGCGCAATGCCGCACGCATTTCCGGCTTGCCGGCACTGGCCGACGACTCCGGCCTGGCAGTGGACTTCCTCGGTGGCGCCCCGGGCATCTACTCGGCCCGCTACGCCGACGGCCAGGGCGACGCGGCGAACAACGCCAAGCTGCTCGAAGCCCTCAAGGATGTCCCGCAAGCCGAGCGCGGTGCGCAGTTCGTCTGCGTCCTGGCACTGGTACGGCACGCCGACGATCCGCTGCCGATCCTCTGCGAAGGCCTGTGGCACGGGCGCATCCTTACCGCCGCCAGCGGCGAGCACGGCTTCGGCTACGACCCGCTGTTCTGGGTGCCGGAACGCAACTGCTCCAGCGCCGAACTGGGCCCCGAGGAGAAAAACCAGCTCAGCCACCGCGCCCGCGCCATGGCCATTCTGCGGCAACGCCTGGGCCTGAAATGAGCCACGAGCCCTCCGCGTCGCCGCTGATTCTCGGCGGCGCGCATACGCCCCGGGCGGCGCTGCCCCAGTTGCCGCCCCTGGCGCTGTACATCCACATCCCGTGGTGTGTACGCAAATGCCCCTACTGCGACTTCAACTCCCACGCGGCCAGCCCGACGCTACCGGAAGAGGAGTACGTCGACGCCCTGCTGGCCGACCTCGACCAGGACCTGCACGCCGTGCACGGTCGCGAGCTGAGCTCGATCTTCTTCGGCGGCGGCACCCCGAGCCTGTTCAGCGCCCAGGCCCTGGGTCGGCTGCTCAAGGGCGTGGAACAGCGCATCCGGTTTGCCCCCGACATCGAAATCACCCTGGAAGCCAACCCCGGGACCTTCGAGCAGGAAAAATTCACCGCCTACCGCGCCTTGGGCATCAACCGCCTGTCCATCGGCATCCAGAGTTTCCAAGAACAGAAGCTCAAGGCCCTGGGCCGCATCCACAACGGCGATGAAGCGATTCGCGCCGCTGGCATGGCGCGCCAAGCCGGGTTCGACAACTTCAACCTGGACCTGATGCACGGCCTGCCGGACCAGTCCCTGGACGATGCCCTGGGCGACCTGCGCCAGGCCATTGCGATGAAGCCGACCCACCTGTCCTGGTACCAGCTGACCCTGGAGCCCAACACGGTGTTCTGGAACCAGCCACCGGTACTGCCGGAAGACGACACCCTGTGGGACATCCAGGAAGCCGGACAGGCCCTGCTGGCCGAACACGGCTATGCCCAGTACGAAGTCTCGGCCTACGCCCAGCCCGGGCGCGCGGCGCGGCACAACCTGAACTACTGGAGCTTTGGCGACTTCATCGGGATCGGCGCCGGTGCCCACGGCAAACTCAGCCACCCGGACGGGCGCATCCTGCGCACCTGGAAGACCCGCCTGCCCAAGGACTACCTGAACCCGGCCAAGCAGTTCAAGGCGGGCGAGAAGGCCCTGGGCAACGAAGAGCTGCCGTTCGAGTTCCTGATGAACGCCCTGCGCCTCACCGATGGCGTGGACGCTGAGCTGTTCGCCCAACGCACCGGCCTGGACCTGGTCAGCCTCGCCGAAGGTCGGCGCCAGGCCGAACAAAGCGGCTTGTTGCAGGTCGAACCGTCACGCCTGGCGGCCACGGCCCGCGGGCAACTTTTTCTCAATGACCTGCTGCAATACTTTCTGATCTAAGGAAATCACATGGATCTGGTACTCGACCTGCTCGCCACCGTGTCCCGCTGGAGTCGCAGCAACCTCTCGGAAATCGCCCTGGCACTGGTGGGCTGCCTGCTGGTGCTGTTCGGCGCGGACATCAAGGGCTGGGTCGAACAGCGCCTGGGCGGCATCGCCGGCGCCCTGCGGGTGCCGCTGATGGCCCTGCTGTGCATGGTGGGCAGCGGCCTGGCGCTGATCTACGCCACACCGTGGATCGTCCGCGGCCTGAGCCAGTTCAACAACTACAGCCTGGCGCCAGTGCTGTTGGTGGTGCTGGTGCTGATTGGCGTGGTCGCTGATCGTCGTTAATTCGCAGGGCCCCTTCGCCGGCAAGCCGGCTCCTACACCAAGCCGGCGAACGCAATCCAACGGCTGCCCCCGTTATCAAGGAAGAACATGAGCAAGAAAGTCATCGAGGACACCAGCAAGTTCCTCAGCTATGTGCTGCGCCACGAGCCCCAGGCCATCGGCCTGGAACTGGACAGCGAAGGCTGGGGCGATATCGACGCGCTGATCAGCGGTGCAGCCAAGAACGGCCGGCAACTGAGCCGGGAACTGATCGAGCTGGTGGTCGAAGGCAACGACAAGAAGCGCTTCGCCCTCTCGGCTGACAGCCGGCGGATTCGTGCCGTTCAGGGGCATTCCAACAAGGCCGTGCAATTGCAGCTTGAGGCAAAGCAACCGCCCGCCGTGCTCTTCCACGGCACCGCCACGCGCTTCATGGATTCGATCAACGAAAAGGGGCTGATCCCGGGTTCACGGCACCACGTGCACCTGTCCCAGGAAATCGACACCGCCCGGGCCGTGGGCCAGCGCTATGGCAAGGTGGTGATCCTGCAGATCGACGCCCAGGCCATGCAGGCCCAGGGCTTCACCTTCTATCAGGCAGAGAATGGGGTGTGGCTGACCGACCAGGTGCCGGTCGGCTTCATCAAAGCCCTGTAGGAGCCAGCTGGCTGGCGAAGGCGACCTTGAAGGCCTCTTCGCTGGCAAGCGGAACGCCGCCCGGCAGCTCCTACAGCAGCGTGTCCGCGGGGCTCAGGCGAGCTTTTCGAACTTCAAATCCCACACGCCGTGGCCCAGGCGCTCGCCGCGACGCTCGAACTTGGTGATCGGGCGTTCGGCCGGGCGCGGTACACACTTGCCGTCTTCGGCCAGGTTGCGATAACCCGGGGCGACGTTCATCACCTCCAGCATGTATTCGGCATAGGGCTCCCAGTCGGTAGCCATGTGCAGAATGCCGCCAACCTTGAGCTTGCTGCGCACCAGCTCGGCGAAGGAGGCCTGGACGATGCGGCGCTTGTGGTGCCGGCTCTTGTGCCACGGATCGGGGAAGAACAGCATCAGCCGGTCCAGGCTGTTGTCGGCGATGCAGCGGTTGAGCACCTCGATGGCGTCGCAATCGTAGACCCGCAGGTTGGTCAGGCCCTGGGTCAGCACGCCATTGAGCAGCGCGCCGACACCCGGGCGGTGAACCTCAACGCCGATGAAATCCTGCTCCGGGGCCGCCGCCGCCATTTCCAGCAGCGAGTGACCCATGCCGAAGCCGATTTCCAGGGAGCGTGGTGCCGAACGGCCGAACACCTGGTCGTAATCCACCGGGGCGTCGGCCAAGGGCAGCACGTACAGCGGCGCGCCCTGGTCCAGGCCGCGTTGCTGGCCTTCGGTCATGCGCCCGGCGCGCATCACGAAACTCTTGATGCGGCGGTGTTGGCGCTCGTCGCCGGCTTCCGGCTGGATTGGCGTGTCGTTTGATTCAGTCATCAATGGCTCTTACTTGATCAGACCATCCAGCGGCGAAGAGGCGCTGGCATAGAGTTTCTTCGGCATGCGACCGGCGAGGTACGCCAGGCGGCCCGCGACAATTGCGTGTTTCATGGCTTCGGCCATCATCACCGGCTGCTGCGCGTGGGCGATGGCCGAGTTCATCAGCACCGCCTCACACCCCAGCTCCATGGCGATGGTGGCGTCGGAAGCGGTACCGACACCGGCATCCACCAGTACCGGAACCTTGGCTTCTTCAAGGATGATCTGCAGGTTGTACGGGTTGCAGATCCCCAGCCCGGTGCCAATCAGCCCGGCCAGCGGCATGACCGCGATGCAGCCCATTTCCGCCAGCTGGCGGGCGATGATCGGGTCGTCGCTGGTGTAGACCATCACGTCGAAACCTTCCTTGACCAGCACTTCGGCGGCCTTGAGGGTTTCCAGCACGTTGGGGAACAGGGTCTTCTGGTCGGCCAGGACTTCCAGCTTCACCAGGTTGTGGCCATCGAGCAGCTCACGGGCCAGACGGCAGGTGCGCACGGCCTCGACCGCGTCATAGCAGCCGGCGGTGTTGGGCAGGATGGTGTAGCGATCCGGCGGCAGGATATCCAGCAGGTTCGGTTCGCCCGGGTTCTGGCCGATATTGGTCCGGCGCACGGCAACGGTCACGATCTCGGCACCCGAGGCCTCGATGGCCAGGCGGGTTTCTTCCATGTCGCGGTACTTGCCGGTGCCTACCAGCAAACGCGACTGGTACGTCCGACCGGCCAGGACGAAAGGCTTGTCACTACGAACGTTGCTCATCGGAAATCCTCTGTTGGGGTGAGGTTCTTGCAGAATTCTTTATCAGGCCCGGGGCGCTGGTGACCCTCAATCCGGGGCCGGTGAAAGCATGTCGTCCATGAGAGGGCCCGGAGCCGGGCCTGGGCGCTGCGCAGATGGACAGCAGCGCTGTTGAAGCCAGTGACTAGCCGCCGCCGATGGCGTGGACCACTTCTACCTGGTCACCTTCGTTGAGAGCGGTTTCGGCGTGCTGGCTGCGCGGAACGATATCCAGGTTGAGTTCCACCGCGATCCGCCGTCCGGTGAGTTCCAGATGGCTCAGCAGGGCCGCAACGGTCGAGCCGTCGGGCAGTTCAAAGGATTCACCGTTCAACTGAATGCGCATGCCAAGGCCGCCATCATTTTTAGGGGCCAGCATTCTAGCCCGATCATGACCTAAAGGTCAGCTACAAGCGTCAGCCGGCAACTTGCAGGCGCCAGGCGGCAAGCCCCAGCAGGAGCCAGCCGACCAGGAAGGCCACACCGCCGAAGGGGGTGATGATCCCCAGCTTGCTGGTGCCAGTCAGGGTCAGCAGGTACAGGCTACCGGAGAACAGCAGGATGCCCAGGGTGAAGGCAGCGCCGGCCCAGGTCACCAGCCGCCCGGGAATATGAGCCGCCAGCAAGGCGACGCCGAACAACGCCAGGGCATGCACCAGTTGATAGGTAACACCTGTATGAAAAATAGCCAGGTAGTCCGTGCTCAGGCGGTTTTTAAGACCGTGGGCGGCGAAAGCGCCAAGGGCAACCCCGGTGAAACCGAAAAAGGCGGCCAGCATCAGGAAGCCACGCAACATGAGGAACTCCAGTCAGATTCAGCACAAAGGGTCTGTATAATGGCGCGCTCAACGGGTTCGGCCAAGCCATCTCTATGCTGCGTTATCTGTTTCGTCGTCTTGTAAAAGCCTTGATGTGGTTCGTGGTCGGCAGCGTCCTGCTGGTGCTGCTGTTGCGTTTCGTACCGCCACCGGGCACCGCCCTGATGGTGGAACGCAAGGTCGAGTCGTGGATCGACAATGATCCCATCGACCTGCAGCGCACCTGGAAGCCTTGGGATGAAATCTCCGACAACCTCAAGGTGGCGGTGATCGCCGGCGAGGATCAGAAATTCCCCGAGCACTGGGGCTTCGATATCGATGCAATCCAGGCAGCGTTGATCCACAACGAAAGGGGCGGCTCGATCCGTGGCGCCAGTACCCTGAGCCAGCAAGTGTCGAAAAACCTGTTCCTGTGGTCCGGCCGCAGCTACCTGCGCAAGGGACTGGAAGCCTGGTTCACCGCGCTGATCGAGGTGTTCTGGCCCAAGCAGCGGATTCTTGAGGTCTACCTCAACAGTGTCGAATGGGATGAAGGGGTGTTCGGGGCAGAAGCCGCGGCGCGCCATCACTTCGGCGTCAGCGCGGCCAATCTGTCACGCCAGCAAGCCAGCCTGCTAGCCGCTGTCCTGCCCAATCCAAGGGTGTGGAGCGCAGCACGTCCCAGCACTTATGTGATGCAGCGGGCGGGCTGGGTTCGGCGGCAGATGAGCCAGTTGGGTGGAGCCGATTACTTGAATCGGCTGAACGAGTCGCGCAGGGCGCCCTGGGCGGAGTAACCCGGATTTGGCTTTGCGCCGGTTCTTCTTGAGCATGTTCGAGATGGGTGCTGGGCCGGGGATTCGCCGGCAAGCCGGCTCCTACGCCAACCGCACAAACAAAAACGCCCCGAGGTAATCGGGGCGTTTTGCATGACGCTTCAGGCTTAAGCGGCGATGGACAGTTTCAGCTTGTTCATCGCGCTTTTTTCCAACTGGCGAATCCGCTCGGCCGAAACGTTGTACTTCTGCGCCAGGTCGTGCAGCGTGGCTTTCTCTTCGGCCAGCCAGCGCTGGTAGAGGATGTCACGGCTGCGTTCGTCCAGCACTTCCAGGGCTTCGTGCAGGTTGCTGGTGGAGTTGTCGCTCCAGTCGGCATCCTCAAGTTGCAGCGCCGGGTCGTAGCGGTGGTCTTCCAGGTAGTTGGCTGGCGACTGGAAGGCGCTGTCGTCGTCCGCTTCCGCAGCCGGATCGAACGCCATGTCCTGGCCGGTCAGCCGGCTTTCCATTTCCCGCACTTCACGAGGCTCCACGCCCAGGCTTTCCGCCACGCGGTGAACTTCTTCGTTGTTCAGCCAGGCCAGACGCTTCTTCTGGCTGCGCAGGTTGAAGAACAGCTTGCGCTGCGCCTTGGTGGTAGCAACCTTCACAATCCGCCAGTTACGCAGGATGAACTCGTGAATTTCCGCCTTGATCCAGTGCACGGCAAAGGACACCAGGCGCACACCCATTTCAGGGTTGAAGCGCTTCACGGCTTTCATCAGGCCAACGTTGCCTTCCTGGATCAGGTCAGCCTGGGCCAACCCGTAGCCGGAATAGCTACGGGCGATATGTACGACAAAACGCAGGTGGGCGAGCACCATCTGCCGAGCCGCCTCAAGATCCTGCTCATAGTAGAGACTCTCGGCCAGTTCACGCTCCTGCTCGGGTGTCAGCAATGGAATGCTGTTCACCGTGTGCACATAAGCCTCCAGGTTTGCGCCTGGAACCAATGCGTAAGCAGGTTGCAAAGAAGTGGTCATACGAAAAAACCTCCGACTCACATAACTCGTGCCGTTCAGCACTGCGAAAATTGACCGGAAACCGCGAAACAAGTTCCCAAAAATGCTGAAAGGTCAATACAAGCAAAAAGACATTACTTCGGTGCCAGTTCCCTCAGATGACGGGCCACCGCAATCCACGCACCGATATAACCCAACAGCACCGCCCCTAGCAAGAGCGACAGACCATCGGCAACCGGCACCCCCGCGAGGGCAAAATCGCTGCCATACAAGCCAGCCAGACCGATTACCGCGTCGTTCAGCCAGTTCAGGCCAAACGCCAATACACCCCAGGACAGGATCCCCGCGCCGAAACCATACAGCGCCCCCATATAGAGGAAGGGTCGACGAACATAACTGTCCGTGCCGCCGACGAGTTTAATCACTTCTATCTCGGTGCGGCGGTTTTCAATATGAAGACGAATGGTATTGCCTATCACCAAAAGTAATGCAGAAACCAGCAGCACCGTCAGGCCGAAGACAAAGCGGTCCCCCAGCTTGAGGATCGCCGCCAGCCGCTCGACCCATACCAGGTCCAGTTGCGCCAGTTGCACCTTGGGCATTTCCGACAACCGCTGGCGCAGGGCTTCCAGGGTCGCCTTGTCCACTTCGTTCGGTGTGACCAGCACTACACCCGGCAGCGGGTTATGGGGCAGTTCGCGCAAGGCCTCGCCCAGCCCGGACTGCTGCTGGAACTCCTCCAGGGCCTTTTCCTTGCTGATGAACTCGGCATCCGCCACACCGGGCAGGCCCTTGATCTCTTCACTGAGCTTCTCGCCCTCGGTGGCAGAAGCCCCCAGATCCAGGTACAGCGAGATCTGCGCCGCGCGCTGCCAGGAACCGCCCAGGCGCTCGACATTATTGAGCAACAGCGACAAGCCCATGGGCAGGCTCAAGGCCACGGCCATCACCAGGCAGGTAAAGAAGCTGCCGATGGGCTGTTTGCCCAGGCGCCGCAGGCTGTCCAGCAGGCTGGCGCGATGGCTTTCGATCCAGGCGTGCAGCAGGGTGCCGAAATCCGGGCCGTCGTCCTCGTCACGCTTTTTCTTCGGCGGTGGTGCTTCGGACGCCTTGGGCGCTACGCGCTCCGCCACTTTAGGGGTACGTGTAGCACTCATACGCCGGCCTCCCCGTCGCCGATCAAGCGTCCGCGTTGCAAGGTCAGCATGCGGTGGCGCATGCGGGCGATCAGTGCCAGGTCGTGGCTGGCGATCAGCACGCTGGTGCCCAGGCGGTTGATGTCTTCGAACACGCCCATGATTTCCGCCGCAAGACGCGGGTCGAGGTTACCGGTGGGTTCGTCCGCCAGCAGCAGAGCCGGGCGATGGACGATGGCCCGCGCGATGCCCACGCGCTGTTGCTGACCGGTGGACAGATCCCCCGGGTAGAGATCGGTTTTGTCCGACAAGGCCACCCGCTCCAGGGCCGAATCCACGCGCTTGGCGATTTCCGCCTTGGACAGGCCGAGGATCTGCAGCGGCAGGGCGACGTTGTTGAATACGGTGCGGTCGAACAGCAACTGGTGGTTCTGGAACACCACGCCGATCTGCCGCCGCAGGAACGGGATCTGCGCGTTGCTGATCTGCCCCAGGTCCTGCCCGGCCAACAGCAATTTGCCGGTAGTCGGACGCTCCATGGCCAGCAGCAGGCGCAGCAAGGTGCTCTTACCGGCGCCGGAATGGCCGGTGACAAACAGGAATTCGCCGCGACGCACGCGAAAGCTCAGCTCATGCAGGCCAACGTGACCGTTGGGGTAGCGCTTACCGACCTGTTCGAAACGAATCATGAACGCTCCCGCTCGGCAAACAGTGCCTGGACAAAGGGTTCGGCTTCAAAGGTACGCAAGTCGTCGATACCTTCACCAACGCCGATATAACGGATCGGCAGGCCGAACTGCTTGGCCAGGGCGAAGATCACTCCACCCTTGGCGGTACCGTCGAGCTTGGTCAGGGCCAGGCCGGACAACTGCACCGTCTGGTTGAACTGCTTGGCCTGGTTGATGGCGTTCTGGCCGGTACCGGCGTCCAGCACCAGCAGCACCTCGTGGGGCGCGTCGGCATCGAGCTTGCCGATGACCCGACGGACTTTCTTCAGCTCTTCCATCAGGTTGTCTTTGGTGTGCAGGCGCCCCGCCGTGTCGGCGATCAGCACATCAATGCCACGGGCCTTGGCCGCTTGCACCGCATCGAAGATCACCGAGGCCGAATCGGCACCGGTGTGCTGGGCGATGACCGGGATCTTGTTGCGCTCGCCCCAGACTTGCAGCTGCTCCACTGCCGCGGCGCGGAAAGTGTCGCCGGCGGCCAGCATGACTTTCTTGCCTTCCAACTGCAGCTTCTTCGCCAGCTTGCCGATGGTGGTGGTCTTGCCAGCGCCGTTGACGCCCACCACCAGGATCACGAACGGCTTGTTCTGGGCGACGATCTGCAGTGGTTGTTCCACTGGCTTGAGCATGCTGGTGAGTTCGGCCTGCAGCGAGGCATACAGCGCATCGGAGTCGGTGAGCTGCTTGCGTGCCACCTTCTGGGTCAGGTTCTGGATGATCACCGAAGTCGCCTCGACCCCGACGTCTGCGGTCAGCAGGCGGGTTTCCAGGTCTTCCAGCAATTCGTCATCGATGGCCTTCTTGCCGAGGAACAGGCTGGCCATGCCTTCGCCAATGCTGGCGCTGGTCTTGGACAGGCCCTGCTTGAGGCGAGCGAAGAAGCCGATCTTGCTCTCTTCGGCGGGACGGAGGGGCTCAGTCACAGGCTCGGGCTCTGCCGCCGCCACAACCGGCTCGGCTACAGGAGCAGGAGCAGGAGCAGGAGCAGGAGCAGGAGCAGGAGCAGGAGCAACAGGTTCAGGGGCGACGAATACCGGAGCAACCGGGGCTTGCACCTCGACCACAGGGGCCGGGGTAACCACCGGGGCTTCGACCACCGGCTCAGGGTGCACGGCAACAGCCGGAATCGGCGGAGCCACATGCTCGGCCTGGGCGTCTTCCACCAGGGCCACGGGTTCTTCCGCCACCGGCAGGGTCAACCAGGGCTTGTGCTCGGCGCTTGGCGCCAGCGGCAGGTCGGGCGCCGCGGGGGCCGCCGGTTCAGGCGCGATGTGCGGTTGCAGCACCGGCTCGGCCATTGGCAGCACCACCGGCTCGGCCGGGGCTACGCTGGCGGCAGGTTCGATGACCGGAGTCGGTGCCGGCTCGGCAGGCACTTGCGGCTGTTCGACGACGGGTTCCTGCGGCTTTTTGCGCAGCCATCCGAACAGGCCTTTCTTCTCGCCAGCCGCGGCTGGGGTCTTTTTGTCGTCGTTGGAACCAAACATGGAGACGGCTATCTCAAGGTAGCGATGCGCCACTGGGCGCCTCGGTAAATAAATATTCGATGCAGAACAGACTGTGTTTCATCCAGCTTGTTCACGCGCAACATGTTGTCGAAATGCCCAAAAGCACTTCAAGGAGCGATTTTACTAAAGGACTGGAACGGCAAAATCGGCGAAAAGTCGAAGTCTAGCTGGTAAATCAGGGCTTCTTGCCGGTAACTCATACAACCTGCTCAAGTACATGCTGATCCGCGAAGACCTGATAGGCGTGGCCGCCAGTAAAACGGATCAGTATCCTAGCACCTCCTCGCCCGCTGACGCTAAGAACACGCGGGCAGCCCAACAGGTTTAAAAACGAATGAATGCTCTAGCCCGCCGCGCCGCAGGCCTGCTGCTCAGCACAGTTTGTCTGCCCCTTGCAGCCCTGGCTGCCGACCCTCAACCCACCCATGAATTCACCCTCGACAACGGCCTCAAGGTCGTGGTCCGCGAAGATCATCGCGCGCCGGTGGTGGTGTCCCAGGTCTGGTACAAGGTCGGCTCCAGCTACGAAACCCCGGGCCAGACCGGTTTGTCCCACGCCCTGGAACACATGATGTTCAAGGGCAGCGAGAAAGTCGGCCCCGGCGAGGCCTCCCTGATCCTGCGGGACCTGGGCGCCGAAGAGAACGCCTTCACCAGCGACGACTTCACGGCCTATTACCAGGTCCTGGCCCGCGACCGCCTGGGCGTGGCCCTGGAGCTGGAAGCCGACCGCATGGCCAGCCTGCGCCTGCCGGCCGACGAGTTCAGCCGCGAAATCGAGGTCATCAAGGAAGAGCGCCGCCTGCGCACCGACGACAAGCCGATGTCCAAGGCCTACGAGCGCTTCAAGGCCATGGCCTACCCGGCCAGCGGCTACCACACGCCGACCATCGGCTGGATGGCCGACCTGAACCGGATGAAGGTCGAGGAACTGCGCCACTGGTACCAAGCCTGGTACGTGCCGAACAATGCCACCCTGGTGGTAGTCGGCGACGTCACCCCGGACGAGGTGAAAACCCTGGCCCAACGCTACTTCGGCGCGATCCCCAAGCGTGACGTGCCACCGGCGAAGATCCCCATGGAGCTGGCCGAGCCCGGCGAGCGCCTGATCACCTTGCACGTCAAGACCCAACTGCCGAGCCTGATGCTGGCCTTCAACGTGCCGAGCATCGCCACCGCCGAAGACAAACGCGCGGTGAACGCCCTGCGCCTGGCCGCGGCCCTGCTGGACGGCGGCTACAGCGCCCGCATCCCGACCCAGCTGGAGCGCGGCGAAGAGTTGCTGTCCGGCGGCTCCACCAGCTACGACGCCTACACCCGGGGCGACAGCCTGTTCATGCTCTCGGCCACCCCCAACAGCCAGAAGAAGAAAACCATCGCCCAGGCCGAAGCCGGGCTGTGGCGCCTGCTGGACCAGTTGAAGACCACCCCGCCATCCGCCGAGGAACTGGAGCGGGTGCGAGCCCAGGTGATCGCCGGGCTGGTCTACGAACGTGATTCCATCACTAGCCAGGCCACCGCCATCGGCCAGCTGGAAACCGTCGGCCTGTCGTGGAAGCTGATGGACACCGAGCTTGCGGAACTGCAAAGCGTGACCCCGGAAGACATCCAGAAGGCCGCCCGCACCTATTTCACCCGGGAACGTATGAGCGTGGCCCATGTACTGCCTGAGGAGTCCGCTCATGATTAAGCGCCAGAAAGCTTCACCGGTCCTGCTGGGGCTGGCCCTGGTCGCCCTGCTCACCGCCGGCGGCCTGTACCTGTCGAACTCCGGCCAGACCAACGCCAGCCAGGCCCTGGACAACGCCAAGAGCAGCCAGAAGCTGCAGTCTTTGGCCGAGCTGGACGGCAAGGCGCCCAGCCATCGCAACCTGGACGTGCAGACCTGGAACACCGCCGAAGGCGCCAAGGTACTGTTCGTCGAAGCCCGCGAGCTGCCGATGTTCGACCTGCGCCTGATCTTCGCCGCCGGCAGCAGCCAGGACGGCAACGCGCCGGGCGTGGCCCTGCTGACCAACGCCATGCTCAACGAAGGCGTGGCCGGCAAGGATGTAGGCGCCATCGCCCAGGGCTTCGAAGGCCTGGGTGCGGATTTCGGCAACGGCGCCTACAAGGACATGGCCGTGGCCTCGCTGCGCAGCCTGAGCGCTGTGGATAAGCGCGAACCGGCGCTGAAGCTGTTCGCCGAAGTGGTGGGCAAGCCGACCTTCCCCGCCGACTCCCTGGCGCGGATCAAGAACCAGATGCTCGCCGGCTTCGAATACCAGAAGCAGAACCCCGGCAAGCTGGCCAGCCTGGAGCTGATGAAGCGCCTGTATGGCACCCACCCTTACGCCCATGCCAGCGACGGCGATGCCAAGAGCATCCCGCCGATCACCCTGGCCCAGCTCAAGGCTTTCCACGCCAAGGCCTATGCCGCAGGCAACGTGGTGATCGCCCTGGTCGGCGACCTGTCCCGCAGCGACGCCGAGGCGATTGCCGCGCAAGTCTCCGCCGCCCTGCCAAAAGGCCCGGCGCTGGCGAAGATCGAGCAACCTGCCGAACCCAAGGCCAGCATCGGCCATATCGAGTTCCCGTCGAGCCAGACCAGCCTGATGCTGGCGCAACTGGGCATCGACCGTGACGACCCGGACTACGCCGCTGTCTCCCTGGGCAACCAGATTCTCGGCGGTGGCGGCTTCGGCACCCGGCTGATGAGCGAAGTGCGCGAGAAGCGCGGCCTGACCTACGGCGTCTACTCGGGCTTCACCCCGATGCAGGCCCGCGGCCCGTTCATGATCAACCTGCAGACCCGCGCGGAAATGAGCGAGGGCACCCTGAAGCTGGTGCAGGACGTGTTCGCCGAGTACCTGAAGAACGGCCCGACCCAGAAAGAGCTGGACGACGCCAAGCGTGAACTGGCTGGCAGCTTCCCGCTGTCCACCGCCAGCAACGCCGATATCGTCGGCCAGTTGGGCGCCATGGGTTTCTACAACCTGCCGTTGAGCTACCTGGAAGACTTCATGCGTCAATCCCAGGAGCTGACGGTGGAGCAGGTCAAGGCCGCCATGAACAAGCACCTGAATGTCGACAAGATGGTCATCGTCAGCGCCGGCCCCACCGTCGCACAAAAGCCGTTGCCGCCCCCCACTGACAAACCCGCCGAGCAGCCGCTCGGGGTTCCGGAGCATTAATGGCCCGTCCAGCCCGTCCCAGCAAGAAACCCGTCCACAACCAGCACAATGGCGTGGGCCAGTTGCGCATCATTGGCGGCGAATGGCGCAGCCGCAAGCTGAGCTTCCCCGACCTGCCGGGGCTGCGGCCGACCCCGGACCGGGTGCGTGAAACCCTGTTCAACTGGCTGGCGCCCTATGTGGCCGGGGCCAAGGTCATCGACCTGTTCGCCGGCAGCGGCGCGGTGTTTCTCGAAGCCCTGTCCCGTGGCGCCGCCACGGGCCTGGCCCTGGACAGCAGCAGCGTGGCCATTTCCAGCCTGCGCGAGCACCTGGGGACCCTGCGCTGCACCGTCGGCCAGGCCCAGACCGCCGACGCCCTGCGCTACCTGGAAACCCAGCCGGCCACGCCGTTCGACCTGGCCTTCCTCGACCCGCCGTTCAATCAGAACCTGCTGCCCGCCGCCTGCGCCCTGCTGGAAGAGCGCGGCTGGCTGGCGGACGACGCCTGGATCTACACCGAAAGCGAAACCGCGCCATCGACCCTGGGGCTACCCGGAAGCTGGCGCCTGCACCGTGAACAAAAATCCGGGCAGGTGTATTACTCGTTGTGGCAACGTATGGCAGACAACGTCGCCTAGAACCTGATCACGACCTCGCAAGCAACGCTCAGGCCCGAGCCGCGCAGCAGATCGTAGTCAGGCTCTCAAGCCGACCGGAACAAGGTACGCAGCCCGCCCGGGCTGCGCGCCGCTGCATCGAGACCCTCCCCGTGCCCGACTCGCCTGATCGCTTCACCCCCGCCTTCGGCCTTGGCAACCCGCACCTGCAGACCCTGTGGGGCCCGCTGTGGCGCCCGACCACTCATCTTGAGCGCCAGCGCGAACGCTTGTGGCTGGACGACGGCGACTTTCTCGACCTGGACTGGCACGGGCCCCATAGCGCCGACGCGCCCCTGGTGCTGGTGCTGCATGGTTTGACCGGTTCCTCCAACTCGCCTTACGTGGCCGGCCTGCAGCAGGCCCTGGCAACCCGGGGCTGGGCCAGCGCGGCGCTGAACTGGCGCGGCTGTTCCGGCGAGCCCAACCTGCTGCCCCGCAGCTACCACTCCGGGGCCAGCGAAGACCTGGCTGCAGCCATCGCTCACCTGCGGGCCAAGCGCCCCCAGGCGCCGCTCTATGCGGTGGGCTATTCCCTGGGGGGCAATGTGCTGCTCAAATACCTAGGGGAAAGCGGCAGCGACAGCCCGTTGCAAGGCGCCACGGCGGTATCGGTGCCGTTTCGCCTGGACCAGTGCGCCGATCGCATAGGCCAGGGGTTTTCCAAGGTCTACCAGGCGCACTTCATGCGCGAGATGCTGGCCTACATCAAGGACAAGCAGCGCCAGTTCCAGCACGACGGCCGCCACGAAGGCCTGGCCACCCTGGCGCAACTGGGGCCGCTGACCAAGATGCGCACCTTCTGGGACTTCGACGGCCGGGTCACCGCACCGCTGCACGGCTTTGCCGATGCCCAGGACTATTACCGCCGCGCCTCCAGCCGCTATTTCCTGGGGCAAATCCGTACCCCGACCCTGATCATCCAGGCCGCAGACGACCCCTTCGTATTCCGTCACAGCCTGCCCGAAGCCAGCGAGCTATCCGCCAGCACCCAGTTCGAGCTGCAGGCCAAGGGTGGCCATGTGGGTTTTGTCGACGGCAGCCTGAAACACCCCGGCTATTACCTGGAGCGGCGGATCCCGCAGTGGTTGGCTGGCCTGGATCGCCATGGATAAGCCAGCCCGGGAATCGATCCGCTTCTGGCAGAGTGCGCCCCTGGCCGGGGTCGAGTTGCTGGCCGCGCGTTACATCGAGCAGCGTTTCGTGCCCCATGTGCATGAGGGCTATGTGATCGGCATGATCATGGCCGGTGCCCAGCGCTACCGCTATCGCGGAGCCGAGCATTTGGCGGGCAGCGGCACCCTGGTGCTGATCAACCCGGACGAGCTGCACACCGGGGCCAAGGGCGTGGAAGACGGCTGGCTGTACCGCGCCTTCTACCCGGAGAACCAGCAAATATTCGGCCTGCTGGATGAACTGGAACTGCCCAGCGGCAGCCTGCCGGCCTTCGGCGCCACCTTGTACCGCGATCCGGACCTGGTACAGGGTTTTGCCCGCCTGCACCACTTGCTGGAAAGCCCGGCCACGGCCCTGCAACAACAGACCCAATGGCGAGAAATGCTGCTGTTGCTGTTGCAACGGCACGCCGGAGTGCGGGCACCAGGTGAACCCGGGCAGGAACACCGGGCCATCGTCCAGGCCAAGGAGTTGCTGCGCTCGCAGCTGGCGGCGCCGCCTTCATTGGAGGAACTGGCAGCAGCGGTGAACCTGTCACCGTTCCATTTCGCCCGGGTGTTTCGCCGGGCCACGGGGATTCCGCCCCACACCTGGTTGATGCAACAGCGCATCGCCAAGGCCCGGGCCTTGCTGCGTGATGGCTGCCTGCCCCTGGAAGTGGCGACACAACTGGGGTTTGCCGACCAGAGTCACCTCAGTCGGCAGTTCAAGCAGGTGTATGGGGTAGCGCCGGCGGCTTATCGCAGTGCCGTGGTGTAGGCGGCGCGGCTATCGCTCCTACAGACTCAACTGCGTCCCTGCCAGCGCTAGCGCGAGCAAGCTCGCTCCTACAGGTCCGCGCGGCCCTGCCGCCCGTAGAAGCTGGCTTGCCAGCGAAGGGGCTACGGGTAAAGGCCGTCAGTCACCGGTGGCGACAGGCCGCTGCGCATCGGTGATCCACTCGCTCCACGAACCGGCATACAGCCTCCCCAGGGGGTAGCCGGCCAGGCTCAGGGCGAACAGGTTGTGGCAGGCGGTGACACCAGAGCCGCAATAGGCCACCAGTTGCTGCGGGTCACGCCCGGCCAGTTTCTGCGCGAAACGCTGCTTGAGCTGATCGGCCGGTAGAAAGCGCCCATCCTCCCCCAGGTTGTCGGTGAACGCCGCGCATTGCGCCCCGGGAATATGCCCGGCCACCGGGTCGATGGGTTCCACGTCGCCACGAAAGCGCGGCAGGCCACGGGCATCCAGCAGGGTCAGGTCCGCCTGGCCCAGGCGCTTACCCAGGTGCTCGGCATCCAGCAGCAGGCTGTGATCAGGGTGCCCGACGAACTGCCCCGGCGCGTTTTCCGGGGCATCCAGGCTCAGCGGCAAGCCAGCGGCGTGCCAGGCTTTCAGGCCACCATCGAGAATGAAAACGCCGTCACGCTTGCCCAGCCAGGCCAGCAACCACCAGGCACGAGCGGCGTAGGCACCGGGACCGTCGTCATAGAGCACGATCTCGCTGTCGTTATCGATGCCCCAGGCCTGCAGGCGCGCCACCAACTGCGCGGGCTCCGGCAACGGATGCCGACCGGTCACGCCCTTGATCACCGGCGCGCTCAGATCCCGGTTCAGGTCCGCGAAATGCGCCCCGGCGATATGCCCGTCGGCGTAACTGCGCTGGCCGTAATCCGGGTCTTCCAGAGCAAAGCGACAATCCAGAATCACCAGGCCGGGCTGCTGTTTCTTCTGGTCCAGGGCAAGCGGGCTGATCAACTGCGCGAGGGGCATGGCGGGCTCCTGTGAATAAGTTGGAGGTTGATCCTACTGCACTTCTTCCAGGGCTTGGGCCAAGGGCACATAAAACTCTTCGAACAGGCCGTTGACCGCTTCCCTGGCCTGGTCGGTGACGAAACCGGCCTCCAGCACCAGCACCTGGTACACCCCGCGCTTGATGGCTTCTTCGCTCAGGTGCGTGGAGTTTTCCCGGGTCGTGCACAGAAAACGCACCCAGGAGGTGAGGATGATCCAGGCATTGAGGGTCAGGGATTCGATCTGCACCTTGTCCATGGCGACGATCCCGGCATCGACGAAACGCCCGTAGATGGCCATGCCCTGGATCAGGCAGCGCTGGGAAAAGCGTCGGTAGCGCGCAGCCAGCTCGGGGTCGCTGTCCAGCAGGTGTTCCAGGTCGCGGTGCAGGAAGCGATAGCGCCACATGGCCGCCAGCAGAGCCTGCAGGTAGTAGCGCTTGTCTTGCACGGTGACCGCCCGCCCGGGGGGCGGTCGAAGGAAGCTGTCCACCAGGCTTTCGTACTCGGCAAACAGCACGGCGATGATCGCCTGCTTGTTGGGGAAGTGGTAGTACAGGTTGCCCGGGGAAATCTCCATGTGCGCCGCAATATGGTTGGTGCTGACGTTACGCTCGCCCTGCTGGTTGAAGAGTTCGAGGCTGAACTGGACGATGCGTTCGCGGGTTTTTATGCGTGGGGCCATGGGCGTGGGCTTTAATCAGAAGGCTGGCGTGCATCTTACGTTCTATCCCCCCGGGGATAAATCGCCACCGGCGCAGGAGGGCAATTGACATTTTAGAGCATAAGCTCTAAAAAACTAGCCACCTTACAAAGACGGAGCCCGTCCATGTCTGCCGAAATCGCTTACCTGCAGGATTCCCTTCAGCAACAGGACGAGCTGCTTGAGCTGTTCGAAGCCCAGCGCCGGGCCTTTGCCGCCAACCCGATGCCCCCCGCAGCGCAGCGCCAGCAATGGCTGAAGGCACTGCAGGAGCTGCTTAACAACGAGCGCCAGGCCCTGATCGATGCCATCAGCCAGGACTTCAGCAACCGCAGCGCCGACGAAACCCTGCTGGCCGAGCTGATGCCCAGCCTGCACGGCATCCACTACGCCAGCAAACACCTGAAGAAATGGATGAAGCCGTCCCGCCGCGCCGTGGGCCTGGCCTTCCAGCCGGCCTCGGCCAAGGTGGTCTACCAGCCCCTGGGGGTGGTCGGGATCATAGTGCCGTGGAACTACCCGCTGTACCTGTGCATGGGCCCGCTGGTGGGGGCGCTGGCCGCCGGCAACCGAGTGATGCTCAAGCTCAGTGAGTCCACCCCCGCCACCGGGCAACTGCTCAAGCAACTGCTGGCCCGGGTCTTCCCCGAGGACCTGGTGTGCGTGGTGCTGGGCGAGGCCGAGGTGGGCATGGCGTTTTCCAAGCTGCGCTTCGACCACCTGCTGTTCACCGGCGCCACCAGCATCGGCAAGCACGTGATGCGCGCCGCCGCGGAAAACCTGACCCCGGTGACCCTGGAACTGGGCGGCAAATCCCCGGCCATCGTCTCCAGCACCGTGCCCCTCAAGGACGCTGCCGAACGCATCGCCTTCGGCAAGACCCTCAACGCCGGGCAGACCTGCGTCGCCCCGGACTACGTACTGGTACCGGAAGAGCGCGTAGGCGCCTTTGTCGAAGCCTATCGCCAGGTGGTGCGCGGTTTCTTCCCGACCCTGGCGGACAACCCCGACTACACCGCCATCATCAACCAGCGCCAACTGACGCGGCTCAACGGTTACCTGAGCGACGCCACCAGCAAGGGCGCGCTGCTGGTGCCACTGTTCGAGCAGAGCCAGGAACGCCGCCTGGGCCACAGCCTGCTGCTCAATGTCAGTGATGACATGACCGTGATGCAGGACGAGATCTTCGGCCCGATCCTGCCCATCGTGCCCTACCGGACCCTGGACCAGGCCTTCGCCTATATCACCCAGCGTCCGCGCCCGCTGGCGCTGTACTACTTCGGCTACGACAAGGCCGAGCAGCAACGGGTGCTCAACGAAACCCACTCCGGCGGCGTGTGCCTCAACGATACCCTGCTGCATGTGGCCCAGGACGACCTGCCGTTCGGCGGCATCGGCCCTTCCGGCATGGGCCACTACCACGGGCATGAAGGCTTCCTGACCTTCAGCAAGGCCAAGGGGGTGTTCATCAAGCAGCGGTTCAACGCCGCCCGCCTGATCTACCCGCCGTATGGCAAATCGATCCAGAAGCTCATCCAGAAGCTGTTCATTCGTTAACCAGTACAACGCCGGGTAATAACAACAATGACCCCTAGCCTGTCTGAAACACCCGCGCTGTCACGGCGCGGCCTGCTGAAAATCGGCCTCTGCGCCAGCGCGTTCCTGGCCACTGCCGGGCTCGGCGCCAGCCTCAGCGGTTGCTCCACCAGCACGCCCGCCAGCGGTTTCACCATGCTGCGCAGCAATGACCTGCCGTTCCTGCGGGCGCTGATACCGGTGATGCTCGAAGGCGCCGTACCGGCGGACAAGATGCCCGCCGCCATCGAGGGCACCCTGGCCAACCTGGACAACGCCCTCAATCACCTGTCGACCGAGATGTTCAAG
Source organism: Pseudomonas sp. NFPP12 (assembly GCF_900103205.1). NCBI lineage: Bacteria > Pseudomonadati > Pseudomonadota > Gammaproteobacteria > Pseudomonadales > Pseudomonadaceae > Pseudomonas > Pseudomonas sp. NFPP12. Next base: position 280,601 of record NZ_FMWW01000005.1, read on the forward strand.
CTCACCCAGCAGCTGTTCGATGTACTGGGCATGGCGGTCACCCGCGGCCCGCTGACGGGGATCTGGGGCAGTTGGGAAAACGCCAGCGCGGATGACATCCGCAATTTCCTCAGCCGCTGGGAAAACAGCTTCCTGGCCCTGCTGCGCATGGGCCATGCCTCGTTGCTGCAACTGGTGATGATGGCCTGGTACACCCGGCCCGAATCCTGGGCCCATTGCGGTTATCCCGGGCCACCGAAGGTCTGACCGGCCTTTGTAGCCGCTGCCACAGGCTGCGAACGAGCGGGACGCTCGCGGGGCACTGGGGGTTCGGCTGCAGATCGTCAAGCAAGGCCCTGGGGGCCTTTTCGCAGCTTCGCAGGCTCAGCAGCGGCTACAGTGGATGCGCGCCGAGCCATCAATAATAAGAGAGCACCCGATATGCCTGTACCTGATCTGTTCCGCGAAGGCCTGAATCGTGGCTGGAAAACCTACAACGGCTCGCAGTTGGAGCAGGACCTGACCCTGGAAGCCGATGTCGCCATCATCGGCAGCGGCGCCGGGGGCGGCACCACTGCCGAGATCCTCAGCGCCGCCGGCTACAAGGTGCTGCTGATCGAAGAAGGCCCGCTCAAGACCAGCGACGACTTCAAGATGCTCGAAGACCAGGCCTACACCAGCCTCTATCAGGAAGGCATCGGGCGCATGAGCAAGGATGGCGCCATCACCATCCTCCAGGGCCGCGCCGTGGGCGGCACTACCTTGATCAACTGGACGTCGAGCTTCCGCACGCCTGACCCGACCCTGGAGCACTGGGCCCGTGAGCACGGGGTGGTGGGCCACAGCTCGGCCGAAATGGCGCCCTGGTTCGAGAAAATGGAACAGCGCCTGGGCGTCGCGCCCTGGGTCATGCCGCCCAACGCCAACAACGACGTGATCCGCAAGGGCTGCGAAGCCCTGGGCTACAGCTGGCACGTGATTCCGCGCAACGTGCGCGGCTGCTGGAACCTGGGCTACTGCGGCCTGGGCTGCCCGACCAACGCCAAACAGTCGATGCTGGTGACCACCATTCCGGCGACCCTGGAGAAAGGTGGCGAGCTGCTGTACCTGGCCCGGGCGGAGCGCCTGCAGATCAAGGACGACAAGGTCACCAGCCTGCAATGCCAGGCCATGGACACCCGCTGCGTGGCCCCCACCGGGCGCACCATCACGGTCAAGGCCAAGCATTACGTGCTGGCCGGTGGGGGCATCAACAGCCCGGCCCTGCTGTTGCGTTCCGATGCGCCGGACCCGCATTCGCGGCTGGGCAAACGCACCTTCCTGCACCTGGTCAACTTCTCCGCCGGGCAGTTCGACGAGGTGATCAACCCGTTCTACGGCGCGCCGCAGTCGATCTATTCCGACCACTTCCAGTGGCAGGACGGCACCACCGGCAAGATGTCCTACAAACTTGAAGTGCCACCCCTGCAGCCGGCCCTGGCCAGCACCCTGCTGGGCGGGTTCGGGCCGCAGAGCGGGCTGTCCATGGAGCAACTGCCCCACACCCACGCCATGCTTGCCCTGCTGCGGGACGGCTTTCACCCCGACAGCACCGGCGGCAACGTCGAACTGCGGGGTGACGGCACCCCGGTCCTCGACTATCAGGTTTCACCCTACGCCTGGGACGGACTGCGCCGGGCCTTCCACAGCATGGCGGAGATCCAGTTCGCCGGCGGCGCCAAGGCGGTCAAGCCGCTGCACAGCGATGCACGCTTCGCCAAGAGCCTCGACGAAGTGCGGGCGCAGATCGACGGCCTGGACCTGGCCCTGTACCGCACCCGCCTGGGCAGTGCCCACGTGATGGGCGGTTGCGCCATGGGCGAAGATCCGAAAACCGCGGTCACCGACAGCCTCGGGCGCCACCATCAACTGCATAACCTGTCGGTCCACGACGGCTCGCTGTTTCCCACCAGCATCGGCGCCAACCCGCAGCTGTCGGTCTATGGGCTCACGGCGCAATTGGCCAGCGCCTTGGCGGAGCGCCTGAAATCAGTGTGAAAAAGCGGGATATTCTCGTCGTCTATAGTGCTTTCTTCCCTAAAAGGCGACTTGGCCGACCGGGAAGGCTGCGATACCATCCGACTCCCCAACGGATTCCCGCCAGGACGACGCGATGAACCGAGTGTTGTACCCAGGTACCTTCGACCCTATTACCAAGGGCCATGGCGATCTGGTCGAACGCGCCTCGCGCCTGTTCGACCATGTGATCATCGCCGTTGCCGCCAGCCCCAAGAAAAACCCGCTGTTCCCCCTGGAGCAGCGCGTGGAACTGGCGCGCGAGGTGACCAAGCATCTGCCCAACGTTGAAGTCGTCGGCTTCTCCACCCTGCTGGCGCATTTTGCCAAGGAGCAGAACGCCAATGTCTTCCTGCGCGGCCTGCGGGCGGTTTCGGACTTCGAATACGAATTCCAGCTGGCCAACATGAACCGCCAGTTGGCCCCGGACGTGGAAAGCCTGTTTCTCACCCCTTCGGAGCGCTACTCGTTCATTTCCTCGACCCTGGTCCGTGAAATCGCTGCCCTGGGCGGTGATATCACCAAGTTCGTGCACCCGGCGGTCGCCGACGCGCTGACCCTGCGCTTCAAGAAATAAGCCGCGCGGCCCCGCACCGGGGCCCTCGCCTGACGTCAGCCATCGCGCCCGCGTGCACTGTGGGCGTCAATACGGCACAATTGCGCGCATTCGTTTTTACATGCCCGGGCCTGCCGCCCAGGCCGGAGTACCCCATGTCCCTGATCATCACCGACGATTGCATCAACTGCGACGTCTGCGAACCCGAGTGCCCTAACGCGGCGATTTCCCAAGGCGAAGAGATCTACGTCATCGATCCGAACCTGTGCACCCAGTGCGTCGGCCACTACGACGAGCCGCAGTGCCAGCAGGTGTGCCCGGTGGATTGCATTCCGCTGGACGAAGCCCGCCCGGAAACCGAAGAAGAGTTGATGGCCAAGTACCGGAAGATCACCGGCAAGGCTTGAGTGATATGGCGCCCTTTCGGCTCCCACAAACACCTGTAGGAGCCGGCTTGCCGGCGAAGCTTCTCAGCTCTGGCAACGCGGGCAATAGACACTGGCCCGCTGGCCCAGCTTGATTTCCCGCAGCCCGGTGCCGCAGACCTTGCAGTTCTCCCCGCCACGCCCGTAGACGAACAGTTCCTGCTGGAAGTAGCCCGGCTGGCCATCGCCACCGATAAAGTCGCGCAAGGTGGTGCCGCCGCGCTCGATGGCGGCCGCCAGGATGCGTTTGATCTCGATCGCCAGCTTCAGGTAGCGCGCTCGGGAAATTCCCTTGGCTTCGCGGCGCGGGTCGATGCCCGCGGCGAACAGCGCCTCGGTCGCATAGATATTGCCCACCCCCACCACCACCGCGTTGTCCATGATGAACGGCTTGACCGCCATGGAACGTCCGCGGGACAGCTGATACAGGCGCTCGCCGTCGAACAGGTCGGTCAGCGGCTCGGGCCCCAGGCGCACCAGCAATTCGTGATTCAGCGGGTCGTGGCTCCAGAGCATGGCGCCAAAGCGCCGCGGATCGGTGTAGCGCAGGGCCAGGCCGGACTCCAGCTCGATATCCACATGTTCGTGCTTGGCCGCCGGCAGCCCGACCTCCACCAGACGCAGGTTGCCGGACATGCCCAGGTGGCTGATCAGGGTACCGACTTCGGCATTGATCAAAAGGTATTTGGCCCGCCGCTCCACCAGCACAATGCGCTGCCCGGACAAGCGCACGTCCAGATCTTCGGGGATCGGCCAGCGCAAGCGCCGGTCACGGACGATGACCCGGCTGACCTTCTGGCCTTCCAGATGCGGCGCGATTCCGCGCCGGGTGGTTTCGACTTCCGGTAATTCAGGCATATGCGCCCCTGGTACTCATCGCGAAATGAACGATCAGTGTGCGCCCAGCTCGCGCACGGTTTCCTTGAGGTTCTCGAAGTCGTAGTCCGACAGGCCGACGTAATCGAGAATCAGGTGGCCGATGCTGTTCCACTCGTGGTCTTCCACCTGGTTGCCCAGCACCCGGTAGGACGCGCAGATGTGCTCGGCCATCTTGAGGATCGCTAGCAGGTTCTTCAGCTGGCTGTTGCGCGAGGACTCGTCGCTGAAGATCGCCAGGGCGTTGTGATGGTTGGCGATGGCGTTGGTCACGTGCTCCGGCAGACGCCAGGATTTGGCGGTGTAGTAGCCGACCACCGCGTGGTTGGTATTGAAGGCACGGTTTTCCGTGTCCACCACCCGCTGCTCCGGGCCGGCGCTGCCGTAGGCCTCTTCCAGCACAGTCATGTAGTCGGGGAAGCGCTTGAGCATCAGCGGCACGCCGCAGTCATGGAACAGGCCCAGGGCATAGGCCTCGTCCACAGCCTGGGAGCCGGTGCGCTTGGCCAGGGTCAGGCAGGTCATGGCCACGTCCTGGGCGGTATCCCAGAAGCGGTTGAGGGTGACGATGGTTTCATCGCTCATCTCGCCCTTGATCGACTGCGCATTGATCAGGTTGATGATCGAACGGCTGCCCAGGAGATTCACCGCCCGCTGGATCGAAGCAATCTTGTTGCTCAGCCCGTAATACGGTGAATTGACGATCTTCAGCAGCGCGCCGGACAGGCCCGGGTCCTGGGAGATCAGCTTGGCGATCACCTCCAGATCGGGATCGGGCATGTACTGCTCCATCTGCAAATCCACCATGATTTGCGGTTGGGGCGGCACGCTGATGCCTTGCAGGGCCTGTTGAATCTGTTCGGCTGATAGCTCTTGGGACATAAGTACACGCTCTGGGTGAGCCGGGGATTCTAACCTCTAACACGGGAATGTTGGGCGACCGGACAGGAACTTTACCCAATGGTTGCGGCAAAGGGCTCCCGCCGCAGGTCCATTGGCCATCGCTTGCGCCCCGCGACGGGGTATAATCGCGCCCTTTTTTCCGGAGCGACGTCATGTCCCTGCCAAGCCTGCGCCTCAAAGCCAACGCCGATCGCCGCCTGCGCGCCGGCCACCTGTGGGTCTACAGCAACGAAATCGATGTAGCCGCCACCCCTCTGCACGGCTTCAAGGCAGGCGACCAGGCAGTGCTGGAAGCCGCCGGCGGCAAGCCCCTGGGCGTGGTCGCCATGAGCCCGAACAACCTGATCTGCGCCCGCCTGCTGTCGCGCGATGCCAAGCTGGCCCTGGACAAGTCGCTGCTGGTGCACCGCCTGAACGTGGCCCTGTCCCTGCGCGAGCGCCTGTTCGACAAACCGTTCTACCGCCTGGTATACGGCGACTCCGACCTGCTGCCGGGCCTGGTGGTCGATCGTTTCGGCGACATCCTGGTGGTACAGATCGCCTCCGCGACCATGGAAACCCACAAGGACGACATCATTGCCGCCCTGACCCAGGTGCTCAAGCCCAGCGGCATCCTGTTCAAGAACGACTCCGCCGCCCGTGACGCCGAAGGCCTGGGCCGCTACGTCGAAACCGTGTTCGGCCTGGTGCCGGAGTGGGTCGCCCTGGAAGAGAACGGCGTGAAGTTCGAAGCCCCGGTGATCCAGGGCCAGAAAACCGGCTGGTTCTACGACCACCGCATGAACCGTGCCCGCCTGGCGCCTTATGCCAAGGGCAAGCGCGTGCTGGACCTGTACAGCTACATCGGCGGCTGGGGCGTGCAGGCCGCGGCTTTCGGCGCCAGCGAAGTGTTCTGCGTCGACGCCTCGGCCTTCGCCCTCGACGGCGTGGAGCGCAACGCCGCGCTGAACGGCTTTGCCGAGAAAATGACCTGCATCGAAGGCGACGTCTTCGAAGCCCTGAAGGAACTCAAGGCCAGCGAAGAGCGCTTCGACGTGATCGTTGCCGACCCGCCCGCCTTCATCAAGCGCAAGAAAGACCTGAAGAACGGCGAAGGCGCCTACCGCCGCCTGAACGAGCAAGCCATGCGCCTGCTCAACAAGGACGGCATCCTGGTCAGCGCTTCGTGCTCGATGCACCTGCCCGAGGACGACCTGCAGAACATCCTCCTGACCAGCGCCCGCCACCTGGACCGCAACATCCAGCTGCTGGAGCGCGGCGGCCAGGGCCCGGATCACCCGGTACACCCGGCCATCCCGGAAACCCGCTACATCAAGAGCATCACCTGCCGCCTGCTGCCCAACAGCTGAGGCCGGGCCAATGGCCATTCCCGCCCAGCGCGGGATGGCCAGCACCTCCGATTGACTTTGCAAGGCCACGGCTGGAATCTCGTCCCCCTCTCAAGGATCGAGACTCCGCACCATGGGCCACTCCCCCGCCGCCGCGAAAAAGACATCGGCAATCATCCTGCTGATGACCATGACCCTGCTCGGGGTCTTTCCGCTGGATGTCATCCTCCCCTCGTTTCCAGCCCTGGCAGAGCGCTTCCAGACCTCCAGCGCCGATATCGCGCTGTCTATCAGCCTGTTCGCCATTGGCTTGTCGTTTTCCCTGATGGTGGTGGGACCGCTGTCAGACTCCCTGGGGCGAAAGAAGCTGCTGCTGGCAGGCATGGCTGTGGCCATCGCCGGGGCGCTCGGCTGCATCGCTGCCACGCAATACGGCTGGTTCCTGCTGTTTCGTGTGCTGCAGGCCATCGGCTGCGGCTGCTTCGTGCTGTCTCAGGCATTGGTGCAGGACATGTTCGCGGGCAAGGAGCAGGAACGCCTGCGCATCGCCCTGGTCACCGCCAGCGGCATCTTCATTTCCCTGTCACCGCTGCTGGGCACCTGGCTGCAGGCTCGACTGGGCTGGCAAGGCAGCTTCGAGGTGTTCGTCGGCCTCGGCCTGCTGGTCATCCTCAAGGCCTGTTTCCTGCTGGAAAACACGCCTGGTACGGCCTCGGCAAGCCAGCGCAATATCCTCACCGCCTACCGGCTGGTGTTTGCCGACCTTTCGTTCGTGGGCTACTGGCTGATCTCGGCTCTGGCCTTCGCCTGCCATTTTTCGTTCATTGTCACTTCACCGATCATTTTCATGGAGCAGTTGCAGCTCTCGTCCTACCAGTACTCCCTGGCGCTGCTGCTGTACGGTGCCGCCTACGTATTGGGCGGTGTGGGTGCCGGGGTGATGAACCGCTACCTGCGGGCCAGCCCCCAGATCGTCACCGGGCTGGGGCTGATCGCCCTGTCCGGCTTGCTGATGCTGCTGTTGCAACAGTTCGAGCCGTCCGTGACCACGGTTCTGGTGCCGATGATCGTCTGCACCGCCGGCACCACCATCACCCGCCCGGTGGCGACCTCGCGAGCCATGGGGATTTTCCCGCAGAACGCCGGAACCTCGGCCTCGGCGGGCAACATGCTGATCTTTATCAGCGGTGGCTTGATCAGCGGCTTCATCAACTTGAGCGCCAACAACCTGGTGACGGCCCTGGGCCTGTGCTTCCTGGTGCTGAGCGCTACCGCCCTGGGCCTGAACAGCCTGGCCAACCGTCGTTATCAGGGCGCTTGCGTCTGAAGATCGCGCAGGCGGCACAAATCCCTGAGGTACAGGATGCAGGAGAATGCCAGGGGGGGCCCGGTGAAGTAGCGCAGAGACATGAACCCACTCTTGAAGGGGTCCAGATGATGCTCGTGGGTCCAGAAATCGAACAACGCCTGCACCAGCCACGCAGCGCCAAGGGCCACCAGCATCCAGGCGCCTTCACCCAGCAGCCGTCGTTCAAAGCCGTCACGTCCCTGCAGCCAAGTGGCACTGAACAGCGTCATCAGCAGCAGGAGTACCACCACGCTGCAGATCACCCCATTGGTGAAGGGCAAATCACTGCACGCCTGCACCAGCACCGCCGTCGCGAGGGCCAGCAGCAGGGCTGCTCGCCAGGTGCGCCACTGGCGGCGGCGCCCGGCCAGCAGTTGCACGAACCCGCCGCCCGTCAGCAGCGCAGCTCCCACCACGGCGATGGTACTGCCGGGCCAGTCGCTATAGAGCACCAGCCACATCAGCAGCAGCCCCTGCAGCAGGCCAATGCCCAGGTAGAACCTCAGGGATCGCATGTTTGCGGACATTCCAGCTCCATTGGAAGGTAATCGAAGGGCGGCGAGTCTAAACCAGGATGGCAGCGTCCGGTGATATCCAGGCAATCAATGCCACAGAGCGGCCTCGGCATTCCTTCCTGACGCCAGCGGTGTAGAATCGGCGAATTCATCGCCAGTCATCCCCCGGCGGGTTTATGAGCTCAGGCTGAGGCGCGCGGCGATCCCGCAGCGTCATCGGCAGCTTTCGGACACACGGCCATTTCTGAGTGTTCCCGAGGTCAATAGAAGCTCACTCCCCATTTGTTACCTGATTAGCCGCCCGGAGTGCTCCATGCCTGATTACCGCTCGAAAACATCCACCCATGGCCGCAACATGGCCGGTGCTCGCGCCCTGTGGCGCGCCACGGGGATGAAAGATGACGACTTCAAGAAGCCGATCATCGCCATTGCCAACTCCTTCACCCAGTTCGTCCCGGGGCACGTGCACCTGAAGGACCTGGGCCAACTGGTGGCCCGCGAGATCGAACGCGCCGGTGGCGTGGCCAAGGAATTCAACACCATCGCCGTGGACGACGGCATCGCCATGGGCCATGACGGCATGCTGTATTCCCTGCCGAGCCGCGAGATCATCGCCGACTCCGTGGAGTACATGGTCAACGCCCATTGCGCCGACGCCATCGTGTGCATTTCCAACTGCGACAAGATCACCCCCGGCATGCTGATGGCCGCCCTGCGCCTGAACATTCCGGTGATCTTCGTTTCCGGCGGCCCGATGGAAGCCGGCAAGACCAAGCTCGCCTCCCACGGCCTGGACCTGGTAGACGCCATGGTCATCGCCGCCGACTCCAGCGCTTCTGACGAGAAGGTTGCCGAGTACGAGCGCAGCGCCTGCCCGACCTGCGGTTCGTGCTCCGGCATGTTCACCGCCAACTCCATGAACTGCCTGACCGAAGCCCTGGGGCTCGCCCTGCCGGGCAACGGTTCCACCCTGGCCACCCACAGCGATCGCGAAGAGCTGTTCCTGCGGGCCGGGCGCACCATCGTCGAGCTGTGCCAGCGCTACTACGGCGACAACGACGAGTCGGTCCTGCCGCGCAACATCGCCAACTTCAAGGCGTTCGAGAACGCCATGACCCTGGACATCGCCATGGGCGGTTCCACCAACACCATCCTGCACCTGCTGGCCGCCGCCCAGGAAGCCGAGATCGACTTCGACCTGCGGGACATCGATCGCCTGTCGCGCCACGTGCCGCAGCTGTGCAAAGTGGCGCCGAACATCCAGAAGTACCACATGGAAGACGTGCACCGCGCCGGCGGCATCTTCAGCATCCTCGGCGAACTGGCCCGTGGCGGCCTGCTGCACACCGACCTGCCCACCGTGCACAGCAAGAGCATGGCCGAAGGCATCGCCCAGTGGGACATCACCCAGACCAGCGACGAAGCCGTGCATCACTTCTTCAAGGCCGGCCCGGCAGGCATCCCGACCCAGACGGCGTTCAGCCAGTCGACCCGTTGGGACAGCCTCGACGATGACCGTGAAAACGGCTGCATCCGCAGTGTCGAGCATGCCTACTCGAAAGAAGGCGGCCTGGCCGTGCTCTACGGCAACATCGCCCTGGACGGCTGCGTGGTGAAGACCGCCGGTGTCGACGAGTCGATCCATGTCTTCGAAGGCAACGCCAAGATCTTCGAGAGCCAGGACAGCGCGGTGCGCGGCATCCTCGCCGACGAAGTGAAGGAAGGCGATATCGTGATCATCCGTTACGAAGGCCCGAAAGGCGGCCCGGGCATGCAGGAAATGCTCTATCCGACCTCCTACCTGAAGTCCAAGGGCCTGGGCAAAGCCTGCGCCCTGCTCACCGACGGCCGCTTCTCCGGCGGTACTTCGGGCCTGTCCATCGGCCACGCCTCGCCAGAAGCGGCAGCCGGCGGCGCCATCGGCCTGGTGCAGGATGGCGACAAGGTACTGATCGACATTCCCAACCGCTCGATCAACCTGTTGGTCAGCGATGAGGAACTGGCGGCCCGCCGTGTCGAGCAGGACAAGAAAGGCTGGAAACCGGTGGAAGCACGCCCACGCAAGGTGACCACCGCGCTGAAGGCCTACGCCCTGCTGGCCACCAGCGCCGACAAGGGTGCGGTGCGCAACAAGGCCATGCTCGACGGCCTGTGATCATCGCCTGCCAATGAAAATGCCCCGCCAAGTGCGGGGCTTTTTTTTGACCTTGCCGGCGCTTGCGCTGGCAGCCTGGCCCCGTAGGAGCCGGCTTGCCGGCGAAGGCAGCTTTGAACCTTGCATCGCCCTCGACCGCGCCTTCGCTGGCAAGCCAGCTCCTACAGCAGCATTCAAGGTGGTGGCGCCGCCGCTGAAGCGGTGCCGGGAGCTCAAGGCATGCGTTCGCCCAATTGCCCGCGCAGGAAGCGATACAAGCCATCGGCGCTCTTGCGGTAACCATCGGCGGTCAGGTGGATCAGGTCGTTGCGGGCCAGGTCGCTGCTCTGCCATTTGCTGATGGAGCAGTCCCCCCCCATGAACGCCTGCCAGTCCCAGAACAGGGTGCGACTGTTCTTCGCCACGTCCTTCTGGATCTGGATGATCTGCCGCAACGGCTGGGGTTGGGAGGCCGCGCAGCTGCCAGCATTGCGGCGCTTGATGGAATCCGGCGGCCCCACCAGCAAAATCACGGTCTTGGGCAGGTTCTTGCGCAACAGCGCGACCTTCTGCTGCAACTGGCTGCGGTAGAGCTGCAGATCCAGGTCGTCGTCGAAGGCTTCGTTGGTGCCGTAGGCCAGCACCACCATGTCCGGGCGCAGGGCCTTGAGGGCTTCCAGCCAGCCGGGCTGCCACTTGTCCAGCACGTCCAGGCGCGCGCCGTTGATCCCCAGGGCGGAATAGATCACCCCGGCACTCTTCTGCCCGAGGATGTTCCAGCCGCCCAGGGCCAGGCCCTGGTTATTGGCCACGTTCAGGTCCAGGGGCAGGGTCAGGTTGTTGAACGGCGGGCTGAAGCGCCATTGCCCCCCCGTAGCGGCCAGCATGCGGCTGCTTTTGTTGAGGTTGTCCCGGGCGATCAGGGTGCTGTTGCTGGACGCCTGGTACAGCGCGGAAATCCGGTACTGCTGGTTGCTCGGCTGGCGTTCGGCGATATGCACCCGCGCGCCTGGGGTCAGGGGCAGCGACAGGTAGCCGCCCAGGGGAAACTGGTTGCTCTGCTGGTTGCGTGCCGATACCAGGGACCACTGGCGCTTGGCGGCACCGAGAATCACCCGCTCATAGCGGGTGCCGGGCACTGGCGTGGCTGCCACGAAACCGATGCCGCCATCGCCGTATTGCGCCTGCAGCAGGCGCCGCACCTCACCGCTGAACAGGTCGGCGGCGGTGTGGGAGTCGCCCAGTTGCACAATGGTGATGGGGGTGCGGTTGGAAGTGCTGAATTTGCGTGCCAGCAGCGCCAGGTTCGGGTCGGTCCCGGTGGTCAGGACTTTTTTCGCCGTCATCCCGGACTTGGCCAGCGCCGAAGCGGGAGTGGCCTGGACCTCGGTGGTCGGGCTGCAACTGCTCAGCAAGGTGATGCCCAGCAACAGCGCAATGCCTTGCAGTCGCCCCATAGTCAGTGCTCCGTCAATTGTTGGCTGGGAAAGTTGATCAGCGAGATCACACGCTCAGCGATCAGCTTCTGCCCAGTAGTGGTGAAATGGATACCGTCGTCGACCCGGGTCTTGACCTTCTTGCCATCGCCGGTGGTGCGGTAATAGGAGAATTCGTCGCTCTGGTAACCGAGAATCTCGTTGGCCGAGACGTAGTGCTGGTGGTACTGCTCGATCTGGCCCTTGTACAGCTGGCTCAGGTAGGCCATGGCTGTAGACAGCTTGGGCTTCTCCATGTTCGGCGGCCCGACCCAGATCACCTGCACATTATGCGCCTGGGCGGTGTCGAGGATCGAATCGATGCGCTGGCGATAGGCTTCTTCCCAGTCCGGGGTCTTGAAGCGCAGGAACGGCTTGCCCTTGACCACCGGCATGTCCCAGGGGTCGTTGGGGCCGAGGAAAATCACCATCAGGCGAATGTTGGGGTTGCTGGCCAGGGTGCTTTCAACCGTCTTGGGCCAGTTGAAGAAGCTCGGGTAGGCAAGGCCGGTGCTCTGCTTGCTGAGGTTCAGGCTCTTGACGTTGTAGCGTTTGCGCAAGGTGTTGGCCATGTGTGGCGCCACGCCCTGCATTAGGGAATCACCGACGAAGAACACTTCATCCCCGGTGGCCAGGCTGGCCATCAGCGGCGTGGTTGCCCCCGGCTCGACCTTAGGCGGATGGCTGACCACCGGGGCCACGGCCACCGGCTGCGGGTGCACTGCAGCCGACGCCTGCGGAGCGGGATGCACGGGGGCCGGATGCACCGGCGCAGCATGGGCGGTCGCAACCGGCGCAGGTACGGGCGCAGGCTCCTCGGCCAGCGTCGGCAAAGGAGGCAGCTCTTGCTCCGCGGCGGCCTCGGCCACCATCACCTGGCCGGTAAAGCTGCCGACAAAGGCCACCCGGGCATTTTCCAGGGCCTGGTTGAGTTGCGCGCCAAAGCGCCACTGCGGGTTCTGCGACAACCCGGGGACCTCGCAGTCGTCGTGGTACTTCTGCTGGCAGTAGAGGCGGATCGACTGCTGGTTGAACCACACCAGCAGCAGGCTGGTGACCACCAGGGCGTAGAAGACCTTGGCCGCGCTACCGAGGCTGATCGACAAGGGCGAACGGTTAGAAACTGGCATAGATGAACCCCGGCACGCCCGACGGAGAGGCGAAGATGACCACGCAGATAAACAGCCCCAGCGGCACTGGATAGAACAGCCACGGCAAACCGGTGGCAGCATCGAACAGGCGGCGCAGCAGCGCCACGATCCGTGGGTAGAAGGCCACGAACAGAAGGCAGCCCAGCAGGCTGGCGCCGCCGCCGAGCAGGCCGCCCAAGGACAGCTCGCCCAGGCCCTTGAGCATGTCCATGGCATCGGACAGGGTCGCGCAGCGGAAGAAGATCCAGGCGAACGCCACATAGTGGAAGGTCAGCAGCCGCGCCATGAGGTCGGCGCCGATCCAGCTCGGGCCCCGGGCCAGCAGCGGGCTGCACAGCTTGTACAGGGCCAGGCCGATACCGTGCAGCGCGCCCCAGATGATGAAGTTGGCGCTGGCGCCGTGCCACAGGCCGGAAATCAGCATCGCCAGCAGCATGTTCAGGTTGCCGCGCCACACCGGGCCACGGTTGCCCCCCAGGGGGATGTACACATAGTCCCGGATGAAGGTCGACAGGCTGATGTGCCAGCGGCCCCAGAATTCCTTGAGGTTGCGCGCCGCGTAGGGGTAGTTGAAGTTCTGCGGCAGGCGGAAGCCCAGCAGCAGGGCGATGCCCGTCACCAGGTCGGTGTAGCCGCTGAAGTTGAAGTAGATCAGGAACGAATAACCGTAGACCGCACGCAGGATCTGCTCGGCAGAATAGGCCACCGGGCTGTCGAATACCGGGTCGACCCATTCGTTGGCCAGCCAGGAACTGAGGAAGAACAGCTTGACCACCGCCACCGCGATCAGGCCCAGGGCGCGCTGCGGCTCCAGCACCTCGCGCAACTGCGGCGGGTTGATCTGCGCCAGCATGGGAATCGCCCGGTTCACCGGACCGGCGATCAGGCTGGGGAAGAAGGCCAGGTACAGCGCCAGGTCGAAGGGCGAGCCGGGGGTCAGCTCACGGCGGTTGATCGACACCAGGTAACTGACCGAGTGGAAGGCATAGAACGACAGCCCCACCGGCAGCAGCACCTCCAGCAGCGGTAGCGACACCTCGACACCGAACTGGGCGAAGGCGTTCTGCACCGTACTGGTGAAGAAATCCTGATACTTGAACAGGTAGAACGCCCCGAGCACCAGCAGCAGCATCAGTCCGTTGACCCAGCCGCGCCCGGGGTAACGCTGGCTCAACAGGCCGAGCAGGTACACCAGGGCCGTGTAGCCCAGCAGGATGTAGAGGAAGTTCAGGCTGAAGCTGGCAAGGATCGCGTAACTGGCGACCAGCAGCAGGACGTTCTGCAAGCGCAGGCTGAAGCCCAGGCCCCAGTACAGAACGAAGAACAGGATGAAGCAGAGGCCGAATTCGATCGAGAGATAGCTCACAACGTAGTCCATTACGTGCAGTCGGGGACAAACCCGGCACAAGGGAGAGCAGGCGGGGGGATGGGAAACGGACGCGATTATGGCAGAGGGGGTTTGGCAGTCACAAGTTGAAACATTCTCCGCCTATAGCGGACGCCGGCTCCGCATCGAACGACAGACACCCCTTGCAGGAGCTGGCTTGCCAGCGAAGGCGTCCGCGAGGGCGACGCCCGGCCCAAAGGCCTCTTCGCCGGCAAGCCGGCTCCTACAGAGGGGCGGTGTAGCGGGCAGGCTTACTGGATGTCTTCGGGCTTGACGATCACCCAGTTCTTGTCGGCGGTCACCGGCAACCCTTCCTTGGCCTGGGCCGCGGCGTGCTTGGCGATCATGCCGTTGAGCTGGGTCATGTACTTGTCCTTGCGGTTGATCCACAGGTGGATGCCGCCCTTGGCCACGTCAACATCGTGGAACAGCATGTAGCCGTCGCTGGTGGGGGTGTCGCCGCCCACCAGCACCGGTTTCTTCCACTCGTCGATGTAGGTCAGGATCGCCGCATGCTTGCCCGCCATCCAGGTGGCCGGGGTCCACAGGTAGGGGGTCAGTTCAAGGCCGAGGTTGGCCTTCTCGTCATATTTGCCTTCGCTGATCTGCTTGCGCGCGGTGGTCAGGGCGCCAGTCTTGCGATCCTTGAGCAGGGTGGTCACGCCGATGACGTTCTGCGGCTTGACGTTGTAGCCGTACTTGGGATCGGCGGCGACCATGCGCACCAGCTCTTCGGAGGCGGCGGTCATCACATAGACCTCGATACCGTTCTCCATCAGCTTGTTGTACAGCTCGGCCTGGCCGGTGAAGACCTTGGGCGGGTTGACCTCGATGGTCTTGACCACATCACCGTCGTAATAGGTGCTCGGCACCGGCTTGCCGGAAGCCATCAGCTCATCGACATAGCCCTTGAGCTCCTTGAGGGTAAAGCCGGAGAACACCTGGGCGACCCAGGGGTAGCAGACCATGTCGTCGATTTCACAGAGGCGGTAGTAGTAGCTGAACAGGCTTTCCTTGTGCTCGGCGGTGTCCTTGAACGGGATCAGCTTGAGCGACGGGTCAAGCGTGTCGCGGGTAATCAGGCCCTTGTTTTCCATGAAGGGCAGCAGGGATTCTTCCAGGTCGTAGCGGTAACTGGTGTTGTCCATGTCGAACACCGCGTAGTTACCCTTGTTGGCATTGGCCGCGATCATCGCGTCCAGCTGCTTGGCCTGTTCCGCGGGCCAGTGCTTCAACTCGGTGGCCAGGGCCTGGCCGGCAAGGCCCAGGCAGAGTGCGACTGCGAGCAATTTCGGAGCGAGTTTCATCGGCGGTTTTCTCCCTGAGTGAAAGCCTTCGACGCTAACAAATCCCTGTGACAGTTCTCGTCTCCACGCGACCGCTTGCGTCCCGTAAGCGCCAGCCACATGCGCCTGAACGTCAATCGCTTATTCCAAAAACGACAGTTGCCATGCGATATCGTTATTAATTCAATAGATTTCAAGCTGTTAGGCTTGCCGGTTCGCAATCGCCCTGAGCCGCGATTGGCACAAGCCTTATCGGAGCCCCAATGAATCTGCCGCTGTTCCTCAACCTGCTGGTGTTCCTGGCCTTGCTGCTGGGCCTGGCACAAACCCGCCATACCACCTGGAGCCTGGCCAAGAAAGTCCTGCTGGCCCTGGTGCTGGGCGTGGTCTTCGGCATCGCCCTGCACAGCCTCTACGGCGCCGGCAACCCGGTGCTCAAGGCCTCCATCGCCTGGTTCGACCTGGTGGGCAACGGCTACGTGCAATTGCTGCAGATGATCGTCATCCCCCTGGTGTTCGCCTCGATCCTCAGCGCCGTGGCCCGCCTGCACAATGCTTCGTCCCTGGGCAAGATCAGCTTCCTGACCATCGGCACCCTGCTGTTTACCACTGCCATTGCCGCGCTGGTGGGCATCGGCCTGACCAACCTGTTCGGCCTGACCGCCGAAGGGCTGGTGGCCGGCACCCAGGAGATGGCCCGCCTGCAAGTGATCCAGAGCGACTACGCAGGCAAGGTGGCCGACCTCAACGTGCCGCAGCTGCTGCTGTCGTTCATCCCGCAGAACCCCTTCGCCGACCTGGCCCGGGCCAAGCCGACCTCGATCATCAGCGTGGTGATCTTCGCCGCCTTCCTCGGCGTCGCGGCGCTGCAGCTGCTCAAGGACGATGCCGACAAGGGCCAGAAAGTGCTCAACGCCATCGACACCCTGCAAGCCTGGGTGATGCGCCTGGTGCGCCTGGTGATGAAGCTCACGCCCTACGGTGTGCTGGCGCTGATGACCAAGGTGGTGGCCGGCTCCAACCTGCAGGACATCATCAAGCTGGGCAGTTTCGTGGTGGTGTCCTACATCGGCCTGGGGCTGATGTTCGTGGTCCACGGCCTGCTGGTGGCACTGGCCGGGATCAACCCGCTGCGCTTCTTCCGCAAGGTCTGGCCAGTGCTGACCTTCGCCTTCACCAGCCGCTCCAGCGCCGCCAGCATTCCCCTGAGCATCGAGGCCCAGACCCGGCGCCTGGGCATTCCCCAGTCCATCGCCAGCTTTGCCGCCTCGTTCGGCGCCACCATCGGCCAGAACGGCTGCGCCGGCCTGTACCCGGCCATGCTGGCGGTGATGGTTGCCCCGACCGTGGGCATCAACCCGCTGGACCCGCTGTGGATCGCCACCCTGGTGGCCATCGTCACCCTGAGTTCCGCCGGCGTTGCAGGTGTGGGCGGCGGCGCAACCTTCGCCGCGCTGATCGTGCTGCCGGCCATGGGCCTGCCGGTGTCTCTGGTGGCGCTGCTGATTTCCGTGGAGCCGCTGATCGACATGGGCCGCACCGCGCTCAACGTCAGCGGTTCGATGACCGCAGGCGCGATCACCAGCCAGGTGATGCAGCAGACCGACAAGGCGCTGCTGGACGCCGATGAGCACGAAGAACTGGCTCAGGCCTGATTGATCTCTTCGCCGGCCCGCCGGCTCCTTCGGGAGCCCGGCTGGCTGGCGGAGCGCTCAGCGCTTCTCCCACACCTCGAAGCTGTACGCCGGCTTGTCCCCTTCCGCCGGGTTCGGCACCTCTGACACCCGCTTCCACTGCTGTTCATCGAACTCCGGAAACCAGGCATCGCCTGCCGGGCTCAAGGCTACCCGCGTCAGGTACAGGCGATCAGCCTGCTCCAGGCCCTGGCTGTAAAGCTGTGCGCCCCCGATCAGCATCAGCTCGCTGGCGCCCTGCTCCAGTGCCCATTCCTCGGCCCGTTCCACCGCAGCCTCCAAAGACGGGTAGACCTCGGCACCTTCGAGCACCAGGCCGGTCTGACGACTGACCACGATATTCAACCGCCCCGGCAACGGCCGGCCGAGAGAATCCCAGGTCTTGCGCCCCATGATGATGGGCTTGCCCAGGGTGGTGGCCTTGAAGAATTTGAAATCCCCCGGCAAATGCCAGGGCATGCTGTTGTCGACGCCGATCACGCGGTTTTGTGCGAGGGCCGCGATCAGGCTGAGAGGGAGAGATTTTTTCATGCCGGCGAGGATACCAGAGGACCAGGACCTGGCAACGTACCCCGATCCGCGCTGCAGCAGTTATGCTCAGCGCACTTTTGAGCGATGGAATGACGCGTGACTGCACTGACTCCCCTGCAACGCCTGTGGCTGACCGAAACCGTGCGCCTGCGCGAGGAACACGCCGGCCCGCTGGAAGATCAGGAAGCCAATCGCCTGGCCCGCAACCAGGGCGGCGACCTGGCGACCCGGATCCAGAACCGCGCCCTGTGGCTGGCCCAGCGTGACGGCCTGCACAGCGCCCTGCTGCACTGGCACCAGGGCGCACGCCTGGCCCTGCTGGCGCTCTCGGTTCTGGCGGTGATCAGCGGTGCCGGCCTGGCCTTCAGCGCCCTGGGCAGCACCCAGCAACCGGTGAACGTGTTCTGGGCCCTGGGCAGCCTGCTGGGAATCAACCTGATCCTGCTGCTGAGCTGGCTGGCAGGCCTGCTGTTCGCCGGCGAGCACGGCGCCAGCCTGGGCCGCCTGTGGCTGTGGCTCAGCGAGAAATTCTCCCGCGATGCCAAGGCCGCGCAGTTGCCGCCGGCCCTGCTGCTGTTGCTGCAACGGCGCAAGCTCAACCGCTGGGCCCTGGGCAGCCTGATCAACGGCCTGTGGTGCCTGGCCCTGTTCAGCGCCGTGGTCATGTTGCTGTTGCTGCTGACCACCCACCGCTACAGCTTTGTCTGGGAAAGCACCCTGCTGGGCAGCGATGCCTTCGTGGCCATTACCAACACCTTGAGTGCCCTGCCTCGTGGCCTGGGCTTTGGCGCGCCGAGCGTGGCGAGCATCCAGGCCAGCACCCGGGATGTCTACAACACCGAACTGATCCGCCAGTCCTGGGCCATCTGGCTGGTGGTGCTGGTGACGATCTACGGCGTGCTGCCGCGCCTGCTGCTGATGCTGTTCTGCCGCTGGCGCTGGAAACACGGGCAGGCGCGCCTGCAACTGGACCTCAACCTGCCGGGCTACGCCCAATTGCGTGAGCGCCTGATGCCCAGCAGCGAGCGCCTGGGGGTCAACGATGCGGCCCCCGAGCAGTTGCACCGGGTCGAAGGCGGCGTCAGTGCCCAGGACAGCAGCGGCGCCCTGCTGGTGGCCATCGAACTGGACAACCAGCGCCCCTGGCCGCCGCAACTGCCGGAGAGCGTCAAGGACGCCGGCATCCTCGACAGTCGCGAGTCGCGCAGCCGCCTGCTGGAGCAGATGAGCCGTTTCCCCCCGGCGCGCCTGGTGATCGCCTGCGACCCGCGGCGCTCGCCGGACCGAGGCAGCCTGGGGCTGATCGCCGAACTGGCGCGCAACGCCAGCGCCACCCGGGTCTGGCTGCTGCAAGCCCCGCCCGGCCAGGCCCTGGACGCCGATCGCCTGGGCGACTGGCACAGCGCCCTGCACCAGCTGCAGCTGCCCTTCGCCGATTGCGCCCCCCTCGACTGGCTGGAGAACGGTCATGACTGATACCCGCCACAAGCCACTGAAACTCGCCGTGGTCGGCCACACCAACGTCGGCAAGACCTCGCTGCTGCGCACCCTGACCCGGGACGTGGGTTTTGGCGAGGTCTCCCATCGCCCCAGCACCACCCGGCACGTGGAAGGCGCCCGCCTTTCGGTGGATGGCCAACCCCTGCTGGAGCTCTACGACACCCCCGGCCTGGAAGATGCCATCGCCCTGCTGGATTACCTGGAGCGCCTGGAGCGCCCGGGCGAACGCCTGGACGGCCCGGCGCGGATGGCGCGGTTTCTCGACGGTAGCGAGGCTCGCCAGCGCTTCGAACAGGAAGCCAAGGTCCTGCGCCAGCTGCTGGCCTCGGACGCCGGCCTGTATGTGATCGACGCCCGCGAGCCGGTGCTGGCCAAGTACCGCGATGAGCTTGAAGTGCTCACCGGTTGCGGCAAGCCGCTGCTGCCAGTGCTGAACTTCGTCAGCGCCGAGCAGCGCGAAGGCGACTGGCGCGATGCCCTGGCCCGCCTGGGGCTGCACGCCCTGGTGCGCTTCGACAGCGTGGCGCCACCGGAGGACGGCGAACGGCGCCTGTATGAAAGCCTGGCGCTGCTGCTGGAGCACGCACGCCCGGCCCTGCAACGCTTGATCGACGACCAAGAGGCCCAGCGCCTGGCCCGCCAGCACAGCGCAGCGCGGCTGATTGCCGAGCTGCTGGTGGACTGCGCCGCCTGCCGCCGCAGCGTAGCCAGCGATGCCCAACAGGAACAACAGGCCATAGGCGAACTGCGCCAGGCCATCCGCCAGCGCGAGCAGCGCTGCGTCGAGGCCTTGCTCAAGCTCTACGCCTTCCGCCCCGAGGATGCGTCGGCCAGCGACCTGCCGCTACTGGACGGGCGCTGGGGCGACGACCTGTTCAACCCGGAAACCCTCAAGCAACTGGGGGTGCGGGTGGGCAGCGGCATCGCCGCCGGAGCCGCAGCCGGCGCTGGGGTGGATTTGCTGGTGGGTGGTTTGACCCTGGGGGCCGCGGCGCTGGCCGGGGCTATTGCCGGCGGCGCCCTGCAGACCGCCCGCAGCTACGGCAGCCGCCTGCTGGACAAACTCAAGGGCCAGCGCGAGCTGACCGTGGACGACAGCGTGCTGCGCCTGCTGGCCCTGCGTCAGCGCCAGCTGGTACAGGCCCTGAACCTGCGCGGGCATGCGGCCATGGACAGCATTCGCCTGGCCACGCCGGAGGACAAGAGCTGGCGCGAAGGCAAGTTGCCAGAGGCCCTGAACAAGGCCCGGGCGCACCCGCAGTGGTCATCGCTCAATCCGCAGAAGCGCCTGAGCCAGGCCGAGCGCCAGGAGCAGATCGAGGGGCTGGCTCAACATCTGCTGTAGCCGCTGCCGAGCCCGCGAGGCTGCGCAAAGGGCCGCAGGACCTTCAACAACCCCAAAAGCGGCGCCTCCTTCGGAGCCGTTCGCAGCCTACGGCAGCGGCTACAAAAACCAAGCCTGTACCCGCTAAAGCAATGCCAGCGCCTTGTCCTTGAGCACCTGCAAATCCATCACCGGCACCCACATTTCCTTGGCCTGCTCGTCCCAGTGGCGCATGCGCAAACTCACCGCCCACAACGGGTCGAGTTCGAAGGCTGCCGCCTCTGCCGCGCTCATCACCCCACCCTGGTACTCCAGGGTGCGCCGGCTGGCTTCGCTCAGCCGCTGGTAATAACCGGGGTCCTTGAAGGTCAGGTAGCGCTTGGCCTGGACGTGGTATTCCACCAGCCGTGCCAGGCGTTCGCTGAAACCCGCCCGGCGCAGGTAGTCCGCCCCCAGGCGCTCATGGCTGACCACGCCGAAGCCGCCCATGTTCTCGGCATCCTGCTGGCAGATATGCCCGATATCGTGGAAGAACGCCGCCAGCACCACCTCGTCGTCATAACCTTCCGCCAGGGCCAACTGCGCGGCCTGGGACATGTGCTCGATCTGCGACACCGGCTCGCCGATGTAGTCGCAGTCGCCGAAACGCTCGTACAGACCGAAGACCTCGTCGACCACCTGCTGTCGCCGCTCCATCACGCTTCCTCCAGCAGTCGGGCGATATTGCCCTCGGCCATGGCCGGGCCAACGCTCATGCCGACCCCGGTGTGCATCAGGGCCACATGGACCCCGGGGGCCGCCTCCAGGAAGGAGAACGGCGCCGGGCCGCGCGCGCCGTAGACACCCTGCCAGCGCTCCACCACCCGGACCCTGCAACCCAGGGTCTGCTCGGCCAGTTCGAGCAGCCAGTTATCCACCTGTTCAGCATTGAACGGTGAAGGATCGCTACCGTAATCGTGGGAATCGCCGATGATCAGTTCACCGTAGGGAGTCGGGCTGATCAACAGGTGGATACCATGCTCGTGCAGATGGGGCGCCTCGCGCAGAATCTGCGCTTGCACCGCGGCGGCTTCCGGCAGGTCGGCGAAGGCCCCGTAGTGCACGCAACTCAGACCGGTCAGCAAGGCATGTTGCAGGTTGAGATTGGCCTCGGGCCGCGCCCGGAGCATCTGCAAGCGGCAGATCTGCGGCTGCAAGGCAGCGATCTGATCCGCCAGCAGGGTCTGATAATCGTGCCCCGAACACAGCACGATCCGCGGCGCGTGGAAGTTGCCGGCGGTGCTGCGCAACTGGCCCGGCTGGATATCCCGCACCAGGGTCGAGAAGTGAAACTGCACCCCCAGGTCCCGGCGCAGGTAATCGATCAACTGCGGGATCGCTTCACGGGAATACAGCTGCTGGTCGTCCAGGCCGTGCAAGGCCGCCCGGTGATGGCGGAACTGGCCGCCGTACAGATCATTCAGCGCCGCGCCCTGGAGCAGCTCGACGCGGTAGCCGTGCTCCAGCGCACGCCCGGCGCAGAAGGCTTCGAGCAACTGCTCCTCGGCTTCACTGCGGGCGAACAGGAAAGAGCCGTTGCGCTTGAGTTGCAGGCCTGCCAACTGTTGCCAGTCGGCCCAGATCTCGCGGCTGGCCCTGGCCAGCTCCAGCATGGTGCCCGGCGGCTGGCCGGTGACCAGGGCCTGGCCGAAGTTGCGCACCGAAGCGCCCAGGGGCGTGGCGCTGCGCTCGAAAACGTGCACCCGCAGACCGCGTTTGGCGGCGGCATAGGCATGGGACAGGCCCAGGATGCCGGCGCCGACGATCAGCAGATCGCTGTGATTGGTCATGAGTTGTTTCCTGGATGGGGAGCGCCTTCGCCGGCAAGCCGGCGAAGGCGATTGATCGGCTACTGCTTGGCAACCTTTTCCGACTTGCCGTCATAGCGCTTGCGCCATTCGGCGAGGATCTCGTCGCGGTTCTTCGAGGCCCAGGCAAAGTCGTTCTTGATCAGGCGCTGCTCGTAGTCGGCCGGCAGTTCGGTCTGCGGCTTGGCGATGCCCGGCTGGGCCAGCACGGCGAAGTTTTCCTTGTACAGCTCCATGGCCTCGGGGCTGGCGGAGAAGTCGGCGAGTTTCTTCGCCGCCTCTTCATGAGGCGTGCCCTTGATCACCGCGGTGGCTTCGATTTCCCAGCCCAGGCCTTCCTTCGGCAGGACAATGTCCAGCGGCGCGCCCTGGCGCTTGAGCTGCACGGCCGGGTACTCGAAGGAGATGCCAATCGGGAATTCACCGGCCGCGGCCAGCTTGCAGGGCTTGGAACCGGAGTGGACGTACTGGCCGATGTTCTGGTGCAGCTCATCCATGTACTGCCAGCCCTGCTTCTCGCCGAAGGTCTGCAGCCAGGCGCTGACGTCGAGGAAGCCGGTACCCGAGGAGGCCGGGTTGGGCATGACGATCTTGCCTTTGTACTCGGGCTTGGTCAGGTCCTGCCAGCTCACCGGCTTGGTCAGGCCCTGCTTTTCGGCCTCCACGGTGTTGAAGCAGATGGTGGCGGCCCAGACGTCCATGCCGACCCAGGCCGGTGGGTTGGCGGCGTCGCGGTAGTTCGGGCCGATCTTGCCCAGATCCTTGGGCGCATAGCTTTGCAGCATGCCCTGCTGGTCGAGGATCGCCAGGCTGGACGCGGCCAGGCCCCAGACCGCATCGGCCTGCGGGCGGGCTTTTTCCGCCAGCAGCTTGGCGGTGATGATCCCGGTGGAATCACGTACCCACTTGATCTCCACGTCCGGATTGGCCTTTTCGAAGGCTTGCTTGTAGGACTTCAGTTGCTCGGCTTCAAGGGCGGTGTAGACCGTCAGCTCGGTTTTCGCAGCAAAGGCGTTCAGGCTGACAGCAGAGAGGACGGCAGCGGCAAGAGCCAGGGGCTTGAACATGGTGCGGTTCCTTAGTGAGTGCAGATCAGAGTGGGGGTGGGTGAAGCGCATCAGTGGCCCGGCGTGCCCTGGCGCCAGGCCTGGGAGCGGCGCAGCAGACCGCGCGAAGCCCAGGCCAGGAGCAGCGAGACGCCGGCCGAAGTGAACAGGATCAGAGTCGACATCGCCGCGGCGCCGCCGACGTTGCCGGCGTCGTCCATGTTCAGCACGGCCACGGCGGCAAGGATGGTGTCCGGGCTGTAGAGGAAGATCGCCGCCGACACCGTGGTCATGGCCGAGACGAACAGGTAGCGCACGATGTCCAGCAGCGCCGGCAGGCAGATCGGCACGGTAACCCGCAGGTAATGCCGGTACAGCGGCGCCTTGAGCGACAGCGCGGCCGCCTCGAACTCGGCATCCAGCTGGCGCAGGGCGGTGGTGGCGGTCATCTGCGCGGTGGTCAGGTAGTGGGCGATGGTGCACACCACCAGCAGGGTCATGGTGCCGTAGAACACATGCAACGGATTGCCATTGAGGTTGAAGAAGAAGACGTAGCCCAGGCCCAGCACCAGCCCGGGCACCGCCATGGGCACGAAGCTGAGCATGCGCAGCGCCAGGTTCAAGCCGCGCTGGCCGTTGGTCTTCTCCATCAGGTAGGCGCCAGTGAAGATCACCACGCTGCCGATCAGCGCCGTGCACAGGGCCATGGTCAGGCTGTTGCGGTAGGCCAGCCAGCCACCGCCGGCGGTGTCGTTGAACTGGTAGTGGTTCAGCGACAGCGACAGGTTGTAGGGCCAGAATTTCACCAGCGACGAAAACACCGCCATGCCGAACACCAGCAGCAGGGCAGCGCAGATCAGCAGCACAATGGCCAAGTAGCAGCCATCGCGCAGTGGCGACGGCGCAGGCTTGAATACCTGGGCACGGCCGCTCATGGAGTCGCCATGGCGCCGGCGCAGCCAGGCGTCGACACCGAAGCTGAACAGGGCCGGCAACAGCAGGATCATGCCGATCAACGCGCCGCGGCCGAACTGCTGCTGCCCCACCACCGCCTTGTAGGCTTCCAGGGCCAGCACCTGATAGTCGCCACCCACTACCACTGGCACGCCGAAGTCGGTGATGGTCAGGGTGAACACCAGGCAGAACGCAGCGAACACCGCCTGCCGGGTCGCCGGCCAGGTGATGCTGCGAAAGGCCTTGGCGGGGCTGGCGCCCATGCTCGACGCGGCGTCGAACAGCCGCGCGTCCGCCAGGGACAGCGCCGAGAGCAGGATCATCAGGGCGTGGGGAAAGGTGTAGATGACCTCGCCGAGGACGATGCCCCAGAAGCCGTAGATGTTCTCGGCGAACAGGCCACGCAGCATCCCCTGATTGCCAAACAGATAGACCAGGGCAATGCCCGGGAGCATCGACGGCGCCATCAGCGGCAACAGCGACAGGCCGCGCCAGATGCCCTTGCCGGGAATCAGCGTGCGTTGCAGGGCGTAGGCGAACAGGTAGGCCAGGGGCACGACGATGGCGGCCACGCTGAGGGAGACTTTCAGGCTGTTGCCCAGCAACCAGTGGAAGTTTTCGCTGGCCACCAGCTCGCGAGCCGCCAGCCAGCCTCCGCCCTGCCCGGCCTCGGCGCTGAAGCCGCGCCAGAAGATCGCCAACAGGGGCAACAGCACCGCTACACCCAGCAGGAGCAGAAGCAGGACCTTGCCGCCGACGACAAAAATGCGGTCGCCGATCTCGGCACGAGAAGCCTGGCGCGCCCGCTTGGCGGGTAGCGGCAGGGACATGTGCGCAGTCATCTTAGGCAAACACCTGGAGGCTGCGCGGCGGCAAGGCGACCCAGATATCCTGGGCCCCCAGGCGCGGCATGGCTTCCGGTGCCAGCTCGGCCAGCAGCGCATGCCCCGGCAGTTGATTGAGTTCGAAGCTCATGCGGCAGCGATTGCCGAGGAAGGTGATCTCGCGGACCTTGGCCGGGAACAGGTTTTCCTCGTGCACCAGCGGATTCACGCTGATGGCTTCGGGACGGCAGAACAGCCGGCCCGAGGCGGTCTTGGCCGAGCCGTCGGCCAGGCGCACATTCATGCCGCCAACCTGGGCATGGCTGTCGCTGTTGCGGCTGAAGGGCAGCCAGTTGCCCTGGCCGACGAATTCGGCGACGAACGGCGTGGCCGGACGGTCGTAGATTTCCTGGGGCGTGGCGTACTGCTCGACCTTGCCGTTGTTCATCACGGCAATGCGGTCGGCCATCAGCATGGCTTCGTCCTGGTTGTGGGTAACCATCAGGGTGGTGATCCCCAGGCGCCGCTGCAGCTGGCGCAGCTCGGTGCACAGGTGCTCGCGGACCCGTGCGTCCAGCGCCGACATCGGCTCGTCCAGCAGCAGCAACGACGGCGCCGGGGCCAGGGCACGGGCCAGGGCCACGCGCTGCTGCTGGCCGCCGGACAGCTGACCGGGGTACTTCTTCTCGCTGCCGGTCAGCCCCACCAGTTCCAGCATCTGCGCCACGCGCTTGCGCGCTTCTTCGCGGCCACTGCCGGACAGGCCGTAGGCGATGTTGGCTTCTACCGTGAGGTTGGGGAACAGCGCGTAGGACTGGAACAGGATCCCGTAGTCCCGGGCCTGGGGCGCCAGCAGCGACACGTCCCGATCCCCGAGGTACAACTCGCCCTGGTCCTGGCGTTCCAGGCCGGCGATGCAGCGCAGCAAGGTGGTCTTGCCGCAGCCGGACGGCCCCAGCAGGCACACCAGCTCACCGGCAGCGACGTCCAGGGACACGTTATCCAGCGCGGTGAAGGCACCGAAGCGCTTGTGGATACCGCGCACCTTCATCGGTGCACCGGGGTTGCTCAGGGCAGTTGCAGCGGAGTTGTTCATGGACGCACCTCATCTAGCAGATGAGGCAAATCCTAGAGTTGCAATGCGTCGGTCATATGGCAGTAAGGCAAAAACGACCGATAGTGGTATTCAGGGATTTGGGTTCACTTGTAAATCATGTGCTCGCGAAGGCATCGGCATGGCCGATGCAGATCTTTCAGGCGGGAGCCATTTCCTGGGCCAGGCCGAGAAAGGCGGCGGGCAGGCGCGCGTTCTTGCGCTCCTTGAGGCAATACAGGTACTCGGCGATCTGCGGCGCGTTTTCGATGGTCAGGACCCGCAGTTGCGGGTCGTGGGGCACTTCCTGGCGGGCAATGATGCTGATGCCGATATTGCGCAGCACCGCCTCGCGGATCGATTCACGGCTGCCGATCTCCAGCAGCGGGCCAAAGCTGACGTTGGCGTTCTTCAGCAGACCTTCGGTGAGGCTGCGGGTGGTGGAGCCGGGTTCGCGCATCAGCAGCGTGTGCCCGGCCAGGGCGTTGAGGGGCACGTGTTCCAGCGCCGCCAGGGGGTGATTGCGATGCACCGCCAGCACCAGCGGATCGCTGCCCAGCACCCGGCGGACCAACCGCGAATCCTCCAGCAGTTGCGAGGAAGCGGCCACATCCACCCGATAGTCTTCCAGCGCCTCCAGGACCTGCTGGGAGTTGCCGATTTCCACCGAGACCTCCACCTGGGGCAGGCGCTGGCGGAAAGTCTTCACCAGATCGAGGATGTAGTACGGCGCGGTGGCGGCGATGCGCAGCGTGCCCTGCACCTGCCCACAGTTGCGCAGGAAGAATTCGATGTCCGACTCTTTCTGCAGCAGCTCCTTGACCATCGGCAGCAGGCGCGCGCCCTCATCGCTCAGGCTCAGGCGGCGCCCGCCTCGGTAGAACAGCTCCACCGCGTACTGGCTCTCCAGGTTGCGGACCTGGGTAGTCACCGTGGGCTGGCTGAGGCCGAGCTTCTTCGCCGCCTGGGTAATGCTGCCCAGGCGGGCGACCATGTAAAAAGCCTTTAGCTCGGCACTCAGCACAGGGTTCTCTCGTTGCTTATTTGCGCAGCAGGCGCAGACCGTTGAACACCACCAACAGGCTCACGCCCATGTCGGCGAACACTGCCATCCACATGGTGGCCAGCCCGGCAAAGGTTACCCCAAGAAAGATCGCCTTGATGACCAGGGCCAGGACGATATTTTGCTTGAGCACCACCGAGGTCTGGCGCGACAGGCGGATAAACGCCGGGATCTTGCGCAAATCATCGTCCATCAGGGCAACATCCGCGGTCTCGATGGCGGTGTCGGTGCCCGCCGCAGCCATGGCGAAACCGATTTCGGCGCGGGCCAGGGCCGGTGCGTCGTTGATCCCGTCGCCGACCATGCCCACCCGGTGGCCCTGGGCGTACAGGTCTTCGATGGCCTGCAGCTTGTCGGTGGGCAGCAGGTCGCCCCGGGCCTGGTCGATACCCACCTGGGCCGCGATGGCCTGGGCGGTATGCGGGTTGTCGCCGGTGAGCATCAGGGTCTTGATCCCCAGCTCATGCAATTGCTGGATGGCTTCGCGGCTGGATTCCTTGACCGTGTCTGCCACGGCGAACAGCGCCAGCGGGCCATTGCGGTCCAGCAGCAGGACCACGGTCTTGCCCTGCTTCTCCAGGGCGAAGAGTTTTTCTTCCAAAGCCGGGGAGCACAGTCCCAGCTCTTCCACCAGACGATGGTTGCCCAGATGGTACAGCTCGCCATTGATCTCGCCGCGTACGCCTCGGCCGGTCAAGGCCTCGAAGTTATCCACAGGGTGCATGGCCAACTGCTTATCCACAGCCGCCTGGGCAATGGCCAGGGACACCGGGTGGTCGGAACGCCCTGCCAGGCTTGCAGCCAGGGCCGGGGCGGTGTCCTGGGCCAGCGGGTCCAGGGACAGGAAGTCGGTCTGCACCGGCTTGCCGTGGGTGATGGTGCCGGTCTTGTCCAGGGCCAGGTAGTCGAGCTTGTAGCCGCCCTCCAGGTAGACCCCGCCCTTGACCAGAATGCCCTTGCGCGCGGCAGCCGCCAGGCCGCTGACAATGCTTACCGGGGTGGAGATCACCAGGGCGCAGGGGCAAGCCACTACCAGCAGCACCAGGGCGCGGTAGATCCAGTCGAACCAGACGCCGCCCATGAACAGCGGCGGAATCAGCGCCACCGCCAGGGCGAAGGCGAATACCGCCGGGGTGTAGATTTTCGAGAAGCTGTCAACGAAGCGCTGGGTCGGAGCCCGGGCGCCCTGGGCCTGTTCCACAGCGTGGATGATCCGCGCCAGGGTCGAATTGTTGGCGGCGGCAGTCACTCGGTATTCCAGGGAGCCGGCCTGATTGATGGTGCCGGCGAAAACCTTGTCGCCCACAGTCTTTTCCACCGGCAGGCTTTCACCGGTGATCGGCGCCTGGTCGATGGTGGAGTTGCCGGACACGACCTCGCCGTCGAGGCCGATGCGCTCGCCGGGACGCACCCGCACCAGTGCGCCCAGTTCGACGCTTTTCGCTTCCTGTTCGCTCCAGTTGCCGTCTGCCTGCTGCACCGTGACCCGTTCCGGGGTCATCTGCATCAGGCCGCTGATGGCGTTGCGCGCCCGATCCAGGGAACGGGCCTCGATCAATTCCGCCACGGTGAACAGGAACATCACCATCGCCGCTTCCGGCCATTGGCCGATCAGCACGGCGCCGGTCACGGCGATGCTCATCAGGGCATTGATGTTGAGGTTGCGGTTCTTCAGGGCGATCCAGCCCTTCTTGTAGGTGGTCAGGCCACCACTGAGGATCGACACCAGGGCCACCAGGGCAATCACCCAGTCGGGCGCGGCATTGGTGAAATGGATGACCTCGGCAGCCAGCGCGCCGATACCGGACAGGGCCAGCGGCCACCAGGGCTTCTTCACGGGCGCTGCGGCAGGCGCGGCTTGGTCACCCTCCTGTTCCAGGGGTTCGGCGTGCATGCCCAGTGACTTGACCGCCTCGATGATAGGCGCGGTGCTCGGCAGGTCGTGGGTCACCCCCAGCACGCGGTTCATCAGGTTGAACTCCAGCGCCTGGACCCCGGCCAACTTGCCCAGCTTGTTCTGGATCAGGGTCTGTTCGGTGGGGCAGTCCATGGCTTCGATGCGAAAGCTGCTCAAGCGCGCGCCGGCGGTCGGGGTCTCGCTCAGGGTGACCCTGGACGGCGCCAGGTCGGCGGAACCGCAGCAGGAAGCGCCATGGGCGGCATGATCGTGTGCCTTGACCGGCTGCAGCTTGCCCGCGTGCGCATGGGAATGGCTGTGGCCATGGCTGTGATCGTGATCGTGATCGTGATCGTGATCAGCCTGGGGCTGCTGATCCGCGGTTTTGCGCGGGCTGTGGAGAGAATCGCTCATTAGGGTCCCTTCCGAATTAAGGTGCTTGTTGCCAAGTGAACACCCTGTAGCCACTATAGGGTCAAGCACCCATTCGGAGACGACGGCAATGAAGATTGGCGAACTGGCGAAACTCACCGACTGTCAGGTCGAGACCATCCGTTACTACGAGCGCGAAGGGCTGCTGCCCGAACCGGCCCGCAGTGAAGGCAACTATCGCCTCTACACCCAGGCCCACACCGAGCGCCTGACCTTTATCCGCAATTGCCGCAGCCTGGACATGACCCTCGAGGAGATCCGCAGCCTGCTCAACCTGCGCGACAGCCCCCAGGACCAGTGCGCCAGCGTCAACGCCCTGATCGACGAGCATATCCATCACGTCAAGGCGCGCATTGACGGCTTGCTGGCCCTGCAGGAACAACTGCTGGACCTGCGCCAGCGCTGCAGCGAGGGCCCGGACCTTGAGCACTGCGGAATTCTCCAGCGCCTGGAAGTCAGCGGCTCGGTGGCCCCCAATGAGAGCGAGCCCTCCCATGTCGGGCGCAGCCACGGGCACTGAACCCCTGGCGCGGTTTCAGGCGCCGCGCCGAACGCTGGCCGTCAGCCGCAGATAAGCCCCTTCGAGGATTGCCAGCAGCCGCTGGTCCAGATGCTGCCAGGCCAGCCCCTGGCGCACCAGCCAGGCGCTGAGCCCCCCCACCAGGCAGCCACCCAGAATGTCGAAAGGGAAATGCACGCCCAGGTAGACCCGTGCCCAACTCACCAGGATCGCCAGGCCCAGCATCACCAGCCCGGTCTTGCGCAGGCTGGCCAGGATCAGCGCGAAAGCCATGGCGAACATGCCACTGGCGTGGTCGCTGGGGAAAGACGCCCCGGGCGCGTGGGCGAGGAAGTTCTGCCCCAGGCCGATCATGAACGGCCGCGGATGGAACCACAGCTCACGGATCAGCAGGTTGCAGACCAGGGCCAGGACAATGCTCAGGCCGGCGAGCAACACGATCATGCGCTGGCGGCGCTCGCCGAAAACCCAGAACACCACCAGCAGCAGCGGCACGCTGAGTACCACCCATTGCGCGAGGAAAACCGCCAGTGCACGCATCGGCATGGACGCCCCGGCACTGGCGTTGATGGCCAGGAACAGGCTGTGATTGAGTTCTTCCATTCGGAGCTCACGTTGAATGTCACAAGGACCACACCCCGCACCTGGCAGGGCTGCTACTCAGAGCGTAGCTGGCCGCCGGGCACAGCCATGCCCGGAACGGCTCCGGGCACAGGTCGATAAGGGCAACAGGATCAATCGACAAGGGCCGCGCGGCCCTTGCTGCAGTAGCTGGATGCTCAGACCGCCATCGGCGCCGTCATGGGCGCGTGGTGCTCATAGCCTTCCAGGGAGAAGTCGCTCGGCTCGATCAGCTCCAGCCACTCCGGCTGGTAGACGCCGGTCTTGGCGAACTCCGGCACACGCTCGGAAATCACCAGCTTGGGCATCGGGAACGGCTCGCGCTTGAGCTGTTCGTTGAGCATGTCCAGATGGTTTTCATAGACGTGGGCATCACCGATGAAATAGGTGAACCAGCGCGGCGTGTAGCCGGTCAGGCGGCCGATCAGGCTCAGCAGCGCAGCACCCTCGGTGAGGTTGAACGGCGTGCCCAGGCCCAGGTCGTTGGAGCGGATGTAGAGGGTCAGGGAGATTTCCCGGGTCTGGACATTGGGATGGAACTGGTAAAGCAGGTGGCACGGCGGCAAGGCCATTTCATCCAGCTGGGCGCAGTTCCAGCCGTGGAACAGGATCCGCCGGCTGCCCGGGTCGTTGATGATGGTGTCGACGCACTGGCGCACCTGGTCGATGGCCTTGTACAGCACCACGTAGCCCTGGCCGTCTTCCTCGCCCGCGGCGATCTGCCGGTAGCCCTGGCTCAGCGCCAGGTCGATGGCCGCCTGGTTGCTGGTCTTGATCTGTTTGTAGGCCGGCCACTTGCGCCACTGCACGCCGTAGATCTCGCCCAGGTCGTCATCGCCCTGGCGGAACGGGTTGGCCAGCCACTGGGCGTTTTCGTTGGCGTTCTGGTCCCAGACCTTGCAGCCCAGCGCACGAAACTCGGCGGCGTTGTTCACCCCGCGCAGGAAGCCGACCATCTCGCCGATGGCCGACTTGAAGGCCATCTTGCGGGTGGTGATGGCCGGGAAACCTTCCTTGAGGTCGTAGCGCAGCATGGCCCCGGGGAAGCTGATGGTGTTCACACCGGTGCGGTTGGCCTGCTTGGTGCCGTTGTTGATGACGTGGGCCACCAGATCAAGATATTGCTTCATGAATTACCTGCATCCTTGAACCCGGGGCACGCCCCGGGGTTCGAATTTATTGCGCCGCGCTCTTGGCCGGAGCGCGATGATAAGCCAGCCAGATCAACCCCAGGCCACCGAGAATCATCGGCACGCACAGGACCTGACCCATGGTCAGCCAGTTCCAGGCCAAGTAGCCCAACTGGGCGTCCGGCACCCGGACGAACTCGACGATGAAACGGAAGATCCCGTAGAACAGGGCGAACATACCGGAAACCGCCATGGTCGGCCGGGGTTTGCGCGAGAACAGCCAGAGGATCAGGAACAGCGCCACGCCTTCCAGGGCGAACTGATACAGCTGCGAGGGATGGCGCGGCAATTGCGCCGGATCGCTGAACGGCGGGAACACCATGGCCCAGGGCAGATCGGTGGGCTTGCCCCACAGTTCAGCGTTGATGAAGTTGCCGATGCGCCCGGCGCCCAAGCCGATCGGCACCATCGGCGCGACGAAATCCATCAGCTCGAAGAAGGTCTTGTTGTTGCGCTTGCCGAACCACCAGGCCGCCAGCATCACCCCGATGAAACCACCGTGGAACGACATGCCGCCCTTCCACACCTCGAAGATCAGCGTCGGGTTGGCCAGGTAGGCGCTCAGGTCGTAGAACAGCACATAACCCAGGCGACCACCGACTATCACCCCCATGGACATCCAGAACACCATGTCCGAGAGCTTCTCCTTGCTCCAGGTCGGATCGAAACGGTTCAGGCGGCGCGACGCCAGCAACCAGGCACCGCCAATGCCGATCAGGTACATCAGGCCGTACCAGTGGATTTTCAGCGGGCCGATGGCCAGGGCCACCGGATCAATCTGCGGGTAAGGCAGCATTGCGACTCCTCGTAAGGGTTAGAACTTCAGATTCCCGGGGCAAACTGCCAGCCCAGGATTAAGCCAGGATTGCGTCACCACTCAGAACAGGAAGCTGAGCCCCACGCAGAACAGTAGCGCGGCGAACATGCGTTTCAACAGGCGTGGCGACAGTTTGTGGGCCAGGCGCGCGCCGATGCGGGCGAACACCATGCTGGTCAGGGCAATGCCCAACAGGGCCGGCAAATAAACGAAACCGAGACTATGGGCCGGGAGCAGCGGATCATGCCAGCCCAGAATCATGAAACTTAAGGCACTGGCCAGGGCGATGGGCAAACCGCAGGCCGATGAGGTAGCCACCGCCTGCTGCATGGGCACGCTGCGCCAGGTGAGAAAAGGCACGGTGAGGGAGCCCCCGCCGATGCCGAAGATCGCCGAGGCCCAGCCAATCACACCGCCGGCGGCCGTCAGGCCCAGCTTGCCGGGCACCTGGCGGCTGGCCTTGGGCTTGAGCTCCAGGGTCATCTGCAGAGCCACCACGAGGGCGAACACACCGATGATTTTCTGCAGGTGCGGGCCGGAGATAGCCTCGGCGGTCAGTGCGC
Source organism: Pseudomonas sp. NFPP12 (assembly GCF_900103205.1). Lineage (NCBI taxonomy): Bacteria > Pseudomonadati > Pseudomonadota > Gammaproteobacteria > Pseudomonadales > Pseudomonadaceae > Pseudomonas > Pseudomonas sp. NFPP12. The sequence continues at coordinate 313,935 of NZ_FMWW01000005.1, forward strand.
CGAAACCGGCGCCCAGGAGGATACCCACGGTCATCCAGGCGAAGATCGGCCAGCGCACAGCGCCACGCCGATGGTGCTCGCGCACCGCATTGACCGAGGTAAAGATGATGCTGGCCAGGGAGGTGCCGACCGCCAGATGGGTCAGCACCGAGACATCGAAGCCTTGCAGAGTGAAGCTGAACACCAGCACCGGGACTATGATGATCCCGCCGCCCACGCCGAACAGCCCGGCCAGTACGCCCGCACAGGCGCCCAGCAGCAGATAGAGCAGAAATTCCATGGGAGCATCCGAAAAATAGATCGGCATGGTAACGGAAGCGCCGCCCCGGACTCCACTGGATGGCGATGGATACCCGCCGGATCTGTGCGTAAAGTGGGCAAAAACACACAGGGGGCCACCTTAATGTGCTTGATCGTTTTCGCCTGGCGGCCGGGTCATGCTCAGCCACTGATCGTCGCGGCCAACCGTGATGAATTCTACGCGCGGCCGAGCCTGCCCCTGGGGCAGTGGCCGGAACTGCCGCAGATCCACGCCGGTCGCGACCTGGAAGCCGGCGGCACCTGGCTCGGGGTCGGCGCCGAGGGCCGCTTTGCCGCCCTGACCAATATCCGCAACCCGCACCAGCCTCCGGCGCGGCGCTCGCGGGGTGAACTGGTGGCGCGCTTTCTCGCCGGCGACGTGCCCCTGGATGATTATTTGCGCGATGTAGTCGGGCGCTCGGTGGAGTACGCCGGGTTCAACCTGCTGCTGGGCAATGCCGAGCAGCTGTGGCACTACAACGCTCGGGACCCGCAGCCGCAACGGCTGGAGCCTGGGGTCTACGGCCTTTCCAATGCCGGGCTGGATACGCCCTGGCCCAAGCTGCTCAAGGCCAGGGCGGCGTTGCAGGAGGTGTTGCATGATCCACAGCCCCAGGCACTGCTGGCGCTGTTGAGCGACCCGCAGACAGCGCCCTTCGCCGACCTGCCGGACACCGGCGTGGGCTTGGCCACCGAAAGCCTGCTGTCCAGCGTGTTCATCGCCAGCCCCAGCTACGGCACACGAGCCAGCACGGCACTGATCGTCCACGCCGATGGCTCGCGGCATCTGCTGGAGCGTAGCTTCGGCCCCTATGGCGGGCATCTGGGAGAGGTCGAACTGAAGGTCTGAAGCGTTCCCCGGCACGCCGGCTCCCACGAACGCTTCTGTAGGAGCCGGCTTGCCGGCGAAGAAAACAACCCGGTTACAGGGTCTTGCTCGAAGCCGGATTGATCATCCGCGCCAGCCCGAGTTTCTTCAGCGCCAGTTGCAGCGAACTGTGGATAACTTGCGGGTTGTCGATGGTCATCATTTCCGCCAGCAGTTCCTTGGCCTTGGTCATGCTGACCTGACGCAGCATCCACTTCACCTTCGGCAGGTTGGTGGCGTTCATCGACAGGCTGTCGAAGCCCATCGCCATCAGCAGCACTGCCGCCGCCGGATCACCGGCCATCTCGCCGCAGATGCTCACTGGCTTGCCTTCGGCATGGGCATCACGCACCACGTTCTGCAGCGCTTGCAGCACCGCCGGGTGCAGGTAGTCGTAGAGATCGGCCACCCGTGGGTTGTTGCGGTCCACCGCCAGCAGGTACTGGGTCAGGTCGTTGGAGCCCACCGAGAGGAAATCCACCTGGCGCGCCAGTTCCTTGGTCTGGTACACCGCGGCGGGGATTTCGATCATCACCCCCACTGGCGGCATCGGTACGTCAGTGCCTTCATCGCGCACTTCGCCCCAGGCCCGGTGGATCAGGTGCAAGGCTTCTTCCAGCTCGTGGATGCCGGAAATCATCGGCAGCAGGATGCGCAAATTGTTCAGGCCTTCGCTGGCCTTGAGCATCGCCCGGGCCTGTACCAGGAAGATCTCCGGGTGGTCGAGGGTCACGCGGATCCCGCGCCAGCCAAGGAAGGGGTTGTCTTCCTTGATCGGGAAGTACGACAGCGACTTGTCGCCGCCGATGTCCAGGCTGCGCATGGTCACCGGTTGCGGGTGGAAGGCCGCCAGCTGTTCGCGATAGATCGCCAGCTGTTCCTTCTCGCTGGGGAAGCGCTGGTTGATCATGAACGGCACTTCGGTGCGATACAGGCCCACGCCTTCGGCCCCGCGCTTCTGCGCCCGGGCTACATCGGCCAGCAGGCCGGTGTTGACCCACAGCGGCATGCGATGGCCATCGGGGGTGATGCAGGGCAGGTCGCGCAGGGCATCCAGGCCCTGGGCCAGTTGCCGTTCTTCTTCCACCACATCGGCGAACTGCTTGCGCAGCACGTCGCTGGGGTTGGTGTAGACCTCGCCGTGGTAGCCGTCGACGATCATCTGGATGCCGTCGACCTTGGAGTACGGCAGGTCCACCAGGCCCATCACCGTCGGGATTCCCATGGCCCGTGCCAGGATCGCCACGTGGGAGTTGCCCGAACCCAGCACCGAGACCAGGCCCACCAGCTTGCCTTCCGGCACTTCGCCGAGCATGGCCGGGGTCAGTTCTTCACTGACCAGGATGGTGTTGTCGGGATAGACCAGGGTCTGCTGGCGCTCTTCCTGCAGGTAGGCCAGGAGCCGGCGGCCCAGGTCCTTGACGTCCGAGGCCCGCTCGCGCAGGTAGGCATCGTCCATCAGTTCGAAACGGTTGACGTGATCGGTGACCACCTGGCGCAACGCGCCCTGGGCCCATTGCCCGGTCTTGATCACGGCCTTCACTTCACTGCCCAGGGAGGCGTCGTCGAGCATCATCAGGTAGACGTCGAACAGCGCGCGCTCTTCAGGGCGCAATTGAGTGGCGAGCTTTTCCGACAGCGCGCGCATATCGGCCCGCACCCCTTCCAGGGCGCTCTTGAACAGGGCCAGTTCGGCGTCGATGTCGGTGACGTGCTTGTCCGGCACCACATCCAGGTCGGCCGGCGGCAGCATCACCACCGCGCTGCCCACCGCCGCGCCGGGCGAGCCCGGTACGCCGACGAACTTGGCTTCCTGAATGCCCTTGCCCTGGCGACCCAGGCCACGGATCGAACCGGTGGCCTCGGCATGGGCGATAACCCCGGCCAGTTGGGCACTCATGGTCACCAGGAAGGCTTCTTCGCCTTCGTCGAACTGGCGCCGCTCCTTTTGCTGGATAACCAGCACGCCCACCACCCGGCGGTGGTGAATGATCGGCGCACCGAGGAAGGAGGCGTAACGCTCCTCACCGGTTTCGGCGAAGTAGCGATAGCGCGGGTGGTCGGCGGCGTTTTCCAGGTTGAGGGGTTCTTCGCGAGTGCCCACCAGGCCTACCAGGCCTTCGTTGGGCGCCATGCTGACCTTGCCGATGGAGCGCTTGTTCAAGCCCTCGGTGGCCATCAGGACGAAACGGTTGGTTTCCGGGTCCAGCAGATAGACCGAGCAGACCTGGCTGCCCATGGCCTCTTTGACGCGCAATACAATAATCCCCAACGCCGCCTTGAGATCCTTGGCGGAGTTAACTTCCTGGACGATCTTGCGCAGCGTATTGAGCATGGCTCGGGGTCGAACTCCGTCGTCAGTCGCGCACTAGCAGGCGCGGGGCAAGCTCTTTGAGAGCGCGGCGATACACTTCGCGCTTGAATGTCACCACCTGGCCCAACGGATACCAATAACTGACCCAGCGCCAGCCATCGAATTCCGGTTTACCGGTCAAATCCATCCGCACCCGCTGCTCGTTGGAGATCAGGCGCAGGAGAAACCATTTCTGCTTCTGGCCGATGCACAGCGGTTGGCTGTGGGTCCGGACCAGACGCTGCGGCAAACGATAGCGCAACCAGCCCCGGGTGCAGGCGAGAATTTGCACATCTTCGCGCTCCAGACCCACTTCTTCGTTCAACTCGCGATACAAGGCGTCTTCCGGCGTCTCATCGGGGTTGATTCCCCCTTGAGGAAACTGCCAGGCATCTTGATTGATACGGCGAGCCCATAGCACCTGTCCGGCATCATTGGTCAGAATGATCCCGACATTGGGGCGGAAACCATCGGGGTCGATCACGGCTACAACCTCGCAAACGCATGTCGCCGCATTGTTCCACAAAGCTTGGGAATGCAGCAACGAGGCTGCTTACCTTATGTGCACTCTTGTGAAAAGACCGTATTCTGGGCACCTTTTTCCGCGACTTTTCAGCGAGTAACTGCAATGCGCCTGGCTTTATTCGACTTGGACAACACGCTTTTGGGCGGCGACAGCGACCACGCCTGGGGCGACTATCTGTGCGAGCGGGGCTTCCTCGACGCCGTCGCCTACAAGACCCGCAACGACGAGTTCTATCAGGATTACCTGGCCGGCAAGCTCGACAATGCCGCCTACCTGAACTTCTGCCTGGAAATCCTCGGCCGCACCGACATGGCCGTGCTCGAAGAGTGGCACCGCGACTTCATGCGCGACTGCATCGAGCCGATCCTCCTGCCCAAGGCCCAGGCCCTGCTGGACAAGCATCGCGCTGCCGGCGACAAGCTGGTGATCATCACCGCGACCAACCGTTTCGTGACCGCGCCGATCGCCGAACGCCTGGGCGTGGAAACCCTGATCGCCACCGAATGCGAAATGCAGGATGGCCGCTACACCGGGCGCAGTACCGATGTGCCGTGTTTCCGTGAAGGCAAGGTCACCCGCCTCAACCGCTGGCTGGAAGAGACCGGCCACAGCCTGGAAGACAGCTACTTCTACAGCGACTCGATGAACGACCTGCCCCTGCTGGAGCAAGTGACCACCGCCGTGGCCGTTGACCCGGACCCGAACCTGCGGGCCGAGGCCGAGAAACGTGGCTGGCAGGTCATCAGCCTGCGCGACTAGAAAGCTCGCCGGCGAGCCGGCTGTAGGCGCTGGCTTGCCAGCGAAAAAACCTACGCCGGCTTGGCCACCATCAGATAGAAAATCGCCATGAAGGCCAGGAACGCCGGCCAGCCCAGGGCGAACCACCAGCGCATATAAAGGGTTGCCCGCAGCGGCATCGGTGTCCCGTCCTGCAGGGCCTGCTCGGCCATCTTGTGCACTCGGATCTGCAACCAGACCACCGGCAGCCAGCACAGCCCCGCCACCACATACAGCCCCAGGCTCCACATCAGCCACGCCTGCTGCAGCGACCAGCCTGCCAGGTGCACCAGCCCCAGCCCGCTCAACGGCTGGAATACCGCCGTGGTGGCGGTAAAGGCCCAGTCGGCGAACACCAGGTGCTTGAAGGTCACGGCGATCACTTCCACCCGGCCACTGCGCCAGGCCCGCAGGGCGTAATAGGCCGACCCCGCGCCGAGGCCGAACAGCACGGTGGAGGACAGGATATGCAGGGTTTTCAACAGCAGGTAAGCGCTCATTGGTGGGGTTCGGTCCACAGCAGCCATAGGGTCGCCACCATCAGCACCAGGTTCTTGGCGACGGCGGCATAAGGGTCAAACCAGAAGTGCGGCAGGATCAGGCTGATGATCAGGGTGTAGCCGAGCATCAGCCCCAACTGCGCTTGCAAGGCCCGCCGGCGCCAGCGCCGCAGCAGCAGGCCGACACCCAGCAGCGCATCACAGAGTGAACCGCCGATCACCGCCAGGGCCGCCCAGATGCCCTGCACGCCAGCCTCGGCCATGATCCGCAGGCCCCAGTCGTAACCCGGGCCGATGCACACCAGCGCGGTACCCAGCCAGATCAGCACCATCACTGCCAGCAACAGCGGGCGCAGGGCCAGTTGGGTGCTTTGCGCCGTCTGCGGCCAGTCCTGCAAGCGGGCCGCCAGCGGCGCCGCGTGATACCCGCAGACCGAGGCCAGCACCTGCGGATCCGCCAGGTTGTCGTGGTGGGCCATGGCCAGGCTCTGCCGGTTCAAGGCTCGCCAGCCCAGACGATCGCCAGCAGCGGCCACCAGCCGCAGCAAGACCGCTGGCAGCTTGAAGTAGCGCGCCGGGCCCCAGCCCTGGGCCGACCGCAGGCGATCGAGCAGTTGCGCCATGGTCATGCGTTCCGGGCCGACCAGGGGCAGAACCATGGATTCCTGCGGCCACTGCCTGAGCAGCGCCAGCACCGCGGCGCTCAAGTCCTCTATATGCAAGGGCTGCATCTGCGCCTTGGCGGACAGCAAGGGAATCAGCGGCCAGGGCGACAGCCTCGTCAGCCAGCCGCTGCTGGCACCGCCAGCGCCGAGCACCAGCGAGGGCCGCAGCACCACCGCCGGTACTCCCAACTGCAGCAGGTAATCATCCGCCGCCGCCTTGCTGGCAAGGAACGGCACCTGGGGCAGGATCCCGGCCCCCAATGCGGAAATCTGCAGTACCCGCACGCCCCGGGCCGCCGCCAGATCGAACAGCGCGCGGGTACCCAGGTCCTGGGTCAGGCTCAACGCCCGCGCATCAGTGCTCAACAGCCCCGCGGCGTTGATCAGCAGGTCGGTGTCGGCAGGCAGGGCAAAGGGCTGGGGCTCGCGGCCCAGGCAATCGAGATCCAGCTGGCGCCACTCCACCCCGGGCAACCCCTGGGGCTGCGGGCGACGGCTGGTGGCAATCAGCTGATGGCCGGCAGCGTGCAATGCCGCCAGCAGATGACGGCCGACAAACCCTGTGGCCCCCACCAGAACGACCTTCATGGCAATCCTTGAGAGTTAGACCGGCTTGGCGCCCATAAGACCGGCAATGGTCACGAAACATGCGGCGCTGAACACCGCCAGCACCAGGGTGAACGCCAGGCCGCTGGCAACCTTGGCCACCCGCAGGCGGTTGAGGCGCACCATCAGCCACAGCCAGGCCAGGGCCCCCAGGGTATAGAGCACACTGGAACCCAGGACCCAGGTCTGCCCCAGCGGCCAACCCACCAGATGCACCAGCCACCAACCGCTGAACGGCAATGTCAGCATGCCCAGCGCCAGCAACAGCCAGCCGAACAGGCCCGGACGGTGCAGCACCCGGCTATAAACCGTGGCATCCCCCTGGCGGCGCAGGCGCCAGACCCAGATCGCCAGCCCCAGCGCACTGCCCAATAGCAGCACGGTGGCCAGTACATGAAGCGTCTTCAGCGTGGTCAGTGTTTCCATGTTTTCGCTTCCTTAAGGCTCCGATCCTCAGCGTAGTCGTTCAGCCGAGGAACAGCTGGTAGGCCGGGTTGTCGCTTTCATCCCAGTACGGATAGCCAATCTGCTCCAGCGCCGCGGGCACCAGGTGACGTTCATCGGCCGGCACTTGCAGGCCGGCGACTACCCGGCCATCCGCCGCACCATGGTTGCGGTAGTGGAACATCGAGATATTCCAGCGCCCGCCCAGCTTGTTGAGGAAGTTGAACAGCGCCCCCGGACGCTCCGGGAACTCGAAACGCAGCACCACTTCGTCGCTGACCTTCTCGGCATGGCCGCCGACCATATAGCGGATGTGCAGCTTGGCCAGTTCGTTGTCGGTCAGGTCGATCACCGGAAAGCCCTGCTCGGTCAGGCTGGCGATCAGGGCGCTGCGCGGATCGTTTTCCGGGTGGGTCTGCACGCCAACGAAGATGTGCGCTTCGCTGCCGGTGTTGTAGCGGTAGTTGAATTCGGTGATCTGGCGCTTGCCCACCGCCTCGCAGAAGGCCTTGAAGCTGCCGGGCTTCTCGGGGATGGTCACGGCGATGATGGCTTCGCGGCCTTCGCCCAGTTCGGCGCGCTCGGCCACGTGGCGCAGGCGGTCGAAGTTGACGTTGGCCCCGGAGTCGATGGCCACCAGGGTCTGCCCGCTGATACCGCGCTGCTCGACGTACTTCTTGATCCCGGCAACGCCCAGGGCGCCGGCAGGTTCGGTGATCGAGCGGGTATCGTCGTAGATATCCTTGATTGCCGCACAGATCTCGTCGGTACTGACGGTAATCACTTCATCCACATAATCCTTGCAGATGTCGAAGGTGTGCTGGCCAATCTGCGCCACCGCCACGCCGTCGGCGAAGATCCCCACGGTCGGCAGCACCACGCGCTCACCGGCGGCCATGGCCGCCTGCAGGCAGTTGGAGTCGTCCGGCTCGACGCCGATGACCTTGATCTGCGGGCGCAGGTACTTCACATAGGCCGCGATACCGGCGATCAGGCCGCCGCCGCCGACCGGAACGAAGATCGCATCCAGCGGGCCGGGGTGCTGGCGCAGAATCTCCATGGCCACCGTGCCCTGCCCGGCAATGGTGTGCGGATCATCGTAGGGATGGATGTAGACGTAGCCCTTCTCGTCCACCAGCTTCAGGGAGTAGGCCAGCGCTTCAGGGAAGGTATCACCGTGCAGCACCACCTTGCCGCCACGGGAGCGCACGCCCTCGACCTTGATCTCGGGGGTGGTCTTGGGCATCACGATAGTGGCCTTGACCCCCAGCACCTTGGCCGCCAGGGCCAGGCCCTGGGCGTGGTTGCCCGCCGACGCAGTGACCACGCCGCGGGCGCGCTCGGCATCGCTGAGCTGGGTCAGCTTGTTGTAGGCACCACGGATCTTGAACGAGAACACCGGCTGCAAGTCTTCACGCTTGAGCCAGATCTGATTGCCCAGCCGCTCGGAGAGCTGGCGGGCAGTCTGCAATGGGGTTTCTACGGCAACGTCATAAACGCGCGAGGTGAGGATCTTCTTGACGTACTGTTCGAGCATCGGAAAGCATCACTGAGCGGGTTGGGCAGGGCCAGGGAGTCTAACCCAGCGTTTGCCCGGGCGACCACACGAATACAGAGGTTTTAGCCGCCCCCTCGCCTTCTCTGAAGCCCGGCCGATTAGCCAAACGGGCAATGACCTGATCTGCCGCGGCGCCTATAATGCCGGCCTTTGTGCCCCCCTTGCCCGCTTCGGAGCCCGCATGACCCAGGATCAACTCAAACAGGCCGTTGCCCAGGCCGCCGTCGACCTTATCCTCCCGAAACTCGATGACAAGAGCATCGTCGGGGTCGGCACCGGCTCCACCGCCAACTGCTTCATCGATGCCCTGGCCCTGCACAAGGGTGCCTTCGACGGCGCCGTGGCCAGCTCCGAAGCCACCGCCGCGCGCCTCAAGGGCCACGGGATTCCGGTCTACGAGCTCAACACCGTGAGCGACCTGGAGTTCTACATCGACGGCGCCGACGAAAGCGACGAGCACCTGAACCTGATCAAGGGCGGCGGCGCCGCCCTGACTCGGGAAAAGATCGTCGCCGCCGTGGCCAAGACGTTCATCTGCATCGCCGACGCCAGCAAGCTGGTGCCGGTGCTGGGCAACTTCCCGCTGCCCGTGGAAGTGATCCCCATGGCCCGCAGCCACGTGGCCCGTGAACTGGTGAAACTGGGCGGCGACCCGGTGTACCGCGAAGGCGTGATCACCGACAACGGCAACATCATCCTCGATGTGCACAACATGCAGATCACCAATCCGGTGGAACTGGAAAGCCAGATCAATGCCATTGTCGGCGTGGTCACCAATGGCCTGTTCGCTGCACGCCCCGCCGACGTGCTGCTGCTGGGTACCGCCGAAGGGGTGAAGACCCTCAAGGCCTGAGCCGGCCTGCGGATTGGAGCCGGCGAGCGGGCGAAGGCGGTTTTGAAGGCCTCTTCGCTGGCAAGCCGGCTCCTACATCGGTTTCTTGAAGACGTAGAACAGGTTCGGTTCGCTCACCAGGTACAGGGTGCCGGCGTCATCCATGGCCATCCCTTCCGCCTGAGGCACTGCCTTGCTCAGGCCCTGGCGCCACTTGCCCAGGGCCAGGGTACTCAGCGGGCGCCCCTCGACATCCAGCTCCACCACCAGCCGCGACTCGTCCGACAGTGCCAGCAGGTGGCCACTGCGCTCGTCGTATTGCAGGCTGGATAGATCACGCACGAACAGACCAGCATCGCGCTTGGGGTTGTTCACCACATGCATCCCGTAGGACTGCTCCGGATCTTGATGGGGGAAGCCCTGCACTTCGTAGATCAGCATCGGGTCGCGCTCCTTGGCGACGAACAGGCGCTTGCCCTGGGAGTCGTAGGCCAGCCCCTCAAAGCCTTTGTTGCCGGCAAGGTGCACGCCCAGGGTTATCTGCTCGGCTTCTGCCGCATCCACCGCCGTGGTTTCATCGTCCAGCTGGATCTTGATCAGCCGGTGCTGGCGCTCGTCGCTGATCACGTAGGTATTGGCACTGATGAACTCCACCGCTTCCGGATCGCCAAAGCCCACCAGAGCGATGCGGCGCAGGATCTGCCCGTCCAGGGACAGCTCGATCAGTTCGGAATTCTTGTTGGTCACGGTGAACAGGCTATTGCGCAGCGGATCGTAGGTCAGCGCCGAGACCTCATCCAGGCCCTCGATGGGCTGCGCCTCCAGCACGACCCGGTAATCGCCCAGCCCCAGGGATTGGGGGGCCGCCACCTGCCAGTAGGATTGCCAGTCGAACCAGGCGCGCTGCCACAACCTGTGGTTATGGACAAACACCGCCAGCAGCACGGCCATCAGGCAGAGGATCAGGTAAAGGGGTTGCAGGCGGGTGAGGCGATACATGGCGGGCAGGCTCGAAATCAGGACAGGCTGATGAAATATCACAGCCGCCTGAATTAAAGCTTAATGCCCTGAATGGCCCGGCTCGAGTGCCAGGCTAGGGCTCACTGCTTTTCGAAGCGATAGAACAGGTTGGGCTCGCTGACCATGTAGAGGTTGCCGGCCTCATCCATGGCCACCCCTTCGGCCCGGGGAATGGTTTTTTCCAGGCCATTGAAGCCACCGAGCAGGGCCATGAAGCTGACCTGTTCGCCCTGCTCGTCCAGCTCCAGCAGCAGATGGGAATCAGCCGACAGCACCAGGGTATGGCCGGTGCGCGGGTCGATGCCCAGGGCCGAAAGGTTGCGCAAGTCGAGCTCGTCGCTGGCCAGCTTCTGCTTGTCGCCCTTGAGTACCTGGCTACCGTCGCTGCTCCAGGTAAACAACGCCGGCGGGCGCTCCTCCCCCAGCAGCAACTGTTGCTTGCGCGGGTTCCAGGCAATGGCTTCGAACGCCTTGTTCTGGTCTGCCGAAGGGCCCAGGTCGTATTTGGGGAAGTCCGCAACATTCAGCGACTGGGTATTGGCATCAACCTTGACGATCACCAGCGAATGCTCGCGCTCATCGACAATCGCCAGCAGGCCATTCTCCAGGACCGCAACCCCTTCCGGGTTGCTCCAGCCCACCAGAGGCATCTTGCGCAGGACGTCGCCTTGCAGCGACAGCTCCACCAGGAATGGGTTTTTGCCCATTACCGAAAACAAGGTCTTGGTCTGGGGGTTATAGGAAAGATCGGAGGCTTCGTCCCGCTCCATGCCTGGCAGGACCTTGGCGTCGATCACTGCCCGGTAGCTGGGCAGCCAGATACTGGAGCTGCGTTCGGCGGTACTGACAAAACCTTCCTGAACCCAGAGAGCCCCACGATCATCCCAATGCATGAGGCTGGCTACGCCATAGCAGATCACGCCCGCCAACAGCAGCCAGGAATACCAGCGCATGCGCAATCGCAAGCGGCGGATGAGACGAGGTTTAGGTAGAGGGTGGGCGTCCATCACACAGATTCCAGAAACGCGGCCAAAGGTAGTAGCACAGGGATTTCAGATCCGCGAACCATAAGCTTCGGAATTATCCGGGATAAAATGTGAAAAAACGGTTAAAGCCGCTGATCTCTCTGCGCCGGGCCCAGGATTACCGGGCCCAGCGCAGAAAGATTCGGATCAACGGACGCTGCTGGTGAAACGGCTGGCACCGGGAAGCTCCAGCACCAGCTCATCGCCGACATTCAGCGGCCCAACCCCGACCGGCGTGCCCGTGAGGATCACATCGCCGGCCTGCAGGGAGAAACAACCGGCCATGTACTGGATCATCGGCACTATGGGGTTGAGCATGATGGCGCTGTTGCCGTCCTGGCGTACTTCACCGTTGATGGTCAGGCGGATGCCGATGTCGGTCAGGTCGGCGAAGGTACTGCCCACCACAAAGGGCGCGATCACCGCCGCGCCGTCGAACGACTTGGCGATTTCCCAGGGCAGGCCCTTGGCTTTGAGTTCGGCCTGCTTGTCCCGCAGGGTCAGGTCCAGTGCCGGGGCAAAGCCGGAAATGGCATCCAGCACTTCTTCGCGGCCGGGTTTGGTGGAGAGCGGCTTGCCGATCAACACCGCGATTTCCGCTTCGTAGTGCACCGAACCACGCTCGGTGGGAATCGCGAACCCACCTTCCAGGGGCACCACACAACTGCCCGGCTTGATAAACAACAGGGGTTCGGTAGGTACCGGGTTGTCCAGCTCCTTGGCGTGCTCGGCGTAGTTGCGACCGATGCACACCACCTTGCCCACCGGAAAATGGATCCGGGTACCGTCGACATACTGGTGCTGATAGCTCATTACCGACTCCTGCTTGTGTGCGTTATCTGGACACTACCCGGCCTCAGATCGCGAAGATCTTGCCCGGGTTCATGATGCCGTTCGGGTCGAACGCGGCCTTGACCGCCTTCATGTACTCGATCTCCACCGGCGAGCGGCTGTAGGTCAGGTAATCACGCTTGGTCATGCCCACGCCGTGTTCCGCGGAAATCGAGCCGTTGTACTTCTCGACCGTCTCGAACACCCACTTGTTGACCGTCGCGCACTTGGCAAAGAACTCGTCCTTGCTCAGGTTGTCCGGCTTGAGGATGTTCAGGTGCAGGTTGCCGTCGCCGATGTGGCCGAACCAGACGATTTCGAAGTCCGGGTAGTGCTTGCCGACGATGGCGTCGATTTCCTGAAGGAAGGCCGGGACTTTCGACACAGTGACCGAAATGTCGTTCTTGTATGGCGTCCAGTGGGAAATGGTCTCGGAAATGTATTCGCGCAGCTTCCACAGGTTGTGCAACTGGGTTTCGCTCTGGCTCATCACGCCGTCCAGCACCCAGCCCTGCTCGACACAGTGCTCGAAGGTTTCCAGGGCGTGGTTGGCCACTTCCTCGGTGGTGGCTTCGAACTCCAGCAGCGCATAGAACGGGCAGTCGGACTCGAACGGTGCCGGTACGTCGCCACGGGCCAGGACCTTGGCCAGGGCCTTGTCGGAGAAGAACTCGAAGGCCGTCAGATCCAGCTTGCCCTGGAAGGCGTGCAACACGGGCATGATCGAGTCGAAATCAGGGGTGCCCAGGACCATCGCCGTGAGGTTCTTCGGGGCCCGGTCCAGGCGCATGGTGGCCTCGACCACGAAGCCCAGGGTGCCCTCGGCGCCGATGAACAGCTGGCGCAAGTCATAGCCGGTGGCGTTCTTGATCAGGTCCTTGTTCAGCTCCAGCAGGTCGCCCTTGCCGGTGACCACCTTCATGCCAGCCACCCAATTGCGGGTCATGCCGTAGCGAATCACCTTGATTCCGCCGGCATTGGTACCGATATTGCCGCCAATCTGGCTGGAACCTGCAGAAGCGAAATCCACCGGGTAGTACAGGCCGTTTTCTTGCGCCAGGTTCTGCAACTGCTCGGTGACCACGCCCGGCTGGCACACTGCGGTGCGGTCGGTCAGGTTCAGGTCGAGGATCTGGTTCATATAGTCGAAGGACACCACCACCTCGCCGTTGGCTGCCACCGCTGCCGCCGAAAGCCCGGTGCGACCGCCCGAAGGCACCAGCGCAACCTTGTGCTGATTGGCCCAGCGCACAATGGCCTGGACCTGCTCGATGGTTTTCGGAAACACAATGGCTGTCGGGGCCGGGGCGAAATGCTTGGTCCAATCCTTGCCATAAGCATTCAGGGAGTCAGCGTCGGTCAGCACCTTGCCAGGCTCAACCAGGGTCTTCAGCTCATCAATCAGGGCAGGATTGGTCATCGACAGAACTCTCGAACAATTCATGGTCATCCTGAGAACGCTTCACGTCGCAGGAATGAGTGTTTAGCGGGGCGCGTATGCTAGCATACCGCCCCCGCAGGAGAGTGCCCAAGGGCCTTTCTGCGGTGTCGGCCCAGTGCCGCCCAGGTCAGCTCAAGCTGTCCACTTCCCTGCCATTTTTCTCCGGGACACAGGTTTACGCAGATGAGCAAGACTTCTCTCGATAAGAGCAAGATCAAGTTCCTTCTCCTCGAAGGCGTCCACCAATCCGCTGTCGACGTCCTCAAGGCCGCCGGCTACACCAGCATCGAGTACCTCACCGGTTCTCTGCCGGAAGCCCAGCTCAAGGAAAAGATCGCCGATGCACACTTCATCGGCATTCGCTCCCGCACTCAACTGACCGAAGAGATCTTCGACCACGCGAAGAAACTGGTCGCAGTGGGCTGCTTCTGCATCGGCACCAACCAGGTTGACCTGTCCGCCGCTCGTGAGCGCGGCATCGCGGTGTTCAACGCGCCGTACTCCAACACCCGTTCGGTTGCCGAGCTAGTGCTGGCCGAGGCCATCCTGCTGCTGCGCGGCATCCCCGAGAAAAACGCTTCCTGCCACCGTGGCGGCTGGATCAAGAGCGCGGCCAACTCCTTCGAAATCCGTGGCAAGAAGCTGGGTATCGTCGGCTACGGCTCCATTGGTACGCAGTTGTCGGTCCTGGCTGAAGGCCTGGGCATGCAGGTGTTTTTCTACGACACCGTGACCAAGCTGCCACTGGGCAACGCCACCCAGGTGGGCAACCTGCACGAACTGCTGGGCATGTCCGACATCGTCACCCTGCACGTGCCGGAAACCGCGGCCACCCAGTGGATGATCGGCGAGAAGGAAATCCGCGCCATCAAGAAGGGCGGCATCCTGATCAACGCCGCCCGCGGCACCGTGGTCGAGCTGGACGCCCTGGCGGACGCGATCAAGGACAAGCACCTGATCGGCGCGGCCATCGACGTATTCCCGGTGGAGCCGCGCTCCAACGACGAAGAGTTCGAAAGCCCGCTGCGCGGCCTGGACAACGTGATCCTGACCCCGCACATCGGCGGTTCCACCGCTGAAGCCCAGGCCAACATCGGCCTGGAAGTGGCAGAAAAACTGGTCAAGTACAGCGACAACGGTACCTCGGTGTCCTCGGTCAACTTCCCTGAAGTGGCGCTGCCGGCCCACCCGGGCAAGCACCGTCTGCTGCACATCCACGAGAACATTCCGGGCGTGATGAGCGAGATCAACAAGGTCTTCGCCGAAAACGGCATCAACATCTCCGGCCAGTTCCTGCAGACCAACGAGAAGGTCGGCTACGTGGTGATCGACGTCGACGCCGAGTACTCGGACCTGGCGCAAGAGAAGCTGCAGCACATCAACGGCACCATCCGTTGCCGCGTGCTGTTCTAAGCCTCGACCGCGGCACAAAAAAGGGAGCCCACTGGGCTCCCTTTTTTATCGTGTTTACGATTATTTCACTGTTACTGTGATTTTCTTGGAAACGATCACCGGGTTGAAAGGCACGTGGTTCTTGTCCCCCAGTTCCAGTTGCAGGGTGTGCTTGCCGGGTGTCAGGGTCACTTCGGTTTCGGTCTGGGCCTTGCCGAAGTGCAGGTGGTTGGCGTCCATCGGGATCGGCAGGTTCTCGGCAGGCAACTGATCGACATCGATCAGCAGGTGATGGTGGCCGGTGTTGGCGGTCTGATCGCCCGCCGGAGCCAGGGCGATGCCTTCAACGCCGAACTTGACCTTGAAGGTCTTGTCCACGGTGGCCCCGTCGGCCGGGGAAACGATAGTCACCTTGGCGCCGGCAGGTGCCTCGGTACGCGGAATTTCCGCTGCACCGGCCAGCATCGAGGTTCCCAGCAACAGACCGGCCAAAGCAGCACGCGACATAAAAATTTTCATTATCTTCTCCAGTTTTTCCGCAAATCTTTTACGGTTATGACAACTTCGTGGCAATTCGTTGTCGAAGGCACTCAACACCTTAGCAAAGCGAGCCTGAACGGCGCATCGCTCATATAAATTCAAGGAGTGACCATGCGTTTCCTGCCTGGCCTGTTACTTTTGCTGCCCCTTGCGAGCACTTGCGCTCAAGCCGAACTGATGGACGATATCAATGACCGCGGCGAGCTGCGCATCGCCCTGGAAGCCGATACGCCGCCCTTCAATTTCAAGGACGACGGCAAACTCACCGGTTTCGAGGTGGAGTTGGGGCAACTGCTGGCCAGTGAACTGGACGTACGCGCGGACTTCGTGGTGACCGAGGCCGCCGAACTGCTCCCGGGAGTGGAAAGCGGCAAGTTCGACGTGGCGATCAACCACATAGCAATGACCCCGGAACTCAAGGATCGTTTCGATTTCAGCGAACCCTACAGCTATTCCAGTGCGCAGTTGATTGTGCGCAAGGAAGAGCAGCGTCCGCTGTTTTCCCTGCAGGCCCTGCGCGGCCAGGCGCTGGGGGTGGCCCAGGGCAGCCAGTTCGTCGATCAGGCGCGGACTGTGGAAGGGATCAACCTGCGCAGCTACGCCGATGCCCAGCAGCCGATCAAGGACGTGGCGGACAAGCAGATCGACGCCGCCATCAGCGATCGCCTGCTGATTCCCTACGCCATTCGCGACAGCCGCCTGCCGGTGAAAGAAGGCGCCAAGGTCGGACCGACCCTGAGCCTGGCGATCCCCTTCCAGAAAGGTAACCCGGCGTTTCGCGCGAGCCTGGACAGCGCCTTGCAGCGGATCAAGGCCGACGGGCGCCTGATGGCCCTGTCGGAGAAATGGTTCGGCATGGACGCGAGCAAACCGCCGAAGGCCGAAGCCGGGCAGTAAACGACACAAGCTGCCTGGATTGACCTGTAGCCGCAGCCTGCGAACGGACCGAAGGGACGCAGGGGCTTCATGGCCGCCAGAGGTCGGCGGAAACCGTCAAGCAAGGCCCTTAGGGCCTTTTCTCAGCCTCGCTAAAGCTCGGCAGCGGCTACGAGGACAATGCAGCCAGGGCGCTGGCGGCCTCGGGCAGTTGCAGCTCGCTGAAGACTTGCACCCCGTGCTGCTTGAGCAACGCGGCGGTGACGCCCTCCCCCGAAACCTTGACCCCGCTGAAGCTGCCGTCATAGGTCAGCAGGTTGCCACAGGATGGGCTGTGGGCCTTGAGCACGGCAACACGGATCCGGTGCTTTTCCACCAGCTCCAGGGCCTGGCGGGCGCCAGCCAGGAACTGGGCACTGACATCTTCACCTTCGCAGGTCATCACCGGTGCCCGGCCCTCAAGCACATCGACACCCTGCCCGCCGGGGATCTCCGCTGGCGCCCGTGGCGTGGGCAAACCACCAGCAACCTCCGGACACAGGGCAACCACTCGTCCCTCTTGCTGCCAGGCGGCCAGTTGATCGAACGGGCCGCTGGCACCGCCGTCGTAGCGTACGCGGTGGCCCAACAGGCAGCGGCTGACCAGGATCTTGTGCATATTCAGAACGGCTCGTTACCACGGCGCCGGAACCAGCCGGTCAGGGACAGGCGTTCCCGGGTCGCAGGCATGACTTCATGGGGGACTTCGCCGGAAAGAAACACCACCAGCCGCCCCCCGACAGGGACTACATCGTATTGCCCCCGGTCATTGAGGTACATGCGCAATTGCCCGCCCTGCTCGGGCAGCCACTCCTCATTGAGGTAGACCACCGCCGAGACCATGCGCCGGTCGTCATCGCGAAAGCGATCCACGTGGCGCTTGTAGAAGGCTCCCGGCGGGTACATCGCGAAATGGCATTCGAAATCTTCAAGCCCGAGGAACAGGCCTCGGTTCAGAGCCTCGCGCAGGCTGTCCATCAGTTCCAGGTAGCTATCGCAGGCCTGGGCCTGACCGGGTTCGAGCCACTGGATATGGTCGCCGCGAATACCCTCGCGGATCTCCTGGGCCGGCCCGCGTCCTACCGCCGCCGGCGCCAGTTCACCTTCAGCCGCACGTTTACGGCACTCAGCCGCCAGTTCGAGGGTCAGAGCCTCGGACAGGAAGACATTTTGCTGCGACCAGCCACAGGCGGCCAGGTCGTCGACAATGTTCAACAACAGCGGATGATCAGAGGGTATTTGCATGGCGCGCATAGTATCCAGCCTCAGAAAAATCTGACAGAGCCGCAGAGCGGAGGATGAAGCATTTTTTTCAATGGGCTTACACATCATCGGTTTGCCGAGGGATGCTGATACGAATTCTCGACAACCACCCTCTTGCCCCGGAGAATAGTCGCCTGCTGACAGGAGTCCTTATGCGCCGTTTGCTTTTCTCACTGTTGATCCTCTGCGCCTTGCCTGCCTGGGCAGACAGCCACGACCAGTTGTACCAGGTCGCCGGTTGGGCGCAACAGCGCGCGCATTTCAACGATGCCCTCAGCGCCGCCCAGCAGCGCTACCAGAGCAGCCTGCCGCCGGCGGTCTATCAAGCCCTGGTGGACAACAGCAACCAGCGCTTCGCACCTCAGGCCGTGGACCGTCGCGCCGAGGCCCAACTGCGGCAGAACCTGGCGGACCCCGCACCGGCCCTGGCCTTCTTCCAGTCGCCCCTGGGCCGCAAGATCGTCGCCGCCGAACTGCTGGCGACTCGCCGCGACCAATTGGCCAAGAACGCCCAGGGCCTGCCGAAGATGCAGGCCAGCGACAACCGCCAATTGATCATCGGCCACCTGGCCCAGGCCCTGCCGGCCCGGGAAGCGGGTGCAGAGGTGAGCCTGGCGATTGCCGGTGTCGCTGCCGACAGCCTGAGCCAGATGATTCCCGGCCTGCTGGGGGGCGGCCAGGCCCAGGGCATGCTCAACGGCCAGCGCCAGCGGCTGATGCAGCAGATCGGCAACGACCTGAACAACACCTTGCTGTACGTCTATCGGGATCTGTCCGACACGGAGCTGGAAGAGTTCGCCACCTTCGCCGAATCCAGCGAAGGCAAGGCCTACTACCAGGCCGCCCTGGCGGCGATTCGCGCCGGCCTGGCGGTCGGCCAGAGCACTTCCAGCCTCGCCCCCTGACCCGGCAACTCGCCTGTGACCGCTGCCGAGCCCACAGGCCCTTGCCTGGCAATCGCCTGACGAGCCTGCAGTAGCCTTGGGCTCTTGCGTCCCTTCGGGCCGTTCGCAGCCTGCGGCAGCGGCTGCACCAATCTCTAGAGGTGCTGGGTCAGAAAGGCGAAGTACTGATCGCGATACAACGGGATTTCATTGGCCAGGTGGTGCCGCGCATCGGGCAGCATCAACAGCTCGGGCGCGGCGAACTTGCCGCGAATCACCTGCAGATTGTGCTGCCAGTCCACGGTCATGTCCGCATCCCCCTGAACGATCAACGGCTGCCTGGAGCTGCGGGGCGCCGCCTCCAGGCGCTTGATCCAGCGCGACAGCGCTCCCACCCAGGCCGTCGGCAAGCGTTGCGGCTGCAACGGGTCGACCTGCAGGAACGCGAGGAAATCCGGGTCGTTGGAGTTTTCGCTGAAGCGCCGGGCAATGCCGGTGACGAAGGGCCGCAGCGCGTAATAACTGAGCATCGACCAGCCCCAGGCCCGCGGCCGCACCAGCGGCGAGAGCAGCATCACCTGGCCCTGGGCCGGGCTCTCGGCGCCCTGGTTGAGCAGGTGGTCCATGATGATCGCGCCGCCGGTGCTTTGCCCGAACAGGTGCCAGGGCTCGGGGAGTTCCAGGGACCGGGCCTCGGCGAACAGGCCTTGCAGCACCCGCTGGTACACCGCGAAATCATCGATACTGGCCCGCTCGCCACTGGTAAGGCCGTGCCCGGGCAGGTCGCAGGAAATCACCACGAAACGCCGTTGCAGCGCCCACTCGATCACATGCCGGTACAAGCCCATGTGGTCATAGAAGCCGTGGAACAGAAACAGCGTGGCCCGTGGCTGCTCCGGCCACCAGACCTGGCTCACCACGTCGTAGCCGTCCACCTGGAAACGCCCCAGGCGGCTGCGCGGCACCAGCGCCCGCCCGGCGAAATCCAGCCCATAGAAGCGCTGGTAGGCCTGCCCCTCCACCGACAAAGGCTGCCCGGCGACCAGAGGTTGCAGGCTGGCACGCAGGTGGTCGGGGTCGAAAGTGGCGGGCATAGAGAATTCCAAAGCGGGGGTACCGGCGACAAAACGGGCTTTCTGGGCCTGCGATATTCATCTGTCGCGGCAAGCATGGCAAGCTACGCGACCTTCGAGGACCGATCTTAATGCGCCAGTCTTACCGCACGCCCCTGCTTGCCAGCCTGCTCGTCCTGATCTGCGCCGTGGTGCTGTGGAACGCCTACGAATGGTTCCAGGGCCGCTATCTGCGGGCGTTCAGCGAGCACACCGCGATGTTCTCCGGCGACCCGTTGCAACTGCCCGCCGAACTGGCCGGCCCCGGGGCGATCCGCCTGGTGCATTTCTGGGACCCGGCCTGCCCCTGCAATGTCGGTAACCAGCAGCACCTGGCCGAGCTGATCGAAACCTATGGCCCGCGGGGCGTGGAGTTCTATGCCGTACAGAAGCCCGGCAGCCATGGCCAGCTACCCGCCACCCTGAGCCGCCTGAAGCACCTCGACAGCCTGCCCGGAGCGGAACAGATCCCCGCCAGCCCGGCAGTGGCGATCTGGGACCGCAACGGCAAGCTGGCCTACTTCGGCCCCTACAGCGAAGGCCTGACCTGCAATTCCAGCAACAGCTTCATCGAGCCCATCCTCCAGGCCCTTGAGGACAATCGCCCGGTCAGCGCCACCCACACCCTGGCCATCGGCTGCTACTGCCCCTGGCCGGCCGAACAAGGCATTCGCGACTAATCAAGGACTGCCTCCTGCGCGGGGCCCCTGACTTGTGCTAAATCTCTGCAGCTCTCCCAAGGCGGCATTGAATACAACAACAGCAAGGAGCCCGCATGAAACGCAGCCTGACCGTCGTCGCCGTACTGATCCTCGCCCTGTTGGCAGGGCTTGCCGGCTACCTGTACAGCAAGCAGCCGACGCGTCAGGGCCAGGTCGAGCTCAATGGCCTGCAAGGCTCGGTCACCGTGCGTTACGACGAACGCGGGGTGCCGCACATTCGCGCCGAAAACGAAGCCGACCTGTACCGCGCCCTGGGCTACGTGCACGCCCAGGACCGGCTGTTCCAGATGGAAGTGCTGCGGCGCCTGTCCCGGGGCGAGCTGGCAGAGGTGCTGGGGCCCAAGCTGGTGGACACCGACAAACTGTTCCGCAGCCTGCGGATTCGCGAACGGGCCGACAGCTATATCGCCGGGCTCGACCATCAGTCACCCGCCTGGAAGGCCCTGGAAGCCTATCTGGACGGCATCAACCAGTATCAGGACAGCCACGCCAGCCCCATCGAGTTCGACGTCCTGGGTATCCACAAGCGGCCTTTCACCGCAGAAGACACCGTCAGCGTCGCCGGTTTCATGGCCTACAGCTTTGCCATGGCCTTTCGCACCGAGCCGCTGCTGACCTACATCCGCGACGAGCTGGGCAATGACTACCTGAAGGTGTTCGACCTCGACTGGCAGCCCAAGGGCGTGCTGGCCAAGGGCAAGACCCAACCTTCAGCACCACTGGCCACCGTCGACTGGCAGGGCCTGGGCCGAATCGCCCGCCTGAGCCAGCAAGCCCTGGAAGAAGCCGGGCTGCCGCAATTCGAGGGCAGCAATGCCTGGGTGGTTTCCGGCTCGCGGACCAAGAGCGGCCGCGCGCTGCTGGCCGGCGACCCGCATATCCGCTACTCGCTGCCGTCGGTGTGGTACGAGGCCCAGCTCTCGGCCCCTGGCTTTGAACTCTACGGTCATCACCAGGCCCTGGTGCCCTTCGCCTTTCTCGGCCACAACCTGGACTTCGGCTGGAGCCTGACCATGTTCCAGAACGATGACCTCGACCTGATCGCCGAAAAGGTCAACCCGGAGAACCCCAATCAGGTCTGGTTCCACGACAAGTGGGTGGACCTGATCACCAGCGAGCAGCAGATCGCCGTCAAGGGCCAGGCCCCGGTGACCCTGACCCTGCGCCAGTCGCCCCACGGCCCGATCATCAACGACATGCTCGGCACCACCGTGGGCAAGGCGCCGATCGCCATGTGGTGGGGTTTCCTGGAAACCCCGAACCCGATCCTCGACGGCTTCTACCAGCTCAACCGCGCAGACACCCTGGCCAAGGTCCGCGCTGCGGCCGCCAAGGTCCATGCACCGGGCCTGAACATCGTCTGGGCCAACGCCAAGGGCGACATCGGCTGGTGGGCGGCGGCGCTCCTGCCCAAGCGCCCGGCGGAGGCCAAGCCGGCCTTCATCCTCGATGGCAGCACCAGCCTGGCGGACAAGGAAGGCTTCTACCCCTTCAGCGCCAACCCCCAGGAAGAGAACCCGGCCCGGGGCTATATCGTCTCGGCCAACTTCCAGCCGGTATCCCCCACCGGCATGGAGATCCCCGGCTACTACAACCTGGCCGACCGTGGTCAGCAACTGGATCGGCAGCTCAGCGACAAGAGCCAGAAATGGGACCTGGAGAACACCCAGAAACTGCAGTTGGGCACCACCACCGCCTACGGGCCGCGCCTGCTGGCGCCGCTGTTGCCGGTGTTGCGTGAAGTGGTCAGCGACCCCGAGGAACTGAAGCTGGTGGAGCAACTGGCGAAATGGCAGGGCGACTATCCTCTGGAATCCACCAGCGCGACGCTGTTCAACCAGTTCCTGTTCAACCTGGCCGATGCCACTTTCCATGAAAAACTCGGCGACGCCTATTTCGACGCCCTGATCCAGGCCCGGGTGGTGGACGCCGCCCTGCCCCGGCTGGCGGCGGACCCCGACTCGCCCTGGTGGGACAACCGCACCACGCCCCAGCGCGAAAGCCGCGCCGACACGGTCAAGCTGGCCTGGCGCGCCAGTATCGACCACCTGCGCCTGACCCTGGGCGCCAACCCGGCGCAATGGCGCTGGGGCCAGGCCCACACGCTGACCCACGGCCACCCGCTGGGCATGCAGAAGCCCCTGGACCGGCTGTTCAACGTCGGCCCCCTGGACGCCCCCGGTAGCCACGAGGTGCCGAACAACCTCACCGC
This sequence comes from Pseudomonas sp. NFPP12, assembly GCF_900103205.1. NCBI lineage: Bacteria > Pseudomonadati > Pseudomonadota > Gammaproteobacteria > Pseudomonadales > Pseudomonadaceae > Pseudomonas > Pseudomonas sp. NFPP12. The sequence continues at coordinate 336,721 of NZ_FMWW01000005.1, forward strand.
CAAGATCGGCCCGGCGCCCTGGTCAGTGGTCTACGGGCCCTCGACCCGGCGCATCATCGACTTCGCCGACCCGGCCCACAGCCTGACCATCAACCCGGTGGGCCAGAGTGGCGTGCTGTTCGACAAGCATTACGACGATCAGGCCGAAGCCTATATCGAAGGGGTCTACCAGCAGGCGCACTTCAGCGACGAGGAAGTCACCGCCAACACCCGCAGCACCCTGAAGCTGCTGCCGGCACGCCCCCGGGTCCCCGCGCCTTGACCAGCGGCGGGTGTAGAAGCGAGCTGGCCAGCGAAGAGGCCCGCAAGCCCTGCACTCCGCTGAAGGACGCCTTCGCCGGCAAGCCGGCTCCTACAAGGGTACGGTGCTGAAGTTCAGGCGGAACTGTTGCGGGGTCAGCCCCAGGCGCCGGTTGAACACGCTGCGCATGTGCTGGGCATCGCGAAAACCGCAGGCGTAGGCCACGGTCTTGAGCGGCGCCGCGCTGCGTTCGAGCATCCCCCGCGCCGCATCCATCCGCGCGCCTTCGACAAATTCCGCCGGAGTCACCCCCGCTTCTCGAACGAACACTCGGGCAAAATTGCGCGGGCTCATGTTCACCGCCCGGGCCAGCTCGGCAATGCTCAGGTCCGCCTGCAACCGGTCCTGCACATGCTGCTGGACCCGAGCCACGGTGGAGGTGGCCTCGGCCTGGGGCAGCAGAAACGGGCTGAACTGCGACTGCCCCCCCGTGCGCTGGGTGAACACCACCAGACGCTTGGCCACGCTCAGGGCCACCCCCGCACCATGATCCTGGGCCAGTAGGTACAGCGACAGGTCGATGCCGGCGGTGACCCCCGCCGAAGTGAACAGCCTGCCGTCCTGGACGTACAGTCGATCAGCCTCGACCCGAGTGCCCGGGCACAGCGCAGCCAGCGCCGGCGCATCGCTCCAGTGGGTGGTCACCGTGCGCCCTTCCAGCAACCCGGCCCGGGCCAGGATGAACGCGCCGTTGCAGATCGAGCCGAAGCCCTTGGCCCGGGCGCAGGCCTCCCGCAGCCAGGCGTAGAAGGCAGGGCTGAACTGGCTGCCAGGCACCTGCGGGCCGCCTGCCACCAGCAACAGGTCAAAGGGCTCCAGGGCCTGGGTGAAGGAACAATGGGCGTGTAACAGCAGGCCATTGGAACAGGCCTGCGCCCCAGTCTCGACGCCAATCACCCGCAAGCGGTAGTGATCCTCGGCCGGCAGAAACCGGTTGGCTTCGCAAAACACATCCATGGGCCCGGTGACATCGAGAGCCTGGACACCCGGAAAAACCAGCACGGCAACGCTTCTACCCATGGTGCAAACAGCCCTCAGTGACCCGCGCCCGGCAACCCCGAGCGGCGGGCAATTGTCGCAAGCAAAGCTCGGGGGAACATAGCACTGGCAGGAAATGCACGCAGGTTGGCCGGGATCGCAGCCCCGGTGCGATTGTGGGCCGAAAGGGCCGGTAACAGACTGAAGGCTCCAGCGCCAGCACGGCGCCCGCCACGAGGAACGCCCCATGAGCTCCACCATCGCCGGGATCCGGATACCCGACAGCGCCCTGGCCCGAGCCACCACCGAGTACATCCGCGATGTCGAATCCGACCTGCTTTATCACCACTCGCGCCGGGTGTTCCTGTTCGGCGCCCTGAGCGGCGAACGCCGGCAGCTGGCTTACGACCCGCAGTTGCTCTACGTCGGCGCCATGTTCCACGACCTGGGGTTGGTGGAGGGCCTGCGCAGCGCCGACCAGCGCTTCGAAGTCGACGGCGCCAACGCCGCACGCGACTTTCTCCAGCCCTACGGCCTCAGCGCCGACGATATCGAGCAGGTCTGGCTGTCCATCGCCTTGCACACCACCCCAGGCATCCCCCAGCACCTGCGCCCTACCGTGGCCCTGGTCACCGCCGGGGTCGAGATGGATGTGCTGGGCATCGACTACGCCGCGTTCCCCGCGGCCCAGCGTGAAGCCGTGGTCCACGCCCACCCGCGCGGTGAAGGCTTCAAGGAATGCATCATCTGCGCCTTCGCCGACGGCCTGCGCCATCGCCCGCAAACCACCTTCGGCAACGTCAAGACCGACGTCCTGGCCGACCAGCAGCCAGGGTTCAAGGCGTTGAATTTCGTCGAGGTGATTCGCCGTTCACCCTGGCAATCCTGACCCACCACCAGCGTTTCAGGCGCTGGCTGGCCAGCGAAGAGCCCTGCAAGCCCAATCCCCTTCTGAAGGACGCTTGCCCCGGCAAGGGCCAATAAAAAACCTCGCTCCCGGAAACCGGGGCGAGGTTTTTTGATGACACAACTGCAACTCAGGCGGTTTCCGGCGCCTGGGCCCGACGCACGTCCGGCTGTTTCCAGGAATCGGCAGCGCTTTCCTCGATGGCCTGCTGGATCGCCCGCTTGCGGGCTTCTTCGGCGCGCCGGCTGAAGAACCAGACCAGGAAGGTCACCAGGGACACCGCCAGCAGGATCAGGCTGGCCACGGCGTTGATCTCAGGCTTCACCCCCAGGCGCACCGCCGAGAACACTTCCATCGGCAAGGTGGTGGAGCCCGGGCCGGAAACGAAGCTGGCCAGTACCAGGTCATCCAGGGACAGGGCGAAGGACATCATGCCGCCCGCCGCCAGCGAAGGCGCGATCATCGGGATGGTGATCAGGAAGAACACCTTCCACGGCCGCGCGCCCAGGTCCATGGCCGCCTCTTCGATGGACAGGTCCAGCTCACGCAGGCGAGCCGACACCACCACTGCCACATAGGCGGCGCAGAACGTGGTGTGGGCGATCCAGATGGTGACGATGCCGCGCTCCTGAGGCCAGCCGACCGCCTGGGCCATGGCCACGAACAGCAGCAGCAAGGAAAGACCGGTAATCACTTCCGGCATCACCAGCGGCGCGGTGACCAGGCCACCGAACAGGGTACGACCCTTGAAGCGGGTGATCCGGGTCAGCACAAACGCCGCCAGGGTGCCCAGTGCCACCGCCGCTACAGCGGTGTAGCAGGCGATTTCCAGGGAGCGCATCACCGAGCCCATCAGTTGCTGGTTATCCAGCAGGCCGATGTACCACTTGATTGACCAGCCGCCCCACACCGTCACCAGCTTGGAGGCGTTGAACGAGTAGATCACCAGGATCAGCATCGGCAGGTAGATGAACAACAGGCCGAGCACCAGCATCAGGCTGGAGAAACTGAAGCGCTTCATTCCTTGCCCTCCATTTCCTTGGCCTGACTGCGGTTGAACAGGATGATCGGCACAATCAGGATCGCCAGCATCACCACCGCCAGGGCGGATGCCACCGGCCAGTCACGGTTGTTGAAGAACTCTTGCCACAGCACCTTGCCGATCATCAGGGTTTCCGGACCGCCCAGCAGTTCCGGAATCACGAACTCACCCACCACCGGGATGAACACCAGCATGCAGCCGGCGATGATGCCGTTCTTGGACAGCGGCACGGTGATTTTCCAGAAGCTGTTGAAGGTACTCGAACCCAGGTCGGCCGCGGCCTCCAGCAGGCTGGTGTCGTGTTTCACCAGGTTCGCGTACAGCGGCAGGATCATGAACGGCAGGTAGGAATAGACCACACCGATATACACCGCGATGTTGGTGTTGAGGATCTGCAGCGGCTCGTTGATCCAGCCCATGGACATCAGGAAGCCATTGAGCAGGCCGTTGTTGCTGAGGATGCCCATCCAGGCATAGACGCGGATCAGGATCGCGGTCCAGGTCGGCATCATGATCAGCAGCACCAGCACCGTCTGCAATTCCTTGCGGGCACTGGCGATGGCGTAGGCCATCGGGTAGCCGATCAGCAGGCAGAGGATGGTGCTGAAGAACGCCATCTTCAGCGAGCCAAGGTAGGCGGCGATATAGAGTTCGTCGTCGCCGAGCATCGCGTAGTTGCCCAGGTTCAGCAGCAACTGCAGCTTCTGGTCGACGTAGCTGTAGATCTCGGTGTACGGCGGAATGGCCACGTCCGCTTCGGCGAAGCTGATCTTCAGGACGATGAAGAACGGCAGCATGAAGAACAGGAACAGCCAGATGAACGGAACCCCGATGACCAGCTGACGGCCACCGGGAATTATTCGATTGAGTCGGCGCTTGAGCTTTCGCATGTTCATGAGCGCAGTACCACGCCGCTGTCGTCTTCCCACCAGACGTAGACCTGGTCACCCCAGGTCGGCCGCGCACCACGGCGCTCGGCGTTGGCGACGAAGGATTGCACCAGCTTGCCGCTCGGCAGCTCGACGTAGAACACCGAGTGGCCGCCCAGGTAGGCAATGTCGTGGACCTTGCCGCTGGACCAGTTGTACTCGCAGGTCGGCATCTCGGCAGTCACCAGGAGCTTTTCCGGGCGGATCGCGTAGGTCACCGATTTGTCCTGCACCGAAGTGCTGATGCCGTGGCCGACATAGATGCTGCGGTCCAGGTCCTTGCAGGTGATCAGCGCGTGACCCTCGGCATCGTCCACCACTTCACCCTCGAAGATGTTGACGTTGCCGATGAATTCGCAGACCAGGCGGCTGACCGGGGTCTCGTAGATGTCGATCGGGCTGCCGATCTGGGCGATCCAGCCCAGGTGCATGATGGCGATGCGTTCGGCCATGGTCATGGCCTCTTCCTGGTCGTGGGTCACCATTACGCAGGTCACGCCCACGCGCTCGATGATCTCCACCAGTTCCAGTTGCATCTGCGAGCGCAGCTTCTTGTCCAGGGCGCCCATGGGCTCGTCCAGCAAGAGCAGCTTGGGACGCTTGGCCAGGGAACGGGCCAGGGCCACGCGCTGGCGCTGGCCGCCGGAGAGCTGGTGCGGCTTGCGCTTGGCGTACTGGCTCATCTGCACCAGCTTGAGCATCTCTGCCACCCGGGCGTCGATCTCGGCGGCAGGGATCTTGTCCTGCTTGAGGCCGAAGGCGATGTTCTGGGCCACGGTCATGTGGGGGAACAGGGCGTAGGACTGGAACATCATGTTGATCGGCCGCTCGTAGGGCGGCATGTCAGTGATGTCTACACCATCGAGGAAGATTCGCCCCTCCGTTGGCCGTTCGAAACCGGCCAGCATCCGCAGCAAGGTGGACTTGCCTGAACCCGAACCGCCGAGCAGGGCGAAGATCTCGCCCTTCTTGATTTCCAGGGACACATCGTCCACGGCAACCGTCTCGTCGAACTTCTTCGTGACCCGGTCGATTTTGACCAGCACCTGCTTAGGTGTCTGGTCGCCCTCGAGGGCTTTCTTATAGGCGCCGGAGGCAACTGCCATTTGCGAAACTCCCAACAAAATTTGCAGCCCGCCCCATGCGGGCGGACCTTGGATAGTTTGAGCCTGTGGAACTATTTACCCGTCTTGACCTTGGTCCAGCTGCGGGTCATCAAGCGTTGGATATTGGGTGGCAACTCGGTGGACACGTAGGTCTTGTCGAGCACTTCCTGCGGTGGGTAGACCGCTTCGTCGGTGCGGATGGACTGCTCCATCAGCTTGTCCGACCCGGGGTTGGGGTTGGCATAACCGACATAGTCACTGACCTGAGCGATCACTTCAGGTTGCAGCAAATAGTTGATGAAGGCGTGGGCCTGCTTGACGTTGGTCGAATCCTTGGGGATCGCCAGCATGTCGAACCACAGGGCACCGCCCTCCTTCGGAATCGCATAGGCGATGTTCACACCCTTGCCGGCATCGGCGGCCCGGGCCTTGGCCTGGAACACATCGCCGGAAAACCCGATGGCCACGCAGATATTGCCGTTGGCCAGGTCCGAGATGTACTTGGACGAATGGAAGTAGGTCACGTAAGGACGCACTGCCAGTAACGTGGCCTCGGCCTTCTTGTAGTCCTGGGGGTTGGTGCTGTTGGCGTTCAGGCCCAGGTAGTTGAGGACCGTGGGCATCATCTCGTCGGCGGAGTCGAGGAAGGCCACGCCGCAGCTGTTGAGCTTCTTGATGTTCTCCGGCTCGAACAGCACGCTCCAGGAATCGATCTTGTCCACGCCCAGGGCGGCCTTGACCTTGTCGACGTTGTAGCCGATGCCGTTGGTACCCCACAGGTACGGCACCGCGTACTGGTTGCCCGGGTCGTTCATTTCCAGACGCTTGAGCAGTACCGGGTCAAGGTTCGAATAGTGGGTCAGCAGGCTCTTGTCGAGCTTCTGGAAAGCCCCGGCCTTGATCTGCTTGCCCAGGAAGTGGTTGGACGGCACGACCACGTCATAACCGGTACGGCCGGCCAGCAACTTGCCTTCCAGGGTTTCATTGGAATCGAATACGTCATACACCGGCTTGATACCGGTGGCCTTTTCAAACTCGGCCAGGGTGTTCTGACCGATGTAATCGGACCAGTTATAAATATGCACGGTCGGTGCAGCCTGGACGCCAGCCATCAGCGTCAGGCCGGCGGCGGCCAGCATGGCTTTGCGAAATAAAGAAATAGGCAAGTGGAGGTCCTCTTAAATAGTTGGGCCCAAGTTGCCCCGCGCTACCTGACAGCCTCCAAGCTGCCCAGCAACAAAACCGGCGCGCAACTTACCCTCGATAAACCAATCCAGCAAAACTTTCTGTCATTTAATTGTTTCCTGTTGCCGCCCTCGCCACGACGACGGCAACAGGGAGTGCTGCAAATCGGCCTATTTGCCGGATTTGATCTTGGTCCAGCTGCGGGTCAGGATGCGCTGGGTCGCGGCCGGCAGGTCGGCGATCGCGTACAGCTTGGCCTGCACCTCAGCTGGCGGGTAGACGCCCGGGTCGCTGGTGATGTCTTTATCGACCAATGGGGTTGCAGCCGCGTTACCGTTGGGGAAACGCACGGCGTTGGTGATTTCGGCCATGACTTCAGGCTTTTGCAGGAAGGTCATGAACTTGTAGGCGCCTTCGACGTTTTCCGCGTCTTTGGGGATGGCCACCATGTCATAGAAGCTGCCAGCACCCTCTTTGGGGATGTTGTAGCTGACCTTGACCTTGTCACCGGCTTCGGCGGCACGGGCCTTGGCCTGGTAGATGTCGCCCGAGTAACCCACGGCGACGCAGATGTTGCCGTTGGCCAGGTCGGAGATGTACTTGGAGGAGTGGAAGTAGGCGATCGAAGGACGGATCTTGAGGAACAGCGCTTCGGCTTCAGCCAGTTGCTTCTTGTCCTGGCTGTCGGTCGGGTAGCCCAGGTAGTGCAGCGCCACCGGAATCATCTCGGTTGGCGAATCGAGGAAGCTGACGCCGCAGGCCTTCAGCTTCTCAGCGTTCTCAGGCTTGAACAGCAGGTCCCAGGAGTTGGTCGGTGCATCGGCACCCAGCGCGGCCTTGACCTTCTCGGCGTTGAAGCCGATACCGATCGAGCCCCACATGTAAGGGAAGGCATGCTTGTTGCCCGGGTCGCTCACCGAAACCGCCTTGAGCAGCGATTCGTTGAGGTTCTTCCAGTTCGGCAACTTGGAGCGGTCCAGTTCCTGGTAGACACCGGCCTTGATCTGCTTGGCCAGGAAGTTGTTGGAAGGCACCACAACGTCATAACCGGACTTGCCGGCGAGCAACTTGGCTTCCAGGGTTTCATTGCTGTCGAACACGTCGTAGACAACCTTGATGCCCGACTCGGCTTCAAACTTCTTGATGGTGTCCGGCGCGATGTAATCGGACCAGTTGTAAACGTGCAGCACTTTATCGTCCGCTTGTGCCGCCGCCATCACGCCCATCAGGGACATGGCGAGGAGGGTCTTGCCAGCTAACTTCATACCTAATGCCTTCATGCGTAATGCTCCAATTATTCTTTTTAACCACTCGCTCAGCGGCCAATATCCGGGCAACCAAAACGGCGGGTAGTCTGGCAAGATCCAAGGCCGGCTTTCAAGAAAAGACCAGGCTTTTACATCTGCTTTGAACGCAGTGCCCGCAAGCACCGCGCTCAAAGCCTAGCACTCAGCCCTCGAGCACACTCAAGGTCAGGTCCAGACACTTGCGCGCCTTGGCCACCAGCTCGTCGATCTCCGCCTCGCTGATCACCAGGGGCGGCGCAATGATCATGGTGTCACCCACCGCGCGCATGATCAGGCCGTTGTCGAAGCAGAACTGCCGGCAGATCATGCCCACGCCTCGGCCTTCGTAACGCGCCCGGGTGGCCTTGTCCTTGACCAGTTCGATGGCCCCCAGCAGCCCTACCCCGCGAACCTCGCCCACCAGCGGGTGGTCGCTCAACTCGCGCAGACGTTTCTGCAAATACGGTGCCGCTTTTTCATGGGCGCGCTGGATAATTTTCTCTTCGCGCATGATGCGGATGTTTTCCAGGGCCACGGCAGCGGCCACCGGGTGCCCGGAATAGGTGAAACCGTGGTTGAAGTCGCCGCCCTCGTTGAGCACCGCCACCACTTCATCGCGCACGATCAGCCCACCCATGGGGATGTAGCCGGAGGTCAGGCCCTTGGCGATGGTCATCATGTCCGGCTTGAGGTCGTAGAAATCGCTACCGAACCACTCACCGGTGCGCCCGAAGCCACAGATCACTTCATCGGCAACGAACAGGATGTCGTACTTGGCAAGGATTTCCTTGATCCGCGGCCAGTAGCTGTCCGGCGGCACGATCACGCCACCGGCGCCCTGGATCGGTTCGGCGATAAAGGCCCCGACATTGTCCACGCCCAGTTCGAGGATCTTCTCTTCGAGCTGGTTGGCGGCCCAGATACCGAACTCTTCGGGGCTCATGTCGCCGCCTTCGGCGAACCAGTAAGGCTGCGGGATGTGGACGATACCCGGGATCGGCAAGTCGCCCTGCTCGTGCATGTAGGTCATGCCGCCGAGGCTGGCACCGGCCACAGTGGAACCGTGGTAGCCATTGACCCGGCTGATGATGGTTTTCTTGTTCGGCTGGCCCTTGATCGCCCAGTAGTGGCGGACCATGCGCAGCATGGTGTCGTTGCCTTCGGAGCCGGAACCGGTGAAGAACACGTGGTTCATGCCTTCTGGCGCGATATCGGCGATCGCCTTGGACAGCTCCAGCACCGGTGGGTGGGCAGTCTGGAAGAACAGGTTGTAATAGGGCAGTTCGCGCATTTGCTTGCTGGCGGCTTCCGCCAGTTCGTCACGGCCATAGCCGATGGCTACGCACCACAGGCCGGCCATGCCGTCGAGAATCTGATTGCCTTCACTGTCCCAGAGGTACACACCCTTGGCATGGGTGATGATCCGCGGGCCCTTTTCCTTCAGTTGCTTGAAGTCACTGAACGGTGCCAGGTGGTGATCACTGCTGAGGGTTTGCCACTCGCGGGTTTGCGGGTTTTTATGAGTCATCAATCTCTCCTTAGTGTCAGTGAAGGCGCCACTGGCGGGCAGTGGCGCCCGGCGGATCAGACGGCGAACAACAGGAACTCCCGCTCCCACGAACTGATCACGCGCTTGAAGTTTTCGTGCTCGGCCCGCTTCACCGCGACATAGCCGGTGATGAACTTCTGGCCCAGGTACTTCTCGATGGTCTTGCTGTTTTCCATACGCTCCAGCGCGTCTTCGATGGTCAGTGGCAGGCGCAGGTTGCGGCGCTCGTAGCCACGGCCCACCACGGGCGCGCTCGGGTTGTGGCCTTCGACCATGCCGATGTAGCCACACAGCAGGCTGGCGGCGATGGCCAGGTACGGGTTGGCGTCGGCGCCCGGCAGGCGGTTTTCCACGCGACGGTTCTGTGGCCCGGCATCCGGCACCCGCAGGCCCACGGTGCGGTTCTCTTCGCCCCACTCGACGTTCACCGGCGCCGAGGTATCGGGCAGGAAACGACGGAACGAGTTGACGTTGGGAGCGAACAGCGGCAGCAGCTCGGGAATGAACTTCTGCAAACCACCGATGTGGTTGAGGAACAGCTGGCTCATGGTCCCGTCTTCATTGGAGAAGACGTTCTTGCCGGTGTTGATGTCGATGATGCTCTGGTGCAGGTGCATGGCGCTGCCGGGCTCGCCGGTCATGGGCTTGGCCATGAAGGTGGCGGCCACGTCGTGCTTGAGCGCGGCTTCGCGCATGGTGCGCTTGAACACCAGGATCTGGTCGGCCAGGGACAGGGCATCGCCGTGACGGAAGTTGATCTCCATCTGCGCCGTGCCGTCCTCGTGGATCAGCGTGTCCAGGTCCAGCTCCTGCAGTTCGCACCAGTCGTAGACGTCTTCGAACAGCGGGTCGAATTCGTTCGCAGCCTCAATGGAGAACGACTGGCGCCCGGTTTCCGGGCGGCCGGAGCGGCCGATCGGCGGCTGCAGCGGGTAGTCCGGGTCGTCGCTGCGCTTGGTCAGGTAGAACTCCATCTCCGGCGCCACGATGGGCTGCCAGCCGTGGTCGGCGTAGAGTTTCAGGACTTTCTTCAGGACGTTGCGCGGCGACAGCTCGATGGGGTTGCCCTGCTTGTCGTAGGTGTCATGGATCACCTGGGCAGTGGGCTCGATGGCCCAGGGCACAAGGTACACCGCGTTCTGGTCCGGGCGGCAGACCATGTCGATGTCGGCCGGGTCCAGCAGTTCGTAATAAATGTCGTCTTCGACATAGTCGCCGGTCACGGTCTGCAGCAGCACGCTCTCGGGCAGGCGCATGCCTTTTTCGGCAATGAACTTGTTGGTCGGCGAGATCTTGCCCCGGGTGATCCCGGTCAAATCGCCGATCATGCATTCGACTTCTGTGATCTTGTGGTCTTTCAACCAATCGGTGAGCTGGTCGAGGTTGTTACTCATAAATGCCTCTAGGCTGAGTTTCCTGACTCTCTATTAAGTCAGGCCTTGTGTGACGCTTCGGCGTCGCGTTGTCTTGCCCGCTTGCGGCAGGCATCACCAAAAGCCTGGAAGATGGCCAGGTAGTGAGGGTTGCAGCTTACCTGCCATTCGGGGTGCCATTGCACCCCCAGTGCAAAAGCCTTGCTGGCTTCTACCGAGACCGCCTCTACCAACCCGTCGGGAGCCAGCGCCTCGACCCGCAGCCCCGGGGCCAGACGCTCGACGCCCTGGGCATGGATCGAGTTGACTTGAATCCGCTCCGGCAGGCCCAGCTCCGCCAGAACACCACCTGCCTTGATATGCAGGTCGTGGGCCGGCGCGTACCAGGCGTCCAGGGGCTGGCCAGGCTGTTCGGTGTGCCGGTGGTCCATGAAAGGCTGCACCTGCTGCACGTTCTGATGCAGGCTGCCGCCCAGGGCCACGTTCATTTCCTGGAAGCCGCGGCAGATGCCCAGCACCGGAACACCACTCGCGACGGCGGCGCTCAGCAGCGGCAGGGTGGCAGCATCCCGTGCAGAATCATGAGCAGTGCCCGGCGCGCTGGCAGGACCCTGGTAATGGAAAGGTTCGATATTGGAGGGAGAGCCGGTAAAGAGAATGCCGTCCAGACCGTCCAGAATATCGGACGGGGAAAGCAGTTCCGCCATGGACGGGATAATCACCGGCACGCCCTGGGCTGCGCTGGCTACTGCGTGGACATACTCGTCGCCACTGATGTGATAAGCATGCAGACCGATCTGCCTGGAGCAGGCGGTGACGCCGATTAACGGCAGGCGAGACATGAAACACCCCGGTATTATTGCTGTTATGGGTTTGATTCGAGCTTAGCCTTGTTCATTTTTTTACACAACACCCCCGTAAAAAATACAACACGGCCCGCTCAAGCCTGCGGTGCCCAAGGCGGCCGAGCCCCAAAAAACGCCCTGTTTTGCCCCAAAAGAGCCTTGCCAGCCCTTTATTAGGGCATAAAAGGCCTTACTTGACTTCGGCATGCCGTTCGGGTTGACTGAAACCAGAAAAGATCAATGATTGATATTTTTAACAACAAAGGTGTTGCATCATGTCGGTACCCCCGCGTGCCGTTCAGCTCAACGAAGCGAACGCGTTCCTTAAGGAACATCCTGAGGTTCTGTACGTTGACCTTCTGATTGCGGATATGAATGGTGTGGTGCGCGGCAAGCGCATCGAACGCACCAGCCTCCACAAGGTTTACGAGAAAGGCATCAACCTGCCGGCCTCCCTGTTTGCCCTGGATATCAATGGCTCTACGGTGGAAAGCACCGGCCTGGGTCTGGACATCGGCGACGCCGACCGGATCTGCTATCCAATCCCCGATACCCTGTGCAACGAGCCCTGGCAGAAGCGCCCTACCGCGCAGTTGCTGATGACCATGCACGAACTCGAAGGCGACCCCTTCTTTGCCGATCCACGGGAAGTCCTGCGCCAGGTGGTGACCAAGTTCGACGAACTGGGCCTGACCATCTGCGCCGCTTTCGAGCTGGAGTTCTACCTGATCGACCAGGAGAACGTGAACGGCCGGCCACAGCCACCACGCTCGCCGATTTCCGGCAAGCGCCCGCACTCCACCCAGGTCTACCTGATCGACGACCTCGACGAATACGTCGACTGCCTCCAGGACATCCTGGAAGGTGCCAAGGAACAAGGCATCCCGGCCGACGCCATCGTCAAGGAAAGTGCCCCGGCACAATTCGAAGTCAACCTGCACCACGTGGCCGACCCGATCAAGGCCTGCGACTACGCGGTCCTGCTCAAGCGCCTGATCAAGAACATCGCCTACGACCATGAGATGGACACTACCTTCATGGCCAAGCCTTACCCGGGCCAGGCGGGCAACGGTCTGCACGTTCACATTTCGGTTCTGGACAAAGATGGCAAGAACATCTTCGCCAGTGAGGATCCCGAGCAGAACGCCGCACTGCGTCACGCGATCGGCGGTGTGCTCGAGACCCTACCGGCGCAGATGGCCTTCCTCTGCCCGAACGTCAACTCCTATCGCCGTTTCGGCGCGCAGTTCTATGTGCCGAACTCGCCGAGCTGGGGCCTGGACAACCGTACCGTGGCCATTCGCGTCCCGACCGGCTCGGCCGATGCAGTGCGCATCGAACACCGGGTCGCCGGCGCCGACGCCAACCCCTATCTGCTGATGGCTTCGGTCCTGGCGGGCGTGCACCACGGCCTGACCAACAAGATCGAGCCGGGGGCGCCTACCGAAGGCAACTCCTACGAGCAGAACGAGCAGAGCCTGCCGAACAACCTGCGTGATGCCCTGCGCGAGTTGGACGACAGCGAAGTCATGGCCAAGTACATCGATCCGAAATACATCGATATCTTCGTCGCCTGCAAGGAAAGTGAGTTGGAGGAGTTCGAACACTCCATCTCCGACCTCGAGTACAACTGGTACCTGCACACCGTGTAAGCGCCAGCTGCATTGAAGAACGCCGCAGGGTTTATCCCGGCGGCGTTTTTTTATGCCCGTGATTCGGATGCGCCCAGGCTGCGGCTACAGGGACAACGGCCCACTCGCGTACAATGCCCGCTGCCCTGTAGGAGAGACTGATGACGCGCACCGCCCCGCTTCGCAAACCCCGTGCACGCAGCCAGGCCCGGATCGACTCCATACTCGACGCCGCACGGACCCTGCTGGCGGCCGAGGGCGTGGCCAGCCTGTCGATCTACAGCGTGGCCGACAAGGCGCAGATCCCGCCATCCTCGGTCTATCACTTCTTCGCCAGCGTCCCGGCCCTGCTGGAAGCCCTTACCGCCGATGTCCACGCGGCGTTCCGCGCCTGCCTGCTGGAACCTATCGACCATGAGCGGCTCAGCAGCTGGCGCGACCTGTCACGCCTGGTGGAGCAACGCATGCTCGACATCTACGGCGAGGACGCGGCGGCCCGCCAACTGATCCTCGCCCAGCACGGCCTGACCGAAGTCACCCAGGCCGACCGCCAGCACGACATCGAGCTGGGGGACCTGATGCACAAGCTGTTCGATCATCATTTCGAGTTGCCGACGCTACCCGTCGATGTCGACGTGTTCGCCCTGGCCATGGAGCTGGGAGATCGGGTGTATGCCCGCTCCGTGCAGCAGCACGGGCAGATCACCCCGCGCATGGCCGAGGAAGGCATGCGCGTCTTCGATGCCTACCTGGGCCTGTACCTGCCGCCCTACCTGGCCAAGCGCCCCACCCCGCCCTGAACGCCGGTTCAGGCCTGACGCAGCAGCAACCGGTCGATGCTGTGGTCCGCCGACTTGTGGATGATCAGGTTGGCTCGCTCCCGAGTCGGCAGGATGTTTTCAACCAGGTTCTTCAGGTTGACCCGGTCCCAGGTATCGGAGGCCACTGACAGCGCCTCGGAATCGGACAGGCCCTTGTACTTGTTGAAGTAGGAATCCCCCGACTGGAAGGCAGTGTTCTTCAGGTAGACGAACCGCTCCAGGTACCAGGTCTTGATGGTCGCTTCGGGAGCGTCGACATAGATCGAGAAGTCGATGAAATCCAGGGCGTTCAGGCCCTCGCCCTGCTCCCCCTGCAACACATTCAAGCCTTCCAGGATGATGATGTCCGGCGCCTCCACCGACTGCGCCTCATCGGCCAGGATGTCGTAGCGCACATGGGAATAGATGGGAATCCGCGCCGCTTCGCCCCGGCGGCACACCGCCTGGAGAAAATCCAAGAACAGCGGCTCGTCATAGGACTCTGGGAAGCCCTTGCGGTGCAGGATGTTTTTTTCCTGCAGGGTGGCCAGCGGGAACAGGAACGAATCCGTGGTCACCAGGTGCACATTGGGCTTGCCCGGCCAATAGGCCAGCAGCGCCGCCAGGACCCGGGCAAAACTGCTCTTGCCCACCGCCACGCTGCCGGAAACACCGATCACGTAGGGGGCCTTGAAACCGGTCTGCGGCACCTTCAGCGATTGCACCTGCGCCGCATGCAAATGCAGCAGGCGCGACAACGGCAGGAGGATCTGCCGCACTTCTTCGGACGCCATGGGCTGGGTCGGACTGGTCAGCGTCTCCATCTCGGAAGGCGCAAGACTCATCGGCTCACCGGCCCGCAGAGCGGCCCAATGGTCGCGATCGAACTCCAGATACCCCACATTTGGACCCTGCTCTGTTGTCATGTTTACTGTTCAGGTCTTGCCGAAAGCAGGGAAAGTATCAAATCTGACCGGTATTTACAGCGCCCATTAAAAAGCCCCGAAGGGCTCGCACCGTTCGGGGCCGTGATCGGGCGCCGTTCACAACTTGGCGATCGATACCTCGGTGGACTTCACAAAGGCGATCACTTCGCTGCCAATCGACAGCTCCAGCTCTTTCACCGAGCGGGTGGTGATCACCGAAGTGACAATGCCGGAAGCGGTCTGCACGTCGATTTCCGACAGCACGTCGCCTTCGACGATTTCCTTGATGGTGCCCTTGAACTGGTTGCGTACGTTGATGGCCTTGATGGTCATGGTGTTTCTCCTGGGGTCGAAATGAGCGGCTGTTTTAAAGAGCCCAGCGCAGTTGCGTGGGCAAGGGTGAAACGGGTTCCGGTTCCGGCGGCGAGCCGGGCAATGACAGCACGCGGTTGAGGACTTCGGTCTCCAGCGCCGCCAGGCGATGGGAACCCCGTACCCGCGGGCGTGGCAGCTCGACGTGCAGGTCGAGACCGACCTCGCCATCTTCGATCAGGATCACCCGATCGGCGATCGCCACCGCTTCGCTGACATCGTGGGTGACCAGCAGCACGGTGAAGCCATGCTGCTGCCACAGGCGTTCGATCAACTGCTGCATCTCGATCCGCGTCAGGGCATCCAGCGCCCCCAGCGGCTCGTCCAGCAGCAACAGCCGCGGCTGGTGGATCAGGGCGCGGGCCAGGGCCACGCGCTGCTTCTGCCCACCGGACAGGGCCGCCGGCCATTCCTGGGCGCGATCCGCCAGGCCCACGGCTTCCAGAGCCTGCAGGGCTTGGGGGCGCCAGTTGCCCTTGAGCCCGAGCCCGACGTTATCGATGACTTTTTTCCAGGGCAGCAGGCGCGCCTCCTGGAACATCAACCGGGTGTCTTCAATGGCAGCGCTCAAGGGCGCGGAACCGGCCAACAGTTCGCCAGCACTGGGCTGGTCGAGACCGGCCAGCAGGCGCAGCAAGGTACTTTTGCCGCAGCCGCTGCGCCCCACCACCGCCACGAACTGGCCGGCGGGAATGTGCAGGTCGATTTCCCGCAGCACCTGCCGCGAGCCGAAGGTCTTTTGCAGTTTGCGCACCGCCAGGGGAATGCCCTGCAGCAGCCGCGGAGGTTGTTGAGCCGTCATTGGGCACCGCCTTTGGCGACCTGGTAGGCCGGATGCCAGCGCAGCCAGACCCGCTCCAGGCCACGCGCGGCCAGGTCCGCCAGCTTGCCGAGCACCGCGTACAGAACGATCGCCAGCACCACCACGTCGGTCTGCAGGAACTCCCGGGCGTTCATTGCCAGGTAGCCGATGCCGGAGCTGGCGGAAATGGTTTCGGCGACGATCAGGGTCAGCCACATGAAGCCCAGGGCAAAGCGCACCCCCACCAGGATCGAAGGCAGGGCGCCGGGCAGGATCACCTGGCGGAACAGGGCGAAGCCGGACAGGCCGTAGCTGCGCGCCATCTCCACCAGTGCCGGGTCGACGTTGCGGATGCCGTGGTAGGTGTTGAGGTAGATCGGGAACAGCGTGCCCAGGGCCACCAGGAAAATCTTCGCCGACTCATCGATGCCGAACCACAGGATCACCAGGGGAATCAGCGCCAGGTGCGGCACATTGCGGATCATCTGTACCGAGCTGTCCAGCAGCCGCTCACCCCATTTCGACAGGCCGGTGATAAAGCCCAGCGCCAGGCCGATGCCGCCACCAATGACAAAACCCAGGCCGGCGCGCCAGCCGCTGATGGCCAGGTGGGTCCAGATATCGCCACTGCGTACCAGGCTGACTCCGGCCTCGATCACCGCGCTGGGGGCCGGCAGGATACGGGTCGACAGCCAGCCCGCCGACACCGACAGTTGCCACACCGCCAACAACAGCAGCGGCAGGCCCCAAGGCGCCAGACGCTGCACTATGCGTTGTCCGTTCATGGCCGCACCTCAGCTCTGGGACACGGCTTTGGGAATGATGTCGTTGGCGACCATCTCCCCGAACGGGCTGACGTAACCCGCCGCCTCAGGCAGCTTGGGACGTTCGATGTCCAGGTGCGGGAACAGCAGTTCGGCCACCCGGTAGGCCTCTTCCAGGTGCGGATAGCCGGAGAAGATGAAGGTGTCGATGCCCAGGTCCGCATACTCCTGCATGCGTGCCGCCACGGTAGGGCCGTCGCCCACCAGGGCCGTACCGGCACCGCCGCGCACCAGGCCGACCCCGGCCCAGAGGTTGGGGCTGACTTCCAACTGGTCGCGGCGGCCGCCATGCAAGGCGGCCATGCGCTGCTGGCCTACGGAATCGAAGCGCGCCAGGGACGCCTGGGCCCGGGCGATGGTGTCGTCGTCCAGATGGGAAATCAGCCGCTCGGCAGCCTGCCAGGCCTCGGCGTTGGTTTCCCGCACAATCACGTGCAGGCGGATGCCGAAGCGTACGGTACGCCCGAGTTTGGCGGCCTTGTCCCGCACCTGCTGGATCTTCTCGGCCACCGCGGCCGGCGGCTCGCCCCAGGTCAGGACCATCTCCACCTGCTCGGCGGCCAGGTCCTGGGCCGCTTCCGAGGAGCCACCAAAGTACAGCGGCGGACGGGGTTGCTGCAGCGGCGGATAGAGCAGCTTGGCGCCCTTCACGCTGATGTGCTGGCCGTCGTAGTCCACGGTTTCACCTTCCAGCACCCGGCGCCAGATACGGGTGAACTCCACCGAAGCCTGGTAGCGCTCCTCATGGTCGAGGAACAGGCCGTCGCCGGCCAGTTCGTCCGGATCCCCCCCGGTCACCAGGTTGAACAGCGCCCGGCCGCCGGACAACCGGTCCAGGGTCGCTGCCTGGCGCGCCGCTACCGTCGGGGAGATGATCCCCGGGCGCAGGGCCACGAGGAACTTCAGACGCTGGGTCACTGGGATCAGCGACGCCGCCACCAGCCAGGAGTCCTCGCAGGAGCGCCCGGTGGGGATCAGCACGCCGCCGAACCCCAGGCGATCAGCGGCCTGGGCGATCTGCTGCAGGTAAGCATGATCGACGGCGCGAGCGCCTTCGGCGGTGCCAAGGTAATGGCCGTCGCCGTGGGTAGGCAGGAACCAGAAGATATTGAGGCTCATGGAGTTGTCTCCTAAGGGGTCGAATTACGGCGCTTTGGCCACGGCGGCGGTGGGCGTCCAGATCACGTCTTTGATGCTCAACGGCTTGGGAATCAGCTTGAGCTGGTAGAAGCTGTCGGCGATTTTCTGCTGCGCGGCGATCACTTCCGGGGTCAGGAAGCCCGCGCCATAGCCCTGGCGCTTAACCGAAGTGAGGGTGATGTCGGCCGGCAGGCCCAAAAGCGGTGCCACCTGTTGGGTGACCTCCTGCGGATTGCCCTTGGACCACTCGCCCACCGCCCGCACTTCTTCCACCAGGGCGGTAATCACCTCGGGATGCTGTTGCGCGTAGGGTTTGGTGGCCAGGTAGAACTGGTGGTTGTCGACGATGCCCGAGCCGTCACGCAGGGTGCGAGCCTGTAGCTGCTGCTCGGCGGCTGCCTGGTAGGGGTCCCAGATGGCCCAGGCATCGACGCTGCCCCGCTCGAATGCGGCGCGGGCATCAGCCGGCGGCAGGAACACGGTCTGGATATCACTGTATTTCAGGCCGGCGTCTTCCAGAGCGCGGACCAGCAGGTAATGGACGTTGGAGCCCTTGTTCAGCACCACCTTCTTGCCCTTGAGGTCCTGCACCGACTGGATCGGCGAACCCTTGGGCACCAGGATCGCTTCGCTATGGGGGGCCGGCGGCTCGTAGGCCACATACAGCAGGTCGGCACCGGCGGCCTGGGCAAAGACTGGCGGGGTCTCGCCGGTCACGCCGAAGTCGATGGACCCGACATTGAGGCCCTCCAGCAACTGTGGGCCTCCGGGAAATTCAGTCCATTGCACCTCGACGCCCTGCTGCGCCAGGCGCTTCTCCAGGGAGCCCTTGGCCTTGAGCAGCACCAGGGTGCCGTACTTCTGATAACCGATCCGCAAGGTCTCGGCCTGAGCTTGAACAATGGCGCCGAAGGACACAGCCGCAGCAAACAGAGCGACCAGACCGCGACGCAAAATGACAGGGCGCATGGCGCTCTCCTTTTTGCTGTGGGGTTGTGGCTGCACCTGCTTGCCCGTTGGCGGGCGAGTAAGGCGAGTATTTCAATCGGGGGTGAGGCTCAAATGCTCCAGCGAGCACTCAACAGGCGTTCATTGAGCAGATGCGGATCCAGCGGCTTGGGGCGACGGGCCATGGCGCTGTGGAACTGCTCGAGCGCTTCTTTCAAGCGTTGCTCCAGGGCCTCGGCCAATTGCGGCTGGGCGCTGCCCTCGCCGTAGGCGATCTGGCTGTCCTCGGCAAAGATGCCCTGGAGCATCTCCTGGGCCTTGAGGGCCGAAAGCACCGGCTTCAATGCATAATCCACCGCCAGCATGTGGGCAATGCTGCCGCCGGTAGCCATGGGCAGCACCACCTTGTGGCTCAGGGCCCGCTCGGGCAGCAGGTCGAGCAGGGTTTTCAGGGCCCCGGAAAACGACGCTTTGTACACCGGAGTCGCAATCAGCAGGCCGTCGGCCTGTTCGATCTGTTGCAGCAGGTCGATGACCTTGGGGCTGTCGAAGCGCGCGTGGAGCAGATCCTCGGCCGGGAAGTCCCGTACCTGGTAGCTGACCACTTCCACGCCTTGCTGCTGTAACCAGCGCTTGGCCAACTCCAGCAGCACCCCGGAACGGGAGCGTTGGCTGGGACTGCCACCGAGAGAGACCACCAGCATGCAGAGAATTCCTTGAACGAAGAAAGCGATTCGCGGGATGCGATCTCGCCGGACTGGAGAGACCTTAACAGCCTATTTTTATATCTATAAATCTTATTTATTCATTTGTTTATTCCTTAAAAATATATAAGGAAGTATTTTCCGCAGGCAAAAAAATAGGCCGTCGGAACGGCCTTAAACCCCTGCTTTATGGATCTTTTGCTCCTGCGTGCTCCGTAGGAGCGGGCTTGCCCGCGAAAGGGTCCGCGAAACTTGCGCCGGCCTCACGACCGCCTTTGTCGGCAAGCGGGCTCCTACGGCGGTTGGTGTATCAGCGGTTGGGTTGCGGCGTCAGGCGCAGATAGGGCTTCACTGCGCGATAGCCCTTGGGAAAGCGACGCTTGATCTCTTCCTCGTCCTTGAGCGAAGGCACGATCACCACTTCGTCACCGTCCTGCCAGTTGGCCGGGGTGGCCACCTTGTAGTTGTCGGTGAGTTGCAGCGAATCGATTACCCGCAGGATTTCGTGGAAGTTGCGCCCGGTGCTGGCCGGGTAGGTGATGGTCAGGCGAATCTTCTTGTTCGGGTCGATGACGAACAGCGAGCGTACGGTCAGGGTGTCGTTGGCATTGGGGTGGATCAGGTCATAGAGGTCCGAGACCTTGCGATCGGCATCCGCCAGGATCGGGAAGTTGACCCGGGTGTCCTGGGTCTCGTTGATGTCTTCGATCCACTTGTGATGGGAGTCCACCGGGTCCACCGAGAGGGCAATGGCCTTCACCCCGCGTTGAGCGAATTCGTCCTTGAGCTTGGCGGTAAAGCCCAACTCGGTGGTGCACACCGGCGTGAAGTCCGCCGGATGGGAAAACAGCACGCCCCAGCTATCGCCCAGCCACTCGTGGAAACGAATCTTGCCGGCACTGGAATCCTGTTCGAAGTCGGGGGCGATGTCGCCCAGTCTGAGGCTCATGGGTGCTGCTCCTGTGAGTGCGTGATGAAGCTACTCTGCCTGCACGGGAGACTATTTAAAAAGAATATATATCGATTTATTAATAACTGAATTGAATATTAAAAATCTCTTCACTGGACTCGCGGACAAGCGAAGACCACCCTTCTCAACAAGGTTCGAGAAGGCCTTGAGTAGCTGTAAAAAGAGGGGGATTCAGGAAGGGCTCACGGGGGTGGGCCTGACTTGAAACAACACCTCGCCCGGCATTGCGCCGGGCGAGGCTTTATCACGCTATTACAGCAGCGGGATCGAATAGCTGACGATCAGGCGGTTTTCGTCCTGATCGCGCTGGCCCGGGATGTCGTTGCGCCACATGGCGTTTTTCCAGGTCAGCCCCAGGTTTTTCAGTGGACCTTCCGGAATAACGTAAGCGACGGTCAGGTCACGTTCCCACTCGCTGCGGCCAGTAGCCGAGACTGTGCGCTGTGGAGTGGTAGACCCTACCTTGCCGGATGTGTCGATGTTGTCGCCGCGCAGGTAAACCACACCAGCAGTCAGGCCTGGCAGGCCCACTTTGGCGAAGTCGTAGGAGTAACGAGCTTGCCAGGTACGTTCACCGGCACGCGCGAATTTCTGGATCTGCATGTCGGTGGTCAGGTAAGCCGAAGAACCATCACCCTGGTTCAGCCAAGGGAAGTCGCTGTCACCGTTGCTGACCTGATAGCCGCCGCCGAAGGTGTGGCCGGAAACCGAGTACAGGAACAAGCCACTGAGCAGTCGGTTATCAACCTTGCCCTTGGTGATGCCAGTACCGTAGTCACCGGTGGTGTAGTAAGCCGAGTCGTGGCCATTGGCACCATCGTTACGGCTGTTGAAGTAACGCAGGTCGGACTTCAATACGCCTGGGCCGATGGCCCAGTTGTGCAGCAAGCCCACAAAGTGCTGTTTGTAGAAGTCCTGCAGGTTGCCATAGTAGTACTGAGCAGTAAGATCTTTGGTGATCTTATAGTCGCCACCGCCGTAGATGAACTTGTTGCTGTCACGACCGGCTGCGGTGTGAGCATTGGCGCCGGCAATCGACAACTCTTCGTTGTTGCTAGAGTTGCGGCCCTTCGCGTGCTCGATCTGACCACCGACCAGAGTCAGGTCCTTGATCTCATTGGTAGTGATCTGACCACCCTGGAAGGTTTGCGGCAGCATGCGACCATCGTTAGTCACGATAACCGGCAGTTTTGGCTGCAGGGTGCCCAGTTTCAATTCAGTTTGCGAAATCTTGGCTTTGGCAGTCAGGCCCAGACTGGAGTAGTTATCAACAGCTTCGCCATTGGACTTGCTTGGAAATACTGTACCGCCATAGGAGGTGGGAGTAGCACCGTTAGTGCCGCCACCCGAGTCCAACTTGATGCCCAGCAAGCCGATTGCATCCAGACCGAAACCTACAGTGCCTTCGGTGTAACCGGAGGTGAAGTTGAGTTGGAAGCCTTGGCCCCACTCTTCCTGCTTACTCTGAGCGCCAGCAGCTTTGGTATCGCCGTCGCGGTTGTCGGTATTGATGTAGAAGTTACGCAGCCCCAAGGTAGCCTTGCTGTCTTCGATGAAACCGGCGGCGCCTGCCTGCTGCGCCAAAACCCCTACGGCCACAGCCAGGGCCAAGGTGGACTTGTTCATGTTTCGCTCCTCTCGTTTCTAATTCTTGTGGTTCCTGGCCCCGGATCGAACGCCCGGGTGCCACAGATGCGCGATTAGCGCCAGACCGTGACTGATAAGTCAATCGTAACGACCTGTGTCTACGACCATGGTCTAATCGCAGTGATTTGGTCCATGCAGGGTAATGAATTACTCATAAACCCAAAAAGAATTGTTTAATTCTTTTTCATACCTTTCAGGAATAAAGCTCGCCATTATCAGACGACGAATCGCAGCGTAGACGCTCGCAAGCTTATTTCTGAAAAATATTCCCCTGACTCAGCCCCCCAAGATCCCCTGCGTGTACAAGCGCAAAACGTCATTCAGGATCAAAAAAGCGACGCAATCATGGCTAAGAGCCTATCCTCCCGTCAATTTGTTACAGTTTTTGTATCGAAATGAAATTTTTCTGACATGTGCAACTGGCCGCCACGGTTCGATCAATTGATCGGGCCGTGGCGGCCAGCTGCGCAAAGAGGCGAGTTCAGAGGGCTTTTTCGAAGATCTTCGAATTGCGCTGGTAGTTGTACAGCGAGGCCCGGGCCGATGGCAGGCGCTCGACACTGCTGGGCACGAAACCCCGCTCGCGGAACCAGTGAGCGGTACGAGTGGTGAGGACGAACAGCGTCTTCAAGCCCTGGGCCCGAGCGCGGGTCTCGATCCTTTCCAGCAGCTCGTCGCCACGCTTGCCATGGCGGTACTCGGGGTTCACCGCCAGGCACGCCAGCTCACCGGCATCGGAATCGGCAATCTGGTACAGGGCCGCGCAGGCGATGATCATGCCCTCGCGCTCCACCACACTGAACTGCTCGATCTCGCGCTCCAGCACCTCGCGGGAACGCCGCACCAGGATGCCCTGCTCTTCCAGCGGGCTGATCAGCTCCAGCAAGCCGCCCACGTCCTCGATCGCCGCCTCGCGCACCCGCTCGAACTGTTCCTGGGCCACCAGGGTGCCGCCGCCGTCGCGGGTGAAGAGCTCGGTCAGCAAGGCGCCGTCCTCGGCGTAGCTGACGATATGGCTGCGTCCGACCCCGCCGCGGCACGCCTCGGCGGCGGCATCCAGCAGCTCGGCCTGATAGTTGCCCCCCAGGCGCTGCAAATGCGCCGGCACCTGTTGCGGGCGCAATTCGCGCACCAGCTTGCCGTTTTCATCCAGCAGGCCCGGGTCGGCGCCGAACAGCAGTAGTTTGTCGGCCCCAAGGTCGATGGCGGCGCGAGTGGCCACGTCTTCGCAGGCCAGGTTGAAGGTTTCCCCGGTGGGGGAATAACCCAGGGGCGAGAGCAGGACGATGGAACGCTCGTCCAGCAGGCGATTGATGCCTTTGCGATCGACCCTGCGCACTTCGCCGGTGTGGTGATAGTCGACGCCTTCCAGCACGCCGATCGGACGGGCAGTCACCAGGTTGCCGCTGGCCACCCGCAACCGCGAGCCCTGCATCGGTGAAGAGGCCATGTCCATGGACAGGCGCGCCTCGATAGCGATGCGCAACTGGCCCACGGCATCGATCACGCACTCCAGGGTTGCCGCGTCGGTGATCCTAAGGCCGTGATGGTAATGGGGCGTCAGGCCACGGGCCGCCAGGCGAGCTTCGATCTGTGGGCGCGAGCCGTGCACCAGCACCAGGCGCACCCCCAGGCTGTGGAGCAGCACCAGGTCGTGGACGATATTGCCGAAGTTGGGGTGTTCAACGCCGTCGCCGGGCAGCATGACCACGAAGGTGCAGTCGCGGTGGGCATTGATATAGGGAGACGCGTGGCGAAGCCAATTGACGTATTCGGGCATGAACCTGAGCCTGTAAATAAAAAGCAGCCTATGAAAGGACGAAACGGAAAACTCACAGCGGGCTGATGGTTATCGTCGGAACAGGCTTGGCAACACGCTTACTCTCCTCATGGGTACGGACAAGGCCACCGGCAATTTACTGAAATTGGGCCGGCGTCAGGCAGTAATGTTCAATCAATTCACGCAATAGATGCACGGTAGGCTGCAAGCGTGACATTTCGAGGTACTCCCCCGGCTGGTGGGCACAGGCGATATCACCCGGGCCGAGCACCAGGGTCTCGCAGCCAAGGCGCTGAAGATAAGGTGCTTCGGTGCCAAACGCTACTGCTTCGGCACGATGCCCGGTCAACCGCTCTGCCACTCGCACCAACTCGGCATCCTCGGGCTGCTCGAAAGGCGGGACCGCGGGGAACAGCGGCGCATAGTCGATCTTCACTTCATGGCGTTCGGCAATCGGCTTGAGCTTCTGCCGGATGGCCTCGCGCAGCACGTCCGGATCCATGCCCGGTAGGGGCCGCAGGTCGAACTCCAGGGAACACTGGCCACAGATGCGGTTGGGGTTGTCGCCGCCATGGATGCAGCCGAAGTTCAGGGTCGGTTGCGGGACGCTGAACTGCGCATTGCGGTACTCGCGCTGCCACAGCAACCGCAGACCCCGCAGCTCGCCAATGGCATCGTGCATGGCTTCCAGGGCACTGCGACCCAGGCTTGGGTCCGACGAATGGCCGCTGCGGCCGAGGATCTCGATGCGCTCCATCATCACCCCCTTGTGCAGGCGAATCGGCTTGAGCCCCGTAGGCTCGCCGATCACCGCCGCGCGCCCCAGGGGTCGGCCGGCTTGCGCCAAGGCCCGCGCCCCGGCCATGGAGCTTTCTTCGTCGCAAGTGGCGAGGACCAGCAGCGGCTGCTTGAAAGGCTGATCCAGCAGGGGCCGCACTGCCTCGATGATCAGGGCGAAGAAACCCTTCATGTCGCAACTGCCCAGGCCGACCCAGCGGCCGTCGACTTCGGTCAGCTTCAAGGGGTCGGTCTGCCACAGCGCGCTGTCATAGGGCACGGTATCGCTGTGCCCGGCCAGTACCAGGCCGCCAGGGCCACTGCCGAAACTGGCCAGCAGGTTGAACTTGCCGGGGCTGACCTGCTGGATGTCACAGGCAAAACCCAGGTCGCCGAGCCAACCGGCCAGCAGGTCGATCACCGCACGGTTGGATTGATCCAGTGCTGCTTGAGTGCAGCTCACCGATGGCGCGGCGATCAGCGCGGCAAACTGATCCTTCATGGACGGCAGGGGCATGAGCTGTCTCCGGGAATCCCAATGTGAGGCCCATCATAGAGGCATCCCGCAAGCGGAAGGAACCGCCGCGGCACCTGCGGGCGCCTTGTCCTGTACACTGCACGGCCTTGGCAGCCAACTATTCCCCGGCTGCGATCCCGATCCTGGATTTTCCGGCCATGCAGAAAGAAACCGAAATCAAACTCCGCGTCAGCCGCGAAACCCTCGCCGCCCTGCGCGAGCACCCGCTACTGAAAAAACGCAACAAAAGTGGCTGGGAACGCCGTGAACTGATGAATCAGTACTTCGACACCCCAGAACGCGACCTGGCCCGGGCCAAAGTCGCCCTGCGCCTGCGTCGCGACGGTGACGCGGTGATCCAGACCCTGAAGACCAGCGGCCAGAGCGTCGCCGGCCTGTCCGAACGCAACGAGTACGACTGGCAACTGGCCAAGGCCAAGCTGGACGTGAAAAAGCTCGAAGGCCAATGCTGGCCCGAAGCCCTGGCCGAACTGGACAAGAAGACCCTCAAGCCATTGTTCACCACGGATTTCGTCCGCGAGCGCGCGGAAATCGCCTGGGGCCGCGGCAAGGCCAAGGTGGTGATCGAAGCCGCCCTGGACTTGGGCCAAGTGATCGCCGGCAAGCAAAAGGAAGAAATCTGCGAGCTGGAACTGGAGCTGCGTGAAGGCGAACCGGCTGCCCTGCTGGAGTTGGCAGCGGAGCTGGCCCTGACCCTGCCGCTGATGCCCTGCGACATCAGCAAGGCCGAGCGCGGCTATCGCCTGTTCGACGCCGGCAGCTACTCCCTGAGCCTGCCCGCGCCGCAATTGAGCGCCGAGACGCCCCTGGACGAAGCTTTCGCCGCTCTGGCCTGGCACCTGCTGGGCAGCAGCCAGCGCCTGGCCGAGCAGTACCGCTTCAATGGCCACTGGCGCCTGCTGCAGGACTGGGTGGACAACCTTGCCGAGCTGCGAGCCCTGGCCAGCAGCCTGGGCCAGGCCGCACCGCGCCAGTCCACCGCTGAATTGCGCGGTGCCCTGGACGCCCTGCTGGAAGACTGGCGTCCGCTGGTACAGGCCGGCCTTGATGATGAAGACGTGCGCAAGGCCGCGCCGGAGCAGTTCATCGAAGAGTTGCAGGATGTGCGCTGGGGCCTGTTCTCGCTGAATACCTCGCGCTGGCTGCTGGCCCGGGCCTGGACCGCTGACCGCAACACCCGGGGCAACCGCCAGGGCGCCGCACAGCTGGGCAGCTGGTTGCCACGCCTGCTGGCCGAGGAAGCCACCTCCCTGCAACTGCCGCGCTATCAGCAGCAACCGGAAGACCTGGCCGAGCAGTTGCCGCGCATTGAACGCATCCAGGCCTGGTTGCACCACGCCCGCTCCGCGCTGGAGATCCCGGAGCTGGATCGTCTCTATGGCGAGTTGAACAAACTGGCCCAGTTGGCCAACGAGCCGATCACCGACGAAGCCCTCGACGCCCGCAAGCAGCAGGCCATCGCGGTGTTCCAGAACCGTGCCTGGAAAACCCTCCTGCGCCTATAACCCCGCCCCTCAGCGCATGACCGGCAGGCTGGTGGTGGACTTGATCTCCGACAGGGCAACGATCGAGTTCACCTCCTGGATACCCGGCACCATGGACAGCTTCTCGAAGAAGAAACGTTCATAGGCTTCGATATCCGCGGTCACGATCCGCAGCAGAAAGTCCACCGCGCCCATCAGCACATAGCACTCCAGCACTTCCGGAAAACCGCGGATCGCCTCGGTGAATTCGGTGAAGTTGGAGCGCCCGTGAGCGTTGAGCTTGATCTCGGCGAAGATCTGCGTGTTGAGGCCGATCTTCTTGCGGTCCAGCAGGGTCACCTGGCCGCGGATCACCCCCTCCTCCTTCATCCGCTGGATCCGTCGCCAGCATGGCGACTGGGACAACCCCACCTGCTCGGCGATCTGCGCACTGGAAAGCGAGGCGTCCTCTTGCAGCAGCGCGAGGATGCGGCGGTCATAGGCATCCAGGTCGCTATGCATAATAAATACCCATAAACATTAAAAATTGAATTGAACAATTCATATTCAAGCAAATAAACCCAATCTTAGATAAGAAATACCCGAAACCGAATGTAAAAA
This sequence comes from Pseudomonas sp. NFPP12, assembly GCF_900103205.1. Taxonomy (NCBI): domain Bacteria; kingdom Pseudomonadati; phylum Pseudomonadota; class Gammaproteobacteria; order Pseudomonadales; family Pseudomonadaceae; genus Pseudomonas; species Pseudomonas sp. NFPP12. The sequence goes on from NZ_FMWW01000005.1 coordinate 364,165, forward strand.
TTTCTCCACTGACCTGGAGACCGCCATGCCCCCTTTCGAGCCAGCCCCCCGCGCCGATGCCTGGAACCTCAACAATGCTCACTGTCGCGTGCACTACCGGATAGTGGCCGACGCCGAGGCCGATGTGCTGTGCCGCATCCTCAACCACTTCGCCCTGCAGTTCCTGGTGCCGCAGCGGGTGTCGATGCAGCAGCAGGACGCCACGCTGTATATGGAGGTGGAACTCGACGACCTGAGCTGGCATCGGGCCCAGGTGATCGGCGCAAAGCTGCGCAACCTGATCAGTGTCTGTGACGTGGAGCTGGAGTTGGCGGAACCTTCGCGCCTGCAGGCCGCGGGTTGAGCCCGGCAAAACCCTGCAACCCTTGGCAAGCATTCCCTTGAGGCCCCGGGGACTATTCTTGGCTGTTCGTGGTCAGAGACCCACATCTGGACAACAGCACCAAGGAATCGCCCATGAGCGCCGCGCACCTTCCCCAGGACCGCTGGCTGGACCTCAGCGAACTGCTGCGTGAATTGCTGGCCCAGGGCCGCATCAGCCAGGATGCCGCCGAACAGGTCATGAGCGTCCGGCATCAGGCAGCCGGTAACCTGCTGCATCCCCTGGAAGTGATCGCCGGCCAGCAATTGCCCGACCTGCAGCACCCCGGCGCACATCTGGACCTGGACAGCCTCACGGCCTGGCTGGCCCGGCAAGCCGGCCAGCCTTACCTGCGTATCGACCCCCTGCGCATCGACGTGGCCAGCATCACGCCGCTGATGTCCTTCGCCTTCGCCCAGCGGCACAAGATCCTTGCCGTGGCCGTGGATGGGCAGAGCGTTACCGTGGCCAGCGCCCAACCTTACGTCAGTGCCTGGGAAGCAGACCTGGCCCATGTTCTCAAGCGCACGGTGCGACGGGTGGTGGCCAGCCCGCTGGACATCCAGCGCCTGACCCTGGAGTTCTATCGCCTGGCCAAGTCGGTCAGCGGCGCCAGCAGCGAACAGAAAGCCAGTGGCCTGGGCAACTTCGAGCAACTGCTGAAACTGGGGGCCAGCGACCAGGAGCCGGATGCCGACGATGCGCACATCGTCAATATCGTCGACTGGCTGTTCCAGTACGCCTTTCAGCAAAGGGCCAGCGACATCCATATCGAACCCCGCCGCGAGCACGGCACCCTGCGCTTTCGCATCGATGGCGTATTGCACAACGTCTACCAGTTCCCGCCCCAGGTCACCCTGGCCATCGTCAGCCGCCTCAAGAGCCTGGGGCGCATGAACGTCGCGGAAAAGCGCAAGCCCCAGGATGGCAGGGTCAAGACGCGCACCCCCGACGGCAGTGAAATCGAGTTGCGACTCTCGACCCTGCCCACGGCGTTCGGTGAAAAGCTGGTGATGCGCATCTTCGATCCCCAGGTCCTGCTCAAGGATTTCGACCAGTTGGGCTTTGGCACCGATGACCTGAGCCGCTGGCAAGCCATGACCACCCAGGCCCACGGCATCATCCTGGTCACCGGGCCCACCGGCTCGGGCAAGACCAGCACCCTCTACACCACGCTGAAGAAGCTCGCGACCCCCGAGGTCAACCTGTGCACCATCGAGGACCCGATCGAGATGATCGAACCGGCGTTCAACCAGATGCAGGTCCAGCACAATATCGACCTGAGTTTTTCCAGCGGCGTGCGCGCACTGATGCGCCAGGACCCCGACATCATCATGATCGGCGAGATCCGTGACCTGGAGACTGCGGAAATGGCCATCCAGGCCGCACTTACCGGGCACCTGGTGCTGTCTACCCTGCACACCAACGACGCCCCCGGCGCCATCAGCCGACTGCTGGAACTGGGCGTGCCCCATTACCTGATCAAGGCCACCCTGATCGGGGTCATGGCCCAGCGCCTGCTGCGCACCCTCTGCCCGTACTGCAAGGTTCCCGCCCAGCTGACGGCGGATGACTGGGAAAGCCTGACCGGAACCCGGCACCTGCCACCCGCTGCCGGCGGCCAGCGCGCGGTGGGCTGCGCCGAATGCCGGGGTACCGGTTACCACGGGCGCACCGGGGTCTACGAAATCATGCCCTTGGGCTCCCCCCTCAAGGCCCTGATCCATCGCGACCTGGATCTTGCCCGCCTGCACCACCAGGCCTGTGCCGACGGCATGCGCAGCCTGCGCCTGGCTGCCGCGCACAAGGTTGCCCAAGGCCTGACCAGCCTTGAGGAAGTGCTACGGGTCACGCCCGGCAACCAGCCCCCATAGCGGCACAGGAGGCGAACCCCAGGCGCTGGACTACGCTTGAGTCACCGCCGAGAAAAGCAGGGAGCCCGGTATGAACATTCGTCAAAACATGCTCGCCACCGGGGTTGTCAGCCTCCTGGCCATTGCCCTGGTGGCCGGGCTGGGTTTATGGGGCCAGTCACGCCTGGCGCGGGCACTGGTGGACAACGAGCTAAACGCCAGCGCCCTGCGCAACCACCTGGAGGCCGACATGATGCACGACGCCCTGCGGGCCGATGTGCTGGAGGCCCTGAGCAGCCAGCCCGGCGATGCCGCCGCTGGCGAAGAGGTCCGCAATAGCCTGCGCGAACACGGCGACTGGTTCCGCAAGGCCCTGGCGGAAAACGCCAAGTTGCCCCTGGCACCGGAAATCCGCAACGCCATCACCGAGCTGCAGCCGGTGCTGGAAAACTACATTCATGCCGCCGAGAACATCGCCGGGCAGGCCCTCAAGGACCCACAGGCCGCGCGCCTGCAAATGCCGGAGTTCTCCCAGCGCTTCAGCGAAGTGGAGAGCCGCAACGCCGCCCTCAGCAGCCAGATCGAAGCCAGCACCGCCCAAACCCGCGAACTCAGTGAAAGTGCGGTCCGCCAGGCCGCCTGGTGGCTGATCGGCGGCAGCCTGCTGGCCGCCCTGGCACTGGCCCTGTTGACCCGGCAGCTGCTCACCCGGGTGCTCAAACCCCTGGAAAAATCCGTGGCCACCGCCCGGGCCATTGCCCAGGGCAATCTGACCACGCCTATCAGCGTCGACAGGCATGACGAGGCCGGCCAACTGCAACAGGCCCTTGGAGAAATGCAAGACAACCTGCGGCAGATGATCACCACCATCCGCCATGAAAGCGAAGAGTTGCGCGGCCGCTCCCACAGCCTCAGCGACACGTCGTTGAGCATTGCCGACGGCGCCAGCGAACAGGCCGACGGCGCCACCAACATGGCCGCCGCCATGGAGCAGATGATCAGCAATATCGCCCAGGTGGCCGAACACGCGCGCAATGCCCAGGGCATTGCCGCCCAATCCGAATCCCTGGCCGGTAGCGGCGGCCAGGTAATCCTCGGGGTCGTGGACGGCATGAGCCATATTGCCGAGGCGGTGAACCAGTCTTCCCGCAGCATCACCGCCCTGGGCCAGTCCTCGGAAGAAATCCACTCGATCATCCAGGTGATCAATGGCATCGCCGAGCAGACCAACCTGCTGGCCCTGAACGCCGCCATCGAAGCCGCCCGGGCCGGGGAAGCCGGCCGGGGGTTCGCCGTGGTGGCTGACGAAGTGCGCAATCTGGCAGCCCGCACCGCACAGTCCACCCGGGAAATCACCGGCATGATCGAACGCATCCGGGAAACCACCGAACAAGCCGTGAACAGCATGCAAACCGGGGTCAGCCGGGTCAACGATGGGGTCCAGATGGCCCAGCAGGCGGGCACCTCGATCAATGAGATCCGCCAGGGCGCCCAGCGCTCGGCGGTGATGGTGGAGGAGATTTCCCTCACCATCGGCGAGCAGTCCAAGGCCAGTAGCGAAGTGGCGCAACGGGTGGAGATGATCAGCCTGGTAGCCCGGCGCAACAGCCAGGCCATGCGTGAGCTGACCCAGACCGTGGAGCAGATGGAAAACTCCGTGGCCACCTTGCAGACCTCGGTCACCCGCTTCCAACTGTGAGGCCACGGGCACGCCGGTGATGTGTGTCCTGATGATGCAAGGGCCACGGTATCTCTGCGCGCGACCGGGCGCCGCCGTACACTCGCCCCCCTGTGCCCCTTGATCACATCTGAGCAGGAGAATGTTATGCAGATCGGAAGCGTGTTGTTACTTTTCGTCGGCCTCGCCGTGGCCATCGTCTTCATGGGTTTCAAGGTCGTGCCCCAGGGCTACCAATGGACCGTGGAACGCTTCGGCCGCTACACCAACACCCTGAAGCCGGGGCTGAACATCATCATTCCGGTGATGGATCGCATCGGGCGCAAGATCAACGTGATGGAAAGCGTGCTGGATATCCCACCCCAGGAAGTCATCACCGCCGACAACGCCACGGTGCAGATCGACGCCGTGTGTTTCTTCCAGGTGGTCAACACCGCCCAGGCCGCCTATGAGGTCAACAACCTCGAGCACGCCATCCGCAACCTGCTGCAAACCAATATCCGTACGGTGCTCGGTTCAATGGAACTGGACGCCATGCTCAGCCAACGTGACGGCATCAACGAGAAACTCCTGCGAACCGTCGATGAGGCCACCGCCCCCTGGGGGATCAAGATCACCCGGATCGAAATCAAGGACATCAGCCCACCCGCCGACCTGATGGCAGCCATGTCCGGGCAGATGAAGGCCGAGCGGGTCAAGCGTGCGCAGATCCTCGAAGCCGAAGGCCTGCGGGCCGCCGCCATCCTTACCGCAGAAGGCAAGAAGCAGGCACAGATTCTTGAAGCCGAGGGCGAACGCCAGGCGGCATTCCTCGAATCCGAAGCCCGGGAGCGCCAGGCCGAAGCCGAGGCCCGGGCGACCCAAGTGGTGTCCGAGGCGATTGCTACCGGCAACGTCCAGGCGATCAACTACTTCGTCGCGCAGAAATACATCGATGCCCTGGGCAAACTGGCGTCGGCCAACAACAGCAAGGTGATCCTGATGCCGCTGGAGGCCAGCCAGGTCATCGGCGCCGTGGGCGGCATCGGCGAGATCGTCAAGGCCACGTTCGACAGCAAGAAGGTCTGAGGCAGGCTTCATGTTGGCATTTTTGCAAGCTCTATCGTTCTGGGATTGGCTGGCCCTTGGCACCATCCTGCTGATCTTCGAAGTATTCGGGGCCGGCGGCTACCTTCTGTGGATCGGCCTCGCAGCCGCCACAGTCGGGGTCCTGACCTTTCTCATTCCCGGCCTGTCATGGGAGGTGCAGTTCCTCCTGTTCGGCCTGCTGTCGGTGCTCACCGCACTGTATTGGTGGCGCCGCCAGCGCAGCGTGGTACGCCCCAGCGATCAGCCGAACCTCAACCTGCGGGGCCAGGAGCTGATCGGCAAGACCTTTGTGGTGCACCAGGCGATTGTCGACGGCCGCGGGCGGATCAAGGTGGCCGACGGCGTGTGGATCGCCAAGGGGGCCGACGCCCCCGTGGGCGCCCGGGTACGGGTGGTGGGCCAGGAAGGCGCAATCCTGTTGGTCGAAAACCTTGACTGATGAGTCACGGAACTCCGCGGGGTTATCTAGAATCAAACGATGCAGATACCCCCTTTCGGAGTCACCCATCATGCGTCTGAAAATTGCTGTCGCCACCCTTGCCCTGCTGTCTCTTCCCGTTGGTTCGGCAATGGCCGACACCTTCTGGCGTAACGTCATTTCCTCCGGGGCCACCACCGGCTCCACCTACCTGACCTTCAAGGACCACAAGTTGATCGTCGCCGCCCAGGATGACGCCGGCAGCTTCGTTGCCAGCGATGGCAGCATTCGCGGCCCGTACCTGGAAGCCGCCATGCAGAAAGTCCGCGCCGACAACCCCGGCCTCAAGGCCACCGACATGGAACTGGCCAACGCCATCCTGGCGAAGAACGCTGTCGCTCAGGAGTAACCGTCGCCCCAGGGATGGCCGACAGCCAACGCCGACCCCAGGGTCGGCGTTTTTGTGTGCCCGATCAGCCGGCTAGACCCCAGGTGTGCGGGACACTGCAGCCAGGCCGGCCAGGGCATAACTCATCATGTGCTCGATCAACGCCGGTGGATCCAGCTCCAGGCCGGGCAACACATTGCGCGCCAGCGGCTGATGAGCGATCAGCAGGAACAGGCAGGGCGCAAAAACGCTGACGGCGCTGCGCAGGGTGACCGGGTCCTCAGGCGATAGATCCATGATCTGGCCGAGGATGGTGCGCACGATCTTCGCCTTGGGAAACGCCTGCTCCTCCAGGATCGCCGGCAGCACCGCGGAGGGTGACAACAGTTCGCGGGTCAGGACTTTCAGCGCCCAGCCCTCACGCTGGTTGCCCAGCCCCTCGATGAGCACGGTGATGATCGCCCGCAGCTTGTCCTCGGGGCTGCCCTGGCTTTCACTCAGGCTGATCATGGTCTCGATCCGCACCAGGCGGTCGTGGGCCTCGCGCAGCACCGCCCGATACAAGCCGTCCTTGTTCTCGAAGTGGTAGTTGACCGAGGCGTTGTTGGCCCTGGAGTTCTCGCAGATCTGCTTGCTGGTGGTGTTGGCGTACCCCAGCTCCGCAAAAAGCTGGCCGGCCGTTTCCAGGATCTGTTGGCGGGTGGCCTGGCCATCCTGACGCGGCGCACGGGCCGCAGTTGGCTGCGGGGAAGCGGAAACGGCCATAGGCGCTCTCACTAAGTTAAATTCAAATTTGACTTTTGTTTATGGACTGCTTAGCTACAAAGCGCCAGTTTCTCGTTCAATTCCGTCAAGGGTTGCAGCGAAATGGCGGCTATCTGTCAATTCACGCCAAAGGATATCAGCATGGAAGCGCGCAACATGACTCCCTTCACCTACTTCTCACTGCCCATGCAGAAGCTGTTCCTACGCAATCAAGCGGCAGTCAGGAACAAGCCCTACGCCAAGTATTTCCGCTCGGAAATGCGCGTGCCGCTGTCCGCCGTCCGCAAGATTCAGCAAGGCCCCATGGCCCTGGAAGACACCCTGACCCCGAGCATCGAGGACATCAATCGCCTGCTCGAATCGGACTTTGTCAGCGAGGAATCCGGTTACGCCCTGCTACCGGGCCCGATGGCCTACGTGCAAAGCCGCAAGTTCTTCCCCGGCTGCACCGCGCAGATGTTCAAGTGGTGGTTCATCTGGCACCCCGCGGAATCGGAGCGCTACACCCTGTGGTTCCCCTATGCCCATGTCAGCAACCCATGCGTGCACCACCAGCGCCTGTGCGATGAGTCCCTGAGTTTTGAGGAACGGCTGTATGGCAACACCTTCTGCGCGTCGGAATATGTCGGCGATCGCCTGATGCACCTGCATATCGACTTCCAGCAGCCGGCCAGCCTGGGCCTGAACACCGATCTGTATCGCGAAGCGAAGATCGACGGCAGTGTCAGCGCCCTGATGAGCCTGGCGGATCATCCTGAGGTGCCGGTGTCGTTGATGGTGCATCTGTTCAAGGAAGTACCGGGCGGCATGTACCTGACCAGCCGTTACTGGGTCGGGGCGCACCCGTCGATGGCCCGCTTTCCCGGGGCAGAAAAGGCTGCATCGCTGCTGAAGGAAAATGGCTTTGGCGAGGCCGAACTGGAGACCCTGGCCTACGAGTTCGCGGTGCACGACATGTGCGAGTTCAATCATCTGGCCAGCTTCCTGCCGGACCTGTATCGAGAGTTCGGCACCCCCGCGGCCTGAAACAACAGCCATTAAGCCCGAGAAACTCCAGGGCTTAATGGCTCGAAAGGATCAACGTTGCGTACCAGGACAAACACCGTTGATCAGCAGAGAAGTGAACTCTTCGATGTCCTGTTCCACCGTCAGTTGCTCAGTCAACAGCCGATACCAGCAAAAGCCGAAAATCATATCCAGCAGTAATTCACGGTTGGTGTCCTTGGGTAGCTCGCCGTTGCTGATGGCATTTTCCACCAGTTTTTTAGGCATTTCCCTTCTGCGCTCCATGAACTGATCCTTGAGCTGGGTCAAGGTTGCGGGATCCAGTTGCGCTTCGGCGATCACACAGCGAAAGGCTTCGCCGCAAATAGTCTCCCTCCAGACTTTCCATAGATTTCGCAGCAAAAAGTCGAGATCTGCCTTGAACGAGCCGAGATCAGGAAATTTTCTGACTTGTTCGCTCTCGTTTTCATAAACCTCGGCGATCAACGCCGCCTTGTTCGTCCACCAGCGATAGATAGTTGGCTTGCTGGCCCCCGCCCGACGGGCGACGGACTCGATACTGAGCCCGGAATAGCCGCATTCCTTAAGGATTTCGATGGTGGAAGTGAGAATGGCTTTATGAGTATGGGGACTTCGCAAAGAGCCGATGGAGCTGCGAGATGGGGTACGAGCCACAATAAAAAATCTCCAGGCAGGGCGCTTGACAAACGCAACGCAGGGTATAGGATTCCCTCGAATCGAAATGAAACGGTCCGTTTCGTTTCATTCTTGAATGAATCATGAATTTCTTACACCGATCTATCTAGTTTTTAAAATATCGCGTAAGGGTTGAGCAGCTCAGGCCTTGTAACTTGGAGTTCCTCGAATTCGAGGCTTCGGCCCTTTTCCCTTAAGAGATTAGATCGTCTGAAATTATTACTAAACGAAACGTTCCGTATCATAGCATAGTGAGGTGAATAAAAACAGCTTTCGAGTGGGTTTTCCCCTATTTGGAGTCTGCTGTTACACCGCTCTGGCCTGCAGCTTTCATCAGGTGTGGCCAGGAGAAAGGCAGCAAAACTGTTTTCCGTATGTTTCAAGGGTGCTTCTGAGCAGGCACGACCCAGTTTTCTGAAAAGAATGGAATCAAGAGGAAAATGAACGTGAAAAAGATAGGTATTGTCAGCTATGGCGCGGGTATTCCGGTATGCCGCCTGAAAGTCCAGGAAGTGATCAACGTCTGGAAAAACACCGACCTCAAGCTGGTGGAGGAAAACCTCGGCGTCACGGAAAGAGCCGTGCTGCAACCGGATGAAGATGTCATCACCCTCGGGGTACTGGCGGCGCAACGGGCCCTGGATAAAGTCCCCGGCCATCAGCTCGAAGCCCTGTACCTGGGCACCTGCACCAACCCCTATGACTCACGGGCCTCGGCTTCGATCATCCTGGAAATGCTCGGCAGCGGCTACGACGCCTATTGCGCCGACGTGCAGTTCGCCGGCAAGTCCGGAACTTCTGCCCTGCAGATCTGCCAGGCGCTGGTGGCTTCCGGCATGACGGGCAGCGCCCTGGCCATCGGCGCCGACACCATCAACCGCAACACCGCGCCGGGCGACCTGACCGAATCCTATGCCGGGGCCGGAGCCGCTGCGCTGCTGATTGGCAGCCAGAATGTCATCGCCGAATTCGACGCCAGCTTCTCCTGCGCCGCCGATGTCGCCGACAACATCCGCCCCCAGGGCGATCGCTACATTCGTTCGGGCATGGGCCTGGGCTCGGACAAGAACAGCATCGGCCTGGAAGACCAAACCCGCCGCGCCGCCGAAGGCCTAATGGCCAAGCTGCACACCAGCCCCGCCGACTATGACTATGTGGTGTTCCAGCAAAACCTGGTGTCCACCCCCTACTCCCTGGCCAAGCACCTGGGCTTCAACCCCAAGCAGGTGGAACCGGGCATCTATGCCGGCAACGTTGGCGATGCCGGATCGGCCAGCCCGCTGCTCGGCCTGATCAACGTACTGGACCAGGCACGCCCGGGGCAGAAAATTCTTCTGGTGTCCTACGGTTTCGGCGCCGGCAGCGACGCCATCGCCCTGACCGTCACCGATGCCATCGAGCAGTACCAGAAGCACAACAAGCCTCTGCGCGAACTGCTGGAATCCAAGATCTACGTCGACTACGGCACGTCCATCAAGTACGAGTTCAAGTACCTGCGGGCTGACTACGCCCTGACCGCCTATCTCTGATTACGCCTGTCTACGCAAGGAGCATGCACATGTGCGCACGTCGTGTTGCAATCGTTTCGGCCGCCTATACGCCGAAACCCGGAAGTTCACGAGTTCGGCAGACGTTCAAGGAAATGATCGTCGAGTCCGCCTACAAGGCACTCAAGGACGCCAAGATGCACCCCCGGGAAATCCAGGCCGTGGCCTATGGTTATCACGGTGAAGGCATTTCCGAATATGGCGGCCTGGGCCCGACCATTTCCGACGCCCTGGGCATCAGCCCGGCGCCGACCTTCATGAGCACCGCCAACTGCACCAGCAGCTCGGTGTCGTTCCAGATGGGCCACCAGATGGTGGCGTCCGGGGAGTACGACATCGTCCTGTGCGGCGGCTTCGAGAAGATGACCGATCACTTCAACTACGCCGAATACATCGGCTCCAGCACTGAATGTGAATACGATTATTTCCTCGGCATCTCCCACACCGATGCCTTCGCCCTGGCCACCGCCGAATACTTCCAGAAGTTCGGCTATGCCGGTCGCGAGGCCGACGTACTGGCCACCTTCGGCCGGCAGATGCGCATCTACGCACAGAACACCCCCACCGCCACCCGTTATGGCCAGCCGATTCCATCCCTGGAAGCGTTGAAGAACAGCGAAGCCTGCGGCTCGATGCTGGCCTGGGGCGAAGCCAGTGGCTGCGCGATCCTGGTGGCCGAACACCTGGCCCACAAGTACACCGATAAACCGGTGTTCGTACGCGGTTGCGCCTATACCGGGGTCTCCCACTATTTCGGTACGCGCTTTCACAACCCGACCCTGCATCATCCGGGCCTGCCCAAGGATGTGGGCATGGCGGTTTCGGCCAACTCCATCGCCTGTGCGGAAATCGCCTACAAGAAAGCCGGGATCACCGCCAAGGACATCGACGTGGCCCAGGTCTACGACCTGCTCGGCGCCGGGCTGATCCAGATGGAATCCATGGGCATCTGTGGCAAGGGCCAGGCCGGCGACTTCGTGCTCGAAGGCGGCATCGCCCTGGATGGCCAACTGCCGCTCAATACCGACGGCGGCAACATCGGCCGCGGCCATGCCTCCGGCTGCGACGGCATCCTGCACATCACCGAGCTGTTCCGGCAGCTGAGGGGTGAATCCGACAACCAGGTCAAGGGCGCGCGCATCGGCGTGTCGCAGAACCTTGGCGGTTACGCGGCGCACAACTCAGTGATTGTCCTCTCGAACGACTAAGGAGCCCGGACCATGTCCATGTACCCAGAACAGATCCACAGAATGACCACCGCCAGCATGCTTCGCGAATGGCGCGAGCATGGCGGCAAGTACCGCCTCGAAGGCAGCCAGTGCGAAGAATGCAACGAAATCTTCTTCCCCCGGCGCACCGTCTGCGGCGCTTGCAACTCCCTGAGTGTGAAGCCGTATCGCTGCGCGCGCAGTGGCAAGATCGAGGTCATGGCCCCGGCCGAGAATCCGATCCTGGCCGCCATGGGCTATGGCGAAACCGTGCCGCGCATCATGGCCATGGTGCGCCTGGACGACGGCCTGGTGATCGCTTCGGAAATCGTCGATGTGTGCGATCAGCAACAGCTGAAAGTCGGTGCGCCGGTGCGCATGGTGATCCGCAAGCATGTGCGCGAAAGCAACCTGGCCTGGCAATACGCTTATAAGTTCGTACTCGATATATAAGTTGTTATTCAAGGTGCCTTTATATAAGGCACCTTGAAGTTAGCCATTAAAATAAAATCCAACTTAAAAGTTACATCAACGGCAACTTCACGCCCCGAAGTTGCCTTAAGGCCCTGATTTCCTTTAGGGCCTACAGATTCCTGTGCCTATAAACGGGGACTATCCCCACCCCTTAACTTGTTGGCTTACTTAAAGCCAAGGACCCATCATGTCTACACTTTGCCTTCCACACGTCATGTTTCCGCAACACAAGATCACCCAGCAACAGATGGTCGATCACCTGGAAAACCTGCACGCCGACCATCCACGCATGGCCCTGGCCAAGCGCATGATCGCCAACACCGAAGTCAACGAGCGCCATTTGGTGTTGCCGATCGACGAACTGGCAGTGCACACCGGTTTCACCCACCGCAGCATCGTCTACGAGCGTGAAGCCCGGCAGATGTCGTCGGCCGCGGCGCGCCAGGCCATCGAGAATGCCGGGCTGCAGATCAGTGACATTCGCATGGTGATCGTCACTTCCTGCACCGGCTTCATGATGCCGTCGCTGACCGCGCACCTGATCAACGACCTGGCCCTGCCGACCTCCACCGTGCAGTTGCCGATCGCCCAGCTGGGCTGCGTGGCCGGTGCCGCGGCCATCAACCGCGCCAACGACTTCGCCCGGCTCGATGCCCGCAACCACGTACTGATCGTGTCCCTGGAATTCTCCTCGCTGTGCTACCAGCCGGACGACACCAAGCTGCACGCCTTCATCTCCGCGGCGCTGTTCGGCGATGCGGTATCCGCCTGCGTGCTGCGCGCCGATGACCAGGCCGGCGGCTTCAAGATCAAGAAGACCGAGTCGTACTTCCTGCCCAAGAGCGAGCACTACATCAAGTACGACGTGAAGGACACCGGCTTTCACTTCACCCTCGACAAGGCGGTGATGAACTCCATCAAGGACGTGGCACCGGTCATGGAGCGGCTCAACTACGAGAGCTTCGAGCAGAACTGTGCGCACAACGACTTCTTCATCTTCCACACCGGTGGTCGCAAGATCCTCGACGAGCTGGTGATGCACCTGGACCTGGCATCCAACCGGGTCTCGCAATCGCGCAGCAGCCTGTCGGAAGCCGGCAACATTGCCAGCGTGGTGGTGTTCGACGTGCTCAAGCGGCAGTTCGATTCCAACCTCAATCGCGGCGACATCGGCCTGCTGGCGGCCTTCGGCCCGGGGTTCACCGCGGAAATGGCGGTGGGCGAGTGGACCGCCTGATGTGACTGCCTGTGCCTGTCCCACCTGACGTTGCCGGGCTGCATGGCAACGTCGGGTGGCCTCCCACGGCGCTTGCGCCGGGTTCATGGTTTCACAAGGAAGCTGAGCGATGAACACTGGAATGCCAACCACGGCTGCCAACAGCCGTTACGAAAGATCCATGGTGCTGTTGCTGTCACTGAGTTTCGGGCTGGTGGGGCTGGATCGCTTCATCATCCTGCCGCTGTTTCCGGTGATCATGCACGACCTGCAACTGGACTATCAGGACCTGGGCTACCTGTCCGCCGCGCTGGCCTTCACCTGGGGGCTGTCCGCCCTGGGCATGGGCAGCGTGATCGAGCGCCTGGGCACCCGCCGCGTGCTGGTGACCTCGATTGCCGTGCTTTCGCTGCTGTCCGGTTTTTCCGCGCTGGCCACCGGCGTGCTGGGGCTGGTGATTCTGCGCGGGCTGATGGGCATCTGCGAGGGTGCCTTCACCCCCACCAGCATCATTGTCACCAATGAAGTCTCGCGCCCCGACCGGCGCGGGCTGAACCTGGGTATCCAGCAGGCGCTGTTCCCGATTCTCGGCCTGTGCCTGGGGCCGCTGATCGCCGCTTACCTCCTGCAAATCACTGGCTCGTGGCGCGCGGTGTTCGCCATCATTTCCCTGCCGGGCCTGCTGCTGGCCGGCTACCTGTGGAAAATCTACCGACCGCTGCCGGCGCCCCAGGCCGACCGCACCGCAGGCACCTGGCTGGCGGCTTTCAAGAGCGGCAACGTGAGCCTGAACATCCTGATCATGTTCTGCATACTCACCTGCCAGTTCGTCCTCTGCGCCATGCTGCCCAGCTACCTGACCGACCATATGCACCTGGAAACCCTGTCCATGGCCTTCGTCATCTCGGCCATCGGCGTGGGCGGCTTCATCGGCCAATTGATCATCCCCGGCATGTCCGACCGTCTCGGGCGCAAGCCGGTGGTGTCGGTGTGCTTCATGACCAGCAGCACCCTGGTGGGCCTGCTGATCGTCAGCCCGCCCCTTCCCTGGCTGCTGTTCCTGCTGCTGTTCCTGCTGTCGTTCTTCAACTTCAGCCTGATCTGCATGACGGTCGGCCCTTTGACCAGCGAATCGGTCACCCCGGCCCTGCTGCCGACGGCGACCGGAATCGTGGTGGGGTTCGGCGAGATCCTGGGTGGCGGGTTGTCACCGGCCGTGGCCGGGTTCGCCGCCAGCCATTTCGGCCTGCCATCGATCCTGTACGTGGCCCTGAGCGGCAGCCTGGCCGGCTTGCTGCTGTCATTCCTGCTCAAGGAACAGGCCCTTGAACCGCGCCGTTCGCGCGTGCGCGAAGCGCTGCCCATCCTCCCCGCCCCCTTGCCCCTGAAGGACTAGAGAATCATGGACGATTACCTGCTGTTGCTGGATGTCTGCCACAAGGACCAGCGCGCCATAGGGCTGTTCGACTTTCACAATGGCCGCAGCGTGCGGGCCTATTCCGAACACGGCGGGCTGTACGAGACCCTGCTGTTCTGCAGCCGTCGCCATCTGGGCTGGAGCGAACACCTGCGCAGCCTCGCGCCCCACCCGCAACTGCCCGCGGACGGCCCCCAGCAAGGCCCGTTGCGCCCACCGCTCAAGCCTCGGGACAACCTGCTGGTGCAGGTCAGCGAAGTCACCCTGAACACTCCGCACACCCGCCAGGGCTGGTTCTACAAGGGCAATGGCAGCCTGCTGAAGACCGACGGCGAGCCGCTGATGATTCCGTACCACGCCCAGAGCATTTCCAGCCAGCCCGGGGTGGTGTGCGTGTACCTGGTGGACCCCTTCGGCCAGTTGCGCTTTGTCGGCTTCAGCCTCGGCCACGACATTCACGACCCGTTGCTGAGCCATCAGGACGCCAGTTCCTGCGCGCAATCGCGGTTGCGCCAGTGCGCCATCGCCCCGGCGCTGATCCTCGGCGAACTGCAGAACAGCCTGTCACTCAATGTCCGGGTCGAACGCCAGGGCACGCCGTTGCCGCAACGCAGCTATCGCCTCGACCAGCAGAACTGGTGGGCTATTCGCAAATACTCCCAGGCCTTCCTCGAACAGCACGAACAGTTCCTGCAACCGGGCATGGTCCACTATGTGTTCCACAGCGCCAGCCGGCGCGAGAGCGACCTGCAGTTGCAGCACGGTGACTGGCTGGACCTGGACTGCCCGGAGCTGGAACTGGGCCTGAGCAACCAGGTGATCGAGGAAGAATTGCTACACCTCTATCCCCTGGAAACCCAACCTGCCCGTGCCAGTAGCCACGGCAGCCAGCCGGCGCGGACGCGCCACCACTACTGAGGCCCGTTCAGCGGTAGTCCGCCAGCGGCACGCAGGCGCAGAACAGGTTGCGGTCGCCATAGACGTTGTCCACCCGGTTCACCGCCGGCCAGTACTTGTGGGCCCGGGTATGGGCGGTGGGCAGCACCGCCTGTTCGATACTGTAGGAGCGCTCCCAGACTCCGGTGATATCCGCCAGGGTATGGGGAGCGCCCTTGAGCGGGTTGTCCTCGGCCGGCCAGTTGCCCTCCTGCACCTGGGCGATCTCGGCGCGGATGCTCAGCATGGCTTCGATAAAACGGTCGAGTTCGGCCTTGGATTCGCTTTCCGTGGGTTCCACCATCAGGGTGCCCGGCACCGGGAAGGACATGGTCGGGGCATGGAAGCCGTAGTCCATCAAGCGCTTGGCCACGTCTTCCTCGCTGATCCCGGTCTGGGCCTTGAGCGGGCGCAGATCGAGGATGCATTCGTGGGCCACCCGGCCGTTGCGGCCGCTGTAGAGCACCGGGAAGGCACCGCTCAATTGCTCGGCCAGATAGTTGGCCGCAAGGATCGCCACCTCGCTGGCATCCGCCAGCTGCGGCCCCATCAGGGCGATGTACATCCAGCTGATGGGCAGGATGCTCGCACTGCCCCAGGGCGCTGCGCTGACGGCGCCGTTCCCCGGTAACGGCCCGTCGATGGGCACCACCGGGTGGTTGGCGACAAACGGCGCCAGGTGCGCGCGCACGCCAATCGGCCCCATGCCCGGGCCACCGCCGCCATGGGGAATGCAGAAGGTCTTGTGCAGGTTCATGTGCGAGACATCGGCGCCAATGTCCGCCGGCCGGGCCAGGCCTACCTGGGCGTTGAGGTTGGCACCGTCCATGTACACCTGGCCGCCGTGGCTGTGGATAACTTCGCAGATCTGGCTGATGCCCTCTTCGTACACGCCATGGGTCGAAGGGTAGGTAGCCATCAGGCACGACAGGCGCTCGCCGGCCGCCTGGGCCTTGGCCTTCAAATCTTCCAGGTCGACGTTGCCGGCCTCGTCGCACTCGACGATCACCACCTGCATCCCGGCCATCTGCGCCGAGGCCGGATTGGTGCCGTGGGCCGACGCCGGGATCAGGCAGACATGCCGGCCGCCTTGCCGGCGGCTCTCGTGGTAGCGACGAATCGCCAGCAGCCCGGCGTACTCGCCCTGGGCCCCGGAGTTGGGCTGCATGCAGATGGCGTCGAAACCGGTGATGGCGCACAGCCAACGCTCCAGCTCTGCGATCAGCAGGCCATAGCCGGCAGCCTGCTCCCGGGGTGCGAAGGGATGCAGATTGGCGAATTCCGGCCAGGTGATGGGGATCATCTCGCTGCTGGCATTGAGCTTCATGGTGCAGGAGCCCAGGGGAATCATCGACTGGTTGAGCGCCAGGTCCTTGTTCTCCAGCTGCTTGAGGTAGCGCA
The DNA here is from genome assembly GCF_900103205.1 of Pseudomonas sp. NFPP12. Taxonomy (NCBI): domain Bacteria; kingdom Pseudomonadati; phylum Pseudomonadota; class Gammaproteobacteria; order Pseudomonadales; family Pseudomonadaceae; genus Pseudomonas; species Pseudomonas sp. NFPP12. The sequence goes on from NZ_FMWW01000005.1 coordinate 380,617, forward strand.
ACATTTCGGTTTCGCTGTGATGGGCACTGAACACCGGGTGGGTCAGGTAGCGCGTGCGTCGCAGCAGCGGGTCGGGAATCCCCGACTCCAGCGCCTCGGCGTCCAGGCTGCTGACATCCAGCCCGTGGTCGGCACCCAGGAACACGTCGAACAAACGGGCCACGGTGCTTTCATCACAGGTTTCATCCAGGCTCAGCCCCAGCCGGCCACGACCGAGAATCCGCAGGTTGATCTGCTGCGCCCTGGCAGTTTCGATGATCGCCGTCTGGCTGCCGCCGACCTCCAGGGTCAGGGTGTCGAAGAAGTGCCGATTGACCCTGGCAATGCCGTGGCGCTCCAGGCCGACCGCGAGGATGCAGGTCAGCCGGTGTACCCGCTGGGCAATGCGCTTGAGCCCGGCCGGGCCGTGATAGACGGCGTAGAAACCAGCAATATTGGCCAGCAGCACCTGAGCGGTACAGATGTTCGAGTTGGCCTTCTCGCGACGGATATGCTGCTCGCGAGTCTGCAAGGCCATGCGCAGGGCCACCTGGCCGCGGGCATCCTTGGACACGCCGATGATGCGCCCGGGCATCGCGCGCTTGTACTCGTCGCGGCAGGCGAAAAACGCCGCATGGGGGCCGCCGTAGCCCATGGGCACGCCGAAGCGCTGGGACGAACCGAGCACCACGTCGGCCCCCAGTTCGCCCGGCGGGGTCAGCAACAACAGGCTGAGCAGGTCGGCCGCGACACAGGCCAGGGCCTGCTGGGCGTGCAACTGGTCGATCAGCGGCCGCAGGTCGCGGATCTCGCCATGGGTGTCCGGGTACTGCAGCAACGCGCCGAACACCTGGTGCCCGGACAATTCGTCGACCCCGCCGACCACCAGCTCGAAACCGAAGCCTTCGGCCCGGGTGCGGACCACGGAAATGGTTTGCGGGTGGCAGTGTTCATCGACAAAGAACAGGTTGCTCGAAGACTTGCTCACGCGCTTGGCCAGGGCCATGGCTTCGGCGGCAGCGGTGGCTTCGTCCAGCAACGAGGCGTTGGCCAGGTCCAGGCCGGTGAGGTCGATGGTCATCTGCTGGAAATTCAACAAGGCTTCGAGCCGGCCCTGGGCGATTTCCGGCTGGTAGGGGGTATAGGCGGTGTACCAGCCGGGGTTCTCCAGCACGTTGCGCAGGATCACCGTCGGCGTCAGGGTGGCGTGGTAACCCATGCCGATCAGGCTGGTCCAGACCTGGTTCTGCCCGGCATAACCCTTGAGCCTGGCCAGGGCGGCCGCTTCGTCCAGGGCCGGCGGCAGGTCCAGTGCACGGTTGAAGCGGATTCCCGGCGGCACCGTCTGCTCGATCAGTTCGGCCCGGCTGCCCAGCCCGAGGCTGGCGAGCATCGCTTGCTGCTCCTCGGCGTCGGGCCCCAGGTGCCGGTTGAGAAAAGCGTTGGGCTCGCGTAACTGGCTCAAAGATAGCAACTGGGACATGACCGGCTCTCTCCGATAAACGGCGCTCAGCGTCGCTGCAACAGGGTGCCAAGCAGCATAGCAGTCGATTTCCCGCGTCGATGCTCTGGCGTCCCGGGGCAATCGGTACCATCATGCTCGACGTCAACGCGCCAGCCCCGGCGCATCGCAACCTGTGCCCCTATCGTCCGCTTATCGGGTGTCCCATCGTCATGAGCCAACTGCCTTTCCTGCCGTTCTCCAAACCCACCATCGATGAACCCACCATCGCCGCTGTCGGCGAAGTCCTGCGTTCAGGCTGGATCACCAGCGGCCCCAAGGTCCAGGCCTTCGAAGCCCAGCTCTCGGAGTTTTTCGGCGGGCGCACGGTACGCACCTTCAACTCCGGCACCTGCACCATGGAGATCGCCTTGCGCATTGCCGGCATCGGTGCCGGTGATGAAGTCATCACCACGCCGATTTCCTGGGTGGCCACCGCCAACGTCATCCTCGAAGTCGGGGCCACGCCGGTGTTCGCCGATATCGACCCGGTCACCCGCAATATCGACCTGGCCCAGGTCGAAGCCGCCATCACCCCGCGCACCAAGGCCATTATCCCGGTGTACCTGGCCGGGCTGCCGGTGGACATGAGCCGCCTCTACGCCCTGGCCAACAAGCACGGCCTGCGGGTAGTGGAAGATGCCGCCCAGGCCCTGGGCTCCAGCTGGAACGGCCAGCGCATCGGTGCCGGTGGCGACTTCGTGTCCTTCAGCTTCCAGGCCAACAAGAACGTCACTTCGTCCGAGGGCGGCTGCCTGGTGCTCAACACGCCAGAAGAGGTGCGCCTGGCCGAGAAGTATCGCCTGCAAGGCGTGACCCGCAACGGCTTCGACGGCCTGGATGTGGATGTGCTTGGCGGCAAGTTCAACATGACCGACGTGGCGGCCGCCATCGGCCTGGGGCAGTTCGCCCATATCGAGGCGATCACCGCCCATCGCCGTGAGCTGGCCCGGCACTACTTCGAATGTTTTGGCAGCGATTTCGAGGCCCGCTATGGCGCCCAGCTACCGCCGGCGGACTTCACCAACAGCAACTGGCACCTGTTCCAGCTGATACTGCCAGAGCGCAAGGATGGCAAGCCGGCCCGCGCCACCTTCATGGAGCAGATGCAGGAACGCGGGATTGGCATCGGCTATCACTACCCGCCGATTCATTTGCTGAGCCTGTACCGCGAGCGCGGCTTCAAGGAGGGGATGTTCCCGGTAGCGGAACGGGTCGGTCGGCTGATCGTCTCGTTGCCGATGTTCACCGCCATGAGCAAGGCCGACGTGGAACGCGCGGTGGCGGCGGTGAAAGAGGTGTTGCAGGCTTAAGAGCCTTCGCCAGCAAGCCCGCCCTGCGCAAACGGGGCGGACGCGCCGGCGAGAACGGCTTACTCGCCGATGGCGGCCTTGTAGCCGGCGGCGTCCAGCAGCTTGTCCAGATCGCCCGGGTTGCTTGGCTTGAGCTTGAAGATCCAGGCACCGTACGGGTCGCTGTTGAGCAGCTCGGGGCTGGCGCTCAGCTCTTCGTTGACCGCAATCACTTCACCGGCCACCGGCGCATAGATGTCGGAAGCGGCTTTCACCGACTCCACCACACCGGCCTGGTCCCCTGCGCCAAACACGTTGCCGACTTCAGTCAGCTCGACGAAAACCACATCGCCCAGGGCTTCCTGAGCGTGGTCGCTAATACCTACGGTCACGCTGCCGTCGGCTTCCAGGCGGGCCCATTCGTGACTGTCGGCAAAACGCAGGTGGGCAGGGATATCGCTCATGTTCTGTGTCCTCAAGAAGAAGTGTCAGCAGCGCAATGCCTGCTGGAAATAGTTAGATCAGGGTTTTGCCGTGGCGCACGAAGGTGGGTTTGACCACCCGGACCGGGTACCACTTGCCGCGGATTTCCACTTCGGCACGGTCGGCGGTGGCCATCGGCACCCGCGCCAGTGCGATCGATTTACTCAGCGTAGGGGAGAAACTACCACTGGTGATCTCACCTTCGCCAACATCGGCGATGCGAACCACCTGATGCGCGCGTAAAACCCCGCGTTCTTCGAGCACCAGGCCCACCAGTTTCTGCTTCACCCCGGCCGCCCGTTCGGCTTCCAGGGCACTGCGACCGATGAACTGACGTGACGCCGGTTCCCAGGCAATGCTCCAGGCCATGTTCGCCGCCAGGGGCGAGACATCCTGATGGATGTCCTGGCCATAGAGGTTCATGCCGGCCTCCAGGCGCAGGGTGTCCCGGGCGCCCAGGCCGATGGGCGAGATCCCCGCCCCCACCAGGTCGTTGAAGAAGGCCGGGGCCTGGTCGGCAGGGAGGACGATCTCCAGACCGTCCTCGCCGGTGTAGCCGGTCCGGGCAATGAACCAGTCGCCGTCAAAGCCGGCTTCGAATGGCTTGAGCTGCTGGATCAGGGTGCCGCGGGACTGGGTCACCAGCTCGGCAATCTTGTGCCGCGCCTGAGGGCCCTGGATCGCCAGCATCGCCAGCTCCGGGCGCTCGTGCAGCTGCACCTGGAAATCCCCCAGCTGCGCCTGCATCCAGGCCAGGTCCTGATCACGGGTGGCGGCATTGAGCGCCAGGCGATAAGCGTCTTCGAGGCGATAGACGATCATGTCGTCAACGATGCCGCCCCGTTCATTGAGCATGGTGCTGTACAGAGCCTGGCCGGGGTTGTGCAGGCGTTCGACATCATTGGCCAGCAACCGCTGGAGCCAGGCCTTGGCCTGGGTACCGCTGACATCGATCACGGTCATGTGGGATACATCGAACACACCGCAATCACGTCGCACCTGATGGTGCTCCTCGACCTGCGAGCCGTAATGCAAGGGCATATCCCAACCGCCAAAATCGACCATTTTCGCGCCGAGGGCGAGATGCAGGTCATACAGAGGCGTACGCTGTCCCATGGGTTTCTCCTTCCGGGCGTGGCGAGGGTGCGGACTGGCGCTGTTGGTGTGAAAGCCTTGAAATAGATGGCTTTCAGCCGATTTCAGCGTCCCGGCCAAACAACAGGCCGCACCGAATGCCGCGCATTGTAGCTGCAAGGTGCAAGGCTGGCACCTAACCGATTCGATGGGCCGAGCGGCGGATCAGGCCAATCACCGGCAGCAGGCCCACCAGCACCAGGGTCAGTGCCGGCAGCGAGGCCCGGGCCCACTCCCCTTCACTGGTCATCTCGAAGATCCGCACCGCCAGCGTGTCCCAGCCAAACGGGCGCATCAGCAAGGTGGCGGGCATTTCCTTGAGCACATCGACGAACACCAGCAAGGCGGCACTCAAGGTCCCGGGCAGCAACAACGGCAGATACACTTTGAAAAACAGTCGCGGGCCAGCGACCCCCAGGCTGCGCGCCGCTTCGGGGAGCGACGGGCGGATCCGCTCCAGGCTGTTTTCCAGCGGCCCGTAGGCCACGGCGATAAAACGCACCAGATAGGCCAGCAGCAAGGCGGACAGGCTGCCCAGCAGCAGCGGCTTGCCGGCCCCGCCCAACCAGCCGGACAGCGGGATCACCAGCTCGCGATCCAGGTAACTGAAGGCCAGCATGATCGATACCGCCAGTACCGAGCCGGGCAAGGCGTAGCCCAGGTTGGCCAGGCTGACCCCGGCGCGGATGCCCCGGGTCGGCGCCAGGCGTCGGGCAAAGGCCAGGAGCAGAGCCACACTGACAGTGATCAGCGCCGCCATGCCGCCCAGGTACAAGGTGTGGATGATCAAGCCGGCATACCGCTCATCCAGGTCGAAGCGCCCGCGCTGCCAGAACCACGCCAGCAACTGCAGCAGCGGAATCACGAAGGCACAGGCGAATACCAGCAGGCACCAGCCCGTGGCCGCCAACGCCTTGAGCCCGCGCAAGTGGTACAGCGCCTTGCCCCGGGGCCGTTCGTTACCGGTACGGCTGGCGCCACGGGCGCGGCGCTCGCCGTACAGCACCAGCATCACCGCCAGCAGCAGCAGGCTGGCCAGCTGGGCGGCGCTGGAAAGGCTGAAGAAGCCGTACCAGGTCTTGTAGATAGCGGTGGTGAAGGTATCGAAGTTGAACACCGACACCGCACCGAAATCCGCCAGGGTTTCCATCAGCGCCAGGGCCACCCCGGCGCCGATGGCCGGCCGCGCCATGGGCAGCGCCACCCGCCAGAATGCCTGCCAGGGCGATTGCCCGAGGACCCGTGCGGCTTCCATCAACCCCTTGCCCTGGGCCAGGAAGGCGTTGCGCGCCAGCAGGTAGACATAGGGATAGAACACCAGCACCAGCACCAGGATCACCCCACCGGTGGAACGTACCCGCGGCAGTCGCAGGCCGCTGCCGAACCATTCCCGCAGCAGGCTTTGCACCGGCCCGGAAAAATCCAGCAGGCCGACAAAGACGAAAGCCAGCACATAGGCCGGGATCGCAAAGGGCAGCATCAAGGCCCAGTCCAGCCAGCGCCGTCCGGGAAACTCGCAGAGACTGGTGAGCCAGGCCAGGCTCACGCCCAGCAGCGTGACGCCAACGCCCACCCCGAGCACCAGGGTCAGGGTATTGCCCAACAGCCGCGGCATTTGCGTGTCCCACAGGTGGGACCAGATCTGTTGGTCGACGGCCTGCCAGGACAACAGCAGCACGCTCAGCGGCAAAAGGACCAGGGCCGCTACGGCAAAGACCAGGGGATACCAGCGACGTTGAGCGGGATGGGCCACAAAAAACTCTCGGGCAGGTGGAACAGACAAAAATACTTGCGCAAAACGCGTGGGGCCAGGGAGCGGCACCCGCTGGGCGCCATGGCCGCCCCAACGGCTGCAACCAGGTTACGCCAGTTGAATCACGTATTCAGGGCTGGCCACCGCTGCGCGGTGGAACGGGAGCCAGCTCCCTCGCCACAAAAGCCCAGCCGCTAAAGAAAACGCCCCGCAAAAGCGGGGCGCAGTATAACGGCAGGCTCAGTTCCAGCCAGCGCGGTCCATCAGGCGAATGGCTTCGGCCTGGCGCTTGCCGGCGATTTCAACCGGCAGGGTGTCGGCTACGAACTTGCCCCAGCTGGCCACTTCCGCAGAAGGCGCTACCGCCGGGTTGGCCGGGAACTCCTGGTTGACGTCGGCAAAGATCTTCTGCGCCTCAGGCGTGGTCATCCATTCCACCAGGGCCTTGGCCGCTTCCGGGTGCGGTGCGTGTTTGGTCAGGCCGATGCCCGACAGGTTGACGTGCACCCCGCGATCGCCCTGGTTCGGCCAGAACAGCTTCACCGCCAGGTTCGGTTTCTGCTTGTGCAGGCGGCCGTAGTAGTAGGTGTTGACGATGCCGACGTCGCATTGCCCGGCGTTGATCGCCTCGAGCACCGCGATGTCGTCGGAGAACACATCGGTAGACAGGTTGTTGACCCAGCCCTTGATGATCTCTTCGGTCTTCTCGGCACCGTGGGTCTCGATCAGCGTGGCAGTCAGCGACTGGTTGTAGACCTTCTTCGCCGTGCGCAGGCACAGGCGGCCTTCCCACTGCTTGTCCGCCAGGGCTTCATAGGTGGTCAGTTCTGAAGGTTTGACCCGGTCGGTGGAGTAGGCCAGGGTCCGCGCCCGCAGGCTCAGGCCGGTCCAGGCGTGGTTGGAGGAGCGGTATTGCAGGGGAATGTTGCTGTCGATGACCTTGGAGGTGAACGGCTGCAGGATGCCCATCTGCTCGGCCTGCCAGAGGTTGCCGGCATCCACGGTGAGCAGCAGGTCGGCGGTGGCGTTCTCGCCCTCGGCCTTGATCCGCTGCATCAGCGGCGCTTCCTTGTCGGTGATGAACTTGATCTTCACCCCGGTCTTCTGGGTGTAGGCATCGAACACCGGCTTGATCAGCTCATCGATACGCGAGGAGTAGACCACGACTTCATCGGCGGCGTAGGCGGTGCCACCGATGAGTGTGAGGGCCAGGGCGGTCAGTAGACGCTTCGGTGCCAACATGGGAGCGGTCTCTCGATTTCAAAGTGAGGCGAAATGATAAGGACTCCCATTTGCCATCTCAACCGAACCCGGCGCTGAGGAGTTACCAGATGTTGCGTAGGCTCGTCCTCGCGACGCTTGGCCAGCAAGCCGGCGCCTAGGCTCTGGCCAGTTCCGGCAAGTCGCCGCTCAGGCCCAGGGCCTGGCGCACGAACAGGGCCTTGGCCTCGGGCATCTGGTCGATCACCTTGAGGCCGGTGTTGCGCAGCCAGCGCATGGGCAACGGGTCGGCCTGGAACAGCCGCTCGAAGCCCTCCATGGCCGCCATCAGCGCCAGATTGTGGGGCATGCGCCGGCGCTCGAAGCGGCTCAGCACCTTGACCTCGGCCAGGCGCTCACCGCGGCTGGCCGCTTGCAGCAGCACTTCGGCCAGCACGGCGGCATCGAGGAAGCCCAGGTTGACCCCCTGCCCCGCCAACGGGTGGATGGTGTGGGCGGCGTCGCCGATCAGCGCCAGGCCTTCGGCCACGTAGCGCTTGGCATGGCGTTGGCGCAATGGCACGCAGAGCCGCGGGTCGGCGCTGATCACCGAACCCAGGCGGCCTTCGAAGGCGCGCTCCAGTTCAGCGCAGAAACTCTCGTCGTCCAGCGCCATCAGGCGCTCGGCCTCACTCGGGGTGGTCGACCAGACAATCGAACACCAATCATGCTGCCCGTCCCGCACCAGGGGCAGGAAGGCCAGCGGGCCGGTATCGGTGAAGCGCTGCCAGGCGGTCAATTGATGAGGCTGGCTGCTGCGCACGCTGGTGACGATGGCGTGATGCAGGTAATCCCACTCGCGAGTGGTACAACCGGTGAGCCGGCGCACGGCCGAGTTGGCGCCATCGGCAGCGATCACCAGCGGCGCACGCAGTTGCCGGCCATCCGCCAGGGTCAGCAGCCAGTCGTCGCCGGAGCGGCGCATCTGCTCCAGACGGGCATTGGCCAGCAGGCCGATATCGCATTCATGCAGGCGTTCGAGCAAGGCGTCCTGCACCACCCGGTTCTCGACGATATGGCCCAGCACCTCGGCATGCACGCTGGACGCCGAGAAGTGGATCTGCCCGGTGCCGCTGCCGTCCCAGACCTGCATGTCGCAGTAGGGGCTGCTACGGCGCCGGGCAATGCCGTCCCAGGCGCCCAGGCGCTCCAGGATGCGCTGGCTGGCCGCCGACAAGGCACTGACCCGAGGCTCGAACGGCGCCTGGTCATCAAAGGGTTTGACACTCAAGGAACCGCCATCGAGCAGCAGCACTTCCAGGCCGCTGCCCTGCAACGCCAACGCCAAGGCACTGCCGACCATTCCGGCTCCGACAATCAGCACATCTGCGCGCATTTCCATGCTTTAGGCCTGTCTCACTGGCGGCTTGAGCCGCACATAAAGGGTTTTATCGACCCGCGCCACCAGGGTGCCGGAGCCGTCATGAATCTCTACCTGCCACTGCGGCAGGTACTTCTCGCCCGTTGCGGTCTGCTGGCGAACATCGTCGAGCAGCGCCTGGTCGATGCTGAGCCGGGCAAACACCGGCCCTCTGCCCGGGGCGATGAAATCGATGGTCGCGGCCTTGTCCCAGACGATGTAGCCGGGACCCAGGTTCTCCATCAGCATCAGCATGAAGAACGGGTCCACCATGGAATACAGGCTGCCGCCGAACTGGGTGCCGACATAGTTGCGGTTGTACCAGCCCAGGCCCATGCAGACCTGGACGTCACGGAAATCCGCACTGATGTGCCGAACCCGCACGCCAGCCCCGAGGTAGGGCGGGTACAGGTTCAACACCCAGCGCAACAGGCGGGCCTTGCCGAACCGCCGGGTCAGCCAGTCACGCATCCGGGCGAGTGCCCAGGCCCATGGCCTGGCGAGCGAACCAGCGTTTGGCCGGTGGCAGCAGGTCCAGGCCGAGCAGGCCCAGGTTGCGCCCCACGGACAGCAGCGGCAGTTTGCTGCCGAACAGCCGGGTGACCTGATCGGAGAAGCCCACGGTCAGGTTCTGGTCCAGGCGCTGACGTTCGCGGTAGGCCTGCAGCACGGCAAAATCCCCCGGCAGCGCTTCGCTGGCCAACAAGGCGTCCGCCAGGGCCTGGGCATCGCGCAGCGACAGGTTGAAGCCCTGGCCGGCGATCGGATGCAGGCTGTGGGCCGCATTGCCCAGCACCACCAAGTGGGGGCGCACCTGTTCCTCGGCTTCCACCAGGGACAGCGGGTAGAGGTGGCGGGCGCCGACTTGTTTCAGGGTTCCCAGGCGGTAGCCGAACACGCCCTGCAATTCACTGAGGAAGCTGCGCTCGTCCAGGTCGGCCAGACGCTGTGCATCCATGCCCTGGCGGGTCCAGATCAGTGCACAGCGATTATCCGGCAGCGGCAGCAAGGCCATTGGGCCATCGTCGGTGAAGCGCTCGAAGGCCATGCCGTTGTGGGCTTCGCTGGGGGTGATGTTGGCAATCAGCGCACTCTGGTTATAGGGGCGGTTCTTGACCCCGATGCCCAGTTGTTCGCGCAGGCCGGAGCGGCCGCCGTCGGCCAGCACGGCGAGATCGCATTCCAGGGTGGTTTCGTCGTTCAGGGTCAGGCGATAGCCGCCTGCCAGGGGCTCCAGACGGGTGACTTCGGCCGGGCAGCGCCAGCTGATCACGTCCTTGTCCAGCCCTTGCCACAGGCATTGGCCGAGCCAGGCGTTTTCCACCACATAGCCCAGGGCCGGCACCCCTTCTTCCATGGCCGACAGGCGCGCGGTGGAGAACCGTCCACGGTCGGACACGTGAATCTGCTTGATCGGCTCGGCCCGCCGGGAGATCGCCTGCCACAGCCCCAGGCGCTGGTAGATCTGCCGGGCGCCAAAGGACAGGGCCGAGGAGCGGGCATCGTAGCTGGGCTGGAAACTGTCGCCCGGGGCGAAGGGCTCGATCAGCACGATCTTCCAGCCCCGGGCCTTGGCCCCGGCCTGCAGCGCCAGGGCCAGGCTCGCGCCTACCAGACCGCCACCGATGATGGCCAGATTGACCCGGCTCATGACGCCTGGGTCCGCGCAGCGGCCATCAAGGCCTCGATCTCGGCCACGCTCTTGGGCACGCCACCTGTCAGAATTTCACAGCCCTGCTTGGTCACTACCACGTCGTCCTCGATGCGCACGCCGATGCCGCGCCACTTCTTCGCTACCTGCTGGTTGTCCGGGGATATGTAGATGCCCGGCTCCACGGTCAGCGCCATGCCGACCTCCAACACCCGCCACTCGCCGCCGACCCGGTACTCGCCGACGTCGTGTACATCCATGCCCAGCCAGTGTCCGGCACGGTGCATGTAGAACGTCTTGTAGGCCTCGCTGGCAATCAGCTGGTCCACATCGCCTTCCAGCAGGCCCAGTTGCACCAGGCCGGCGGTGATCACCTGGACCGTCGCCTCATGAGCCTGGTTCCAGTGCTTGTTCGGGGCGATCTGGGCAAAGGCCGCTTCCTGGGAAGCCAGCACCAGTTCGTAGATCGCCTTCTGCTCCGGCGAAAACTTGCCGTTGACCGGCCAGGTGCGGGTGATATCGCTGGCATAGCAGTCGATCTCGCAACCGGCGTCGATCAGCACCAGGTCACCGTCCTTGAGCACGGCGTCATTCTGCTGGTAATGCAGGATGCAGCTGTTGCGGCCCGCCGCGACGATCGAGCCATAGGCCGGCATCTTCGCCCCGCCCTTGCGGAATTCGTAATCCAGCTCGGCTTCCAGGCTGAACTCATGCAACCCGGGACGGCTGGCCTGCATTGCGCGGATATGGGCCTGGGCGGAGATCCGTGCGGCCTCGCGCATCACCTTCACTTCTGCCGCCGATTTATACAGGCGCATGTCGTGCAGCAGATGATCCAGGGCAACGAATTCGTTCGGCGGCTGGGCGCCGAGGTGCGCTTTAGAGCGGATCACGTTGATCCAGTCCATCAGGTGACGATCGAATTCGGGGTTGCTGCCCATGGCCGAGTAAACCCGGTCGCGGCCTTCGATCAAGCCCGGCAGGATGTCGTCGATATCGGTGATGGGAAATGCGTCATCGGCACCGTAGTCGCGAATCGCGCCCTCCTGGCCGGCCCGCAATCCGTCCCAGAGTTCGCGCTCCGGGTTGCGCTCGCGACAGAACAGCACGTACTCGCCGTGCTCCCGGCCGGGGATCAGCACGATCACCGCCTGGGGCTCGGGAAACCCGCTGAGGTACTGGAAATCGCTGTCCTGGCGATAGACGTGCTCCACATCGCGATTGCGAATGGCCACGGCCGCTGCCGGCAGGATCGCGATGCTGTTGGGCTCCATCTGCGCCATGAGCGCCTTGCGGCGACGGCTGTATTCCGCTTTCGGGATATGAATCATGGGCGGACGCAGTTCCCTGTCAGTCAGTGCAGAGAAGGCTTGGCAGCCGGCGCAACGGTCTTGTTGGTCTCGGTGAACAGCAGCAGAGGCGCAACCCGCAGGTACTCCATCACTTCCATGTAGTCGCTTTCACCGTCATCGGATTCCTCCAGCGCGTCCTGGACCTGAGCAATGGCTGCCAGGTCCTGCAACACTTCCGTGGCCTCGACGCTCAGGGCACTGCTGTCGCGGGAGTTGAGGCCGAAACCGGCGAGGAAACCCTGGCACCACTGGCCCAGGGCAGCGGCACGCTCGGCCAGGGGTGCGTCGTCGCTGGGCAGCAGCAGGACCACGGTCATGTCATCGCTGGTGAGCTCGCCCTTGACCATCTCCTGCAGGCCGATCAGGGCGCTGCGCACGTTGTCTTGCGGCTCGCCTTCGAGCAGTTCGGTGGCGTCCACCAGCCAGCCGTCGACTTCGAAGCCGGCGCCGGCGCAGCTGCGACCCAGCAACAGGCCGTGCAGCTCGGCAGGAGAAACAGGATGACCGCTGCTGCTGAGCAGGGTGGCGAAAGCGTTGTACGGGGAATTCTGAATGGGCATGGGCAGCTAGGCGCCAAGCGGCGCAATGTCTAGAATGAAGGCCTTGTATCGTAGGGCGTGTCATCATTCATTGCCAGCGCCGCGTTGTGCTTTGCGCCCCGTTACAGTGGCCCGCAGGGCCTCGGGCGACAGACAGATTGCCGACCGGACAACGCCAGATGCGCCACGACTGCTCAGGCCATTGAGGCACTGCCCAGCCAGTTGCCACTCATCAGACCAACTTCAGTGGGACACAATGGAAGACACCGACCTGCACGCACTGATGGCCAGACTCGAACTGCTTATTACCCGGGTTGAGCAACTAAAGAGTCAAAACGCACTCTTATTAGCTCAGGAAAAGACCTGGCGCGAGGAACGCGCGCACCTCATTGAAAAAAACGAAATCGCCCGGCGTAAGGTCGAATCGATGATTTCGCGCCTCAAGGCCCTGGAGCAAGACTCATGAGTTCAAGCAATAGCGTTACCGTGCAGATCCTCGACAAAGAGTATTCGATCATCTGCCCCCAGGAAGAGCGCAGCAATCTGGTGAGCGCCGCCCGTTACCTGGACGGCAAGATGCGCGAGATCCGCAGCAGCGGCAAAGTCATCGGCGCCGATCGCATCGCGGTCATGGCCGCCCTGAACATCACCCACGACCTGCTGCACCGCCAGGAGCGTCCGGATGTGCAGGCCAGCGCCACCACCCGGGAACAGGTGAGGGATCTGCTGGAGCGTGTTGACCTGGTTCTGGCCACCGATTCGGACACAAGCAAAGCTGATTCCTGACAACGGTTGCGGTATACTCCCGCCACTCCCTGGGGTGCTTGCCAGTTGGCGATGTCCCTGAGCCGATTCGCACTACCCTGGAAGTTGCACGTTGGGCTGGTGTGCATGTCCGCTAGACGGAAAGCCTTAAAGCCTGCTGCATCTTCCGCCTTGAACTTTCGGGTTCAAGGGCTAAGTCGACAGCGGTTCGCCTGGGGAGCCTGAATTTTCAGCCAATGCCAGTTATCCATGCTGGCATTGGTTTTTCCGGGTAGGCTGTTCTGCCAAATCCGACCTTCTCATAGCCTCTTTCATGACCGAACCTGCGCCGCTTTCCCGCCCGCAACTTCGCCGCATGCTGCGCAAGGCCCGTCGCGCCCTGAGCCCTGCCGAGCAACGCCGGGCAGCCCTTGGCCTGTACCGCCAACTGGCTCAGGACCCGGTGTTTCGTCGGGCACGGCACCTGTCCCTGTATCTGCCCACCGACGGTGAAATAGACCCGCGCCTGCTGCTGCGTGCCGCCCAGCGCCGGGGCAAGGCCACCTACCTGCCGGTGCTCAGCGCCTGGCCCCGGACCAAGATGGTTTTCCAGCGCGTCCTCCCGGGAGAAACGCTGCGGCCCAATCGTTTTCGCATTCTCGAGCCCCGGGTCAATTGCGCGCGGCAACGCAAGGTCTGGGCCCTGGACCTGGTGCTGCTGCCCCTGGTTGGCTTTGATGAAGAAGGTGGACGCCTGGGGATGGGTGGCGGCTTTTATGACCGCAGCCTGGCCTACCTTGCGCGGCGCCAGAACTGGCGCAAGCCGAAGCTGCTGGGGCTGGCCCATGAATGTCAGAAAGTCGGAAAGCTGGACCAGGCCAGTTGGGATGTACCCTTGCACGGTACGGTGACGGATCGGGGGTGGTACTTCGCTCGATAGGTGCCGCGTTCGATCAGCGGCACCCGAGCGGGTTCAGCGCTTGAAAGGCTGCTGTTGTGCGATTTCGATGGGGGCATCGGTCTTGCTGGCCCATAAGCTCTGCGCATAACCGGTGGTCACAACGCCCAAACCGAACAAAATAACCAAAATCCATAGTAAATCCGGTTGGCGTTTCATCGATTGCCCCCCCTCAGGCAAATCACACACGCTCCAGGCATGGTTTCCATAACAGGCCATGCAGCAGCGTCAAGCTTAAAATCCCGGCATTCTGCGATAACGTGAACCGACACGCAAATGCTGACGTCAACCGACCGTCGGTTTGTCATAAAATTGCCCGACAACCTGCCCAATCACCCTTTGGAGGGTAAGAAAGATGGCCTATTGGCTGATGAAATCCGAGCCCGACGAACTCTCGATCCAGGGTTTGCAGCAACTCGGCCAAGCCCGTTGGGACGGGGTGCGCAATTACCAGGCGCGCAACTTCCTGCGCGCCATGGTGGTAGGCGACGAGTTCTTCTTCTACCACTCCAGCTGCCCGGAACCGGGTATCGCCGGCATCGGCCGGATCATCAAGGCCGCCTATCCGGACCCCACCGCCCTGGAGCCGGACAGCGTCTACTTCGACCCCAAATCCAGTGCCGAAAAGAATGCCTGGAGCGCCATCGACGTGGCCCATGTGGAAACCTTCACCAAGGTGCTGCGCCTGGACTACCTCAAGCAGCAGGCAGCGCTCGCCGAAATGCCTCTGGTGCACAAAGGCAGCCGCCTGTCGGTCATGCCGGTCACCGCCGAACAATGGGCTGCCGTACTCTCCCTGCGCTGACCACCCAGCCCCCTGGCGCCGGGAGTCGGATCTGTCCACGGCGCCAGCCCGAACGTTTTTTTGCCCCGATCATCATGCAGCCTGCAAACAATAGGTTTAGGCTTGGCCCTTTCATTTGACGGGCATCAAGCCGTAGAAAGCCTTGAGCCGTCAGACTTGGACGCTATTGCCGCAGGACGCAGAACACATGTCGACGAACCACCGTTCCTCCCGCCTTTTTGCTGTTTCCCTGTTGATTCTGTTACTCGCCGCCGGTGCTTTCGGCTACTGGAAATCCCTTCAGGATCGCCTGCCCGAAGGCCTGAGCATGGGCAACGGCCGGCTCGAAGCCACTGAAGTGCAGATCGCCAGCAAGATCCCCGGGCGCTTGGCGGAAGTGCGGGTCAACGAAGGCGACAAGGTGCTTCAAGGCCAGTTGCTGGCACGCATGGACACCCGCACTCTGGAAGCCCAGCGCAATCAGGCCGAGGCCGAAGTCCTGCGCGCCCGAGAGAACCTGTCCGCGGCCGAAGCCAATGTGCAGTTGCGCCAGAGCGAACTGCTGCTGGCCAATCAGGAACTCAAGCGCTCTCAGGAGCTGTTCAAGCGCGGCTTCGCCAGCCAGCAGATCATCGACCAACAGCAAGCCCGCCTGAACACCGGCAACGCCGCAGTCCTGGCGGCCCAGGCCCAGGTCGCAGCGGTGAAGGCCGCCATCGGCGCCGCCCAGGCCCAGGTTGCCCAGCTCACCAGCGAAATCGACGACAGCAGCCTGCGGGCACCCATCGACGGCATCATCCAACTGCGCCTGGCCGAACCCGGCGAAGTGCTGGGCGCCGGCGGCCGTGTGCTGCTGCTGATCGACCCCAATGACCAGTACATGAACCTCTACCTGCCGGCTTCGGTCACCGGCCGCCTGACCGTTGGCGACGAGTCGCGGATCCTCCTCGACGCCCTGCCCAACCAGCCCCTGCCGGCGAAGATCAGCTTCGTCGCGGCCAAGTCCCAATTCACCCCCAAAGAGGTGGAAACCCGGGACGAGCGCCAGAAGCTGGTGTTCCGGGTCAAGGTGCGCCTGACTCAACCCGCCGCCGTGCCCCAGGCCAAACCGGGCATGCCCGGCGCCGGTTATGTGCGCACCGCTCCCGTGGACTGGCCGGCCAACCTGCAATGAGCGCCCTGGCGCTGCAAGCGAACGGCATCAGCCATCGCTACGGTTCACAGCAGGCCCTGAGCGACATCAGCTTCAACCTGCCAGCGGGCACCCGCTGCGGCTTGATCGGCCCGGACGGCGCCGGCAAGTCGAGCCTTCTGGGGCTGATCGCCGGGGTCAAGAAACTTCAGCAGGGCGAGCTCGACGTGCTCGGCGGACCGATCTCGCAACGGCGCCACCGCAGCAGCCTCTATCCGCGCATCGCCTTCATGCCCCAGGGCCTGGGGGGCAACCTGTATCCCGAGCTGTCCATCAGCGAGAACATCCGCTTCTTCGCCACCCTGTTCGGCCTGCCCAAGGATGAATGCGAACAGCGCATGCACAGCCTGTTGCTGGCCACCGACCTGCTGCGCTTCGCCGAACGCCCGGCGGGCAAGCTGTCCGGCGGGATGAAGCAGAAGCTTGGCCTGTGCTGTGCGCTGATCCACGAACCGGACCTGCTGATCCTCGACGAACCCACCACCGGGGTCGACCCCCTGTCGCGCCGGCGTTTCTGGGAGTTGGTCGAAGACGTACGCCGGCAACGCCCGCAACTGACCCTGCTGGTGGCAACCGCCTACATGGAGGAGGCCGAACAGTTCGAGCACTGCCTGATGCTCGACCAGGGCAAGTTGATCGCCCAGGGCCTGAGCCAGGAGCTGGCGCAGATCACCGCCAGCGGCAAGCTGGACGACGCCTTCACCCATTTCCAAGGCGACAGCGGTCATGACAACCAGCCCCTGGTGATTCCGCCGCGTTCCGGCGACAACCAGGACATCGCCATCGAGGCCCATGAGCTGACCCTGCGCTTCGGCGACTTCACCGCGGTCAACAAGGTCAGCTTCGCCATCGGCCGCGGGGAGATCTTCGGTTTCCTCGGTTCCAACGGCTGCGGCAAGACCACCACCATGAAGGTCCTCACCGGGCTGATGCCCGCCAGCGAGGGCAGCGCCAAGCTGTTGGGCAACCCGGTGGACGCCAAGGACCTGGCCACCCGCAAGCGGGTCGGTTTCATGTCCCAGAGTTTTTCCCTGTATGGCGAGCTCAGCGTGCGCCAGAACCTGGAACTGCACGCCCGCCTGTTCGACCTGCCGAAAGCCGAAAGCGGCCCGCGCATCGAGGAACTGATCCAGCGCTTCGACCTCGGGGCGATTGCCGAGCAACAGTCCGGCGCCTTGCCTCTGGGCCTGCGCCAGCGCCTGTCGCTGGCAGTGGCAGTGCTACACCGCCCGGAAGTGCTGATCCTCGACGAGCCCACTTCCGGGGTCGACCCGGCGGCCCGAGACGACTTCTGGCGCCTGCTGATCGAGCTGTCCCGGGAACAGGGAGTGACCATCTTCCTGTCCACCCACTTCATGAACGAGGCCCAGCGCTGCGACCGCATTTCGCTGATGCACGCCGGCAAGGTACTGGCCTGCGACACCCCGGCGGCGCTGCAGCAACAGTTTGCCGGCGACACCCTGGAGGCCGCCTTCGTCCGCTGCCTGGAAGAGGCCCAGGGCACGCCGGACACACCTGCGCCATCACCGGAGGCGGCTACTCCCACCGCTGCCGGCACCCTAGCCGCCCCGCGTTCGGGCCTGAGCCTGGCGCGCCTGCTGGCGGTGGCCAGCCGCGAGGGCAAGGAACTGCTGCGGGACAAAGTGCGCCTGGGCTTCGCCCTGCTGGGGGCGATCTTCATGATGGTGATCTTCGGCTATGGCATTTCCCTGGACGTGGAGAAACTGGCCTTCGCCGTCTACGACCAGGATCAGACACCACAGAGCCGTACCTACCTGGAAGCCTTCCGCAGCTCACGCTACTTCGAGGAGAAACCGACCATCCGCAGCTCCGCCGAACTGCATCGGCGCCTGCAACGCTCGGAGATCAAGCTGGCCCTGGAGATTCCTCCCGGCTTTGGCCGTGACCTCTATGCCGGACGCCAGCCCGCAGTGGCGGCCTGGCTGGATGGCGGCATGCCGTTTCGTGCGGAAACCAGCCGCAACTATGTCGAGGCCGTGCACCAGGCCAACCTCGAGCTGCTGGCGGAACAAAGCAGCCCGGCCCTCAGCACCAGGCCGGCGGCCATGCTGGAAACGCGCTTTCGCTACAACCAGGACGTGGTCAGCGTGAATGCCATCGGCCCCGGGGTCATGGCGCTGATCCTGGCGTTCATTCCGGCGATGCTCACGGCCCTGGGCATCGTCCGCGAAAAGGAGCTGGGCTCGATCACCAACTTCTACGCCACGCCCCTGACCCGCCTGGAGTTCCTCCTTGGCAAACAGGCGCCCTACCTGGCCGTCAGCCTGATCAACCTGGCCCTGCTGGTGGCCATGAACCGCTGGCTGTTCGGCGTGCCCTTCAAGGGCAGCGGCCTGACCCTGGCCCTGGGCGGCGTGCTCTATGTGCTGGCCACCACCAGCATGGGGCTGCTGATCTCGGCGTTCACCCGCACTCAGATCGCAGCGATTCTGGGCACCATGATCATCACTAGCCTGCCCACCATCCAGTTTTCCGGGCTGATCGTGCCGCGCTCGTCCCTGGAAGGCTCGGCGGCGGTCATGGGCCAGCTGTTTCCCGCCGGTTACTTCCTCGACATCGCCGTCGGCACCTTCACCAAGGCCCTGGACCTGCGCGAACTCTGGCCCCAGTGCCTGGCCCTGGTGGGCTTTTTCCTTGGTTTCACCGGGCTCAGCCTGGTCATGCTGAAAAAGCAGGAGGTCTGATGAATCGTCTCGCCCATATCCTGCGCCTGGGCTTGAAGGAGCTCACCAGCCTGCGCCACGACAGCGTGCTGCTGCTGTTCTTGATGTATGCCTTCACCGTGGCCATCTACCTGCCCGCCGCCGGCTCGGTGATCGGCGTGCACAACGCCAGCGTGGCCCTGGTGGACGAAGATCACAGCGCCCTCTCCCGGCAACTGGCCGAAGCACTGCAACCCCCCGAGTTCCAGGCTCCGGTGCCGCTGCCCTATGACCAACTGGACTCGGTGATGGACAGCGGCCAGTACACCTTTGTGATCAATGTCCCGGCCAACTTCCAGAGCGACTTGCTGGCCGGGCGCCAGCCTGCGGTACAGGTCAACGTCGATGCCACCGCCATGAGCCAGGCCTTCATGGGCGCCGGCTACATCGGCCGGATCTTCCAGCGCGAGCTGCTCACCTACGCCAACCAGGCGGACGCCGCCAGCAAGGCCCCGGCACTGCTGACCACCCGCGCCCTGTTCAATACCAACCTGGAGGGCGGCTGGTTCCTGGCGGTGATCCAGATCGTCAACAACATCACCATCCTGGCCATCGTGCTCACCGGCACCGCGCTGCTGCGCGAACGCGAGCACGGCACTCTCGATCACCTGCTGGTGCTGCCGCTGACAGCGCTGGAGATCATGCTGGCCAAGGTCTGGAGCAACATGCTGGTGGTGGTGCTGTGCACCTGGGTATCGCTGGAGGTGATAGTCAAGGGTGTGCTGGGGGTGCCGCTGGCGGGGTCCATGGCGCTGTTCCTGATGGTTACTGCGCTCTATCTGTTCGCCAGTACCGCCCTGGGGATCTTCCTCGCCACCCTGGCCCGCTCGACCCCACAGTTCGGCCTGCTGGCGATTCCGGTGATCATCCCGATGCTGCTGCTGTCCGGCGGCAGTACGCCGCTGGACAGCATGCCGCAGTGGCTGCAGTGGGTGATGCAGGGTTCGCCGTCGACGCACTTCGTCAGCCTCAGCGCGGCGATCCTGTTCCGCGATGCGGGAGTCAGTGTGGTCTGGCCCGACCTGCTGGCCCTGGCGACCATCGGCCTGGTGTTCTTCGCCATCGCCCTGGCGCGCTTTCGCAAGAGCCTGGCTTCATGACCCACACCACGTAGGAGCCGGTTTGCCGGCGAAGGGCCGCAGGGACGCCTTCGCTGGCAAGCCAGCTCCTACGCCTGTAGCGGGGGCAGGCTTACTGAATGATCAGGTTGTTGAACAGCAGGTCTTCCACCACCGGCTTGCCGGTTTCGTCGTTCATGACTTGCTGCACCTGCTTGAGGGCTTCCTGGCGCAGCTTTTCCTTGGCTTCGACGTTATTCATGGTGTCGCTGGTCTGCTGGGCGAACAGCGCCACCAACTGGTTGCGTATCAGCGGCTCGTTGGCCTTGACCGCCTGGGCCGAGGCGTCGCCGGTTACCCGCAGGGCCACGTCGGCCTTGTAGACCTTGAGTTTAGGGCCGCCGTCCAGGCCGTAGTTGCCCACGAAGGGTGGGTTCAGGCTGATGTAGCTGACTTTCGGTGCTTCACCTTCTTTGGCCTCTTCGGCCATCGCTGCCATGGGCAGGGAGAGGGCCAGCAGCAACATGATCCACGCTTTCACAATTCGCTCCTTAATCCGGTTTGCGGCCTAGCATAAAGGCCCGCCCGCCTGAGCCCAAGCACAAGCTTATGGCTGGTCATCAGGACCGGGCATGCTCGTTGACCGCCTGATTCACACTCCTACACTTATCGGCCACCACTCCCAAAGGAATAGCCCTGATGAAAGCCGTGCTGTGCAAAGCCTTCGGCCCTGCCGAAACGCTGGTGCTGGAAGAGGTCGCAAGCCCCGTGCCGAAGAAGAACGAGATCCTGCTGGAAGTGCATGCCGCAGGCGTCAACTTCCCGGACACCCTGATCATCGAGGGCAAGTACCAGTTCAAGCCGCCATTCCCCTTCTCCCCGGGGGGCGAAGCGGCCGGCGTGGTCAGCGCAGTGGGCGAGAAGGTCGGCCACCTCAAGGCCGGTGACCGGGTCATGGCCCTGACCGGCTGGGGCAGCTTCGCCGAGCAGGTGGCCGTCCCCGGTTACAACGTGCTGCCGATTCCCGCCGCCATGGACTTCAATACAGCCGCCGCCTTCAGCATGACCTACGGCACCTCGATGCACGCCCTCAAGCAGCGCGGCAACCTGCAGCCCGGTGAAACCTTGCTGGTGCTTGGAGCCTCGGGCGGGGTCGGGCTGGCCGCCGTGGAAATCGGCAAGGCCATGGGCGCCCGGGTGATTGCCGCTGCCAGCAGCGCGGAAAAGCTCGCCGTGGCCAAGGCCGCTGGTGCCGATGAACTGATCAACTACAGCGAAAGCAGCCTGAAGGACGAGATCAAGCGCCTGACCGGCGGCAATGGCGCAGACGTGATCTACGACCCGGTGGGCGGCGACCTGTTCGACCAGGCCATCCGCTCCATCGCTTGGAACGGCCGGCTGCTGGTGGTGGGGTTCGCCAGCGGGCGCATCCCCGAGCTACCGGTGAACCTGGCCCTGCTCAAGGGTGCAGCGGTGGTGGGTGTGTTCTGGGGCTCCTTCGCCCAGCGCCAGCCCCAGGACAATGCGGCGAACTTCCAGCAACTGTTCGGCTGGTTCGCCGAGGGCAAGCTCAAGCCGCTGGTCTCCCAGGTCTATCCGCTGACAGAGGCTGCGCGAGCCATCGATGATCTCGGCCAGCGCAAAGCGGTGGGCAAGGTCGTGGTGCAGGTGCGCTAAGACCGGCTACAGGGCCTCAATGGGCGACCGCCCCCTTGCAGCGCTTGAGCCGCGCCTCCAGGTTGCGATCCGGCATGGCGTGGCTGCGCAGGGCCTGGACCGTCTGTTCGACATAATCGCGGGTGGTGCCATACCGCCCGCAAGCGCTTTCGAACACCTGGTTCAGGACATCGTCCGGCAGATTGCCGGCATAGCTGGGCAGGTGTCGCTCCAGCACAAAGCCCAGGGCCTGAACCTGGCTGCCATCCTCAAGGCGGCAGTTGAGCCAGTGCGGGCGATAGGAGGGATAAGGCATTTCACGCTGCCACAGGGCGTACAGCGAGGCGTCCAGTTGCTCTTCCGGCAGCCGATAGGCGAAGCCGCTGCAGGAGCCGCCACGATCCAGGCCGAACACCAGCCCCGGCAGCTCCGGCGTGCCGCGATGCTCGTGGGACCACAGGTACAGGCCGCGATGATAACCATGCACCCTGCCTCGCTTGCGTTCGACCGCCGAGCATTCCGGGCGCCAGATCAGTGAACCGTAGGCGAACAGCCACACCGGCCCACCCTTGTGCCGGGCCATGGTGGATTGCATGGAACTGCGAAGTTGGTCGTGCGTCAGCTGCGGGCCCAGATCGAGCCGCGGAGGGTAAGCCAGATTCAGATAACTGGATTCAAGGGCTGTCATGGCGAATAGCGTTCGGCTCCCCGCGTAAAAGAAGTTACTTAATAGAACGCTTGGCAGTAACTGCAAGACACATGAGTTTAAAGGCAAGTTAAGTGCCACTAAGCAGTGGCACTTAAGTTGGAGGCTTATATATAACCTACCGGCATTTATTTAATTAGATAAATACCGATAGGCTATATACAGAGTTATAACGCGCCGCGCAGGCCCGATGCAGTCAGGGCCGCGGGGCGTAGGCAAACACGTCGGCGCGCATTTGGTGGGCATCCATCCCGGCACTCACCAGCGCATCCAGGGTGGCGTAGATCATCGCCGGCGAGCCGCTGGCGTAAACGTGTACCGCCGACAGGTCGGTAATGTCCTCGCACACCGCTTCATGCAGCATGCCGCAGCGCCCCTCCCAGCCACACAGGTCGCTGACCACTTTGTGCAGGTAGAGGTTGGGCAGTTGCTGCCACTCGTCCCAGTGTTCCAGCTGGTAGAAATCTTCCGGCCGGCGCACGCCCCAATACAGGTGCACCGGATGCTTGAAGCCGGCGGCCCGACAATGCTCGATCAGGCTGTGCATCTGCGCCATGCCGGTACCGGCGGCGATCAGCACCAGCGGCCCATCCGGCAACTCGGCCAGGTGGGTGTCGCCAAAAGGCAACTGCACCCGAGCCATGCGGTTGCGCTGCAGTTGCTCCATCAGGCTTTGCGCACTGTTCTCGCGCACCAGCACATGCAGTTCCAGATCTCGCCCGCTGTGAGGCGCCGATGCCAGGGAAAAGGCCGACTTCTCACCGTTGTCCCGCTCCAGCATCAGGTACTGCCCTGCGTGATAGCGCGGCGGCTTGCCGGCCGGTGCCCGCAGCCTGACCCGCCAGACATCGCCGCCGACCTCCAGGCATTCAGTAAGCTGACACGACAGGCTGCGCACCGGCAATTCTCCCAGCGCAAGGACGCCATCCCACAGCACGATGCAGTCTTCCAGCGGCTCTGCAATGCAAGTGTAGAACTCGCCGTGATCACGCACGTCGCCAGCTTGCTGCACGCTGCCCTCCACCAGCAGCGCCGCACAGACATGACAGTTGCCATTGCGGCAGCTCTGCGGGCATTCATAGCCCAGGCGCCGCGCCGCATCGAGAATCCGCTCGCCGGGCAGCGTCTCAAGCACCGCTCCGGAGGGCTGCAAGGTTACACGCATCAATCTATTCCTAACTGATTCCAGATGGCATCGATCCGGCGGGTGACCGCCTCATCCTTGACGATGACCCGGCCCCACTCTCGGGTGGTTTCTCCAGGCCACTTGTGAGTCGCATCGAGCCCCATCTTCGAACCCAGGCCAGACACCGGCGAGGCGAAGTCGAGGTAGTCGATCGGGGTGTTGTCGATCATCACCGTGTCGCGCTTGGGGTCCATGCGCGTGGTGATGGCCCAGATCACATCGTTCCAGTCCCGGGCATTGATATCGTCGTCGGTGACGATAACGAACTTGGTGTACATGAACTGTCGCAAAAACGACCAGACACCCAGCATGACCCGCTTGGCGTGGCCCGGGTACTGCTTCTTCATGGTCACCACCGCCATGCGGTAGGAACAGCCTTCGGGCGGCAGGTAGAAGTCGGTGATTTCCGGAAACTGCTTCTGCAGGATCGGCACGAAGACCTCGTTCAGCGCGACGCCGAGGATCGCCGGCTCATCGGGCGGCCGGCCGGTGTAGGTGCTGTGGTAGATCGGCTTGATGCGGTGGGTGATGCGCTCCACGGTGAACACCGGGAAACTGTCGACCTCGTTGTAGTAGCCGGTGTGGTCACCGTACGGGCCTTCATCGGCCATCTCGCCGGGATGGATCACCCCTTCAAGGATGATTTCAGCCGTGGCCGGAACCTGCAGGTCGTTACCGCGGCACTTCACCAGCTCAGTGCGGTTGCCCCGCAGCAGGCCGGCGAAGGCGTATTCGGAAAGGCTGTCCGGCACCGGGGTCACGGCGCCGAGAATGGTCGCCGGGTCCGCGCCCAGCGCCACCGACACCGGGAACGGCTGGCCCGGGTGCTTCTCGCACCACTCGCGGTAATCCAGCGCGCCGCCGCGGTGGCTCAGCCAGCGCATGATCACCTTGTTGCGGCCGATCACCTGCTGACGATAGATACCCAGGTTCTGCCGGTCCTTGTTCGGGCCCTTGGTCACGGTCAGGCCCCAAGTGATCAGCGGGCCGACATCGCCCGGCCAGCAGGTCTGCACCGGCAGCATGCCAAGGTCGACGTCGTCGCCTTCGATCACCACTTCCTGGCACACCGCTTCCTTGACCACCTTGGGCGCCATGGAAATGATCTTGCGGAAGATCGGCAGCTTGGACCAGGCGTCCTTGAGCCCCTTGGGCGGCTCCGGCTCCTTGAGGAACGCCAGCAGCTTGCCGATCTCGCGCAGTTCGCTGACCGCTTCGGCGCCCATGCCCAGGGCCACGCGCTCGGGGGTGCCGAACAGGTTGCCGAGCACGGGGATGTCATAACCGGTGGGGTTTTCAAACAGCAGGGCCGGGCCTTTGGCACGCAAGGTGCGATCGCAGACCTCGGTCATTTCCAGCACTGGGGACACCGGAACCTGGATGCGCTTGAGTTCCGAGCGCTGTTCCAGGCCGCTGATAAAGTCGCGCAAGTCGCGATACTGCATGCGTGAGCCTCGTTTTCGCCGTGGCATTCGGGGCAGGCAGTTTAGCGCCGAACCCACAGGTTCAGAATAGAGAATGTCAGATAGCAAAAAGCCGGGTTTCCCCGGCTCTTGCTGGCCTGATCGATTTACTTGCGTTTCATCGACAGGAAGAACTCATCGTTGGTCTTGGTCTGTTTCAACTTGTCGACCAGGAATTCGATGGCAGCGACTTCATCCATGGGATGCAGCAGTTTGCGCAGGATCCACATGCGCTGCAGCTCGTCGTCGGCGGTCAGCAACTCTTCGCGGCGAGTGCCGGAACGGTTGATGTTGATGGCCGGGAAGACGCGCTTTTCAGCGATCTTGCGGTCCAGGGGCAGTTCCATGTTGCCGGTACCCTTGAACTCTTCGTAGATCACTTCATCCATCTTCGAGCCGGTTTCAACCAGCGCCGTAGCGATGATGGTCAGCGAGCCGCCTTCCTCGATGTTCCGCGCGGCGCCGAAGAAACGCTTCGGTTTCTCCAGGGCGTGGGCATCGACACCACCGGTCAGGACCTTGCCGGAGCTCGGGATCACGGTGTTGTAGGCACGGGCCAGACGGGTGATGGAGTCCAGCAGGATCACCACGTCCTTCTTGTGTTCAACCAGGCGCTTGGCCTTCTCGATCACCATCTCGGCCACTTGCACGTGGCGGGTTGGCGGCTCGTCGAAGGTGGAGGCGACCACTTCGCCGCGCACAGTGCGCTGCATTTCGGTCACTTCTTCCGGACGCTCGTCGATCAGCAGCACGATCAGATGAACTTCAGGGTTGTTGCGCGTGATGTTCGACGCGATGTTCTGCAGCATGATGGTCTTGCCCGCCTTTGGCGGAGCAACGATCAGACCACGCTGGCCTTTACCGATCGGGGCGCACAGATCGATCACACGACCGGTCAGGTCTTCGGTGGAACCGTTGCCGGCTTCCATCTTCATGCGCACGGTCGGGAACAGCGGCGTCAGGTTTTCGAACAGAATCTTGTTCTTGGCGTTCTCTGGGCGGTCGTAGTTGATGGTATCGACCTTGAGCAGAGCGAAGTAACGCTCGCCTTCCTTGGGAGGGCGGATCTTGCCAACGATGGTGTCACCGGTGCGCAAGTTGAAGCGACGGATCTGGCTTGGCGAGACGTAGATATCGTCCGGGCCAGCAAGATAGGAGGCGTCAGCAGAGCGAAGGAAGCCGAAGCCGTCCTGGAGGATCTCCAGCACGCCATCACCGGAGATTTCCTCACCGCTTTTCGCGTGCTTTTTCAGCAGGGAGAAAATCACGTCCTGCTTGCGCGAACGGGCCATATTTTCTATGCCCATCTGTTCGGCCAATTCGAGCAGTTCGGTAATCGGCTTTTGCTTGAGTTCAGTCAGATTCATATAGGAATGACGTAATCATTTATAGAGGGGGGAAATTAAGCTTTTGGCTTAATGAGGCCGCGCCGCAGAGAAGGCGACAGGATCGCGTACTAATTCGAAAAGGAGAGCGTCGGCGACGGCTTGCAGGGGGCAATGGAGAAACCAGTGCGGGGCCGAATGTAACACCTGAGTTTCAGAGCGTCTAGCCCTCAATTACGAAAAAGCCCCGCATTTTGCGGGGCTTTTTCAAGGGTACCGAATCGACGCTTAGATGTTGGCGTCGAGGAAGGCAGCCAGTTGCGACTTCGACAGTGCACCAACCTTGGTAGCTTCGACGTTGCCGTTCTTGAACAGCATCAAGGTCGGGATACCACGCACGCCATGCTTGGCCGGGGTTTCCTGGTTCTCGTCGATGTTCAGCTTGGCAACGGTCAGCTTGCCCTTGTAGGTTTCAGCAATTTCGTCCAGAACCGGAGCGATCATTTTGCATGGGCCACACCACTCGGCCCAGTAGTCGACCAGTACAGCGCCTTCGGCTTTGAGTACGTCGGCCTCGAAGCTGGCGTCGCTGACGTGTTTGATAAGATCGCTGCTCATGGAATTCTCCAGGTTGTAAGCAAAAAAACGTGGCCCATCATATCTGCCCTTCCCGCGTTCAGGAAGCCGGAGATGATTGACTCTAACTATGGTGCCCCACGAGTTTGGGTATAGCTCAGCTGGGGACGTTACGCGGGTTGCACAGGCCATTCGGCAACCCCGGCCGGCACCGCGCACCTGTTGCAGCAGGGTCTTTGCCTGGCTGCCAAGGATCGGCTCGCCCGATTGAACGGGATCTTTACTGGCCAGGGAACCGCCGGCCCACCGCCCCGGCGCAGGCTTTTATGCGTTGAATCAACGCATTGGACACTGCGCGTTGGCGCGAGCCGTTGATCGTGGCAGGATGGCGAGGTTATCGACCGAGACCCCCAACCATGCCCCAATCCCAAGCCAAGAATCTGTCCCTGATCGCCGC
Organism: Pseudomonas sp. NFPP12; assembly: GCF_900103205.1. Lineage (NCBI taxonomy): Bacteria > Pseudomonadati > Pseudomonadota > Gammaproteobacteria > Pseudomonadales > Pseudomonadaceae > Pseudomonas > Pseudomonas sp. NFPP12. Next base: position 407,749 of record NZ_FMWW01000005.1, read on the forward strand.
GATCGATCTGGGCTCCAACAGCTTTCACATGGTCGTGGCCAAGGCCCGGAACGGTGAAATCCGCATTCTCGAGCGGCTCGGAGAAAAGGTTCAACTGGCCGCCGGCATCGACGAAGAACGCCAGCTCAACGAAGAATCCATGCAGCGCGGTCTCGACTGCCTCAAGCGCTTCGCCCAACTGATCAACGGCATGCCCCAGGGCACGGTGCGCATCGTCGGCACCAACGCCCTGCGCGAAGCCCGCAACCGCGGCGAGTTCATTCGCCGTGCCGAGGAAATCCTCGGCCACCCGGTGGAAGTCATCTCCGGCCGTGAAGAAGCCCGCCTGATCTACCTCGGGGTGTCCCACACCCTCGCCGACACCCCGGGCAAGCGCCTGGTGGCCGACATCGGCGGCGGCAGTACCGAATTCATCATCGGCCAGCGCTTCGAACCCCTGCTGCGCGAGAGCCTGCAGATGGGCTGCGTAAGCTTCACCCAGCGCTATTTCCGCGACGGCAAGATCACCCCTGCCCGCTATGCCCAGGCCTACACCGCCGCACGCCTGGAGATCATGAGCATCGAGCATGCCCTGCATCGCCTGACCTGGGACGAAGCCATCGGCTCGTCCGGAACCATTCGCGCCATTGGCCTGGCCCTCAAGGCTGGCGGCCAGGGTAGCGGCGAGGTCAACGCCGAAGGGCTGGCCTGGCTCAAGCGCAAGCTGTTCAAGCTCGGCGACGCCGAGAAGATCGACTTCGAAGGCATCAAGCCCGACCGCCGAGCGATCTTTCCCGCTGGCCTGGCAATTCTCGAAGCGATCTTCGACGCCCTGGAACTGCAACGCATGGATCACTGCGAAGGCGCCCTGCGTGAAGGCGTGCTCTACGATCTGCTGGGCCGCCATCATCACGAAGACGTCCGTGAACGCACCCTCAGCTCGCTGATGGAGCGCTACCACGTCGACCTGGAACAAGCCTCGCGCGTTGAAGGCAAGGCCCTGCGCGCCTTCGACCAGGTGGCCGCGGACTGGGACCTGGAAGACGGCATCTGGCGCGAACTGCTGGGCTGGGCGGCCAAGGTCCATGAAGTGGGGCTGGACATCGCCCACTATCACTACCACAAGCACGGTGCCTACCTGATCGAGCACTCGGACCTGGCGGGTTTCTCCCGGGAAGACCAGCAGATGCTGGCTCTCCTGGTGCGCGGCCACCGCCGCAACATCCCCAAGGAAAAATTCGCCGAGTTCGGCGACGACGGCATCAAGCTGATCCGGCTGTGCGTGCTGCTGCGTTTCGCCATCCTCTTCCATCACATCCGTGGCACCCAGCAAATGCCTCAGGTGAGCCTCAGCGCCCTGGGCGATCAGCTGGACGTGGAGTTCCCGGAAAACTGGCTGGATGAAAACCAGCTGACCCAGGCCGACTTCGCCCTGGAGGCCGAATGGCTGACCCGGGTGGGCATCGTGCTCAACGTCAACTGACCCTGCCACGGAGCTGCAGGAGCCGGCTTGCCGACGAAAAGGCCGCTACCCCTTGCATCGCCCTCAGGGACGCCTTCGCTGGCAAGCCAGCGCCCACAGTTCTTGCAAGCCGCACAAAAAAGGCCAGCCCGGTGATCGGGCTGGCCTTTTTATTATCAGCGACGCCTGACGCGCTTAGCGCACCGGCAGTACCGGGCTGCCAAGGCGCTCCAGCAGGGTTGCCTGGGCACTGCGCGGGTTCTGGTTGCCGGTCGGCGTGTTGCGAATATAGCGGCCGTCGGACTGCAGGCTCCAGCTGTGGGTGTTGTCGGTGAGATAGCTCTCCAGCTCTTTCTTGACCCGCAGAATCAGCTTCTTGCCCTCCACCGGGAAGCAGGTCTCGACCCGCTTGTCGAGGTTGCGCTCCATCCAGTCGGCGCTGGAAAGGAACATCTGTTCCTCGCCGCCATTGAGGAAGTAGAACACCCGGGTGTGCTCCAGGAAGCGGCCGATGATCGAGCGCACGTGGATGTTGTGCGAGACCCCGGCAATGCCCGGACGCAGGCAGCACATGCCACGCACCACCAGGTCGATGCGCACGCCCGACTGGCTGGCCTTGTACAGCGCGCGAATGATCTTCGGATCGGTCAATGAGTTGAACTTGGCGATAATGTGCGCCGGTTTGCCGTCCAGGGCGAACTGAGTCTCCCGGGCGATCATGTCGAGCATGCCCTTCTTCAGGGTGAACGGCGCATGCAGCAACTTCTTCATGCGCAGAGTCTTGCCCATGCCGATCAGTTGGCTGAACAGCTTGCCCACGTCCTCGCACAAGGCATCGTCGGAGGTCAGCAGACTGTAGTCGGTGTACAGACGGGCGTTGGCCGCGTGGTAGTTGCCGGTGCCCAGGTGCGCATAACGCACGATCTCGCCGGCTTCGCGACGCAGGATGAGCATCATCTTGGCGTGAGTCTTGAACCCCACCACGCCGTAGATCACCACCGCACCGGCCGCCTGCAGACGGCTGGCCATCTGCAGGTTGGACTCTTCGTCAAACCGCGCACGCAATTCGATCACCGCGGTGACCTCCTTGCCGTTGCGCGCCGCGTCCACCAGGGCGTCGACGATCTCCGAGTTGGCACCACTGCGGTACAGGGTCTGGCGCACTGCCAGCACATGCGGGTCCTTGGCAGCCTGGCGCAGCAGGTCGACCACCGGGGTGAAGGATTCGAACGGGTGCAGCAGCAGGATGTCCTGCTTGCTGATGACGCTGAAGATGTTCTCGCTGTTCTGCAGCAGCTTGGGGATCTGCGGAGTGAACGGGGTGTATTGCAGCTCCGGGTGGCTGTCCAGGCCGGTGATGCTGAACAGCCGCGTCAGGTTCACCGGGCCGTTGACCTGGTACAGCTCGGTCTCGTGCAGGTTGAACTGCTTGAGCAGGTAGTCCGACAGGTGCTTGGGGCAGGTGTCGGCCACTTCCAGGCGCACCGCGTCACCGTAGCGACGGGAGAACAGCTCGCCGCGCAGCGCACGGGCCAGGTCTTCGACGTCCTCGGTGTCCACTGCCAGGTCGGCGTTTCGGGTCAGGCGGAACTGATAGCAGCCTTTTACCTTCATGCCCTGGAACAGGTCATCGGCGTGGGCGTGGATCATCGACGAGAGGAATACATAATTGTCGCCAGGGCCGCCGACTTCTTCCGGCACCTTGATGATCCGCGGCAGCAGGCGCGGCGCGGGGATGATCGCCAGGCCCGAATCGCGACCGAAGGCGTCGATACCTTCCAGCTCGACGATGAAGTTCAGGCTCTTGTTCACCAGCAATGGAAACGGGTGCGTCGGGTCCAGGCCGATGGGGGTGATGATCGGCGCGATCTCGTCGCGGAAATAGCGGCGAACCCAGGTCTTGAGCTTGGTGGTCCAGTAGCGGCGACGGATGAAGCGGATCTGATGTTTTTCCAGTTCCGGCAACAGGATGTCGTTGAGGATCGCGTACTGGCGGTCGACATGCCCGTGCACCAGTTCACTGATGCGCGCCAGCGCCTGGTGCGGCTGCAGACCGTCGGCACCGGCCTGTTCGCGAGCGAAGGTGATCTGCTTCTTCAGGCCCGCCACGCGGATCTCGAAGAACTCGTCCAGGTTGCTGGAGAAGATCAGCAGGAACTTCAGGCGCTCCAGCAACGGATAGGACTCATCCAGTGCCTGCTCCAGCACGCGGATGTTGAATTGCAGCTGCGACAGCTCGCGGTGGATGTACAGGCTGCTGTCATCCAGGTTGGGAATGACGATGGCCGGTGCCGGTTGCGTCTCGGCCACCGCGGCCGGGGCCACTGGCTCCAGTTCCGGCGGGGTCTCCACCACTTGCTCGACCACCGGCTGAGCTTCTTTTACGGCAACTTCTGAGAGTCCTTCAGTATTCATCGCGTGTTCCTGGGAGGGCTATTTTTGCTCTCGTAACAATTGAGCAGCACGAACGGCAAAGTAAGTCAGGATGCCATCGGCACCTGCACGTTTAAAAGCGGTCAGGGATTCAAGAATAACCCCCTCACCCAACCAACCATTCTGGATTGCTGCCATGTGCATGGCGTATTCGCCGCTGACCTGATAGACAAAGGTCGGCACCTTGAATTCATCTTTGACCCGCCAGAGGATGTCCAGGTACGGCATGCCCGGCTTGACCATGACCATGTCCGCGCCTTCGGCGAGGTCCGCCGCCACTTCATGCAGGGCTTCCTGGCCGTTGGCCGGGTCCATCTGGTACGAGGCCTTGTCGGCCTTGCCCAGGTTCAGCGCCGAGCCCACCGCATCGCGGAAGGGACCGTAGTAGGCGCTGGCGTACTTGGCCGAGTAAGCCATGATGCGCACGTTGGCATGCCCGGCCAGTTCCAGGGCCTCGCGGATCGCCTGGACCCGCCCGTCCATCATGTCCGACGGTGCCACCACCTGGGCGCCGGCCTCGGCATGGGACAGGGCCTGGCGCACCAGGGCGTCGACGGTGATGTCGTTCTGCACATAACCCTGTTCGTCGAGGATGCCGTCCTGGCCATGGGTAGTGAACGGGTCAAGGGCAACGTCGGTGATCACCCCCAGGGCCGGAAAGCGTTCGCGCAGGGCGCGGGTGGCACGCTGGGCGATGCCGTCGGGGTTCCAGGCCTCGGCCGCATCCAGGGACTTGAGCCCGGCCGGCGTCACCGGGAACAGCGCCAGGGCCGGAATCCCCAGATCGACCCAGAGCGCCGCCTCTTCCAGCAACAGGTCGATGGTCAGGCGCTCCACACCCGGCATCGAAGCCACCGCTTCGCGGCGATTCTCACCCTCGAGCACGAACACCGGCAGGATCAGGTCATCCACGCTCAGGCGGTTTTCCCGCACCAGACGGCGGGAAAAGTCATCGCGACGGTTGCGCCGCAGACGAGTGGCTGGAAACAGGCGGTTGGCGGGGGTAAAGCTCACGGCGGACTCCAGGGCTCGCGCTGGCGGACGAGCGGGACAGTTATAAGCGGGCATTATGACGAACAGATGACAGTTGTGCTCAAGCTGTTGACCGGCAGCAACACTCATTGTCATTGGCCGGATTGTTCACGTCGAGACACATTTCGATACTTTCCCGAACGTCGTCGAAGGGGTAGGCTGCGCGTTCATTTCGCCAGCATCCAGACAATGCTCCAACAATTTCTTCAGGATTTCGGCTACTTCGCCCTCTTTCTCGGCACGTTTTTCGAAGGCGAAACCATTCTGGTTCTTGCCGGATTTCTCGCGTTCCGCGGATACATGGATATCAACCTGGTGATGGTGGTTGCCTTCTTCGGCAGCTACGCCGGTGACCAGTTGTGGTACTTCCTGGGGCGCAAGCATGGCCGCAAGCTGCTGGCGCGCAAACCGCGCTGGCAAATGATGGGTGACCGGGCGCTGGAGCATATCCGCAAGCACCCGGATATCTGGGTACTGAGCTTTCGCTTCGTCTACGGGCTGCGCACCGTGATGCCGGTGGCCATCGGCCTGTCCGGCTATCCGCCGGGCCGCTACCTGCTGCTCAACGGTATCGGCGCAGCGATCTGGGCCATAGCCCTGGCCCAGGCGGCCTACCATTTCGGCGCAGTCATGGAAGGCATGCTCGGCAGCATCAAGAAGTACGAGCTGTGGGTGCTGGGCGCCCTGCTGGTCCTGGGCTTCGGCCTGTGGCTGCGCCGGCGCTTCAAGAACGCACGCCTGGCCAAGCAGATCTACGAAGCCGAACAGGCCTCCGCCCGGGAACCTAAGACGCCAGCCGAGTAACACGCGAGCCGCAGCCATACAGCCCGCAGACACTCAGCAGGCTGTAGCTGCCCAGCGCCACCCAGGCCAGGGGGCTGGCCGGCCACAGACCGACCAGCGGCGCCAGCCATACCAGGGGCAGATTCAGCAGCAGCCGCGCCCCTTCCAGTTTCAGGCTCCAGGGCCGATCCTCCAGAGCCGCGCCCAGTACGAACAGACCCAAGGCCATCGCGCCCCCGCCCAGCAGCAGTGCCTGGACCGACAGGCTGCTCTGGGCATTCATCAGGTAGCTGCCCAGGGCTACATACACCGCGAACTGCAGCACCACGTACATCTGACGCCGCACATCCAGGGCCACCTCGAATTTGCGAAACTGGCTCAGCTCCGGCTTGGCCAGGGGATAACGGGCCTGCACATCCGCCGGGCGCCAGCCGGTGCGCATGAACCAGATCCGCAGCTTGTCCCGCACATGCTCGGTGCGCCGGGCATCATTCCAGAGCTGGGCATAGAACTGCAGATTGGCCCACAGCGGGTTCCAACTGGCCAGCGGGGTCGTCACGCCGAACACCACGGGCTCGTTGTCGTCCTCTTCCTGGTAGGTGCCGAACAGCCGGTCCCAGAGAATGAACACCCCGCCGTAGTTGCGATCCATATAAAGAGCGTTCTGCGCGTGATGGGCCCGGTGATTGGAGGGGGTCACGAAGAACCATTCATACCAGCCCAGCTTGCCGATGTGCCGGGTATGCACCCAGAACTGATACAGCAGATTGAGGGCTGCCACCGTGACGAACACCACCAGCGGCACCCCGAGTACCGCCAGGGGCAGGTAGAAGATCCAGCTCAACAGGAAGCCGGTGCTGGTCTGGCGCAGAGCCGTGGAGAGGTTGTAGTCCTCGCTCTGGTGGTGCACCGAGTGAGCGGCCCAGAGGATATTGCGTTCATGACCGCAGCGATGCAGCCAGTAGTAGCAGAAGTCGTACAGGACAAAGGCCCCGATCCATACCCAGAGGCTGTGCGCCGGCAGCTCGAACAGCCCCCAGTGCTGGAGGGCGAAGGTATAAGTGACCAGGCCCAGCCCCTTGGTCAGCAGGCCCGTGGTGGTGGACAACACGCCGGTGCTGATGCTATTGACCGCATCGGCAACCCGGTAGTTATTCACTCCCCGCCAGCGATCGACCAACAATTCAGCAACAATCAACACAAAGAAAAACGGCACCGCATAGAGGATGAGGTTCATGGCGCGACCCGATCGATATCGATAACCAAGATTAGGTCCGACGACTCCATCCCCCTATGGCCAGGTGTGACAAACAGGCGGACATTTAGCGCCATGAATCTGGAGAAAAACCCATGAGCAAAAAAGTTGCAGTGATCCTTTCCGGTTGCGGCGTGTTCGACGGCGCCGAAATCCACGAAAGCGTGATCACCCTGCTGCGCCTCGACCAACGCGGCGCCCAGGTGCAGTGCTTCGCCCCGAACATCCCCCAGATGCATGTGCTCAACCACCTGACCGGCGAAACCATGGCCGAGACCCGTAACGTGCTGGTGGAATCGGCGCGCATCGCCCGGGGTGAGGTCAAGGACCTGCGCGAAGCCCGCGTCGAAGACTTCGATGCGCTGATCATTCCCGGTGGCTTCGGGGCAGCCAAGAACCTCTCCAGCTTCGCCACCGAAGGCGCTGCCTGCACAGTCCAGGCCGACGTCCTGGCCCTGGCCGAAGCCTTTGCCGAAGCCGGCAAGCCGGTGGGCCTGATGTGCATCGCCCCGGCCATGGCCGCGAAGATCTACGGCCCTGGCGTGACCTGCACCATCGGCAACGATGCCGACACCGCAGCCGCCCTGGGCAAGATGGGCGCCACCCACGCCGAATGCGCAGTGGGCGAGATCATCGAAGACAAGGCACGCAAACTGGTGAGCACCCCCGCCTATATGCTGGCAAAATCCATCAGCGAAGCGGCCTCGGGCATCAACAAGCTGGTGGACCGGGTGCTGGAGCTGACCCACGAAGGCGACAAGTGAGCCTCTAGCGAGCGCCCCTCAGGCCTGGCGCGCCAAGCGCGTCAGGATGCGGTCCAGGGCGTTGGCAAAGGCCTGTTTTTCCCGTTCGCCATAGGGCGCTTGCCCACCACTGACCTGCCCCTGTTCACGCAGGTCGGTAAACAGGTTGCGCACCGCCAGGCGCTCGCCCATGTTCTGTGCGTCGAACTCCTTGCCCCGCGGGTCCAGGGCCGCCACGCCCTTTTTCACCAGACGGTCGGCCAGCGGCACGTCACTGCAGATCACCAGTTCACCAGGCACTGCGTGCTCCACCAGGTAATCGTCGGCGGCATCCGGGCCGCTGGGCACCACGATCAGCCTGACGCAAGCAAAGGCCGGCTTGATCTGCGCCTGTCCGGCCACCAGCACCACTTCGAACTGGCGCTTCAGGGCGAAGCGCACTACTTGATCCTTGGCCGCCTTGGGGCAGGCATCGGCATCGATCCAGACACGCATTGAATGTTCTCCCTCCATAATGCAGAACGGGCAAGCCGCCCCTTCAGGAGCGGGCTTGCCCGCAATCAACTACGCCGGCTCAGGAAGCCTGCACGCGGCGCTTCTCACTCATGCGGCTGCGGCTGTAGAGCACCACGATCGCCAGGATCGCCACCGCCTGGGCACCCAGCGAGTAGGCGTCGGCATGAATACCCAGCCAGTCGAAGTCGAAGAACGGCACTGGCCGCGTACCGAAGATACCCGCTTCCTGCAACGCCTTGACGCCGTGCCCGGCGAACACCACCGACAAGGCGCAGAGCAGTGCCGCGTTGATGCCGAAGAACAGCGCCAGGGGCAGCTTGGCCGAGCCCCGCAGGATCACCCAGGCCAACCCTACGAGCAACACCAGGGCGGTAGCGCCACCGGCCAGTACCGCGTTGTGCCCGGCAGGGCCGGCCTGCAGCCACAGGGTTTCGTAGAACAGAATCACTTCGAACAGCTCGCGATAGACCGAGAAGAACGCCAGCACCGCAAAGCCGAATCGCCCGCCGCCGCCCACCAGGCTGCTCTTGATGTAGTCCTGCCAGGCCGCCGCATGCCGGCGGTCATGCATCCACACCCCGAGCCACAGCACCATGACACTGGCGAACAGTGCGGTGGCGCCTTCGAGCAGTTCACGCTGGGAACCGCTGACATCGATCACGTAGGCCGCCAAGGCCCAGGTACCCAGGCCGGCCAGCAAGGCCAGTCCCCAGCCGACGTTGACACTGCGCACCGCCGATTGCTGGCCGGTGTTACGCAGGAAGGCGAGGATGGCCGCCAGCACCAGGATCGCTTCCAGGCCTTCGCGCAGCAGGATCAGCAGGCCGGAAATAAAGCTCAGAGACCAGCTCAGGCTGTCGCCGCCCAGAAGCTCGGCGGACTCCTTGAGCTTGGCCTTGGCCGCGTCCAGACGCTGTTCGGCCTGGGCCACCGGCAAACCATCCTGCAACGACTGCCGGTAGGCCATCAGGGCCTTTTCGGTGTCTTTGCGGACGTTGGCATCGACGTTGTCCAGGGAGCTTTCTACCAGCTCGAAACCTTCCAGGTACGCCGCTACCGACAGATCGTAGGCCTGTTCGTGATCACCGCTGCGATAGGCCGCCAGGCTCTTGTCCAGGGTCGATGCGGTGTAGTCCAGCAACTGCGCCGGCCCCCGTTTGACCTGAGGCGGCTGGGCCCGCTGGGCACGGAAAGTCGCGGCTGCCTGCGGTCCCTGGGCGGCCAGTACTTCACCCGGTGTCTGCCGGGCCAGGTCGGCCAGGTTGAAGCTCTGCTCGCCCTTGGCGGCCGCAGGGTCGGCGCTGAAACTGGCGATGTAGGTGGCCAGGTCCCAACGCTGGCGATCATCCAGTTGATCAGCGAAGGACGGCATGTCGGTGCCTTCCACGCCCAACCCCAGGGTGTTGTAGATGGCATACAGGCTCAGGCGGTCGAGACGTTCGACATCCCGCAGGTTGGCCGGTGGTGGGGTCATGCCCACGCCCGCCGGACCATCGCCGGCGCCCTGCTCGCCATGGCATACCGAGCAGTGCTGGGCGTACAACGGCGCGCCACGGGTCGGATCCGGGGTGATGATCGGCGCCTGGCTGACCTCATAGGCCACCGCCAGCCGGGCCCCCATCTGCCGCGCCTGGCGAGCTACCTGATTGCCATCGACGCGGTCATCCACCGCTTTGCGCAGGCTGACAACGCCTTGCTCCAGTTCAGCCTTTTCCGGTTTGGTCGGCAGATCGGCGATCAACCCCTGCAGGACGCCGAGAAACTCCACCTGCTCACGGTACTCGGACTCGTCAATGACCTTGCCCCCCTCGACCGTGGCGGGATAGTCCGCGCCAATGTAATCCAGCAGATGCAGGGCCTTGGGCGCGCCGTCGACGGTATCGGCCAGCAGGTTGAAGCTGAAAAGCGCCAGCACCGGCAACACTAGCAACGCCAGTAAACGGGAAGGGGCAATCATGAATAAATCTCAAAGGGAAATAAGAAGTAACATATTGTTCCCTCCCAACGGGTTTCACTCAAGGCTTATCAGCCCCGCTGAAACATCTTCGCTCACAGGCCACCAGCCTCACGCCCAGGTAGCACCCGCTCTCCTTGCTTGTGCAAAGTGTCCAAGCCCCTGGGCGAAGACGTCACCCGGCAGTTGGGTCGTGACAGCTGCGAGCAACCGCGCCAAGCGCCGATGCACAACAACCAGCCGCCGGACACGGCGCCAGTGATCCTGCGCTAAACCGCACGCAAACGAAAAAGGCGACCCGGTGGGTCGCCTTTTCTTGTTCCTGCAAACCTAGGCCGCCGCTTTGCGGATAGTTGCCAGAAAACCCGCGGCGCCGATGAACAGGCCGGCGAAGGTGCGGTTCATCCGCCGCTGCTGGACCGGGGTGCGCAACAGGCGCAGGACCTTGGACGCCAGCCCCGTATAGCCGGCCATGACGATCAGGTCGACCACGATCATGGTGGCGCCGAGAATCAGGTACTGCTTGACCAGGGGGGCATGGGGGTCGATGAACTGCGGCAACACCGCCAGCATGAACACCAGCGCCTTGGGGTTGCTGATGTTTACCAGGAAACCGCGAAACACCAGGGCCAGGGGTTTGCCGATGGGGCGAATGGCGGCGTCATCACTGAGGTCGCTGGGCAGCGCGCGCCACTGCTTGACCGCTAGGTACACCAGGTAGGCCACACCGAACCACTTGATGGCATAGAAGGCCGTGGCAGAGGCCGCGAGAATGGCCCCGACACCGGCCGCGACAATGGCAATCTGCATCGCCAGGCCCAGTTGCAGCCCCAGGGCATTCCAGTAGCCGCGCCAGAAACCGTATTGCAGGCCGCAGGACATCGACGCAATGGCGCCGGCGCCCGGGGAAAGACTGATTACCCAACTGGCGGCAAAGAACGCCAGCCATGTCTCAAGCACCATCGCACACCTCGGATCGAATTGGTCGTGACTGCCTAAGCTAATCCTCCGCTTGGCGGCTGACCATATTTTTTTCGCCCAAAGGTGATGCAGCGGCTACAGAGGAAGGGGTTACTTCTCGCCGCTGCCCACGGGCAGCACATCAGTGCCACGCCAGCGGCGCACCGAGCGCTGGAAGAACAGGCTGTTGGGCACCTGGACCATGGCGCTGCCGGTGCCGGCTTCCTCGGCTTCGATCAGGGTGGTGTACAGCAGGTTGATCGCCACGACCCGGCCCTTGACCCCAGGCTTGTCGACGGTGTCCACCAGCTCCACCACGTCACCCAGGCGGAACGGACCAACCGTGAAGATCAGGATCGCGCAGAGCAGGTTGGAGAGCACGCTCCACATGGCGAAGAAGGCCACCGCCGCCACGGCGACGAAGCCTGAAAGGGCGGTCCACAGCACCGTGGCGGAAACCCCCAGGCGCTCCAGCACGAAGATCACCGCGCTGCCCATGATCAGCCAGCGCAGGCCGCCCCGCAGTGGCATCAGCAACTGCGGCGGGAACGGGTAGCGCTCGCCCAGGCGGGTCAGGCCACGGGCCACGAAGCGCTGGGCCAGGTAGCCCGCCAGGAGGATCAGCAGGATCTGCACGCCAATCCACAACGGGCCGATCCACTGGGCCGGCAACGGTAATTGCAGCGCCTCCATCAGGACAGCGCCTCCAGCTCGGCCTGCATGCTTTCCAGCAGTTCCAGGGCCTCCATCCAGGCTTCTTCCAGCTCGGACTCCCGGGTCTTGAGCTTGGCCTGCTCGGCCAGCAGATCCCGCAACTCATCCTTGCGCGCAGCCTCGTACAAACCGCTGTCGCCCAGGCTGGCCTCGATCTTGGCCAGGCGTTCATGCACCTTGCCCAACTCGGCTTCCAGCTTGTCGGCCTCGCGCTTGTGCGGTGCCAGTTGCTGACGCAACGCCGCGGCGGCCTGGCGCTGGGCCTTCTTGTCGGTCTTGTCCGGGTTCACCGGCGTGTTGCTGACCGGGGCATTGCGCTGGCGGTAATCCACCAGCCAACGGGTGTAGTCGTCCAGGTCGCCGTCGAACTCTTCGACCTTGCCGTCGGCCACCAGGAAGAAGTTGTCGGTGGTGCTCTTGAGCAGATGGCGATCGTGGGAGACCACCAGCACCGCACCACTGAACTCTTGCAGGGCCATGGTCAGGGCCAGGCGCATCTCCAGGTCCAGGTGGTTGGTGGGTTCGTCGAGCAGCAACAGGTTGGGCCGCTCCCAGGCGATCAGCGCCAAAGCCAAACGGGCTTTTTCACCGCCGGAGAAGTTCAGCACCGGCTCGTCGATCCGTGCGCCGCGGAAGTCGAAGCCGCCGAGGAAGTCGCGCAGGGTCTGCTCGCGCTCGGTGGGCGCCAGGCGCTGCAGATGCAGCAAGGGACTGGCCTTGGAGTCCAGGGAATCGAGCTGATGCTGGGCGAAGTAACCGACAACGGTGTTCTCGCCCCGGGTCAGGCGCCCGGACAGCGGCTGGAGTTCGCCGGAGAGGTTCTTGATCAGGGTCGACTTGCCGGCGCCGTTGGGCCCCAGCAGGCCGATCCGCGCGCCCGGAGTCAGCTGCAGCTTGACCTTCTCCAGGACCGCACGCTCGCCATAGCCCAGGCGGGCATCGGAGAGGTCGATCAGCGGGCTGGAGATCTTCGTCGACTCACGGAAGGTGAAATCGAAGGGCGAATCGACGTGGGCCGCCGACAGCTCCTCCATGCGTTCCAGGGCCTTGATCCGGCTCTGTGCCTGCCGGGCCTTGGTGGCCTGGGCCTTGAAGCGGGCGATGTAGCTTTCCATGTGCGCGCGCTGCGCCTGCTGCTTCTCGTAGGCTTGCTGCTGCTGGGCCAGACGCTCGGCACGGGCGCGTTCGAAGGCGCTGTAGCCACCGCGATAGAGGGTGATCTTGCGCTGGTCGACGTGGGCCACGTGATCGACCACGGCATCGAGGAAGTCCCGATCGTGGGAGATCAGGAGCAAGGTGCCGGGGTAACCCTTGAGCCACTCTTCGAGCCAGATGATGGCGTCGAGATCCAAGTGGTTGGTAGGTTCGTCGAGCAGCAGCAGGTCCGAGGGACACATCAGCGCCTGCGCCAGGTTCAGGCGCATCCGCCAGCCCCCGGAGAAGTCGCCGACCTGACGGTCCATTTGCTCGTTGGTGAAACCCAGGCCAGCCAGCAGCTTGCGCGCCCGCGCGTCGGCGGTGTAACCGTCGGCGCTGTCCAGCTCGGCATGCAAGCGCGCTTGCGCGGCGCCGTCCTGGGCCGCTTCTGCAGCGGCCAGGTCACGCTGCACCTGGCGCAGGCGCAAGTCGCCGTCGAGCACATAGTCCACCGCCAGGCGCTCGAGGGTATCGACCTCCTGACGCATGTGGGCGATGCGCCAGTCGGCCGGCAGGAAGCAGTCACCCGAGTCCGGGTGCAGCTCACCGCGCAGCAAGGCAAAGAGGCTGGATTTGCCGGCGCCGTTGGCACCGATCAGGCCGGCTTTCTGGCCGGCGTGCAGGGTTAGCTCGGCGTCTTCTAGCAGACGTTGCGGGCCACGCTGTAAAGTCAGGTTCTGAAGTCGAATCATAATGGCGGCGGAGTCTACCAGCTTCGCTAGCAACTGGCGCGAGTAGCAATATGTCCCCTGACCTGTGGAGCTTTGCCCTGAAGACCTACGCCCTGCCCGGTGTGCAGGAGGCCTGCCTGCAACTGCAGGATGGCGGGGCCAATGTCTGTCTGTTGCTCTGTGGCGCCTGGCTTGGCCAAAGGGGGGTCGACTGCGATAAGCAGCGCCTGCAAGCGCTCGAAGAGTTGGCTGCGCCCTGGTATCAGGAGGTGGTCGAACCCCTGCGCAAACTGCGGATTGAGTGGCGAGCCGCCGCGGCCAGCGACGTGCAACTGAGCACCTTGCGCGAACAACTCAAGGCCCTGGAGCTGGATGCCGAACGGCAGTTGCTGCTGCGTCTGCAGGAAGGGGCACGAAAGTGGCCCGAAGCTCAGGCCCGGAGCCTGAATGACTGGCTGGAAGGACTGGCGGCCGAAGCCGCCGTCCGGAACCGCAATGCGCTGCAGGTACTGCGCATCGCGGTGGCCGGCGCTTAGGAAGCGCTGGAAGGGTTGCTGGCTGGAGCCGACGCAGGAACAGCAGGTGCACTTGCAGCTGGTGCCGGCGAGGCAGCCGGAGCAGGAGTTGCAGGCTTGGCCGCTGCGGGCGCGGGAGCTGCAGGTTTGGCAACTGGAGCAGTTGGCTTGGCTACAGCAGGCTTGGCGGCTGCGGGCTTGGCAGCAGGCTTTTTCGCGGCCGGCTTGGCAGCGGGTTTTGCTGCGGGTTTGGCGGCAGCAGGCTTGGCGGCAGGCTTGGCCGCCGATGCCGCGGCTGGCTTGGCAGCTGCAGGTTTGCTCGCGGGTTTGGCCGGAGCTTTTGTAGCGGCGGGTTTCGCTGCCGGTTTAGCGGCCGGTTTGGCGGCAGCCGGTTTAGCCGCAGCGGTCTTGGTGGCAGCAGGTTTCGCTGCTGGCTTGGCGGCTACGGGCTTGGCGGCAGGTTTAGCAGCTGGCTTGGCCGCAGCGGCTTTGGTCGCAGGCTTCGCAGCGGGCTTGGCGGCTGGCTTGGCAGCTACCGGTTTGGCAGCCGCCGCTTTGCCGGCAACAGGCTTGGCCGCTGGTTTGGCAGCTGCGGTTTTGGCCGCGGCGGGCTTGGCTGCACTGGCAGCAACAGGTTTTTTCGCCGCCGGCTTGGCAACAGGTTTGGCCGGTACCTTGGCAGCAGGCTTGGCCGCCGGTTTTTTAGCTGCTACCGCTGCCGGCTTGGCATCACGAGAGCTCAATGCCTTGCCTACCGCTTCCTTCACACGACCCACGCCTTGAGCCAGTTTCAGGCTCTCCTGGGCATCGCGCTTGAGTTGCAGAATGTAGCTGCGGGTTTGTGCCTGACGCTCTTTCAGGGCGTCCAGCAAGTCTTCGAGTTCCTTGACCGCGGTCTTCGCCTTGGCTTGTGCCTTGGCCTTGCCGGCCGCCGCAGCGTCCTGCAGTTTGGTGCGCGATTTGTGCAGTTTTTCCTGCGCCTTGCCCCGTTGTTTTTCCAGCTTGGCGAGCAGTTTTTCAGCATCAGCCAAGGCTTGGGAACAAGCGTTTTCCAAATGTTCGAGCAAGCTGCCCGACAGCTGTTGGAGCAAATGCAACGGAGTATTTACAGGCTTCTTATTGGCCGACATGGTTTACCTCCTGGCTGACGTGAGTTGCGGCTCATACTAGACCTCTGCTGCTACCGCCGCTAGGGCATGTTGACAGTATCGAAAGCCTGGCGTTGCAGCCGAACGAAAATGTTCTTCGCCCCCATCGAAGTTGCTCACCAACGAGCGCTTTGTCGCTGGCATAATCCACCGCAACTCAGGCCGGAGAGTGCCCATGTCGCGTTACCTGTTTTTATCCTTGAGCCTGTTCTTGCCACTGGCTCAGGCGGCTGCCGAAGCACCATCCAACAACGCTCACGATCTTGCCTACAGCCTGGGGGCAAGCCTCGGTGAGCGCCTGCGCGATGAGGTGCCCGACCTGCAGATCCAGGCCCTGGTCGAAGGCTTGAGGGCCGCCTATCAAGGCAAGCCTCTGGCGCTGAAAAGCGAACGCATCGAACAGATCCTTGCCGAGCACGACGCACAGATCAGCGAACAGTCGGCCAAGTCTCAGACCGAGATCGCGCTGAAAAACGAACAGCGCTTTCTCGATGAGGAAAAGGCCAAGCCCGGGGTCCGCCAACTGGAAGACGGCATCCTGCTGACCGAGTTGAGCCCTGGCAGCGGCAACAAGGCCAGCCCCAACGGCTCGGTCCAGGTGCGCTACACCGGGCGCCTGCCAGACGGCACCGTGTTCGATCAGACCCAGCAGCCGCAATGGTTCCGCCTCGACAGCGTGATCGCCGGCTGGCGTAGCGCACTGTCGCAGATGCCCACCGGAGCCCGGTGGCGCCTGGTAATCCCGTCGAACCAGGCCTATGGCACCGAAGGCGCCGGGGACCTGATCGCGCCCTACACCCCACTGGTGTTCGACATCGAATTGCTCGGTGTCGCTGGCTGAAGCGCCACAACGAAAAACGGCACGCCGAGGCGTGCCGTTTTTCCTGGTAGGTTCCTGTGCTCAGGCCTGAGCCACAGCTTCCTGCTTGTGGGCGTTGTGCAGCACTTCGATCAGGCAGTCTTCCAGCTCGAAGCGTTCGTGCAGCAAGCCACCGAGTTCCTTGAACTTCTGCGCCACGCACTGGCCGGCGTCGCACAGGTCATTGAACGCCAGGAGCTTTTCGGTGATCACGTCGATGCGTGGGTAGAGGGTGTCGGCCAACTCCAGCCCGCGCTTGTCGCCAAACGCCTTGGCTTCGCTGGTCAGCTGTTCGTAGATTTCAAAATGGCCGGCGGAGACGTAGTCCACCAGGATCCCGCAGAATTCCTGCAGCGGCTTCTTGCTCTCACTCAGTGCCTCGGGCTCGGCGCCCAGCGCATCATAGGCTCGAACCAGTTCGTGACGCTCCTGCAACCAGCGGTCGATCAGCAGATGCACTCCACCCCAGCGTTCCTGAGCATTCTGACAACTTTCGAGCATGGTGATCTCTCTTCCCTTATGGGTCATGCCGCTTGCCCGCCGCTCCTTTCTGGAGACTCTGGATCCGGTCAGGCATAACAGCATCGAGCAACATAATTCCAGTGACAGGTGCGGGCCAGATTATGCCCGCTCGACTACAGCATCAAGGTACGCAGGAGATAAAGTTCATACAAGCGTTTAATCCCCGCCCTCCTGCCAAACACTGACTCAGGGCAACGCCACGGCCTTGCGCGCGCCCCGTAGCTGACGCCACAGGCGGTAGCCGCTAAAGATCAGCATGATCACGAAAAACAGCAGGCTCCACTCCGGCAAGCTCATGTCCAGCAGGGTCCAGGTGACCTCAGCGCAATCGGAGGTGCCCATGAAAGTCAGCTTCAACGCCTGCCACCAGGACAGCTGGCGGAGCATGAAGGACATGTCCGGCAGGCAGGCCAGCAACTGTTCGGAGGGAATGTTCTGCAACAGCACATGGCGTCCCGCGGTGACCACCCCCAGCAGGCCCAACAGCAGGTTGAGCCCCCAGTAGACCGCCCGCCCCACGCGCCCTGGCCCCTGGATCACGGCCAGCAGATTGACCCCACCCAATGCCAGCAACAGCAGGCGCTGCACGCCCCACAGCGAACAGGACTCGAGGCCGCCACCCGTTTGCAGGTTGAACGCCGCCCACGAGGCCAAGGCCCCCACCAGGAACACCAGGGAGAACAGCAAGCGGGAGCCGGCCAGCGACATGAGATATCCGTAACGGGAGAAACAGGCAGCCACGGTAGAGAAAGCGCTCGCTGCTTTCAAGAAGCGCTATGTCGCAACCGATCGACAACAGCGCCGCAGGTACAGCAGCAAAAGGGCCGGTTGCCTGAAACAGGCAACCGGCCCCGGGACACCTCAGGCCCGCACCGGGACCGGCAGCGGTGAGGCCAGCAGGCGCTCATCGAGCATGCCCAGACCTTCCTGGAACAGTTGGTTACTGCGTTCGGTATCCCCCAGCTGTGCCAGCAGGCGTGCCAGTTCCGCACAGGCTTCGGGGTTGCGTTGCAAGCGCAGGCTGCTTTCCAGATAGTCCCGGGCCTTGCCCCACAGGCTGTTCTGCAGGCACAGGCGGCCCAGGGTCAGCAGCAGGCTCGGATCGTCCGCATGCTCTTTCAGCCAGTGCTCGGCGGTCTGCAACTGGCGCGACGGATCGCTGCCACGCACCAGCCCATAGAGCCGTGCCAGGTGGCTTTCGTACTTGCGCTTGATTGCCGTGCGCAGGGCCTCTTCCGCCTCGGCCCCCGCGCCCAGTTGACGCAGTTGTTCGGCATAGGCCAGCACCAACTGCGGCTCCTGGCGCTGTGCCGAGGTCAACTGTTGCCAGGCACGATTGAGAGATTGCAGGCCGGCAACCTCATCTTCTTCACGACGCGCGGCCAGGGACAGGTTTTCACCCCAGGCCCGACGTTCCAGTTCCTGCAGTTCGCTGGCCGGCAGCGCCTTGTCCTTGCGCAACTCGGGCAACAGACGGATCAGGGCCGACCAGTCGCCACGCTGCTGATGCAGCCGCTGCAACTGGCGCAACACCTGGACGCTATGGGGATGGCGCTCATGCATGGCCTGCAGGGTGCTCAGGGCTCCCTCGGTATCGCCGCGATCCGTCTGCAGTTGGGCGTGGCTCAGGGCCACGGCCAGCTCTGCCTGGGGCTGGCGGGTCAGCGCCCGCTCCAGCAACCGGTCGCATTCTTCATAGTGGCCCTGCTCGTTGGCCGCCCGGGCAGCGCCGAGGTAGTAGAGCAGCGGCTGGCGCTCGGCCTCGGCGGCACGCTGCAGGTGCTTCTGCGCGCTGGCCCAGCGCCCTTCGGCGAGGTCCATCTGACCCTGCTCGATGGCGATCTGCACCCGGCGGCTGCGATTGCGCCGTGACCAGGGATTGACCACACCACCGGACACCATCACCAGCTCGATCAGCAGCTTGATGCCCCAGACCACCAGCCAGACCAGCGCCACCAGGGCCAGGGTTGCCCACAGGCTCGATTCGTAACGGAAGTTGCTGTAGGCGATCAGTACGTACCCGGGATGCTCGGCAATGGCCAGACCCAGCAGGCCGATGGCCGCAATGACCAGCAGGACGATCACATAGGTACGCTTCATGGGCTCGTCTCCTGGGCGCTGTTCGCCGCAGGCTTGGCCAGAGGCTTGACCGACTCTTCGACATTCAGGTTACGCCGCTCCAGGTAGGCCTGGACCGTACTCAGGGTCTTGGCCAAGTCCGGGGTGACGACCGTCACCGGCTGCTTGCTCAGCTCGACCAGGCGCTCGAGCATGATCTTGCTTTGCGGGTTGTCCTGATTGAAGTTGCCGGTGAGCACGTCGCGGGCTTCGGTCAACGCCTGGGTATAGACCGCGGCCTGGCCGTTCAGGGCAGCCCACTGCGCCTGCTCCAGCGCCAGGCTCAGGGCCAGGCGCACTTGGGTCAGGCCCTGACCGGCCAGCAAGGGACGGATGTTCTTGTCGGCGTTGAAGTCGATGCGGAAATAGCGCGAGATCTGATCCCACCACTGGGCCCAGCGGCTGGCGCCGTCACCATCGGCTGTCAGGCCGAGCAGCGATTCACCGCGGTCCTTGTACTCCGGAGCCACGGCGCTCAGTTCCAGCACCTGGTCACGCAAAGCCCCCAGTTGCAGGAACAGCCCGGTGCGGTCCGGCTGCTCGGTGCTGCGCAGGGCCGCCAGGCTCTTGGCCAACTGCTCGCGGGCTGCGAAGGAACCCGGGTCGTTCTGCTCCCTCAGAATATCGTCGGCGCCCTGGACCAGCGCCTGTGCGCTGCTGATGTCCTGCAGCGCCGAAAGACGCAGGCTGGCCAGGCGCAACAGGTGCTCGGCTTCCGCCAGGCGCCAGTCCTTGCGGCTGGCGCCCAGTACGGTTTCCAGGCGCTGGTTCAGGCGCTGCTGGTCACCCTGCAACTGGGCCACCAGACGCCGCCGGTCTTCCAGCTCATCGGCCGCGGGCAGTTGTTCCAGGCGTTCGCTCAAGCGCTGTTCGCTGAGCTTGAGACTCTGGGCCTGATCACCCAGGGCCTGCAACTGACTGAACTGCTGCTGGTTATTGACTTGCAGGTGGCGCACCTGCCAGATCCCCCAGCCACCAACGGCGACGCCCGCCGCCCCCAGCAGCAGGGCCAGAATTGCCAACCCGTTGCCACGACGCTCAACGGTTGGTTTCGTGGGTTCAGCAGGTGTCTCGGGCACCGGCTGGGCTTCATCTTTAGGCAAGGCTGTTTCGCTCACGTATCCATCCTTTGCGTTTAGAGAACGGGCACGGGTTGCTCCCGTAACGCCGTTAGCAAAGCCGCGGCACTGGCGCCGCGACAATCCACAACTTTTTCCGCCCCTGCGGCGTGCGCCATGTCGGCGACCCGGGGGCTTGGAACAAACAACGGCATCTTCGCCAGTTGCGGCCAGGCGGGCCCCGCCAGCTGCCGCAAGTGGCTGAAACCTTGTCCACTGCTGACCACCAGCCCGTTCAAGCGTTCCACTTCAATCCGCTGGAGCAACGCGCCTTCGGCGTAGTGCGGCAGGCAGCGGCGGTAGAGTTCCAGATAATCGACACTAGCACCTAGGGCGCGCAAGCGCTCAGAGAGCAGCTCGCGCCCACCCTCCCCGCGCACGATCAACACCCGTGGATCAGGCCGGCGGATAGCCTCGCGCAATTGGGGAAGTTCAAGCAAGGCTTCACTGTCATCGCCCTGCTGGGGATAGGCCACTGGCAAGCTGGCATCCGCAAGGATCTGCGCGGTAGCGGCGCCTACGGTGAACCAGGCCTGGCCTGGTGGTTGCGGCCAATACTGGCGCAACAGCTCCAGGCCAAGATGCGCCGCCGGCTTGCTGACCACAATCACCGCACAGTACTGGTCGAATGCCAGCAGGGTAGCCCGCTGCGAGTCACTGACCGGCAACGCCTGGATTTCCAGCAATGGCAGGCTGCTGCTCAAAATCTCGGACTGCGCCAGGATCGCCGCCAGCGCGGCGCAGTCCTCAGCCGGCCGGGTCAGCAGCAGGCGCCAGCCAGTCACTCCTCGCCCGCCTCGCCGTAGACCGCGCGCAGAATGTCATCGGCGCCCTGGGCCAGCAGGGCATCCGCCACTTGCACACCCAGCTCGGCGGCCGATGCGCGAGGGCCACGAGCTTCGGCGCTGAGCAGCAGGCCGCCGCTAGGCTCGCCCACCAGGCCGCGCAGCCAGATCTGCTCGCCTTCCAGCACCGCATAGCAGGCAATCGGCACCTGGCAACCACCGTTGAGGTGCTTGTTCAGTGCGCGCTCGGCGGTTACCCGGCTGGCTGTGTCGGCGTGATGCAGGGGGGCCAGCAAGGCGTGGATTTCAGTATCGGCACTGCGGCACTCGATGCCGACGGCGCCCTGGCCACCGGCGGGCAGGCTGTCGTCGACACTGATGGAGGAACTGATGCGATCCTCGAATCCGAGGCGGATCAGGCCGGCGGCCGCGAGGATGATGGCGTCGTATTCGCCGGCATCCAGCTTGGCCAGACGGGTATTGACGTTGCCCCGCAGAAAACGGATCTGCAGGTCGGGGCGACGGGTCAGTAACTGAGCCTGACGGCGCAGGCTGGAGGTGCCCACCACGCTGCCTTCAGGCAACTCGTCGAGGCTGGCGTAGGTGTTGGAAACAAAGGCATCACGCGGATCTTCGCGCTCGCAGATGCAGAACAGACCCAGGCCTTCCGGGAAGTCCATGGGCACGTCTTTCATCGAGTGCACGGCGATATCGGCCTGGTTTTCCAGCAGCGCGGTTTCCAGTTCCTTGACGAACAGACCCTTGCCACCGATTTTCGACAAGGGCGAGTCCAATAGTTTGTCGCCGCGGCTGACCATGGGCACCAGGGTCACGACAAGACCCGGATGGGCCTCTTGCAGACGGGCTTTGACGTATTCGGCCTGCCACAAGGCCAGAGCACTTTTGCGGGTAGCGATGCGGATTTCGCGAGAGGACATGGATCAATCCGTACTGAATAGATACGGCAGATAATAACAGCTCAACCAAATCAGCTTTGACTTGTATCAGAAACCTAGCCTCCTCCCGACGCCAGGCTTCACCCAATGCGGGGCTCAAACCCTGGCCTAGAGCTGTTGCATCATCTTGCGCACGCCCGCCACATGCCGCCGGCTGACAATCAGCGCATCGCCATTGAGGCCCTTGAGGTACAACTGGAAGTGCCCCAACGGTGTGCGCTGCAGACGCTCGATACGCTCGCGGGCCACCAGCGCATTGCGGTGGATACGCACAAAGCGGTCGCCGAATTCATCTTCCAGAGCCTTCAGGGGCTCATCCAGAAGCACCTCGCCGCCCTCGTGGCGCAGGGTCACGTATTTATGGTCGGCGATGAAATACACCACCTGGGCCAGGGGGATGAGCTCGATGCCTTTGCGCGTACGGGCGCTGATATGGCTGCGCGGGCCGTTACCGCTTTCGGCCGCGGGGCGGGTCAGTGCCGCCAGTTGTACACGGTTGGGCTTCTCGGCCTTTTTCAAGGCCTCCAGCAACAGCTCGGAGCGCACCGGCTTGACCAGGTGGACGACGCCGCTGGCCTCGAAGGCCTCCAGAGCGAATTCGTCCGGCGCAGCGCAGAACACCAGCGCCGGAGGCGTCTCGCGCTCGCACAGCTTGCCGGCGACCTGCAGACCGTCCAGCCCTGGCATGCGGACGTCGAGCAAGACGATATCCGGCTTCAGGCTGTCGATCAGGCTCAACGCCTCTTCGCCATTGGTGGCGCTGGGCTCCAGGACACTGTATCCCTCGAGCTCACTGACCATCCGGCTCAGGCGCTCGCGGGCTAGGGGTTCGTCATCAACGATCAGGACATTCATATTGCGCTGGATTCCTGCGTGAGTCTCGCACAAGGATAGCGTAGACAGGTGGAGTGACGTCCGTCACCGCGATCCACGCTAAGACTAGTGCGAAGGCCAAAAAGTGCCGCAAGTCGGGCACCAATATTTGCCCGTGCCTGCCCGATACCGCTCAAGGTCGGCTGATGCGCGACGACGTCGCAGGGAATGCTGGTATTCAACACAAAGCCCCCCTCGTGATTGTGGTCGCCGCCCACCCTGCCCGCACCCGTCTCGTTTGGTGGACGGATTGCCTGGCCCTGCGCGGTGTGAACTTGCTGGAGGGGCCCACTGCGAACACGCGAGGGGTGTTACGCAATTGTGCCGGTCCTCCTGTCCAACTGTAGACGGTTGCCAAGACGATATTGCTCAATCGATAAATATCGTTTGACCGATATCACCTTCCGCACTCAAGGCGCTCACCTCGCAGGAAGCACCTTCGACTGCGCCGACCTCAGTCTCTGCGCCCCCGAGGCCGGCGACAAGCCACCCAGGTGTCCGGCGCAGAAAAAAGCTGCCGACCAGCGCCAGCGACAGCCCGGGCAACCCTGTTATTATCGGCGCCTGTTTTTCACGCCATCTTCCTTCAGCAGATCACGAGCGAATTCATGAGCACTGACAAGACCAATCAGTCCTGGGGCGGCCGCTTCAGTGAACCCGTCGACGCCTTCGTCGCCCGCTTCACCGCCTCTGTCACTTTCGACCAGCGCCTGTATCGCCATGACATCATGGGCTCCATCGCCCACGCCACCATGCTGGCCAAGGTCGGCGTGCTCACCGATGCCGAGCGCGACAGCATCATCGACGGCCTGAAGACCATCCAGGGCGAGATCGAGGCCGGCCATTTCGACTGGCGCGTGGACCTCGAAGACGTGCACATGAACATCGAAGCGCGCCTGACCGACCGCATCGGCATCACCGGCAAGAAACTGCACACCGGCCGCAGCCGCAACGACCAGGTGGCCACCGACATCCGCCTGTGGCTGCGGGACGAGATCGACCTGATCCTCGGTGAAATCACCCGCCTGCAAAAAGGCCTGCTGGAGCTGGCCGAGCGTGAAGCCGAGAGCATCATGCCGGGCTTCACCCACTTGCAGACCGCCCAACCGGTGACCTTCGGCCACCACATGCTGGCCTGGTTCGAGATGCTCAGCCGTGACTACGAGCGCCTGGTGGACTGCCGCAAGCGCACCAACCGCATGCCCCTGGGCAGCGCCGCGCTGGCTGGCACCACCTACCCGATCGACCGCGAGCTGACCTGCCAGTTGCTGGGCTTCGAAGCTGTGGGCGGCAACTCCCTGGACAGCGTTTCGGACCGGGACTTCGCCATTGAATTCTGCGCCGCCGCCAGCGTGGCGATGATGCACCTGTCGCGGTTTTCCGAAGAGCTGGTGCTGTGGACCAGCGCGCAATTCCAGTTCATCGACCTGCCGGACCGCTTCTGCACCGGCAGCTCGATCATGCCGCAAAAGAAAAACCCCGACGTGCCGGAACTGGTACGGGGCAAGAGCGGCCGGGTATTCGGCGCGCTGATGGGGCTGTTGACCCTGATGAAAGGCCAGCCCCTGGCCTACAACAAGGACAACCAGGAAGATAAGGAACCGCTGTTCGACGCCGCCGACACCTTGCGCGACTCGCTGCGGGCCTTCGCCGACATGATCCCGGCCATCAAGCCCAAGCACGCCATCATGCGCGAGGCGGCCCTGCGCGGTTTTTCCACCGCCACCGACCTGGCGGACTACCTGGTACGCCGTGGCCTGCCGTTCCGCGACTGTCACGAAATCGTCGGCCATGCGGTGAAGTACGGCGTGGAAACTGGCAAGGACCTGGCGGAAATGAGCCTGGAAGAGCTGCGCAAGTTCAGCGACCAGATCGAACAGGACGTGTTCGCCGTGCTGACCCTGGAAGGCTCGGTGAATGCCCGTAACCACATCGGCGGCACCGCACCGGCCCAGGTCCGGGCGGCAGTGGCCCGCGGCCAGGCCCTGCTGGCCAGCCGCTAAGCCCTTGCGAGCCTGCCCGCGCCGGCATCCTCTGCCGGTGCGAGCAGGTTCCTAGCGCCCTGACCTTCTGGCGGCCATCAGTGCCGCCTTGTCAGCGGCGATGCGCCGAGCGTTGGGGGTCTGCTCCAGGCGCTCGAGCAAGGCCCGGGCCTCGGGCATCTCGGCCAAAAAATCGATTCCGAACAACTTGTCCCCGACTATCAGGGCAAGGTTCACGCTGTACTGAAAATACAGGTCCGCCACACTCAGGCTGGCGCCCGCTACATAGGGGGCGAACCGGGCATGCCGGCGCAATGCGGCAAAGCCTTGTAGCAATTCGATCCCGGCCTTCTCCTTGATCGCCTCGGGCAGGGTCGCGCCGAAGAACGCTTCAGGGAAACAGGCCCGGGCCGGCAGCTCTATGTACAGTTCGATCTCCTTGGCCAGTGCCAGCACCTGGGCACGTTCGAACGCATCCTTCGGCAACAGCGCCGGCGCCGGCCGCACTTGCTCCAGGTAATCGAGAATCGCACTGGTTTCGCTGATGAAGCCCTGCTCCACCTCCAGTACCGGAACCTTGCCCCGAGGGCTGATAGCCAGCGCCTCGGGGCTCTGGCCGGCGTAGAACAGCACCTCTTCGAAAGGCAGCCCCTTCTCCAGCAAGGCCAGCTTGACCATGTTGTAGTAGTTGCTGATGGCGAACCCATAGAGCTTGAACATCCCGTAGCCTCCAGGCCGTGCAGGGGTTGGCAGGGGTTTTTTATAGAAGGTTAATCCCACTCTGGCCAGCAGCATCGAGCCGCTGAATACGAGTAAACTGGCGACCTTTCCTTGAGGAGCCTGCCATGAGCGAGCCAACCGATATCGACACCGACGAAGAAGAGTTCGCCGAAAATACCCTGATCGAAGCGATCGAGAACCAGATCGAAAGCGACAACCCACCAGCGGCCAAGGCCACGTTCAACAAGCTCACCCTGGTGGGCTACGAGCGCGAGGAAATCCTCAATCTGATGGCCCATGTACTGGCGATCGAGATCGACGCCATCCTCGAACAGGACCGCGCCTTCGACACCCAATGGTACGAAGCCGCCCTTCGCGCCCTGCCGGAACTGCCTCCCGAAAAGCAGTGACACCGCGCTGCCGGAGCGCAGGCTCCGGCACTCTTTCCCACCCGCGCCTCGCGCCCCGACTACACTGCCACCACCCTGCGGCCAAATACCGCTGCACCCGGGGATAAAACTCCTCAGCGAACGCTGGACACGCCGCCTTTCTGCGTTCACCTTAAGAACGCTGACCTCTAATTCCTAGAAAGTCTGGAGTCCTTATGTCGTATACCCCTGAGTTGGTTGCCGAACTGGAAATCCTTGCACTCTTCAACCTGGACAACTCCCAGGAAGGCCTGAAAATCCATCAGACCGCCGCCCCTTCTGCCATCGCCGCCGCCCAACGCCTGTTTGACAAGGAACTGATCACCCAACCCGATGGAGGCTATCTGACCAGCCTCGGGCGGGACGCTGCTGAACATGCCCAGGGCCTGCTGACCATCCTGAACGTCAAAGAAGTCGCCTGAACAACCTGCATCGGCCTGCGGGGTTCCCGTCTGTCGGATTCCGTAGGCGCCTCCTTCTGAATACGCTAGAAATCTGGCGTCAAAAAATAAAATCAGTTTAAGGCTGAGCCCTGTCTGACGGTAAACTGCTCGCCGTCTTCAATACCGCCACGTTCGAGCTCCGCTTGAAATGCCCCATACCCATGAAATCCGTCCCGATCTGGATGAAGGAATCGATCGCAAGGTTCTCAGCCAGCTGCGCGCGCGTTTCCTGAAGCTCAATGAAGGGCGCATGGCCCGGGCAATGGAAGGGCTGTCGACACGCCAGCAGTTGGTCCTCAACCTGTTGCCGCTGTTCTTTCACGTCAATCACCCGTTGTTGCCCGGCTATGTATCCGGAGCCACCCCGGCGGGGCTTTCCTGCTACGAACCCGACCCCCAGGCCCTGGCCGAAGCCCAGCGCCTGACCCGATCGTTTTCCTACAAGCCGCGCCACGGCAACCCGCCACGGCCGATTCATGGCCTGTTTCTCATGGGCAGCCTGGGTACCCTGGCCCAGGCAGACCAGAGCGACATGGATGTGTGGGTGTGCCATGCGCCGGATCTGGGCGAAAACGAGCTGGCCGAGTTGCAGAAGAAGTGCCAATTGCTGGAGACCTGGGCGGCCGGCCAGGGCGCTGAAGCTCATTTTTTCCTGATCGACCCCAACCGCTTTGTCCGCGGGGAGCGGGACACTCAGCTGAGCTCGGACGACTGCGGCACCACCCAGCACTACCTGCTGCTGGACGAGTTCTACCGCACCGCGATCTGGCTGGCCGGGCGCACGCCGTTGTGGTGGCTGGTACCGGTGTACGAAGAACGCCGTTACGAACAGTACATCGACACCCTGCTGTCCAAGCGCTTTGTCCCCGCCGAGGAAAACCTCGACCTGGGCCACATGGCACGCATTCCGCCCGGCGAGTTCATCGGCGCCGGGCTGTGGCAACTGTTCAAGGGCATCGAGTCGCCCTACAAGTCCGTACTCAAGCTGCTGCTGATCGAGGTCTATGCCAGCGAGCATCCCAAGGTCCAGTGCCTGAGCCTGCGCTTCAAGCAGGCGGTGTTTGCCAACCGCCTGGACCTGGATGAGCTGGACCCCTACATCGTGGTCTACCGGCGCATCGAGGAATACCTCAAGGCTCGCGGCGAGCCGGAACGCCTGGAGCTGGTACGACGCAGCCTGTACCTCAAGGTCAACCGCAAGCTTACCGTCGGCAACGCCACCCGCAGCCCGAACTGGCAGCGCGCTCTACTGGAGCGCCTGGCCAATGAATGGGGCTGGGACCAACGCCAACTGGCCTTGCTGGACAGCCGCAGCCAGTGGAAGGTGCGCCAGGTCAGCAGCGAGCGCCGGGCCCTGGTCAACGAGCTCAACTACAGCTATCGCTTCCTGACCCAGTTCGCCCGCACCGAGCAGGCCGCCAGCCTGATCAACAAGCGTGACCTGAATGTCCTGGGCCGGCGCCTGTACGCGGCCTTCGAGCGCAAGGCCGGGAAGATCGAGTTCATCAACCCCGGCATCGCCCCGGACCTGGCTGAAGACACCCTGACCCTAGTGCAGTCACCGAACAAGAAGGAACCCGGACAGAACCATTGGGGGCTGTACAACGGCAGCCTGACCGCCCTGGAGTGGGAGCATTTCGCCCCGATCAAGCGCAGTCGCGAGCTGCTGGAACTGCTTACCTGGTGCCATCGCAACGGCGTGATCGACAGCAGTACCCGCCTGGCCCTGCACCCGGGCAGCAGCGACCTGAGCGAATTCGAACTATTCAACCTGCTGGGCAGCCTGCAGCAGACCGTGCCACTGCCTTTGACGACGGTCAGCGAGGAACAGTTGCTGCACGCCGCCGTGCCCGGCGAAGTGCTGATCCTGGTGAACGTCGGGGTCGACCCCCTCAAGCACCACCGCGACCTGAACATTCTGATGACCACCGAACGCACCGACTCCCTGAGCTATGCCGGGGTACGCGAGAATCTGGTGCTGACCCTGGATCAGGTCACCCTCAATAGCTGGAACGAGGTAATGGTCGGCCGCTACGACGCCGAGCATGCGCTGCTCGACTGCCTGCGGGACTACCTGAACAATCTGCCGGCCGGCACGCAACCGCGGCTGCGGGTGCGCTGCTTCTGTCACAACCGCGCGCAATTCATTGCCCGCCGGGTGGAAGAACTGTTCGAAACCGCGCACAACCTGTTGCTCAGCCAGCTCAACTACCGCTACCTGATCCAGGTGCAGCAGCACTACCACGTGCTTGAACTGGTGCCCGGGCAGGTTCGGCACCGGGCCATGGCAACCCCTGCCGCATTGCTGGAGTACCTGGGGCAGGAGCAGAGCCGCTACAGCCCACTGCACCTTGACCCGATGGCCCTGGAAGACCACGACCTGGCGCTGATCCTGCCCATGGGCCAGCCGGACTGCATCCAGGTGTTCTATCGGATCATCGACGAGTACGCGGAGCTTTACGTGCTCGATGAGTACAACGCGCTGTGGCAGCAGACCCTGCCCTATCACGACGAGCACAGCCTGCTGGTGCCCCTGCAGCGCTTCCTGCAGTCGATTCTCTACCGCCGCGAAGCGCTGCTGCCGATGGACAGCAACCAGCCCGAGAAACCTTTGGACACACTCTACTTGCAGATTCTGCCCTCAGGCACGGGCCGCGCACGTCGGGTAGAGCCGCGGCCAGCCCCACCGACGCCGGTGGACAAAGCCTTCTATGACGTGCAGGCGATCATCGGCAAGGCCGCACCGGGCCAGGTGCAGGTCTCGCTGTACTGCAATCAACGGGAGTTTTCCGATCTGGAATATGGCGATCAACTGTTCGCCGCGGTGGCCCAGGAAATCGTCGGGCAGCGCCATGAAACAGAGCGCTATCGCTGCTACATCACTGACCTGGATCTTTCAGGGCTGCTCGGTGACGTGCAAAGCCCGAGCATCCTGTATCTGCGCTACAAGGCCAGCCTGGAGCGCGCACTGAACGACGCGCTCGAGCAGGTCTAGCCAAGGATCAGAGGTGGTAGTCGCCTGCGGCTTCCGGCTGGTATTCAACTTCCAGCAGGGTCAGCTTCAAGGTCTTGCCACCCGGAGCCGGCCAGTCGATGTACTGGCCTACCTGCAGGCCCAGCAGAGCGCTGCCCACCGGTGCCAGGATGGAAATCTTGCCTTCGTCGGCGTTGGCGTCCTGTGGATATACCAGGGTCAGGTGGTAGTCCTTGCCGCTGCTTTCTTCACGGCAATGCACACGCGAATTCATGGTTACGACACCGGCCGGTACTTCATCGTGACCCACCAGCGTTTCGGCACGATCCAACTCGGTTTGCAGTGCAATGACACCTGGCAGCGAGTCGTCCAGACTGTCGATCAGGCGCTCCAGACGTTGCACGTCAAGGCGGGTAAGGATGATGGATGGTGCAGTACTCATGATCCTGGCTGACTCCTATTTTTTCTGCACAAAAAAGCAAAACCCCGCCAAATAAGACGGGGTTCTCACCGGCCTCGATGTAGCGAGGCGAAGCTGGACACTATCACAGCACACTGAATAAACAAACCGTACGAGTACGAAGCTAAATCTCGCCTGCCGCCGCACTCTGTTTGCGCTGCAGCGCCTGGGCGCAGATCACTCGCCGGCGCTGATCATCGGCCGAACGCCATTCACGGATGTCCTCCACATGGCGAAAACAGCCGCGACAGACCTTCTCCTCATCGAGGCGACAAAGGCTGATGCACGGCGAACTCACCGCCGGGCTGACGTTGCTGTAGAGCGGCTTGGGCGGTCGGGCCGGGGCGGGCTGGGTCACGGTATCAGAGCCCTTCGAACTCAAGCTTGATGTCGGCCTGCTCCAGGACAATGCGCTCCAGCATCTCCCCCAACTGCTCTTCGCTCTTGTCGCACATCCAGCGTTCGCTTTCCTCGTCGTAGTCGAAGTGGAAACCACCCGAACGCGCGGCCAGCCAGAGTTGGCGCAAAGGCTCCTGGCGACTGAAGATCACCTGGCTGCCGTTGTCGAACTTGACGGTGAGCACCCCGGCCGAGCTTTCCAGGTCGATGTCCTGGTCGCTCTCATCGAAAATATCCTCCAGCGTCTGCTGGGTGGCATCCACCAGGTCGTGAAAACGGGCTTCGGTCAAACTCATTGCGGGAACCTCGAAAAGTGTCTACTCACGCTCAAGCGCCGCAAGATACGGGCGCTCCCCGGCGAATGCAAAGGATACCGAACGAGGAAATAAATGCGACGCCCATTGCACGAGCGCCCGACCAAAGCCACCGGCCGGGCCTTGGCAAAGGCCCGCTGGACGGGAGTTACGCTGCATAGGCAAGCTGCCGGGTGGCCGGTATACTCGGGCGCAATTTACGCATTCTCAAGGATTTCGCCATGAAGCGCCTGATCTCTTCCCTTGCTGCGCTCGTCGCGGTTGCTTGCCTCGTTACCGCCTGCGGCCAGAAAGGCCCGCTGTACCTGCCTGATGACAGCAAATCCCCTGAAGAGCAGGCGAAGTCGCAATCGCAGTCGCACAAGCACGACACCTACTAAGGGCAAACCATGGACGCTTTTAACTACCGCGACGGAGAGCTGTTCGCGGAAGGCGTAGCCCTGTCCGCCATTGCCGAACGTTTCGGTACGCCCACCTACGTCTATTCCCGTGCGCACATCGAAGCCCAGTACCAGGCCTATGCCCAGGCCCTGGCCGGCATGCCGCACCTGGTCTGCTTCGCGGTAAAAGCCAACTCCAACCTGGGCGTACTGAATGTCCTGGCGCGCCTGGGCGCCGGTTTCGATATCGTCTCCCGGGGCGAGCTGGAGCGGGTCCTGGCTGCGGGCGGGCAAGCCGACAAGATTGTCTTCTCCGGTGTTGGCAAGACCCGTGACGACATGCGTCGTGCCCTGGAAGTCGGCGTCCACTGCTTCAACGTCGAGTCCGCCGAAGAGCTGGAGCGCCTGCAGCTGGTAGCGGCCGAGCTGGGCGTTCGTGCCCCCGTCTCGCTGCGGGTCAATCCGGACGTGGATGCCGGCACTCACCCCTATATCTCCACCGGGCTCAAGGAAAACAAGTTCGGCATCGACATTGCCACCGCCGAGGATGTGTACATCCGCGCCGCGCAGCTGCCGAACCTGGAAATCGTCGGTGTCGACTGCCATATCGGCTCGCAACTGACCACCCTGGAACCCTTCATCGACGCCCTCGACCGCCTGCTGGACCTGGTGGACCGCCTCGGTGAATGCGGCATCTACCTGCGCCACATCGATCTGGGTGGTGGCCTGGGCGTGCGCTATCGTGACGAAGAGCCACCGCTGGCCGCCGACTACGTCAAGGCCGTGCGCGAGCGCCTGGACGGTCGCGACCTGGCCCTGGTATTCGAACCGGGCCGCTTCATCGTGGCCAACGCCGGCGTCCTGCTGACCCAGGTCGAATACCTCAAGCACACCGAACACAAGGATTTCGCCATCGTCGACGGCGCCATGAACGACCTGATCCGCCCGGCGCTGTACCAGGCCTGGATGGATGTCAGCGCCGCGCGCCCGCGAGATACCGAACCCCGTACCTACGACATCGTCGGCCCGATCTGTGAAACTGGCGACTTCCTCGCCAAGGAACGCACCCTGGCCCTGGCCGAGGGTGACCTGCTGGCGGTGCATTCCGCTGGTGCCTATGGTTTCGTCATGAGCTCGAACTACAACACCCGCGGCCGTGCCGCAGAAGTACTGGTCGATGGTGACCAGGCTGTTGAAGTACGTCGCCGCGAGACGGTAGCCGAGTTATTCGCTGGCGAAAGCCTGCTGCCGGAGTAAGACCATGCTGCTGCGTTTTACCAAGATGCACGGCCTGGGCAATGACTTCATGGTTCTCGACCTGGTCAGCCAGCACGCGCATATTCTGCCCAAGCACGCCAAACAATGGGGTGATCGCAATACCGGGATCGGCTTCGATCAGTTGCTGATCGTCGAGGCCCCGAGCAACCCGGATGTGGATTTCCGCTACCGGATCTTCAACTCCGACGGCTCCGAAGTGGAACAGTGCGGCAATGGTGCACGCTGCTTTGCCCGCTTCGTGCTGGACAAGCGCCTGACCACCAAGCGCCAGATCCGCGTCGAGACCAAGAGCGGCGTGATCGAGCTGGATATCCGCAACGACGGCCAGATCAGCGTCAACATGGGCGCGCCGCGCCTGGTACCGGCGGACATTCCGTTCCAGACGCCGGCCCAGGCCGACAGCTACACCCTGGACGTCGATGGCCGCCAGGTGCAGTTGGCCGCGGTGTCCATGGGCAACCCCCACGCCGTGTTACGGGTGGATGACATCAATAGCGCGCCGGTGCACGAGCTGGGTCCGAAGATCGAACACCACCCGCGCTTCCCGGCGCGGGTCAACGTCGGTTTTCTCCAGGTCCTGGACCGCCAGCGCGCGCAACTGCGGGTCTGGGAACGCGGCGCCGGGGAAACCCAGGCCTGCGGCACCGGCGCCTGCGCTGCTGCTGTGGCCGCGATCAGCCAGGGGTGGATGGATTCGCCCCTATTGATCGACCTGCCGGGCGGGCGCCTGTCCATTGAATGGGCAGGCCCTGGCCAACCGGTGATGATGACCGGCCCGGCAGTGCGCGTATACGAAGGACAGGTGCGTCTTTAAGTGAGCGAAATCCATGACTGATCAGCCGCAGGTTCCTGCCGAAACGCCCGACCAATCACCGTCCGAAAACCTGGAGGCGGCAGCCGTCGCCGCCTACCTGGAGGCCCATCCGGACTTCTTCGTCGACCACGATGAACTGCTCCCGGCCTTGCGCATTCCCCATCAGCGCGGCGACACCGTATCGCTGGTGGAGCGGCAGATGAAGATCCTGCGCGAGCGCAACATCGAGATGCGCCATCGCCTGTCGCAGCTGATGGACGTGGCCCGGGACAACGACCGGCTGTTCGACAAGACCCGCCGCCTGATCCTCGCGCTGATGGACGCCACCAGCCTGGAAGAAGTGGTGATGAGCGTCGAAGACAGCCTACGCCAGGATTTCCAGGTGCCCTTCGTCAGCCTGATCCTGTTCAGCGACAGCGCCATGCCGGTGGGTCGCTGGGTCTCCGCCGCCGAAGCCCAGGGCGCCATCGGCGGCCTGTTGTCCGAAGGCAAGAGCGTCAGCGGCAGCCTGCGCGAACACGAGCTGGATTTCCTTTTCGGCGAAGAGCAGCGCAAGCAGATCGGTTCTACCGCTGTGGTGGCCCTGGCGCATCAGGGCATGCATGGCGTACTGGCGATCGCCAGCCGTGATCCGCAGCACTACAAGAGCTCGGTGGGCACCCTGTTCCTCAACTACATCGCCGAAGTCACCGGCCGCGTTCTGCCGCGCTTCACCCACTCGCTGCGCTCGGTACGCTGACCATGCAACAACAGCTGGACGCCTACTGCGCGCATCTGCGCAGTGAGCGCCAGGTGTCGCCCCACACCCTGCAAGCCTACCGGCGCGACCTCGAGAAGGTGCTGGGGTTCTGCGAGAAAATGCAGGTGCGCAGCTGGACCGACCTGGACATCCAGGGCCTGCGCAGCCTGATTGCCCGCCTGCACCAGCAGGGCCAGTCGTCCCGCAGCCTGGCGCGCCTGCTGTCAGCGGTACGCGGGCTCTACCACTACCTGAACCGCGAAGGCTTGTGCACTCACGACCCGGCCAACGGCCTGGCGCCGCCCAAGGGCGAACGACGCCTGCCCAAGACCCTGGACACCGACCGTACCCTGCAGTTGCTCGATGGCGCCGTGGAAGACGACTTCCTGGCCCACCGCGACCAGGCGATTCTCGAACTTTTCTACTCCTGCGGCCTGCGCCTTTCCGAACTGACCAGCCTCAACCTCGATCAGCTGGACCTGGCGGACGGCCTGGTCCAGGTCCATGGCAAGGGCAGCAAGACCCGGGTCCTGCCGGTGGGCAAGAAGGCTCGGTCAGCCCTGGAGCAATGGCTCCCCCTGCGCGCCCTGAGCAACCCGCCTGATGGTGCCCTGTTCGTCAGCCAGAAGGGCCGGCGCCTGGGGCCGCGGGCCATCCAGCTGCGGGTCAAGGCCGCCGGCGAGCGCGAACTGGGGCAGAACCTGCACCCGCACATGCTGCGCCATTCCTTTGCCAGCCATTTGCTGGAATCCTCCCAGGACCTGCGCGCCGTGCAAGAGCTGCTGGGGCATTCGGACATCAAGACCACGCAGATCTACACCCACCTGGACTTCCAGCACCTGGCGGCGGTCTACGACAGCGCCCACCCACGGGCCAAACGCAACAAAGGCGGTGAGTAATGACCATCAAGCTGATCACCTTCGACCTCGACGACACCCTGTGGGATACCGCCCCGGTCATCGTCAGTGCCGAAGCCACCCTGCGCCAGTGGCTGACCGAACACGCACCCAATCTCGGAGGCGTGCCGGTGGAGCATCTGTGGGCCATTCGCGAGCGGGTGCTGCTCGCCCAGCCGAACCTCAAGCACAGGATAAGCGCCCTGCGCCGCCAGGTGCTGTTTCATGCCCTGGAAGAAGCCGGGTATGACCATGCCCAGGCCAACCAGTTGGCCGACCAGAGTTTTGAAGTTTTCCTGCATGCCCGGCATCAGCTGGAGATCTTTCCAGAAGTCCAGCCGACCCTGGAAGCCCTGGCCAATCACTTCGCCCTTGGCGTGGTCACCAACGGCAACGCCGACGTGCGCCGCCTGGGCCTGGCGGACTATTTCAAGTTCGCGCTGTGCGCCGAGGACATCGGCATCGCCAAGCCCGACGCCCGGCTGTTCCACGAAGCCTTGCAGCGTGGCGAAGCGACTGCCGACACCGCCGTGCATATCGGCGACCACCCGGGGGATGACATTGCCGGCGCACAGCAGGCAGGGCTGCGTGCGATCTGGTTCAATCCCAACGGCAAGACCTGGGAAGCCGAACGTGCGCCAGACGCCGAGATCCGCAGCCTGATTGAACTACCCGGGCTGCTTGCCCACTGGCATCGCGGCGCCTGAACCGGCGCTTTCGCGAGCAAGCTCGCTCCTACAGCAAGCGCCGGCGCTCGGGGCCGTTTCCAAGAAGGGTGCCCATGAAAAAGCCCGCAGCGACGGCGGGCTTTTTCAGCAAGCAAGGTGCAAGGCTCAGATAGGCCGGCTGCCGTACTTGTTATCAGGCTTCTTGGGCGGATCGGCGACCACGTTGGCCTCGACTTCCTGCACTTTGCCGCCACGGGCCAGGAACTCTTCCATGGCACGCGCCAGTGCATCACGCTCCTTGTTCTTGGCTTCTACACTCGGCAGCTCGTCTACCGAGACGGCAGCCTTGGCCTTGCCTTTGGCGGTTGGAGCAGGAACATCACTGCCATCGTCTTCCGCCACATCGTCGGCGGCCGCTTCAAGACCTTCTTCGGTTTCGTCTTCGTCACCTACTTCGAGGTCGTCGTTTTCCAGATCATCGTCGCTCATGTTCTACCTCATGACTTGCGAAAAGCAGATTAGTTATAGCCCAGCTGTGCCGACTGTCGAAGGCCGCTGGAAAAAAATCAACGTCCACTGATACTCAGCGGCTTATGCCTTATCACCGTGCAAGGTGGCAAGGACTTTGCGAGCACCGCCATGATCGCGATGCTCGCCCAGATAAACGCCTTGCCAGATGCCCAACGCCAGACGCCCCGCCGCTACCGGCAAAGTCAACTGACAGCCTAGCAAACTGGCCTTGAAGTGCGCCGGCAGGTCATCCGCGCCTTCGTCGTTATGTTCGTACCCGGCCATGCCTTGAGGCACCAGGGTGTTGAAGTAACGCTCGAAGTCACGCCGTACCGCCGGATCGGCGTTCTCGTTGATGGTCAACGAGGCCGAGGTATGTTGCAGCCACAGATGCAGCAGACCAACCCGACATGCCTTCAACTCAGGCAGGCCGGCGAGCAACTCGTCCGTCACCAGATGAAAGCCCCGGGGCCTGGCCCGCAGGGTAATCAGGGTCTGTTGCCACATACCGATCTCCACGCTTCGGCGCGCATTCTAGCGCGCTCAGGGAAAAAACAAAGCGCCGAATAATCCTGCTTTAGTGTAAGCATTTGCCCTGCCGGAAATCGTCACGGCAAACACGCCAATGCTTGTCAGAAAATCCTTTCAGCCTTTCTCAATGACAAACATCAGGCAAAAAAATGCCCGGCCGGAGCCGGGCTTTTTTTTCTTGCGCGATTACAGGTTGTAACCACGCTCGTTGTGTTGTGCCAGATCGAGGCCGACCGCCTCTTCTTCCTCGCTCACCCGCAGCCCCATGACCGCGTCCAGAACCTTGAGGATGATGAAGGTGACGATCGCGGTGTAGATCACCGTGAAACCCACGCCCTTGGCCTGGATCCAGACCTGAGCGGCCACATCGGTCACGGTGCCGAAGCCACCCAGGGACGGAGCAGCGAACACACCGGTGAGGATCGCACCGAGAATACCGCCGATGCCGTGCACGCCAAAGGCGTCCAGGGAGTCGTCATATCCCAGCTTGCGCTTGAGGCTGGTGGCGCAGAAGAAGCACACCACACCGGCCGCCAGACCGATGATCAGGGCGCCCATCGGGCCAACGGTACCGGCAGCCGGAGTGATTGCCACCAGGCCTGCGACCACACCCGAAGCGATGCCCAGCGCGCTAGGCTTGCCGTGGGTGATCCACTCGGCAAACATCCAGCCCAGGGCGGCGGCAGCCGTCGCGATCTGCGTGACCAGCATGGCCATGCCGGCGGTGCCGTTGGCGGCAGCGGCGGAACCGGCGTTGAAGCCGAACCAGCCGATCCACAGCATGGCTGCGCCCATCAGGGTGTAACCCAGGTTGTGTGGCGCCATCGGCGTGGTCGGGAAACCCTTGCGCTTGCCCAGCACCAGGCAGGCCACCAGGCCCGCGATACCGGCGTTGATGTGCACCACGGTGCCGCCGGCAAAGTCCAGCACGCCCCAGTCGCCCAGCAGCGAGCCCGGACCGCTCCAGACCATATGGGCGATCGGCGCATACACCAGGGTGAACCACACGCCCATGAAGATCAGCATGGCCGAGAACTTCATCCGCTCGGCGAAGGCACCGACAATCAGCGCTGGAGTGATGATGGCGAAGGTCATCTGGAAGGTGACGAACACCGCTTCAGGGAAAAGCGCAGCCGGGCCGGTCAGGCTGGCCGGGGTGATGCCCGCCAGGAAGGCCTTGGAGAAGCCGCCCACGAAGGAATTGAGGTTGACCACGCCGGCTTCCATCCCGGTGGTGTCGAACGCCATGCTGTAGCCGTAGATGAACCACAGGACAGTGATCAGGCCGGTAATGGCGAAGCACTGCATCATTACCGAAAGAATGTTTTTCGACCGCACCATGCCGCCGTAGAACAGCGCCAGGCCAGGAATGGTCATGAACAGCACCAAGGCTGTGGAGGTCAGCATCCAGGCGGTATCGCCGGAGTTGAGGACCGGAGCCGCCGCTTCGTCTGCCGCCATGGCCAGGCCTGGCATTACGAGGGACAAAAGGGCTCCTAGCCCTGCGAATTTACGCAGAGTCATATTGTTTTCTCCTGGGGCGTTGGGTTTGGCGGCTTAGATTGCGTCGGTATCGGTTTCGCCGGTACGGATGCGAATAGCCTGTTCCAGATTGACCACGAAGATCTTGCCGTCACCGATCTTGCCGGTGTTGGCGGCCTTGGTTATCGCCTCGATAACCCGGTCAAGATCCTTGTCGTCAATGGCGACATCGATCTTCACCTTGGGCAGGAAATCCACCACGTACTCCGCACCGCGATACAGCTCGGTGTGACCCTTCTGCCGGCCGAAGCCTTTGACTTCAGTGACGGTAATGCCCTGCACGCCGATCTCGGACAGCGACTCGCGCACGTCGTCCAACTTGAACGGCTTGATGATGGCAGTGACTAGCTTCATGAAACTCTCTCCCGAATTGGTGGACTTGCCCCAGGAAAACAAACCCGACTCAAGTCTAAGCGCAGTGCCTGGCTTTGTAACGCACCGTCGGCCTTCCTCAGCCCGACCGACGCCAGCTAACCGCTGTCTGACGAAACACTCCCCGCTCCGCCTGCCGCACTGCATTCGTCACAGCGACTGCATCAGTGCATGGGTCACCAGGGTCTAAGCAGAAAGCTTGCCAGCTCGGGAAAAATCAGTGATTTCAGTCCCTTGCCCCGAGCCGGCAGGGAATGCGGGAAAACGGCACCCGGGATACGCACAAAAACGGTGCGCTGGCGCCCGGCCAGATGCGCGAAAAACGTGCAACCCGGGGCCACCTGGAGCGTCGTTGCTGCGTGATACACTGCGGGCCGACTGCAATTCAGGACTCTCCCATGCTCGCGCCCAAAGACCTTCTCGACGCCCTGAGCGGCCACGCCTCGCGGTTGCTCAGCGGTGAAACACCCCTGCCCCGCAA
This sequence comes from Pseudomonas sp. NFPP12, assembly GCF_900103205.1. NCBI lineage: Bacteria > Pseudomonadati > Pseudomonadota > Gammaproteobacteria > Pseudomonadales > Pseudomonadaceae > Pseudomonas > Pseudomonas sp. NFPP12. The sequence continues at coordinate 446,273 of NZ_FMWW01000005.1, forward strand.
TGAAATCGAAAGCCAGTTCAAGGCCCTGCTACAAAGCGGCTTCAGCAAGCTGGACCTGGTCAGCCGGGAAGAATTCGACAGCCAGATGGTGGTCCTGGCCCGCACTCGCGCGCGCCTGGAAAGCCTCGAAGCCAAGGTGGCGGAGCTGGAAGCCCGGCTGAACCCGGCAGCGCAATGATCTGAATCCGGGTTCGCCGGCAGGCCGGCTCCTACAGACCTGTCCTGTAGGAACTGGCTTGCCGGCGAAGGCTCGTACACCGACGACATATCCTGTGCCCATTCGGGCGCTCCTCTGGCCAGCCCCCTCATCTATCCTTGCAGCACCGCAGGACGCGGTTCCCGCTGTCGCAAGGAAGCTCTCCCCATGTCCCTGGCAATCATCCACAGCCGTGCTCAGGTCGGCGTCCAGGCTCCGGCTGTCAGTGTTGAAGTGCACCTGGCCAACGGCTTGCCGAGCCTGACCCTGGTGGGCCTGCCGGAAGCCGCGGTCAAGGAAAGCAAGGACCGGGTGCGCAGCGCAATCCTCAATGCCGGGTTCAACTTTCCGGCCCGGCGCATCACCCTCAACCTGGCACCGGCGGACTTGCCCAAGGACGGCGGGCGCTTCGATCTGGCCATTGCCCTGGGCATCCTTGCCGCCAGCGCGCAGGTGCCGGCCCTGGCCCTGGACAACATCGAATGCCTGGGGGAGCTGGCGCTCTCCGGCGCGGTGCGCCCGGTACGCGGCGTACTGCCCGCCGCACTGGCGGCGCGCGACGCCGGGCATACCCTGCTGGTGCCACGGGCCAATGCCGAAGAAGCCTGCCTGGCCAGCGGCCTAAAGGTGATCGCGGTGGATCATCTGCTGGAGGCCGTTGCCCATTTCAACGGCCACGCGCCGATTGCGCCCTATGTCAGCGACGGCCTGGTGCAGAGCCACTTCCCCTACCCCGACCTCAGCGAAGTGCAAGGCCAGCTCGCCGCCAAGCGCGCCCTGCTGATCGCCGCGGCGGGCGCCCACAACCTGTTGTTCAGCGGCCCGCCAGGCACCGGCAAGACCCTGTTGGCCAGCCGCTTGCCCGGCCTGCTGCCACCGTTGCAGGAAGATGAAGCCCTGGAAGTCGCGGCGATCCAGTCGGTGGCCAGCCACAAGCCCCTGCGCTACTGGCCACAGCGGCCGTTTCGCCAGCCCCACCATTCGGCTTCGGGTGCGGCACTGGTCGGAGGCGGCTCGAAACCCCAGCCCGGGGAAATCACCCTGGCCCATCACGGCGTGCTGTTTCTCGATGAACTGCCGGAGTTCGACCGCAAGGTCCTGGAAGTGCTGCGCGAGCCCATGGAGTCCGGGCAGATCGTCATTGCCCGAGCCCGGGACCGGGTGCAGTTCCCGGCACGCTTCCAATTGGTGGCAGCGATGAACCCCTGCCCCTGTGGATATCTTGGCGAGCCCAGCGGACGCTGCCGTTGCACACCGGAGCAGATCCAGCGCTATCGCAACAAGTTATCCGGGCCGCTGCTGGATCGCATCGACCTGCACCTGACCGTGGCCCGCGAAGCCACCGCCCTCAACCCCGAGCCGCAACCGGGCAATGACAGCGCCGCAGCCGCCACCAGGGTCGCCGGGGCTCGCGAGCTGCAACGCGAGCGCCAGGGCTGCGCCAACGCCTTTCTCGACCTGCCCGGCCTGCGTCGCCACTGCAAATTATCCACAACCGACGAGCGCTGGCTGGAAGCGGCCTGCGAACGCCTGGGCCTGTCGTTGCGGGCCGCTCACCGTTTGCTCAAGGTGGCGCGTACCCTGGCGGACCTGGAACAGGCCGCGCGAATCAGCCGCGAGCACCTGGCCGAAGCCCTGCATTACCGGCCCAGCGCCGATTGAAGGTTCATTCCCGGGACAGGTCTACCAAGGGTGTTGGCCGCACTTCGGTCTGACGCCCATCCTGGATCTGGCTGACACGGCTCAGGGCTTTATCCACCGCGGCTTTATCGGCCAACAGGCTGTAGCGAATCTGGAATTGCCGCTGCTCCTTGGCGCCAATGCTCGGCACTAGATGCAACGGGCGCTGGTAACGGCGGTTGTAGGAAAAGCTGGTGCCCGGTTCCAAACCCGTCACATAACCCTGGCCCTGGGTGTCGGTGTTTTTCCACAGGGAAAACACCGGCAGTTGTCGAGTGTTGAAGCCCAGGGAAACACCCAGGCTCCCGGCCTTGTTGTGCAACACCGCCAGGGTCTCGCCCTGGGCGTCGGCGTAGGGCACGAGGTTGTACACGGTTTCGTCGTAGTCGCGGGTCGGGCCGCGATAGGTCTGCCAGTCCGCCAGGTCGGCCCGGGCCTTGTCATTGAACGGCGAAACCTGCTTCACCGGCGCGGCGAACTTCGCCCCCTGCTCCAGGAACGGCGTACTGAAGTTACTGTGGTAGAGCGCCTGGTATTCCTTGGGGTAGTCGCCGTTGTTGGTCAGGGTGTCGTTGAGCGCAAACCGGGTGCTGCCGGGTTCGGTCACCAGTTCGGTGGCGACACTGAAATCCACCTTCTTGAACGCCTGTTCCTTGAGCTCGCCCCGCAGGTGAATGGCATAGGGCGGTTTTTCGTCGATGTGCAGAGTGACCTTGCTCGCCGGGATGTTGGCCGCGCGGCCGTGCAGGGTCAGCAGCTCGCCATTGTCCAGGCCCGGGTGCCCGACCCACTCATAGCCACAGCGGGCCACCAGTTCGTTGAAGCCCTCCAGCCAGCCCAGGCCGCCGCGGCCGTTAAGCTCGATGAAGGCCGGGTTGACCACCTCCTTGACCGGCGAATCCCAGCCCAGGCGCACATCGCCCACCGAAGCCTGCAGCACGTTCATGCCCCGGGTCGGCACCACCGAGAGCTGCATCACGCCGTTGTCGATGTCGACGATGCTCACCCCCTCCTGGCGTCCGCCATGCAGGGTGCGCAGGGTCACGGAAAACGGCCGCTCGGTCTTGACCCCCAACTGTTCACTGGTCAGGTGCAGGTTGCGGGGAGCCTTGTCGGTATCGAGCAATACATAGTCCCAGGCCACGGCGTGGGAGGTGGCGGCCAGCGCGCCAAGGGTGACCAGCAGTTTCAGCGGAGTCATGCAGGAGTGCCTTTTTTTGGAGTTGTACGGTTTTTATAGCCATGAAGAATCGTTTCAGCAAGGCAAAAAACTCCAATTAGCCGGACAAACTCCACTCCACTGGCCGTTTCCTGTCAGCCCTCGAACCCCAGCAGCAGGCCGGCCACTTCCATGACTTCCTGCAACGCAGCCTGGGCAGCTTCAGGGGAAGCCCGCAGCAACAGGTCATCGGCGTAACCCATGGTCTGGGCGAACAGTTGCCTTGCCGCGCGCTCGGGGCTGGCGCAGCGGAACACCCCCGTGCGGACCCCATCGGCAATGATCGCCGCCAGCATGTCCCGCCACTGGCCGTTGATCCTCAGGTAGGCCTGCGCCAGCTCGGCGTCATGCATGGCTTCGTCCCAGGCATCGAGCCACAGCGCCCAGCCGGCTTCGGCGGAATCGGGCAGGCAGTCACGGAGAAACCCCAGCAAGGCGTCCATGGGCGCGGCACCGCGCAGGGGCTGGCCCACCGCCTCCAGCTGGTCATCGGCAAACCGCACGAAGGCTTCGCGGCGCAGCCCCTTCCAGTCACTGAAGTAGTGATAGACGTGGCTGCGAGACAGCCCCGCATGCTCGGCCAGGTCACGGGTGGAAACCTCGGCGAAACCCTTGCTGCGGAATAATTCCAGGGCCGCCTGGATGATCTGGTCTTTACGGTCGTTACGCGACATGTGCAATCAGGCCTCTTGGCGCCAGGATGGACGGCGCTTGCATTTTGAGCGTTCGCTCAAAGATAATTGAGCAGTCGCTCAATATTAACCGTTATCACTCTTGTGGTGCACTCATGTCCGCCGTCACCCCACTCATCGCCGTGGATCCAACCCAGAAAATCGGCCAGCAGACCGCCAGCCAGACCCTCAAGGCCATTGCCCGGGCCTATCCGGGCAAGCTGTTCGTCACCTTGTCCCTGGTGGCCCTGGAAAACGCCCTGCTGCTGGCCTACCCGCTGTTCGCCGGCTTCGCCGTGGATTCGATCCTGCGGGGCGACGCTGCCCATGCGCTGATCTATGCCCTGGTGGTGCTGGGCTTCTGGGTAGTGGGCGCGGCGCGGCGCGCGGTGGACACCCGTACCTTCACCCGCATCTACGCGGACCTGGCGGTGCCGGTGATTCTCAACCAGCGCCTGCAACAGCAGGACACCTCCACCGCCGCGGCGCGGGTGGTGCTGGCCCGGGAGTTCGTCGACTTTTTCGAAAAGCACGTGCCGACCATCGCCACGGCCCTGGTGTCGATCGTCGGGGCGGCAGTGATGCTGCTGGTGATCGAACCCTGGATCGGCCTCGCCTGCCTCACGGCGCTGTTGCTGTGCATGACCCTGCTGCCACGTTTTGCCCGGCGCAACCAGCAACTGCACGAACGCCTGAATAACCGGCTGGAAAAGGAAATCGGCCTGGTGGCCAGGGTCGGCGCGGTCTCGCTGCAGCGTCACTATCGCCTGCTGTCGCGGCTGCGCATCGGGCTCTCGGATCGGGAAGCCGCGGCCTATCTGTTCCTTGGCGCTGTGGCAGCGGTGCTGTTCGTCATTGCCATCAGCCAGTTGGCGCTATCGCCCGAGATCAAGGCCGGCCATGTGTATGCGGTGATGACCTACCTGTGGACCTTTGTCAGCAGCGTCGATGAAGCACCGACCATGGTCGATCAGCTGGCGCGCCTGCGGGACATCGGCAAGCGCGTGGACCCGGGGCTCGGTGAACCGACCGAACCCCGGTGAAGCTCAGAACGGCCGGATGCGATAGCCGCCGGCGTTCTGCTCGGCGAACTTGTAGTAGGCCGAGAGGTTGACCTTCTCGCTGATGTGCTGGGCGAACGACACCCCGTCATCGCCCCAGACCCGGCCCACATGGCTGTAGGCAAAGGCCTGGGCCGCCCACTTCTTATCGCCCTTGGACATGTTATTCATGGCCACGTAGCCGGACGACTGGCCGGACATGCCACTGACCTTGCCGCTGACATCGTTCTGGCCATTGGTCACTGGCGAGATGAACACCTTGGCGCTGGAAGTCCGGGCCTCGGCGTACTGCGAGAGCTTCTGGTTTTCCGAGTGGTTGAGCACCAGCAGGACCTTGCCCTGAAGCTGGCTGGCGGTGGGCCAGGACTTGCCCTTGAGGTTGCCCTGCAAGGCGCCCGCGCTGCTGCCGATGTGCGTGGCCAGGTCCTGGGGGGTATAGAGCTTGCCCTGGAAGACCCGGGTCACCAGCTCATCGAAATCCTTGGGCGTGCGCCCCGAGCTTTCCTTCGACCAGCCCTGCTTCTTGTCGAGGATCACCGTGATGGGAAAGTGCCCGGGGTGGTTGTCGCTCCAGTTCTTGACGTCGTTGAGGCAGGCTTCGAGATCGTTCTTGCCGGTGCCATCGCCCGTGCAATTGTTGTCGTTGCCGGACTGGAACAGGGTGCCGGGGTTGTGCCGCACGAACCAGTGCCGGGGCGAGCCGCCGGTCACCGCATCGCGCTGGTCCCAGAAGTCCAGTTCCAGGGTGCGCACACTGTCGAGCACGCTGCTGAAGGTGCTTGCGTATTGCTTCTCGTAGCAGTTGTGACAGGCCACCTGGGCGATGCCGTTGAACGGGGTATTCCAGGTAGCCGGGGCGATGAACGCCGGGCTTTCCTGGCTGAACGCCGCCGGGCTGAGCAAGAGTGCCGACAGCGCCAGGGCGCGGGGGACGAAACGGGAAAGATGAGTCATGCCAGCTCCTGCTGAAAGGGAGGTCCTTGGGGCAAACCACTGCTCATCTGTTTTAGTCGAATCAGGCCTCATTGCAACTTTCGCCCCCCAACGCGGATTGAGGGGCGAAGCGCCAGCCGTCAGCGGAAGCGATCGACTTCCTGGCGCAGGTCCGCGGCCAGGGTTTCCAGCTCACGGGCAGTGACCGCCAGGTTGGACACCACTTCACGCTGCTCGCTGTTGGCCTGGGCAATGCTCTGCAGATTGCTGCTGAGTACCGTGGCGGTGCTGCTCTGCTCCTGGGTCGCGGTGGTGATGGCGGCAAACTGCTCGCCGGCGCTGCGGCTCTGCTCGTCGATCAGGGCCAGGGCCGAGGCCACGTCGGCGTTGCGCGACAGGCCTTCCTGCATCAGGCGGTTGCCCTGCTCCATGGTCTGGATGGCGTGGCCGGTTTCCTGCTGGATGCTGGTGATCATCTGGGAGATTTCATCCGTGGCTTCACGGGTACGCGAGGCCAGGTTGCGTACCTCATCCGCCACCACGGCAAAACCGCGGCCCTGCTCACCGGCCCGGGCGGCCTCGATAGCGGCATTCAGGGCCAGCAGGTTGGTCTGGTCGGCAATCGCGGTGATCACTCCGACAATTCCGCCGATCTCCTGGGAGCGCTGGCCCAAGGTGTTGATCACCGTGGCCGTGCTGTTGAGGGCTCCGGCGATCTGTTCCAGGGAAGACGAGGCCTCTTGCATGGAGGTGCGGCCAATATGGGTCTGCTGGGCGTTTTCCTGCGCCAGGCGCTGGGTACTGCCCATGTTGTCGGCGATGTTCAGCGAGGTGGCGCTGAACTCCTCCACCGCCCCGGCCATGCTGGTGATCTCGCCGGACTGCTGCTCCATGCCTTCATATGCACCGCTGGACAAGCCGGACAGCACCTGGGCCCGACCATTGACCTCGGCGGCAGAGCGGCGGATGTGCTCGACCATGGTCGACAGGGCTTCGCCCATCTGGTTGAAGCTGCGGGCCAACTGGCCGATTTCGTCATGGCTGGCAACATTCAGCCGTGCGCTCAGGTCACCGCCGCCCAGGGCCTGGGCCTGGCGCACCAGGTCGCTCAGCGGTGCCAGCTTGCTGCGCAGCAGCCAGACCGTAGCGCCCACCGCCAGCAGCATGGCCAGCAGGCTGCCGATCACCAGCCGAATACCAACGCTCCAGGTCACCGCGCGGATCTCTGCCTTGGGCATGCTCGTCACCACCGACCAGGGGCCACCCTCGAACGGCACTGCCAGGCTGTAGAAGTCTTCGCCGTGATCACTCCAGAAACGCCCCTTGCCCGGCTCCTTGGCCGCTTGCGCCATGACCTGCGCCGCCTGCTCCGGCGCCTGCACGCCGGCCGGTGGCACCAGCCACTTGTTCTGCTCGTCGAGCAGGGCCAGGGAGCCGCTCTGGCCGATGCGGAAGCGCTTGAGGTTGGCGAACTGGGCATTTTGCGCATCGGTGTAATCGAAGCCGACAAACAGCACCGCGATGACCTTGCCGCTGCGGTCCAGCACCGGGGTGTACTGGGTCATGTAGAAGCGTTCGAAGAGCAAGGCCCGGCCCACATAACCCTGGCCCGCCATGAGTTTCTGATAGGCCGGGTGGGCATGGTCGAGCAAGGTGCCGATGGCACGGCTGCCATCCTGCTTGCTCAGGGAGGTACTGACCCGCACGAAGTCATCGCCACTGCGCACGAACAAGGTCGCCACACCGGCGGTCATCTGCTTGAACTGGTCGACTTCGGCGAAGTTGTTGTTCAGCACCACATCCCCCAGGTGCAATCCCGGGGTCTGCACCCCGGCCACGCTCACCGGTTGTTCCGGATGCAGGCTCAGGCCGCTGCTGAAGCGGTTTTCGAACAGGCCGCTGAGGCGCTGGGTGCTCTCGCGCAGGCTGCCGTGGAACGTGTTGAGCTGATCGGCCAGCAGACGGGCCTCACTGGCCAGGTGTTCCTCTCGGGTGTCGAGGTTCGCCGAGTCCAGCGAACGCAAGGCGAACAGGGTGCTGCCGCTGATCACCAGGGCGAGTATCAAGGCAAGGGCGAGCCCTAGCTGAGAGGCTATGCGGGCACGGGGTTGGGACATGATGGCTCCTTGCCGAGAAGGCGGATCATCCTGATCGGTCAGCACCCTCGGCAGTCATAATTCTAAGATTTTTAATCAGTTAGGACCTTCCTGAACGCTGGTTCCATAACCCATGGATTCGGCGGCACGAGCCAATACTTGAGCGCTTTGCAGGGATATTTGCACGCCCCGCCAGCCGGGTACTGCAACGTTTCAGCCCAGGCGCTCTACGGCGGGCAGTTGCATGGCCTGGACCTCGCCCTGAAGGAAGTCGCTGAGGCGCCGCAAACGCTCGCCTCCGGGCCGGGTCCTGGGCCACACCAGGTAGTAGTTCAGGCCACTGGCCACCGCTGTCGGCCAGGGCAGGCTCAAGCGACCCTGGGCCACATCCTCGGCCACCATCAGCAAGTCCCCCATGGACACGCCGTAACCCCGCGCGGCGGCAATCATCCCCAGCTCCAGGGTGTCGAACACCTGCCCGCCCTTGAGGGACACCTGGTCGGTCAGGCCCATGTGCTCCAGCCAACTGCGCCAGTCGCGGCGGTCCGGGGTCGGGTGCAACAGCTCGGTGGCTGCCAGACGCGCCACGTCCCAGGGCTGATCATTGAGCAGGTTCGGCGCGCCCACCGGAATCAGCAGTTCGGGAAACAGGTAGCTGGCCTCCCAGTCCGGGGGGAAGTGACCGTTGCTCAGCAGCACCGCGCAGTCGAAGGGCTCCTGGTTGAAGTCCACCGAGTCCACGTCCATCCAGGCACTGGTGAGCTGCACCTCATTGCCCGGCTGCAAATGGCGGAAGCGGCTGAGCCGCGCCAACAGCCAGCGCATGGTCAGGGTCGAGGGCGCCTTCATGCGCAGGATGTCATCTTCGGCACGCAGGGTATTGCAGGCCCGTTCCAGGGCACCGAAGCCCTCGCGTATCCCCGGCAGCAGCAAGCGCGCCGCCTCGGTCAGTTGCAAGTTGCGCCCGCTGCGCTGGAACAGCCGGCAAGCGAAGTGATCCTCTAGGGTCCGGATATGCCGGCTGACCGCGCTCTGGGTGATGGACAGCTCTTCGGCTGCCCGGGTGAACGAGCTGTGCCGGGCCGCTGCCTCGAAGGCGCGCAGGGCATACAGCGGAGGAAGACGACGGGACATGCAGGCACTCCAGAACGTGACAGGGCCACGCTACCAGAAAGTGCTTCGCATGAGTTTTAATCATGCCAGCAATCGTTTTTATCCCTTTGTGCTATGGGCCAAGAGCGCCGAGAATCAGCGCTCTCCCGGACTTTCCCCTGATCGAGCCTGATGACCATGCAGCATCCAGCACGTACCGAACTCTGGGCCATCCTGCGGCTGGCGGGGCCGCTGATCGCCTCGCAGCTGGCGCACATGCTGATGGTCCTCACCGACACCCTGATGATGGCCCGCCTGAGCCCCGAGGCCCTGGCCGGCGGCGGCCTGGGTGCGGCCAGCTACTCCTTCGTATCAATCTTCTGCATCGGCGTGATTGCCGCGGTGGGCACACTGGTAGCAATCCGCCAGGGCGCTGGCGACATCGAGGGCGCCGCGCGCCTGACCCAGGCCGGGCTCTGGCTGGCCTGGCTGATGGCCCTGGTGGCCGGCCTGCTGCTGTGGAACCTCAAGCCGCTGCTGTTGCTGTTCGGCCAGACCGAAAGCAACGTCCACGCCGCCGGCCAGTTCCTGCTGATCCTGCCGTTCGCCCTGCCCGGCTACCTGAGTTTCATGGCCCTGCGCGGCTTCACCAGCGCCATCGGCCGGGCCACGCCGGTGATGGTCATCAGCCTGGGCGGCACCGTGGCCAACTTCCTCCTCAACTACGCGCTGATCACCGGCATGTTCGGCCTGCCGAAGCTCGGCCTGGTGGGCATTGGCCTGGTGACCGCCATCGTCGCCAACTGCATGGCCGTGGCCCTGGCCTGGCACATCAAGCGCCACCCGGCCTACGCCGCCTACCCGCTGCGCCAGGGCCTGTCCCGGCTGAACACCCATTACCTGCGGGAACTGTGGCGCCTGGGCCTGCCCATCGGCGGCACCTACGCGGTGGAAGTCGGGCTGTTTGCCTTCGCCGCCCTGTGCATGGGCACCATGGGCAGCACGCAACTGGCAGCGCACCAGATCGCCCTGCAGATCGTCTCGGTGGCGTTCATGGTGCCGGCAGGGATTTCCTACGCCATCACCATGCGCATCGGCCAGCATTACGGCGCCGGGCAATTGCTCGATGCACGATTGGCCGGGCGCGTGGGCATCGCCTTTGGCGCGGTGGCGATGCTGGGGTTCGCCATGATCTTCTGGCTGCTGCCGAACCAACTGATCGGGCTGTTCCTCGACCACAACGACCCGGCCTTCGCCGAGGTGATCCGGCTGGCCGTGAGCCTGCTGGCGGTGGCCGCCTGGTTCGAGCTGTTCGACGGCACCCAGACCATCGCCATGGGCGCGATCCGTGGCCTCAAGGATGCCAAGACCACCTTCCTGGTGGGCCTGGGCTGCTACTGGCTGATTGGCGCACCTTCGGCCTGGCTGATGGCCTTCACCCTGGGCTGGGGGCCGACCGGTGTCTGGTGGGGCCTGGCCCTGGGGCTGGCGTGTGCGGCCATCAGCCTGACCCTGGCATTCGAGTGGCGGATGCGCCGCATGATCCGGCGCGAGCCCCCCGTGCCGGCCATGACTCTCCAGGCCGGCCAGGCGGATTGAGCCCGAACCGGCGCCGGTTTAAACCGTCCCTTCCTGCAGCGCCTGCTGGCTGCTGCCGAAGGTCAGATAGTCCATCAGTTCCGCCAGGGGCAGCGGCTTGCTGATCAGATAGCCCTGGGCCTGGTCGCAACCAAAGCCCCGCAGCAAGGCCAGCTGTTCCGCCGTCTCCACGCCTTCGGCCACCACATTCAGGTTCAGGTTATGGGCCAGGTTGATCATGGCGTGGACCAGCTTGCGGTTCTCTTCGCGCTGCTCCATGCCGCCGACAAAGCTCTTGTCCACCTTGAGCAGGGTAATGGGCAGGCTGTTGAGGTGGACGAAGGAAGAGAAGCCGGTACCGAAATCGTCCAGGGAGAAACGCACTCCCAGGCGCCCCAGGGCATCCATGGTCTGCTTCACCAGGTCACTGCGGCGCATCACTGCGGTCTCGGTCAATTCGAATTCCAGCCACTGGGCCTCGACTCCGCGTTCGGCAATCAGGCGGCTCAGGGTCGAGAGCAGTTGGCTGTCCTGGAACTGGCGGAACGACAGGTTCACCGCCATGTGCAACGGCGGCAGGCCGCGTTCGCGCAAGGCCTGCATGTCCCGCAGGGCTCGGGAAATCACCCAGTAGCCCAGGGGCACGATCAGCCCGCTCTGCTCGGCCAGGGGCACGAACTCGCTGGGCGGCAGCAGGCCGCGCTCGCCATGGCGCCAGCGCACCAGGGCTTCGAGGCCCACGATCTTGCCGTCATGCAGGTTCAGCCGGGGCTGGTAGTGCAGCTCCAGTTCGTCGCGGCGCAGGGCCCGGCGCAGTTCGCTTTCCAGGTCGGCCAGGCTGCGAGCGTTGCGATTGATCCGCTCGTTGAAGATATGAAAGGTACAGCCCTGGGTGCTCTTGGCCTGTTGCATGGCGATGTGTGCATGCCACATCAGCGGGTCGGCGCCGGCATTGGCCCGGGCATGGGCAATCCCCAGGCTGCAGCCGATCAACAGGCTTTCGCCATCGACCCAATAGGGCTCGGCCATGGCTTCGGTGATGCGCTCGGCCATCCACTCGGCCCGCTGTGGGGCGCGGCGGGTGTCGATGAGCAAGGCAAACTCATCACTGCCCAGGCGGGCCAGTTGATCGCCGGCCTCAAGCTGGCTTTTCAGGCGCGAGACCACCTGCAGGATCAGCCGGTCGCCGGCCTGGTGGCCCAGGGCGTCGTTGGCGTGGCGGAAATTGTCCAGGTCGAGATGGCCCAGGGCCAGGCCACGGCCTTCGTTTTCCGCCAGGCGCGCGGCCAGCAAGGTCTGGAACCCCTGGCGGTTGGCGATACCGGTCAGGGGGTCCTGTTCGGCCAGGCGCTGCAGGGTGTTTTCCAGCAGGCCGCGCTCACGTACATGGCGCAGGCAACGGCGCAGGGCATCGGTACTCAGGCAGGAACTCACCAGCCAGTCGCTGACGCCTACAGGGGCTACGGGCGGTTCCTGGTCCAGCAGCAACACGGTGGGCAGGCTGCAACGCCCGGGGCCGGGCTGCAAATGAGGAAGGGTCAACAGGACCGCGTTGCGGTCGTCTTCAAACAAACGGCTGACAGACTCCCAGCTGGGAGCACTGATCAATACCACCGAGTCTCCCAACGGAGCGACACACTCGCGCAACAACGCTGTCCACACCGGCTCTTCAGCCAGTAGCAGCAAACGCAAGGGTTCGACAGGCTTAGACAAGCTAGCTCCCTAGACTCTGCAAATTAAGTTGGCGGCGGGCATTATGGCGCGCAAATAAACAATAACAATTGATATTGATTATCATACGCAATTTCTTGTACCGCTCTAACTCGAACATTAGACGCATATTCAGCGCGCATCCTGAGGGAAAGTATCAAAACCGGCAAATTTAGATCGCGTTGTGCGTCACAAGTCGGACAGAGGCAGCAGAATCCGTCCAGCCTGTTAAAATGCCCGCCCTTTTCGTAACCGATCCCTTTTTACCGTCATGTCCCGACTCAATCCCCGGCAGCAAGAAGCCGTGAACTATGTCGGCGGCCCTCTTTTGGTGCTCGCCGGCGCAGGCTCCGGCAAGACCAGCGTGATCACCCGCAAGATCGCGCACCTGATCCAGAATTGCGGCATCCGCGCCCAGTACATTGTCGCCATGACCTTTACCAACAAGGCCGCGCGGGAAATGAAAGAGCGGGTCGGCACCCTGCTGCGCAGTGGCGAAGGCCGTGGCCTGACGGTCTCGACCTTCCACAACCTGGGCCTGAACATCATCCGCAAGGAGCATGTGCGGCTGGGCTACAAGCCGGGCTTCTCGATCTTTGACGAGACTGACGTCAAGGCCCTGATGACCGACATCATGCAGAAGGAGTATTCCGGGGACGACGGCGTCGACGAGATCAAGAACATGATCGGCTCGTGGAAGAACGACCTGATCCTGCCCGCCGAGGCCCTGGAAAACGCCCGCAACCCCAAGGAACAGACCGCCGCCATCGTCTACACCCACTACCAGCGCACGCTCAAGGCGTTCAACGCAGTGGACTTCGACGACCTGATCCTGCTGCCGGTGAAGCTGTTCGAAGAGCACGCCGACATCCTGGAGAAATGGCAGAACAAGGTGCGCTACCTGCTGGTGGACGAATACCAGGACACCAACGCCAGCCAGTACCTGCTGGTGAAGATGCTGATCGGCAAGCGCAACCAGTTCACCGTGGTGGGCGACGATGACCAGTCGATCTACGCCTGGCGCGGCGCACGCCCGGAAAACCTGATGCTGCTCAAGGACGACTACCCGTCCCTGAAAGTGGTGATGCTGGAGCAGAACTACCGCTCCACCAGCCGTATCCTGCGCTGCGCCAACGTGCTGATCTCCAACAACCCCCACGAATTCGAAAAGCAGCTGTGGAGCGAGATGGGCCACGGCGACGAGATCCGCGTGATCCGCTGCCGCAACGAAGATGCCGAGGCCGAACGGGTGGCCATGGAAATCCTCAGCCTGCACCTGCGCACCGACCGCCCCTACAGCGACTTCGCCATTCTTTACCGGGGCAACTACCAGGCCAAGCTGATCGAACTGAAGCTGCAGCACCACCAGGTGCCCTATCGCCTATCCGGCGGTAACAGCTTCTTCGGACGCCAGGAAGTAAAGGATCTGATGGCCTACTTCCGCCTGATCGTGAACCCGGATGACGACAACGCCTTCCTCCGGGTGATCAACGTGCCGCGCCGGGAAATCGGTTCCACGACCCTGGAAAAACTCGGCAACTATGCCACCGAACGCAAGATCTCGATGTACGCCGCCACCGACGAAATCGGCCTGGGCGAACATCTGGACAGCCGTTTCACCGACCGCCTGGCGCGCTTCAAGCGCTTCATGGACCGGGTCCGCGAACAGTGCGCCGGCGAAGACCCGATTTCCGCCCTGCGCAGCATGGTCATGGACATCGACTACGAGAACTGGCTGCGCACCAACAGCTCCAGCGACAAGGCGGCGGACTACCGGATGGGCAACGTCTGGTTCCTGATCGAGGCCTTGAAGAACACCCTGGAAAAAGACGAAGACGGCGAGATGACCGTCGAAGACGCCATCGGCAAGCTGGTCCTGCGCGACATGCTGGAACGTCAGCAGGAAGAGGAAGACGGCGCCGAGGGCGTGCAGATGATGACCTTGCATGCCTCCAAGGGTCTGGAATTTCCCTACGTGTTCATCATGGGCATGGAAGAGGAAATCCTCCCGCACCGCTCCAGTATCGAAGCCGATACCATCGAGGAAGAACGACGCCTGGCCTATGTGGGCATTACCCGCGCGCGTCAGACCCTGGCCTTTACCTTTGCGGCCAAGCGCAAGCAGTACGGTGAAATCATCGACTGCGCGCCAAGCCGCTTCCTCGATGAGCTGCCCCCGGACGATCTGGCCTGGGAAGGCAACGACGACACCCCGACCGAAGTGAAGGCCGTTCGCGGCAATAGCGCCTTGGCGGATATACGCGCGATGTTAAAGCGTTAAAATCGACTATTTTTTAACAGACCTTTGGCCCAGACGTGGCCAGTAGAGGAAGCTCCGTGGAAGCACTGCACAAGAAAATTCGCGAAGAAGGCATCGTGCTTTCCGATCAAGTACTGAAGGTCGACGCCTTTCTGAACCATCAGATCGACCCGCAGTTGATGAAGTTGATCGGCGACGAATTCGCCACGCTGTTCAAGGATTCGGGCATCACCAAGATCGTCACCATCGAAGCCTCAGGGATAGCCCCGGCGATCATGACCGGTCTGAACCTGGGCGTGCCGGTGATCTTCGCCCGCAAGCACCAGTCCCTGACCCTGACCGAGAACCTGCTGTCGGCCACCGTGTACTCCTTCACCAAGCAGGTGGAAAGCACCGTCGCCATTTCCCCGCGGCACCTGACCAGCAGCGACCGCGTGCTGATCATCGACGACTTCCTGGCCAACGGTAAGGCGTCCCAGGCCCTGATCTCGATCATCAAGCAGGCCGGCGCTACCGTGGCCGGCCTGGGCATCGTCATCGAGAAGTCGTTCCAGGGCGGCCGTGCCGAACTGGACTCCCAGGGCTACCGCGTGGAATCCCTGGCCCGGGTCAAATCCCTGGCCGGCGGCGTGGTCACCTTCATCGAGTAACCTCGCCCGCCAGAGCAATAGACTTGTGTAGGAACTGGCTTGCCAGCGAAGACGCCCTTATAGCAGCGCAAGACTTCAAGGCCCATTCGCCGGCAAGCCGTCTCCTACGACAAGGTGGGTGCCGTGGCCTGCAGACCCGCCAGCAGGAACCGCTGGTACAGGTCTTCACGCAGGCCTTCGGGTTTCTCCAGCCCCATGCGTTCCAAGTGCTCGGCAAACGCCGCGGGCTCCGGTGCGTCGAGTGCCGCCTTGCCCAGCTCGAGGATCTCACTGAGCTTGAACTTGCTCTTGAGCCAGTTCAGCGCCCGCAGCAGATCGCGCTCCTGGGCGCTGAAATCACTGCCCAGCGGATACTCCGGGAACAAGTGGCGATGACGCGCCTGAATGTTCTGCAAACGCTGTGGGCTGTTGTCGGCAAAACGCGGCTCCAGACGAAAGTCCTTCGCCAGCTTGCCGGCTTTCTGTGCCTGCTCGATCAATCCGGCCTGGAAGCGTGAATCGCTGATATTGAGCAACGCCTCGATCACCTTGGCGTCCGTCTTGCCCCGCAGATCGGCGATGCCGTACTCGGTGATCACGATGTCCCGCAGGTGACGGGGGATGGTGCAGTGGCCGTATTCCCAGACAATGTTGGAACTCACCTCCCCCGCCGACTCGCGCCAGCTGCGCAGGATCAGCACCGAGCGGGCATCCGCCAGGGCATGGCCCTGGGCGACGAAGTTGTATTGCCCGCCCACCCCGCTCAGCACGCGCCCGCCCTGCAACTGGTCGGACACCGCCGCCCCCATCAGGGTCATGGTGAAGGCGCTGTTGATAAAGCGCGCATCCCGGCGTTGCAGACGCTTGAGCTCCTCATGGCCATACAGCTCGTTGATGTAGCTGATGGCGGTCATGTTGAACTGCGCCAGCCTGCTCTTGGGCAGCTCCCGCAGGCGCTGATAGAAGCTGCGCGGGCCAAGGAAGAAACCGCCATGGATCGAGACCCCGCCGACAGCCGAATCCGGATCCAGGGTGCCGGCATTGGCTTGCTCTTGCAGCGCCACGGTCGGGTACACCTTGCGCCGCACGATGCCCGCGTCGGCCAGGGCCAGCAGGCCGTTGACGAACATTTCGCTGCAGCCGTAGAGCCCTTGGGCAAAGGGCTCGACACCCCCTTCGCGATCGATCAGCGGCTGCCAGTAATCCACCTGCAGGTCTGCCAGCAGTGCGCGGTAGCCCTCGTTGTCCGCCTGCCGTGCGAGCAAGGCCGCGGTCAGCGCATCGCCCATGGAGCCAATGCCGATCTGCAGGGTGCCGCCGTCGCGCACCAAGGTGCTGGCGTGCAGGCCTATGCAATGGTCCTGGATACCCACGGGCATGTTCGGCGTGGAGAACAACGTACTGCGCTCCTCCTCGTCGATCAGCAGGTCGAGGTCCGCGGCATCGATTTCCGAGTCACCCGGCATATAGGGCAGGTCGCTGTGGACCTGGCCGAGGATCAAGATGGTTTCCCCCTGCGCCCGGCGCTTGGCAATCATCGGCAACATGTCGAGGGTGATGTCCGGGTTGCAGCTCAGGCTCAGGCGTCCCGCGTCTTGCGGGTCCCTGGCCAGCAGTTGCGCCACCAGGTTCAGACCGGCTGCGTTGATGTCCCGGGCGGCATGGCTGTAGTTGCTGCTGACGTAGTCCTGCTGCGCCGGGGCACTGTGCAGGAGGCTGCCGGGCTGCATGAAGAACTGCTCGACGCGAATGTTCGCCGGCAGGCTGTCGCGATGCAGGTCAGCGAGAAAATCCAGCTCCGGGTAGTCACCGAATACCCGTTCGACGAAGGGTTCGAGGAAGCGCTTCTGCAAACCGTCGCCCAGGGCCGGCCGGCCCAGGCTCAAAGCGGTGTAGATGGTCAGCTGGCGTTCCGGCATCCCGGCGATGCGCCGGTACAGGGCATTGGCGAAACGGTTGGGTTTGCCCAGCCCCAGAGGCATGCCCATGTGAATGTGTTGCGGCAAACGCGCGAGCACTTCATCCACCGCATGCTCGATAGAACAGGATTGCAGCATCTGACCCTCCGGGGACCGTCCATGAATTGAGGTTGGACCGAGCTTGCCGGGAGTTTGCTGCATTGACCAGTACACAGGGCAAATTACGCCCACAAAAAAGCCGCTCGTAAGCGGCTTTTTCGCTGAAGATGGCGGCTTATTTCAGACCGGACATCTTCTGGATTGCACCTTTGAGCTCGTCATCGGAGCAATCGGCGCAAGTGCCTTTAGGCGGCATTGCGTTGATCCCGGTGATGGCCTTGGCCAGGATGCCGTCGAGGCCGCCCTGGTGATCGGCGCGCTCTTTCCAGGCTGCGGTGTCACCGATTTTCGGTGCGCCCAACAGGCCGGTGCCGTGGCAAGCGTTGCAGTGCTTGGCGATCACGTCATCCGGGGATTTCGCGCCACCGCCACCGCCCGCAGAGGCGGCCACTTCCATACCCTTGCATTCCTGCCCCTGGACGCAGACCTGGCCGACAGGCTCAAGACGCTTGGCAATATCATCATTAGTCGCAGCTTGAGCGCTGACTGCCCAAAGGGCCAATACGGTTGCTGGTGCGGCCAGCATTTTCATAATTAGGTTCACGCGTACACCCTCAATGGTGGCTAGTCACGCCTGCGGCCACGGTTTCGCAGGCGGGCGAAAGTATAACGGTTAGCCCGCCACACTGAAACAACCCCAAAGTCGAAGGGGTCTTATTCGCGGCAAAATGTCGCTGGGGGCCTCTCTGCAAGCCTTGCAGGACGCCTCTTGATCTAGAAGTTCGCCGGAGTGGCTGCGCTGATTAGCCGCGCCGGAACATCGAACGGATTACGGAAACGGTGCGGCTTCGTACTCTCAAAGTAGTAGCTGTCGCCGGCTTCGAGGACAAATGTTTCAAGCCCTACCACCAGTTCCAGACGCCCCTCGAGGAGAATCCCGGTTTCCTCGCCGTCGTGGGTGAGCATCTCTTCACCGGTATCGGCACCCGGCGGGTAGATCTCGTTGAGGAAGGCAATGGCGCGGCTCGGATGAGCCCGGCCCACCAGCTTCATGGTCACCGCACCATCGGAGATGTCGATCAGTTCGTGGGCCTTGTAGACGATCTGAGAAGGCGTTTCCTGGAGAATTTCCTCGGAAAAGAACTCCACCATGGACATGGGAATGCCGCCCAGCACCTTGCGCAGCGAGCTGATCGAGGGGCTGACGCTGTTCTTTTCGATCATTGAAATGGTGCTATTGGTGACGCCCGCACGCTTGGCGAGTTCACGCTGGGAAAGACCTTTCAGTTTACGGATGGATTGCAGTCGTTCACCGACGTCCAATGCGGCAGCCTCCTAGGCGGGAATCAGGCGTTGTTGTAATTGAGCGTTATCATGGCGACAGCGTTCAGTATTTACAACACTTGCTCCCGATTCCCTCCGGGAAGGCGACTTTCGGTACAGCCCACGGAATCTCAGCCTTCGCAGTACACCAACGGTACCCGGCGCAGGTTGCAGAACAGCTGATAAGGGATGGTATCGGCGGCCTGCGCAACATCGCTGGCGAGGATGTTCTTGCCCCACAACTCCACGGTCGAACCAAGACCGGCCTGGGGCACGTCCGTCAGGTCGACACACAGCATGTCCATGGACACCCGGCCCAGCAGGCGGCTGCGCTGGCCGGCCACCAGTACCGGCGTACCAGTAGGCGCATGGCGCGGATAACCGTCGGCATACCCCATGGCAACCACGCCGATGCGCATTGGCCTGTCGGTGATGAACCTGGCGCCGTAGCCCACCGGCTCGCCGGCCGGCAGTTCACGCACGCAGATCACCTTGGACTCCAGGGTCATTACCGGCTGCAAGCGCGCGGCCACCGAGTTGTTTTCTTCGAACGGCGTCGAACCGTAGAGCATGATGCCCGGGCGCACCCAATCACTGGGTACGCTGGGCCAGCCCATGACCGCCGGCGAATTGCGCAGGCTGATTTCCGCTCCGAGGCCCTGGCGAGCCGCTTCGAATACCGCCACCTGCTCGCTACTACGCGGGCAGTCCAGTTCATCGGCGCGGGCAAAGTGGCTCATCAGCACGATCTTCTCGACCTTGCCGCTGGCCTGCAGGCGCTGATACGCCGCCTGGTAATCCTTGGGATGCAGGCCGACCCGGTGCATGCCCGAATCCAGCTTGAGCCAGACCGTCAGTGGCTTGGCCACGGCCGCCTGCTCGATGGCTTCGAGTTGCCACAGCGAATGCACCACGCACCAGAAATCATGCTCGACGATCAGCGCCAGCTCGGATGCTTCGAAAAAACCTTCCAGCAGCAGCACCGGCGCACGAATGCCCGCGGCGCGCAGCTCCAGGGCTTCTTCGATGCAGGCCACGGCGAAACCGTCGGCCTCGCCTTCCAGTGCCTGGGCGCAGCGCACCGCGCCATGGCCGTAGGCATCGGCCTTGATCACCGCGAGAGCACGAACTCCCGAGATTTCACGGGCCAGTTGGTAGTTGTGACGCAGGGCTTGGAGATCGATCAGGGCACGGGCAGGGCGCATGGCGGCAGACTTCTAGGCGGTCATGGGGAATAAAAAACCGGTGCTGGATAACGGCGAGCCGCCACCGGCACCGGGAGAGGGATCTTGTCGCTTAAGGCAGAGCGGCCACTACGGACAGCTCGACCAGGATTTCCGGTTCGCACAGCTTGGCTTCGACCGTGGCCCGGGCCGGCGCCACGCCTTTTGGCAGCCACTGGTCCCAGACACTGTTCATGCCAGCGAAGTGGGCATCGATGTCCTTCAGGTAGATGGTCACCGACAGCAGCTTGCTCTTGTCGGTACCGGCCAGGTCCAGCAGGCGTTCGATGTTGGCCAGGGTCTCGCGGGTCTGCTGTTCGATCCCGGCCTGCATGTCATCGCCGACTTGCCCGGACAGATACACCGTACCGCCGTGGACAACAATCTGGCTCATGCGCTCATTGGTGAGCTGGCGCTGGATTGACATGTTTAGCTGACTCCTGAGGGTTACCGTAACGGGAAATATCGAGGCCTTCGGCGCTGATCTGCGGCTTTTTCTTGGCCATCAGGTCCGCCAGCAGGCGACCGGAACCGCAAGCCATGGTCCAGCCGAGCGTACCGTGGCCAGTGTTCAAGAACAGGTTGCGGAACGGTGTGGCGCCCACAATCGGCGTGCCATCCGGGGTGGTAGGACGCAGCCCCGTCCAGAAACTGGCCTGGGACAGGTCGCCGCCCTGAGGATAGAGATCGTTGACGATCATCTCCAGCGTTTCACGCCGGCGCGGATTGAGCGAGAGGTCAAAACCGGCTATCTCCGCCATGCCGCCGACCCGGATCCGGTTGTCGAAACGGGTGATCGCGACCTTGTAGGTTTCGTCGAGGATGGTGGAAGTCGGGGCCATGGCCGGGTTGGTGATCGGCACGGTCAGGGAGTAACCCTTGAGCGGGTACACCGGCGCCTTGATGCCCAGCGGCTTGAGCAATTGCGGCGAGTAGCTGCCCAGGGCCAGCACGTAGCGGTCGGCGGTTTCCAGCTTGCCGTCGATCCACACGCCGTTGATCCGGTCACCGGCAAAGTCGATGCGCTGGATGTCCTGGCCGAAGCGGAACTCCACACCCAGCTTGCTGGCCATTTCCGCCAGGCGCGTGGTGAAGATCTGGCAGTCGCCAGTCTGGTCGTTGGGCAGGCGCAGGGCACCGGCGAGGATGTCAGTGACGTTGGCCAGGGCCGGCTCGACCCGGGCGATGCCTTCGCGGTCCAGCAGTTCGAACGGCACGCCGGATTCCTTGAGCACGGCGATGTCTTTCGCCGCACCGTCCAGCTGCGCCTGGGTGCGGAACAGCTGGGTAGTGCCCAGGCTGCGGCCTTCGTAGGCAATGCCGGTTTCCGCTCGCAACTCGTCGAGGCAGTCACGGCTGTATTCGGACAGGCGCACCATGCGTTCCTTGTTCACCGCATAGCGGCTGGCGGTGCAGTTGCGCAGCATCTGTGCCATCCACAGGTACTGGTCGATGTCGGCCGTGGCCTTGATCGCCAGTGGCGCGTGGCGCTGCAGCAGCCATTTGATGGCTTTGAGCGGTACACCCGGAGCGGCCCAGGGCGACGCATAGCCAGGCGAGACCTGGCCGGCGTTGGCGAAGCTGGTTTCCATGGCGGCGGCCGGCTGACGGTCCACTACGGTCACTTCAAATCCGGCTCGAGCCAGATAATAGGCACTGGTGGTTCCGATAACGCCACTGCCCAAGACCAGAACGCGCATTTTCATATCCTCATCGCGGCTTGACCGCTGACGTTTGTTATTCAGAGCAAAGATGGGCGCAGTGTAAGAAACATTGAGCAGTGATTTTCACTATATAACCGCCTATATTTGGCGAGAATTCTCGGCGATATTGCTTTTCACGGAGGGGCATCCCCTATGCGCACCAACCATCAGACCCGTCGGGCCCTGGACAAGATCGATCGCAATATCTTGCGGATACTCCAGGCCGACGGACGCATTTCCTTCACCGAGCTGGGGGAGCGAGTGGGCCTCTCCACCACCCCCTGCACCGAGCGCGTGCGCCGCCTGGAGCGCGAAGGGATCATCATGGGCTACAACGCGCGGCTCAATCCGCAGCACCTCAAGGGCAGCCTGCTGGTGTTCGTCGAGATCAGCCTGGACTACAAGTCCGGCGATACCTTCGAGGAGTTTCGCCGGGCGGTGCTGAAGCTGCCCCACGTGCTGGAGTGCCACCTGGTGTCCGGCGACTTCGACTATCTGGTCAAGGCGCGGATCTCGGAAATGGCGTCCTACCGCAAGTTGCTGGGGGACATCCTGCTCAAGCTGCCCCACGTGCGCGAGTCCAAGAGCTACATCGTCATGGAAGAGGTGAAGGAGAGCCTGAGCCTGCCGATTCCGGATTGAAGCGAGAGGGTGCAGCCTTCGCCGGCAAGCCGGGGTGCTCGGGGCTAGACCAGGACCTGGCGAGTGCTGGCCATGTAGTCGTGGATCTGTTTTTCGACCCGGGGGTGGATCATATCCACCGGGCGCCGGCCGTTGGGGCAAGGCAGGCTCGGCGTGGTGCCGAACAGGCGGCAGATCAGCGGACGCTCGTCATACACGGTGCAACCGTTGGGTCCCAGGTGCACGCAGTTGAGCTCGTCCATGGCAGCTTCCTGCTCGGCAGCGGTCTTGCGCGGCAGGCGGGACATTTCCTCCGGCGAGGTGGTCACCGGGCCGCAGCAGTCGTGGCAGCCGGGAACGCACTCGAAAGAGGGAATCTGCTGACGCAGGCTGCGGACGATTTGACGGTTACAGCTCATGAAAAAGACTACCGGGGCATGAATAGCCGTGAATTCTGCCCTAAATGCCTGGCGGCAGACAGGACCGGGCGTCCTGCGGTTGCCCCGGCGCAAAGGCCCGACTTATGCTCCGCGCATTTTTACCGACACCATCATCAGGACGCATCCCATGCCCGCCAGCCTTCAGCACGCCGCTTCCTACTATGCCGCCAGCAGCCTGCCGCAACCTGACTACCCAGCGTTGGCGGGCGATCTGACAGCCGATGTGTGCGTGGTCGGGGGCGGTTTTTCCGGGCTCAACACCGCGCTGGAACTGGCCGAGCGTGGCCTCAGCGTGATCCTGCTGGAGGCACACAAGATCGGCTGGGGCGCCAGCGGGCGCAATGGCGGGCAGTTGATTCGCGGCGTCGGCCACGGCCTCGACCAGTTCACCAAGGTGATAGGCGAGGACGGAGTGCGGCAGATGAAGCTCATGGGGCTGGAGGCGGTGGAGATCGTCCGCCAACGCATCGAGCGTTTCCAGATCCCTTGCGACCTGACCTGGGGCTACTGCGACCTGGCCAACAAGCCGGCCGACCTTGAAGGCTTCGCCGAAGACGCCGAGGAACTGCGCAGCCTGGGCTATCGCCACCAGACCCGGCTGCTGCAGGCCGATGAAATGCACAGCGTGGTGGGTTCCAAGCGCTATGTTGGCGGCTTGATCGACATGGGTTCGGGCCACCTGCACCCGCTGAACCTGGCCCTGGGCGAAGCCCGGGCGGCGCAGCAACTGGGGGTGCAACTGTTCGAGCACTCTGCGGTGACCCGCATCGACTACAGCCCCGAGGTCAAGGTCCACAGCAGTCGCGGCACCGTCCGGGCCAAGACCCTGGTGCTGGGCTGCAACGCCTACCTCAACGATCTCAATCCGGAATTGGGGGGCAAGGTGCTTCCGGCCGGCAGCTACATCATCGCCACGGAACCCTTGAGCCCGGCCCTGGCCCAGGAACTGCTGCCGCAGAACATGGCGGTCTGCGACCAGCGCGTGGCCCTGGACTACTACCGCCTTTCGGCTGACCGGCGCCTGCTGTTCGGGGGTGCCTGTCATTATTCGGGGCGTGACCCCAAGGACATCGCCGCCTACATGCGGCCGAAGATGCTGGAAGTGTTCCCGCAACTGGCCGCAGTGAAGATCGACTACCAGTGGGGCGGCATGATCGGCATCGGCGCCAACCGCCTGCCGCAGATCGGCCGGCTCAAGGACCAGCCCAATGTGTATTACGCCCAGGCCTATTCGGGCCACGGCCTGAATGCCACGCACCTGGCGGGCAAGCTGCTGGGCGAGGCCATCAGCGGCCAGCACGGCGGCGGTTTCGACCTGTTCGCCAAGGTGCCGCACATCACCTTCCCGGGCGGCAAGCATCTGCGCTCGCCGCTGCTGGCCCTGGGCATGCTCTGGCACCGCTTGAAGGAACTGCTCTGACCCTCCCCGTGGCTGCGCGGCGTCGGCCTACAGCCGCCAGAACGGCTTGAGACCTTCGGCCCGCGCCTCTTCCCGACTCAGGCCGACATCGCGCAACTGCTCGGCAGTCAGCTCCAGCAACGCCTTGCGCGTGCGCAGCCGATGCCAGTACAGACCCAGCGGGCTCAGCCCGGGCGGTGCAGAACGTGGCAGGCGTGCCGCCAGTGCCTGCTCCTGCTCTGCCTGCAGCTCCTGACTCCGTAACGACAGACGCACATCGCTCAAGCCGTTCATCTGTATTGCTCCTGTTTGCTCAAAGTTGCCATGAGCCAATAGGATGCTTGGTGCGCAAAAACCATTACAGACTCAATACAGCAGTATTAACTCCATACAGTTTTGCCAAAAATCCTGCTGAATCCTGTATTTTTGCCCCATCTGTACCGGTCCTCGCGCCCCCCACTACGAGCCAATGCCATGACCCTCTACGTCAACCTCGCCGAACTCCTGGGCACCCGCATTGAGCAGGGCTTCTACCGCCCCGGCGATCGACTGCCCTCCGTGCGCGCCCTGAGCGTCGAGCACGGGGTCAGCCTGAGTACCGTGCAGCAGGCCTACCGCCTGCTGGAAGACAACGGCCTGGCGATGCCCAAGCCCAAGTCCGGCTACTTCGTGCCGCCCAGCCGCGAACTGCCCGCCCTGCCCGCCGTTGGCCGCCCGGCCCAGCGGCCGGTAGAGATCTCGCAGTGGGACCAGGTGCTGGAACTGATTCGCGCCGTGCCGCGCAAGGACGTGGTGCAACTGGGCCGCGGCATGCCGGACATCACCACACCCACCCTCAAGCCTCTGCTGCGGGCCCTGGCTCGCCTCAGCCGGCGCCAGGACATGCCAGGCCTGCACTACGACAACATCTACGGCGTGCTGGAGCTGCGCGAGCAGGTCGCGCGGCTGATGCTGGATTCCGGCTGCCAGCTGGGGGCCGGCGACCTGGTGATCACCACCGGCTGCCACGAGGCGCTGTCCACCAGCATTCGCGCCATCTGCGAACCGGGGGACATCGTCGCCGTGGACTCGCCGAGCTTCCACGGCGCCATGCAGACCCTCAAGGGCCTGGGCATGAAGGCCCTGGAGATCCCCACCGACCCCATTACCGGAATCAGTCTGGAAGCCCTGGAACTGGCTTTGGAACAGTGGCCGATCAAGGCCATACAGTTGACACCCAACTGCAACAACCCCCTGGGCTACATCATGCCGGAGCCGCGCAAGCGGGCACTGCTGACCCTGGCGCAGCGCTTCGACGTGGCGATCATCGAGGACGATGTGTATGGCGAACTGGCCTACACCTACCCGCGCCCGCGCACCATCAAGTCCTTCGACGATGATGGCCGGGTGCTGCTGTGCAGCTCGTTCTCGAAAACCCTGGCCCCAGGCCTGCGCATCGGCTGGGTGGCGCCCGGCCGCTACCTGGAACGTGTACTGCACATGAAATACATCAGCACCGGTTCCACGGCCCCGCAGCCCCAGGTAGCCATCGCCGAGTTTCTCAAGAGCGGCCACTTCGAGCCGCATTTGCGCAAGATGCGCACCCAGTACCAGCGCAATCGTGACCTGATGCTCGATTGGGTCAGCCGCTACTTCCCCGCCGGCACTCGCGCCAGCCGGCCACAGGGCAGTTTCATGCTGTGGATCGAACTCCCCGAGGGCTTTGATGCTCTGAAGCTCAACCGAGTGCTGCTCGAGCAAGGGGTGCAGATTGCTGTGGGCAGCATCTTTTCCGCCTCGGGTAAGTACCGCAATTGCCTGCGGATGAACTACGCTGCCAAGCCAACCGCGCAGATCGAAGACGCGGTACGCAAGGTCGGCGCTGCAGCCATCAAGCTGCTCAGTGAAACCTCGGACTGACCCCGACCCGAAGCAGGAAGCCAGCCGTCCCATGCCAACCCGTGCCGTGATGCGAGATGACCTGACTTGAACCCTATACAGGCCTTCACCTGGCTTCTGCTGCTGAGCCTCGGGCTGGGCGGCTGCGCTACCCGCGAGGTCCCGTACCAACCCAGCCAGGCCCTGCCCGCCCGTGATTCGGGCTTTGCCCAGTCGATCCGGGCCCAGGCCGCGCCCTACCAGGGGCGTTCCGGCTTTCGCCTGCTACCCAACAGCACCGAAGCGTTCATGGCCCGCGCCGAGCTGATCCGCAACGCGCAAAGCAGCCTCGACCTGCAGTACTACATCGTCCACGACGGCATCAGCACCCGCATGCTGGTGGACGAACTGCTCAAGGCCGCCGACCGTGGCGTGCGGGTACGCATCCTGCTGGACGACACCACCAGCGACGGCCTGGACCAGATCATCGCCACCCTGGCCGCCCATCCGCAGATCCAGATCCGCCTGTTCAACCCTCTGCACCTGGGCCGCAGCACCGGCCTGACCCGGGCCATGGGCCGCCTGTTCAACCTGTCGCAGCAGCATCGGCGGATGCACAACAAGCTCTGGCTGGCAGACAACAGCGTAGCCATCGTCGGCGGGCGCAACCTGGGGGATGAATACTTCGACGCCCAGCCCAACCTGAACTTCACCGACATCGACATGTTCAGCGTGGGGCCGGTGGCCGAGCAACTGGGCCACAGCTTCGACCAGTACTGGAACAGCGCCCTGAGCCGCCCCATCGGCGAGTTCCTGTCCAGCACACCTTCCGCCAAGGCGCTGGACAACACCCGGCTGCGCCTCGAGGAATCCTTGCAGGACAGCCGCCGGCAGAACCAGGCGCTGTACCGGCAGTTAATGACCTACCAGACCCAGCCGCGCATGGACATCTGGCGCAAGGAACTGATCTGGGCCTGGAACCAGGCCCTGTGGGACGCTCCGGCCAAGGTCCTGGCCAAGGGTGACCCCGACCCGCACCTGCTGCTCACCACCCAGCTGGCACCGGAACTGAGCGGGGTCGGCAAGGAACTGATCATGATCTCGGCCTACTTCGTTCCGGGGCAGCCCGGGCTGGTGTACCTGACCGGGCGCGCGGACGCCGGAGTCTCGGTGAGCCTGTTGACCAACTCCCTGGAAGCCACCGACGTGCCAGTGGTGCATGGCGGCTATGCGCCCTATCGCAAGGCATTGCTGGAACATGGAGTGAAGCTCTACGAACTGCGCCGACAACCCGGCGAGCGCGGTGGCAGCGGGCCGCACCTGTTCCACAGCGGCTCCTACAAGGGCTCCGACTCCAGCCTGCACAGCAAGGCGATGATCTTCGACCGACGAAAGAGCTTCATCGGCTCGTTCAACTTCGACCCCCGTTCGGTGCTGTGGAACACCGAGGTCGGGGTGCTGGTGGACAGCCCCGAGCTGGCTGAACATGTCCGCGCTCTGGCCCTGCAGGGGATGGCGCCGGCCCTGAGCTACCAGGTCAAGCTGCTGGACGGCAAGCTGGTCTGGGTGACCGAGGACCAGGGCCAGTTGCACAGCCTGGGCCATGAACCCGGCAACTGGTGGCGCCGCTTCAATGCCTGGCTGAGCACCCGCATCGGCCTGGAACGCATGCTCTGAGTGGCTACAACGCAGCCTGGGCCTCGCCAAAGGCCCCCTGGCGCAGCAGCAGGACAAGCAAGCCAAAAGCCCCGGCCGCCACCAGCAGCAACATGGCGTGGCCGCTCACCCACTGGCTGCCGGCCCCTGCCACCAGCGGCCCGATCAGGCAGCCAATGCCCCAGAGCTGCGCCACATGGGCATTGGCCCGCACCAGTGCGTCATCGCGGTAACGCTCGCCGATCAGGATCAGCGACAAGGTGAACAAGCCCCCGGCGCTGGCCCCGAACAACACCCACAGTGGCCAGATCAGCACGGTGCCCAGCAACAGCGGAATGGCCAGGCTGGAACACAGCAGGATCACCGCGCAGCCGGTGAACAGGCCGCGCCGGGAAATCCGATCCGCCAGGGCGCCAATCGGCAGCTGCAAAAGTGCATCCCCCACCACCACGGTGCTGACCATGGCCAGGGCAACGTCTTGGGTGAACCCCTGACTCAAGCAATACACCGGCAGCAGGGTCAGAATCAGCGCCTCGAAAGTAGCGAACAATGCAACTGCCCAGGCAATCGCCGGCAACTTCTGACAGAAGTGCCACAGGTCAAACAGGGTCACGCTGCACGACTCGGTGCTCGGCGCCCCGCCGCGCCCCAGCAGCAGGAGCGGTGATACCACCAGCAAACCCACCGCGGTCCAGAAACCGTAATCATGCTCAGTACCCAGCACGCCCAACAGCAGCGGCCCGGCCAACTGGCTCAAGGCATAGCTTGCGCCATACAGCGCCACCAGCCGGCCACGCCACTGCTCCACCACCAGCTGATTGATCCAGCTTTCCCCCAGAATGAAGATGATGGTCAGGACCACTCCCAGTATCAGGCGCAGCACCAACCACAACGGATAGCTGGGCAGCAGCGCCAGCAAGGCAATGGAGATCGCCCCGCCCCACAGGCACAGGCGCATCAGGCCGGCGGTGCCGAAGCGCGCCGCCAGGCGGCTGGAGATCTTCGCCCCGAGCAACACGCCAATGGCCGGCATCGCCGCCACCACGCCAATTGCAAAAGGCCCGTAGCCCCAGCTTTCGAGACGAAACGACACCAGGGGCATGGTCACGCCCAGGGCCAGGCCGACACTCAAGACTGCGGCCAAAACGGCGAAATAGGTCGCCCAACGCATTTCCACGCTCCTGTGGATCATTGTTTCACAAGGCACAGACAACACAGCCGGACTCCCCTTGCGGAAAGTCCGGCTGCGCTATGGATCGACATCAGGCGGGGGCACTGCCCCGCCTCAAACGACACGACTCAGAGCTTGATCCAGGTGGCTTTCAGCTCGGTGTACTTGTCGAACGCATGCAGCGACTTGTCGCGACCGTTGCCCGACTGCTTGAAGCCGCCGAACGGCGCGGTCATGTCGCCGCCGTCGTATTGGTTGACCCAGACGCTGCCGGCACGCAGGGCCTTGGCGGTCTGGTGGGCCTTGGAGATGTTGGCGGTCCACACCGCAGCTGCCAGGCCGTAAGGCGTGTCGTTGGCAATCTGGATCGCCTCTTCCACGCTGTCGAAGGCGATCACCGACAGTACGGGGCCGAAGATCTCTTCCTGGGCGATTTTCATCGCGTTGCTGACACCATCGAAAATGGTCGGCTCGACGTAGGTGCCACCGGTTTCTTCCAGGGTGCGCTTGCCACCGGCCACCAGCTTGGCGCCATCGGCATGCCCGGCTTCGATGTAGGACAGCACGGTGTTCATCTGCTGGGTGTCCACCAGGGCACCGACATTGGTGGCCGGATCCAGCGGGTTGCCCGGCTTCCAGCCCTTGAGGGCCTCGATCACCAGCGGCAGGAATTTGTCCTTGATGGAGCGCTCCACCAGCAGGCGCGAGCCGGCGGTGCAGACTTCGCCCTGGTTGAAGGCAATGGCGCTGGCAGCGGATTCGGCGGCGGCCTGCAGGTCCGGAGCATCGGCGAACACGATGTTCGGGCTCTTGCCGCCGGCTTCCAGCCACACGCGCTTCATGTTGGATTCGCCGGAGTAGACCAGCAACTGCTTGGCGATCTTGGTGGAGCCGGTGAACACCAGGGTGTCCACGTCCATGTGCAGGGCCAGGGCCTTGCCGACGGTGTGGCCGTAGCCTGGCAGTACGTTGAACACGCCCGCCGGAATCCCGGCTTCCACTGCCAAGGCAGCGATGCGGATGGCGGTCAGCGGGGATTTTTCCGAAGGCTTGAGGATCACCGAGTTACCGGTGGACAGCGCCGGGCCCAGTTTCCAGCAAGCCATCATCAGGGGGAAGTTCCACGGCACGATGGCCGCGACCACGCCTACCGGCTCACGGGTGACCAGGCCCAACTGGTCGTGAGGGGTGGCAGCGACTTCATCGTAGATCTTGTCGATGGCCTCGCCGCTCCAGCTCAGGGCCTGGGCGGCGCCGGGAACGTCGATATCCAGGGAGTCGCTGATGGGCTTGCCCATGTCCAGGGTTTCCAGGAGCGCGAGTTCTTCAGCGTGCTGCTTCAACAGGCCGGCAAAGCGGATCATCACCGACTTGCGCTTGGCCGGCGCCAGGCGCGACCAGGCGCCGGAGTTGAAGGTGGCGCGGGCGTTTTCCACGGCGCGCTGGGCATCGGCGGCATCACAGCTGGCGATGGTCGCCAGTACGCGACCGTCTACCGGGCTGATGCATTCGAAGGTGTCGCTGGAAGCCGATGCGGTGTATTCGCCGTTGATGTAGGCACGACCTTCGATTTTCAGGTCGCGGGCACGTTGTTCCCAGTCGGCACGAGTCAGGGTGGTCATACGAGTGTCCTCCTCTTATTTGTATACAAGCGCCATGCGAACTACGCCGGCACTGCTGAAGAATTCTGCCCGGCCAGCCTGTTTTCGGCCAAAGGCACCCGCCACCCTAAACCAGCGACACCTGTACTTTCAATATATTTGACAAAGCCCGGGCAAACGCCATTGCTATGTGCATTTTAATAAACATAGACTTTGGCCTTCATAGCCACTCGCGCCGCAATCACGGGGGAATACAACAATGAGCATCCATAACGTCGTCGACTTCAGCCAGGCCACCACCGAGGGCGAACGCTACCGCCCCGCTGCGGAAAAAATCCTCAAGGGCGACCCCGAGCAGGCGGTGTTCAACCATTACGCCAGCCCGTGCGGCCAGCTCAATGCCGGGATCTGGGAAGGCGCGGTGGGCCAGTGGACGGTGAACTTCACCGAACACGAATACTGCGAGATTCTCCAGGGCGTATCGGTACTGCGTGATCACGACGGCAATGCCAAGACTCTGCGGGTCGGCGACCGCTTCGTGATCCCGGCCGGCTTCAAGGGCACCTGGGAAGTGCTGGAGCCCTGCCGCAAGGTCTATGTGGCCTTCGAACAGAAAGCCTGAATCCCGGGCACAAAAAAACCCGCTTGAAGGCGGGTTTTTTTGTCAGAAGAAAAATCAATTACTTGATTTTGCCTTCCTTGTAGATCACGTGCTTGCGAACAACCGGATCATATTTCTTGATCTCGATTTTGTCCGGAGTAGTACGCTTGTTCTTGTCGGTAGTGTAGAAGTGACCAGTACCGGCGCTCGAGATCAAACGAATCAATTCACGCATGATTAGCTCCCTTAAACCTTGCCGCCATCGCGACGGATTTCGGCCAGCACGACATCAATGCCGCGCTTGTCGATGATACGCATGCCTTTGGCAGATACGCGCAGACGCACAAAACGTTTCTCGGACTCAACCCAGAAGCGGTGATGCTGCAGGTTCGGCAGGAAACGACGACGGGTTTTGTTGTTTGCGTGGGAAATGTTATTCCCAGTCACCGGACCCTTACCGGTAACTTGACAGACTCTAGACATGCCTCAGCCCTCTAAAACCACATGCCCAACCCGGCATGGGTTGGCCGCTTAATCTCTCAGTCATTTGGCGCCAGGCGCCGCGTTTCTTTAGGGTCTTACCGGCTACACCTACAAGCGAAGGAACCGGGCCCCTAGAAAAGAGCGCTGCTTTATACCAGAAAGACCCCAGAGCAACAACAACCGCTGTGCCCAGGATGACGAAAAGTCCTGATTTTCTTGCGCCGGACGCCTGCGGCAAAGGCTACCGCAGAAATCTACCGCTCGTCGCAGAATATATTTCTCCCGAAACCCCCGGCACAAAACCGCCATTGGGCGCGGTCATGCCTGCGGAAAATCACGCCTGGAACCCCGGCCGAGCCCGAGGTTTCGTCACTCGATACAAAAGGGATAGTCATTTTACAAAGAGCCCACTAGGGTAAGGCATTTCCAGACTGCACTCGCAGATGGGCTTTCGATCTGCACAAGGAACCCGACCATGCGTCTTGCCGCCCTCCCGCTCCTGCTCGCCCCTCTCCTGAGCCCCCTGGCCCAGGCTGCCGCGCTGAGCGTCTGCACCGAAGCCAGCCCGGAGGGCTTCGACGTGGTGCAGTACAACTCACTGACCACCACCAACGCATCCGCCGACGTGCTGATGAACCGCCTGGTGGAGTTCGACGCCGGTAGCGGCAAGGTAGTCCCCAGCCTTGCCGACATCTGGGAGGTCTCTGCCGACGGCCTGACCTACGTGTTCAAGCTGCACCCCAAGGTCAAGTTCCACCGCACCGAGTATTTCAACCCCAGCCGCGAGCTGACCGCCGAAGACGTCAAGTTCAGCTTCGAGCGCATGCTCGACCCGGCCCATCCGTGGCACAAGATCGCCCAGAGCGGCTTTCCCCACGCCCAATCCCTGCAGTTGCCCAGCCTGATCAAGAAGATCGATGCCCTGGACCCGTTGACCGTACGCTTTACCCTGGACCACGCCGATTCGACCTTCCTCGCCACCCTGAGCATGGGCTTCGCCTCGATCTACTCGGCGGAGTACGCCGAGCAACTGCTCAAGGCCGGCACCCCGGAGAAGCTCAACAGCCAGCCGATCGGCAGCGGCCCATTCATCTTCGGGCGCTTCCAGAAAGACGCCTCGATCCGCTACAAGGCCAACCGCGACTACTTTGCCGGCAAGCCTGCGGTCGATTCGCTGATCTTTGCCATCACCCCGGACGCCAACGTGCGCCTGCAGAAGCTGCGCCGCAACGAGTGCCAGATCGCGCTGTCGCCCAAGCCCCTGGATGTCCAGGCCGCCAGCGAGGATCCGGCACTGAAGGTCGAGCACACCGCAGCCTTCATGACCGCCTTCGTCGCCATCAACAGCCAGCACCCACCCCTGGACAAACCCGAGGTACGCCAGGCAATCAACCTGGCCTTCGACAAGGGCAGCTACCTCAAGGCGGTCTTTGAAGGCACCGCCGAAGCCGCCAACGGCCCTTACCCGCCCAATACCTGGAGCTACGCCAAGGACCTGCCCGGGTACGCCCACGACCCGGAAAAGGCTCGCCAACTGCTGGCCAAGGCTGGCCTGAAGAACGGCTTCCAGACCACCATCTGGACCCGCCCTTCTGGCAGCCTGCTCAACCCCAACCCCAGCCTGGGCGCACAGTTGCTGCAATCGGACCTGGCCCAAGTGGGGATCCAGGCGGAAATCCGCGTGATCGAATGGGGTGAACTGATCCGCCGCGCCAAGGCCGGCGAGCACGACCTGCTGTTCATGGGCTGGGCTGGCGACAACGGCGACCCGGATAACTTCCTCTCGCCACAGTTCACCTGCGCCGCCGTCAAGTCCGGCACCAACTTCGCCCGCTACTGCGACCAGAACCTGGATAAGCTGATCACGGCCGGCAAGACCACCAGCGAACAGGGTGTGCGCAGCAAGCTGTACCAACAGGCCCAGACCCAGATCCAGCAGCAGGCGCTGTGGCTGCCCCTGGCACACCCGACCGCTTTCGCCCTGACTCGCAAGCAGGTCGAGGGCTACCAGGTGAGCCCCTTCGGGCGCCAGGACTATTCGAAAGTCAGCATCAAGTGAACTGCCGGCCGGCTTCAAGGCCCACCCAGACCTTGAAGCCGGTCGCATTCAGATCCAGCCGTACTCGGCCATCGACAGCGGGTCGCCCTCCCCCACGATGAAGTGGTCCAGCACCCGCACATCGATCAACTCCAGTGCCTCCTGCAAACGTCGGGTCACTACCCGGTCGGCCGGGCTGGGCTCGCAAATGCCTGACGGGTGGTTGTGGCAGAGGATCACCGCCGCTGCATTGTGCGCCAAGGCGCGCTTGATCACCTGCCGCGGGTACACCGTGGTGCTGTCGATGGAGCCCTGAAACAGCACTTCGAAGGTCAGTACACGATGCCGCGTGTCGAGAAACAGGCAACCGAACACTTCATGGGGCTCGTGGCGCAGCATCGACTTCAGGTAATCGCGCACCACCAGCGGGTTCTCCAACGCGGACTGGCGATGCAGTTTCTCCGCCAGATGCCGGCGGGCCATTTCCAGCACCGCCTGCAACAAGGCGTACTTGGCCGGGCCCAGCCCCAGTTGGCGGGTGAAGGTCAGTTGATCGGCCTCCAGCAGCCTGCGCAGGCTGCCAAAGCGCCGCAACAGATGCCGCGCCAGGTCCACCGCGCTTTTACCGGCCACCCCGGTGCGCAGGAAAATAGCCAGTAGCTCGGCGTCGGAAAGGCTGATGGCGCCCTGCTCCAGAAGCCGTTCCCGCGGACGCTCCGCCGCGGGCCAGTCACGAATACTCATCACACCTCCCTGTGCATGGCGCCGCTGTTCGACAGCGGGCGCTGTGCTATCTTAGCCCCCTCTTTTTTGCGTGGTATTTCACCTGGGGAGGGGGCATGCCACGCAGCAATCACTGAACGGAAAGACAGGCCTATGCAGCGGCTGTATCGGAAACGCATCGTGCTCGGCGTCGGCGGCGGCATTG
Source organism: Pseudomonas sp. NFPP12 (assembly GCF_900103205.1). Taxonomy (NCBI): domain Bacteria; kingdom Pseudomonadati; phylum Pseudomonadota; class Gammaproteobacteria; order Pseudomonadales; family Pseudomonadaceae; genus Pseudomonas; species Pseudomonas sp. NFPP12. Next base: position 480,460 of record NZ_FMWW01000005.1, read on the forward strand.
CCGCCTACAAGAGCGCGGAGCTGGTTCGCCGACTCCTCGACCAGGGCGCCGAAGTGCGCGTGGTCATGACCCGGGGCGGCAGTGAATTCATTACCCCGCTGACCCTGCAAGCGCTCTCCGGGCACCCGGTCCACCTCGACCTGCTGGACCCGGCTGCCGAAGCCGCCATGGGCCATATCGAGCTGGCCAAGTGGGCCGACCTGGTGCTGATCGCGCCGGCCACCGCGGACCTGATTGCCCGCCTGGCCCAGGGCATTGCCGACGATCTGCTGACCACCCTGGTGCTGGCCACCGATGCCATCGTCGCCATCGCCCCGGCGATGAATCAGGCCATGTGGCGCGACCCTGCCACCCAAGCCAACACCCAACTGCTGCAAAGCCGTGGCCTGAAGGTCTTCGGCCCGGCTTCCGGCAGCCAGGCCTGTGGCGATGTCGGCCTGGGCCGCATGCTGGAGGCCAACGACCTGGCCCAGTGCGCCGCCGATTGCTTCCAACATCTGGCGCTGACCGGCAAGCACCTGCTGATTACCGCCGGGCCGACCCAGGAAAACATCGATCCGGTGCGCTACATCACCAACCATAGCTCAGGAAAAATGGGCTTCGCCCTGGCCGAGGCTGCGGTTGAAGCCGGTGCCCGGGTGACCCTGATCACCGGGCCGGTACACCTGCCAACCCCCGATAGAGTCACGCGGATCGACGTTGTCAGCGCCCGGGACATGCTCGCGGCCTGTGAATCGGCGATCCCATGCGACGTTTTCATCGCCTCTGCGGCGGTCGCGGACTACCGACCGGAAGTCGTCGCCCCACAGAAATTAAAGAAAGACCCTACGAAAGGTGACGGCCTGTTGCTGCAGATGGTGCGCAACCCGGACATCCTGGCCACCATTGCCAGCCGTCCGGATCGGCCTTTCAGTGTCGGTTTCGCCGCAGAAACCGAAAACTTGCTCGACTACGCTGCACGCAAATTGAAGGACAAGAACCTCGATCTGATCGTCGCCAACGACGTTGCCAACCCGAGCATTGGCTTCAACAGCGAGGAAAACGCCTGCAGCGTGATTGACCGGGAGTTGCACGCAACTCTCTTCGCCCAGACCAGCAAGGGCAAGATTGCCCGCCAGCTGATCTCTTTTATCGCCGAACGGCTGAACCAGGTTTAACTCGCATGCACGCTTTACAAGCCAAGATCCTCGACCCACGCATCGGCAACGAATTCCCTCTGCCGCAGTACGCCACGCCGGGCTCCGCCGGCCTCGACCTGCGAGCGATGCTCAAGGAAGACACCCTTCTGGAGCCAGGCCAGACGCTGCTGATCCCTACCGGGCTGTCGGTCTACATTGGCGACCCGGGCCTGGCGGCTCTGATCCTGCCCCGCTCCGGCCTGGGCCATAAGCACGGCATCGTGCTGGGCAACCTGGTGGGCCTGATCGACTCGGACTACCAAGGCGAACTGATGGTGTCCTGCTGGAACCGTGGCCAGACCGCCTTCAACATCGCCGTCGGCGAGCGCATCGCCCAACTGGTGCTGGTGCCTGTGGTCCAGGCGCATTTCGAAGTGGTCGAAGCCTTTGATGAAAGCCAGCGTGGCGCAGGTGGCTTCGGCCACTCCGGCAGCCACTGATCTGCCTCGCGGAGTGGGCAGCCTGCCCGCTCCGCCCCCTTGCGAGAGCAATCAAGGACCGAGGACCAGCATTTTTTTGCAGGGCGCCTGGCCCCCGCCAGGCCTGGCTGCTGACCGGTTCCGGAGGGGACGGAGCCCGTCAGATGGCACTTTCGCAGTACGAACTCTATGCTGAAAACGCCGTCATACCCTTCAGTTTGAGCCTGCCGGCCTGTCCTCCCACGGCCGTACTGCACCCCTTCAGATGGAGCACCCTCAGTGATGAGCAACGCAGCTAAAGTCGCCCCGAAATTCCCCGACAGCATCTTCCGCGCCTACGACATCCGCGGCGTTGTACCGCAAACCCTGACCGCTGAAACCGCCTACTGGATCGGCCGCGCCATCGGCTCCCAGAGCCTGGCCCAGGGTGAACCGAACGTCTCCGTGGGCCGCGATGGCCGCCTGTCAGGGCCGGAACTGGTGGCGCAACTGATCCAGGGCCTGCACGACAGCGGCTGCCACGTCAGCGACGTCGGCCTGGTGCCGACCCCGGCCCTGTATTACGCGGCCAACGTACTGGCCGGCAAGTCCGGCGTAATGCTCACCGGCAGCCACAACCCCTCGAACTACAACGGTTTCAAGATCGTCATCGCCGGCGACACCCTGGCCAACGAACAGATCCAGGCCCTGCACGAGCGCCTCAAGAGCAACAACCTGAGCAGCGCCCAGGGCAGCGTCACCCAGGTCGACATCCTGCCGCGCTACGCCGAGGAGATCATCCGTGACGTCAAGCTGGCCCGCCGCCTGAAAGTCGTGGTGGATTGCGGCAACGGCGCCGCCGGGGTGATTGCCCCACAATTGATCGAAGCCCTGAACTGCGAAGTGATCCCGCTGTTCTGCGAAGTGGACGGCAACTTCCCCAACCACCACCCGGATCCAGGCAAGCCCGAGAACCTCGAGGACCTGATTGCCAAGGTCAAGGAAACCGGCGCCGACCTGGGCCTGGCCTTCGACGGCGACGGCGACCGCGTCGGCGTGGTGACCAACACCGGCAGCATCGTCTTCCCCGACCGCCTGCTGATGCTGTTCGCCAAGGACGTGGTGGCGCGCAACCCGGATGCGGAGATCATCTTCGACGTCAAATGCACCCGACGCCTGATTCCGCTGATCAAGGAATATGGCGGTCGCCCGCTAATGTGGAAGACCGGTCACTCGTTGATCAAAAAGAAAATGAAGCAGACCGGCGCTCTGCTGGCCGGCGAAATGAGCGGCCATGTGTTCTTCAAGGAACGCTGGTTCGGCTTCGACGACGGCATTTATAGCGCCGCACGGTTGCTGGAGATCCTCAGCAAGGAAAAATCCACCGCGGAAGAGCTGTTCGCCACCTTCCCGAACGATATTTCTACGCCGGAAATCAATATCCATGTGACCGAAGAGAGCAAATTCAGCATCATTGACGCCCTGCACGACGCGCAGTGGGGTGCAGGCGCCGACCTGACCACCATTGACGGGGTGCGGGTCGACTATGCCAAGGGCTGGGGCCTGGTTCGCGCCTCCAACACCACCCCTGTGCTGGTGCTGCGCTTCGAGGCTGATGATGCAGCCGAACTGCAGCGCATCAAGGATGTGTTCCACACCCAGCTGAAACGTGTTGCACCTGATCTCCAACTACCGTTTTGATTGTTTGAAGCACCGGAGCCCTGAATGACCATCGAACGCGATGCCGCCGCCAATACCGCCAAGGTCCTATCCGAAGCGCTGCCTTATATTCGCCGCTATGTCGGCAAGACCCTGGTGATCAAGTACGGCGGCAACGCTATGGAAAGCGAGGAGCTGAAAACCGGCTTCGCCCGCGACATCGTGCTGATGAAGGCTGTCGGGATCAACCCGGTGGTGGTGCACGGTGGCGGCCCGCAGATCGGTGACCTGCTCAAGCGCCTTTCCATTGAAAGCCACTTCGTCGATGGCATGCGCGTGACCGATGCGCAAACCATGGACGTGGTGGAGATGGTCCTCGGTGGCCAGGTCAACAAGGACATCGTCAACCTGATCAACCGTCACGGCGGCAGCGCCATCGGCCTGACCGGCAAGGATGCCGAGCTGATCCGGGCGAAAAAACTTACAGTGACCCGCCAGACGCCGGAAATGACTACCCCGGAAATCATCGATATCGGCCATGTGGGCGAAGTGGTCGGGATCAACACCGACCTGCTGAACCTGCTGGTCAAGGGTGATTTCATCCCGGTGATCGCACCGATCGGGGTCGGCGCCAACGGCGAGTCCTACAACATCAACGCCGATCTGGTGGCTGGCAAGGTGGCCGAAGCATTGAAAGCCGAAAAGCTGATGCTGCTGACCAACATCGCCGGCCTGATGGACAAGTCGGGCAAGGTCCTCACCGGCCTGAGCACCCAGCAGGTCGACGAGCTGATCGCCGACGGCACCATCTACGGCGGCATGCTGCCGAAAATCCGCTGCGCGCTGGAAGCCGTGCAAGGCGGGGTCGGCAGTTCGCTGATCATCGACGGTCGCGTGCCCAACGCGATTCTGCTGGAGATCTTCACCGATACGGGTGTCGGCACCCTGATCAGCAACCGCAAGCGTCCTTAAGCACCAGGCACAAAAAAGCCCCCGCCCGGGATCCCGGGCGGGGGCTTTTTTATCGACGCAATCTTTGTGGGAGCCGGCTTGCCGGCGAAGGCACTCACGCGAGCAACTCAAGGCCCAAAGGCCTCTTCGCCGGCAAGCCGGCTCCTACAGGTCAGATTCCGTACTGCGCGCGGTAGGCTTCCACCGCCGGCAGATGCTGCTTGAGCGCCGAATCATCCGCCAGGAACTGCAGGACCTGGGTCAGGGAGACAATGCTCACCACCGGAATGCCGAAGTCACGCTCGACCTCCTGGATCGCCGACAACTCGCCGTTGCCGCGTTCCTGACGGTTCAGGGCGATCAGCACCCCGGCCGCCTTGGCGCCGTCCTGGGACTCGATGATCTGCATCACTTCGCGGATCGCCGTGCCGGCGGTGATCACGTCGTCGATGATCAGCACATCGCCGGTCAAGGGAGCCCCCACCAGGCTGCCGCCTTCGCCGTGAGCCTTGGCTTCCTTGCGGTTGAAGCACCAAGGCAGATCGCGCTGGTGATGCTCGGCAAGCGCCACCGCAGTGGCCGCCGCCAGAGGAATGCCTTTATAGGCCGGGCCAAACAGCACATCGAAGGGAATGCCGCTTTCGACGATCGCCGCGGCGTAGAAACGCCCCAGCTGGGCCAGCGCCGAACCGCTGTTGAACAGGCCGGCATTGAAGAAGTAAGGGCTGGTGCGCCCGGACTTCAGGGTGAACTCACCGAAGCGCAAAACCCCGCGATCGATGGCAAAACGAATGAAATCGCGCTGATACGCCTGCATGAAAAAACCCCAGATACCACGGATTTAGCTAATTAGGTAGAGCTCGGGTATCATACACGCACGTGATTTTTGGGGCCATTTATGCGGATCATCAGTGTGAACGTCAATGGTATTCAGGCTGCAGTGGAGCGTGGTTTGCTCAGTTGGCTGCAGGCACAGAATGCCGACGTCATCTGCCTGCAGGACACCCGCGCCTCTGCCTTTGAACTGGACGACCCAGCCTTCCAACTGGATGGCTACTTCCTTTATGCCTGCGATGCCGAAGTCCCTGCCCAAGGCGGTGTGGCTTTGTATTCGCGGTTGCAGCCGAAGGCGGTCATCAGCGGCCTCGGCTTCGAGACAGCCGATCGTTACGGGCGCTACCTGCAAGCCGATTTCGACAAGGTCAGCATCGCGACCTTGCTGCTTCCATCAGGGCAGAACGGCGATGAAGACTTGAACCAGAAGTTCAAGCTAATGGACGATTTCGCCCGTTATCTGGATAAACAGCGGCGCAAACGTCGCGAGTACATTTATTGTGGCTCGCTGTACGTGGCGCAACAGAAGCTGGATATCAAGAACTGGCGCGACAGCCAGCAATCTCCGGGCTTCCTGGCACCTGAGCGTGCCTGGATGGACGAGATCATTGGCAACATGGGTTATGTCGACGCATTGCGTGAAGTCAGCCGTGAAGGCGACCAGTACAGCTGGTGGCCGGACAACGAACAGGCCGAGATGCTGAACCTGGGCTGGCGTTTCGACTACCAGTTGCTGACTCCCGGCCTGCGTCGCTTTGTCCGCAGCGCTCGCCTGCCGCGCCAGCCACGCTTCTCGCAGCACGCACCGCTGATCGTGGACTATGACTGGACGCTGACCATCTAAGCGTCCTTTCACCGCCACAAAAAAGCCGACATCGCTGTCGGCTTTTTTGTGCTTGCTCGAGCTACTTGATCAGGCGCCAGGTGAAGGGGTAGCGATAAGGCACCCCTTCGCCAGCCTTGACTCCGCCGATGATGGTCAGCACCAGGGCTCCGATCGCCAGCAGGCCGAACATGAAGAACCCGATCACCACGATCATCAACAGGAAGCACACCGCCGACGCAATGGCGACGGTCAGCTGGAAGTTCAGTGCTTCCTTGCCCTGGGCATCGATAAAGGGATCGGTTTCGCGCTTCATCTGCCAGAGAATCAACGGTCCGATCAGTGTGCCGAAAGGAACCCAGATCCCCAGCAAGGCGGACAGGTGACAAAACATCGCCCATTGCCGGACTTCGTGGCTCGGCGTAGGCAGCGGCAGTTGTTCATCACTCATGGTGCTCTCCTTGCTGAAGACCTGCGCCCATCAATCGGCGAGCGCGGCTTGCTGCAGTTGGAAAATCTCGTTCATGCCTTGCTGGGCCAGGGCCAGCATCGCATTCAGTTCAGCCGGCTGGAACGGCGCACCTTCGGCAGTGCCCTGCACTTCGATGAAACCACCGGTGCTGGTCATCACAACGTTGAGGTCGGTTTCGGCAGCCGAGTCTTCCAGATAATCCAGGTCCAGGACCGGTTCGCCCTGGTACATGCCGACGGATACCGCGGCGATCATCTGCTTCAGCGGATCGCCGCCTTTCAGGCCACCGCGCTTCTTGATCACTTTCAAGGCGTCGACCAGGGCCACCATGGCGCCAGTGATCGATGCGGTACGAGTACCGCCGTCGGCCTGGATCACGTCGCAATCGACATACAGGGTGACGTCACCCAGCTTGGACATGTCCAGTGCGGCGCGCAGCGAACGGCCGATCAGGCGCTGGATCTCCAGGGTCCGACCGCCCTGCTTGCCACGGCTGGCTTCGCGCTGGTTACGCTCGCCGGTAGCCCGCGGCAGCATGCCGTACTCGGCAGTCAGCCAACCCTGGCCCTGGCCCTTGAGGAAGCGCGGCACACCGTTCTCGACGCTGACCGTGCAGATCACTTTGGTATCACCGAACTCGACCAGTACAGATCCCTCGGCGTGTTTGGTGTAGTTGCGGGTGATGCGGATCGAGCGGAGCTGATCGGCGGCGCGACCACTTGGACGTTTCATAGGGGAACACCTGTACGGGGACGGAAAACTGCCGAGCATTATAAAGCCCGCAACCGCGCCAGGGCACGCCTAAAAAGGTCAAAGGAGCATTTACACCGCGGATGAGTCCTGTTGCGACGAGCTGCAATGCATTGGCAGCACCAGGGTTTGGGGGCTCCGACCGCACTGCGCTACAATCCTGCGCCTTCGCAGCCTGTCGGCTTCAATTCATCTTTATCAGGCCCGCCCAACCCCCTCACGGTTGGTGCCGGCGCTGAATCGGAGGTACCTCCATGGTGCACAGCATGACCGCCTTCGCCCGGGTAGAACGGGCAGGCACTCAGGGCACCCTGAGCTGGGAACTGCGCTCGGTCAACAGCCGCTACCTGGAGCCGCACCTGCGTTTGCCGGAAGCCTTTCGCGACCTTGAAGGCGCGGTCCGCGAAGCCCTGCGCCAGGGCCTGTCCCGTGGCAAGGTCGAGTGCACCTTGCGCTTCATCGAGGAAACCGCCGGCAAACCGCTGCAGGTGGATCGCGAGCGCGCCGCGCAACTGGTCGCCGCCGCCGAGTCCGTCGCCAGCCTGATCAAGCAGCCGGCCGCGCTCAACCCGCTGGAAGTCCTGGCCTGGCCGGGCGTACTGGTGGCCGACGCCACTGACCCGCAAGCCTTGAACAGTGACGCCCTGGCCCTGTTCAACCAGGGTTTGAAGGAACTGAAGAACGGCCGCGAACGGGAAGGCGCCGAACTGGCCAGGCTGATCGACGAACGCCTGTCCTCCATCGAGGAAGACGTGGCGACCCTGCGTGAACTGGTCCCGCAGATGCTCGCGACCCAGCGCCAGAAGATCCTCGACCGCTTCGCCGACATGCAAGCTGAGCTGGACCCGACCCGTCTCGAACAGGAGATGGTGCTGCTGGCACAGAAAAGCGACGTCGCCGAAGAACTGGACCGCCTGAGCACCCACATCATTGAAGTACGTCGCGTGCTCAAGTCCGGCGGCGCGGCCGGGCGGCGCCTGGACTTCCTGATGCAGGAACTCAACCGCGAAGCCAACACACTGGGCTCCAAGGCCTTCGACCCGCGCAGCACCCAAGCTGCGGTCAACCTCAAGGTGTTGATCGAGCAGATGCGCGAACAAGTGCAGAACATTGAGTAAGGCAACTGACATGACCCACAGCACCGGCACCCTGTACATCATTTCCGCGCCGTCGGGCGCGGGCAAGAGCAGCCTGGTCAAGGCCCTGACCGACGCCAAACCGGAGATTCGCGTCTCGGTCTCCCACACCACCCGTGCCATGCGCCCCGGTGAGGTGGACGGCGTGAACTATCACTTCGTCTCCCGCGAGACGTTCGTGAAGATGGGTGAGCACGGGGACTTCCTGGAGCGCGCCGAAGTGTTCGGCAACCTCTACGGAACCTCGCAAAGCCACCTGCAGCAAACCCTGGACGCAGGTCACGACCTGATTCTGGAAATCGACTGGCAAGGCGCGGAACAAGTACGCAAGCTGATGCCCCAGGCCCGTTCGATCTTCATCCTGCCACCGTCCTTGCAAGCCCTGCACCAGCGCCTGACCAACCGTGGGCAGGACAGTGACGAGGTCATCGACGGGCGGATGCGCGAAGCCGTCAGCGAAATGAGCCACTACGTCGACTACGACTATCTGATCATCAACGACGATTTCGCCCACGCGCTGGGCGACCTGAAGGCGATTTTCCGCGCCAATCAGCTGCAACAGAAACGCCAGCAGCAGCGTTTCGGCAAATTGCTGGCTGAACTCCTGGGTTAAAACAGCACTTCCCAAAACCGCTGCAAGCGCTTTACATTGGCACTTGCAGCGCGTTGAAGGGCTTGGTTAAAAAATCAGCGCTTCCCTTAACGCTGGTGATTTTTTAAACTGTCGAGTCCGCTCGCCCATCCGGGCAGCGCGCATATTGCATTTGCTACGAGGAAGACCATGGCCCGCGTAACCGTTGAAGACTGCCTAGAACACGTGGATAACCGCTTTGAGCTGGTCATGCTCTCTACCAAGCGTGCCCGTCAACTGGCCACCGGCGGCAAAGAGCCGAAAGTAGCATGGGAAAACGACAAGCCTACCGTTGTCGCCCTGCGCGAAATCGCTGAAGGCCTGATCGACTACGCAGCCATCGCCGAAGCCGAAATCGTTGAAGATGAGCCGCTTTTCGCTGCTTTCGAGGACGAGTCCAACGAGGCCGTCTGAGCCTATGCCTGGTCGACGTAGCACGGCGCGGGATCACAGCTTACGGCAGGAGACATCATGCCGAGCATAGACGCCCTCGCCGCTCGCTTATCGACCTATCTCGGCACGGACCAGGTCAATCTGGTCCGCCGAGCGTATTTCTACGCCGAACAAGCCCATGACGGTCAACGCCGTCGCAGCGGCGAGGCGTACGTCACGCACCCACTCGCGGTAGCGAACATTCTTGCCGACATGCACATGGACCATCAGAGCCTGATGGCCGCGATGCTGCATGACGTCATCGAAGACACCGGCATCGCCAAGGAAGCGCTCAGCGCGCAGTTCGGCGAAACCGTGGCCGAATTGGTGGATGGGGTCAGCAAACTGACCCAGATGAACTTCGAAACCAAGGCCGAAGCCCAAGCGGAAAACTTCCAGAAGATGGCCATGGCCATGGCCCGCGACATTCGCGTGATCCTGGTCAAGCTGGCCGACCGCCTGCACAACATGCGCACCCTGGAAGTACTTTCCGGCGAGAAGCGTCGGCGGATCGCCAAGGAAACCCTGGAGATCTACGCCCCCATCGCCAACCGCCTGGGCATGCATGCCATCCGCATCGAATTCGAAGACCTGGGCTTCAAGGCGATGCACCCGATGCGTTCCGCGCGGATCTACCAGGCGGTCAAGCGCGCCCGGGGCAACCGCAAGGAAATCGTCAACAAGATCGAGGAATCCCTCAGCCACTGCCTGGCCATCGACGGCATCCAGGGCGAGGTCAGCGGTCGCCAGAAGCACCTGTACGGCATCTACAAGAAGATGCGCGGCAAGCGTCGGGCCTTCAACGAGATCATGGACGTCTATGCGTTCCGCATCATCGTCGACAAGGTAGACACCTGCTATCGCGTACTCGGCGCTGTACATAATTTGTACAAGCCGCTGCCGGGACGCTTCAAGGACTACATCGCCATTCCCAAGGCCAACGGCTATCAGTCGCTGCATACCACGCTGTTCGGCATGCACGGAGTACCGATCGAGATCCAGATTCGTACCCGGGAAATGGAAGAAATGGCCAATAACGGCATCGCCGCCCACTGGCTGTACAAATCCAGTGGCGACGAACAGCCCAAAGGCACTCACGCCCGCGCCCGCCAATGGGTCAAGGGCGTGCTGGAAATGCAGCAACGCGCCGGCAACTCCCTGGAATTCATCGAGAGCGTGAAGATCGACCTGTTCCCGGACGAGGTCTACGTGTTCACGCCCAAAGGCCGGATCATGGAGCTGCCCAAAGGCTCCACCGCGGTGGACTTCGCCTACGCGGTTCACACCGACGTCGGCAACAGCTGCATCGCCTGCCGGATCAATCGTCGCCTGGCGCCGCTGTCCGAACCCCTGCAAAGCGGTTCCACAGTGGAAATCGTCAGCGCCCCGGGCGCGCGCCCGAACCCGGCCTGGCTGAATTTCGTGGTCACCGGCAAGGCCCGCACCCATATCCGCCATGCTCTCAAGCTGCAGCGCCGCTCCGAGTCCATCAGCCTCGGCGAACGCTTGCTGAACAAGGTGCTCAACGGCTTCGACAGCTCCCTGGAAAAGGTCCCGGCCGAACGCATCCAGGCGATTCTCCAGGAATACCGCCTGGAACTGATCGAAGACCTGCTGGAAGACATCGGCCTGGGTAACCGCATGGCCTACGTTGTGGCGCGCCGCCTGCTGGGCGAAGGCGAACAGCTGCCAAGCCCGGAAGGCCCGCTGGCAATCCGCGGCACCGAAGGCCTGGTGCTGAGCTACGCCAAGTGCTGCACGCCGATCCCGGGCGATCCGATCGTCGGCCACCTGTCCGCCGGCAAGGGGATGGTGGTGCACCTGGACAACTGCCGCAATATCAGCGAAATCCGCCATAACCCGGAAAAGTGCATCCAGCTCTCCTGGGCCAAGGATGTCACCGGCGAATTCAACGTCGAACTGCGCGTAGAACTGGAACACCAACGCGGCCTGATCGCGCTGCTGGCCAGCAGCGTCAACGCCGCCGACGGCAACATCGAGAAAATCAGCATGGACGAACGCGATGGTCGCATCAGCGTGGTCCAACTGGTGGTCAGCGTGCACGACCGCGTACACCTGGCCCGCGTGATCAAGAAACTGCGCGCCCTGACCGGGGTCATCCGCATCACCCGCATGCGTGCGTAGCCCGTCCATTACAAGGAGTCATTCATGACCAAGACAGTTATCACCAGCGACAAGGCACCTGCTGCCATCGGCACCTACTCCCAGGCGATCAAGGCTGGCAACACCGTCTACATGTCCGGCCAGATCCCTCTGGACCCCAAGACCATGGAGCTGGTGGAAGGCTTCGAAGCCCAGACCGTCCAGGTGTTCGAAAACCTCAAGTCGGTAGCCGAGGCCGCTGGCGGTTCGTTCAAGGACATCGTCAAGCTGAACATCTTCCTCACCGACCTGAGCCACTTCGCCAAGGTCAACGAGATCATGGGCAAGTATTTCCAACAGCCTTACCCAGCCCGCGCCGCCATTGGCGTGGCCGCCCTGCCAAAGGGTGCACAGGTTGAAATGGATGCCATTCTGGTCATCGAGTAACACCCGCGGCGCAGCCCTCAAGGCTGCGCCGTTTTCGTTCTGAAAGGATTTCATCATGCGCCAAGCGCTAGCTGTTTCGCTGCTCGCCGTACTGCTCGGCGGTTGTGCCAGCGACCCCGCCAAAAACGATGTGGGCGGCATCTGGATCAATCAGGTAGCGATCGACGCAGCCTCCAAGGGCGGCCCTTTGCGTGAAGCCCTCCAGGCCTACGGCCCGAACCTGGAATGGGAGCTCAATACCAAGGCTGGCCAGGCCCGCTACACCAACGGTTTCGAAACCGTCGAAGGCAAGATCATCGGCGACGGTTCCAGCACTGCAAAAGTCGAGTTCTATGGCAGCGCCGCCACCGACTTGAAGCGCAACGGCAAGCAACTGCTGCAAGTGGCCAACGACAATGAGCCCGAGCAGGTCTTCGACCGCCCCAAAGACCCCGCCCCCGAAGGCGCGCCGCTAGGCGCCAACTTCGAGCGCGCCTTGTACTCGGCGTATCTGGGTGGCAAGTGGAAGATCGTCAACGGACCGGGCCTGGGCAACGAAGTGCAGTTCCAGGCAAACGGCGCCGTCCAGGGCCTGCCGGGCGCCGATCGCTACGCCTTGTGCCTGGCTGGCGACTGCGCCTCGATGAGCGGCGGCAACGATAGCATCTGGCTGCAGCTCAACGGCCAGGGCAACTCCTGGATCTTCGTGCGCAAGGATCAACAGCTGGAGATCTTCCAGGCGGTGAATACCGCCCTGGCGGATGAAGTGCCCTCGCTGACGCCGGGCAGCCAGCAGTGGTTGCTGGAAAAGCAGTAACTACCCTGTAGCCGCTGCCGCAGGCTGCGACAAGGTCCACAGGACCTTCGGCCTGTCGGCAGCGACGCCCTCGGGAAGCCGGTCGCAGCCTTCGACCGCGACCCCAAGCTGCTCGGGCAACTTAGCCCTGCGTCGTCAAAATCGCTGCATAACCTTCGCGATAACTCGGATAGCGCGGCACCCAGCCCAGCGCCCTGGCCCGGGCATTGCTGCAACGCTTGCTGCCGGTACGACGCACGCTGGCATCGTCCGCCCATTCGGTGACGCCCAGGTAATCGCGCAGCCAGTCGACGACCTCTGCCAGGGGCGCGGGCGCATCGTCCACGCCGATATAGCAATCATCCAGCGCCGTGCCACTGCGGTCCGCCTTGAGCAGGAACGCCAGCAGGCCCGCGGCATCGTCCGCGTGAATACGGTTGCCGTACAGCGGCGGCCCGATCGCCACGCGATAACCCCGGCGCACCTGGGTCAGCAGCCACTCGCGACCCGGGCCATAGATGCCGGTCAAGCGCACCACAGTGGCGGGAATACCGCTGCCCAGAGCCACCTGCTCGGCTTCCAGCATCATGCGTCCGGAGTAGGCCTGGGCCTCGGCCACGGAAGCCTCGTCGACCCACTCACCGTCCTTCTGCTCATAAACGCTGCTGCTGGAGACAAACAGCAAACGCTTGGGCGCCTGGCCGCGCTGCTTGAGCCAGCCCAGTACATGCTGCAGACCATCGACATAAGCCGCGCGATATCCGGCTTCGTCATGCTCGGTGGCCGCCGCGCAATACACCAGATAGTCCGGCGACTTCTGCGGCCATTGCCCGGGGCATTGCTCGCTGAACAGGTCACCTGCAATGCCCACCACCCCCTGTGGCAAGCGCGATACGTTGCGACGCAGGCCGTAAACCTGCCATTGCTCGGCCAGCAGTTGAGTCGCCAGGCGACTCCCGACATCACCGCAACCGGCGATCAATACAGAGGGGGAGGACATCAGAAAACTCCTTTGGGAAAGGTCAAGACTAGCCCTCGCACTGGACGAACGGCTAGCAATCAAGGAAAAAAAGATACTCTATTACTTCTGTTAACAAGAATTACTTGCAATAATAACCGCCCATTTTGTTCTCGGCCCTGCGAGGCCTAGAAGGACATTTCACCCTTTTCTCCTCTCAGGTCCGGCCAGCATGACAAGCAACCAACTCTCCGTCTCGCCAACCAAATGCCCAAGCCCGCTGCGCGCCATGAGCGCGGTTGCAGCGCTGTTGTGCAGCCTGCTGCTGGCACCGACCGCAGCCTTTGCCGACCAGCACGCCCCAGCCACCGCCGCAGCCCCTGCCCCTGCCGCGACCGCTCCAGCCGCTGAACATACGGCCACCGACCCGACCGCTCCAGCCGCAGCCCCAGTGGCCGGCGAGCCAGTCCAGGCCGAAGGCCAGCCCGCTATCGGCGAAGACGCTCCTGAGGTCCTGGAGGCCGACAACACCCTGGGCATGGCCCATGACCTGTCGCCGTGGGGCATGTACCAGAACGCCGACATCATCGTGAAACTGGTGATGATCGGCCTGGCCATCGCCTCGATCATCACCTGGACCATCTGGATCGCCAAAGGCTTCGAGCTGATGGGTGCCAAGCGCCGCCTGCGCAGTGAAATCGCCGCACTGAAAAAGGCCACCACCCTCAAGGAAGCCAGCGCCACCGCCACCAAGGAGGGCACCCTGGCCAACCTGCTGGTGCACGACGCCCTGGAAGAGATGCGCCTCTCGGCCAACAGCCGCGAGAAGGAGGGCATCAAGGAGCGCGTCAGCTTCCGCCTGGAGCGCCTGGTGGCTGCCTGCGGCCGCAACATGAGCAGCGGCACCGGCGTGCTGGCCACCATCGGTTCCACCGCGCCGTTCGTCGGCCTGTTCGGCACCGTGTGGGGCATCATGAACAGCTTCATCGGCATCGCCAAAACCCAGACCACCAACCTTGCCGTGGTTGCCCCGGGTATTGCCGAAGCCCTGCTGGCCACCGCCCTGGGCCTGGTTGCCGCGATTCCCGCGGTGGTGATCTACAACGTCTTCGCTCGCTCCATCACCGGCTACAAGGCCCAGGTCACCGACGCCTCGGCCGAGGTCCTGCTGCTGGTCAGCCGCGACCTGGATCACCAGCCGAACGAGCGCTCCGCACAACCGCACATGGTGAAAGTGGGGTAATCAGCCATGGGCTTGCATTTGAAAGAAGGCGCAGGCGACGACCTGGCCGAAAACCACGAGATCAACGTCACGCCGTTCATCGACGTGATGCTGGTGCTGCTGATCATCTTCATGGTGGCCGCACCGCTGGCCACCGTGGACATCAAGGTCGACCTGCCCGCCTCCAGCGCCAAGCCGGCGCCGCGGCCGGAAAAACCGGTGTTCCTCAGCGTCAAGGCCGACAAGCGCCTGTTCCTCGGCGAAGACGAAGTCAAGGCTGAAACCCTTGGCGCCATCCTCGACGCCCGGACCCAGGGCAAGAAAGACACGACCATCTTCTTCCAGGCCGACAAAGGTGTGGATTACGGCGACCTGATGAGTGTGATGGACACCCTGCGGGCGGCCGGCTACCTGAAAGTCGGCCTGGTCGGACTTGAGACGGCAGCCAAGAAATGATCACGACGCGCCAAAGACTGACGCGTTACAGCGGTAGCCTGGCGGTGGTGTTGGGCGTCCATGGGTTGGCGATCCTGCTCGCCCTCAACTGGTCCAAGCCACAGCCCATGCCCATTCCCCCCCAAGCCATGGTGGTGGAATTGGCACCTGCCCCTGTGCCGCCTCCACCGGCGCCGCCGAAAGTGGTGACCCCACCACAACCGCCGGCCCCCGTGGAAGAACTGCCGCTGCCGAAACTGGCCGAAGCGCCGAAGCCGACCATCTCGGTACCCAAGCCGGTGAAGCAGAAGCCCAAGCCGCAACCGCCAAAGCCGGTGGTCAAGCCTGAACCGCCCAAGGAAAAGCCCTCCGAGGAAAAGCCCAGCGACGCTCCGGTCACACCGGCTCCGTCCAAGCAGCCCGCTCCTGCGACCCCTGGCCCGTCACCGGCCCAGGCCGCCGCCAAGGCTAACTGGCAGGGGGAATTGCAGGCGCACCTGGCCAAGTACAAGCGCTATCCGAGCGAGGCTCAGCGTCGAGGCAAGGAAGGCACCAACTCCCTGCGCTTCGTCGTCGATGCCGAAGGCAAGGTGCTGTCCTATGAGCTGGTAGGCAGGTCGGGCAACGCCGATCTGGACCGGGCCACCCTGGACATGATCCGTCGTGCCCAGCCGCTGCCCAAGCCACCGGCAGACATGCTCAACAACGGCAGCGTGGAAATCACCGCCTCGTACAACTACGAGATCGACCGCAGCCGCGGCCGCCGCTGATCCACCGCAAGGGCACCTTCAAGGTGCCCTTCGCATTTGTGCCGCCTGAAGCAGGCATTGGCGGGTGTCGCATTCCACCCTCGGTCTGATAACGTGCGTCTATCGATTGCAGCCGTTATGCTTGGCCGCAACCTCACGGACGCCCGCTATGACTCTTACAGAATTGCGCTACATCGTTACCCTCGCCCAAGAGCAGCACTTCGGCCATGCCGCCGAGCGCTGCCATGTCAGCCAGCCCACCCTGTCGGTCGGCGTGAAAAAGCTTGAAGACGAACTCGGCGTGCTGATTTTCGAGCGCAGCAAGAGCGCCGTGCGCCTGACCCCGGTGGGCGAGACCATCGTCGCCCAGGCGCAAAAGGTCCTGGAGCAGGCCCAGGGCATCCGTGAGCTGGCCCAGGCCGGCAAGAACCAGCTGACCGCACCGCTCAAGGTCGGGGCGATCTACACCGTCGGCCCCTACCTGTTCCCGCACCTGATTCCCCAGCTGCACCGGGTCGCCCCGCAGATGCCGCTGTATATAGAAGAGAACTTCACCCACGTACTGCGCGACAAACTGCGCAACGGCGAGCTGGACGCGATCATCATCGCCCTGCCGTTCAACGAGGCCGATGTCCTGACCCTGCCGCTGTACGACGAACCCTTCTATGTGCTGATGCCCAGCGGCCACCCCTGGACCAAGAAGGAAACCATCGACGCCAACCTGCTCAACGACAAGAGCCTGTTGCTGCTGGGCGAAGGCCACTGCTTCCGCGACCAGGTCCTGGAGGCCTGCCCGACCCTGACCAAGGGCAACGACGGCGCCAAGCACACCACCGTGGAATCCAGTTCCCTGGAAACCATCCGCCACATGGTCGCCTCCGGCCTGGGCATCTCGATCCTGCCGCTGTCGGCCGTGGACAGCCATCACTACGCCCCCGGGGTGATCGAAGTCCGCCCCCTGACCCCGCCCGTGCCGTTCCGCACCGTGGCCATCGCCTGGCGCGCCAGCTTCCCGCGGCCCAAGGCCATCGAGATCCTCGCCGACTCGATCCGCCTGTGCTCGGTGGCCAAGCCGCCCGCCGCGAGTTAAGCGCTCGCAATGACTGAGCTGTCGAAAGTGCCGGTCACGGCACTCAAGGGCGTCGGCGAAGCCATGGCCGAGAAGCTGGCCAAGGTCGGCCTGGAAAACCTTCAGGACGTGCTGTTCCACCTGCCCCTGCGCTACCAGGACCGCACCCGCGTGGTGCCGATCGGCGCCCTGCGCCCCGGCCAGGATGCTGTGATCGAAGGCACCGTCAGTGGCGCCGATGTGGTCATGGGCAAGCGCCGCAGCCTGCTGGTGCGCTTGCAGGACGGTACCGGCGGCCTGAGCCTGCGCTTCTACCATTTCAGCAATGCGCAGAAGGACGGCCTGAAGCGCGGCACCCGTGTGCGCTGCTATGGCGAAGCCCGGCCCGGCGCCTCGGGCCTGGAGATCTACCACCCGGAATACCGTGCCATCAGCGGCGACGAGCCGCCGCCGGTGGACCAGACCCTGACACCGATCTACCCCCTGACCGAAGGCCTGACCCAGCAGCGCCTGCGCCTGCTGTGCCAACAGAGCCTGGCCCTGCTGGGCCCGCGCAGCCTGCCTGACTGGCTGCCGGAAGAGCTGGCCCGGGACTATCAGCTGGCGCCCCTGGACGATGCGATCCGCTACCTGCATCACCCGCCGGCGGACGCCGATGTCGACGAACTGGCCCTGGGGCACCACTGGGCCCAGCACCGCCTGGCGTTCGAGGAGTTGCTGACCCACCAGCTGTCCCAGCAGCGTCTGCGCGACAGCCTGCGCTCACAGCGCGCCCCGGTGCTGCCATTGGCCAGGAAACTGCCGGTCAAGTACCTGAAGAACCTGGGCTTCGCTCCCACTGGCGCGCAACAGCGCGTGGGCAACGAGATCGCCTACGACCTGAGCCAGCCCGAGCCCATGCTGCGGCTGATCCAGGGCGACGTGGGCGCCGGCAAGACCGTGGTCGCCGCCCTGGCCGCCCTGCAGGCGCTGGAGGCCGGCTACCAGGTGGCGCTGATGGCGCCGACGGAAATCCTCGCCGAGCAGCACTTCATCACCTTCAAGCGCTGGCTCGAGCCCCTGGGCCTGGAAGTCGCCTGGCTGGCTGGCAAGCTCAAGGGCAAGGCCCGCAGCGCAGCCCTGGAACAGATTGCCGGTGGCGCACCGATGGTGGTGGGCACCCACGCGCTGTTCCAAGACGAAGTGCAGTTCAAGAACCTGGCCCTGGTGATCATCGACGAACAGCACCGCTTCGGCGTGCAGCAGCGCCTGGCCCTGCGCCAGAAAGGCGTGGGCGGCCGCCTGTGCCCGCACCAGTTGATCATGACCGCCACGCCGATCCCGCGAACGCTGGCCATGAGCGCCTACGCCGACCTGGACACCTCGATCCTCGACGAACTGCCTCCCGGTCGCACCCCGGTGAACACCGTGCTGGTGACCGACAGCCGGCGCATCGAAGTCATCGAGCGGGTACGCGCCGCCTGCGCCGAAGGGCGCCAGGCCTACTGGGTCTGCACCCTGATCGAAGAGTCCGAGGAACTGACCTGTCAGGCCGCGGAAACCACCTTCGAAGACCTTTCCAGCGCCCTCGGCGAATTGCGCGTAGGGCTGATCCACGGCCGCATGAAGGCCCCCGAGAAAGCCGCGGTGATGGCCGAGTTCAAGGCCGGCAACCTGCAACTGCTGGTGGCCACCACGGTGATCGAGGTCGGGGTCGACGTACCCAATGCCAGCCTGATGATCATCGAAAACCCCGAACGCCTGGGCCTGGCCCAGTTGCACCAGCTGCGCGGCCGGGTCGGGCGCGGCAGCGCCGCCAGCCACTGCGTGCTGCTCTACCACCCACCGCTTTCACAGATCGGTCGCCAGCGCCTGGGCATCATGCGTGAAACCAACGACGGTTTCGTCATCGCCGAAAAGGACCTGGAGCTGCGCGGCCCCGGGGAAATGCTCGGCACCCGGCAGACCGGCCTCCTGCAATTCAAGGTCGCCGACCTGATGCGCGACGCCGACCTGCTGCCGGCGGTACGCGATGCCGCCCAGGCCCTGCTGGAGCGCTGGCCGGACCATGTCAGCCCGTTGCTGGAGCGCTGGCTGCGCCACGGACAGCAATACGGCCAAGTGTGAACCAACACTCAGTTAGTGAACCCTCGCCATAACCAAGCTGGTTATACTCGTCAAATTGTAGAAAAACGGATACCAGACCATGACAGAAGTTGCCCTCGACATTGCAACCCCACACGCTCCGTCTGTTATCCGGTTGCTGCTCGGCAAGCTGGCCATCAGCTACAACGAAGTGATCGACCAGCCGGGCCTGCCGGCTGCGCGCAAGGTCCAGGCGGTACTGCTGGACGACGCCGTCGGCGCGCTGATGGTGCTGTTCCCGCAGAGCCAGTTACTGGACCTCAACCGCCTGGCCGAACTCACCGGCCGCCGCCTGACCGCCGTTTCCACCGAACGCCTGGAGCGCATGCTCGGCAAGCACAGCCTGAGCCTGCTGCCCGGCCTGCCGGCGCTCACCAGCTCACCGTGCCTGTACGAAGAAAGCCTGCTGCGCGAGCCCTGCCTGCTGATCAACTCCGGCGAGCCCGGGGTACTGCTGGAGATCACCAGCGAAGCCTTCAAGAGCATGCTCAGCAAAGCCAGCGCCGGCAACTTCGGCGAGCCCCTGAGCAGCATTCGCCCCAACCTCGACCGCCCGGACGATGACCGCGAGGAAATCTCCCAGGCGATGCAGGCCTTCACCGCGCGGCGCATCCAGCAGCGCCTGGAAGCCACCATCGAGATCCCGCCCCTGGCGGAAACCGCGCAGAAGATCATCAAGCTGCGGGTCGACCCCAACGCCACCATCGACGACATCACCGGTGTGGTGGAAACCGACCCGGCCCTGGCCGCCCAGGTGGTCAGCTGGGCCGCCTCGCCCTACTACGCCTCGCCCGGCAAGATCCGCTCGGTGGAAGACGCCATCGTCCGCGTGCTGGGCTTCGACCTGGTGATCAACCTGGCGCTGGGCCTGGCCCTGGGCAAGACCCTGAGCCTGCCCAAGGACCAGCCGCAGCACGCCACGCCTTACTGGCAGCAGTCGATCTACACCGCCGCGGTGATCGAGGGCCTGACCCGCGCCATGCCCCGTGCCCAGCGCCCGGAAGCCGGCCTGACCTACCTGGCCGGCCTGCTGCACAACTTCGGCTACCTGCTGCTGGCCCACGTGTTCCCGCCGCACTTCTCGCTGATCTGCCGGCATTTGGAGGTCAACCCGCACCTGTGCCACAGCTATGTCGAACAGCACCTGCTGGGTATCAGCCGCGAACAGATCGGCGCCTGGCTGATGCGCTACTGGGACATGCCGGAAGAGCTGTGCACCGCCCTGCGCTTCCAGCACGACCCGAGCTACGACGGCGCCTATGCCGAGTACCCGAACCTGGTGTGCCTGGCCGTGCGCCTGCTGCGCAGCCGGGGCATCGGCTCCGGGCCCCACGAGGATATCCCCGACGCCCTGCTGGAACGCCTGGGCCTGACCCGGGACAAGGCGGACGACGTGGTGAGCAAGGTGCTGGAAGCCGAAGTACTGCTGCGGGAACTGGCTTCGCAGTTCAGCCAGGCCTGAGCCCATTCGCCGGCCAGCCCACTCCTGCAGGAGGCGGCTTGCCGGCGAAGTTTCCCGGTCAAGCCTTGGGCTTGGCCTTTTTCGGTTTCAGGTACTTGGTCAGCCCCTGGAACCAGATCACCAGGGCCGGGTTGCCCTTGATCTGGATCGACTTATCCTGAATACCGGTCATGAATGCCAACTGCTTGTTCTTCGCCTGCAGGGTGGCGAAGCCGTAGGCGGCATCCTTGAAGGCGATGGCGAATGCCGGCTCGGGATAGAACCCCGAACGGCTGGTGACGCGCTGGTCCTTGACGAAAAAATGCCGAGCAACCTTGCCGTCGAGCGTCTGCAGCTGGAACACCAGCTCCTTGTCACCCAACTGTTGCTGGAAAGCAGGATTGTTGCGGCTGGCTTTGCCCATCAACAGGCCAAGCACCCAGAGAAGAAAACGGAATTTCATGCACGGCGCCTCAGTGGAATTATTGGATGGCCGGCGCAGTTTAACCTGTAACTCGAAGAGCGCCAGCCGATCTGTTCGATTGCTCGGAGATCGGCTGGCGTTCAACGCTTATCGCGACATCTTGTCAGACAATCGCTAACTCAGACGTTAGGGCAAGGCACCGGTGCCCAGTCACCCAGGTCCGGGTTCTTGCACATGCTGTTGACCTGGGTCTGGCCGGTGGTCGCGACCTTGTTGCTTTCGGCCTGCTTGATCTTGGCATCCTGGATCGACCTCTCGGTGCTCACCGCTTCCTGAGGCACGGTCGGCAGCTTGGGCTGCTTGACCTTCTGTGGCTGTTTTCTCTTGCCACCGGTGGTCACCGTGGTGGTATCGGCGGTGGCGACTTTCACCACGTCGGTACGCTGCACGCCCACTTGCTGCAGATCCTGCTCGTAGGCCTGGTTGTACTTGCTCAGGTCTTCGCTGGCACGGCCGTTCACCGCGGTGATCAGGTCGTTGGACTCTTTCAGGCCGCTGACGATTTCCGCCAGGCGCTTGCGCCCTTCCACGTCATTGATGGTATTGGCCTTGCGGGAGCTGATCAGGCTGTCGAAGGCGCGCTGGTAGCAGGTCTGGGAAGCGCGGGCATAGGCCGTGCTGCGGTCGATGTCGGCCGCGCTCTTGTTGACGTCGGCAGCGTAGGAAGCGATGCGCTGGTTGTCGTCGGCGATCTGCTTCTGGCGCTCGGTGTAGTAACCGGCTGCACCACCGGCCAAGGCACCGCCTGCGGCACCGATGGCGGCGTTGCGGCCACGGTGGTCGCCGTCACCGGTCAGGGCACCGAGCAAAGCGCCGCCAGCAGCGCCCAGGGCAGCACCGGTGACCACCGACTTGGTCATGTCCGAATCCGTGGCGCGCAGGTGCTGCACCGGCTCGTAGCAGCTCGGGTAGTACTCGACCTTGGTGGTCGAGGCGACCTTGGACACCGGAGAGGTCGCGCAACCGGTCAATACGGTGCTGAACCCGGCGGCAACCAACAGCAGGTGACGCTTGGACGTTGAAGCAAATGGGTTGCGGGAAAAAAGCATGTTCGTGATCTCGATTAAGTTTGACCAACTCGGCGCGACGCAATGTCGTCCGAGATCCTCCAGGCTCGACAGACAGCGGCCGGTCATGACTTCTGACCGGTCGATGCGAGCAGTTCCTTCAAAATCGTCGCCGGGTCGGCTCGCCGTTGCTGGCGATAATTCCCGACATGGCGAACGAATAACGTAGCGCGCGTCACCAGGCTCTTGCCGAGCACCGGCTTGCGATTGAGCTCTTCCTTGATTCGTTGAAATTGCGCCTGGATCACCGCGTCGGTGTAACGGGTACCCGTGGCCAGGTTGTCGATGTAGATCGCCACCGCCCCGTCCAGCGCGCTGCGGCCGTTGTCGATGGCTTCGGCGAACAGCTTGGCGCTGGGCTCGTCCTTGGCATCGATGGCCTGCTGCTGGCTCTTCTTCAGGTTGGTCAGGCGGATGTTGTAGTTGTTGATGGTCTCGGCCACCAGTGCCGACGACTGGATCAGGTTGCCGGCCGCTTCCTCGCGCTGCTGGGCGATCAGCGAGACGTTGCGCTTGAGCTCTTCGTTGACCAGCCCCAGCTCCGCCTGCAGGCGCGGGTCGACGCTGGCGGCGATGATGGCGTCCAGGCGCTTGGTGGGGTCCTGGGCGTCGTCGATGGCGTCGGTCAGGGACGCCAGGCGGCCCTCCTTCTGCCACTGGGCAAACAGCTCCTTGTAGCGCGAACGGGGCGCCGACAGCGCGCCGATGGCCACCCGGAAACCGGTGGTTTCGTTGCTCTGCTCAGTGCCGTCGGCGCCAAACAGCGGGTACTCGCGGCGCATCCCGGTGAACAGCGTGCCTTCGCCTTCCAGGTAGTTGCCGCCCTTGACCACGAAACCGCCGTAGGTGCCCTGGCGGCGCCCGGCGCGCACCAGCTGGAAGGACTCCTGGACCATCTCGGCGGCGTTGCCGATCACGTCGAACATGCCGATGGGGTTGGGCAGCTTGGTGCCGATGGGCATCAGGCGCGCGGCCTGGCCGGTGCCGCCGGCCACCTGGTTGAACACCGCCCAGTCCGCCAGCGGGCCGTCGTCTTCGCTGCCCTCCACGCGCCGCGGGAACAGGCGGCCTTCCAGCTCCTGGCGGCTGACCGCCTGGCCGCCGCGGGCGGCGTATTCCCACTCCACCTCGGTGGGCAGGCGCACAAAGCCCAGGCCACCGTCTTCCGAGGAACTGCCACGGCCGCTGACCGGCAGCAGGTCGCGGTGGTTCTTCATCAGCCAGGCGCTGTACACCGCGGCAAAGCGCTCGGCCTCGAAGCGCGACAGCTTGACCTTGGGCAGGCGCCCCTGCAGGCCATCCGGCGCCTCACAGGCCGGGGCCGGATCACCGCTGGCCAGGGACTGGGCCTGGGCCATGACCTGAGCGTACTGGCGGGCAGTGACCTCGTACTTGCCGATGAAATACAGCATTGGCTTGAGGGGCACCCCGGCGCCACTTTTCGGCAGCGCCGGGCCAATGGTCTTGCCCCAGGCGCCAGGCAGGTCCTTGAGGGTGAACTGGCCGTTGATGTAGTCCCGGCGATAGCCGGAAATGAACGACTGCTGGTAACCGCTCTCGCCCTCGCTGAAGGGGTAGCCGAGGTTCACCTCACGGTCGTCCAGGGTGCCCTGGGCCAGCACGTAGACGTAGCGGAACACCATCTCGCCGTCGCAGGGCAGCGGCAGGCTGACGTCGTCCGGCAGCGGCTTGGGGTTGTCCATCTTGTTCGCCGGCTCTTCGGCCCACACGGCCCCGGCCAGGGTCATGGCCAGCACGGTGCTGATCAACTTATACATCGCGAATTCCTTCACAGGCTTCTATGCGCGACACCCGCCAGCCGCCCAGCGCGGCGGCCAGGGTACTGACGCCCAGCGTCGCCAACAGGGCCAGCCCGTAATGGGCCGGCAGCAGGTGGCTGGCGTATTCGCCGGGCGCCTGCATGAACAAATGATTCAGCCCGGCCTGGGCCAGGCCATACAGGGCGCCGCTCAACAGCGCGGCAAAACCGGCGCTGTACAGCGCCTGGGCCACCACGAACAGCAGCAGCGCACCGGTGGAAAACCCCAGCAGGCGCAACACCGACAGCTCCCGGCGCTTGCGCTCCACCGCCGCCAGGGCCCCGGCGAAGATCGCCGCAAAGGCACCCGCCAGGGCCAGCCCGGCGATCACCCAGAAGACGATGGCCAGGTTGCGGCTCAAGGACTGCACCTGGGCTATGGTCTGGGCCTGGGTCGACACCAGCAGGCCGCGCTCGGCGAAATACAGACGCAATGGCTCGACATCCCCCAGGTCGCGGGCATACAGGCGAAACGCCGGGTAAACCCGCTGCCCGGCAGTTGCCTGGGCATCGCCGAGCCAGCCCAGGGCCGCCACAGCGCGTCCGTCGCGGTAATCCTCGGCGGCCTCCAGCAGCGCCAGCGGGGCGAACAGCGCGTCCCGGGCAAAGGCCTCCAGCGGCAGAACGCCCTCCACCTGGACCCGGGTCCGCTGTACCTCGCTGCGCCCCGCCACCTGCCGGCCAAAGGTCGCCTGCAACCAGTCCCCCGGCTGCACCCCAAGCTTCTCGGCGGCGGTGCGGCTGAGCAGCACGCCACTCATGCCCCGGGGCGCCGGCAAGCGCCCGAGCAAGGGGTCGCCGGCCGCGGTGGGGAGCATTTCCACGGTCAGGCCGATATCCCCCGTGCCCCGGGACAGGTCCGCGGTGGCGGCGATCTGCCGGGTACGCGGCAAGGCAAAGGCCACGTCCGGACGCTGCCCCAACTGGGCGATGAAGTCGGCGCTGAAGCGCCCGCCGCCCAGGGGAATGATCTCGCGCACCGCCGGGTCCTTTTCCAGGCGCTCGGTGAGGCTGCTCACCAGCCCGAACTTGAGCCCGAACAGCACCAGCAAGGGGGCGATCACCGCCACCAGGGCCAGCACCGAACAGGCCGACAGCCAGCTGTCGGCCCGGTAGTCCTGCCAGGCCAGTGCCGCGGTCAGGGAGGCGCGCATCAGCAGGCCTCCCCAAGCGTGGCAGTGACTCCGCCATCGGCGTCGCGCTGGCAGGCGATGCGTCGTACCTGCAAGCCGTTGGCCCGGGCCAGGGGTTCGTCGTGGGTGGCGATCACACAGCACACCCCCTGGTCCCGCGACTGCTGCACCAGCAGTTGCATCACCCGCTGAGCGTTCAAGGGGTCCAGGGCCGCTGTCGGCTCGTCCGCCAGCAATACCTGAGGGTTGTGGGCCAGGGCCCGGGCGCAGCTGACCCGCTGGCGCTGGCCCACCGACAGCGCGGCGGGTTTCTTGTGCAGCTGGTCGGCGATCTCCAGGCGCTCGGCCAGGCGCCGGGGAATGCCCTCGTCCGCCAGCCCCAGCAACTGCCGGGGCAGGCTGATATTCGCGCGCACGTCGAGAAAGCCCAGCAGGCCGCCGGTCTGCAGCACATACCCCAGGTGCCGGCTGCGCAACTGCGCCAGCGCGCTGTGGCCGTCGCCGCGCCAGATCCCGGCAATGTCGATGGCATCCCTGGCCGGGGAGAACTCGAAGCGCGCCGCCGAATCCGGGGCCAGCACCAGCGCCAGCAGGTCCAGCAGCGTGCTCTTGCCGCAACCGCTGGGGCCGACCACCGCCAATTGATCACCGGCACGCAGTTGCAGCCTGGGGATCACCAGGCTGTAGCGTTGGCGACCCTCGCCGCGGCTCTTGTGCACCTGCGCCAGATTGAGCATCACGGCAGGGTCGACAACGGAACGCGGTACAGGGCATCACCCGGCTCGGCATCACCGAAGCGCACCCAGTTGGCCAGGTCGTTATGGAAGGTTTCGTAGAGGCGGATCTTCGAATCCAGCTCGTCGATGAAGTCTTCCTGCTCGGCCACGCTCAGGGACAGCCACAGGTCCTGGGTCATGTTCAGCGACTTGCTGCGGTACGGCAGGCCTTCCAGGTATTCCCCCAGCACGCCGCCGTCGGCCAGGTTGCCGCCCTTGCGCAGGGCCGACGGGTCGCGGCTCATGTAGGCACTGGCGCTGGCGATTTCCTGGAAGAAATCCTTGGGCGAGGTCTGGGTCTTGCGCGCCGCGTCGACGATCAGTTTCAGCGACTGCTGCAAGTCGTTGAGTTGCAGCTTGGTGAGCATCACACAGACCTGGAACGCCGGCAGCGCCGGGTTGGTCAGGTCGCGGTCGGCGGTCCAGGCGCTGACCAGCTGGGGCGCCTGGCTGGCGGACTTGCGGCCGAGGAAATCCATGTGCATGGCGTAGCCGATGGCCGCCGACTTCTGCGCGATGCTCGGCGCCGCCGCCAGCACCGGGACTTCCTGGCTCTGGTTGCTGCGCACCTGATGCACCAGGTCGGCGAACACCGTGCCGATCTCGTCGACCCGCTCGCCGAACTTGCCCACATCGCCGCCGGGCACCGGAATGTACAGGTCGCCGATTTTCGGGTTGGCGTCGGCGGTCAGCACCCGGTACTGGGTTTCCGCCTGGGCGTGGTTCTTCTTGCCGGCATCGGTACGCAGGTGCAGGGCGTAGATCTTGATCTGCTTGCCCAGGGCTGCCTGGCGCACTTCCGCCTCGTTCATCTGGGTGCGGCTGTAAGGGTCGTTCTTGCGCAGCGCCCCGGCATCGCTGACCAGCAGGATCAGGCGGCCGCCATAGCCCTTCCAGTCCATGCCCTCCACGGCCTGCATCACGCCGGCAAAGGCGTCTTCGTTGAACGAATGGCTGGAGACACTGGTGGCCTTGACCTGGCTCACCAGCTCCTGGAAGCGCTGGGGATCGCGACCCTGGTCCAGGGTCACCAGGGTCTTGGTCACGTACTCCAGGCCCGGGGTCTTGCTGGTGTTGTTGCGAAAGCCCACCAGGCCGAAGCTGACGCTGTCCAGCTCGCCGCGCTGGGCGATCTTGCTTTGCAGCTCGTGCACCACATCGCGCACCTGGTCGATGTAGGGCTGCATCGACACCGAGGTGTCCACCACCAGCACCACCGCAGTGCGGAAGGCATCGCCGGCCGCCGGCGGAGCATTGGCCGGCAGGCGCTTGCCGCTACTGTCGCTGATGCTCTGCGGGCTGTTGCCCGGGTCGATGGAAGCCACATTGAGCAACTGCACCGGCTGGCCGTTCTCGTCGAAACTCTCCTTGGAATCGAAGATCGGCAGCAGGTAGAACTGGTCCTGTGGCACCGCGCTGGCGTTGGGTTCCAGGGCCAGCACCTGCTGTTCGTCCTGGGGATTCTTCTGTGCCTTGAGCAGCAGGTTCTTGGCCGCCGCAGGGTCCGCCAACAAACGCTCCAGCTCGCTGGCCTGACGCACGAACATCACCGGTGCACGACCGGAACGCTCGGTGAATTTCAGCACCAGGCTCTGCTTCCAGTCGCTGACCTGTTCGGCCGGCAACCAGCCGGCGCTGCGACCGTCACTGGCGGCCCCCAGGCGCAGCCAGGAGCGGCCGTCGAGGTTCTTGCGCTGATACACGTAGAGCACCGAGAACGCCGGCACCGCCTGGCCCGGCGCAGCCCCAGGCTCGCTGGAGAAACTCGCCCCTGGCTTGCTCAGCACCCGCTGGAACAGGGTTTTCTTGCCCGGCATCAGCAGTGGTCGCTGGCCGCCGTCGACATCCGCGGCCACCGGCTGACTGGCCGGGGGCGCCACCACCGCAGGCGTGGTGCCGGCTGTCGAGGCGGTCTTGGGTTCTGGCGCCGGGCTGTCGCCCGACAGCCACCAGTAACCGGCGCCCGCCACTGCCAGGGCCACCGCCACGGCGACCCCGGCCAGGGCCAGCACCGGGCCGCGCCGCTGTTCGGAAGGCCCGCTGCCGGCTGGAGGCAGATTGGCCGTGCGCGGCGGCGCGGGCGGCTCCTCGGGCGGCTCGCGGCGCGGCGCCGGTCGGGGCGCCTGCTGCGGGATCTCGATGGACACCGGGGTCAGCCCGGCCAGGTCGTTGCTCTGAGGTACAGGCTGCGACGCAGCCTGGGGTGGCAGCGGCAAGGGCTGGATCAGCGTCGCTTCCACCTCGGAGGTGGCGGCCGGCAGGTTGTCCAGGGCCGCCAGCAAGGCGGCGGCATCCGGGTAGCGCTCGGCCGGGTCCTTGGCCAGCAGCTTGCGCAGGATGTGCTGGTAGCGACCGTGGTGCAGCGGCAGCTCCGGCAGCGGCTCGGTCAGGTGGGCCAGGGCCGTGGACAGCGCGTCGGTGCCGTTGTAAGGCAACTCGCCCACCAGGATTTCATACAGCACCACCCCCAGGGCATAGAGGTCGGCGCGGCCGTCGATGTCCTGGCCACGAGCCTGTTCGGGGCTCATGTAGCTCGGGGTGCCCACGGCAAAACCGGCCTGGGTGAACTGGGTGCGGTCGTCCAGGGACTTGGCGATGCCGAAGTCCGAGAGCACCGCGGTGCCGTCGGCGCGGAACAGGATGTTGGCCGGCTTCACATCGCGGTGTACCAGCCCCTGGGCATGGGCATAGCCCAGGGCCGAGGCGATCTGGCGAATGTAGGTCAGGCCCTGCTCCGGGGTCAGCCCGGCGGCGATGCGCTCTTTCAGCGTGCCGTTGGGCAGGTACTCCATGGCCATGTAATACAGCTCGCCGACATTGCCGATGTCGTGGATGGTCACGGTGTGCGGGTGCGACAACCGCGCCAGGGTCTTGCCCTCGCGCAGGAAGCGCTCGCAGAAGCTCGGGTCGGCGGCCAGCGCCGCGGCCATCACCTTGAGTGCCACCTTGCGTTCCAGGGAACGCTGGGTCGCCAGGTACACGCTGGCCATGGCGCCTTCGCCAATTTCGCCCTGGATGTCAAAGCCGGGAATCAGAATGTCCATGGTCAGTGTCCTGCGGCCTTGATCACGATGGCGGTGATGTTGTCCGGAGCGCCCCGGGTCAGGCCCAGGTGGATCAGGCTGCGCACCACGTCATTGGGCTCGCTGTGGCTGAGCACGTCACGCAGCTCAAAGTCCTCGGCGGTCTTGTTCAGGCCGTCGCTGCACAGCAGGAAGGTGTCGCCGTCCTGCACCTGCAGGTCAATCTGGGACAGCTCCAGCTGGGCCTCGACGCCAATCGCCCGGGTCACGATGTTGGCCCGCGGGTGCACCCGCGCCTCGGCCTCGCTGAGCAGGCCGCTGTCCTGCAGGTCCTGGACGTAGCTGTGGTCCCGGGAAATGCCTTCCAGCTGTTCGTCCCGCAACCGGTACAGGCGGCTGTCGCCGGCCCACAGGCACACGGCCCGGGCCCCGCGTACCGCCAGCAGCACCACGGTGCTGCCCATCATGGTCACCCCACGGTTGGCGGTTTCCTCGCGCACCGCGGCGTTGACCGCGGCCAGGCCGTTGCGCAGCGCGGCGACATAGTCGTCCAGGCTGTCGGCGGCCGGAACCGCCCGCAGGCTGTCGACGATCAGGCTGCTGACATAGTCCCCGGCGGCGTGCCCGCCCATACCGTCGGCCACCAGCCACAGGCCGGTCTCCGGGGCTTCGAGCCAGGCGTCTTCATTGATTTTCCGCACCATGCCGACATGGCTGTAGCTGGCGGACTGGTAGGACAGTTGCGGCGCTGAACGCATTTAGACGGCACCCTCTTGTCCGAGCAAAAATTGCGCAAATTCACTGGCCGGCGGCAAGCCCTGGCAGCGCAACAGCATTGGGCTGATGTACTGCGAACCGCGCCCCCACCAAGCACTCGATCCCGCGCAGGCCTGGGCCGCGAGTACCGCGCCCCGGGCCTGTGGATCGCTGACATAAAACCGCTGCAGGCCGGCGTAGTGGCTGCCTTCGATCCGGCTGGCCGGGCTTGGCGCGCCCAGGGCCTGCAAGCCCTCTTCCAGGGCTTCGAAACTGGCGCCCTCTTCCAGGGTCGCCAGCAACAGCTCTTCCACCTGTTCGAACCACTGCTCCGGGCCGCCGACCAACGAAGCCAGGTCAGCCTCGGGCTCCAGCAGCGCAGCCACGGTCAGGGGGAAATAGCGCCCCACCCGGTCGATGCTCGGCATCACCACCCCGACCACCGCCTGGGGCCCGCAGACCCCGGGGGCCAGGGCGAAGCGCCACAACGGGCTGATCAGGTAGGCGTTCAGCCACTGCTCGCCCAGGGCGTTCTGGCTGGCCAGCAGCCCCGCCGCCAGCCAACTGTCCCAGGGGCCGATGAAACTCTGCGGCAGGCCACGGCTGACAAAATCGCCGCGGCTGGCCAACTTGCCGTACAGGCCGGGCGCCGTCATAGCCGCTCCGGAAGGCTGAAGCCACTGAGCACCCGGCTCTTGAACGGGTTGAAGGCGCTGCTGGCCCGCAGCTCGTAGGAAATGCTCGCACCGTCCACCCGTAGCCGCAGGTTGAAGCGGTCCGGCGAATTGGTGGCGGTCAGGTCCGACTGCTCCAGCAGGCGGAACCAGGCCCAGGGGCCATCCAGGGTGATCCCGGAACGCCCGGTGGGCGACGGCGGCATGATCGACAGGCGCACCACGCCGATGCTCCCCGGGTTGGGCCATTGCATGGCCACCGGCCGGCTCGGGCCGTGGTCGTAGCTCAGTTGCTGGCCGTCCAGGTCGAGCAGGAACTGGCTGATATTGGCGTCCATCGCCACCGGCTTGAGTTCGAAACGCACGGCCGGCTGGGTACCGCCACTGGAGCGGAAGAAGGCGTCGCGAATGTTCGAAGCGCGCTGGAAGGTCTGCAGCACGCCTGGGGAAATCCCCAGCTTCTGCGCCGCGCCCGGCTGCCAGCTCCAGGTGGTGGTCGAGGTGTTGACGTAGGGCTGCAGGTACTTGCGGAAGTAGTTGTCCATCACCCCGCCGGTGCCGAAGAACTGGCCGAAATCTTCCAGGGTCGCGTCCCGGGAGCTGCCCGGCGACATCGGATAACGGCCGCTCAGGGACTGGCGATAGACGTTCACCACTTCGCTGACCCAGGCCGCGTTCAGCTGGTTGCGCACCCCGCCCATCATGGTGTTGGTGGTGGAGCCCACCACCGACTTGACCAGCCCCTGGACCACCGGAGGCTGGCGCTCGGCGGTCAGGCTGACCCGCGCCGCAGCGGCGCTGGCCTGGTTCTTGGCCTCGCCGAGCAGCGCGTCGCCGCTGGCCCCGACCATGGCGCTGACCTGCACGTACAGGGCGTTCATGTCCGCCAGCAGGCCGTCGATGGCCGCCGGCTCGCCCTCGCCCTTGCTCACCAGGCTGTTGAGTTCGGCGAAGTGCGCGCTCACCGGGTCTTCGCTGCTGGCCACGGCCGCCGGGTTGGCCGACTGTTCCTGGCCCAGCAGGTTACCCAGGCGTTGCTTGAGCTGGTCCACACCGCCCTCGACCTTCTGGCCCTGGGCCGCCAGCAGGCGTTCTTCCTGTTGCAGGTCGGTTTCCTTGGCCACGGCCACCAGCAGTTTCTTCAGCGGCGAAGTGGGCCCGGACAGAATCCGCAGCACGTCGGCGGCCTGGGCCACGCTGGTGATCGGCACGAAGTCGATGTCCGCCAGCAAGGCGTCCCACTGGCGCAGGTAATCCTGGAAGTACAGGCGGCGCACGTCGGCGGCAAGGCTGGCGACGTTCTGCTGGTCGGCCTGATCGCGACCCAGCACCCACTGTTCTTCCGCCAGGGTGCCTGCCTGGTTGAGGCTGGCCAGGAGGAAGCCCTGGCGGTAGCCCTTGGCGGTGAACAGCCCGCTCAGGGGCTCGCTCAACGGCTTGCCGCTCTTGCGGGTGAACACCAGCGCGGCGTCACGGCCACCGGCCTCGCTGAGGCGAAAGTCCGGCACGCCGTCCGGCAGCTTGGCGCGCTTGACCCGGTCATACACCCGCTGGGCCACCGGCAGCTGTTGCAGCTGGCGGCGCAGGTCGTCGATCAGGCGCTGGTCCAGGCGCGCGTTGGGCGGATGCTTCTCGAACAGCGCCTGCAGGTGGCCGGTCAGGGCTTGGCGTTGCTCGGGCGGCAGGTCGCGGGCCAGGGTGTGATCCCAGTCCAGGGTGATCCAGGCCTTGATGAAGTCCGGGTCGTAGTGCTCGCTGTCCGCCAGCATCAGGTAGGCCTTGAGCCCCTCGTAGAGGAAGTCCGAGTTGCCGCCGCTGTGCAGTTGCTCTTCGATGCGGGTCATCAACCGTGGAGCGAACACCGCCACCAACAGCTTGCGATAGACGCTGGCGGACTCGGCTTCGAGCATGTCGCCCTGGTACAGGCCCAGGCCTTCGGCCCAGCCCGGGGCGTCGCCGGCCAGGTGGCGGGTGGCGTTGAGCAGCGGCAGCACCGCCAGCACATCGCGCTGGGCCGGGCTGAGGTTCTGCACGTCCTGGCGCACCGGGCCGACGCGCTGGTCGACCTGGGCAATGTAGGCCTGGTTGGCCCTGTAGCTGATGATCCACAAGGTGCTGACCACCAGCACCAGGGCTACGGTGCCAGCCAGGGCGCCACGGGCGATCCATTTGCGCCGGCGCTCGACCTTGGGGTTGACCCCTACCAGCCCGCGCTCGGCAAAGGCCACGGCACTGAACAGCTTCTCGATGAAGTAGCTGCGCCCGGTGCCGGTCTGCCGCGCCAGGTGCTGGCGGTCCAGGTTCATGCTCTGGGCCATGGCGCCGATCAGGCGGTCGATCGGGCTGCCTTCCTGGGTGCCGCTGGTGAAGTACACCCCGCGCAGCAGTACCCGCTCTTCGAAGGCATTGGGCTTGAACACCCCTTCCAGGAAGCTCTGCAAGGATTCCTTGAGCGCTGCGAACTGCTGCGGAAAGCCGTAGATCAGGTCGCGCCGCGCCGGGTCGCGCTCCTGCTGCAGGCGTTCCACCAGGCGCTCGTTGAGCCGCTGCTCCAGGGCCGCCAGTTCCGCCGGCAGGTGGGCCAGGGGGCTGTCACCGCTCTTGCCGTCGTCCAGAGCGAAGGTCATGCCCCAGACCTGGGCCCGCTCTTCCTTGCTCAGGGAGTCGAAGAACTCCATGAAACCCGGCACCAGATCGAGCTTGGTGAGCATCAGGTAGATCGGGAAGCGCACTCCCAACTGGGTGTACAGCTCTTGAATCCGCAGGCGGATCGCTGCGGCGTGGGCAGCGCGCTCCGCTTCGCTGCCGAGCAGCAGGTCGGAGAGGCTGATGGCAACGAAGGCGCCATCAATCGGCCGCCGCGAGCGCTGGGTTTTCAGCAGGTCGAGAAAGCCCAGCCAGGCCGCCTTGTCCACCGTGGCATGGCTGTCCTGAGTGGTGTAGCGCCCGGCGGTATCGAGCAGCACGGCCTGGTCGGTGAACCACCAGTCGCAGTTGCGGGTGCCGCCCACGCCGCGTACGGCACCGGCGCCCAACTGGGCGGCCAGGGGGAAATGCAGGCCGGAATTGACCAGTGCGGTGGTCTTGCCGGAACCCGGCGGACCGATGATCACGTACCACGGCAGCTCGTAGAGATTGCGTCGCTCGTCACCGCCGAGCTTGGCCTTCTTCAGCAGCGCCAGGGCTTCGTCCATGCGCTGGCGCAGGGCGGCCAGTTCCTCGGCAGTGGCCACGCTGTCCGGGTCCGGCGGGGTGTCGGCGGCCAGGCTCTGCAAGACCTTGGCCGCATGCCGACGGGCCTGGATGATGCAAAACACCCGGTAGCCGATCCACAGCGCGAAGATGAAAATGATCAGCGTCCAACGCCGGCCTTCCGGTACCAGGAACTCCAGCAACGGGCCAATGAACCAGATGATCAGGCTCAGGGCGATCAGCCCCAGCAGCGGGATCACCCAGCGAATCACAAAACTGAAAAACGCCTTCACTCGACCCCCTCCGCCAATACGCTGATTTCTACCCGACGATTACGTGCCCGCCCTTCGGCGGTGGCATTGGTTGCCAGTGGCTCGGTGTCGCTGCGGCCTTCGGCGCTGAAGCGCTCCGGCTGCCCGGTCTTCGCCGCGAGGATCTGCAACACCGATTCGGCGCGCGCCTGGGACAGCTTCCAGTTGGACGGGAAGCGCAAGGTGGCGATCGGTCGGTTGTCGCTGTGGCCGGTGATCCGCACCTGGCCCTTGACCTTGCGCACGGCGTCGGCGATGCGCAGCATCAGCGGCTGGTAGTCGTCGAGGATGCTGGCGCTGGCCGAGGCGAACAGCTCGTCGCCACGGATGGTCACCACCGAACGGTCGACGGCATCTTCCACCGCCACCCGCCCGGCCTTGATGTCCTCGGCGAGGAAGCCCGCCAGGCGCGGACGCTCGACAATCTTCGGCTGGATCACCGGGCGGTCCAGGGTCTGCACCGGGATCTCGCCCAGGGCATGGATGTTCTTGAACACCGGCTCGGCGTCCGCCGCCAGTTTCAGGCGCAGGCCGAACAGCAGCGCCAGGAGCAAGGCCACGCCGATGGCGATGCCGACCCAGGGCGGCATGAACTGGGCCAGCCGGTCACGGGCCACGGTGACCCCGCGCCAGTGTGGCGACAGCTCGCGCTCGTGCTCGCCACGGGCGCTGCGGATGGTGGCCGCGGTGCGCTCGCGCAGGGCCTCGAGCTGGCTGCGACCATCGATCATCACCCGGTAGCGGCCTTCGAAACCCAGGCACATGCACAGGTACAACAGCTCCAGCAGGTACAGGCGCTCGCGCGGGCTTTGCAGGCAGTGCTCCAGCAGCTGGAAGACCTTCTCGCCGCCCCAGGCCTCGTTGTGCACGGTGATCAGCAGGCTCTGCTTGCCCCAGTCGCTGGTGCTGCCCCAGGGCGTGCTCAGCACGGCTTCATCCAGGGCAGTACAGAGCGCATAGCGCGCCAGCAGCACGTCGTTGCGCGGCACGCCGACCGCTTCCGCGCGCTCCTCGAACTGGCGCAAGTAGGCCAGCAGTTGCGCCCGCAGGCTGGCCGGCGCCGGGTGCGCCAGGGTGCTGCGCAGCCTTGTGAGCAAGGCCAGCAGTGGGCCCGCGGCGCTTTCCAGGGGGTTCAGGCCACGGGCCTGGCCGGCCGGCAGCGGCGCCGCCGGCATGGCCAGCGACGGCGCGGGCGCAGCAGCCGGGCGCCCGGGCTCGGGAGCACGGCCACCGGGGCGCGGCATGAATTGGGTACGGTCGTTGGGCGGGGACGGCTGCCCTGGCGAATCGTCGAAAGGATGCATCGCGACTTATCCTCGAATGGCCCAGAAGGCCAGGTTCAAGCCCGGGAATTCTCCCGCGACGTGGAACGCGAAGCCGCCGGAGTGAACCAGTTGTTTCCAGTGCTCGCTGCCACGGTCCAGCTCGTAGTAGGTCGAGCCTGCGTGGTACGGCAGTTGCCGCGGCGCCACCGGCAGCGGCAGCAGGCCGATACCCGGCAGCTGCAGGTTGACCAGGTCGCGGATGTGCTCCACCGAACCCACCTTGCTCTGCTGGGCGAAGCGCCCGCGCAGGGTTTCGCCCGGCACGTCGGCACGCACCACCAGGATGAAGCTGGCGTTCTCCAGCAGGGTGCGGTCGGCCAGCATCGCCACGTGTACGCCGTAGGCTTTCTCGACGATGGGGATCGGCGTTGCCTTGCTGTCGATCAGCATCGACAGCGCTTCACGCAGGGCCTGCATCACCGGGGCGAAACTCATGGCTAGCTCATCGTGCTGGTACTGCGGGTATTGCTCAGGGCGCCGGGCGCTGTGGGTGAAGGTCGAGAACTCGCCGGCCAGGCTCACCAGTTCGCTGAACAGGCGCTCGGGGTGCAGCGGGCTGATCTGGCTCAGGTGGTTGACCAGGGGCTGGGCGCGGTTCACCAGTTGCAGGAGCATGAAGTCGGCGATTTCCGAAGCGCCCCCCGCGCCCGATGCCACCACGCGCCCGGCCAGGGCCTCGCCGCGCTGGTGCAGCAGGCCCAGCAGCTCGCTGCGAAAGGCGCTCAACGGCTTGGACGCGGCCACGTCCAGCACCGGCGGAATGTAGCTGTCGTCCAGCACCAGAGCACGGTCGGCGCGTTTCTCCTTGACCCGCACCACGCCAATGGCGGCGTAGTCGCTGAGGCCGTCCTGGGCGGTGAGCAGGCGCAGGGCCCGAGAGCCCACGGCCACCGGCGCGCGGTTCTCGAACGGTGCGTTGTCGTCACGCACCTCGCGCACCTGGCTCAGGTAGCGGGCACCGCCCAGCTCTTCGCCCTCGTCCACGGTGTCCCGGGCGCCGGCGCGCTTGAGGGGCAGCGCCAGGTACACCAGGCCGTCACGCAGGTTGTCGTCGATGCACAGCGGGCTGGGCGCCAGGTCGTCATGGGGAATGTTGAACGGGGTGCCGTCGGGCAGCAGGCCACGGGCGCTGACGATGGCCAGCTTGCCCTGGGCCAGCAGGCCCTGATCGATACGCAGCTCGGAGAACCCCCAGGCTCCCGTCGACAGCGGGCGGCTGCGGGCGTCGATGAGGTTTTCCAGGTAACGGTCATGCTGCTGGAAGTGCTGGGTTCCAATGAACATGCCTTCCGACCAGACCACGCGATTGTTCCAGGACATGGTTGCTCCGATTGCCTATTGGGCAGGGCTGGATGGGGATGCCACGAGCTCGGCGCTGACCGCGCGGACGTCGAGGACGATCTGATATTGGTTGCTCAGGCGCTGCGCGGTGTTGACCCCGACCCGCCACAGGGCCTGGTCCACTTCGCGATAGCCCACCAGCAGGCCGACCTGACGGGTGGCCGGGTCCAGGGTGCGCTTGAGGGTGAACTGGTCGCCAGGCTTGACCAGCACTTCATCCTGGTCGATCAGGTCCGGGCCGAGGGTAGCCGGCGCCCGCTCCGCCAGGGCGAAGTAGTCGGCGCGCATGAAGGTGGCCGGATTCTTCAGCTCGAAGATCCGTACCCGCACCGGCGTGCTCTGGCCATCAGGCCCGGGGTTGAGCCCGCTGACCGCCTGGAAATGCAGCTCCACAGTCGTGGCGCCGGGCGCTTCCTTGGCCGGTTCGCCGGGAGGTGGTGTGTCCTTGGCACAGGCCGCCAGTACCAGCATGGCAACCAATGTCAGCAATCGTTGAATCATCCTGCGTCCTCAATGACGTATCAGCTGTCCGTGTATCCGTGTTTTTCGGGTGTTCCAGGCGCGCTCAGGAACGGCGCAGCCGGTGGGTGTGTTCTTCATAGGCGCGGCTGAACTCACGACCGAAGAGGTCCTGGAAATCGTCCTGGGCCTCTTGGGAAATCTGTTTGTAGAGTGCAGTGAACTGCTGCCAGTTCTGCGCCTGGCGCGAGCCGCTGAACAGGTTGCCCAGGCCGCCGGGGCGAGCCATGCGAGCTTCCAGTTCAGTGGGCTCGAAGCGCCCCAGCAGGTGCTTGATGGCCGCTTCCACACCGGCCATGACCGCCAGCTGGTGCGCCCGCAGGTCATCGAAACTGTCCTGCACGGCCTGATCCGGAGCCATGAATGCCTGGTTGCTGTGGCGCAGCAGCAGGAGCATGGCCTCGTCCACATTGGGGGCGAACTTCAGCGGGTTGTTTTCCACCGGGCGGATCATCGTCTGCTGCATGCGGAACTCGCCCTTGAGGCTGCTGCGGGCACGCAACACATCGATCAGGCCCTCGACCATCAACCGGTAGCTGCGACCCAGGCTTTCCATCTGGGCCTGGGCCTGCTGCGGCTCGATGCGCAGTTGATCGAGCCCGGCCCCGCGCAGGAAGGCCTGGAGCAGATCCCCCTGGGGGGCGACCGGGGCCGGCGCGGGCGTGACAACAGGAGCCAGCTCCACTTCGGAAACCACCGGTGCCACGGGCGCCTGGGCGATCGGCTGCGGCTGCGGCTGCGGCTGCGGCTGCGGCTGCGCGGGTTCTGCCGCGAACGAGGCCTGGTGGGCAATCGGCGCGGCAGCAACCACCGGCGGGGCAACCACGGGCGGCGCACTGGGCACTGGCGCAGGGCTGGCGGGCGTCGAGCCGAACAGGTCCCAGTCCTCCGGAATCATCGCCCCGCCCTGGGGCGCCGATGGCTCAGGTGGTGCCACGGGCAGGGGCACCGCGGTGGGGGTCGGCGGGCGAAAATCGTGCTGCTCGGCCGGCACGTGGTCCGGCTGGGTGGCCGGCGGGGTCGCGCTGGGGGCGAGAAAGTCGAACAGATCGGGAAAGGTGTCCTGGGCCGAGGCACCCTGGAAGTGCGCCACCGGGGCCATGGAAATCGGTTCGATGGGGGTCGGCGACGCCGCCTGACGCCCCATCAGCGCCTCGAAACTATTGGAGCTGTCCCCGGAAAAGGGTTCAGCCCCCGGGCGGTTCAGACTGAAATCGATGCGCGCACTGATTTCATAATCGCCAATGCGAATAACCTCGCCATCTTCCAGAGGCTCGCTGCTACCCCGGCGCATACGAATACCGGCACGGACTAACTCCACACCATTAGTACTGTTATCGGTCAAATAATAACGGCCATCCTTGTATTGGATGACACAGTGCCGCGCGGAAACTAAGCGTTCGGGATCAGGAAGTACCCAGTCATTATCGGAACTGCGGCCAATTGCCATCACTCCCTGGTCCATTAGTTTTTCAGGGCATTGACCAGGGGTAATCTTGTGATAACTAGTGATAGTCAAACACAGCGACATCGCGCCTCCTTGCTGTACTTCCGCGTGCGAACCGGCGAAGGGAAAAAAGTTCCGTGAAAAAATGAAAAGTCCGCAAAAAATCCTTTAAACAGCGCCGTTCACAGCATGATCGCTCAACTTAAACTACACGCATGACAAAAGCCTTTCGTACCGCCCCGATCTGACTCGCCGGTCAAGGAACTAATAAGGCGACATAACACTGTCATGCGGGGCGAATAGCTTACCTTGACAAGGCACAACTACTACACCAAAAATGCACAACTTCTTGAACACGGATGATGGCTCACTAGTATCAACGAGTCCATATAAACCAAGAAATGTGCGCGAGTTCACAAACAACTAGTGCATTAATTGCCTGACTGTCCTGCAGGCTGATAGGGAGATCAAACCAGGTGGATGTACCGATGTTGCTCGCCGCGGTTTCAGCAACTTCGCCTTGTGGCGAAGACCTGGAATATGACGCGGATTTCTTGCACTTGGAGCGGGCCGCACAGGGCCAGCCCGAGCGCAGCATGGGCGACTCGATCCTGCCGGCCGAGCCGCCGGACTGGCGCAGCATCCAGCAACAGAGCCTGGGCCTGCTGGCGCGCAGCAAAGACCTGCGCATCACCCACTTCCTCCTGCAGAGCACCCTGGCCCTCGAAGGCCTGCCGGGCCTGGCCACCAGCCTCGAACTGATCGACGGCCTGCTCCGCGATTACTGGGCGGACCTGCATCCGCGCCTGGACGCCGACGACGACAACGACCCCACGGTGCGTATCAACGCCCTGGCCGGCCTGGCGTCCGACACCACCATCGGCCTGCTCCGCGAAGCCATCCTGACCCGTTCCCGGACCTTCGGCCCGGTGAGCCTGCGAGCCGCGCTGAACGCCGCCGGCCTGCAGCACTTTTCCGGCGAGAGCCTGGGCTCCGACCACCTGGCCGGCGCCCTGCAAGACAGCGACCCCGAGCACCTGGATGCGATTCGCAGCGCCTTGAGCGCAGCCCGCTCGGCGGCCGAAAGCATCGAGAAACAGGTCAGCGAACAAGTAGGCTCGGCCAGCGGTGTAGACCTCACGGCCCTCAAGCAACCCCTGCGCCTGGCGCTGCAGGTGCTGGGCCAGCACGCCCCGCAAGGCGCGCAGAACGCGGTCGAGGAACACGCCGATGGGCCGTCCACCGAAGAGCCCGGTGCGCCCGCAGCGCCAGCCCCGGTACGGATTTCCGGCGAGATCAGCAGCCGCGAAGACGTGCTGCGCAGCCTTGACCGGCTGCTGGCCTACTACAGCCGCCACGAGCCTTCGAGCCCGTTGCCGGTGCTGCTCAACCGGGCCAAGAACCTGGTCAACGCCGACTTCGCGGCCATCGTGCGCAATCTGATTCCCGACGGCATGTCCCAATTTGAAAACCTGCGCGGCCCTGAATCCGACTAACCCCGGAACAACCGAGCAGTATCGTCAGCGGCAACCACCGACCGACGCCAACACCGTCGCAGCAGCGACCAGGAGCACAACGTGGCGAAGCAAAGTTCTCAAAAGTTCATCGCGCGCAACCGCGCGCCCCGGGTGCAGATCGAGTACGACGTCGAACTCTACGGCGCCGAGAAAAAGGTCCAGCTGCCCTTCGTCATGGGCGTGATGGCCGACCTCGCCGGCAAGCCCGTGGAGCCCCTGGCGGCCGTGGCCGATCGCAAGTTCCTGGAAATCGACGTCGATAACTTCGACTCGCGCCTCAAGGCCATGCAGCCTCGGGTGGCCTTCCACGTGCCCAACGAACTGACCGGCGAAGGCAACCTGAGCCTGGACATCACCTTCGAGAGCATGGACGACTTCAGCCCGGCGGCCGTGGCGCGCAAGGTCGATTCGTTGAACCAGTTGCTGGAAGCCCGCACCCAGCTGGCCAACCTGCTGACCTACATGGACGGCAAGACCGGCGCCGAAGAAATCATCATGAAAGCCATCAAGGATCCGGCGTTGCTCCAGGCCCTGGCCAGTGCGCCAAAGCCTGCTGACTCCGAGCCGAACGCGTAAATCAGGACCAACGATCATGACCGAATTGATGCGTGACAATCAGGCGCAACCCGGCGCCACCGAGCAGGCCAGCGAATTCGCATCGCTGCTGCTGCAGGAATTCAAGCCCAAGACCGAGCGTGCTCGCGAAGCCGTGGAAACCGCGGTGCGGACCCTGGCCGAACAGGCCCTGGCGCAGACCGACCTGGTGTCCAACGACGCCATCAAGTCGATCGAGTCGATCATCGCCGCCATCGACGCCAAGCTCACCGCCCAGGTCAACCAGGTGATCCATCACCCGGAATTCCAGAAGCTGGAAAGCGCCTGGCGCGGCCTGCACTACCTGGTGAACAACACCGAGACCGACGAGCAGCTCAAGATCCGCGTGCTCAACATCTCCAAGCCGGAGCTGCACAAGACCCTGAAGAAATTCAAGGGCACGGCCTGGGACCAGAGCCCGCTCTTCAAGAAGATGTACGAAGAGGAATACGGCCAGTTCGGCGGCGAGCCTTACGGCTGCCTGGTGGGCGACTACTACTTCGACCAGTCGCCACCGGATGTCGAGCTGCTGGGCGAGCTGTCCAAGGTTTGCGCCGCCATGCACTCGCCGTTCATCGCCGCGGCTTCGCCGACCGTGATGGGCATGGGCTCGTGGCAGGAACTGTCGAACCCGCGCGACCTGACCAAGATCTTCACCACCCCGGAATACGCCGGCTGGCGCTCGCTGCGTGAATCGGAAGACTCGCGCTACATCGGCCTGACCATGCCGCGCTTCCTGGCGCGCCTGCCATACGGCGCCAAGACCGACCCGGTGGAAGCCTTCGCCTTCGAGGAAAACACCGACGGCGCCGACAGCTCCAAGTACACCTGGGCCAACGCCGCCTACGCCATGGCCGTGAACATCAACCGTTCGTTCAAGCATTTCGGCTGGTGCTCGCGGATCCGCGGCGTGGAGTCCGGTGGCGAGGTGGAAAACCTCCCGGCCCACACCTTCCCCACCGACGACGGTGGCGTGGACATGAAGTGCCCGACCGAGATCGCCATCTCCGACCGCCGTGAAGCGGAACTGGCGAAGAACGGCTTCATGCCCCTGCTGCACAAGAAGAACACCGACTTCGCCGCCTTCATCGGCGCCCAGTCGCTGCAGAAGCCGGCCGAATACGACGACCCGGACGCCACCGCCAACGCCAACTTGGCCGCGCGCCTGCCGTACCTGTTCGCCACTTGCCGCTTCGCTCACTACTTGAAGTGCATCGTGCGCGACAAGATCGGCTCCTTCAAAGAGAAGGACGAGATGCAGCGCTGGCTGCAGGACTGGATCCTCAACTACGTCGACGGTGACCCGGCGCACTCCACCGAAACCACCAAGGCCCAGCACCCACTGGCCGCGGCAGAGGTGGTGGTCGAGGAAGTCGAAGGCAACCCCGGCTACTACAACTCGAAGTTCTTCCTGCGCCCGCACTACCAGCTCGAAGGGCTGACCGTGTCGTTGCGCCTGGTATCCAAACTGCCGTCCGCCAAGGGCGCCTAACCCATAACCGACTCAAACCTGCGGCCGCAGCCACAGGCCGCGCGAGGTCCCCAGGGCCTCGCGCAGCGGCGACAGAAGCTGAATCAACATCGTGGCAAGTGCCACACAGGGAGAAAACATGGCTGTTGATATTTTCATCAAGATCGGTGACATCAAGGGCGAGTCCATGGACAAAGCCCACAAGGACGAAATCGACGTGTTGAACTGGAGCTGGGGCATGTCCCAGTCCGGCAACATGCACGTTGGCGGTGGCGGCGGCGCGGGCAAGGTGAACATCCAGGACCTGTCGCTGACCAAGTACGTGGACAAGGCATCGCCGAACCTGATGATGCATTGCTCCAGCGGCAAGCACATCGACAAGGTGCGCCTGACCGTGCGCAAGGCCGGCGGCGAAAGCCAGGTCGAGTACATGATCATCGACCTGGAAGAAGTGCTGATCACTTCGCTGAGCACCGGCGGTTCGGGCAGCGATGACCGCCTGACCGAAAACATCACCCTGAACTTCGCTCAGGTGATGGTCGAGTACCAGCCGCAGAAAGCCGACGGCACCAAGGACGGCGGCCCGATCAAGTACGGCTGGAACATCCGCTCCAACACCAAGCGCTGATCCGCTTCGGTCGCCGCCCCGTGGCGGCGACCGGCCCGGCCCTCGCGTTGCGCCTGGCGCAACGCGAGGACGGTTGGCCAGGACCGCGTCCTCGTGAGTCTTTGGTTATGCCCCTTTTCGTGACGTCATGCCTGCGCAATCCGATCCTGGAGCGAACCCCTTGGTAACCGACATCGCCGCCCGCGATCGCTTGCAACCCTCCCTGCTGGATCGTCTGACCGACGATGAACCCGGCAACCTGAAAGAAAGCCCGGACAAACGCGTGCTGTCCCTGAGCCAGCTCAAGGCCTCGGTACTGCGCGACCTGGCCTGGCTGCTCAACACCACTTCCCTGCTGGAAGCCGACGCCACCCTGCACACACCCGCCGGTACTTCGGTGGTCAACTACGGCCTGCCGGCCCTGGCCGGGTACAGCGCTTCGAGCATCGATATCCCTGCCCTGGAGGCGCTGATCCACCAGGCCATCGCCACCTTTGAGCCGCGCATCCTGCGCAGCACCCTGCGGGTACGCGCACGCACCGCGCCCGGGGAAATGAACCACAACGCCCTGAGCTTCGAGATCGAAGGCGACCTCTGGGCCCAGCCGATGCCCCTGCGCCTGCTGCTGCAAACCGACATGGACCTGGAATCGGGCCACGTACGAGTGGTGCACGCCGACTCCCGGAGGCGCTCATGAACCCGCGCCTCTTGGAGCTGTACAACCAGGAACTGCACCACGTGCGCGAAAGCGCCGCGGAGTTCGCCAAGGAATTCCCGAAGATCGCCAGCCGCCTGACCCTGTCGGGCATGGACTGCGCCGACCCCTATGTCGAGCGCCTGCTGGAGGGCTTCGCCTACCTGACTGCCCGGGTGCAGCTCAAGCTCGACGCCGAGTACCCGACCTTCACCCACAACCTGCTGGAGATCGCCTACCCGCACTACCTGGCACCGACCCCGTCGATGACCGTGGTGCAGTTGCAGGCCGATCCCGACGAAGGTTCCCTGAGCAGCGGCTTCACCCTGGAGCGCGACACCAGCCTGCGCGCCGCCCTGGGCCGCGATACCCAGACCTGCTGCGAATACCGCACCGCGCACTCGGTGACCCTGTGGCCACTGCAAGTGGCCCAGGCCGAATACTTCGGCAACCCGTCGGCAGTGCTCGGGCGCCTGGCCGCCAGCGAGCCCAGGGCCAAAGCCGGGCTGCGCCTGACCC
This sequence comes from Pseudomonas sp. NFPP12, assembly GCF_900103205.1. NCBI lineage: Bacteria > Pseudomonadati > Pseudomonadota > Gammaproteobacteria > Pseudomonadales > Pseudomonadaceae > Pseudomonas > Pseudomonas sp. NFPP12. Next base: position 524,316 of record NZ_FMWW01000005.1, read on the forward strand.
TGCGCACCGGCGCCGAACTGCCGTTCAACAGCCTGGCCCTGGACGAGTTGCCGCTGTACCTGAACGGCAATGACGAACAGCCGTTCCGCCTCTACGAACAACTGCTGGGCAACGTCTGTGCGGTGTTCGCCCGGGCCCCGGGCGGCGACTGGGTCGAGCGCCTGCCCCCGGACGCCCTGCGCTCGCGCGGTTTCGACGACCGCGACGCGGCGCTGCCGGTGGTGCCCCAGGCCTTCCAGGGCTACCGCCTGCTGCAGGAATACTTCGCCCTGCCCAACCGCTTCCTGTTCGTCGAATTCGCCCAGCTGGGGCGCGCGGTCCAGCGCTGCGCCGGCCAGGAGCTGGAGCTGATCGTGCTCTTCGAGCGCTTCGACCAGAGCCTGGAAGGCAGCGTCGGCACCGCTCAGTTCGTGCCCTTCTGCACCCCGGCGATCAACCTGTTTCCCAAGCGCCTGGACCGTATCCACCTGTCCGACCGGGTCAACGAGCACCATGTGATCGCCGACCGCACCCGACCGATGGATTTCGAGGTCCACTCGCTGACCGCCATCAGCGGCCACGGCACCGGCCCGGAACAGCCGTTCCTGCCGTTCTACGCCGTGCGCGATCCATCCCGCTACGGCCGCGACCAGTCCTACTACATCGTCCGGCGCGAGCCGCGGGTGCTGTCCAGCGACCAGCGTCGCAACGGCCCGCGCTCCACCTACATCGGCAGCGAATCCTTCGTCAGCCTGGTGGACAGCCAGCAGGCGCCCTATCGCCACGACCTGCGCCAGCTCGGGGTCAGCGCGCTGTGCACCAACCGCGACCTGCCACTGTTCATGAACACCGGCAACGGCAAGACCGACTTCACCCTGGCCGACAGCGCCCCGGTACAGGCCATCCGCTGCCTGGCGGGCCCGAGCCGGCCGCGCCCCAGCCATGCCCACGACGGCAAGGCCTGGCGCCTGATCAGCCAGCTGTCGCTGAACTACCTGTCCCTGAGCGAACAGGGCCAGGGCGCGGCGGCCCTGCGCGAACTGCTGCGGCTGTACGGCGACAGCAACGACGCGGCCCTGCAGTTGCAGATCGAGGGCCTGCGGGAAGTCAGCAGCAAGGCGGTGACCCGGCGCCTGCCGATGCCCGGGCCGATCGTCTTCGGCCGGGGCCTGGAGATCACCCTGGAGTTCGATGAAAACGCGTTCCGCGGCACCGGGGTGTTTCTGCTCGGCGCGGTATTCGAGCGCTTCCTGGCACGTTATGTGTCGATCAACAGTTTTACCGAGACGGTGATCCGTACCACCGAACGCGGCGAGATCATGCGATGGAAAGCCAAGCCCGGACGTCGTCCGACTCTTTGAATACGCTGACGGCGATGCACGCCGAGCCCTGGGAGTACGACTTCTTCCAGGCCCTGCGGCGTATCGAATGCCTGTCGCCGCAACTGCCGCGCTTCGGTCACTCCGTGCGCCTGGCGGACGATCCGCTGCGCCTGGGACAGCAGGCCGACTGCAGCTTCGCCCCGGCCACCCTGGCCTCGGTCACCCCCGGCAGCGACGGCGCCGCGACCCGCCTGGAGCAGTTCTTCTTCGGCCTCGGCGGGCCCAACGGGCCGCTGCCGCTGCACATCACCGAATACGTGCGCGAGCGCCAGCGCAACAACGCCGACAGCACCAGCAAGCGCTTTCTCGATGTGTTCCACCACCGCCTGCTGAGCCTGTTCTATCGGGCCTGGGCCGAAGCCCGGCCGACGGTGAGCCACGATCGCCCGGACGACGACTACTGGTCGGCGCGGCTGGCGGCGCTGTCGGGCCGGGGCATGCCCAGCCTGCTCAAGCAGGGTCTGATAGCCGACACCGCCAAGCTGCACTACAGCGGCCACCTGGCGGCTCAGACCCGCTACCCGGACGGCTTGCGGGCGATCATCAGCGAGTATTTCGGCCTGCCGGTGCAGATCGAGGAATATGTCGGCCAGTGGCTGGAGTTGCCCGAACGCAGCCGGGTCGGGGTGCAATCCCATCAGCTGGGGGTGGATTTCTGCCTGGGCAGCCACGTCTGGGACCGCCAGCACAAGTTCCGCATCCGCCTCGGCCCGATGAAACTGGACGACTACCTGGGGATGCTGCCCGACGGCCAGCAATTCCAGGAACTGGTGGCCTGGGCCGCCGAATACCTGGGCTTCGAGCTGGACTGGGACCTGAACCTGGTCCTGCTCAAGGACGAAGTGCCCAAGCTGCAACTCAACGGCCGCCAGCGCCTGGGTTTCAACACCTGGCTCGGCCAACCCGGCAGCGATGCCAAGGATCTAATACTGGCCCGGCACTACGCCGACCTGGCCACTACCTCACGTACACCAAGGAGCACAGAGCATGGGTGAAATCAGTCGCGCGGCGCTGTTCGGCAAACTCAACAGCGTTGCCTACAAAGCCATCGAAGCCGCCACGGTCTTCTGCAAATTGCGGGGCAACCCCTATGTGGAACTGGCCCACTGGTTTCACCAGTTGCTGCAACTTACGGACTCGGACCTGCACCGCATCATCCGCCAGTTCAACCTGGAGCCGGCGCGCCTGGCCAAGGACCTGACCGAGGCCCTGGACCGCCTGCCCCGGGGCTCGACCTCGATCACCGACCTGTCGTCCCACGTCGAGGAGGCGGTGGAGCGCGGTTGGGTCTACGGCAGCCTGATGTTCGGCGAAAGCCAGGTGCGCACCGGCTACCTGGTGATCGGCATCCTCAAGACCCCGAGCCTGCGCCATGCATTGCTGGGGCTGTCCCGCGAGTTCGACAAGATCAAGGTCGAGACCCTGTGCGAGCGCTTTGACGAATACATCGGCGACTCGCCGGAAAACGCCCTGAGCGCCAGCGACGGCTTCAGTGCCGGTGCGGTGCCCGGCGAAGCCAGCGGCGCCATGGCCCCCAGCGCCCTGGGCAAGCAGGAAGCCCTCAAGCGCTTCACCGTCGACCTCACCGAACAGGCCCGCAGCGGCAAGCTCGACCCCATTGTCGGCCGTGACGAAGAGATCCGCCAACTGGTGGACATCCTCATGCGCCGCCGGCAGAACAACCCGATCCTCACCGGTGAAGCCGGGGTGGGCAAGACCGCGGTGGTGGAAGGTTTCGCCCTGCGCATCGTCGCCGGCGACGTGCCGCCGGCGCTCAAGGACGTTGAACTGCGCAGCCTCGACGTCGGCCTGCTGCAGGCCGGCGCCAGCATGAAGGGCGAGTTCGAACAGCGCCTGCGCCAGGTCATCGAGGACGTCCAGGCCTCGCCCAAGCCGATCATCCTGTTCATCGACGAAGCCCACACCCTGGTGGGCGCCGGTGGCGCCGCCGGCACCGGCGACGCGGCCAACCTGCTCAAGCCGGCCCTGGCCCGTGGCACCCTGCGCACCGTGGCCGCCACCACCTGGGCCGAGTACAAGAAGCACATCGAGAAAGACCCGGCCCTGACCCGGCGCTTCCAGGTGGTGCAAGTAGCCGAGCCTTCGGAAGACAAGGCGCTGCTGATGATGCGCGGCGTGGCCTCGACCATGGAACAGCACCATCAGGTGCAGATCCTCGACGAAGCGCTTGAAGCCTCGGTCAAACTGTCCCATCGCTACATTCCCGCGCGCCAGTTGCCGGACAAATCCGTCAGCCTGCTGGATACCGCTTGCGCCCGCGTCGCCATCAGCCTGCACGCCGTGCCGGCCGAGGTGGACGATAGCCGCCGGCGCATCGAGGCCCTGGAAACCGAGCTGCAGATCATCGCCCGGGAACAGGCGATCGGCGTTGCCATTGGCAGCCGCCAGGTCAACAGCGAGAACCTCCTGACTGCCGAGCGCGAGCGCCTGGCCGAGCTGGAAAGTCGCTGGGCACAAGAGAAGACCCTGGTGGACGAACTGCTGGCAACCCGCGCCCAATTGCGGGAAAACGTCGGCCTGGTGGACAGCGACGTCGGCGACGACAGCCACGGCCTGCGGGAAAAACTGGTGGACCTGCAACAGCGCCTCAGCACCCTGCAAGGCGAGACCCCGCTGATCCTGCCGACCGTGGACTACCAGGCCGTGGCCTCGGTGGTCGCCGACTGGACCGGCATTCCAGTGGGGCGCATGGCCCGCAACGAGCTGGAAACCGTGCTCAACCTGGACCAGCACCTGAAGAAACGCATCATCGGCCAGGACCACGCCCTGCAGATGATCGCCAAGCGCATCCAGACCTCCCGCGCCGGCCTCGACAACCCCAACAAGCCGATCGGCGTGTTCATGCTGGCCGGCACTTCCGGGGTGGGCAAGACCGAAACCGCCCTGGCCCTGGCCGAAGCCATGTATGGCGGTGAGCAGAACGTCATCACCATCAACATGAGCGAGTTCCAGGAAGCCCACACCGTGTCCACCCTCAAGGGCGCCCCGCCGGGCTATGTCGGCTACGGCGAAGGTGGCGTGCTCACCGAAGCGGTACGGCGCAAGCCCTACAGCGTGGTGCTGCTGGACGAAGTGGAAAAGGCCCACCCGGACGTGCACGAGATCTTCTTCCAGGTATTCGACAAGGGCGTCATGGAAGACGGCGAAGGCCGCATGATCGACTTCAAGAACACCCTGATCCTGCTCACCACCAACGCCGGCACCGAGCTGATCGCCAACGTCTGCAAGAACCCGCAGGCGGTGCCCGAGCCGGAGGAAATCGCCAAGGCCCTGCGCCAGCCACTGCTGGAGATCTTCCCGCCGGCACTGCTGGGGCGCCTGGTGACCATTCCCTACTACCCGCTGAGCGACGAGATGCTCAAGGCCATCACCCGCCTGCAACTGGGGCGGATCAAGAAGCGCGTGGAAAGCACCCACAAGGTGGATTTCGATTTCGACGACGAGGTCATCGACCTGATCGTCTCGCGCTGCACCGAGACCGAAAGCGGCGGGCGGATGATCGACGCCATCCTGACCAACAGCCTGCTGCCGGACATGAGCCGCGAGTTCCTCAACCGCATGCTCGAAGGCCGCGCCCTGGCCGGGGTGCGCATCAGCCAGCGCGACAACGAACTGCACTACGACTTCAGCGAGCCGGCCTGACCCCACGCCCTGCGCAGGAGCCGGCTTGCCAGCGAAGCGACCGCCACGGTGATGGACCTGGCGCCTTCGCGAGCACGCTCGCTCCTGCAGGGGGCTGACCTGGCACACCACGCATTCAACGAGACTGACGATGTTATTTCAGCAATCCACACGACTGGCACAGGTCAACTGCCCCCTGGGCCCGGACGTCCTGCTGCTCAAGAGCCTGGGCGGCGGCGAAGAGCTGGGGCGGCTGTTCGACTACCAGCTGCAACTGGCCTCCAGTGACGCCAACATCGACCTCAACCAGTTGCTGGGCAAGCCCATGGGCCTCAGCGTACAGCTGGACGGCGGCGGCCAGCGGTACTTCCACGGCATCGTCGCGCGCTGCAGCCAGAACATCGACACCGGCCAGTTCGCCAGCTACGAGGTGACGCTGCGCCCCTGGCTGTGGCTGCTGAGCCGCACCTCCGACTGCCGGATTTTCCAGAACCTGAGCATCCCGCAGATCATCAAGCAGGTATTCCGCGACCTGGGCTTTTCCGATTTCGAAGACGCCCTGAGCCGCCCCTACCGGGAGTGGGAGTACTGCGTGCAGTACCGCGAGACCAGCTTCGATTTCGTCAGCCGGCTGATGGAACAGGAAGGTATCTACTACTTCTTCCGCCACGAGAAGGACCGCCACGTGGTGGTGCTGGCCGACGCCTATGGCGCTCACAGCAGCGTGCCCGGCTACGCCTCGGTGCCCTACTACCCGCGAGACGAGCAGCAGCGCGAGCGCGACCACATGTTCGACTGGCACCTGGCCCAGGAGGTGCAGCCCGGCTCGCTGGAGCTCAACGACTATGATTTCCAGCGCCCCAGCGCCCGGATCGACGTGCGCTCGGCCATGCCGCGGCCCCACAGCGCCGGCGACTACCCGCTCTACGACTACCCCGGCACCTACGTGCAGAGCAGCGACGGCGAGCACTATGCCCAGACCCGCATCGAGGCCCTGCAAAGCCTGCATGAGCGCATCGAGCTCAGCGGCAACGCCCGGGGGTTGGGAGTGGGCAACCTGTTCAGCCTCACCGGCTTCAGCCGCCAGGACCAGAACCGCGAATACCTGATCGTCAGCATCCGCTACTACCTGGTCCAGGAAAGCCTGGAGAGCGGCGCTGGCGGCGGTTCGGCGCAGTTCGAGAGCCACCTGACCTGCATCGACGCCCAGCAGAGCTTCCGCCCCCTGGCCACCACCCACAAGCCCATGGTCCAGGGCCCGCAGACCGCGCGAGTGGTGGGCCCGGCCGGGGAAGAGATCTGGACCGACCAGTACGGCCGGGTCAAGGTGCACTTCCACTGGGACCGCCACGACCAGTCCAACGAAAACAGCTCGTGCTGGATTCGCGTGTCCCAGGCCTGGGCCGGGAAGAACTGGGGCTCGATGCAGATCCCGCGCATCGGCCAGGAAGTCATCGTCAGCTTCCTGGAAGGCGATCCCGACCGCCCGATCATCACCGGCCGGGTCTACAACGCCGAACAGACCGTGCCCTACGACCTGCCCGCCAACGCCACCCAGAGCGGCATGAAGAGCCGTTCGAGCAAGGGTGGCAGCCCGGCCAACTTCAATGAAATCCGCATGGAAGACAAAAAGGGCGCGGAGCAGCTGTACATCCACGCCGAGCGCAACCAGGACATCGTGGTCGAGGTCAACGAAAGCCATTCGGTGGGCAACAACCGCAACAAGAGCATCGGCCACGACGAGTACGTGACCATCGGCAACAAGCGCACGCGCATTGTTCAGCACGTGGATGAGCTGACGGTGGGCGAGAAGAAGCTCGACAGCGTCGGCCAGAGCTATGTGATCGAGGTCGGCGAGCGCCTGCGCCTGGTATGCGGGGCCAGCATCTTGGAGCTCAACGCCAGCGGCCAGATCAACCTGTGCGGGGTCAACATCAGCGTGCATGCCTCGGCCGATGCCGAGATCAATACCGGTGGCGTGCTGCACCTGAACAACGGCGGCGGCCCGGGCACCACCACCGAGGGCCAGGGTGTGCAGGGTGCCATCAGCGCCAAGGCCAAAGCCCCCTTTTCCGCCCCCAAAGGCTAATGAACGGATGCCCACGCCATGACCTATCGCCTCAATGAATTGCAGTTCCAGCTGCCTGCCGGCGAACTGCAGGACGCCTCGATCAACATCCTCAAGTTCCCGGCCCTGGGCACTTCGCTGATCGTCAGCCGCAGCCTGCTGGGGGACGGCGAAACCCTGGAGAGCAACCTGGCCAGCCAGCTGCAGCGTCTGGAGCAGCAAGTCCAGGACCTGCGCTGCCAGGCTCCGCAACCGGTGCAGCTGGGCCCGGCCCAGGACATCCAGGGCCTGGAGCTGCGCAGCCAGTTCAACAAGGGCAAAGAACAGGTGTTCCAGTTCCAGCTGGCCCTGGTGCTGCCCGGCACCCGACAGATGCTCGCCATGAGCTACGTCAAGGCACAGAAGCTCGGCGACGCGGAAGCCGCCCATTGGGCGCAGATCAAGAACACCCTGGTGCTGGGCTGAGGCAGGGCCATGTCTGACGCACTGTGGGCGGCCCGCCTGGGCGACGGGCTGGAACACACCTCGATGATGGCCGACATTCTCGGCGGCGTGCTGGAGGTGGCGGCCAACGTTGCCATCGGCGCCCTGGCGACCATGGCAGTAGCCGCGGCGGCAGGCATCACCGTGGCCACCGGCGGCCTCGGCGCCTGTGTGCTGGGGCTGGTGGTGGGCGTCGTCGTCGGTGTGGTCATGAGCAAGACCGGAGCCGACAAGGGCCTGAGCAATTTATGCGAGGGCATCGCCAACGCCCTGTTCCCGCCCTCGATCCAGGCCACCATCGCCAGCGGCTCGAAAAAGGTCCTGACCAACAACAAGCCGGCGGCCCGCGCGGCCGGCATCGCACCGCCGACACAGATCAGCGGCGACGGCGCCGAAGAAGGCGAAGCCACCGACACCCCGTCGGCAACGCCCGAGGAAGGGCCCGGTTTCCTCGACATGGCCAAGGAGTTTTTCTCGCAGATGTGGCGGCCCACCGTGGCCTCCCCGGCGCCAGGCTCCCAGACCAAGGAACTGGATCTGGTGACCTGCACCAAGCACCCGCCGATGCCGGTGCAGTATCTGGCTGAAGGCTCGGAAAAGGTCAGCATCGACGGCCAGCCGGCAGTACGCAGCGGCGACCGCAGCACCTGCGATGCCAAGGTAGTGTCGGCCGGGCCTATCTCCCCGAACGTGACCATCGGCGGTGGCTCGGTGGTGGTGCGCGAGATCCGTAGCGGCAAGACCCCGGGGGTGGGCCTGGCGGTGACCGTGCTGATGATGCTCAAGGGCGGCAAGGGCAAGTTCCTCAGCAACCTGCCGTGCATGCTGATGGCCGGAGTCAATTCCTTTGTCGTCAGCCAGGCCACCAATGCTTTGACTCAGGCCGTCGTCGCCTCGACCCACCCGGTGCATGCAGCCACCGGGGCCAAGGTGCTCGGAGCCGACGACGATCTGGATTTCACCCTGCCCGGGCTGATGCCCATCGAATGGCAACGCTTCTACAACAGCCGCGACGAACGTCGTGACGGCCTGCTCGGGGCCGGCTGGAGCTTGCCTTACGAGATCAGCGTCCAGATCGAGCCCCACCCCGAAGGTGGCGAGCGCCTGCTCTACATTGATGAGCAAGGACGCCGCATCGACATGGGCTCCATTGCCCTGGGTGCAGGAGCCTTCAGCCCCGGTGAAGGCTTGAGCGTGCGACGCAACGAGAACGGACAGTTGCTGATCGAAAGCAGCGACGGTATCTACCGTCTGTTCGAGCCGCTGCCGGGCGACTCCTCGCGGCTGCGCCTGAGCCAACTGGGGGACCGCAACGACAACCGTCTGCACCTGGAGTACGACTCGTCCGGACGCCTCTGGCTGCTGCGTGACACCTTTGAACAGGCGCAGCTCGAACTGAGCTACAGCACGCTCTGGCCCGGTCGGATTGCCCAGGTCGAACGGCTGTACCCCGACCAGCAACGGGAAGTGCTGGTCAGCTACGACTACGATGCGGCAGGAGACCTGGCACAGGTGCGCGATAGCGAAGGCCAGGTACAGCGTCGCTTCGCTTATGACGCCGGCCACCGGATGATTGAACATCAATTGGCCACCGGGCTGCACTGCTTCTATCAATGGACACAATTTGCCGACCAGCAGTGGCGAGTGACGCGTCACTGGACCGACGAAGGCGATAGCTATCAGTACGACTATGATCTGGAGGCGGGAATCACCCAGGTCACCGACAGCCTGCAACGCCTCAGCCGCCGCCGCTGGAACAGCCAGTTACAGATCGTCGAGTACACCGACAACCTCAACCAGACATGGGCCTTCGAGTGGAACGATGAGCGCCAACTGCTCAGCGCCACCGACCCCTTGGGAGGGCGCTATGCCTATAGCTACGACGAAACCGGCAACCTGATAGCCGAGACCGATCCTCTGGGGCACAGCCATTCGACCTTGTGGCTGGAGCACTGGTCGCTGCCACAGACCCTGACCGATCCCGCCGGAGAAAGCTGGCACCTGCGCTACGATCCCCGGGGCAACTGTATCGCCGAAGTAGACCCGCTGGGCCAGGTGACCCAGTACCGCCATGACGCGCACGGCCAGGTGGTGGAGATCATCGATGCCGCGGGAAGAAGCCGGAAGATGCGCTGGAACTCGTCCGGGCAACTGCTTGAACACCTGGACTGCTCGGGCTATCCAACCCGCTTCGAATACGATCGACGCGGCAACGTGAAAGCCATCATCGATGCCCTTGGCGAGCACACCCGGTTCCATTACGACTGCCAGGGACGGTTGCTGAGCAGTCAACTGGCCGATGGGCGCGCCGAGCATTTTCAACGCAGCAGCAACGGCCAGCTACAGGGCTACACCGACCCTTCCGGCTACACCACGCTCTACCAGTACAACCGGCGCGGGCAGATACGCCAGCGCATCGACGCTCACGGCCGACAGGTCCGGTTCGACTATGACGCGTACGGACGGCTGCTGGCGCTCACCAACGAGAACGGCGAAAGCTATCGCTTTGCGTGGGACGCCGGCAACCGCTTGAGCGAACAGCAGGACCTCGACGGCAGTGCCAAACGCTATGGCTATGACCTGCTGAACAACGTCGTCGAACTCCAGTCCCACCCCGCCCCTTATGGCACGGGGCTGAGCGCCGTGCCCGCGCAACCTATCGCGCCGATCATCCACCGGTTCGAACGCGATGCCGTGGGACGGCTGCTGGCCAAAATCACAGACGATGGCCGCAGCCAATACACCTACGACCCCTTGAACCAACTGACCGCCGCCAGCTTTACCGACAACCTCGGCAACCAGCAGGCACTGAGTTTCAGCTACGACGCCCTGGGCCAATTACTCGAAGAACACACCGTGGCCGGCAGCCTGATCCATCGATACGACGAACTGGGCAATTTGACTCAGACCCAGCTACCGGACAAGCGTTGGCTCAACCGGCTCTATTACGGCAGCGGCCATCTGCACCAGATCAATCTCGATGGCCAGGTAGTCAGCGACTTTCAACGTGACCGCCTGCACCGTGAGGTGCTGCGCACCCAGGGTCAGATCAGCACTCGCAGCGAATACGACCGTTGTGGCCGCCTGCGCGCACGCCTGCAGCATTCCAGCCTGCTGGCAAACACCTTGCCAACAGCCCCGGAGCGACACCTGGAGTACGACGATAGCGATAATCTGGTGGGCCTGGCCGAACGACATGCCACCGGGCAACATCGGCAACTGTTCCATTACGACGCGACCGGGCGAATCATTGCCAGCCAGGACGGCCTGCAGGGCCAGAAAGAAACCTTCGCCTATGACGCCGCCGCCAATTTGCTTGATGGCCCGAAGGCGGGCGCCGGGCTGGTGGTGCACAACAAATTGCTGACCTACCAGGACAAGCGCTACCGCTACGATGCCTTCGGGCGAATGATTGAAAAACGCAGTGGTCGGCGAGGCGTGCAACGTTTTGCCTACGACGCCGAACACCGGTTGATCGAAGTGCGCAATCAGACCTCCAGCGGCGAAACCCTGGTCAGGATGCGCTACGACGTCTTGGGTCGCCGCATCAGCAAGAGCGAGTACGACAGCCAGGGCAACCTTCTGGGTGAAACGCGATTCGTCTGGGATGGCCTGCGGCTGCTGCAGGAACAGCGTAATCAACAGACCAGCCTCTATGTCTATGAAGACCTGGGACATGCGCCCCTAGCGCGGGTCGACGGCCTCGGCGCGCAGCAGAAGATCCGCTACTACCACAACGACCTGAATGGCCTGCCTCAACAGCTTTGCGAGCCTGACGGCCATAGCGTCTGGCAGGCCCGCTATCAGGTCTGGGGCAACACTGTCGAAGAAATACGCGAGCCCTACTACATCGAGGAACAGAATCTCAGGTTCCAGGGCCAGTACCTGGACCGCGAGACTGGATTGCACTTCAACACATTCCGTTTCTACGACCCGGATATCGGGCGCTTCACCACGCCGGACCCCATCGGCCTGGCCGGAGGCTTGAACCTTTATCAGTACGCTCCCAACCCAATCGGTTGGATCGATCCGCTGGGCTGGATCTGCAAATCGGCCTACAGCGGCAGAAGGGGCACTACAAAAGCCAAAGCGGACCTCGAGAGGAACGGTTTCACTGTGGTAGGTGAAGAATTAACCATGAAGGTCAAACACCCTGTCACCCAGAAGTCCTATCGCATCAGGGCAGATATCATCGCCAAGGACAAAGCCGGCAACTACCACGTGTTCGAAGTCAAAAATGGCAGCGGCAAACTGACCAAGAACCAACAGGGATCGGGAATGTTCGACATGAGCAATCCGGCCAATACGAACGGTGGCCTGGGCGGTGGCATGATCAAACCGTCGGGCGCTACCCAAGGCCAGTTCGAAGTTGCGACCAAAACCGCCAGAGGTACCCAGTTCGGTGGCAATGGCGCACAGCATTCGGCCACCTTCTGGCTTCTTCGCTATTGAACGAGTAATCGAGAAATGAAAGCAGACACCAAGGAATTGCGCAGCAACTTTGAAAAGGCGCTCCAGCTTTTTTTGAAGAGCGAGCTCTCGGGTTACCCCGGAGTAAAAGTCACCAAGAACAAAGTGGTGGTTGCACAGAAAGAATCGGGCGCCGTGGCGACCCTGCATTTCGAATACCTGGCCAACACTCGCGCCTACGAAATCATCATCTTCGTCGAACACCCGGCCCTGCAGGCCGAGATCGACCAGATAAACCCGCCCTACCCGTCCAACCTGGCCAATCCGAAATTTATCTACAGCTTGTCGACGGTCAGTGAAAAAGCTGCCTGCCCGCTACTGCCCGTGACAGAGCAAGGTATTGAAAATACCTGCCAGGTGATTCTGCGCCAGCTCCAGGATGTTCACCTGCCTATTCTGTTCAACCTCTTCAACGTCAGCCCCGCGCTGGTGAGCGATGTCATAGACAGGCCAAAGTATTACTCCTATCCGGTCCCACTGATTTTCATCGCCTTGAAAACCAACAAAATCAAACCGGACGACGAAACGCTAGCGAAGATCATGAGCGAGCAGACCCTGGGCTACACCGGTCATCAGGACCTGAAAGAGTCGTTCAACAAGCAACTACTGGCAGCACTGAACTGAGCGCCTGCTGGAGGCCGGGTCAAATCGCCGAGCCGCGATTCTTGCCCGGCCTGATGATCAGCAACGCGTCCAGCTCGCGCTTTCTGGCGCGGCTGACGAACGCCAGCGCGGCCTGCAGATCCTGTTCGAACAGTTCGAAGGTCGCGCGCTCGATGGCGTAGTACTCCTCGTAGTCGACCACCCCAAGGCTCACCGGAAAGGTCAGGTAGTACTGGCCGGTGGATTCCTCGATGCCCATCGAGAACATCTCCTCGCGACTGACGAACAGATCGTTGAACTTCATGCGGTTCCTAGAGTTCGGCTACCGGGCAATGCGCCTCAGGGCAGGTTGACCGATCAGGCTTTCGAAGGCTGCGGCTTGAGGCTCTGCATGGCCTGTTTCCAGGCCGGCTCATGATGCACCAGGTCGTTGACCGTGGTGGTCAGGGTGGTGATCAGCACGGCCGGCTTACGCTCGATGAAGACCTGGCGCAGCATCAGCTCGCGCCCTTCGCGTTTCCAGCTGTAGTCCAGCAGCACGGCGGCATGGCCTTGCATGTCGAAGTCCCAGCGCTTGATCAGGTTGAAACCTGGCAGTTGCTGCTCGGCAGCATTCAGCTGCGCGGCGACATAATCGGCAAAGGCGGCGTCGCCCTGGCTCGGGTCGCGGCTGATGACGAAGCTGGCTTCCTGGGCACCGCCAACGGCTGGCAGCTTGAAGATATTGATGCTCTGGTCCTGCCAGGCGTCAGGAATATCGAGATCGGCTTCTTGAATGCGGTAGGTGGACAAGAGTTTGGCGTTCCATGCTGAAAGGGTGATTCGGAGAGTGGCAAATATTCAGGCAACGGCCGGCAACAATCAAGGAACCACTCGGCAACTCTGCGCAGCGGCCGTGGCCCCTCAACGCGCTTCCAGGCAGGACGCGTAGGCACGGGCGAAGCCTTGATCGAACTTGAGGGCCTGGGGCTCTTCGGGGTCGATGCTGACGTTCCACAGGGCCTGCTGCGGCACGTCGTAGCGGACCCAGCCGATGGTCCCGCTGCCGGAGGTTTCGTAGAACAGCTGCAGGCTCAGCTGGTCGCCATCGTCGCGGTCGATCAGCAGCTTGAGGTGCTCCGGGGTGGTGAAGTCGCGGTAGGGGAAATCGCTGCTGCGCACCAGTTCGGTGAGGTAGCCGTAGCAACCCTTGCCCGGGTTCGATTCATCCGCCAGGGCGGGCGTGGTCGCACAGGCGATCAGCAGGCCCAGGCCTGCCAGGTTCAGGTACCGCATGATTGCCCCTTGAGGGTGAGGGTTTCGACCTGGTCGTTCATCTCGATGCGCGCCAGCACCTGGCGGTCGTGAGACTCCTGGTACTCGCTGAAATTGTTGCGCTTGAGGATGTTCAGGGTGACCCGGATATGAGCGCCGGTGTTCTGGTACTCGCTGCGTTCCAGGCCCTGGGCGGCGCCGGTGAGTTCCACCAGCTGGCCGGCGGTCTTGAGGTAAAGAAAGCGCTGGTCCACTTCCACCAGCAGGCGCGGAGCCTTGGGCGCTACGCTGTAGTCCTCGCGGGCCAGGGAATAGCCGCAGAGCCAGGCGCCGGAACTGTCGTATTTCTGGCTGTGGAACCAGCTGAGGGCCTCGCGATAGCCGATCTGCTCCAGTCGCGAGTCGTTGCCGGCAGCGGCCGATGACAGGCCAAGGCTGAACAGGCAGCCCACGACCAGGGCAACTAAACCGGGGCTTGCCAGGCCGTGCAGCAGGGCGGCCCATGAAAGGGGGCTGTCAGTGGGGCGGGTCATCCTTGGCCTTAGATCAAAAATCGAACGATCGCGCATCCTAGCCACGCCAAAGCGGCTTCGCAAGAACATCCGCGGGCAAACGGCAGGCAAAAAAATAGGCACCCGATGCGCTCGGCGTGCCTATTTCCCCTGCGTGCTCCCGCTGCCGGGAGCCCGCTCAATGCTTATGGGTTGACGCTGTCTTTCAGCGACTTGCCCGGTTTGAATGCCACGGTGTTGCTGGCCTTGATCTTTACCGGCTCGCCGGTCTGCGGGTTCTTGCCGGTGCGGGCGCCACGGTGGCGTTGCAGGAAGGTGCCAAAACCAACCAGGGTGACGCTGTCTTTGCGGTGCAGAGCCCCGGTGATCTCTTCAAGAATGGCGTTGAGCACGCGATTGGCCTGCTCTTTGGTCAGGTCCGCTTTTTCAGCAATGGCTGCGGCGAGTTCTGGTTTACGCATAGTGTGAAGCCTCTTTGACGGTTTTTTGTTGTTATGTCCGTGCTGTTCACGGGAACAGCGCCCAAGGCGCCGCAGGCTCTACGCTGCGGCAGACGGGTGTGAGGATGGCACGCGCTTGAGAGTGGCGCCAGTCTCCCCGCGACCTTTGTGAGGGCAAGAACCGGGTTATTCCGACAGAACGACCGGTATTTAAGCCAGCAGCGCAGGAAGTTCCTTGTTCAGGGCCAGTTTTTCCATCACCGCGGCCCCGGTCAGGGCGTAGCCCAGCAACTGGCCTTCGGCGTTGCGGCACAGGACCTTGATGTCGGCCCCCTGCCCTTCTGCAGTCCATACGCCTTCGGCGCCACGGGGCGGCGGCGACACCACCAGGGGGCAGACCGGAGTCTTGACGGTGATCGGCATCGGCCCGTAGCTGACCGCCGTCGGCTTGCCCGCCAGGGTCTGCGCCAGCGCCCGGGCGCAGCTCATCAGCGGCATCACGTACAGCAGGTTGAGACCGTCGACCTCGGCGCAATCGCCCAAGGCGTAGATATTGGCGTGGGAGGTTTTCAGCTCGCGGTCCACCACCACTCCGCGATTGACCACCAGCCCGGCGGCAGCCGCCAGGTCGATGCGCGGGCGCAGGCCGATGGCCGAGACCACAAGGTCGCAGGCGATCACCTGGCCATCGGACAGGTGGGCTTCCAGACCGTCGGCGCCGCGCTGCAGGCGGTTGAGCACCGGGCCCAGGTGGAAGCGCGCGCCCAGGCTCTCCAGCCCGGCCTGGACCGCCGCCGCTGCGGCCGGGTGCAGCAGGGTCGGCATCACCTGCTCGCAAGGTGCCACCAGGTCCACGCTGTAGCCGCCAAGGATCAGGTCATTGGCGAACTCGCAGCCGATCAGCCCGGCGCCCAGCAGCAGCACCCGACGCTTGCCGGCCGCGGCGCTGCGAAAGCGCGCGTAGTCTTCCAGGTCATTGATGGGGAAAATCAGTTCGGATGCGTCGCCCTGCACCGGCACCCGCACGGTTTCCGCGCCCCAGGCCAGGATCAGGTCGCGATAGGCCACCGCTTCCTCGCCGATCCACAGGCGCTTGTGGCCCGGGTCGATGCCGCTGATGCGGGTGTGGGTGCGGACCTCGGCCCTGAGCTGCTCGGCCATGGCGCCGGGCTCGGCCATGCTCAGGCCGTCGGCGTCCTTGTTCTTGCCGAAGCCGGTGGACAGCATCGGCTTGGAGTAGGAACGGCCATCGTCGGCAGTGATCAACAGCAGCGGCGTCTCGCTGTCGAGCTTGCGAAACTCCCGGGCCAGGTTGTAACCCGCCAGGCCCGTCCCCACGATCACTACCGGTGCGCTCATTCCCTGCTCCTTGTTATTGGTTGTTCAAGCCACAAAAGTCGATCAAGCGATCTCGATCATTTCGAAATCCATCTTGCCCACGCCGCAGTCCGGGCAGAGCCAGTCCGCGGGCACATCTTCCCAACGGGTACCCGGCAAAATACCGTCGTCCGGCCAGCCTTCCGCTTCGTTGTAAATCAGGCCGCAGACCACACATTGCCACTTTTTCATTGATGCATTTCCTCAAGGGTTCAGGCTTCGCCGGTGGGTCGGTCGATGGATCGACTCTAGAAGGCCACGCTGATCAGCGTCCGGCACTGGGGTTTTTTACTGATCACTACCGGCAGATGCAAGCACGTTCGTGCCGCCGGGCGTCCTGGATCAATCAAAACCGGCGATCGCCATGCTAAGCTCGCCGCCTCATTTGCTGCCAATACTGACCCACTGTGCCGCACTCAATGCCCCCCGCCCCGGCCCCCACCTGGCTGGTGCAAAGCCGTTTGTCCCCCTTCCCCGGCGCAGCCGTTGCCAACTGGCTGTTCGATGAAGGGTCGCTGACCCGGCGCCTGACCCGGCTGTCCCACAACGCCTTCAGCGTCACCCCGCTGGTGCAAGAGTGGCAAACCCTGCGCAACGACGAATGCGCCGCCCTGGGCCTGCCCGAACAGAGCGAAGGCTGGGTGCGCGAGGTGTACTTGCGCGGGCACGGCCAGGCCTGGGTGTTCGCCCGTAGCGTCGCCGCCCGCAGCGCCCTGCTCGAAGGCGGCCTGAATATCGACGAACTGGGCAGCCGCTCCCTGGGCGAGTTGCTGTTCTGCGACCAGGCCTTTACCCGCCAGCCCATCGAAGTCTGCCGCTACCCCCGGCACTGGCTGCCCGCCGCCGTTGCCGACAACGGCCTGTGGGGCCGTCGCTCACGCTTTGACCGAGGGCCCCTGAGCCTGCTGGTGGCGGAAATCTTCCTGCCCAGCCTGTGGACCGCCATAGACGCCCGACCGGAGGCCTGCTGATGTACCTGAGCCTGCTCAAATCCCTCAATCGCCTGCACCCGCGGGCCTGGGACTTCCTGCAACTGGCGCGCATGGACAAGCCCATCGGCATCTATCTGCTGCTATGGCCAACCCTGGTGGCGCTGTGGATCGCCGCCGAGGGCCAGCCGTCCCTGAGCCATGTGCTGATCTTCACCTTCGGGGTGGTGCTGACCCGCGCCGGCGGCTGCGCCATCAACGACTTCGCCGACCGCAAGGTGGACGGCCAGGTCAAGCGCACCGACCAGCGGCCCCTGGCCACCGGCAAAGTCAGCGCCAAGGAGGCCCTGATACTGTTCGCGGTGCTGATGGGCGCCGCCTTCCTGCTGGTGCTGTGCACCAACGCCACCACGGTCTGGCTGTCGTTCGGCGCCCTGGCCCTGGCCGCCTGCTACCCCTTCATGAAGCGCTACACCTATTACCCGCAGGTGGTACTGGGAGCGGCGTATTCCTGGGGCATCCTGATGACCTTCACCGCGCAGAACGGCGAACTGCCGGCCACCGCGTGGCTGCTGTACATCGCCAACCTGCTGTGGACCGTGGGCTACGACACTTACTACGCCATGACCGACCGTGACGATGACCTGAAAATCGGGGTCAAGTCCACGGCTATCCTGTTCGGCGATGCCGACCGGGTGATCATTCTCACCCTGCAGGGCTTGTCCCTGGGCTGCCTGCTGCTGGCCGGGGCACGGTTCAATCTGGGGGGCTGGTTCCACCTGGGGCTGGCGGTGGCGGCGGCGTGTTTCGCCTGGGAGTTCTGGTATACCCGGGATCGCGACCGGATGAAGTGCTTCAAGGCCTTCCTGCATAACCACTGGGCGGGCCTGGCGATCTTTGTCGGGGTGCTGCTGGACTACGCGTTGCGCTAGACCGTCAAGCAAGGCCCTATGGGCCTTTTCGCAGCTTCACGATGGCTCGGCAGCGGCTACAGAGATCGGTGTAGCCGCTGCCGCAAGCTGCCAATGGCCCGGAGGGCGGCGGGAGGTCAGTCGGATTTCGCGACCTTCCAGGCGCCGTCCATCTTGCCTTCGCCGGTCATGTCACCGGCCTTCTTGTCCATCACGAAGCCGTACAGCGGCTTGCCGTCGTAGGCCCACTGCATCTTGCCGTCGTCACGCTTGACCACCGTCCACTTGCCCATGGCCTTGTCACTGCCCTCGGCCATCAGCGGCGGCCAGTTGGCAGCGCATTTGTCATTGCACATGGACTTGCCGTCGGCATCCTTGGCAAAGGTGTAGAGGGTCATGCCCTTGTGGTCCACCAGCACGCCGTCCTTGCTCATTGCCGGGTCGGCGGCCATGGCGAATGTCGGCAGGGCCAGGACAGCGCCTACCAGCAGGACTTTCAACGATTGCTTGAACAGAGTCATGGAAACCTTCTTTTGTGGTTGTCAGGAATCGGACTCAAAGCTTAGTCCACGAAGCAGCACCCCGCCCCGCGACCTGAAATACTGTCACACGACTGCAATAATTCCGTTATCTAATGCGGCGCAAGACAGTTAAATGACAAGAGGTTCAAGCATGGTTGGCAGAAGCATTCTGATCGTTGACGACGAAGCGCCTATTCGCGAAATGATCGCCGTTGCGTTGGAAATGGCCGGCTATGACTGCATGGAGGCAGAGAACTCTCAGCAGGCCCATGCCATCATCGTCGACCGCAAGCCGGACCTGATCCTGCTGGACTGGATGCTGCCCGGCACTTCCGGCATCGAGCTGGCGCGGCGCCTCAAGCGCGACGAGCTGACCGGGGACATCCCGATCATCATGCTCACCGCCAAGGGTGAAGAGGACAACAAGATCCAGGGCCTGGAAGTCGGCGCCGACGACTACATCACCAAGCCGTTCTCCCCCCGCGAACTGGTGGCCCGCCTCAAGGCCGTGCTGCGCCGTGCCGGCCCTACCGATGGCGAAGCGCCAATCGAAGTCGGCGGCCTGCTGCTGGACCCCATCAGCCACCGGGTGACCATCGACGGCAAGCCCGCGGAAATGGGCCCTACCGAATATCGCCTGCTGCAGTTCTTCATGACCCACCAGGAGCGTGCCTACACCCGTGGCCAGCTGCTGGACCAGGTCTGGGGTGGCAATGTGTACGTCGAGGAACGCACCGTGGACGTGCATATCCGCCGGCTGCGCAAGGCCCTGGGCGATGCCTACGAGAATCTGGTACAAACCGTGCGCGGCACCGGCTATCGTTTTTCCACCAAGGCCTGACGGCAGCGGCAAGCGACAAGCGGCACGCCGATGAGTGACCGCTTCAACACTTGCAGCTTGGAGCTGCGCCACCCTCCACGGACGTGTTTCAAGTGAATCAAAACTGGCATGGCACCCTGATTCGCCACATGTTGCTGTTGATCACCGGCTGCCTGCTGGTGGGCCTGATCAGCGGCTACTACGGCTGGAGCCTGGCCGCTGGCCTGGGCATCTACCTGGCCTGGACCCTCAAGCAGTTGCTGCGCCTGCACGAATGGCTGCGCCTGCATCAACCCGACGAAGCGCCCCCCGACGGCTATGGCCTGTGGGGCGAGGTGTTCGACAGCATCTACCACCTGCAACGCCGCGATCAGCGGGTGCGCGGGCGCCTGCAGGCGGTGATCGACCGGGTCCAGGAGTCCACCGCGGCCCTTAAGGACGCGGTGATCATGCTCGACAGCGACGGCAACCTGGAATGGTGGAACCGCGCCGCCGAGACCCTGCTGGGGCTCAAGACGCCCCAGGACAGCGGCCAGCCGGTGACCAACCTGGTGCGCCATCCGCGCTTCAAGGAATACTTCGAGCAGGACAGCTACGCCGAGCCGCTGGAAATCCCCTCCCCGGCCAACGACCGGGTACGCATCCAGCTCTACATCACCCGCTACGGCAACAACGAGCACCTGATGCTGGTGCGCGACGTGACCCGCATCCACCAGCTGGAACAGATGCGCAAGGACTTCATCGCCAACGTCTCCCACGAGCTGCGCACGCCGCTGACGGTGATCTGCGGCTACCTGGAGACCCTGCTGGACAACGTCGAGGAAGTGAACCCGCGCTGGAGCCGCGCCCTGCAGCAGATGCAGCAGCAAGGCGGGCGCATGCAGACCCTGCTCAACGACCTGCTGTTGCTGGCCAAGCTGGAGGCCACGGACTATCCGTCGGACAACCAGCCGGTGCCCATCGACGTGCTGCTGCAATCGATCAAGAGCGACGCCCAGGCGCTGTCCGGGGAGCGCAACCAGCGCATCACCCTGGAAGCCGACGCGTCGGTGCAACTCAAGGGCAGCGAGGCCGAGCTGCGCAGCGCCTTCTCCAACCTGGTGTTCAACGCGGTGAAATACACCCCGGCCGAAGGCAATATTCGCATTCGCTGGTGGGGCGACGAACAGGGCGCGCACCTGAGCGTGCAGGACTCGGGGATCGGCATCGACAACAAGCACCTGCCGCGCCTCACCGAGCGCTTCTACCGGGTGGATTCGAGCCGCAACTCCAACACCGGCGGCACCGGCCTGGGCCTGGCCATCGTCAAGCATGTGCTGCTGCGCCACCGTGCGCGCCTGGAGATCAGCAGCGTGCTGGGCCACGGCAGCACCTTCACCTGCCATTTCGTTCCGGCCCAAGTGAAGAAAAACCGCACCCAGAGCCTGACCGACCAGCGCTGACAGCCACTCGCCCCTAGGCAATTGCCCTGTCAGCCGCTACATTGCGTAACTTGTGCCTGCCTTTCAGGCACCGCATTTCCTTCCTTTTCGAATACACGGAACCCGCAAAACTCCATCATGGACCCTTCCCCTGGTTTTACCCTCGCGTCTCTTTTCGCCGACTTCGGCATGATTCTTTTTGCTCTGATCCTGGTCCTGCTCAACGGCTTTTTCGTTGCGGCGGAGTTCGCCATGGTCAAGCTGCGCTCGACCCGGGTCGAGGCCATTGCCCACAAGAACGGCTGGCGCGGGCAGATCCTGCGCACCGTGCACAGCCAGCTCGACGCCTACCTCTCGGCCTGCCAACTGGGCATCACCCTGGCCTCCCTGGGCCTGGGCTGGGTCGGTGAGCCGGCCTTCGCCCATCTGCTGGAGCCGCTGCTGGGCGCCCTGGGCGTGAGCTCTCCGGAAGTGATCCGCGGCGTGTCGTTCTTCACCGCGTTCTTCATCATTTCCTACCTGCACATCGTGGTCGGCGAGCTGGCGCCCAAATCCTGGGCGATCCGCAAGCCGGAGCTGCTGTCGCTGTGGACGGCGGTGCCGCTGTACCTGTTCTACTGGCTGATGTACCCGGCCATCTACCTGCTCAACGCCAGCGCCAACACCATCTTGCGCATCGCCGGGCAGGGCGAGCCCGGCCCGCACCACGAACACCACTACAGCCGCGAAGAACTCAAGCTGATCCTGCACTCCAGCCGCGGCCAGGACCCCAGCGACCAGGGCATGCGCGTACTGGCCTCGGCGGTGGAAATGGGCGAACTGGAAGTGGTGGACTGGGCCAATTCCCGGGAAGACCTGATCAGCGTCGAGTTCAACGCGCCGCTCAAGGAAATCCTCGCCCTGTTCCGTCGCCACAAGTTCAGCCGCTACCCGGTCTACGACAGCGAGCGCAACGAATTCGTCGGCCTGCTGCACATCAAGGACCTGCTGCTGGAACTGGCGGCCCTGGACCACATTCCCGAGTCGTTCAACCTGGCCGAGCTGACCCGCCCGCTGGAGCGCGTATCCCGGCACATGCCGCTGTCGCAGTTGCTGGAGCAGTTCCGCAAGGGCGGCTCGCACTTCGCCCTGGTGGAAGAAGCCGACGGCAAGGTCATTGGCTACCTGACCATGGAAGACGTGCTTGAAGTGCTGGTGGGCGATATCCAGGACGAACACCGCAAGACCGAGCGCGGCATCCTGGCCTACCAGCCGGGCAAGCTGCTGGTGCGCGGTGACACCCCGCTGTTCAAGGTGGAACGCCTGCTGGGCATCGACCTGGACCATATCGAGGCCGAAACCCTCGCCGGCCTGGTGTACGAAACCCTGAAACGGGTGCCGGAAGAGGAAGAAGTACTGGAGGTCGAGGGCCTGCGCATCATCATCAAGAAGATGAAGGGACCGAAGATCATCCTGGCCAAGGTGCTGATGCTGGATTGACGGCCCTTTCGCCGCCAAGCCGGCGCCTACGGGCAGGTTATTGGTTGCCCAGGGCAAAATTCGGCAAATCCCCCAGGGGCTGGTTGAACTGATAGGGAATCGACACCAGCCCCAACCCGGTATTGCGCTGCACCACGAAATGCAGGTGCGGCCCGCTGCTGTTGCCGGTGTTGCCCGACAGCCCCAGGGCGCTGCCCACCGCCACTCGCTGGCCCTCCCGCACGCTGACCGAACCCTGCTTGAGGTGCAGGTACACGCCCATGGTGCCGTCGTCGTGCAGCACCCGGACGAAATTGCCCGCCGGGTTATTGCCCCGCCCGTTCTGGGCGTTCTCGGTCTTCACCACCACCCCGCCCCGGGCAGCAATGATCGGCGTCCCCACCGGCATGGCGATATCCATCGCATAGCGGCTCTTGGGGCTGAAATGGCTGTATTGGCCATTGGCGCCCTGGGTCAGGCGAAACGGCCCGCCACGCCAGGGCAGCGGGTAGCGATAGGCCTGGGTGGCGCCTGCCGGATCCCCCAGGGAATAACGGAACCTGGGGGCATAGCTCAGAGGCTGGTCGGCGCGAATCGCCGTGAGCAGCGCCAGGCGCTGCCTGCTGCGGGCCGGCAGCACCTGGCGGATCGGCTGCCCCGGAGCGCCGCTGACATTGTTCAACCCGGCAAAGCTCAATTCCACTTCCACCGGGGCATACAGGTCATTGCGCACATACACCGCATCCACCCCCCTGTGCTTCTGGATATCCAGGCGCACCTGGCGCTCAAGGTGCTCCACCATGCGGTCGCGGAACACGAACTCCTGGGCCCCCGGCGAAGGCCGGTCGCTGTAGGAGACCACGCCATTGGCGTCGATGGACTTGTATACAGTCATCGCCGCCAGCGACGTGGCGGCTAAAGACAATCCACAGAAAAACAGCAGGCGCACAAACATTCGGCAGCTTCTTGGCAGAGGGTGGAATCACGCTAGCAGCCTGATATGGAGCTTGTATGAATCAGGCGGGCGCCAAGGGTTCAATGCCGCCGGCGTCGAAGTGGATGTCCACCCCCAGTTGCGCCGCCTCGCAGAGGTTGACCAGCGCATCGAGGGAGAACTTGTTGATCTTGCCGCTGAGCACATCGTTGAGCCGGGGCTGGGTGATATTGAGGCGCCTGGCCGCCTCCTTCTGCGATACCCCCCAGGCCTGCACGGTCTTGCCCAGTTCCAGCATCAGCTTGGCCCGCAGGCGCATGTTGGCAGCCTCCTGGGGAGTGGCTTCAAGGGCATCCCAGACACTGGCAAAGCGCTGGTTGATCGGTTGGTCAGTCATGGCGTGAACCTGTTTCCTGATATCTGGCACGAGCCAGCTCGATATCCCGCGCCTCGGTCTTGCGGGTGGTCTTGCGCACCGCGTGCAACACATAAATGGCCGCGGCCCGCCGGACCACATGGAACAACCGAAACGCCCCTGAATCCTCATGGATCCTGATCTCGAAAACGCCCGGGCCAATGGTTTTCACCGACCTGCAATCGTAGGGCTGTTCACCCTGCTGCAGCAGATCCAGCTGGAAACCGGCGGCCCGACGGGCATCTTCAGGGAACGCCCTGAGATCCCGCAGCGCGCTCCCGACAAACACCACATCCTTGTGCCTGGGCATCGAACCTCTCCTGTTAATGACCAGGAACAAGGCTAATCAACACGGCCAGGACCCGCCGCGCCGGGTTGTTTCAAGGCATGGCCGCGAGGGGTGAGCAATAAAGAGCGCCACCTGAAATCTATATCCAAACAGATATAAATCAAGCGCAAAGAAATTAATCTGACGTACGGCGGAAAGTACCGAGGGGGACGGCGCACGCCTTGTGGCTTGAGGGTTACGACCTATGTTGCGAGTTGCTCGCTCGATAGCGGGATGACGCAGCAGCCCGCCTCGGCGGCCGGCAAAAGCCCGCAGTGGGAAAGTGTTTTCAGCAGATTTCCACTGCCTACCATCACCGTAGGAGCCGGCTTGCCGGCGAAGAGGCCTTCAAGCCTTGTGCTGCCCTTGCGGGCGCCTTCGCTGGCAAGCCAGCTCCTACAGCGAGGCGGCCGGCAGGATCAGGCGCCTGGAACGAAATGCTTCTGGGCGGTGCCGCGGGCGATTAGGCGGGAGATGTAGTCGAGCTTCTGGGCATCCTGGTCCACGAAGCGGAAAGTCAGCTGCAGCCACTCGCTGTCCGGCTTGGGTTCAAAGGCCACCACCGCATGCAGGTAGCCATTGAGCCGCGCCACTTCGGCGTTATCGCCCTGCTCCAGGTCCAGCACCGCGCTCTCCAGCACCTGGGGCAGGCTGTCGGTGCGCTTCACCACCAGCAAGGCTTCCTTGATGCTCAGGGCCTTGATCACACACTGCTGGTTGCCGCTGGACAGCCGCAGCTGGCCCTGGCCACGACCACCACCGGCCGCTGCCGCAGGCGCCGGGGCCTTGACCGGAGGGCTGTTGAGCAAACCGCGGGCCGGCGCTGCTGCCGCTGGAGCTGGAGCCGGGGCGGCAGCCGCCGGTTTGGCGAACGGATTGACCGGAGCGGAAGCCGCCCCCACCACCGCCGGCTTGCCGCCAGTCAGGGCGCTCAGGGAGTCGTTGCCAAAGGCCGAGTTCATCTTGGTCGGCGCGCTGTTCATCAAGGTGTCGAGCTTGCCGACCTTGTTCAGCGCCTGCTTGACCTTGGTCAGCAGCTGTTCGTTGGTAAAAGGCTTGCTCACATAACCGGAAACCCCGGCCTGGATCGCCTGCACCACGTTTTCCTTGTCGCCCCGGCTGGTGACCATGATGAACGGCATGGCCTTCAGCGCATCTTGCTCGCGGCACCAGGTCAGCAGCTCAAGGCCGGACATTTCCGGCATTTCCCAGTCGCACAGGACCAGGTCGAAGGCTTCACGGGCGAGCATCGCCTGGGCCTTCTTGCCATTGATCGCGTCTTCGATCTTGATGCCAGGGAAGTAGTTGCGCAGGCACTTCTTCACCAGGTCACGAATGAACGAAGCGTCATCCACCACCAACACACTTACCTTACTCATCGACCACCCCTTTAAAAATCCCGGCAAGCATAACGCTGGCTGATGGCACTTTGCCAAAACTCTTCAGTCACGCCGGGACTTTTCGTTCGCGGGTGCTGCTTTTCAATTTCCAGGAGCACAAACAAAAACGCCCGGCCAAAAGGCCGGGCGCTCTTCTCGGGCACTCTTACTTATCGTCAGTTTCATCCGGAACATTAGCGGATTCGCCACTGGTACCTTCAACTTCCTGCTTCATGCGCTTGAGCCCAAGGTGACGAACATCGGTGCCGCGCACCAGATAAATCACCAGCTCGGAAATGTTGCGCGCGTGGTCGCCGATCCGCTCCAGCGAGCGCAGCACCCAGATAATGCTCAGAACCCGCGAGATAGAGCGTGGGTCTTCCATCATGTAGGTGGCCAGCTCACGCAGCGCGGTCTTGTATTCGCGGTCGATGATCTTGTCGTACTGGGCCACCGAAAGTGCCAGGTCGGCATCGAAGCGGGCAAAGGCGTCCAGGGCATCGCGCACCATGTTGCGCACCTGGTCGCCGATATGCCGCACTTCCACGTAGCCACGCGGGGCCTCGCCCTCTTCGCAGAGCTGGATGGCCCGGCGGGCGATCTTGGTGGCTTCGTCGCCGATGCGCTCCAGGTCGATCACCGACTTGGAGATGCTGATGATCAAACGCAGGTCCGAGGCCGCCGGCTGGCGACGGGCGAGAATGCGCAGGCATTCCTCGTCGATATTGCGTTCCATCTGGTTGATCTGGTCGTCGATCTCGCGCACCTGCTGGGCCAGGCCGGAGTCGGCCTCGATCAGCGCTGTGACCGCGTCATTGACTTGCTTCTCCACCAGCCCGCCCATGGCCAGGAGGTGGCTGCGTACTTCTTCCAGCTCGGCATTGAACTGCTGGGAGATGTGATGGGTTAAGCCTTCCTTCGAAATCATCGTGTTCGCTCCGCGAAAGTTGCAAGCTTCAAGCCGCAAGCTTCAAGCAGTTAAATAGTGATCCGGATGTCGCGCACCGCCTCTGTTGCGCCGCGTGAAACCTGCGGCTGGCAGCTGCTTTCTAGCCATAGCGCCCGGTAATGTAGTCTTCGGTCTGCTTCTTCGCCGGGTTGGTGAACAGCGTGTCGGTATCGCCGAACTCCACCAGTTTGCCCATGTACATGAAGGCGGTGTAGTCGGAAACCCGCGCCGCCTGCTGCATGTTATGGGTCACGATGACGATGGTGAACTTGGACTTGAGCTCATAGATCAGTTCCTCGACCTTCAGGGTCGAGATCGGGTCCAGGGCCGAGCAGGGTTCGTCCAGCAGCAGCACTTCCGGCTCCACGGCGATGGTCCGGGCGATCACCAGGCGTTGCTGCTGGCCGCCGGACAGGCCCAGGGCCGAATCATGCAGGCGGTCCTTGACCTCGTCCCACAGCGCCGCGCCCTTGAGGGCCCATTCCACGGCTTCGTCGAGCACGCGCTTCTTGTTGATGCCCTGGATGCGCAGGCCGTAGACCACGTTTTCATAGATGGTCTTGGGGAACGGGTTGGGCTTCTGGAACACCATGCCGACCCGGCGACGCAGCTCGGCCACGTCTTCGCCCTTGCGATAGATGTTGTTGCCGTAGAGGTTGATCGCACCCTCTACGCGGCAGCCGTCCACCAGGTCGTTCATGCGGTTGAAGGTCCGCAGCAGGGTCGACTTGCCGCAACCGGACGGGCCGATAAAGGCGGTCACGCGCTGCTTGGGGATGTTCATGCTGACGTCGAACAACGCCTGTTTCTCGCCGTAGTACAGGCTCAGGCCGGGCACTTCGATGGCCACGGTTTCCTGTTCCAGGCTCAGGCTCTGCTTGTCGCGGCCCAGGGCGGACATGTTGATGCCATGAGTGTGTGCTTCGTGTTGCATGGGATGCTCCCTGTGCTACCAATTCGTTTGTCGTGAACCGCAGGCATCAGGCCAGCGGCGACATCATTCTGTTTGTAGGAGCCGGCTTGCCGGCGAAGAGGCCTGCAGGCCTTGTGTCGCCCTTGCGGACGCCTTCGCTGGCAAGCCAGCTCCTACGCAAGCCAGCGTCCACACAAGCCAGCCGATCAGCTGTCCAGTGCCTTGTATTTTTCACGCAGGTGGTTACGGATCCACACCGCCGACAGGTTCAGGGTGGCGATCACCAGCACCAGCAGCAGCGCGGTGGCGTACACCAGCGGCCGCGCCGCCTCGACGTTGGGGCTCTGGAAGCCGACGTCGTAGATGTGGAAGCCCAGGTGCATGATCTTCTGGTCCAGATGCAGGTACGGGTAGTTGCCGTCCAGCGGCAGCGACGGCGCCAGCTTCACCACACCCACCAGCATCAGCGGCGCCACTTCACCGGCAGCGCGGGCGACCGCGAGGATCATCCCGGTCATCATCGCCGGGCTGGCCATGGGCAGAACGATCTTCCACAGGGTCTCGGCCTTGGTCGCACCCAGGGCCAGGGAACCTTCGCGCACGGTGCGGGGAATCCGCGCCAGGCCTTCTTCGGTGGCCACGATCACCACCGGCACCGCCAGCAGCGCCAGGGTCAGGGAAGCCCAGAGCAGGCCCGGGGTGCCGAAGGTCGGCGCCGGCAGCGCTTCGGGGAAGAACAGACGGTCCACGGAGCCGCCCAGCACGTAGACGAAGAAGCCCAGGCCGAACACACCGTAGACGATGGCCGGAACCCCCGCCAGGTTGTTCACCGCAATGCGGATCACCCGGGTCAGGGTGTTCTGCTTGGCATATTCACGCAGGTAGACCGCTGCCAGCACGCCGAACGGGGTGACGATCATGGCCATGATCAGGGTCATCATCACGGTGCCGAAAATGGCCGGGAAAATACCGCCCTCGGTGTTGGCTTCGCGCGGGTCATCGCTGAGGAACTCCCAGACCTTGCTGAAGTAGAAACCGATCTTGGTAAAAGTGCCCATGGCGTTCGGCTGGTAGGCGTGTACCACCTTGCCCAGGCCGATCTCCACTTCCTTGCCGTTGGCATCACGGGCGGTCAGGCTGTCGCGGTTGAACTGGGCGTGCAGGTCGCTCAGGCGCGCCTCGATGTCCTGGTAACGGGCATTGAGTTCGGCGCGCTCGGCATCCATGTCGGCCTGGGCCGCGGCATCCAGCTTGCCGTCCAGCTCCAGCTTGCGGCCGTGCAGGCGGATGCGTTCCAGGCCGGCGTTGATGGCGCCGATATCGGATTTCTCCAGGGTCTTGAGCTGGGCGGCCAGCTTGTTCACCCGGTCGATCCGCGCTTGCAGCTCGGGCCAGGCGGCTTCGCCTTCGGCGATCACCTTGCCGCTTTCCTTGACGTTGACCAGGTAGCCGTAGAAGTTGCCCCACTCACGGCGCTCGATGGCCATCAGCTCTTTGGGATAGCTCTGGTTGGTCAGCCACTCGCCGACGATCCAGGTGAAGTCGTTGCCGTTCAGGTCACGGTTGCCGACCTTGATCAGCTCGCGGGTCATGAACTCCGGGCCCTGGTCGGGCACCGGCAGGCCGGCACTCTTCAGACGCGCCCGGGGCACTTCTTCCTTCTGCACCACTTCACCGATGACCAGGTGGTTGGCCTGGCCCGGAACGTCGTAGTTGGCGTGCACCAGGTCGGCTGGCCAGAAGTGGCCGAGGCCACGCACGGCGATCACCGCCAGCAGGCCGATGGTCATGATGACCGCGATGGACACCGCGCCACCGCTGATCCAGACGCCGGGGGCGCCGCTCTTGAACCAGTCTTTTAGGGAGTTCTGTTTCACAGACTTCTACCTTTCTTAAAGCGACGAGTATTTCTTGCGCAGACGCTGACGGATCAGCTCGGCGAGGGTGTTCATGACGAAGGTGAACAGCAGCAGCACCAGCGCCGAGAGGAACAGCACGCGGTAGTGGCTGCCGCCGACTTCCGATTCGGGCATTTCCACCGCGACGTTGGCGGCCAGGGTGCGCAGGCCTTCGAACAGGTTCATTTCCATGACCGGGGTGTTGCCGGTGGCCATCAGTACGATCATGGTCTCGCCCACGGCGCGGCCCATGCCGATCATCAGCGCCGAGAAGATCCCCGGGCTGGCGGTGAGGATCACCACCCGCGTCATGGTCTGCCACGGCGTGGCGCCCAGGGCCAGGGAGCCCAGGGTCAGGCCCCGCGGCACGCTGAACACGGCGTCTTCGGCGATCGAGTAGATGTTCGGGATCACCGCAAAGCCCATGGCCAGGCCCACTACCAGGGCGTTGCGCTGGTCGTAGGTGATCCCCAGGTCGTGGGAGATCCACATGCGCATGTCGCCCCCGAAGAACCAGTTCTCCATGAACGGGCTCATGTACAGCGAGAGGAAGCCGACGAAGATGATCACCGGGATCAGGATCGCGCTTTCCCAGCCTTCCGGCACTTTCAGGCGCAGCGACTCGGGCAGGCGGCTCCAGGCGAAACCGGCCACCAGGATGCCGATCGGCAGCAGGAGCAGCAGGCTGAAGATGCCCGGCAAGTGGCCTTCGACATAGGGCGCGAGGAACAGGCCGGCGAAGAAGCCGAGGATCACCGTCGGCATCGCCTCCATCAGCTCGATCACCGGCTTGACCTTGCGGCGCATGCCCGGGGCCATGAAGTAGGCGGTGTAGATCGCCGCCGCCACCGCCAATGGCGCCGCCAGCAGCATGGCGTAGAACGCCGCCTTCAGGGTGCCGAAGGTCAGGGGCGAGAGGCTCAGCTTGGGTTCGAAATCGGTGTTGGCCGCGGTGGATTGCCAGACGTATTTAGGCTCGTCGTAGTTCTCGTACCAGACCTTGCTCCACAGCGCACTCCAGGACACTTCCGGGTGCGGGTTGTCGAGCACCAGGGGCTGCAGCTTGCCGCCGGCCTCGACGATTACCCGGTTGGCCCGTGGCGACAGGCCGAACAGGCCCTGGCCGTCTACCACCTGGTCCACCAGCAGGGTGCGGTGGGCGGTGCTGTGGAACACCCCGAGCTTGCCGGCGGCGTCCAGGGCAACGAAGCCCTTGCGACGCTCTTCGGCGGTGATTTCAACAATGGGCGCGGTGCCCATCTGGAAGGTGCGGATCTGCTTCAGGCGCAGCTCGCCGTCCGGGTCGCGGGCCATGAACCACTGGGCCAGGCCGCCCTTGGAGGTCCCGATGATCAGCGAGATGCCGCCCACCAGCTGGGTGCTGGCGGTGACTTCGGTATCGGCGTCTTCCAGCAGTTTGTAGCGACCGTTGAGGCTCTTGTCCCGCAGGCTGAAGACGTCGGCCTGGGCGCGCCCGTTGATCACGTACAGCCACTGCTGGCGCGGGTCGATGTACATGGCCTTGACCGGCTCGGTCATCTGCGGCAGCTCGATGCGGCTCTGCTCGCTGGTGACCTCGCCGGTCATCATGTTTTCTTCGCGGGTCAGCTTCAGCACTTGCAACTGCGAAGCGGTAGAACCGGCAACGATCAGCGACGAATCGGTGGCATTGAGGTTGACGTGCTCCAGCGCACCGCCCTGCTCGTTCAGGGTGATGGGGGTTTCGCCGTAGGGGTACTCGATGGCCGGCGAGATGGTCTTCTTGCCGTCCGGGTAGCTGACCTTGTAGGTATGACGGAACACCAGGGCCTGGCCGTTGGACAGGCCGACCACCACCAGCGGGTTGCCGGGCTGGTCCTTGCCGATGGAGGTGACGCTGGCGCCCGCCGGGATCGGCAGGTCGACCTTGCGCAGCTCGGCGCCACTGTCGATGTCGAAGAACAGCGCCTGGCCCTTGTCGGAGACACGCATGCCAACCTGGTTCTGCTCTTCCAGGGAGAACATCAGCGGCTTGCCGGCGTCCTGCATCCAGGCGGGAGTCAGAGGGTCCTTGGCGGTCAGCTCGGCGCCCTGGAACAGCGGCGCGACGACATAGGCGAGGAAGAAGAAGATCAGGGTGATAGCACCCAGTACCGCGAGGCCGCCGACAAGGACGTACCAGCGGGTCAGGCGGTCTTTGAGCGCGCGGATGCGGCGCTTGCGTTGCAGTTCAGGCGTATTGAAGTCAATGCGCTTGGGGGGAGAAGTCGTAGTCATGGTGGAGTTGGCCAGATCATTCATGCGCACACCCTAGCGATCCTGTATGACAGAAAGATGACAATGCAGTGACGCAACAAATCCGCCGCATGGCAGGGCCGGCAGCGGACAGAAAATGAGGTTGCAGGAGCCGGCAGGCCGACGAACCAGCCTTGAGCCTGGGTCGCCATTTCGGGCGCTTTGCCTGGCAAGCGGAACGCCGCCCGGCCAGCTCCTACGAAAACGAGAAGGTCCGGGGAGCCCGGACCTTCGGAGGCGGCTTATGCGCCTTCTTTCAGGCCCAGGTCAGCCAGTGCCTTGGCGGCCACCTTGGCTGGCAGTGGGATGTAGCCGTCTTTGACGACCACTTCCTGGCCTTGTTTGGACAGGACCAGTTTCACGAACTCGGCTTCCAGCGGGGCCAGAGGCTTGTTCGGGGCCTTGTTGACGTAGACGTAGAGGAAGCGCGACAGCGGGTACTTGCCGTTCAGGGCGTTTTCTTCGGTGTCTTCGATGAAGTCGGTGCTGCCTTTCTTGGCCAGGGCCACGGTCTTCACGCTGGCGGTCTTGTAGCCGATGCCCGAGTAGCCGATGCCGTTCAGCGAGGAGCTGATGGATTGCACTACCGACGCCGAACCAGGCTGTTCGTTGACGTTAGGCTTGTAGTCGCCTTTGCACAGGGCTTCTTCCTTGAAGTAGCCGTAGGTGCCGGATACCGAGTTGCGACCGAACAGCTGAACCGGCTTGTTGGCCAGGTCGCCCTTCACGCCCAGGTCGCCCCAGGTCTTCACTTCTTCCTTGGCGCCGCACAGACGAGTCGAGGAGAAGATCGCGTCGACCTGTTCCATGGTCAGGTGCTGGATCGGGTTGTCCTTGTGCACGAACACCGCCAGGGCGTCCACGGCCACCGGGATAGCGGTTGGCTTGTAGCCGTACTTCTGCTCGAAGGCCGCCAGTTCCGTGTCCTTCATCTTGCGGCTCATAGGGCCCAGGTTGGAGGTGCCTTCGGTCAGCGCGGGTGGCGCGGTGGCGGAGCCGGCGGCCTGAATCTGAATGTTGACGTTCGGGTATTCCTTTTTGTAGTTCTCGGCCCACAGGGTCATCAGGTTCGCCAAGGTATCGGAACCGACGCTGGACAGGTTGCCCGACACACCAGTGGTCTTGGTGTAGCTCGGGATAGCAGGGTCAACAGCGGCAACCGCGTGGGCAGTCGCAACGCCAGCGGCGACAAAGGTCATTGCCGCCATCAAACGCTTCAGTTTCATGCCTTACTCCTAGCAGATAGGGTGTGTTAAGTCGGGGCCAAGTATCTGTAGGCCGTGTGAACACTCTATGTCCGGAATATGACAATTAGATGAAAGGCCAGCATTCCTGAACGCAAGCGGGCCTTTCTTTGTTCGGCGATAAAAACCTCTGTAGCCGCTGCCGCAGGCTGCGATCGATCCGCAGGGTCGCGGCGCCCTTCAGCGCACAGCAGGGCCTGAGCGGCTACAGGGTGGTGGTCAGCGGCCCTTGGCCCACAGGTACAGCCCCACCAGCAGGCCGATGCCGCAAATAATTGCAACATAATAGGCCGGGCCCATGGGGCTTTCCTTGAGCAGCCAGGTCACCACCATCGGCGTCAGGCCACCGAAGATCGCGTACGCCAGGTTGTAGGAAAACGACAGGCCGCTGAAGCGCACCACCGCCGGGAACGCCTTGACCATCACATAAGGCACCGCACCGATGGTGCCGACGAACAGGCCGGTCAGGGCATACAGCGGGAACAGCCACTGCGGGTTGTCCAGCAGGCCGTGATAGAAGGTCCAGGAAGTGACCAACAACAAGGCGCTGCCGAACACGAACACCTTGCCCGCACCGAATCGGTCCGCCAGGGCACCCGAGGCCACGCAGCCCAGGCTCAGGAAGATAATGGCCAGGCTGTTGGCCTCCAGGGCGGTGATGGCCGGGAATTTATAGACGGTCTGCAGCACGGTGGGGGTCATCAGGATCACCACGATGATCCCGGCGGACAGCAGCCAGGTCAGCAGCATGGAAATCACGATCGCCCCGCGGTGATCACGCAGCACCGTGCGCAGCGGCAGTTCTTCGGCCAGAGCCTTGCGCAGTTGCAGTTCGGCGAACACCGGGGTTTCGTGGAGCAGGCGGCGCAGGTACACCGAGAACAGGCCGAACACCCCACCCAGCAGGAACGGGATCCGCCAGGCGTAATCCGCCACTTCCACCGGGGTATAGATGCTGTTGATCGCAGTGGCCACCAGCGACCCCAGGAGAATCCCGGCAGTCAGGCCCGAGGTCAGGGTGCCGCAGGCATAGCCGATATGCCGCTGGGGCACGTGTTCGGAAACGAACACCCAGGCCCCGGGCACTTCACCACCGATGGCCGCCCCCTGGATCACCCGCATCAGCAACAGCAGGATCGGCGCCCACATGCCGATCTGCGCGTAGGTCGGCAACAGGCCCATGATCAGGGTCGGCACCGCCATCATGAAGATGCTCAGGGTGAACATCTTCTTGCGCCCCAGCAGGTCGCCAAAGTGGGCCATGACGATCCCGCCCAGGGGCCGCGCCAGGTAACCGGCCGCGAAGATCCCGAAGGTCTGCATCAGGCGCAGCCACTCGGGCATGTCCGCCGGGAAGAACAGCTTGCCGACCACGGTGGCAAAGAACACGAAGATGATGAAGTCGTAGAACTCCAGCGCCCCGCCCAAGGCAGACAGGGACAATGTCTTGTAGTCACTACGGGTCAGCGGACGGGCGGGTTGCGCAGGCTGCGCGGCGCTCGAGGGCACAGTGGTCATGGCAAGGGCTTCTCTTATTAGTCGGTTCTGGAAGCCGCAACAGCGCTGGTTGGGGCCTGGCAGGTTCGGCACGATAGCAAATTGTTCGAATGCGTACACAGCGGCGCACAAATGACTCACAAATTTGCGAACTGGACGGGTCGTCGCGGAGTCTATCGACCGATATACTCGCAGACCTCGAAGCGCAAAGCCGCTTCTGGCAAGGGTTGCTGTGCGAAAACGCTGCTGCGCGCCCCTGGCCCTGGCCAGCGCCAGTCGATTTCGCAGAGTTTCCCTTTAGCACGCCTTAGAAAGAACGTGACGAACGTAGTATGTTCGGGCTGAATCGTTTTTCCTGAAGACGGCTATTCACCTGAAGTACCCATGAAGCGTCACGGGTCAGAGGCCCCCCGGCATGATAGAACTCGAACAAGAAGATCCAATCCCGCAAGGCGACCTGGCCTTGCAAATCACCGCACTGCCCCGTGAAACCAACGGCTTTGGCGATATTTTCGGCGGCTGGCTGGTCGCGCAGATGGACCTGGCGGGCACCGCCATGGCCAGCCGCGTGGCCGGCGGCCGGGTGGCCACGGTGGCCATCGACCGCATGGCGTTCCTGGTGCCGGTGGCGGTGGGCGCGCAGCTGTCCTTCTACACCCAGACCCTGGAGATCGGCCGCAGCTCGATCCAGATGATGGTGGAAGTGTGGAGCGACGACCCGCTGTCCAGCGAATGGCGCAAGGTCACCGAGGCGGTGTTCGTATTCGTCGCCATCGATGGCAGTGGCCGCACCCGCTCGGTTCCGCCGCGCGCGCGCTAAACCTGATGACCGTTCTGCGGTCCATAGCAGCCCACACCTTGCGAACGAGAACAGCAGCATGCCTACGCCCCAGGTCGAAACGGTAAAACTGGATGAACTGAACTGCTGGCGCATCCGCCACGGTGACGCCGAACTGCTGGTGGCCCAGCAGGGCGCGCACATCCTCAGTTATCAAGTGGCCGGGCAACAGCCGCTGATCTGGCTCAACGACGAGGCCGTGTTCAAGCGCGGCAAGAGCATCCGCGCCGGGGTGCCGGTGTGCTGGCCCTGGTTCGGCAACTTTGCCCGCAACCCGCAGGCGGTGCAGGCCATGCGCCAAGGCACTGACCCGGCGCCGGCCCACGGCCTGGTGCGGGCCACCGACTGGGAGCTGCTGGGCATCGAAAGCCAGGGCGACAGCCTGCTGGTGGAGCTGCGCCTGCCCTGCCCCGCGGGTGGTTTTCCCGGCTGGCCCCATCAAGTGGAACCGCGCCTGAGCATCCGCCTCGACCAGCAACTGCACATCAGCCTCAGCAGCCACAACCTGGGCACTGAAAGCGTGAGCATCAGCCAGGCGCTGCACAGCTACTTCGCGGTCAGCGATGTGCGCCAGGTGCAGGTCGAAGGCGTGGACGGGCTGAGCTACATCGAAACCCTGGAAGACTGGAAGACCAAGGTCCAGAGCGGCAGCCTGCACTTTACCGGCGAGACCGACCGCATCTACCTGAACGCCCCGGCGCAGCTGGAGATCGTCGATCCGGACTGGCAACGACGGATCCGCCTGCGCAGCGAAGGCTCGCGCACCGCGGTGATCTGGAACCCCTGGATCGACCGCGCCGCCCAATTCAGCGACATGGCCGACGACGGCTGGCAGCGCATGCTGTGCATCGAGACCGCCAACGTGATGGACGACATCGTCACCCTGGCCCCGGGCGCCAGCCACACCCTGAGCGTCAGCATCAGCGCCGCCCCGCTCTGACTCCACCTGCCCCGTAGGAGCTGGCTTGCCAGCGAAAAGGCCCTCAAGACCGCGTTCGCCGGCAAGCCGGCTCCTACCGTTCAGCGGCGTTCAAATGCGCCGCTTCAGAGATCCGACTCCTTGACCACCCGCACCTTCGCCGCATCCAGGGCGTAGGCGGCATCGGCCAGGTCGTTGCTGACCTTTTCGATCTTCAGGGTGCCGGTCACCCACAGCGGCGTGTAGATGTCGTCCAGCTTCAAGCCCTTGGGAAAGCGCACCAGCACCAGCTGGTTGGGCGGCGGTGGCGGCACGTGGATGCAGGCGCCCGGGTATGGCACCAGGAAGAACAGCGTACTGCGCCCCTTGGCATCGGCTTCCAGCGGCACCGGATAACCGCCGATGCGGATCTGCTTGTCATTCATGGCCGGCACGGTCTTGGTGGAATACATCACCGCCGGCAACCCCTTGCTCTGCTTCAGGCCGCCCTTTTCGGTGAAGGTGCCATTGGCTTCCGGGGAGTTGTGGTCGATTTCCGGCATCTGCTCCAGGGCCTTCTGGTCCGACTTGGGCATCAGCTCCAGCCAATCGGTTTCCGGCAGTTCGCCAGCCTGGGCCAGGCCGCAGCCCAGCAGAACAAAGGTCAATAGAAGACGGCGCATGTGAGGGTGGCTCGGTCAAAAGGGAAGGACGGGAAAACCCGGGCATTCTAGTACCCAGACCGTCAGATGCGTTGAAGTTTCAGATGAAGAAAAAGGCTCCCCTCCGCGCGGACGGCAGAGGGGGCTTGTAGCGTGGTTCAGCTCTTCTTGACGAAGCCGTAGATCACCAGCAGGACGATCGCGCCCACCAGTGCACCGATGAAACCGGCGCCCTGGCCAGCCTGGTAGATACCCAGCGCCTGGCCGCCATAAGTGGCCGCCAGCGAACCGCCGATACCCAGCAGGATGGTCATGATCCAGCCCATGCTGTCGTCTCCCGGTTTGAGGAAGCGCGCCAGCAGACCAACGATCAAGCCGATGAAAATGGTTCCAATAATGCCCATGGCTGTTCCTCTGTAAGGGGGGATCAAGCCAAAGCCTAGCCAGCACTTTGGCATCCTGCTATCAGAGAACGGCGGGAAACGAAGGTTCCCGCCAGCCGGAGGATTTGTTACTCGGCGATCAGCGCTTGCACCTTGAGGATCTGCGCTTGCAGGGTCGCCTGATCGGCGCAGCGCAGGTTGGCGTGGCCGACCTTGCGCCCGACCTTGAAGGCCTTGCCGTAGTGATGCAGGTGGCAGTCGTCGATGGCGATGACCTTGTCCACCGGCGGCACTTCACCGATGAAGTTGATCATGGCGCTTTCACCGACCTTGGCCGTGGAGCCCAGGGGCAGGCCGGCTACCGCCCGCAGGTGGTTTTCGAACTGGCTGCACTCGGCGCCTTCGGTGGTCCAGTGCCCGGAGTTGTGCACCCGCGGAGCGATCTCGTTGGCCTTGAGGCCGCCGTCCACTTCGAAGAACTCGAAAGCCATTACGCCCACGTAATCCAACTGCTTGAGCACGCGGCTGGAGTAGTCCTCGGCCAGGGCCTGCAACGGGTGGTCGCTACTGGCCACCGACAGGCGCAGGATGCCGCTGTCGTGGGTGTTGTGCACCAGCGGGTAGAAACGGGTTTCACCGTCACGGGCGCGCACGGCAATCAGCGAGACTTCACCGGTGAAGGGCACGAAGCCTTCCAGCAGGCAAGGTACGCTGCCCAGTTCGGCGAAGGTGCCTGCGACGTCGGCGGCGCTGCGCAGGACCTTCTGGCCCTTGCCGTCGTAACCCAGGGTGCGGGTCTTGAGCACGGCTGGCAGGCCGATGCGCGCCACGGCGGCGTCGAGATCCGCCTGGGACTGGATGTCGGCGAACTCCGGAGTAGGAATCCCCAGGTCCTTGAACATGCTCTTCTCGAACCAGCGATCGCGGGCGATGCGCAGTGCTTCGGCGCTCGGGTAGACCGGCACGAACTGCGAGAGGAAGGCCACGGTTTCCGCCGGCACGCTCTCGAATTCGAAGGTCACCAGGTCCACTTCATCGGCCAGCTGGCGCAGGTGGTCCTGGTCGCCGTAGTCGGCCCGCAGGTGTTCGCCCAGAGGGGCGGCACAGGCGTCCGGCGCCGGGTCGAGGAAAGCGAAGTTCATTCCCAGCGGAGTCCCCGCCAGGGCCAACATGCGGCCCAACTGGCCGCCACCGATTACACCGATCTTCATCGTCAACAACCTCAGGCGACGCGCGGGTCTGGATTGTCCAGGACGCTGTCTGTCTGTTCAGCACGGAATTTTTTCAGCACCGCATGGAACTGCGGGTGCTTGGCGCCCAGGATGCTCGCCGAGAGCAGCGCCGCGTTGATCGCGCCGGCCTTGCCGATGGCCAGGGTGGCCACGGGGATGCCGGCCGGCATCTGCACGATGGACAGCAGCGAATCCACGCCCGAGAGCATCGACGACTGCACCGGCACGCCCAGCACCGGCAGGTGGGTCTTGGCCGCGCACATGCCCGGCAGGTGCGCCGCGCCGCCGGCACCGGCGATGATCACCTCGATGCCTCGCGCCTCAGCCTCATCGGCGTACTGGAACAGCAGGTCCGGGGTGCGGTGTGCGGAAACCACCTTCACCTCGTAAGGGATGCCGAGCTTTTCCAGCATATCGGCGGTGTGGCTAAGGGTGGACCAATCGGACTTGGAGCCCATGATCACGCCAACCAGTGCACTCATCGTCGTGCCTCTTCTCTCTGGGCGCCCGCAGGCGCGTCAAAAACAACAAGCCACGCGAAATGCGTGGCTTAAATTGTACGAATTATGGCCAGGCGAACCGGCCGAAGGCCGCGCAGTATACCGAAAAAGGCGCGTTAAACGCACTTTCGCCGACCATCTGCAAAACAAAGTATTTCCGGCGCAAAACCCCGGTTTTATTGACTCCAAGGTCAATCCCGCCCCCCCCTCGCAGGCGCTGGCTTGCCAGTGAACAGGCCCACCCTGCGATCACCGCCCTCCCGGCCGACGCCTTCGCCGGCAAGCCGGCTCCTACAAAAAAACCTGCGCCTATCTCCCGTAGGAGCTGGCTTGCCAGCGAAGAGGCCCGCCCTGCGATCACCACCCTCCCGACCGACGCCTTCGCCGGCAAGCCGGCTCCTACGTGGCCGCAGCTTGCGCGGCAGCGCCTTCCAGCTTGCGCCAGAGCAAGCGTACGTTGGCCTTGCGCACCAGGGCGCAGCGGTACAGGCGAATCTCCAGCGGCACATGCCATTGCGCCCCGCCGCAGACCACCAGCTCGCCCCGGGCCAGCTCGGCGCGCACGCTCAGTTGCGGCACCCAGGCAATGCCCAGGCCTTCCAGGGCCATGCTCTTGAGGCTGTCGGCCATGGCGGTCTCATAAACCGTGGTGAAACGCAGGTTGCGCTGGCGCAGCAGCAGGTTCACCGAACGCCCGAGGAAAGCCCCGGCGCTGTACGCCAGCAACGGCACGCTGGCCTCGCCTTCCAGGTCGAACAGCGGCTTGCCCTGGGCATCGGCGGCGCACACCGGGAGCATCTCGGTGTGCCCCAGGTGCAGCGAGGGGAAGATTTCCGAGTCCATCTGCAAGGCCGCGTCCGGGTCATAGAAGGCCAGCATCAGGTCGCAGCCGCCTTCGCGCAGGGCGTGCACCGCATCACCGACGTTGGTGGCCACCAGCCGCGTGGCGATGTTCAGCCCTTCGTTGCGCAGTTGGGCGATCCAGCGC
Source organism: Pseudomonas sp. NFPP12 (assembly GCF_900103205.1). Taxonomy (NCBI): domain Bacteria; kingdom Pseudomonadati; phylum Pseudomonadota; class Gammaproteobacteria; order Pseudomonadales; family Pseudomonadaceae; genus Pseudomonas; species Pseudomonas sp. NFPP12. The sequence goes on from NZ_FMWW01000005.1 coordinate 563,918, forward strand.
GGGAAGAAACCCAACGCCAGGGAGTGGGCAGCCGCCACCTGCATCACCTCGCCCTGCCCGCCTTCCAGGTGGTGCAGGTGACGCACCACCTCGCCGAGCTGTTCGACCACGGTGCGCGCGGTCACCAGGAACAACTGCCCCGCTGCCGTCAGCTCCACCGGCGTGCGCGAGCGGTTGACCAGGGTCAGGCCCAGGGCCGCTTCCAGGCTGCGGATCCGCCGGCTGAAGGCCGGCTGGGTCACGAAACGTCGCTCGGCAGCCTGGGAAAAGCTGCGGGTGGCGGCCAGGGCACTGAAGTCCTCGAGCCATTTGCTTTCCAGATTCATCACGTCCTCCCGGACACGCACCATTTTAGGTCACACGCTCGCCGGCAACCCGGCGTCACACCGGCATTATGCCGAATATGCATAGCCCAGTGTTTAACAGCATTGGCCCAAAAAATCCCTTCGGCCTAGGATTCGCAGCGTTCCCGGCACAGACCGGGTCCCTACCGAGATGATCTCCGTCATGTCCTCCGCTGCATCTTTCCGCACAGAAAAAGACCTGCTTGGCGTACTCGAAGTACCGGCTCAAGCGTATTACGGCATCCAGACCCTGCGAGCGGTGAACAACTTCCGCCTCTCCGGCGTTCCGATTTCGCACTACCCAAAACTGGTCGTGGCCCTGGCAATGGTCAAGCAGGCAGCTGCTGACGCCAACCGCGAACTGGGTCATCTGAGCGAAGCCAAGCATGCAGCCATCAGCGAGGCTTGTGCCCGCCTGATCCGCGGCGACTTCCACGAAGAGTTCGTGGTGGACATGATTCAAGGCGGCGCTGGCACTTCGACCAACATGAATGCCAACGAAGTCATCGCCAACATCGCGCTGGAGGCCATGGGCCACAGCAAGGGCGAATACCAGTACCTGCACCCGAACAACGACGTGAACATGGCGCAGTCCACCAACGACGCCTACCCGACCGCGATCCGCCTGGGTCTGCTGCTGGGCCACGACGCGCTGCTGGCCAGCCTCGACAGCCTGATCCAGTCGTTCGCCGCCAAGGGTGAAGAATTCAGCCACGTCCTGAAGATGGGCCGTACCCAGCTGCAAGACGCCGTGCCGATGACCCTCGGCCAGGAATTCAAGGCCTTCGCCACCACCCTGGGTGAAGACCTGGCTCGCCTGAAGACCCTGGCGCCGGAAGTGCTGACCGAAGTCAACCTGGGCGGCACCGCCATCGGTACCGGCATCAACGCCGACCCGCGCTACCAGCACCTGGCCGTACAACGCCTGGCCACCATCAGCGGCCAGCCGCTGGTACCGGCCGCCGACCTGATCGAAGCCACCTCCGACATGGGCGCCTTCGTGCTGTTCTCCGGCATGCTCAAGCGCACCGCGGTCAAGCTGTCGAAGATCTGCAACGACCTGCGCCTGCTGTCCAGCGGCCCACGCACCGGCATCAACGAAATCAACCTGCCAGCGCGTCAGCCCGGCAGCTCGATCATGCCCGGCAAGGTCAACCCGGTCATCCCGGAAGCGGTCAACCAGGTGGCGTTCCAGATCATCGGCAACGACCTGGCCCTGACCATCGCGGCCGAAGGCGGCCAGCTGCAACTGAACGTGATGGAGCCGCTGATCGCCTTCAAGATCTTCGACTCGATCCGCTTGCTGCAACGCGCCATGGACATGCTGCGCGAGCACTGCATCACCGGCATCACCGCCAACGAAACCCGTTGCCGTGAACTGGTGGAGCACTCCATCGGCCTGGTCACCGCGCTGAACCCGTACATCGGCTATGAAAACGCCACCCGTATCGCCCGCATCGCCCTGGAAAGTGGCCGTGGCGTACTGGAACTGGTGCGCGAAGAAGGCCTGCTGGACGACGCCATGCTCGACGACATCCTGCGTCCGGAAAACATGATTGCCCCGCGTCTGGTTCCGCTGAAAGCCTAACCGCCGCGACCCCGAAACATGCAACACCGCTCACCAGGTTGAGGGACTAGACACCTCTCACCTTTTGAGGGCTTGGAGATACGTCTCCAGGCCCTTTTTTTTGCCTGGAGAAAAGCAGAGTTTGTAAGGGGATGCCGCCCGGCATCGAAGCGGATTCGCTTTGTTTTGTAGGGCAAATCCGAGAGAATCCCCAACGCCTTTGAGCGCCTTGTACCCCTTCGAACGATCAGGCAGTCTCCCGGTGCCGCTGCCAAATCAGCGGCCCGGATGTGGAAGTTCGGACCTGAGTAAGCATGAGCGCTCATGAGCATGGCTCGACGCATAGTCGTCGGCATCGCTTTATGGCGGTTGTGCGCGGGACACCTTCGGGTGTGCTGGGTTACTCAGTCCCGGTCTTCCACACCCTCGCACAACTGCCACCCCTCATGTGGAAGTGAGCTCGGCAGTCCGTTAACTACTGAGTGAGTGACCGTCATGAAAAAGCTCGTCCCCGATCCACCCTTGCCCACCGATCATCCGCGCCGCGACCCGGAGCTGGACCGCGCCAACGCCAACCTGCTGGCTGCCTTGCACGGCACCCGCCATCGCCCCTTCGGCCTGCGCGATGGCCGGGGCCATCCGCTGTTCGCCGTAGAGCCCCTGGTGAATGCCGAAGACGCCCTGATGCACGTTTCCTTGCTGCTCAAATGCGCCGAAGAGGTGTCCGATGAAATCACCGAACGGGCCAGCGGCATCGAGCGCGGGCTGATCTGGTCCATGGTGCATTCCGTGGAAATGGCCCGCGCCGTGGTGGACGCCCTGCTCGACGGCGCCCGCCCCGGCCCCGCCTAAACACCGCCCCGTAGGAGCTGGCTTGCCAGCGAAGAGGCCTGCCCTGCCTTCACCGAAATCCGGCCGACGCCTTCGCCGGCAAGCCGGCTCCTACAGGTCTTGCGAGCGTTATGGTCCCTTGTTTTAAACCAGCACAATCCATCGCCCGCAGTGGATAATCGCCTCTCTCAAACATCCGCCATCCCCGAGGCACCGCAGTCGATGGACCCGACGCACACCCAAGCTCTGCAACAGCTACGCAAGCTGATCCCCATCGGCCTGCGCCATGCCCAGGCCCTGCTCGCCCGCTGCGCCAATAATCCGCAGCAAGCCGCCGAGTTCTACAAAGCCGAGCTGTTGCAGGTGCTGGTAGACAAATCCGGCCTGCCCCCCGAGCAAGCACGAGAACACTTGCTCAACGCCGGTTACGACCTGAACTGCGCCCTGCACGCTATAGAAGAAGCGCGCTTCACCCTGACCCAGCGCATCCTGCGCAAGCATCACCGGGACAAGGGCCAGGCCCTGGACCTGATCGCTCAGGCCATCGAAACCGCCGAGCAACTGCCGCGTCAGTACTGGCTGGATTTTCAGCGACTGGAACAACTGCCCCCGGCGCTGCGCTGCTTCATGGTGCTCCACGAGTGGCTGGCCTTCGAGGACTGGGAGGGTTTCGACAGCGCCCTGCACTTTCACCTGCCCCAGGCCATCGCTCAGTTCAGGTACCTGCAACTGGACGCCCTGGCGCACACCCTGGAACAGGCCGATCAGCGCCAGCAACAGGTGCGGGCCGCCCATGCTGCAAGCGACAGCGCCACCGAGCTGGCGGCTCGGGTCAATCAGGACCCGCTCTTCAACCGTTGCCAGGACAGTTATCGCCAACATCGAGCCCAGCTCGACGAGCGTCTGTTGGAGTGGGTGGAACAGCATCTGCCAGCATTTCCCGCCTGAGCGGCTCTGTCGCCGCTCATGCCACTCCTCGTCACACCCCAGAAGCCGGTAGACTGCCGCCCTCACCGAACACGGACCTCGGATTCAGCCCCCATGGAATTGCACTACCGCATCACCCCCGCCCACACCGAAGCCTGGATTGCCGAACCGCTGAAGCAGGAATTGCTCAAGGATGATCAGCAGCATGTCCGGGCCATGAGCACATTTGCCCGGTGGCAAAGCCGCTTTATCGGTCCCGTGATGTTCACCCTGTGTCTGATCGGCGGCTGCCTGTCGATCTATTTCCCCGAGCGGACCTTCACCCCGGAGAAGGTCATCGCCATGGTGGCGTTCGCCTTGATCTTCATCCCCCTGTGGTGGCGCTTTTCCGGGCGCTGGATCAAGCACCTGCAAGCCCGTATTGCCGCCACCCCGATCAAACCCCAAGCGCCGTTGCGCGGGTTGAGTCAGCGCCTGATCGAAACCCGCTTGCGGGCCGTCGAAGGCACCTATTGCCTGAACTTCGACGACCAGGGCTTCACCCTGCTCAACGCTCGCGGAGGTCAGAGCAGCCTGGCCTGGAAGCAGATCGCAAGCGTGCAGGAAATTCCCGACTTCTACCTCGTGGCGGACGCCGATATGGAGCGTCAAGGCGTGGCCTGCTTCATCGCCAAACACACTGACCTGATGCCCACCGAGGCCTACCAGCAGGGGCTGCAAGCCTTCCTGAGCCAATGCCCGGCGGCACTGCCAGCGCACTAACCGCCTCTCTCAACGCCAGCCCCGACGCCCACACACGGAATTTGCATGCACACATCAGCGTCCTCCCCTCGCCCGGCCCGCGCCCTGGCCATCCTCGGCACGGGCCATGCCCTGCCGCAGCGGGTAGTCACCAGTGCTGAACTGGACCGCCAGCTCGGCCTGGAAACCGGCAGCGTGGCGCGCATCAGCGGGGTGCAGCAGCGCCACGTCGCCGATCCTGCGGACACCGCCGCCAGCCTCGGCGCCAGCGCCGCGCGCCAGGCCCTGCACGCGGCGGGCCTGGCGCTGGATCAGTTGGACCTGATCGTCTGCGCCAGCGGCACCATGGATCAGGGCATGCCCTGCAATGCGGCGCTGCTGCAACGGGAGCTGGGCCTGGGGCAGTCGGGCATTGCGGCCATGGACATCAACGCCAGTTGCCTGGGCTTTATTGCCGCCCTGGACACCCTGTCCTGGCCGATCCAGGCCGGGCATTACCGGCGCGTGCTGCTGGTGTGCGCCGACATCGCCTCCTGCGGCCTGGACTGGCAGCAGGTGGAAGTCTGCGGCATCTTCGGCGACGGTGCGGCGGCGGTGGTGCTGGAGGCGGGCGACGGCGGCCCGAAGATCCTCGCCTCGCGCCTCAAGACCTACGCCGAAGGCGCCGCGCTGTGCCAGATCCCCGCCGGCGGTTCGCGCTTTCATCCGCGGCGCATCCAGGTGCCGTTCGAGCCCCTGACCAGTTTCACCATGCAGGGCAAAGGCGTGTTCCGCCTCGCGGCCAAGCACCTGCCCGAACTGCTGGACGATTTGCTGCAGCAAGCCGCACTGTCCCTTGCGCAGATCGACTGGATCATCCCCCATCAAGCTAGCCAACAGGCCATGCAGCATGCGGCCAAACGCCTGAGCCTGGGGCCGGAGAAAGTCATCGATATCTTTGCCCAGCATGGCAATCAGGTGGCGGCGTCCCTGCCCACCGCTCTGGATATCGCGGTGCGCGACGGGCGCATTCAACGCGGACAAACCCTGATGCTGATCGGCACCGGCGCGGGCCTGTCCCTCGGCGGCATGATCCTGGAGTACTGATGAAGATCCTGGTCACCGGCGGCACCGGTTTTATCGGACGGCATCTGGTCTGGAAGCTGGCCGCCGAAGGCTGCGAGGTGCAGTTCAGCGGGCGCAACCCCGAGGCGGCGGCGCAAGTCATTGCCCACAGCCCGGCGCCCGTGCGCTGGCTGCCCCTGGAGCACGGCAGCCCGTTGGCCAAACGCCTGCTGGCCGATGCCAGCCGCGAGCATGACGCCATCGTGCATTGCGCCGCCTTGTCTTCACCCTGGGGTTCGCCCCAAGCGTTTGCCCGGGCCAACCTCGACTCCACCGCCGAGGTGATCCACGCCTGCGGCAAGAACCGCATCCCGCGGCTGGTGCATATCTCCACCCCCAGCCTGTATTTCAATTTCAGTGATCGCCTGGGCATCCGCGAAGACCAGCCGCTGCCGCCACCGGTGAATGACTACGCCCGCAGCAAGGCCCAGGCCGAAACCCTGCTGGCAGACGCCAAATTGCCCGAATGCGTGATCCTGCGCCCCCGGGCGGTGTTCGGCCCCTGGGACGCAACCCTGATGCCGCGCCTGCTGCGGGTGATGCAACGGGGGGCGATTCCACTGATGCGCGGCGGCCAGGCACAGCTGGACCTGACCTGCGTCGACAATCTGGTGCACGCGGTGTGGCTGGCCCTGACCCGGCCCCTGCCGCGCCCGCTGTGCGTGTACAACCTGAGCAACGGCACACCCCTGGCCTTCAAGGACCTGCTGCAACAGATGGCCGAGCACTTCCGCCTGCCCCTGCGCACCCGTCGCCTGCCCTGGCCTCTAGTGCATGGCGTGGCGCGCCTGCTGGAGCTCAAGGCACGGCTGGGCAACGGCGCCGAACCCCTGATCACCCGCTACGGCGCAGGCGTCCTGGCCTTCAGTCAGACCCTGGACATCAGCGCCATCCAGCGCGAGCTGGGCTATCGCCCGGTGATCAGCCAGGACCAGGGCATCGCCCAGCACGCCCAATGGTGGCTGGCCCAACAGAGACAAAAACCATGAGCCGCAGCGTCAGCTTGAATATCCTCCGGGCCGGCTGGTGCCAGCACCTGGAATGCATGGCCGACCGTGGCGGGCGCCTGGCGCCGGTGCAGTTTCCGGCGCTGTGCGGGCTGATCCAGCACCCGGAGCACGGCTGGATTTTGTACGACACCGGCTACGCCGAGCACTTCTTCCAGGCCACCCGCGCCCTGCCCGAACGCCTGTACCGCAGCGCAGTGCCGGTGCAGTTGCCGGTGGTCGAGCAGCTGGGGGCGCAGCTGCATGAGCTGGGCATCGGCCCGGGGGATATCCGCCATGTGATCATTTCCCACTTCCACGCCGACCATATCGCCGGGCTGCGGGATTTTGCCAATGCGCGCTTTATCGCCCTTGAAGCCGATTACCGGCATATCGACAGCTTGCGCGGACAGCGTTGGCGCGCCACCCTTGGCGGCCATCTGCCGGGCTTGCTGCCGGACGACTTCAGCGCCCGCCTGCGCCTGGCCGAAGCCAGCCCCAACTGTGCGCTGCCAAGCTGGATGGCGCCCTTCGAGCAAGGCCTGGACCTGTTCGGCGATGGCAGCCTGATCGGCGTGCCGCTACCGGGGCACAGCGCCGGCCAGCTGGGCCTGTTCATCCCCGATGCCCAGGGCCGGCCGGTGTTCCTGGTGGCCGACGCCTGCTGGTCGGTGCCGGCCTGCCGCGCCGAGCGCCTGCCCGCTGCACCGGCACTGTGGTTTGCCAGCGCCGACCGTCAGCAATACGTGCGCACCTACAGCGGCCTGGGCCAGCTGATTCGCCGCGAACCGGCGGTGGCGGTGCTGCCGTCCCATTGCACCCAGGCCTGGGAGGCGTTCGCCAATGAACAGTGAGCGCCTGCTGGGTACCCTGCGCAGTATTGGCGCCTTCGTGTTCAGCCGCTACGCCCTGCGCTTTCGCCGCCGTGAGCGGCTGGAAGCCTGGCAGGCCCGGCGCCTGCGGCACTTCATGGCCAAAGTCCTGCCCCGTGGCCAGCGCTTTGCGGGGCTGGGCAACAGCGACCTGCACAGCTTGCCGCTCATGGACAAAGCCACCCTGATGAGCGAGTTCGCTGCCTTCAACACCCGCGCCCTGGGCCTGGAACAAGTGTTGCCGGTGGCCCTGCAGGCGGAGCGTTCCCGGGACTTCAGTCCGACCCTGGGGGACATCACCGTGGGCCTGTCCAGCGGCACCTCGGGGGCTCAGGGGGTGTTCCTGGTCAGCAGCGTGGAACGCCAACGCTGGGCCGGCATCCTGCTGGCGCGCACCCTGCCCCGGGCGCTGCTGCCGCGGCTGCTGTGCCCCTGGCTGGCGCCGCTGCGGATCGCCTTCTTCCTCCGGGCCAATAGCCGCCTGTACACCACCCTGGCCAGCCGCCGTATCGACTTCGCCTTTCATGACCTGACCCTGGGCCTGGCCGCGTCCCTGCAACGCCTCAACCAGCAGCATCCGGACGTGCTGGTGGCCCCGGCCACGGTGCTGCGGGGGCTGGCCCAGGCGGCCCTGGCCGGGCAGCTGACGATCCGCCCACGGCACATCCTGTCGGTGGCCGAAGTGCTGGAAAGCACCGACGCCGAGCTGGTCCAGCAAGCCTTCGGGCGCAAGCCGCAGCAGATCTATCAGGCCAGTGAAGGCTTTCTCGGCTACACCTGCGAGGCCGGCACCCTGCACCTGAATGAAAGCCACCTGCACATCGAGCCGCAATGGCTGGACCCTGAGCGCACGCGCTTCCAGCCGATCATCACCGACTTTTCCCGGCGTACGCAGCTGATCGTGCGTTATCGCCTCAACGACATCCTGCGGGTGGCCAGCGCGCCCTGCCCCTGTGGCCGTGCGGAGCGGGCCATCGCCGCCGTGGAAGGCCGCGCCGACGAGATCCTCTGGCTGCCCCGGCTCGACGGCCAGCAGCTGGCACCGCTCTACCCTGACGTATTGCGCCGGGCCCTGCTGATGCTCGGGGCGGAACTGGAGGAGTACCAGATTCACCAGCGCGGGCTGCTCTGGCAGGCCAACCTGCGTACCTCGGGCGACTACCACGGGCTGTGCCAGCGCTTGAGCGAAGCCCTGGCCGAACTCTGCGCGCAACAAGCGCTGCAGGCGCCGCAGCTGAGCTTCGGCCACTGGCAGGCACCACCGCCACAAACAAAAAGACGCCGCCTGCTGATGCTGCAACTACCCGAGGGACTGCCATGCGTGTATTGATTCTCGGCGCCCGGGCCCCGGCCTGCCTGGAGTGGGCCCGGGCCTTTGGCCAAGCCGGCTGGACGGTGACCGTGGCCGACTCCCTGGCCCAACCCCTGAGTCGCTTCAGCCGCGCCGCCGAGCACTTCGTGCGCCTGCCGGAGCCGCGCCACGACCCGGATGCCTGGATCGAAGCCCTGGCCGGGGTCATCCGCCAACAGGCCATCGACCTGCTGCTGCCCACCTGCGAAGAGGTGTTCTACCTGGCCCACGGCCTGGAGCGCCTGCGGCCTTTGTGTCGGGTGTTCACCAGCGACTTCGAGCTGCTGCACCGCCTGCATCACAAGGGCGATTTTGCTGCCATGACCCAGGGCTGGGACGTGGCCGCGCCGCCGACCCGGGCGCTGTATGACCTGGCTGCGGTGCAGGCGCTGGCGGCGGAGCACGACGCCCTGGTGTTCAAGCCGGCCTATTCGCGCTTCGCTTCCCAGACCCTGATCCGCCCGAGCCCGGCGCATCTGGCAAAAGTCCGGCCCAGCGCCGAGGCGCCCTGGGTGGCCCAGCAGTTTGTCCCCGGCCAGGAGTACTGCAGCTTCAGTGTGCTGGTGGACGGCCAGTTGCGCGCCCACAGCAGCTATCAGCCGCGCTACCGGGTCGGGCGCGGCTCGGGGATCTACTTCCATAGCTGCGCTCCGGCGCCGATCCGTGCGTTTCTGGAACAGTTCGGCCAGGCCACCGGCTACACCGGGCAGGTGGGTTTCGACTTCATCGAAGACCAGCAGGGCCGCTTCCATGTCCTGGAGTGCAACCCCAGGGCCACTAGCGGCGTGCACCTGTTCGACGACCAGCGCGTGCAGTTGGTAGCGGCGCTGGGCAGCGAAGCCGACGCAGCGCTGGAGGCGACCCTGGAACCCCGGATGATCGCCCTGGCCATGCTGCTTCTGGCGGCGCCGCAACGGGCCTTGAGCCGCACGTTCTGGCACGACTACCAACAAGCCCGGGACGTGATCGTCCAGGACGGCGATCGCGGCCCGCTGACCGCCCAGTTGCTGAGCCTGAGCGAGATCATCGGCCGCGCCCTGACCCGCCGTTGCGGGCTGCTGGCCGCCTCCACCGCCGATATCGAGTGGAACGGCCAACCCCTGGGAGCGCCGCGCCCATGAAGCTGTTGCTGCCCGAGCAACTGGCCCTTGAGCCCCCGAGCGCCGGCGACAGCCACGCCCGGCAGTACGTGCGCACCTGCGCCGGCGGCGCGCTGATCGGCAACGTCAGCACCGCCCTGGCCCTGCTGGACACCGGCCGCCAGCAGTTCCCGGTGAGCGTCAACCACGGCCACGACCCTGTGGATAACTGCTACGTGGTCTCGCCGCAAACCGCCTACAGCGGCTATGCCCGGGAAGAACTGCAGCGCCTGAAACGGCCCTGGCTGGCGTGGCCCTTGAGGCTGCTGACCCAGGGCGTGGACCGGCTCCTGAGCGCGGCCAAGGTCGACCGTTTGGTGCAGATCAATAACTGGCTGCTGTCGACCAACCTCTACCCGGCCGACTGGGATGGTTCGGATTTGCCGGCGATCACCGAACTGCTGCGCCGGCAGTTTCCCGACCACGGCTTTGGCTTTCGCTCGCTCAACGACTTCAGCAACCTCGCACTGCGCAAGCGCCTGCAAGCCCTGGGCTACCTGGCGATTCCCAGCCGTCAGGTGTACCTGTTCGACGGCCGCGAGGGCGAAAATTCAGCCTTCCTGCGCCACCACAACACCCGCCTGGACGCCACCCTGCTGCGCCGCAGCCCGTATACGGTGGTGCCCGGCAGCGAGCTGAGCGAGGCCGACTTCCAGCGCATCGAGCAGCTGTACAACCTGCTCTACCTGGACAAATACAGCCGCCTGAACCCCCACTACAGCGCCCACTGGCTGCAACGCGGGCAGGCCGAAGGCTGGCTGCAGGTGCGCGCCCTGCGCAACGCCGAAGGGCGCATTGACGGCGCCTTGGGCTGGTTCGCCAACAGCGCGCTGATCAGCACCCCCATCGTCGGCTACGACACCGCCCTGCCCCAGCGCACCGGCCTGTACCGGCAACTGACCAGGCTGTGCCTGCAAGAGGCGGTAAACCGCCGTCAGGTGCTCAACTTCAGCTCCGGCGCCGCCGCCTTCAAGCGCCTGCGCGGCGGCCAGCCCGAAATCGAATACAGCCTGATCCACGTCGCCCACCTGCCCTGGTCGCGGCGCCTGGTGTGGCAACTGATGGGCCTGCTGCTGCAACGAATCGGCGTACCGCTGATGAGGAAGCTCAAACTGTGAACAGTCACGCGGGCTGGTGGCCCGTCGCCCTGAGCCGGCAGCTGCAACGCCAACCTCTGGCCTGCACTCTGCACGGCGTACCGCTGGTGCTGTTTCGCGATGCCGACGGCGCCGCCGCCGTGCTGCCGGACCGCTGCCCCCACCGCTTTGCGCCACTGAGCGCCGGGCGGGTGCGCGACGGGCAGCTCCAGTGCCCCTACCACGGCTGGCGCTTCGACCCCCAGGGCCGTTGCACTCAGCTGCCCGGCCAGGAGCAGCAGCGGTGCAGCCAGCCCTTGCTACAACCCCTGCACAGCTGCGAAGCCCAGGGGCTGGTGTGGGCCAGCCTCGCCAGCGAGCGGCCGAATGCCCCGCCGGTGGCCGCCGCCGAGCAGGCCCAGGCCCTGGATGTGTTCTGGATCAGCGACCGGGTGCAGTGCAGCTTGCAGGACGCTGCGGAGAACTTCCTCGACGGTTTCCACACCCATTTCGTGCATGCCGGCTGGATTCGCCACGATCGCCAGCGCCAGCGGATTCGTGCCTGGGTGCATCAGCTCGAAGACGGGGTTGAAGCGCAGTACAGCGAAGAAGGCACCCAATCCGGGCTGATATCGCGGCTGTTCGAAGGCGAACGCGGTCTCAGCATGGGGCGCTTTCGCCTGCCGGGGCTGGCGGAAATCGAATACCGCGACCGTCAGGGCCGGCTCAACCTGCTGGTCAGCGCCTGGCTCAGCCCGGCCGCCGAGGGCGAACTGCGCCTGTTCGCCCGCATCGCCACGGCCCGCGGGCGCCTGCCGGGTTGGCTCAAGCGCGCTGTGCTGCAACCCTTGTTCAAGGTGATCCTCAAGCAGGACCGGCAGATCCTGGAAAAAGTCAGCGCCAACCAGCAGCGCTTTGCCCGGGTGCCGCTGCGCTGGCACCGGCCCACCCCTCTGGACAGCTCGCTGGATCTGCTGGGGCCGTGGATTCGGCAATTACTGGAACAAGGTGAACTGAAGGACTTCCAAGAACGCCGAGAGGAATTCTGGCTGTAATCCCGTAGGAGCCGGCTTGCCGGCGAACAGGCCCTCAAGACCGGCGCCGCTCAAACGGGCCCCTTCGCTGGCAAGCCAGCTCCTACGGTTGGCAACAGTATCGCGAGGATGATGCGGGCCCCTTGGGGCCCCTGTTCGCGGGGTTTTGCGGGGCGCGACAAGAACCGATTCAGCCCCCCGTACAGCCTGCCGTTCCTCGGCTCGACGCGCTACATGCAGACGGCGAGCCCGCGCACCGGTATAGTGCGCCCCCTCTTCACGTGGACAGCCGTCGGTAACGAGGCTCAAACCCACGGGAAACCCGAACTAATAACAACCCGCGAATAGAGAACCGGGACGAACAATCGCCCCACCGCTTTGCCGTGCGTGCAATCAGCGGTGTAACAGAATGTTTCCGTCTGCTCTGCTTTTGCCTACACAAAAAACAGCGAGGAATAATCCATGCTCGAAGTCATCAACGACTTCCTCTCAGGGAAAGTGCTGATCGTGCTCATTGTCGGGCTCGGCAGCTACTTCACGATCCGCTCGCGTTTCGTTCAATTGCGCCACTTCCTCCACATGTTCGCGGTGTTCCGCGACAGCCTGAAAAGCAGCGGCGGCCAGCTCAGCTCGTTCCAGGCGTTGATGCTCAGCCTCGCCGGCCGGGTCGGCGCGGGCAACATTGCAGGCGTCGGCATCGCCGTGACCCTGGGTGGCCCGGGCGCGGTGTTCTGGATGTGGGTGACCGCACTGGTCGGCATGTCCAGCAGCTTCTTCGAATGCACCCTGGCCCAGGTCTACAAACGCGCCGACGGCGACGGCCTGTACCGCGGCGGCCCGGCCTACTACATCGAGCACGGCCTGAAGCGCAAAGGCATGGCGGTGGTGTTCTCCATCCTGCTGCTGGTCACCTACGGCTTCGCCTTCATCGGCCTGCAGTCCTACACCGTGACGCACTCGCTGCAGGACGCCTTTGCCTTCGACCCAAGCCACACCGGCATCGTCCTGGCGGTGCTGCTGGCCATCACCTTCATCGGCGGCATCAAGCGCATCGCCGCAGTGTCCGACCTGCTGGTCCCGATCAAGACCCTGGCCTATATCGCCGTGACCCTGTACGTGATCGGCACCCAGATCGAACAAGTGCCGGCCATGCTGGAGACCATCATCAAGAGCGCCTTCGGCCTCGACCCGGCCTTCGGCGGCCTGCTCGGCAGCGCCATCGTCATGGGCGTGAAGCGTGGCGTGTTCGCCAACGAAGCGGGCCTGGGCAGTGCGCCCAACGTCGCTGCCGTGGCCGCCGTGAAGCACCCGGGCGCCCAGGGCGTGGTCCAGGCCTTCAGCGTGTTCCTCGACACCTTCGTGATCTGCACCTGCACCGCGCTGCTGATCCTGCTGTCGGGCTTCTACACCCCGGGCTTCGAAGGCGACGGCATTGTTCTGACCCAGAACTCGCTGGCCGCCGTGGTCGGTGACTGGGGTCGCCTGTTCGTCAGCGTCGCGCTGTCGCTGTTCGTCTTCACCTGCATCCTCTACAACTACTACCTGGGCGAGAACAGCCTGCAGTTCCTCACCCGCAACCGCACCGTGCTGATGCTGTTCCGCGGCCTGGTGCTGGCGCTGGTGGTATGGGGTTCGATGCAGGACCTTTCGACCGTGTTCGCCTTCGCCGACATCACCATGACCTGCCTGGCCTTCGTCAACCTGGTGGCCCTGGCCATGCTGTTCAAGGTCGGCCTGCGGGTGATGCGCGACTACGACGAGCAGCGCCGCGCCGGCGTCGCCCAGCCGGTGTTCGACTCGCGCAAGTTCGCCGATCTGGACCTGGACCTGAAGGCCTGGCCCGCCGAACCCTCGGCCACCGCCGAGGCCGAGCCGCAAGGCGTGCCCGCAGCGCAACGCTGACGGGTGAACGACGGGCGCATCCTCTGCACCCGTCGGTTACAGTGCGATAAATGTGCGAGCGGGCTTGCCCGCTCCCACAGGTACTCACCGTTTCGGAGAATCCCATGACCCCTTCGACCTACCCTGGCGCCCAGCACGTCATGGTGCTCTACACCGGCGGCACCATCGGCATGCAGGCCAGCGCCGACGGCCTGGCCCCGGCCTCGGGTTTCGACGTGCGCATGCGCGCCTACCTCGACAGCCAGCCCGGGCTGGTGCTGCCGGCCTGGCGCTTTCGCGAGATGGCGCCGCTGATCGACAGCGCCAACATGACCCCCGACTACTGGCAGCGCCTGCGTGAAGCGGTGGTCGAAGCCGTGGACCAGGGCTGCGACAGCGTGCTGATCCTCCATGGCACCGATACCCTGGCCTACAGCGCCGCCGCCATGAGCTTCCAGTTGCTGGGCCTGCCGGCGCCCGTGGTGTTCACCGGCTCGATGCTGCCGGCCGGCGTGTCCGACAGCGATGCCTGGGAAAACCTCAGCGGCGCCCTGTCAGCCCTGGGCCAGGGCCTGGCCCCGGGGGTGCACCTGTACTTCCACGGCGAGCTGCTGGCACCGACCCGCTGCGCGAAAATCCGCAGCTTCGGCCGTCACCCGTTCGCCGCCCTGAAGCGCAATGGCGGCGGCGCCAGGGCCGAGGCGATTCCCGCCGGGCTGGATTACCGCCAAGCCAGGCAACTGGCCAAGGTCGGCGTGCTGCCCCTGTTCCCCGGCATCGGCGCCGAGCTGCTGGACGGTGTGCTCGACAGCGGCATCCAGGCCCTGGTCCTGGAATGCTTCGGCAGTGGCACCGGGCCCAGCGACAACCCGGCGTTCCTGGCCAGTCTCAAGCGCGCACAGCAGCAAGGCATCGTGGTGGTGGCGGTGACCCAGTGCCATGAAGGCGGCGTCGAGCTGGACATCTACGAAGCCGGCAGCCGCCTGCGCGGCGTGGGCGTGCTGTCCGGTGGCGGCATGACTCGCGAAGCGGCGTTCGGCAAGCTCAATGCGCTGCTCGGTGCCGGGCTGGAAAGCGCCGAAGTGCGGCGCCTGGTCGAACTCGATCTGTGTGGCGAGTTGAGCTGAAGCTCGCGCTCGGGAGCCGGTGGCTACTGCGGTAGCTGCCGGCTCGACGACGAGCAAGGGGTGGCTGTCAGGTTACTTTTTGACCGAGTAATCCTGGCCCCAGACCCGCACCGAACTCGAGCTCTCGATCGGCCCTTCAAACACGAACTTCTGCCGCACTGCTGCCTTGGCCGGGATGGTGACTTCGTCCGGGTTGTCGAGGCTGACAGTCAGGTTGTTGGCGTAACCGTCCTGGTCGATCGCCAGCAGGGCGCCGGTCTGCTTGAGGTTGATCAGCCGCAACTGGCTGTCGCTGCTGTTCTTGAAACCCAGGGTGACGTTGAAGCTGTCGCCGACGGCTTCGGTCTTCAATACCTGGACCTCAACGCGGCCTTTCATTTGCTCACGGGAGGAAATGATCGACGCACCGTCGACGCCTTGCGCCGATTGGCGACCATCGAGCACACCTTCGCTGACGCCGCCCAAGAGGTTCTTGCCTGCCGAGATGGCTGACGAGACGGCTGACTTGGCAGAGTCCTTGATGGTGCTTTCGCTGCCTGGCTCAGCCTCGGCCAGGCACAGCGAACTCAGGAGCAAGCCGGACACCAGAAGCAGGGAACGCGCAGGAATGAGGGTCATACATAGTCCTTTATCGGGGTTGCTGCACCGCCACCTCAGGCGGTGAATGGCAGGCAGGTTGCACCAATCGATGCGCCAAGTCACTAGCCACACAACGCCGGGAATGCCGCATGTCGCTGGCCGGCAAACCGCAGGCCTGATCGCGGGCGGCATGCAACTTGCTCCGGTTAAGGGTCTTTCCCAGGCTGGAATCTGCGCATGCTGCACTCGCACCTCACCACCCTCAATGCGGTTTCCCTGATCCTCAATACCTTCAAGGACCAGGGCCAGGCCGGCGGCGCGCTGTTGGCCGGCAGCGGTATAAACCCCGCCGACCTGAGCCGCGCCGACACTCGCATCACCACCAACCAGGAAATGCTGGTGTGCGCCAACGCCGTGGCCTTGCAACGGGACATCGGCCTGGAACTGGGCCGGCGCATGCACGTTTCCTCCTACGGCATGCTCGGCTATGCCCTGCTCACCAGTGCCACCTTAGGTGACGCTTTGCGCCTGGCGCTGCGCTATCCGGCGCTGATGGGAACACTTTTCGAACTGAGCCTGGAAACCGACGGTTCGCGCATCTGGCTGACCGCCGCCGACTACCGCGAAAGCCCGGCCCTGGCCGCGTTCAATACCGAGTTCTGCCTGGTATCGCTGAAGGTCATCTGCGACGACCTGCTGGGCCACGCCCTGCCGCTACTGGGCGCACGCTTCGACTACCCGGCCCCGGACTATCAGCAACGCTACCGCGAGCCTTTCGACTGCCCGCTGCAATTCAACGCCAGCAGCAACGCCTTCGCCTTCGACCAGCGCTGGCTGGACCAACCCCTGCCCCTGGCGGACGTGATCACCCACCAGGCCATGGCCGAACGCTGCCGCAAGCAGAACACCGAGTTCACCGGGCGCCAGGCCTGGCTGGGGCGCATCCGCCAGTTGCTGGCGGCGCAGCTGGACGCCGCACCGGGCCTGGAAGGGCTGGCGGAACAGATGAACTGCTCGGCCCGGACCCTGCGCCGCCACCTGCGGGACCTGGGGTGCAGCTATCAGGAACTGCTGGACGAGCTGCGCTTCGAGCGCGCCAAGCAGATGCTCTGCGAAGACCAGATGCCCATCTACCGCATCGCCGAGGCCCTGGGCTTCAGCGAAACCGCGAGCTTTCGCCATGCTTTCATCCGCTGGAGCGGCGTGGCGCCGAGCCAGTTCCGGCCCTGACAAAAACCCCGGCACAACGCTGGCGATTGCATTACATTGCCGACCTTTCTACCGGCAAGGGACTGCACGCTTGAACCTATTCACACACGCCATCGGCATTCGCAGGCTTTGCCTGGCACTGGTGCTGCTGGCTGGCGTCCCTGTCGCCCAGGCGTTCGACCTGTCGAAGATCCGCTGGTGGGAGATGCAGAACGGCATCCTCCTGGACGATCCGGAAACCGCCACGCTGCAACTCGAACCCTTCCCCCTGCCCGGGCTGGCCCAAGCGCCAGCCCGAGTGATCCTCAGCCAATACCACGGCCTGTTCTATCTCAACGGCTATGCGGATGGGCAGTACCGGCAGCGGGTCTACAAGTCGCCGCCCCTGCCGCTGTTCAACGCCCAGGAACTACAGGCCTGCGTGCCCGAGCAGCAACCCGTTGGGGCCTCGGACAACTGGCCGTCGAGCAAGCAGCTGGAAGCCGCCCTGAGCCTGACCAAACTGAGTTTCGACTGCCAGAGCCCAGGCTGGGAGTTGAGCAATCGCTATCTGCTGGTGGACAGCCGCGATCCCCAGCGGCCGTTGCTGGCCATCGGTCAGCGCCAGGGCGAGGCACGGATCGACTTCACCCCGCAGCAACCCATCAGCGCCGAGGTCCAGCAGCAATGGCTACAAGCCCTGCAGAAATATCCAAAGTTGCTGGAGCCCTTTGACGCCAGCAGCGGCCAGCTCAGCGTCAAGCCCTATGCGCTGCCGCCCAGCGCGGAGCAGGTCTGGACAGAATTTCGCCAACTGCACGCGCAATTGCGCGACGCCAAGGACAAGGCTCCGGGCATATCCCGGGTGCAAGTCTTCTTCACCCGCCATGACTTTCGCGCTATCGCCCCCGAGCGCAGTACCTACCCGGGCCTGCTCAACGACATCGCCTATTGGGCCACCGAGGCCGGCCAGTTGCAGAGCGCCCGGCCCTGGCTGGCCTATGTACTGAGCCGCGACCCCAACCGCATGCCTACCTACCTCAATCTGGCGGACCTGGACTGGCGCCTGTACGAACAGGAGCCAGCGGACACCCGGCACCTGGGCCGGGCCATGGAAAACTATCGGCTGTACTGCGGGCTGCGTCTGCAACGCCAGCTCGGGGTGCCCGCCAGGGTTAGCCAACGTCTGGGCCTGGAGGTTGCCAGCGAGCAGGCCTGCCAGAGCTCCTGGCCACTGGTGACGGCAGTGGACCAGGGTGACCAGGCCGAAGTCCGGCGTCTGCTGCACAATGGCCTGCGCGGCGACGTCATCGCCGCCGATGGGCGCCCGGCGCTGTTGCACGCGCTGGACAAACCCGACCTCGACATTGCCCGGCTGTTGCTGGCCCATGGCGCCCGCCCCCAGGGCCAATACAACGGCCGCACCCAGGTGGTCCTGGCCATGCGCCGCGACCTCAAGGACAACCCGGACCTGAGCCAGGCCAAGCGCCTTGGGTTCCTGTTGCAGGCCGGTGCCGCGATCGATGAGCAGGATGCCCAGGGCGGCACTGCACTTCAGCAAATGGCCAAGGAACGCGACGACATCGAGCGCTTCAACTGGTTGCTGCAACACCCGCAAGACCTCGACAAGCGCAGCGGGCCAGACGGCGAAACCGCACTGTTTCTGGCGCTCAGGGGCGGCAACTACGCCGCTGCCAGAGAACTGATAGAGGCCGGTGCCAACCTCAACCTGAGCTACGGCCGCGATTTCTGCGCACAGCAGCCGATTCGCCAAAGCCTGCTGATGATCGTCGCCGAACAGGGCTCGCCCGAGGTCATCAATCCCTGGGTCAGCCAGCAAGAGAGCCTGGACATGTTCACCCTGCTGCTACAACGTGGCGCCGACCCCAACGTCGGCCGCTACTGCAAGAACAACGGCTACACCTGGCTGCTGGAGATCATGGCCCGGCGCAAGCGCGACGACATGCTCAAGGTGCTGCAAGGCTTTGCGCCGCCACCGCCGGCGACGGCGTTTCGTCTGTGAGGCGTGGCGCCGAGCCCGCTTCGCTCCAGAAACAAAGCCCGGCACAACGGCGCCGATTGCATTACATTGCCGGGCTTTCTACCGGCAAGGGACTGCACACGTGAACCTATTGACCGCCATCGCCCGGCGCAACGGCATTCGCGGGCTTGGCCTGGCGCTGGCACTGCTGGTTGCCGCCCCCGTGGCCCAGGCCTTCGATGTGGACCTGGCCTGGTTCAAATGGTCGGGAATGCGCCGCAACTTCGTCCTCGACTCCCCGGAAACCGCCACCCTGGAGCTCAAGCCTTTCCCCCTGCCGGGCTTGGCGCGAATGCCGCTGCGGATTGTCCTGAGCCAGTACCGCGGGCTGTTCTACTTCAATGGCTATCAAGACCTGCAGTACCGGCAGCGGGTCTACAAGTCGCCGCCGATGGCCCTGTTCAGCCCTGAAGAGCTGCGGGCCTGTGTGAGCCCGGGCGATGACATCCAGGTCAGCGACATCTGGCCCACGAGCAACAGCCTGGCCCCCGGCATCACCCTGACGCCCCTGAGCTTCCAGTGCAAGGAGCCATCCGAGTGGCAACTTAGCGGGCGCTACCTGCTGATCGACCAGCGCGATCCGCAACACCCGCTGCTGGCCATCAGTCACCGCCAGGACCTTGGCCAGATGGAATTCACCCCGTTGCAACCCATCAGCGAGGAAACCGCGCGGCAGTGGTTGCAGGCCCTGGAGACATTCCCGCCGTGGTTCCGCCCCTTCACCCAAGGCAGCGGGCCGATCACCGTCAATGCCTTTGTGCCTGCGCCAGCCTCGACCCCGGACAGCCTGTGGAAAGAGTTCCGCGCGCTGCACGAACAACTGCGCACGGCCAAGGACAAACTGCCGGGCATCCGCGAAGTGGAAGACTTCTTCGTCACCCATGACTTTCGCAGCATCGCCACCGAGCGCCGTGAATACGCCGGCCTGCTCAACGACATCGCCTACTGGACCAGCGAAGCCGGGCAGCTGCAAACCGCCCGCCCCTGGCTCAAAGAGGTGCTGCACCGCGACCCGGGGCGCATGCCGACCTACCTCAACCTGGCGGACCTGGACTGGGCGATCTACCAACAACGCACGCAGGACAACATCCACCAGGGCCGGGCCATCGAGGGCTACCGGGTGTATTGCGGCCTGCGCCTGAAGCGCCAGATGAGCATCCCACCCCGGGTGCTGCAGCGCTTGGGCCTGAACGCCGCCAACCCCCGGGACTGCCAGGCCTTCTGGCCGCTGGTGGCCGCCGCGGATGCCGGCGACCTGAGCGAAGTGCAGCGCCTGCTGGCCAGTGGCATCAGCGGCGAGGTCATGGCCGACGATGGCCGCAGCGCCTTGTTGCACGCCCTGGACGCACCGCACCTGGACATCGCCCGGCTGCTGCTGGAGCACGGCGCCCACACCAGCGGCCTGTACAACTGGACCACCCTGGCGACCCTGGCCATGCGCCGCGACCTGGGCGACAGCCCCGACCTGAGCCAGGGCGGGCGCCTGAAGTTCCTCATCGAGGCTGGCGTGGCCATCGACGAACCCGACAGCCAGGGCGTGACGCCACTGATGCAGATGGCCGAGAACAAGCGCAGCCTGCAAGGCTTCAGCTGGCTGCTGCAGTACCCGCAGAACCTCGACCTGCGCAACAAGAATGACGGCGAAACCGCACTGTACCGGGCCTTCTCGGGCAACAACTACGTGGCCATGAAGCAGTTGATAGCGGCCGGCGCCAACCTCAACCTGAGCTACGGCCGTGCCGTTTGCAACAACCAGCCCGTCGGCGAAAGCCTGCTGACCCTGGTCGCCGACAAGACCTCCGCCGACGCCCAGTCGCCCTCCGTCAGCCAGCAGGACACCCTGGAGATGTTCACTCTGCTGCTGGAGAAAGGCGCCGACCCGAATGTCGGCCAGCACTGCGAGAAAAAGGGCTACGCAATATTGCTGGAAGCCATTGCCCGGAAAAAACGCGAGGACATGCTCAAGGTCCTGCAGCGCTACGCCCCTACCCCGCCTGCCAGCTGAAACCGGATGGCGCCCCGCAACGGGGCGCCATGCCTCTTTAAGGGGCGAATTTCGGTCAAACACTTTGGCCACATCAATCCCCTTTTGGCCGCTCCTGCCGTTCTCCCAAACCCCGCGCCCCGCAAGACTGTGATCCACCGAATCAGCCTGCGGAGAACAAGAAAATGCTGACGATCTACTCGGACGATCACCACCTGCACCACGGCCGTTGCGAACTCATCGACGGGCAACTGATGCCCTGCTTCGAAATGCCTTCCCGGGCCGACCACGTGCTGGATCGGGTGAAACATCAAAACCTGGGGCCGGTAGAGGCACCCAAGGATTTCGGCCTGGAGCCCATCGAGCGCATCCACAGCCGGGCCTACCTGGACTTCTTCAAGGGCGCCTGGGCGCGCTGGGCGGCACAGGGCATCGACGGCGACCTGCTGCCCTACACCTGGCCGGCGCGTACCCTGCGCAGCGTGATTCCCACCAGCCTCCACGGCCAGCTCGGCTACTACAGCTTCGACGGCGGCGCGCCGATCACCGCCGGCACCTGGCAGGCGGCCTATAGCGCGGCGCAGGTGGCGCTGACCGCCCAGGCCCATATCCAGAATGGCGCCCACAGTGCCTTCGCCCTGTGCCGGCCACCGGGACACCACGCCGCCGGCGACCTGATGGGCGGCTACTGCTACCTGAACAACGCCGCCATCGCTGCCCAGGCGTTCCTCGATCAGGGTCACAGGAAGGTCGCGATCCTCGACGTCGACTACCACCACGGCAACGGTACCCAGTCGATCTTCTATGAGCGCAGCGACGTGCTCTTCACCTCGATCCACGGCCACCCGGAAGCCGAGTTCCCGTTCTTCCTGGGCTATGCCGACGAATGCGGCGAAGGCGCCGGGGAAGGCTTCAACTTCAACTACCCGCTGGCCGCCGGCAGCGGCTGGGATGCGTGGAGCGCGGCCCTGGAGCAGGCCTGCAACGAGATCCACAGCTATGACGCCGACATCATCGTGGTGTCCCTGGGCGTGGACACCTTCAAGGACGACCCGATCTCGCAATTCAAACTCGACAGCCCGGATTACCTGGCCATGGGCAAGCGCATCGCCGCCCTCGGCAAGCCGACGCTGTTCGTCATGGAAGGCGGTTATGCGGTTGAGGAAATCGGCATCAACGCCGTCAACGTTCTCGAAGGCTTCCAAAGCGCCCAGTGAGGGATTCGCATCATGCAAAGACTCAAACGCTTAATGATCCCCGCCCTGTGCGCCAGCCTGCTGGGAACCGCCGCCCACGCCGAAGAACGCACCCTGCGGGTGTACAACTGGTTCGACTACATCACCCCCAAGGCCCTGGAAGACTTCAAGGCCCAGAACAGCCAGGTGAAGCTGGTCTACGACATCTTCGACACCAACGAAGCCCTGGAGGCCAAGCTGCTCACCGGCAACTCCGGGTATGACGTGGTGGTGCCGTCCAACGTGTTCCTGGCCAAGCAGATCGAGGCCGGGGTGTTCCAGCCCCTGGACCGCAGCAAGCTGCCCAACTGGAACCATCTGGACCCCAAGCTGATGAAGCTGATCGAGGCCAACGACCCGGGCAACAAGTTCGCCGTGCCCTACATGTACGGCACCATCCTGATCGGCTTCAACCCGGACAAGATCAAGGCCGCCCTGGGGGACAAGGCGCCGGTGGACAGCTGGGACCTGATCTTCAAGGAAGAGAACATCAGCAAGCTCAAGCAGTGCGGCGTGGCCCTGCTGGATTCGCCGTCGGAAATCCTGCCCCTGGCCCTGCAGCACCTGGGCCTGGACCCCAACAGCAAGAAACCGGCGGACTACGAGAAGGCTGAAGCGCTGCTGATGAAGATCCGGCCGTACATCACCTACTTCCACTCGTCCAAGTACATGGCCGACATCGCCAATGGCGATATCTGCGTGGCGGTGGGCTACTCGGGGAGCTTCTCCCAGGCTGCCAACCGGGCCAAGGAAGCCAAGAACGGCGTGACCGTGGACATGCGCCTGCCCAAGGAAGGCGCACCGATCTGGTTCGACATGCTGGCGATCCCCAAGGGCGCGAAGAACCCGGAAGATGCCTACACCTTCATCAACTACCTGCTGCAGCCCCAGGTGATTGCCCCGGTCAGCGACTTTGTCGGTTATCCCAACCCGAACAAGGACGCGACCGGACTGGTAGACCCTTCGATCCGCAACAACCCCAACCTGTATCCGACAGAAGCGGCCATGAGCACCCTGTACACGCTGCAGCCGTTGCCCCGTGATGCAGAGCGGGCGCGGACCCGGGCCTGGACCAAGATCAAGTCCGGGACCTGATCCGGCGCAAGCACACGGGCGGTGTTCTGGTGGGCGGCGAACGACGAGGACGCGGCGGGTGATAGACCGCGTCGCCGCTGTTCGCCGGCAAGCCGGCTCCTACACAGTGGCGTTTAGCAGCCGGTGAGGCCTTGGGGGCTGCGTTCCTCGGCGAAGAACCAGGGCCGCAGGCGCACGCCCACGCCGTTGCCGATGAAGGCCGCCACCAGCCACAGCCAGCCATGCAGGCTGCCGGAGGCGATGCCGCTGAAGTAGGCGCCGATGTTGCAGCCATAGGCCAGGCGCGAACCGTAGCCCAACAGCAGGCCGCCGATTACCGCCGCCACCAGGGAACGGGTGGGGATTCTCAGGTTGGGGGCAAAACGTCCCGCCAGCCCTGCCGCCAGCAAGGCACCCAGGACGATGCCGATGTCCATGACGCTGGTGATGTCCTGCCACACCGGTGCCGCCAGCGCCTTGGCATTCGCCGCGCCCTGCCAGAACACCCAGCTGCCTACGTCCACCCCCAGCCCGCTGGCGACCTTGGCGCCCCACAGGGCGAACGCCGAGGTAATGCCCCATGGGCGCCCCGCCAGGGCCAGGGTGGCAAAGTTCAGCAGAGCCAGGGCTACCGCGCCCCAGACCAGCGGCCAGGGGCCGCGCAGCAGCCGGCGCCAGCCCTGGTGCTCGCTGGCGACCGGAGCTTCAAGGCTGCCATGACGGCGCTTTTCCAGGGTCAGGGTGAGCACCGCGATCAGCGCGAACAGGCACAGGCTCAGGCCCAGCGCCGGGCCTACACCAAAACTCTGGACGATAGAGATTGGCGGCAGCGACGGCAGCGCAAACCACCAGTCGACGTGATGGGTGGCGATCAGCGAACCGCAAATGAAGAACGCCAGGGTCACCAGCATCCGCGCATTGCCGCCGCCAACGGTGAACAGGGTGCCCGAGGCGCAACCGCCGCCCAACTGCATGCCGATGCCGAAGATGAAGGCACCGAAGATCACCGAGACGCCGGCCGGCGCCACCAGCCCCACCACCGGCTGGCCGAACAGGCTGCCCGCCCCCAGCGCGGGGAAGAACAGCAGCACCGCCAGGGCCAGCATGACCATCTGCGCTCGCAGGCCGGCGCCACGCCGGTCGCGGATGAACACCCGCCAGGCCGAGGTGAAGCCGAAGGCCGCGTGGTACAGGGTCAGCCCCAGGGCAGCGCCCAGCAGCAACAGCAGCACCTGGCGGGCACCCACCTGGGCTTGCAGGAACAGAGCACCGGCCACCAGCATCAGCAAGGCGAACAGCGGGGCGCCGAACTTGCGTTCAGGCGCCAGGGAGAGGGTCTGGCTCATGGGGGTTCTCGCGCGGGAAATGCTCGCGAGTATACCGCGTCAGGCCCGCCAGGCCTGGCGCAAACGGCTTACCGCAGCCTGTATATCGGCTTCCGGCACAGCCGCGAAGCCCAGAACCAGCCCGGCCCGCTGGTCCTCGGGCAAGGTGGTTTGCGGCAGCCAGTAGCTGCTCAGGCCGGCGACCTCGACCTCCACACTGGCGGCCTGGGCCAGCAGTTCCTGTTCCCGCGCCAGGCTGTCGACCCGCACCGTCAGGTGCAGCCCCGCCGCCACGCCGGGCAGCGGCCCAACGCCGCCGATCGCCTGCGGCCAGGCCGCCAGCAAGGTGTTGCGCCGGCTCAGGGCCGCCCGGCGCATGCGCCGGATATGCCGCTGGAAGTGCCCGGCGGCCATGAACTCGGCCATCACCGCCTGGGTACTGACCTCGGAATGGCGCACGTCCACCGCCCGGCGCTGGGCGAAGGCCTGGACCAGGGTCGGCGGCAGCACCAGGTAGCCCAGGCGCAGGGCCGGAAAGGCGACCTTGCCGAAGGTCCCGACGTAGATCACCCGGCCCTGGCGGTCCAACGCCGCCAGGGGGGCCAGGGGCGCACCGCTGTAGCGGTACTCGCCGTCGTAGTCGTCCTCGATGATCCAGCCCTGGCTGCGTTCGGCCCAGGCCAGCAGCTCCAGGCGCCGGGCCAGGCTCATGATCACCCCGGTGGGGTACTGGTGGGACGGCGTGACATAGGCCAGGCGGCAGCTGTCCAGCTGCTCCAGCTGGCGGCAGTCGATGCCCTCCTGGTCCACCGCCACGCCCTGCAACTGCGCACCCGCCAGGGCGAAGGCATGCCCCGCGGCGCGGTAGCCGGGGTTTTCCACAGCCACCTTGTCGCCGGGCTCCACCAGCAGCTGTGCACAAAGGCTGATGCCCTGCTGCGCGCCACTGGTGATCACAATTTGTTCAGCCGTGCAGTTCAGGCCCCGAGCGCTGCGCAGGTAGGCGGCGATCAGGCTGCGCAGCCGCGGATCGCCCGCCGAGTCGCCGTAGCACAATTGCCCGAGGTCGGGCCTGCGCCAGAAAGCCGCATTCAGCTTGGCCCAGACCTCGAACGGGAACAGATCGAAGGCTGGCACGCCAACCCGAAAAGCCCGTGGCGGCCCCTTGGGCGGGGTACTCAAATGATGGGTTTGCAGGCGCTGCCAGCCGCTGCTGTGGATAACTTTACTGGATAAATCACCAGCCATTTCTGCCTGTTTTGTGGATAACCCTGTGGGTAAGCCTGTTGAAAACCCTGTGGATAGTTTTGTGGATAGTTTTTTGATCGGCAATCGGGTTTCCGGCAATTGCGCCACATAGGTGCCGTCACCGACCCGCCCTTCGATAAAACCCTCGGCGTACAGCTGGTCATAGGCCCGCACCACGCTGTTGCGGGAAATCCCCAGGGCGGCGGCCAGGTCGCGGCTGGCAGGCAGGCGCGTACCACTGGCCAGGCGCCCGTCCAGTACCCGCTGTCGCAAGGCCTGGTACAGCTGGCGACTGAGGCCCTGGCGGCGGTCCAGCTCGATGCCGGCAGGGTTGAAGGACAACGGGGGTACGGCACTGTTCATCGAGGTTCACCCGGGCAATTGGACCTACAAAATAGACCAGAGATGGCTCTTACAACGAACCATTAGCCTGCCTAGGATGCAGCCACTCGCCAAGGATTTTTTTTACATGTACCTACCCCGCGCTTTCGTCGATGAAGACCTCGCCCGCCTGCAGCAACTGATCCTGGGCAGCCGCCTGGCGACCCTGGTGACCTGGGGCGCCCTGGGCCTGCAGGCCAGCCACCTGCCCCTGCTGCTGGACCCCGGACAGGGGGCCAATGGCACCCTCTACGGGCACCTGGCCAAGGCCAACCCGCAATGCGCCGAACTGGCCGCTGGCGCCGAGGCGCTGGTGATCTTCACGGGCGAGGATGCCTACGTCAGCCCCTCGTTCTATCCAAGCAAGGCCGAGCACGGCAAAGTGGTGCCGACCTGGAACTACGTGGCAGTGCACGCCTATGGCCAGCCTGAGGTATTCAGCGATCCGGAGCGGCTGCTCAAGGTGGTGGGGGGCCTGACCGAGCGTCACGAAGCCGGCCGCCCCCAACCCTGGCAAGTGACAGATGCCCCCGCCGACTACCTGGAGGGCATGCTCCGGGCAATCGTCGGCTTTGCCTTGCCGATCCAGCGGCTGGAAGGCAAGCGCAAGCTCAGCCAGAACCGCAGCGCCGAGGATATCGCCGGGGTGCGCGAAGGCCTCGCGGCCAGCGCCGACCTGCGCGACCAGCAACTGTCCCGACTGATGAGCTAGGTTTTCGTCCAGAACAATAAAGGAGCTTTCATGCGCCAGATCCAGATCCGCCCCGTTACCGCCGCCGACCACAGCGCCTGGCTGCCCCTGTGGCAGGCCTACCTGCGCTTCTACGAAACCGAACTGCCGGACGCCGTGACCCAGAGCACCTGGCAGCGCTTTCTCGACCCCCGCGAACCCACCCACGCGGCCCTGGCCTGGGACGGCGAGCGCGCCGTGGGCCTGGTGCATTTCATCTACCATCGCTCCAACTGGAGCATCGAGAATTCCTGCTACCTGCAGGACCTGCTGGTGACCCCGGACCAACGCGGGACCGGCGTGGGCCGCCAGCTGATCGAGTTCGTCTACGCCCAGGCCAAGCAGGACGGCTGTGCCAAGGTGCATTGGCTGACCCACGAAACCAATGCCACGGCCATCCAGTTGTATGAGCGCATCGCCGAGCGCCCGGGTTTCATCCAGTTCCGCAAACCCCTCTGAGTTGCCAAGGAGCCACTGCATGTCGATTTCACTCGCCGATTGGAAAGGCGTTCCCGCCCCCTCGGCCACCCTGCTTGATGGGCGCTTCATCCGTTTGGAAAGGCTCGACCCGGCGCGCCATGGCGACGATCTGTTCCAGGTGCTGCAAGGCCCGGGCGCCGATCCGGTGCTGTGGAACTACCTGCCTTACGGCCCCTTCCCCGAGCGCGCGGCGTTCGATGCCTGGCTCAGTGGCCATGCCGCCGCCAGCGACCCGTATTTCTTTACCGTGATCGACCGCGCCAACGGCCAGGCCCAGGGCATCATCAGCCTGATGTCCATCGTCCCGGCCCAGGGCCGCATCGAGATCGGCCACGTGACCTTCGGTTCCCCCATGCAGCGTTCGCCAAAGAGCACGGAAGCGGTGTACCTGCTGGCCAAGGAAGCTTTCGCCCTGGGTTACCGGCGGCTGGAGTGGAAGTGCAACAACGCCAATGAGCGCTCGCGCTATGCCGCACAGCGCTTGGGTTTCAGCTTCGAAGGGGTGTTTCGCCAGCACATGGTGGCCAAGGGACAGAACCGCGATACCGCGTGGTTCTCGATCCTGGACGGGGAATGGCCGGCAATCGCCAGGGGCTTCGAGCAGTGGCTCAGCGATGAAAACCAGAGCGGCTCGGGGCAGCTCAAGTCGCTGGCGGAGTGTCGCGGCTAAGCGGGATTTTCGCCGGCAAGCCGGCTCCTACAGGAATTGCGGTGAACCCGAACCTTGTAGGAGCTGGCTTGCCAGCGAAGGACTCAACCGAGCTTCTGCGCCAGCACCGCAATATGCTCGGGCCCGATGCCGCAGCACCCGCCCACATGGCTGGCACCGCGCTGGTGCCAGTCCGCCACCCATTGCAGATAACCCGGCGGGTCCAGGTCTTCACGCAGCGGGCACAGGCCATCGTTGGCGGTGGCATCCTCGGGCTGCGGCGGGAAGGCATTGGCGTACACGCCGATATGGATCTGCACGCCCAGGCGCTCGAAGGTCTCGCGAGCCGCATCCACCGCAGCCCCAATCACTTCCGGCTGGCTGCAGTTGAACAGCAGGGTCTGCACCCCCAGTTGCGCCGCCACGGCTGCCGCTTCGGCCACCGTCTCGCCGGAACGCAGGCGCGGCACTTCGTCGACCTCTTCGTCCTTCAGGGTGAAGGACAGCCAGAACGGCTTGCCGTCCTTGGGCAGGCCGGCGTGGATAGCCCGCGCTTCGACGATCGAGCTCTGGGTTTCCGCCAGCCACAGGTCGACATGAGGCGCCAGGCCCTTGACCAGCGGGCTGAGGATTTCCTCGACCCGCGCAGCGTCGAACAGGTCCGGACGATAGGAGCCGAACAGCGGCGGCAACGACCCCGCCACCCGCACCGGCTTGCCGGAGGCCTCGACCGCGCGGCGCGCCAGCTCGCCCGCCAGGGCAGCCAGGGCCTGGCCTTCAGCAGCGAAGCGCTCTTCGCCGATATGGAAAGGCACCACCGCGTAGCTGTTGCTGGTGATCACATCAGCGCCGCTGTCGATGTAGGCCGCGTGCACCGCCTCCACCGCCCGGGGGTCTTCGCTCAATGCCAGTGCCGACCACTCGGGTTGCCGGAACGGCGCACCACGGCGCTGCAACTCGCGACCCATACCGCCATCCAGAATTACCGTGCTACCTGCGCCCATATGCTTTTCACTCATATGCTTATGAAAATAACTCACTATCAGAGTCGTTCTTATAACTATTTAATACGCACCATTCAGTTAATAACAACTCTTTTTCAGTCAGGTTTTCGATGAATTTCAAACCGCTGCTGGCCCTCGGCCTGACCGTTCTCGCCGCCTCCTCCCAAGCCTTCGCCGGCGCCACCCTGGAACGTATCGAGCAGAAAAAGGAGCTGGTCGGGGTGCTGATGGAAAGCTACCCGCCCTTCTCCTTCCTCAACGAGCAGAACCAGCTGGACGGCTTCGACGTCGACGTGGCCAAGGCCGTGGCCGACAAGCTCGGGGTCAGGCTGCGCCTGGAAACCCCGTCCTGGGATGTGATCGCCGCCGGACGCTGGAGCGGGCGCTACGACATCTGCATCTGCTCCATGACCCCGAGCAAGGCCCGCGCCGAGGTCTTCGACTTCCCGGTGCAGTACTACGCCTCGCCGGCGGTAATCGTGGTCAACGCCAAGGATGAACGGATCCACGGCGCCCAGGACCTGAGCGACAAGAAGGTCGGCCTCACCGCCGCCTCCAGCTACGAGGGCTACCTGAACAAGAACCTGGTGATCGAAGGCGCCGAGGACACCCACCTGCAATACCCCTTCGAGAATGTGCAGATCGCTCCCTACGACACCGACAACGTGGCCTTCCAGGACCTCGGCCTGGGCCCGGGTGTACGCCTGGATGCGATCCTCACCAACCTGGTCACCGCCCAGCCGCGCCTGACCCAGGACTCGCGCTTCAAGCTGGCCGGCGAGCCGCTGTACGCCGAGCCCAACTCGGTGGCCATCGAGAAAGGCGATGCCCAGTGGGACGCCAAGGTGCGTGAAGTCTTCGCCCAGTTGAAGCAGGACGGCACCCTGAGCAAGCTGTCGCAGAAATGGATCGGCGCCGATATCAGCCAATGACTGCCTACACGCCACCGCCTCAGCCACCCCAACCGGTGGCTGAACCGCTGCTCAAGCGCCTGCTGGGTTTTCGCAGCCGCCTGTACCTGACCTGGGCGACCCTGCTGGTGCTGTTCGCCAGCTTCTTCCTGAGCTTCGAGCTGAAGTTCTCGATCATCCTCGACAAGCTGCCGAACCTGCTGGGTCTGCACCTGTCCCCCAGCGGCTTTCTCCAGGGTGCGGCGCTGACCCTGTTCCTCTGCGCCTGCTCCATCGTCGCTTCGTCGCTGCTGGGCTTCATCACCGCCCTGGCGCGGCTGTCCTCGAGCGCCGTGGCGTTCGGCATCGCCAGCTTCTACGCCTCGTTCTTTCGCGGCACTCCGCTGCTGATCCAGATCCTGCTGATCTACCTCGGCCTGCCACAACTGGGGGTGGTGCCGGGCGCCATTACCGCCGGGATCATCGCCCTGTCGCTGAACTACGGCGCCTACCTCAGCGAGATCTTCCGCGCCGGCATCCTCGGCGTGCCCCATGGCCAGCGCCAGGCCGCCCTGGCCCTGGGCATGAGCGACAGCGTGATCTTCTGGCAGGTGACCCTGCCCCAGGCCATGCGCACCATCATTCCGCCGGCCACCAACCAGTTCATCTCGATGCTCAAGGACTCGTCGCTGATCTCGGTGATGGGGGTCTGGGAAGTGATGTTCCTGGCCCAGTCCTACGGCCGTTCCAGCTACCGCTACATCGAGATGCTCAGCACCGCGGCGCTGATCTACTGGCTGCTGTCCATCGGCCTGGAACTGATCCAGGCGCGGATGGAAAGGCATTACGGCAAGGGTTACGTTCAGCGCGGGTGAAGCTCAAGGGCGCAGGGAAACCACCCCCATCTGCAGGCCGAAAGGCTTGAACACCGCGTTCAGCGACTTGAGGGTCGGGTTGCCGTCGCCGTGTTCGATATGGATCAGGGTACGCAGGGAAATCCGGCACACCCTGGCGAACTGGCTCTGATGCAACCCGGTGACTTCAGTGCGCAGGCGCTTGACCGCATCACCAACCGACAAACGCCCAGCGGCCAGTTCCTGGCGGATGTTATCGATCAGCAGGCCGCGCTGTTCCAGGGTCGTAGTCATCGCAAACCCCACTCCTGCAGGCGTCGATCCAGGTCACGCAGGTAAATGCGCGGGTGATTCAGAGTGGCCTCGGGCAAGCCCCCGGCACTCAGCAGGTCCGGCAGGGCCCGTAGCCGTTCGGCATCTTCGCGCAGGCGCGTCAGCGCAGCATCGGGATCGATCAGCGGCTTGAGGCTGGCACACACCTGGCGCCAGTCGATATCACCCGCCACTTCCATCCGGCCGGGCCATTTGGTGCTGCGGGTAATGCCCTTGTCATCCATCACTCGCGGCGCCAGATCGTGGATCGGCGCCAACTGCACCTGGCCCTCGTGACGGATGATCCAGGTATTGCGCCCATGGTTGGCCGAGTTGCCAAGGATCTTGTTGAGCAGGTCCCGACGCAGGTAGTCGGCCACCAGCTCCGGGATCGCCGAGGCCTGCCCGGCGGTTCGCCAGAGTTCGGCCAGCAGCCCCAGGACCTTGGTGTGCCGCATGCCCAGGCTCTGGCCGGGCAACCCCGCCAGGGAATAGATGGACTCCAGCGCCAGCCGTTCCACACCCTGCCCGTGCAGGCGACGATCAAAGCGTCGCATCCACAGGCTCGGCTGTCGCTCCTCTTCCAGGGCCAGGCCTTGGGCGGGAACCGTATCGATGCCCAGCTGCTGCAGCGCCCGGTAGTAGTGGAACTCGCTTCTGAGCATGTCGCAGTCATTTGGCGTCGCCTGCTCTGGCGGGCATTTCACCTGCCAGTGGCACGCCGCCAACCTGTCTTCCAACAGCGCATCGGGGTACAGCAACCCGTCACGCCCCTGGGTCAGCAGCAGCTTCGTCGCCTCGCCAACGGCACCGGTGGCACCGCTCATTGCCGCTCCCTGTTCATGGGCGTATTCAAGAAAGCGGTTGTCGCGGGCGCTGACCTCGGCCCGGGAGAACCCTAGCAGCGGCCGTTCATTCATGGCGGCAAGGGACTCCTTGATCCGCAGATTGCCCATGGGGGCCGCGCTGGATCGGGCCAGCAGGAACAAGTCGGGGGCAATGCCGGCGGGGCGCACGCCCACCGAGCGCTCGGCCAAAAAACGCTGCATGGTGAGCGTCGGCGCAATGTCATACAGGAACGCCGGGGCGCCCGGACTGCGCAGCAGTTCCCAGGTCAGCGGCAGACGCACACTCACCGATCCCGCCAGCGGCGTGGCAAAGGCTTCCAGATTGCCTGCCAGGTACGACTGCTCATAACCCAGACGGCAAGGGCTGGTGAAACCCTGCTCGGGATGCTCGAAAATCAGGGTCATCGCATCGCTCCACGTCCCGGCGCGATGGACCTGCAAAGTCAGCTGTAGCATTCATTACCTGCAATTTAATGCACTTTTGGTGCGTCATTACCTCTGCGAAATGCATTGTAATGCAGATACAGCCGATTTTTGCAGACAATAAGTGCACTAAAATGCACTTAGGCAAATCGTGGACAAAAAAAGGGAGGCCGTGGCCTCCCCGAGGTAAAGCGTTGCAGATGAAGGCCTGAACTCAGCCTTCGATCTCGATCAGGATCTCGCCCGGGTTGACCCGGTCGCCCTTGGCCACATGGATCGCCACGACCTTGCCGGCAACCGCTGCCTGGACTTCGGTCTCCATCTTCATGGCTTCGGTGATCAGTACCGCCTGGCCGGCCTTGACCGTGTCGCCTTCCTTGACCAGCACATCGACGATGTTGCCCGGCATGGTGGTGCTGACATGGCCCGGGGCGCTCGCCTGCTTGCGCTTGCTGCCACCGCCGCCGACGAATTCGTTGAGAGGTTCGAACACCACCTCTTCCGGCATGCCGTCGATGGACAGGTAGAAGTGACGCTTGCCTTCGGCCTTGACCCCGACGCCGGTGATGTCGACGCGGTAGGTCTCGCCGTGGACGTCGATGACGAACTCGGTGGGCACGCCTTCACCGCCCGGCTTGCTCACGCCGCCCGCTTCAGGAATCGGCAGCAGCACTTCCGGAACCAGGGTGCCAGCCTCACGCTCTTCGAGGAACTTGCGCCCGATGTCCGGGAACATGGCGTAGGTCAGCACGTCTTCTTCGGAATGCGCCAGGGCGCCGATTTCGCCACGCAGCTTGGTCATTTCCGGCTTCAGCAGGTCGGCGGGACGTACATCGATCACCTCCTCGCTGCCGATGGCCTGGCGCCGCAGTTTCTCGTCGACTTCCCCCGGAGCCTTGCCGTAGCCGCCTTGCAGGTAGAGCTTCACTTCGTTGGTGATGGTCTTGTAGCGCTCGCCAGCCAGGACGTTGAAGAACGCCTGGGTACCGACAATCTGCGAAGTCGGGGTCACCAGCGGCGGGTAGCCCAGGTCGTGACGGACCCGTGGAATCTCGGCCAGCACTTCGTTCATGCGGTTCAGGGCGCCCTGCTCTTTGAGCTGGTTGGCCAGGTTGGAAATCATCCCGCCCGGCACCTGGTTGACCTGCACCCGGGTGTCCACGGCGGTGAATTCGCTTTCGAACTGGTGGTACTTCTTGCGCACGGCGTAGAAGTACAGGCCGATCTCTTGCAGCAGCTCCAGGTCCAGGCCGGTGTCGAACTCGCTGCCTTTGAGGGCTGCGACCATGGATTCGGTACCCGGGTGGCTGGTGCCCCAGGCGAAGCTGGAGATGGCGGTGTCGATATGGTCGGCGCCGTTCTCGATGGCCTTGAGTTGGCACATCGCAGCCAGGCCGGCGGTGTCATGGGAGTGGATGAACACCGGCAGCGACAGCTCGGCCTTCAGCGCCTTGACCAGCTCGCCGGTGGCGTAAGGGGTCAACAGGCCGGCCATGTCCTTGATCGCGATGGAGTCGCAGCCCATGGCTTCCATCTGCTTGCCCTGGGCCACGAAGGCCTCGATGGTGTGCACCGGGCTGGTGGTGTAGGCGATGGTGCCCTGGGCGTGCTTGCCGGCGGCTTTCACCGCTTCGATGGCGACCCGCAGGTTACGCACGTCGTTCATGGCGTCGAAGATGCGGAACACGTCGATGCCATTGACCGCCGCCTTGGCCACGAAGGCCTTGACCACGTCATCGCTGTAATGGCGGTAGCCCAGCAGGTTCTGGCCGCGCAGGAGCATCTGCAGGCGGGTGTTGGGCAGCGCGGCGCGCAGTTTGCGCAGGCGCTCCCAGGGGTCTTCCTTGAGGAAGCGCACGCAGGCATCGAAGGTGGCGCCGCCCCAGACTTCCAGGGACCAGTAGCCGACTTTGTCGAGCTTGTCGCAGATCGGCAGCATGTCGTCGGTGCGCATGCGGGTCGCCAGCAGCGATTGGTGGGCGTCGCGCAGGATGGTGTCGGTTACATGAATCTTCTTGGACATTGTTTTATTCCTCACAGGCCTGCGTGGGCGGCAATGGCGGCGGCGATGGCCAGGGCCAGCTCTTCGGGTTTGCGCTTGATCGAGTAGTTGGTCAGTTCCGGGTGGCTCTCAACGAAGCTGGTGTTGAACTGACCGCTGCGGAATTCCGGGTTGCGCAGGATTTCCTGGTAATAGGCGGCGGTGGTCTTGACCCCTTGCAGGCGCATGTCGTCCAGGGCGCGCAGGCCACGGTCCATCGCTTCTTCCCAGGTCAGGGCCCAGACCACGAGTTTCAAGCACATGGAGTCGTAGAACGGCGGAATGGTGTAGCCGGTGTAGATCGCCGTGTCGGTGCGCACGCCCGGGCCGCCGGGGGCGTAGTAGCGGGTGATCTTGCCGAAGCTGGGCAGGAAGTTGTTCTTCGGGTCCTCGGCATTGATCCGGAACTGCAGGGCAAAGCCGCGGTGCTGGATGTCTTCCTGTTTCACCGAGAGTGGCAGGCCGGAAGCAATGCGGATCTGCTCGCGGACGATATCGATGCCGGTGATTTCTTCGGTGATGGTGTGTTCCACCTGCACCCGGGTGTTCATCTCCATGAAGTACACCTCGCCCTCGGCGAGCAGGAACTCCACGGTGCCGGCGTTCTCGTAGCCCACGGCCTTGGCTGCGCGCACCGACAGGTCGCCGATGTAGGCGCGCTGTTCCGGGGTCAGCTGCGGGCTCGGGGCGATCTCGATGAGCTTCTGGTTGCGGCGCTGGATCGAGCAGTCGCGCTCGAACAGGTGCACCACGTTGCCAAAACTGTCGCCGAGGATCTGCGCTTCGATGTGCTTGGGATTGACGATGCACTTTTCCAGGAACACTTCCGCCGAACCGAAGGCCTTGGTGGCTTCGGAAATGACCCGGGGGAAAGCCTGCTCCAGCTCTTCACGGCTGTTGCAACGACGGATGCCGCGCCCGCCACCACCGGAGGTGGCCTTGAGCATCACCGGGTAGCCGATGCGGTCGCCTTCGGACAGGGCTTCGTGGATATCGGCCACGTTGCCTTCGGTGCCCGGAGTCACCGGCACGCCCGCCTTGATCATGCTGCGGCGGGCTTCGGTCTTGTCGCCCATGCGGCGGATCACTTCCGCCGACGGGCCAATGAACTTGATTCCACGTTCGGCGCAGATGTCCGCCAGTTCGGCGTTTTCCGAAAGAAACCCATAGCCGGGATGCAGCGCATCACAGCCGGTTTCCACCGCCAGGTTCACCAGTTTGCGTGGGTTCAGGTAGCCGGCCAGCGGCTCGGCGCCAATGCTGTGGGCCTCATCCGCGCGCTTTACATGCAAGGCATGGCGATCGGCGTCGGAGAAGATCGCTACCGAACGGATGCCCATTTCCGCGCAGGCACGCACGATTCGTACGGCAATCTCACCACGGTTGGCGATCAGGATCTTTTTTATCACTTGGAGGTTCCCTTGAGCCGTTGAAACAGACGACCCGCTAGACCGAGTCGGCGCGTGACCAAATGTTTCAAGTCAGTCGCAGCGACACACTAGCTCTGCAGAGGGATTAACAAAAATCAATAATTATTGGGTTGGCCATAAGTAAAGACTTATAGTCATGCCACCAGCCCTTGGCGCGAGCCCTCAAGAAATGCGCAAGTCCTTGATGAGACTGACATTGCGTCAGTTGCAGATTTTCAATGAAGTCTGCGATCTACGCTCCTACAGCCGCGCCGCCGATGAAATGTCCCTCACCCAACCCGCGGTCAGCCTGCAGATTCGCCAGTTGGAGGAGCTGATCGGCCAGCCTCTGTTCGACTATGTGGGCAAGAAGCTCTACATGACCGAAGCCGCCGAAGCGCTGCAACGGGCCAGCCGGGACATCTTCGGGCGCCTGGAGAACCTCGACATGCAGCTCTCCGACATGCAGGGTTCGCTGCAGGGCCAGCTCAAGCTGGCCATCGAATCCAGCGCCAAGTACTTCGTGCCGCACCTGTTCGCCGCCTTCAAGCGCCAGCACCCGGAAGTGCACCTGCAACTGACGGTGGTCAACCGCTCCCAGGTGATCCGCCGGCTCTCGGACAATCGCGACGACCTGGTGATCATGTCCATGGTGCCCCAGGACATGGAGCTGGAGTTCCTGCCCTTCCTCAACAACCCGATCGTCGCGGTGGCCCCGCCGGAGCACCCCCTGAGCCACATGGGCCCGCTGCGCCTGCAGGACCTGGAGCCCTACACGCTGGTACTGCGCGAACAGGGTTCAGGCACACGCCTGGCGTGCGAGGAGTATTTCAAGGAGAAGCGCGTGCACTTCACCCAGATCCTCGAAGTGTCATCGGCCGAGGCTCAGCGCGAGTGCGTGCGGGCAGGTCTGGGCGTGGCCTTGTTGACGCGCCACGCCCTGAACCTTGAGTTGGCGACCGGCGGCTTGATCGAGTTGCCGGTCGAAGAGCTGCCATTGCTGCGCAGCTGGTGCCTGGTGCAGGCCAAAGCCAAGCGCCTGTCACCGGTAGCGCATGCGTTCCTGGGATTCATCCGCAGCGAACGGGTGCAGATCAGCGGCTTGGTTGAACGCTTCGACGGGAAGCTGCGGGCGCCGCCTGCCAGTAATTGACGGCGTCCAGCTCGGGGTAATCGTTGATTTGCTGCTGCAACTGACGCAGCTCGAAGCGGTGTTCGATCGCACGACGAAATTCCATGCGGCGCTGGTCTTCCTGCTGACGACGGGTCTTGACTGCGCTGTTGCTCTCTTCGTAAGGCCGGGCCATTTCGAGTCTCCCAATGCGAGTACGGAAGCTTCACGATGGACGTCGGCGGTTACGGTTTGGCGGCGGGCCGGTTACAGGACGATGAACATTCACAGCGCCTACCTTTCTGTAGGAGCTGGCTTGCCAGCGAAGGCGTCCGTCAGCGCGATGCACCACCCCGAGGCCTCATCACCGGCCAGAGAGACTCAGTCGTCCAGGGCTTTCACCGACTTGGGCGAGAGGCGCAGGCTGCGCAAGCTGCGCTTGACGCTCTTGAGGTGGTTCACCAGGCTTGGGCCGCGGGCCATGGCCACGCCCATGGCCAGCACGTCGATCACCACCAGGTGGGCGATACGCGAGGTCAGCGGGGTGTAGATCTCGGTGTCTTCGTGCACGTCGATCGCCAGGTTGACCGTGGACAGTTCGGCCAACGGCGTCTGGCTCGGGCACAGGGTGATCAGCGAGGCGCCGCTTTCACGTACCAGGTTGGCGGTGATCAGCAGGTCCTTGGAACGACCGGACTGGGAAATGCAGATGGCGACATCGGTAGGCTTCAAGGTCACCGCCGACATCGCTTGCATGTGCGGGTCGGAATAGGCCGCTGCGGTCAGCAGCAAGCGGAAGAACTTGTGCTGGGCATCCGCCGCTACCGCGCCCGAGGCACCAAAGCCGTAGAACTCCACGCGCTGGGCCTGGGACATGGCGGTCACCGCCTGCTGCAGGGCCACCGGGTCGAGCTTCTCGCGGACCTCCATCAGGGTATGCAGGGTGGTGTCGAAGATCTTCAGGCTGTAGTCGGCGACCGAATCGTCTTCATGGATCGCGAACTGGCCGAAGCTGGCCCCGGCGGCAAGGCTCTGCGCCAGCTTGAGCTTGAGGTCCTGGAAGCCGGAGCAGCCGATGGCCCGGCAGAAGCGCACGATGGTCGGTTCACTGATGCCCACGCTGTGGGCCAGGTCCGCCATGGAACTGTGCATCACGGCCGCAGGATCAAGGAGCACGTGATCGGCGACCTTGAGTTCCGATTTGCGTAACAAATGACGTGACTGGGCGATGTGCTGCAACAGGTTCAAAGGGCTGGACTCATTGTTATTGGCTGACGCCGGGGATGTAGCAAGCTTGTAGTTATACTACAGGAATCGGCTTTTTGCCCGCCCAATGCATCACGAAGTTGCCTGCCTGCCCCCCATTTTCAGCCGGGTACGACTTATGTAGCCGTTGTGGCAGGCAGCCCTGGCGGCTACCGGCTCTGGGCCTGCAACAGCAGCGCGAGGCCTTCGGCGGCCACCGGGCGGCTGATCAGGTAGCCCTGCACCTCGTCGCAGTGTTCCGCCTTGAGGAAGGCCAGTTGCGCGGGGTCTTCCACCCCTTCGGCCACCACTTTCAACGACAGCCCATGAGCCATGGCGATGATCGCCCGGGTGATCGCCGCGTCCTCACCGCCCTCGGCCAGGCCGCGAATGAAGGCCTGGTCGATCTTCACGTAATCCACCGGGATCCGTTTCAGGTAACTCAGGGACGAATAGCCAGTGCCGAAGTCGTCGATGGCCAGCTTGACCCCCAGGCCCCGCAGTTGCTGGAAGGTCGCGATGATGTGCTCGACGCTGTCCAGCAGTTGGCTTTCGGTCAGTTCCAGTTCGAGAAAATGCGGCTCCAGGCCGGTTTCTTCCAGCACCTGGCGCACCAGGCTCACCAGCTTGCCCTGGCGCAACTGATACACCGACAGGTTGACCGACACGCGAATCGGCTCCAGGCCCTGGCGTTGCCATTCGCAGGCTTGGCGGCACGCCTGGCGCAACACGAACTCACCAATGGGGCCGATCAATCCGGTCTCTTCCGCCAGGCCGATGAAATCCCCCGGGGGCACCCGGCCCATGACGGGGTGATCCCAGCGCACCAGGGCCTCGGCAGCATTCAGACGGCCGCTGGCCAGGCACAGCTTGGGTTGGTAGAAGACCGTCAACTGGCCCTCCTCAATGGCCTTGCGCAGCTGGTTTTCCAGCTGCAGGCGCTCCAGGGTGCTGGCTTGCAGGCTCTCGGTATAGAACTGGAAATTGTTGCCGCCCAGGTGCTTGGCATGAGCCATGGCCATGTTCGCCTGGCTGATCAGGGCTGCGATCTCCCGGGCGCTGTCGGGCAGCATGCTGATGCCCATGGAAGCGCTGACCACCAGTTCATGGCCCTCGACGGTGATCGGCAGGCGCAGCTTGCTCAGCAGCCGGGTAGCGACCCGGGTCAGGCTCGACAGGCTGCCGTAAGCGTCGAACAGTACGGCGAATTCGTCCCCGGAAAGCCGGGCGATGGTGTCGGCTTCCGGCAAGGCATTGACCAGCCGCCGGGCCATCTTTTGCAGCAGCTGGTCGGCCACTTCATGGCCAAGGCTGTCGTTGAGCAGCTTGAAACGGTCCAGGTTGATGTGCAGCAAGGCCAGGCTGCGGCCGCCCTGGCGCACCCGCTGATGGGCCTCGCGCAGGCGCTCGCGGAACAGCGAACGGTTGGCCAGCCCCGTGAGTTCGTCGTAATGGGTGAGGTAGCGCATGCGCTCCTCGGATTCGCGCCGTGCCGAAAGATCGGCGAAGAAGCCCACGATATGCCGGACTTTTCCTCGTTTATCACGCACTACATTCAATTGCAGCCATTGCGGGTAGAGCTCGCCGTTCTTGCGTGTCTC
This sequence comes from Pseudomonas sp. NFPP12, assembly GCF_900103205.1. Classification (NCBI taxonomy): domain Bacteria; kingdom Pseudomonadati; phylum Pseudomonadota; class Gammaproteobacteria; order Pseudomonadales; family Pseudomonadaceae; genus Pseudomonas; species Pseudomonas sp. NFPP12. The sequence continues at coordinate 603,550 of NZ_FMWW01000005.1, forward strand.
CACCAACTCGCCCTGCCAGCTGCCGTACTGTTCCAGGGCCTGGTGGATCAACGGGTAGTGCCGGCGCGCATCGCGGCTGCACGACAGCTCCACTACATTGCGCCCGAGCATGTCTTCGATCTGGTAGCCGGTGACCTGGCTGAAGGCCTGATTGGCGGCGATCAAGGCGTAATCGGGGTCGAGGATGACGATGCCTTCGCTGGCCGCCTCGAACACCGTGGCCGCCAGGTTGCGCTGGACCTCCAGCTCCTTGTCGGCACTGATGTCGCGACGGGTGCCGGCCATGCGCAGCACCCGGCCACTGGGGCTGCGCTCCACGGCCCGGCCACGGTCCTCGATCCACACCCAGTGGCCGGCGCCGTGGCGTACCCGGTACTCCACCTGGTAATCGTCGCTGCGGCCCTTGAGGTGCTCCACCAGGGCGCGCTTGAGCAGGGGCAGGTCTTCCGGATGCAGGCGTGGCTTGAGATGGCTGAGCATGGCCGTGACATCTTCCGGCTCCAGGCCGAACAGCTCCTTGATCTGGGTGTGATGGACCTCGTCGGTCTGCAGGTTCCAGTCCCACAGCCCCAGCTCGCTGGCGTTCAGGGCCAGGGCCAGGCGCGCCTCGCTCTTGCTCAGGGCCTGGTTGGCGGCGTCCAGCTCCAGGCTGCGCTGGGCCACTCGCTGTTCCAGCCCGGTCTGGGCTTCGCGCAGTTGCTCCTCGGCACGGCGGCGCTGCTCCACTTCCCGGGCCAGCTCGCGGTTGAGCTGATCGCTGCGGCCCTGGGCATTCTGCAGGTGCTCGATCAGGGCCTGGTTCTGAAAGCGCCGCAGCAGGCCGCGCTGCATCAGGCGGTTGACCTGCCAGGCCACCACACTCAGGGACACCAGCAGGATCAGCCCGAGCCAGCCCCAGCCACGCTGCTGGTCGTCGCCGCCCCAGAACAGGTAGGCGATGGCCGGCAACAGACATGGCAAGGTGAATGAAAGGAAGGCCTGCAGGCTCACCGCGTAGGCTACGCTGGCCGACAGGATGGCCGCACCGATGAGGCCGAAGACCCAGGCCTGCTGCAGGAAATTGTCGGTGGGCACCAGGGCGATGCCGGCGCAGGCCAGGGTCAGGCCACTGACCGCCGAGCCCAGGAGAAACATGCGTTGCCACACCGGCTGTGCCTGGCGGCTGGGAATCGCCGAATCGAAGGCCGCCACCTGGATCACCCGCAAGGCCACCAGGGCCAGCAGCCAGACCATCCACACACTGAGCAACAGATAGCGCGCCGGGCTCCATAGCAGCCAGGTGCACACCAGGCCGTTGAGCAACATGAACAAGGTAGGCAGCAACGAGCCCTGGTACAGCAGGCGCGTACGCTCCACTGCCATCTCCACGGCGTAGTGCTGGCGGATGACCCGGGGCTCCACAAAGGGCCCGGACAGGTCGGGGTTAAGTGTCATAGGCAGTGTTCTTATAATGGTTGAGCCCGAAACGTCGCCGGAGCATACACAAGCAAAGCCCCGAGCCAAACTGCTCCAGGTCATAAAATCGATAAAACCGGATGGTCCGGCTTGCACCCTGAAAGCGTCCGGGCGAGAAGCGCCAATGGCTGGGGCCTGTGACCAACCGGTCGTCATCGGCGGCTGTTTTATCGGCTAATGCAAAGCCGGGTTTGCCCGGGGTGGCGCCGCCCCCTAGAATGCCCCGATGCGCGATGATCTCTCCCTCCTGTTGAACTCCCTCAACGACGCCCAACGCCAGGCCGTAGCCGCCTCCGTGGGTCGTCAGTTGGTCCTGGCCGGTGCTGGCTCCGGCAAAACCCGTGTGCTGGTGCACCGTATCGCCTGGTTGATCCAGGTCGAGAACGCCTCACCCCACTCGATCCTGTCGGTGACCTTCACCAACAAGGCCGCAGCCGAGATGCGCCACCGCATCGAACAACTGCTGGGCATCAACCCGGCAGGCATGTGGGTCGGCACCTTCCACGGCCTGGCCCACCGCCTGCTGCGGGCCCACTGGCAGGAAGCGGGGCTAAGCCAGACCTTCCAGATCCTCGACAGCGACGACCAGCAACGCCTGGTCAAGCGGGTGATCCGCGAGCTGGGCCTGGACGAACAGCGCTGGCCGGCCCGCCAGGCCCAGTGGTTCATCAACGGGCAGAAGGACGAAGGCCTGCGCCCGCAACATATCCAGGCCAGCGGCGACCTGTTCCTGGCCACCATGCGCGGCATCTATGAGGCCTACGAGGCCGCTTGCCAGCGTGCCGGGGTCATCGACTTCTCCGAACTGCTGCTGCGCGCCCTGGACCTGTGGCGCGACCACCCGGGTTTGCTGGCGCACTACCAGAAGCGTTTCCGCCACGTGCTGGTGGACGAGTTCCAGGACACCAACGCCGTGCAATACGCCTGGCTGCGGTTACTGGCCCAGGGTGGCGACAGCCTGATGGTGGTGGGCGACGACGACCAGTCGATCTATGGCTGGCGCGGGGCGAAAATCGAGAACATCCACCAGTACTCCGCCGACTTCCCGGACACCGAAGTGATCCGCCTGGAGCAGAACTACCGCTCTACTGCCGGCATCCTCAAGGCTGCCAACGCCCTGATCGCCAACAACACCGGGCGCCTGGGCAAGGAGCTGTGGACCGACGGCGGCGACGGTGAAGCCATCAACCTGTATGCCGCCTTCAACGAGCACGATGAAGCCCGCTATGTAGTGGAAACCATCGAGAGCGCGCTGAAGACCGGCCTGGCCCGCAGCGACATCGCCATTCTCTACCGCTCCAACGCCCAGTCCCGGGTGCTGGAAGAAGCCTTGCTGCGCGAACGCATTCCGTACCGCATCTATGGCGGCCAGCGCTTCTTCGAGCGGGCGGAAATCAAGAACGCCATGGCTTACCTGCGCCTCCTGGAAGGCCGTGGCAACGACGCAGCCCTGGAACGGGTGATCAACGTGCCAGCCCGGGGCATCGGCGAGAAGACCGTCGAAGCCATCCGCGAGCATGCGCGCCACAGCGATGTATCGATGTGGGAAGCCATGCGCCAGCTGGTGGCCAATAAAGGCCTGACCGGGCGCGCTGCAGGTGCGCTGGGGGCCTTTATCGAACTGATCGAAAACCTCGCCGCCAAGACCCTGGAAATGCCCCTGCACCTGATGACCCAGACCGTCATCGAGCAGTCGGGTCTGATTGCCTACCACGAAGCGGAAAAAGGCGAAAAAGGCCAGGCCCGGGTGGAAAACCTCGAGGAACTGGTGAGCGCCGCGCGCAACTTCGAGAACACCGAAGAGGATGAAGACCTGACGCCCCTGGCGGCATTCCTCGGCCACGCTTCCCTGGAAGCCGGCGATACCCAGGCCGACGAGCATGAAGACAGCGTGCAACTGATGACCCTGCACAGCGCCAAGGGTCTGGAGTTCCCCTACGTGTTCCTGGTGGGCATGGAAGAAGGCCTGTTCCCCCACAAGATGAGCCTGGAAGAACCCGGCCGCCTTGAGGAAGAACGCCGGCTGGCGTATGTGGGCATCACCCGGGCCATGCAGAACCTGGTGATGACCTACGCGGAAACCCGACGCCTGTACGGCAGCGAAACCTACAACAAGGTGTCGCGTTTCGTGCGCGAGGTGCCCAAGGGGCTGATTCAGGAAGTGCGGCTGTCCAACAGCGTCAGCCGGCCTTTCGGCGGCGGCCAGTCACAAAGTACCAGCAGCCTGTTCGGCGGCAGCGAAATCCCGGACACCGGCCTGAGCCTCGGCCAGGCGGTACGGCACTCGGTGTTCGGCGACGGGGTGATCCTCAATTTCGAGGGCGCCGGCGCCCAGGCCCGGGTCCAGGTCAACTTCAGCGAAGGCAGCAAGTGGCTGATGCTCGGCTATGCCAAGCTGGAAGCCATCTAACCCCACCCGACCGTAGGAGCCGGCGTGCCGGCGAATCTCACTGGCGAAGGCCGGCACCAAGGCTTCTTCGCCGGCAAGCCGGCTCCTACAGCTCAGTGCAGAAAGGGAAGCGCGAACATGGGCTCAGGCTTTTTTTCCTCCTGGACATTCTGGGCCCTGTTGTCGGCAACTTTCGCCGCGTTGACGGCGATCTTCGCCAAAGTCGGGATAGAAAACGTCAATTCAGACTTCGCCACCCTGCTGCGTACCGTGGTGGTTCTTGTCAGCCTGGCCTTGATTTTGTACGCAACGGGCCAATATCAGTCCCTGGGATCGATTTCTCCCAAAAGCTACCTGTTCCTGCTGCTGTCCGGGCTGGCCACGGGCGCATCCTGGCTGTGCTATTTCCGCGCCTTGAAACTCGGCCCCGCTTCATTGGTGGCGCCGGTGGACAAGCTCAGCGTGGTGTTCGTCGCGATCATCGGCGTGTGCCTGCTGGGAGAGAAGCTCGACCTGCGGCAGTGGAGCGGAATCGGCTTGATCACCGCAGGTGTGGTGCTACTGGCACTGCGCCGCTAACGGCTTTCGGGTTGAACCAGAGCCAGGTCCGCGGGGACCAAAAACCTATCGGCGAGCATGACGCCTGGCGAAGCTGAACCGAGGCTGTCAGGCAAAAGCCCGAAACATTATGCCGCTCGCCACTGACACTTCACCTGTGCAATATGGCGCGCGTGCCATCCACAAATGGGAACCCCCTTTATGAAACGTTTTCTTAGCATCGCCATGGCGCTGTGCATCGGCCTGACGATGAGCCTCGACGCCAACGCCAAGCGCTTTGGTGGCGGCAAAAGCGTCGGCGCTGCCCCGACCCACCAAACCCGCCAGGCGGCGCCAACCGCTCCGGGCGCTCCCGCCGCTGCAGCCACCGCGGGCGCAGCCGGTGCCGCGGGCGCTGCTGCCAAGGCCGGCGGTGCTTCGCGCTGGCTCGGCCCTCTGGCCGGCATCGCAGCCGGTGGCCTGCTGGCCTCCATGTTCATGGGCGGCGGCTTCCAGGGCATGCAGATCTTCGACATCCTGATCATGGCGGTCATCGCCTTCGTGATCTTCCGCTTCATCGCCGCTCGTCGCCGCAAGCAGCAGGAGCAATACGCTCCAGCCGGCCACGCGCCGATGCAGCGCGAAGCCTTCGAGCCCCAGCAGCCTGCCGGCGGTTCGATCTTCGGTGGTTCGCCAGCGCCTGCCGCGCGTCCGGTAATCAACGCACCGGCCTGGTTCAATGAAGAGCGCTTCATTGAAGCGGCGCGCAGCCACTTCCAGTCCCTGCAGCAACACTGGGACGCCAACGAAATGGACAAGATCGCCGAGTTCGTGACCCCACAGATGCTGCAGTTCCTGAAACAGGAACGTGCCGATCTGGGCGACGGCTTCCAGTCGACCTACATCGACAACCTGCAAGTGCAGCTCGAAGGTGTGGATGACCGTGCCGACAAGACTATCGCCACCCTGACCTTCAGCGGTGTGTCGAAGACCTCGCGCTTCGACCAGGGCGAAGTGTTCAGCGAAAGCTGGAACATGGAACGCGCCCAGGGCGACAACCAGCCATGGCTGGTAGCAGGTATCCGCCAGAACGGCTGATTCATTCTGCTGTCACAGCTGTAAGGCAAAACCCCGACTCAGGTCGGGGTTTTGCATTTCACGATTGCACTTATAGCGAGCTACTGTATAAACCGCCGTCAAACAACCGCGCCATAGAGCTAAGAGGACCCAGGCCGTGGAAGAAGTCATCGAACAACTCCGGGAAGCCAACGAACCGGTACCCGTCCCCCTGGAACTGCCGGACGAAGACCAACTGGTGGAAATTGAAGAACAGCTGTTCATCAATATCCCGTTCGTCTTCAAGGAGTTCCTGTTGACGGTCAGCGACGTGGTTTACGGCAGCCTGGAACCTGTGACCGTCACCGATCCGCAATCCCATACCTACCTGCCGGAAGTGGCTGCGACCGCCTGGGACATGGGCGTGCCGCGCGAGCTGATCCCGATCTGCCAGGACGGCGACGATTACTACTGCGTCGAGGAAGACGGCACCGTGGTGCTGTGGTCCGGCGAAGAAGAGCTGATCACCGAAGAATCCTGGGAATCGGTGTGGCACTGGGCGCGGGACGTCTGGCTGGAAAGCTGAGACGCCGCCGCGGCGGCGTGCACCGCGGCGACTGAAACAGCTCGCCGGCGCCCTGCCGGCGAGCGGCAAGGTCAATGCCCACTGTTGTCCTTGCTGTGGTCGAAGGTTTCGATCAGCGCCACCTGCATCCGCGTATGCACACGGATGAACCAGCGCCACAGGACTGCGGCCACCGCCGCCGCCACTACGGCGATCAACACCAGCAGTTCCAGGGTCGGCAGGATGCTCGACGAGAGCGCCGCCAGCAGCAGGAAAATCACCAGCAGCGACAGGATCGGGATCACCTCGGCGATCACCCGACGCACTCGCTGGGTATGGCGCCCGGCCATTTCCGGCTTGACCCCCATCTCCGCCAGCAACATCGACAGTGCCTTGAGCTTGCGATAGGCAGCAATCAGGAACGGCAGCGAAAGCAGCAGCGCCCCGCCCCAGATCAAGGCTTTCTGCCAGCTTGGCTCACTGACCCAATCTTCCAGGTAGGTGCCAATGCGCTTGGCGAAATAGCCACCGGAAAAGAAGATCGCCACCACCAGCGCCAGGTTCACCCCCACTTGCAGCAGGATCTTACGGATCATCGTCGCCAGCAGCGCACCCTCGCCCTGGGGCTGGATGCTGCGCAACCACTCGCCATACATGCCCAGTACCCGGCTCAGGCGCTTGGGCAGGACCCCTGCCAGCTTCAGCGATAGCGGGTCCGCGGCACGGATCAGGTAGGGCGTGAGCAAGGTGGTGATGGCGGACACCGCCACCGCTACCGGGTAGAGGAAGTCGCTGGTGACCTGCAGGGTCATGCCCAGTGCGGCGATGATGAAGGAAAATTCGCCAATCTGTGACAGGCCCATGCCTACCCGCAGTGAGGTGCGTCCATCATTGCCGGCGATAAAGGCCCCCATGCCGCAGGACAGCATCTTGCCCAGCACCACCGCCACCGTGATCACGGCAATCGGCCAGGCGTATTGCAGGAGGATCTGCGGGTCGATCATCAGGCCGATGGCGACGAAGAAGATTGCGCTGAACAGGTCGCGAACCGGTTCGATCAGCCGCTCGATCTTCAGCAACTGGCGGGACTCGGCCATGATCGCACCGATCAGGAAGGCCCCCAGGACCATGCTGTACTCCAGTTTGACCACCAGCAGGCAGAAGCCGAAACACAGCCCCAGCACGGTGATCAGCAGCATCTCGTTGCTGTCGAACCTGGCCACGTAGGCCAGCAGGCGCGGCACCAGCAGGATGCCGATCACCAGCGCCACGATCATGAACAGCGAAAGCTTGCCGACGGTGGAGAACACCTCGCCGGAACTCACCGTACCGCTGACCGCGATGCTCGACAGCAAGGCGATGATGCCGATGCCGAGGATGTCCTCGACGATCAGTACGCCGAAGATCAGCTGGGCGAAGCGCTCGTTCTTCATCTTCAGGTCATTGAGCGCCTTGACGATGATGGTGGTGGAGGAAATGGCCAGGATCGCCCCGAGGAACAGCGAATCCATGGTGCTCCAGCCGAACCAGCGGCCGATCTCGTAGCCGATCCAGATCATCAGGACGATTTCCAGGAACGCCGCGATAAAGGCCGTGGCCCCGACCTTGAACAGCTTGCGCAGGCTGAATTCCAGCCCCAGGCAAAACATCAGGAAAATCACCCCCAGCTCGGCCAGGGTCTTGATGGTCTGTTCGTCGTGGATCAGCCCGAAAGGCGGAGTGTGAGGGCCGATGATGAAGCCGGCGACTATGTAGCCCAGCACGACAGGCTGCTTGAGGCGATGGAAGAGGATGGTCACCACGCCTGCGACCAGCATGATCACGGCCAGGTCCTGAATGAAGCTGATGGCATGCATGGCCGGGGCTCTCCTTGGAATGCTGGGCGGGGGTGATCGCCTAAAAAGAATGTTCTGATCAGTAGAAGGAAATATCCAAAATAAAAGCGGAAAATGCCCTGGAACGGGTGTTTTGCAGGTTAACACCGCGACTTCCGGCAGGAAGGCGGTGCAATATTAGGAAACAGATCCACCAGGGCGTGACGACGTGGCCCGGCCCGGCGTCCCGTTATCGATGGTTTGAAAACCCTTTGGAGCCAGCACCCGCAGAGGTGCTCCAGCAACCCCTGCCCAGAACCGTGAGCGTGCTATGGAACCCGGAAACGCCCAACTGTCGATGACGGTATTGATGACCCCTGACATGGCCAATTTCTCTGGCAATGTCCACGGCGGCACCTTGCTCAAGTACCTCGATGAAGTCGCCTATGCCTGCGCCAGCCGTTACGCCGGCCGCTACGTGGTGACCCTGTCGGTGGACCAGGTGATCTTCCGCGAGCCGATCCATGTCGGCGAGCTGGTGACCTTCCTGGCCTCGGTCAACTACACCGGCAACACCTCCATGGAGGTGGGCATCAAGGTGGTCACCGAGAATATCCGCGAGCGTTCGGTGCGCCACACCAACAGCTGCTTCTTCACCATGGTGGCGGTGGACGACCAGCGCAAGCCGGCCCAGGTGCCGCCGCTGCAGCCGGAAACCGCCGACGGCAAGCGACGCTTTATCCAGGCCCGGCAGCGCCGGCAGATCCGCCAGGAACTGGAACAGCGCTACCGGGAAATCAAGGCCGACGGCCCTTGATGCTCAAGCTGCACCGCTGATTCAGCAGGGCCACGGACGGTCATCCCCCCTCCAGAGCTTCCGGCGCTGCGCCGCCACACTCCAACACCCGCCAGCAGGCTTCTGCGGTCATCCCGAATGGCCAGATCCATCCCTTTTTGACCACATCGAGAGTTATGCCCCCAGGGCACCGCTGCCAGAATCGAAGGGCAAGGCACAAACGCACTCCCCGCCCGGGGAGCCTTCGAGCCAACGAACGCGTGAGAACAATAAAAATGCCCAGCGCCAATGCTCTTTCCAGCAGCCCCCCTGCGTCCGCCCATCACGCCAGCCTCGATGGCGGCTTCACCCACAGTGCCCAGGGCACCTCGCTGCGACGCATCCTCGGCCTGCCGGCCCTGGTGTTCTTCGGCCTGGTGTACATGGTCCCGCTGACCGTCTTCACCACTTACGGCGTGGTCACCCAACTCACCGGCGGGCGCACCGCCGCAGCCTATGTGATCACCCTGCTGGCGATGATCTTCACCGCCCTTTCCTATAGCGTAATGGTCAAGAAATACCCCATTGCCGGCTCAGCCTATTCCTACGCCAGCCTCAGTTTCGGCCCGGGCATCGGCTTCCTTGCCGGCTGGTCGCTGCTGCTGGATTACCTGTTCCTGCCGATGATCAATTACCTCGTGATCGGCCTGTTCCTCAACCTGGCCTTCCCCGCCGTGCCCGCCTGGGTCTTCGTGGTGGCGACCATCAGCCTGGTGACGCTGCTGAACATCCGCGGCATCGGCTCGGTATCGAGCATGAGCAACCTGATCGTCTGCGCGCAGATGGTCTTTGTGGTGGTGTTCGTGGCCCTGGTGGTCCGCCAGTTGGCAGGGGCCGAGAACCTGGACCTGAGCGCACCCTGGGTCGGCGATGGCAGCCAGGATGGGCTGTTGCCGCTGATGGCGGGGGCCGCGGTGCTGTGCCTGTCGTTCCTGGGCTTTGACGCGGTGTCGACCCTGGCCGAGGAAACCCGCGACCCGCGCCGGGACATCCCCCGGGCAATCGTCATCACCACCCTGGGCGCCGGCCTGCTGTTCATCCTGCTGGCCATGACCAGCCAGCTGGCGTTCCCCGGCAGCAGTTTCAAGGACGCCGACTCGGCGGCCAGCGAGGTCATGCTGCACGCCGGCGGACGCTTCCTGGAGATGTTCTTCACCGCCACCTATGTCGCCGGCGCCGCCGGTTCGGCCCTGGCATCCCAGGCCTCGGTATCGCGCATTCTGTTCAGCATGGGCCGTGACGGCATCCTGCCACGTCGGGTGTTCGGTACCCTGTCCGAGCGCTACAAGACCCCGGTGGTGGCCATTGTCCTGGTGTCGCTGGTGTCATTGCTGGCGGTGGTCATCGACCTCACCACCCTGGCGTCGATGATCAGCTTCGGTGCACTGGTGGCGTTCTCGGTGGTCAACCTGGCGGTGATCAAGAGTCACCTGGGCCAGGGCCAACTGCGCAGCACCGCACGGCTGTTGCAGTACGGCCTGCTGCCGTTGATCGGCTTTGCCCTGATCGCCTGGCTGTGGACCAGCCTTTCGGCCCTGACCCTGGGCATCGGCCTGGCCTGGTTCGCCCTGGGCCTGCTGTACCTGGGCATACACACCCGGGGCTTTCGCCAGCCCGCGCCGACCGTGCAGTTTTCCGAGCAGGCCTGAGCCCGCCTCAGAAGCCGATCGGCGTGGCCTCGAAGCGCACCCGTGGGTGGGCGATGCGGTCCTGGGCGCGCACCAGCTCCAGCTCGTAACTGGCGCAGGCCTGGGTTTCCAGCAGTACTTCATGCACCGCCGCGGCGGTGAATTCGAAGGCCGCCACCAGGCTGTCCCCCAACAATACCCGGGCCAGGAACAGGCCTGAGGTCAGGTCGCCCACCCCCACCGGCTGGCGCGGGAACGCCAGTAATGGACGGCGCAGGTGCCAGCTGCCATCAGCGGTCACCAGCAGCATCTCGAAACCGTCCGCCAGCTTGCCCGGGTAGTCCAGGTGCTTGACCAGCACCGCCCTGGGGCCCTTGTCCAGCAGCGACCGGGCCATGCCCAGGCAGTCGAACAGCGATTGCGGCTTGCGCCCGCAAAAGCTGTCCAGCTCCAGCTGGTTGGGGCAGAGAAAATCCGCCATGGCCACGGCCTCGTCCAGCAGGAAGTCACTGACTTCAGCCGGCACGCTGCAGCCCTTCTCCGGGTGGCCCATCACCGGGTCACACAGGTACAAGGCCTTGGGATTGACCGCCTTGATCCGCGCCACACCGCTGAGGATCGCCCGGCCCTGGGCCGCGCTGCCCAGGTAGCCGGACAGCACCGCGTCGCAGTTGCCCAGCTCACCGATGGCGGCAATGCCTTCCACCAGCTCGGGAATCTGCTGTGGCGCCAGCACTTCCCCGGCCCACTGACCATACTGAGTGTGGTTGGAGAACTGCACCGTATTCAGCGGCCAGACATTCACCCCAACCCGCTGCATGGGGAATACCGCGGCACTGTTGCCGGCGTGGCCGAAAACCACATGGGACTGGATCGCAAGCAGGTGGGGCGTACGTTTCATGCAGGATTTTCCATAAAACCGGTGGAATTCAAGCCGCGCAGTATGCGACTAAACGCAGCCTGTACGACAGACCGGAGTCGCAGTTAAGCTGACGCCACCTCGTTGGAGCAAACCTTCATGCTGACCCTTGGAAACATCTTTGTGCTGATGCTGCTGGCAACCGCTGCTGCCTGGCTGTGGCACAACCACGGCCTGCGCGAACGGGCCCTGGAGCGGGTCAAGCAGCACTGCGCGCGGCTCGACATCGAGTTGCTGGACGGTAACGTGGCGCTCAAGCGCATCGGTTTCGTCAAGGATGGCAATGGCCGGCGGCGCCTGGCGCGGGTCTACAACTTCGAGTTCACCGTGACCGGCGAAACCCGTCATGCCGGGACCATCACCCAGTTCGGCGCCCACAGCGCCCATATCGAGCTGGCGCCCTACCCGTTCGAAGCCAAGGAGCCCCTGCCCAGTGCCGAGGTGATCGAGCTGAGCCAGTGGCGCGAGGAACATCGCAAGTTCAAGCCGTAAGAGTGGCGTGCACGCCGTTTTTCCTACAGGCGACAGGCATCGAGACTGGCCTGCAGGACGGCAATGTCCTGAGGGCTACTGAAGATCAGTTCCAGGCGCGAATCCCGGCGCCATTCGCTGGGCAGCCAGTTCAGCGGTGAATTATCCAGCCCGTTGCCCGACCGCCAGCCTTGATCACTGTGGAGCACCAGCTTGGCCCGGCGCCAGTCGAGGTTCTGCAGCCAGTGCTCGACCCGGACCAGATCGAACTGTTGGCTGGGGTGCCAGCGCCAGCCGATGCTCCAGCCATCCTCCTGGGACTTGCTGAGGCAGATCGGCAGCGCCGGATCGCTCCACACGGCCGGCAACTGGGCCAGGCCCTGGGGAATGCCCGACTGCTCCAGGGCCGCTTCGGCGCTGGCTCCCAGGCCCGGCAGCTCGGCCAGGGGCAAGGCGGCATGGCGGGTCCAGAACAAGGGAAGGTCCGGCAATTGCTCCAGCACCCGCAACCTGTCGCTGTCGCTGAGCAGTTCGTCCTTGTTCAGTACCAGCAGGCCGGCGCTGGGCAGCGCATCCTGCTGCGCCCGGGGCAACGGCTTGCCAGCGGCCAGCGCCTGGGCATCCAGCACCAGCACGCAGGGTTGCACCGCCAGCACGCCCTTCCAGGGCGCTTCATTCAACTGCTTGAGCAATTGGGCCGGGTGGCCGAGGCCGGAGGGCTCGATAAGCAGGCGGTCCGGCCGGGCCTTGCGCAACAGGCGGCCCAGGCCCACCTGGAACGGTGCACCGTTGACGCAGCACAGGCAGCCGCCGGCCACTTCGCCCAGGGCGATGCCATCTTCGTCGCGGGTCAGCAAGGCCGCGTCCAGGCCGATCTGGCCAAACTCGTTGATCAGCACCGCCCAGCGCTCGGCGGCCGGGCGCTGGCTCAGCAGATGGCGGATCAGGCTGGTCTTGCCGGCGCCCAGGGGGCCGGCGATCACGTGGGTGGGGATGTTCTGCAGCATGGGAAGGGGTCCGGAAAACCTGTGAGGTGATGCTACGCCCTTCCCGCCCTGGGCGAAAATCCGCTCGATTCGACGCTGCTCTTGGGAGCGCTGAAGGTCCTGCGGAGCTTCGCCCAGGCTCGGCAAGCGGCTGCACGGGCCTAGGTCAGCCCAGCCAATCGAGGGTGAGGATCAGCCGGCGTGCCCCTGGCGCTGGCTGCGGCGAGCGGTGGATCAGGCCAAAGCCTTCGTTGCCGTGCCATTTCTCGCCCTTGAACAGCGCCACGTCGCCGCTGGCGATCTGCTGGATCTGTGCCGGGTCCCGTGGTTCGCCCTCGGCCTGGCCCAGTTTCCTGCGGTCCATGGCGCCTTCGCGCAGCCATTGGCTGCCGGCTCCGGCGTAGGTGGTAATCAGCCGCACCGGTACATGGTCCACGTGAAACCGCGGGCACATGGGCTTGTCCAGGACCCGCAGGCGCAGCCCGACGCGCCTGGCCCCGAGCAGGCAGGCAAAAGCGCTGACCAACCAGGCAACATCGGCGATAAAGCCTTCATAACCCTGCAGATCACTGAACCCCGAAGCCAGGCCGCGCAGATTGGGTTGCGCGTCTTCGTCGGGCAGCTCCAGGGACAGGGATTCGGCCAGCGGCTGGTCCAGGGACAGCAGCAACTCGGCGAAGTCGGCGATGTGGGCCGGCAACTGCCGCTGCCAGAGGCCGAGATTGACCTCATCCTCCAGCACCTGGGCGAGCACCGCCGGGGTGCTGCCGATGGCCTGGCGGCGAGAGACCGGCGCGGTCACGCTCGGCAGCAGCAGCCATCTGGGCGGATTGGCCAGTGGAGTCACCGGCAAGTTCAGGGTCAGCATCAGGCCGCTTCCTCGTCATGCCAGGGGCCAAAGGGATCGTTCAGCAGGCTCCAGCCCTCGACGCCGAGGGCCATTTCATCGTCATCCAGCAGGCACAGGTCGAGCTCCGCGCAAAGCCGGGTGAAGTCGATGTTCTGGCCGATGAACACCAGTTCCTGGCGGCAATCGCCGGTGGCCGCGGTCCAGTTGTGCATGATCGCCGCGGTGCCTTCTTCGTCCTGGGGCCAGTGCTGCTTGGGCACGAAGCGCCACCAGCGCCCGGCAAAGCCATGGCGCATCAGGCCACCGGCCTGGGACCAGCTACCGGCTTCCTGATACTTGCTGGCCAGCCAGAAGAAGCCCTTGGAGCGCAGCAGCTTGCCGTTGACCCAGGGCCGGTTGATGAAGTCGAAGAAGCGCTGGGGATGGAACGGCCGCCGCGCCCGGTAGGCGGTGGAAGCGATGCCGTACTCCTCGGTTTCCGGCACATGCTCGCCGCGCAACTCCCGCAGCCAGCCCGGAGCCTGGGCCGCGCGCTCGAAATCGAAGCGCCCGGTGTTGAGGATCTTCGCCAGCGGCACCTGGCCCATGACCATGGGCACGATCTCGGCCTGGGCATTGAGGCTCTTGAGGATGGCCAGCAGTTCCTGGCGCTGGTCGCTGCTGATCAGGTCGATCTTGCTGACCAGGATCACGTCGGCGAACTCCACCTGTTCGATCAGCAGGTCGCTGATTGAACGTTCATCGTCTTCGCCCAGGGTTTCGCCCCGGGAAGCCAGGCTGTGCGCGGCCTGGTAGTCCAGCAGGAAATTCATGCCGTCGACCACCGTGACCATGGTGTCGAGCCGCGCGATATCCGCCAGGCTCTGGCCGGATTCATCGCGAAAGGTGAAGGTTTCCGCCACTGGCAGCGGCTCGGAAATCCCGGTGGATTCGATCAGCAGGTAATCGAAGCGCCCGTCGCGGGCCAGCTTGCCCACTTCCACCAGCAGGTCTTCGCGCAGGGTGCAGCAGATGCAGCCGTTGCTCATTTCCACCAGCTTTTCTTCGGCGCGATTGAGGCTGACATCGCGCTGCACTTCGCTGCCATCGATGTTGATTTCGCTCATGTCGTTGACGATCACCGCCACCCGCAGGTGGTCGCGGTTGCGCAGGATGTGATTGAGCAAGGTGCTTTTGCCGGCGCCGAGAAAGCCGGACAGCACGGTAACGGGGAGACGGTCGGTCATGGGTTGTTCCTCATCAGGATCGCGGCTGGGTCAAAGCGCCCGTTGATGGCGTTCGCGCAGCTCTTGGCGTTCTTTGGCTTCGATACACAGGGTGGCGGTGGGCCGCAGCAGCAGGCGCTTGAGGCCGATGGGCTCGCCGGTGTCGCGGCACCAGCCGTATTCGCCACGGGCCAGGCGCTCCAGGGCTTCGTCGATCTTGTCCAGAAGCTTCTTTTCCCGCTCCAGCAGGCGCAGTTGCCACTGGCGCTGCTCTTCGGCACTGCCAATGTCGGCGGGGTCGCTGTGGGGTTCCTGCTCGCGCAGCTGGTCGAACTCGCCGGCAATGCGCTCCTGCAGATCACTGCGCTGGGCCAGCAGCAGCTGGCGAAAGAAGCCCTGCTGGGCTTCGTTCATGTAGTGCGTCTCGGGTTGGGCGAGAAGGTCTTGTTCAGTCATGGCGAGTCACGGGTCAGGCTGTGTTTTTATGTTATATTATAACAACACAAATTAGCCAACCTTCCCTTGCCGCCCACGACGAAGGGCGCGATGCTGCGCCCCTGTCGTCACGAGAATCGCCATGCGCCCTGTCCTGCCCATCCTGCTTTCAGGCCTGTTGCTGCTGGCTGGTCACGCCAGCGCGGCGGTGCCCAGTACCCTGGCCACCTGCACCCGCAGCGCCACCTTGCTGGCCTGCGTCGACCCGCTGGGCAACGCCTACAGCGTCGCCACGGCCGGCAGCACCACCTACCTGCGCGGCTTCGAGGTGATCGGCAAGCGCTATTGGGCGCAGACCAACAGCCGCTACGGGCAGCTGACGTTCTTCACCGGCCTGGCCTCCGACGGCGAGGCCTGGGTGGGCTACAGCCAGCGCGTGGGCTGGACCACACGCAACCGCTTTTCCAGCTCCGGCGGTAGCCGCGGGCAGTTCACCTGCAGCCGCATCAGCGGCTGCTAGCTCCCTTTCCCGTACCGCCTGCGTAGGAGCTGGCTTGCCAGCGAAGACATCCTCAGCCACCCCATTCACCGGCCTCTTCGCCGGCAAGCCGGCTCCTGCAGGTCGGCGTTCAGGCGGGGCGGTTGTTCTTGGTTTCCTGGAGCCAGGCCATGTAGCTGTTAACCGGTGGGTTTTTCTCGAAGTAGCGCTGCAGGCCGTTGAACAGGCCATCGGCAATCGCCTGCTGGTGGCGCGCGGTGACCAGGCGCTGGCTGTCGCGGCTGTTGGAGATGAAGCCGGTTTCCACCAGGATCGACGGCACGTCCGGTGACTTGAGCACCGCAAAACCGGCCTGTTCCACACGCTTCTGATGCAGGGTGGTAATGCCCGACAGGCTCTGCAGCACAGTCCCGCCCAATTGCAGGCTGGCGGCGATGGTGGCGTTCATCGACATGTCGACAATCACCCCCGCCAGCATCGGATCCTTGTCCTTGAGGTTGAGCAACGTCGTCGCCCCCAGCAGGTCGGCGCCGTTTTCCCGCTGGGCCATCAAGCGCGCGGTGGCCGAGGTGGCGCCACCTTCGGACAGGGCGTACACCGATGCGCCGGATGCGGTCAGCCGCGGCGCGGCATCGGCGTGCACCGAGATGAACATGTCGGCCTGGTGCTTGCGGGCAATCTCCACGCGTTTGCGCAGCGGCACGAAAAAATCATCGTTGCGCACCAGCTTCACGTCGAAACCCTTCTCGCGCTTGAGCCGCTTGGCCAGCAGGCGGGCGATGGCCAGCACCACATCCTTCTCCCGTTCGCCCCTGGCCCCCACGGCGCCCGGGTCCTTGCCGCCATGGCCGGGGTCTACTACCACGATGATGTCGCGCTTGGGATGGGGCTTGCCTGTCGTGGCCTCGGGCTTGGCCAGCGGCGCGGCGGCCGCAGCGATCGGCAGGGGCAGCCTGGTGGCATTGGACAGATCCAGCACCAGCCGATGGCCCTGGCCATCCTGGGGCGGCAGGAGAAAACTGTGGAGCTGCACCGGCTCGCGCAGGTCGAGGACGATCCGCGTATCGCCCTGGCCGAAGTGCCCGGAACGAATGGCGCGGATCACCGTGTTGGCCAGGGCCAGCTGGCTGAAATCACCGCTCAGGCGCGCGCCGTTCAGGTCGATGATCAAGCGCTCCGGGGCACTCAAGCTGAAGGTCTTGTATTGCACCGGGCCGCTCAGATCGAGCACCAGCCGCAACTTTTCTGCGTCCTTCCACAATCGTGCGTTGCGAATCTGCGCGGCGCGGACACTCCAGGGAAACATCAGGGCCGTACCGGCCAACAGCAGGTTGAGCAATTGACGTCTGTGCATGGCAAATACCGCGAAAAAAGGAGCGTCCCTACTCACAAGACAAGATAAACAACCGTCGAGGAAAAATTTCCCATCGAACGTATTGTTATAATATAACATGTGAAATCACTTCCCACGACGGACCTGTTCATGAACGCGCTGACTCTGCCGGATATCGCCGCGCAGGCCTCACGCCAAGCCTTGCCCCTGGAATGGGTGGGCATGTGCGGCATTGCCTTACCTGTAGTGATCAACAACCAGCCAAGCGCAGCCAAGGCCGATGCCGGTGTCAGCCTCGACGATGGCGAGGCCCGGGGCATTCACATGTCGCGCTTGTATCTGGCCCTGGAAATGCTGGAACAGGAGAACCTCACCCCCGCTCTGCTCCGGCGGATCTTGCAGCGCTTTCTCGATAGCCATGAAGGCCTGGCCCACAGCGCCTACCTGCGCATTCAGTTGGATCTGCTGTTGAAACGCCCGGCCTTGGTCAGCCCGTTGGCCGGCTGGAAAAGCTACCCGCTGAGTATCGAAGCGCGGCTGAAAAACGCGATGTTCCACGTGGAACTAAAAATCGACGTGCCTTATTCCTCCACTTGCCCCTGTTCGGCGGCGCTGGCGCGGCAGTTGATCCAGCAGCAGTTCATCGAAGATTTTGCCAACCGGCCGTTGCAACACGCCGACGTCCTGGCCTGGCTGGGATCGCCCCAGGGCATCGTCGCGACGCCCCATAGCCAGCGCAGCAACGCGGCATTGCATCTGCGCCTGGATGATTTCATCGACGAACTGCCGTTGATTGCCCTGATCAACGATGCGGAAAACGCCCTGGGCACCGCCGTGCAAACCGCGGTCAAGCGTGCCGACGAGCAGGCCTTCGCCCTGGCCAACGGGCAGAACCTGATGTTTTGCGAAGACGCCGCCCGCCGCTTGAACCTAGCCCTGCGCCGTTCCCCCGGAATCAACGCCTTTCAATTGCGGGTCGTGCACGCCGAAAGCCTGCATGCCCATGACGCCGTGGCCGAAAGCCGCTGGAACTGGGAGGCCTGATGATCCGCTGCGAACACCTGCGTTGGGGCGCTCCGGGGCAACCCCTGACTCCAGCCCTGGATCTGCACCTGCCCAGGGCCAGCCTGAGCGCGATCATTGGCGCCAACGGGTCGGGCAAGAGCAGCTTGTTGAAAGTCATCGCCGGGCTGCAGAAACCACTCGCGGGCAAGATCCACCTCGGCACTGCCCGAGGCGGCTTGTCCTTCTTGCCGCAGCAGCAACACCTGGATCGACAGTTCCCCATCAGCCTGGAAGAACTGGTGGCCGGCGGCTTCTGGGGCAAGCGTGAACCGGCCAGGGTCAGGGCAGAAAAGCTGCGCACGGTCCTCGAAGACTGGTGCCTGAGCGGCCTGGAAAAGCGCCCGTTGATGGCCCTTTCCGGTGGTGAATTACAACGTGCCCTGCTCGCCCGATTGAGCCTGACCGAAGCCCCCTTGCTGCTGTTGGACGAGCCCCATGCCGCCCTCGACGAAACCGGCCAGGCCCTGCTCTGGCGTCACTTGTACAACTGGCACGCTCAGGGCCGGACCCTGGTGGTGGTCTGCCATGACCTGGCCGCCGTGCGCCAGCACATCCCCCAGACCCTGCTGGTAAAAAGCAGTGGCTGCGTATTCGGCCCCAGCCTGGAGCTGATCGCCCCACAATCCTGCGCGCAGGTGGCTTGATGCACTTCGCCGCACATTTCTGGCAGCCGTTCAGCGAATTCATGTTCATGCGCCGGGCCCTGCTCGGCGGCCTGCTGCTGGCCTGCAGCACCGCGCCCTTGGGGGTGTTCCTGATCTTGCGGCGCATGAGCCTGATCGGTGACGCCGTGGCCCACGGCATTCTCCCGGGCGCCGCCCTGGGCTTCTGGTTCGCCGGGCTCAGCCTGCCGGCGCTGACCCTGGGCGGCCTCGGTGCCGGGTTGGGCATGGCCGGGCTGGCCGCCTGGATCACCCGGCGCACCGGCCTGCGGGAAGACGCCAGCATCGCCGCCATCTACCCCATTTCCCTGGCCAGCGGCGTGCTGATCCTCGGGCTGGCGGGCAAGCGCCTGGACCTCTTGCACCTGCTGTTCGGCTCGGCCCTGGCGGTGGATGGCCCGACCCTGAACGGCATGCTGCTGGTCTCGCTCTTCAGCCTGCTGGCCATGGCGCTGATCTACAAAGCCCTGCTGCTGGACACCCTCGACCCGCTGTTCCTGCACAGCGTCAGCCGCCTCGGCCCCCTGGCCCACGGCCTGTTCCTGACCCTGGTGGTGCTCAACCTGGTGATAGGTTTCCAGGCCATCGGCGCGCTGATGGTGGTGGGCCTGATGATGCTGCCGGCCGCCGCCTCGCGTTTCTGGAGCCGACGCCTGCCCGCCCTGATCGGCATCGCCGCGCTGTTTGGCTGCCTTTCGGTGTGGCTCGGCCTGCTGCTGTCGTTCCACTACTCGCTGCCCAGCGGCCCGGCCATCGTGCTGGTGGCCGGCGGCCTGTACCTGCTGTCCGTGGTGTTCGGTCCGGTGCACGGCTTGCTGCACCGCCCACCTTTGCTCACATCCCCATGAGGTGTTTCCCGATGCGCGCTCTACTCGTGCTGTTCAGCCTGCTGTTGCCCTTGTCGCTGCCTACTGCCCAGGCGGCGGACAAGCTGGCGGTGGTCACCAGCTTCAGCATCCTCGCCGACATGACCCGCCAGGTCGGCGGTGAGCATGTGCACATCACCAACCTGGTGGGTGCCGACGAGGATGCCCACACCTACGAGCCGAGCCCGGATGACGCCAAGGCCCTGCTCAAGGCCCGGCTGATCATCAAGAATGGCCTGGGTTTCGAACCCTGGCTGGACCGCCTGGTGGCCAGCACCGCCACCCAGGCGCAGGTTGTCACTGCCAGCCGCGGGGTTATTCCACGCACCCTGGAGGAAGACGGCGAAAGCGTTCCCGACCCTCATGCCTGGCACAACCTGGCCAACAGCGAGCTCTATGTGAGCAACATCACCAAGGCGCTGATCGCTGCCGACCCGGCCCACCAGGCCGACTACCAGCGCAACAGCCAGGCCTACCTGAAACAGATCTATCGCCTGCTGGCCGAGGCCAAGGCCAAGCTCGGTTCCCTGCCCCCGGGCAACCGCAAGATCGTCACCTCCCACGACGCCTTCGGCTACCTGGGCCAGGCCTACGGTATCGACTTCATGGCGCCCCAGGGCCTGTCCACCGAGCGTGAACCTTCCGCCGCCGAAGTGGCTGCGCTGATTACCCAGATCCGCAACGCCAAGGTCAAGGCAGTGTTCATGGAGAATATCAAGGACGCCCGCCTGCTCAAGCAGATCGCCGACGAAAGCGGCGCCCATATCGGCGGCACCCTGTACTCCGATGCGCTCTCGGCCAGCGGTCCGGCCAGTACCTTCACCGGCCTGTTCGAGTACAACCTCGACACCCTGTACCAGGCCCTGAGCCGACCATGATCCGCCGCCCACCGCTGTCGCTGCTGGATCTGGAAGCCGCGCCCCTGGGCAGCCGCTGGGCCTTGACCGCGGTGCTCGACGCCCTGCCCTGGAACAGCGACGGCCTGATCGCCGCCATTGCCCAGCAGCACGACAGCGGCGAGGTGCTGATGCTGGCCTGGATGAACCGCCAGGCCCTGGGCGAAACCCTGGCCAGCGGCCAGGCCTGCTACTGGTCGCGCTCGCGTCGGTGCCTGTGGCGCAAGGGCGAAAGCTCCGGGCATCGCCAGCGCCTGATCGAAGCGCGCCTGGACTGCGACGGCGATACCGTGCTGCTGCTAGTGGATCAGCAAGGACCGGCCTGCCACACCGGGCGCCCCAACTGTTTCTACAACGCCATTCGCGATGGCGCGGTGGAAGTCATCAGTTCCCCCTTGAAGGACTCGCGCCATGATTCGTAAAAACCCCTCCGGCGATCTGCCCGTGATCGCCGAATCCGCCTACGTCGACAAGACGGCCATCATCTGCGGCAAGGTGGTGATCGGCGACAACGTCTTCGTCGGCCCCTACGCGGTGATCCGCGCCGACGAAGTGGACGCCAGCGGCCAGATGCAAGCCATCACCATCGGCGCCAACTCGAACATCCAGGATGGCGTGGTGATCCACTCCAAATCCGGCGCGGCGGTGACCATCGGCCAGCACACTTCCATCGCCCACCGCTCCATCGTCCATGGCCCCTGCGTGGTCGGCGACCGAGTGTTCATCGGTTTCAACAGCGTGCTGTTCAACTGCGAAGTGGGCGACGGCAGCGTGGTTCGACACAACTCCGTGGTGGATGGCCGCGACCTGCCGCCGGGTTTCTACGTGCCCTCCACCACCCGCATCGGGCCCAAGACCGACCTGGCGCAGTTCCCTCCCGTGAGTGTCAGCGCCTCGGAGTTTTCCGAAGACGTGGCGCGCACCAACGTCGACCTGGTGCGTGGCTACAAGGCCCTGCAGAACGAGTTTTGAGCATGAGCCGAATCCTCATCCGCAACGCCCGCCTGGTGAACGAAGGGCGCGAATTCGACGCCGACGTGCTGGTGGCGCACGGGCGCATCGACACCATCGGCAGCCTGGACCACCTCAGCGCCGAGATCGAAATCGACGCCCGCGGCCAGTGGCTGCTGCCGGGCATGATCGACGACCAGGTGCACTTTCGCGACCCCGGCGCGCCGGACAAGGGCAGCCTGTACAGCGAGTCGCGGGCGGCGGTGGCCGGTGGCATCACCAGCTTCATGGACATGCCCAACACCTCGCCGGCGACCCTGGATCTTGCCGCCCTGAACGACAAGAAGCGCCGCGCAGCGAGCGTTTCGGTGGCCAACTATGGCTTTCACTTCGGGGTCAGCAACGACAACCTCGACCTCGTCGCCGCCCTGGACCCCACGGAGGTGGCCGGGGTCAAGGTGTTCATGGGGGCCTCCACCGGCAACATGCTGGTGGACGATCCCGAGGTGCTGGACCGGCTGTTCCGCCAGGTGCCGACCCTGCTCCTGGCCCACTGCGAACACACCCCCAGCATCCAGGCCCGGCAACAGCGCTGGCTGCAACTCTATGGCGAGCAGATTCCCGCCGCCGCCCACCCGCACATCCGCGATGCCGAGGCCTGCTTTCGCTCCTCATCCCTGGCGGTGGAACTGGCGAAGAAACACGGCACTCGCCTGCACGTACTGCACCTGACCAGCGCCCGGGAGCTGGCGCTGTTCGAGGACCGGCCCCTGGCGCAAAAGCGCATCACCGCCGAGGTCTGCGTGCATCACCTGCTGTTCGATGACCGCGACTACCCGCGCCTCGGCCACCTGATCAAATGCAACCCGGCGATCAAGACCCAGGCCGATCGCGATGCCCTGCGCCAGGCCCTGAACAGCCAGCGCCTGGATGTCATCGGCACCGACCACGCGCCCCATACCTGGGAGCAGAAACAGCTGCCTTACAGCCGCGCGCCCTCCGGCCTGCCGCTGGTGCAGCATGCATTGCCAGCGCTGCTGGAACTGGTGGCCGACCGGGTGCTGCCCCTGGCCACCCTGGTGGAAAAAACCAGCCACCGAGTCGCCGACCTGTTCGCCATTCCCGATCGCGGCTACCTGCGCGAAGGCTACTGGGCCGACCTGGTGCTGGTCCGCGCCGAGCCCACAGGCCTGGCCGTGGACAGCCAGCCGATCCTCGCCCACTGCGGCTGGACGCCCTTTGCCGGCCAGCGCTTTCGCCACAGCGTCAGCAGCACCCTGGTGTCGGGCCAGCTCGCCTGGCACCAGGGCCGCCTGTACGACGACTGTCAGGGCCTGCCCCTGCGCTTCACCCGTTAATAGCCCGACACCAAGGACCACCGAAGATGATCCGCATCACCCTGCCTGATGGCGCGTGCCGTGAGTACGACCAGCCGTTGTCCGTTTTCGAGGTGGCCGCCAGCATCGGCAGCGGCCTGGCCAAGGCCGCCGTGGCCGGGCGAGTGAACGGCCAACTGGTGGACTGTGACTATCTGTTGCACAGCGACGCCCGCTTGAGCATCGTCACCGCCCGCGACCCCGAGGGCCTGGAAGTACTGCGCCACTCCTGCGCGCACCTGCTGGCGATGGCGGTGAAACAGCTGTTCCCTTCGGCGCAGGTGGCCATCGGCCCGGTGATCGAGGATGGCTTCTTCTACGACTTCGCCCACGAGCGCCCCTTCACCCCAGAGGACCTGGAACTGATCGAGGCGCGCATGCATAGCCTGGCCGCCACCAATCATTCGGTGCGCCGCCGGGAATTGTCCCGGGAGCAGGCCCTGCAGCATTTCGCCGACCAGGGCGAGCACTACAAGGTCGAGCTGATCCGCGACTTGCCGCCAGATGCCGTGCTTTCGCTGTACCGTCAGGGGGATTTCGAAGATTTGTGCCGTGGGCCACACCTGCGTTCCACTGGCCAACTGCGCGCCTTCAAGCTGACCAAGGTGGCCGGTGCCTACTGGCGTGGCGACGCCCGCAACGCACCGCTGCAGCGGATCTATGGCACCTGCTGGGGCACCCGCCCGGAACTGGAGGCCTACCTGTTGCGCCTGGAACAGGCGCAACAGCGCGACCACCGCAAGCTCGGCCAGCAGCTGGATCTGTTCCATTTCGACGACTGCGCGCCGGGCTCAGTGTTCTGGCACGCCAAGGGCTGGACCCTGTTCCAGGAACTGATCGGCTACATGCGCAGGCGCCAGGAACAGGCCGGCTACCAGGAAGTGAACACCCCCGACGTGATGGACCGCGGCCTCTGGGAAACCTCCGGGCACTGGCAGAACTACCGCGACCACATGTTCACCACCACCACGCAAGACCAGCGCACCTTCGCCCTCAAGCCGATGAACTGCCCCGGCGCGGTGGCGATCTTCGGTCATGGCCGCAAGAGTTACCGCGACCTGCCACTGCGCATCGCCGAGTTCGGCAAAGTCCACCGCTACGAACCTTCAGGGGCCCTGCACGGCCTGTTGCGAGTGCGCCATTTCACCCAGGACGACGCCCACATCTTCTGCACCCCGCAACAGATGCAAAGCGAATGCGCCGCCACCATTGCCCTGGTATACGACATCTACAAGGAGTTCGGTTTCGACCAGGTGGCGGTGAAGCTCTCGACCCGCCCCGACCACCGCATCGGCAGCGATGAGGTCTGGGACCAGCTGGAAGAGGCCCTGGTCGGTGCCTTGCAGAGCATGCACATCGACTACCGGATCAACCCCGGGGAAGGTGCCTTCTACGGCCCCAAGCTGGAGTTCGTGCTGCGCGACGCCATCGGTCGCGACTGGCAGTGCGGCACCCTGCAGGTGGACCTCAACCTGCCCGAGCGCTTCGCCATCAGCTACATCGACGAGCGCGGCGAACGCTGCCAGCCGGTGATGCTGCACCGGGCGCTGTTTGGTTCCCTGGAACGCTTCATCGGCATTCTCCTGGAACACCATGGCGGCGCCCTGCCCCTGTGGCTGGCACCGCAACAAGCGGTGGTGCTGAACATCAGCGAAGCCCAGGCCGACTACGCCCGGGCCATCAGCGACAGCTTGCGCCGTCACGGGCTGCGGGCCAGCGCCGATCTGCGCAACGAAAAGATCGGCTACAAGATTCGCGAACACAGCCTGCAGAAAGTGCCTTACCTGCTGGTGGTCGGGGAAAAGGAAAAGGACGGAGGCTACGTCAGCCTGCGCAGCCGAAATGGCGAAGACCTGGGCCGCCTGAGCCTGGAGCAGGCCCTGGCCCGGATGCGCTAGGCGCTGCCCGGGGCACGGGCAGCGTCAGCCAAAAGTCAGGAGGCGCGGGGTTTGACCGTGCCGCAGTCCTGGCCCAGCCACACGGCGCGGGTGTCCATGCTGCCCTTCTGCTGCAGGCCGGTGGCGTTGAAGGTGCCGGCCACGTTGGTGGTGAACTCACGATCGCTGATGAACGTGGCCACTCCATTGCCCTGGGCCTTGGGGCAACTGAAGCGGAACTTCCATTGATTGCCACTGCGTTCGGTCACCTGCTGCTGGCAACCCGACTGCGGGTCCTGCAGCGGGATGGTGTCCGACTGCACCTGGGCCGGTGTCAGGCACACCCGAATCCCCTTGCCGCCCATGGTCACACCCTGTTTCTCCAGCATCGCCCGCTGTTGCGGGGTCATCTGCTGCTGCAACTGGCCGAGAATCAGCGACAGGTCCGGCATGTTCTGGTCGTCGATCTTCATGTTGCTGCTGGTCAGCTCCCACAACCCCGGCTGCAGCATCTGCGCCTGCGCCACCACCGGAAGCGCCAACCCCGCCGCCAAGGCCCAACCCAGTAAACGAAGTTTCATCGAATGACTCCTAGACAATAGTGGCCGTTAGACTTCAGCCGGGGCACGGTGTTGCATGCAGAATAAAATAGCGACATTCACCGTGGAACATGGTCTGTTAGGCATTGAATCTTCAGGAGCAAGGCTGCCCCATGGATTATTTTGGCCCGCACATCTTCGGCTATCTCATCGCACTGCTGCATTTTCTCGGGTTGATCGCCGCGATCCACGCGGTACTCACCGTCAGGACCGCCCAGGGCGCCATCGCCTGGGCCCTGTCGCTGCTGTTCATGCCCTACCTGACCCTGATTCCCTACCTGGTGTTTGGTCGCAGTACCTTCGACGCCTATATCCAGGCCCGGCGTCAGGCCAACGTGGAAATGCACAAGGCCATCAATGAGCTGAACTGGCGTCCCTGGGTGGAAGAAGCCCTCACCGCCCGCGCCTCCAAGGCCTACGCCTCGCTGCGGGCCATGCCCAAGCTGGGGCGCATGCCGTGCCTGGCCAACAATCAGGTGCGCCTGCTGGTCAACGGCGACGCCACCTTCGAAGCGATCTTCAACGCCATCCGCCGCTCCCACAAGGCGGTGCTGATCCAGTTCTTCATCATCCACGACGATGACCTGGGCCGGCGCCTGCAACGCCTGCTGCTGGAAAAGGCCGCCGAGGGCGTGTCGATCCACCTGCTCTACGACCGCATCGGCAGCCACTCCCTGCCCGCCAGCTACGTACAGACCCTGCGCGACGCCGGGGTCCAGGTGCACGCCTTCGCCACCCGCAGTGGCTGGCTCAACCGCTTCCAGGTGAACTTCCGCAATCACCGCAAGATCGTGGTGGTGGACGGCATGCTGGGGTTCGTCGGCGGGCATAATGTCGGCGACGAATACCTGGGCAAGAAGCCGCCCCTGGCGCCCTGGCGTGATACCCACGTGCAGGTCAGCGGCCCGGTGGTGGCCTGCCTGCAGGAGTCCTTTGCCGAAGACTGGTTCTGGGCCGCCCGGGAACTGCCGCCGCTGATCCTCCCGGACACCTACCCGGACGACGGCGTGCTCTGCCAGCTGCTGGCCAGCGGCCCGGCCGATGCCTACGAAACCTGCTCGCTGTTCTTTGTCGAGGCCATCCACGCGGCCACCGAGCGGGTGTGGATCACCAGCCCGTACTTCATTCCCGATGAGGCGGTGTTCGCTGCCCTGCGCCTGGCGGTGCTGCGGGACGTGGATGTGCGCATCCTGCTGCCCGCCCGCCCGGACCACCGCATCGTCTATGCCGCCTCCAGCCTGTACGCCTTCGAAGCGGTGCGCGCCGGGGTGCGGGTATTCCGCTATCAGCCGGGATTCCTGCACCAGAAGGTGGTGCTGATCGACAACGAAATCAGCGCCATTGGCAGCGCCAACCTGGACAACCGTTCGTTCCGCCTGAATTTCGAAGTGATGCTGCTGACGGTGGACGACGACTTCGCCACCGAAGTGGAACACATGCTGGAAGCCGACTTCGCCAAGGCCCGGGAAATCGCCAAGGAAGAAAGCCGCCAGACCCACCGCCTGCAACAACTGGGCATGCGGGTCGCGCGGCTGATTTCTCCGATCCTTTAAGGGCCAGGCTTATGGATGGTAGAGGTCATCCCGGGTCCAGGGCAGTTCATGGCTGCCATCGGCATGGGGCTTGACCGCAAGGATCTGGTGCAGGTTGATCCAGCCCTTGGCAAAGGCATAGGCGCAGCCCGCCAGGTACAGCCGCCAGATCCGTAGCGCCTGCTCCGGAACCTGCCTGGCGGCGGCTTCCAGATTGTCTTCCAGGCGTTCGCTCCAGTGATCCAGTGTCCGCGCGTAATGCATGCGCAGGCTCTCGACATCGACAATTTCCAGCCCCGCCTCGCTGATGAACGCCGAGATCATTGCCAGGTGCGGCAGCTCGCCATTGGGAAACACATAGCGCTCGATGAAGTCCCCGGCCCCGCGGCCCACCGGGCGGCCGTCGGTGTGCTTGGCGGTGATGCCGTGGTTCATCACCAACCCGCCCTCGCGCACGGCCCTGAACAGGGTCTGGCAGTACTCCGGCAAGTTGGCGTGGCCGACGTGCTCGAACATGCCGACACTGACCACCTTGTCGAAGCGGCCATCCTGGGGCAGGTCGCGGTAATCCAGCAGTTGCAGATCCACCAGGTCGTCCAGGCCTTCGGCGGTCACTCGCTCGCGGGCCAGGGCCAGCTGTTCCTTGCTCAAGGTGATGCCGAACACCTTGGCGCCGAACTCTCGGGCGGCGTAGCGGGCCAGCCCGCCCCAGCCGCACCCGACATCCAGCAGGTAGTCCCCCGGTTGCAGGCGCAGCTTGCGGCACAGATGGCGGAATTTGGCTTGCTGGGCCTGTTCCAGAGACTCGCTTCCAGTCTCGAAATAGGCGCAGGAATAGGCCATGTCGCTGTCGAGCCACAGTTGGTAGAAGGCGTTGGAAAGGTCGTAGTGATAGGAAATCGCGGCAGCGTCGGTCGCCTTGTCGTGCAGCGAGCGCACCGGCTGGTTGCCGTCGTCATCGTCGAGCAAGGCCTGGCTCAGTTCGTCGCAGACCCGGATGACTTCGCTGATGGAACCTTCCAGTTCCAGTTTGCCCTCGACAAAGGCGCCCCCCAAGGCGTCCAGGCTAGGGTGAGTCAGCTGCGCCACCAATTGCGGGTCCTTGACCACGATCGTGACGTTGGGCTCCGGCCCCAGATTGAATTCATGGCCGTCCCAGAGCCGCAGGCGTAAAGGCAAATGCAGATTCTGTAAGGCCGGTGGAAGTTGCGCGAGCATGGAAAATCCCCCCTTGTTTCAGACGTCTGAAATGAGGGTAGACCATCCTAGAAAATAGCAGGCTATCGATTTGATAGTGGTTTTCTATGATTCGCTGCGCATCACCAGGCCATCTTCGACCCACTGTTTCAACCAGGTAACCGCCTGCAGCGGGGCCCCCTCGGCATAAGTGACGGCCAGCCCGGCGCAGAGTTCCGCAAAATTCCACCGTTGCTCGATCATGCCCCGCAGCGCTGTGGCCTCTTCGGCCGGCAGGCTGCGATAACGGCAGACCCGGTCCGCTCGCCAAACCAGGCACAGCTGCTGCTGATCGAGTAAAGCACTGCGGGGGAAATCCGCCTGCTCCTTGACCGCACGCCACTGGGCCACGCTGTTGTAGCGGCAGTCTAGCCATTGCACACAGGGCGCCAGGCGCAGTTGCAGCTGCGGCCATTGCTCGACATCCAGCCCGGCCATGGCCGCCACCGTCAGCACTTGGGCGTCGGCAGCGTCGAAGGCCAGGGTGAAGGCCCACTCCAGACGCGCCAGTTCCGCCAGGGGGGCGCCCTGCTCCGGCACCAGATGGCCCAGGATGAATTCGGCAAAGCCCTGCCCCAGCCAGCGCAGGCTGAAATGCCGGGACGGGCACTGGCGAATGTAGGCCTGCGTCAGGGCCTGGAATTCTGTATCCCCCAGCCAGTGCCGGATGGCCGGGAAGTCGCTGGCCATGACCTCCTGCAACCGGGCCATGTAGGCATTGTGATAGATCGCCAGGCCGGTCTCGACATCCAGGGTCGGGCCACCGATCAGGCTGTCTTGCAGGACGGCGCGGGCCTGGGCCTGTTCGCCCAACAGATAGGCTTCAAAAGCCAGTTGCCAGTCGTTCAGGCGCATTGCTGCCTCCCGGCCAGGGTCTGTTGCCCGAGATCTCGGGCCTTGTGCAGTTCGCTGAGCAGCTCTTCCAGGGGCGGAAAATGATCATCGCGCTCCAGCAGGGTGGCCACCGGCCCCAGGTGTTCAAGGGTGCGTTGATACAGCGCCCACACGGGATCGCAAACCGGGTGGTCGTGAGTATCGATCACGTAGTCGCCATAATCCTGGTGCCCGGCCAGATGCAGTTGCCGCACGCGCTGGGCCGGCAGCGCCTGGATGAAGTGCCAGGGATCGAAACCATGGTTGCGCGAACTGACGTAGACGTTGTTCACATCCAGCAGCAGTTCGCAGCCGCTGAGCTGGCTCAAGGCGGCGAGAAACTCCCACTCGCTGAACTCGTCGGCCGCCGCCCGCACATAACTGGAGACGTTCTCCAGCACCAGGGGGCGCTCCAGAACGTCCTGCACCTGACGCACTCGCCCTGCCACGTAGTGCAGGCTCTCCTCGGTGTAGGGCAGCGGCAGCAGGTCGTGCAGTTGATGGGCGTTGCCCCGGCTCCAGCACAGGTGATCGGAGATCCACGCCGGGTTTGCCCGGCTGGCCAGTTGCCTGAGCCGCAGCAGGTAATCCCGGTCCAGGGCATGGGGCCCGCCGATGGACAGCGACACCCCGTGCATCACGATGGGGTAGCGCTCGGCAATCGCATCCAGGTAATACAGCGCCTTGCCGCCCTGCACCATGAAGTTCTCGGACACCACTTCAAACCAGTCGACGTCCGGCGCCTCGTCGAGAATCTGCTGGTAGTAGGCACTGCGCAAACCCAGGCCATAGCCCAGGCTGGACGAAAATTCAGACATCGCCAACTCCTTGCCAAGTGGCCGCAGTGGTTGCCAACCCCACTGCGGCAGCACTCGAACGCCGCTTACTCGCCGACTTTGCCGCCTGCTTTGTCACACGCGGCCTGGGTCATGGCCTTGAAGCCCTGGCCTTTGCAGGCGCCCATGCCCTTGCAGGCGTGGTCCTTGGTCTTGCAGTCGTTCTGCCCTTTGCAGGCGTTAACGCCGTAGCAGTGCACCTGGGCATCGGCAGCAGACGCTTGAGTCACGACACCGGCAAACAGCGTGGCGGCAGCAAAAGCCAGGGCAGCGCCGGCGGCGGTTTTCTTCATGTTCATTTTTGTTTCCTCAATAGTCGCAGGGGATCGGCGGGTGCTTGTGCAATCCCGTCATAGCACTAGAGAGAGGAAGCATCCCGGCGTTACAGCCGGGATGAAAAAAACTGCGCGGCAGCGTCTACAGCTTCAACAGCGGCTCCTGGAAACGCAGCAGGCGACCGGCATTGCCCAGCACCAGCAAGGTGCTCAGGTTGTGCAACACCGCAGCGATCATCGCCCCCGCCGCCCCCAGCCAGCCGAACGCGGCAAAGGCGACGATGGCCAGGGTCCAGCCCAGGCCGATGATCACGTTGACCTGCAAGGTCCGCCGGCATTCACGGCTCAGGCGCACGCAGGTGCCCAGGCGTCGCAGGTCGCTGCCGATCAGCACCACATCCGCCGAAGCCAGGGCGATGTCCGCACCACCGGCGCCCATGGCCACCCCCACCACCCCGGCCTTGAGAGCCAGGGAGTCGTTGATACCGTCGCCGACCACCATCGGCCGGAAGCCCTTGTCGATCTCCTCCAGTACCCGCTCAAGCTTGTCTTGCGGCAGGGCCTGGGCCTCGACGTCGGCGATTCCCACTTCCAGCGCCAGGCTGTCGGCCACACTCTGGCGGTCGCCGGTGAGCAGCAACTGCCGGCCCAACCCCAGTTCGCGCAACTCGCCCAGGGCATGCCGGGCCTCGGGTTTGACGCTGTCGGCCAGCAACAGCCAACCGAGAAATTCGCCATCAAGCGCCAGGCCGGCAATCGGCCCGTCGTGCCCCGGCACCGGGCTGGTGTCGATACCCAACTGGCGGAACAGCTCCGGACGGCCAAGGGCCGCTTCGCCCTCCTCGGTACGGGCCACCACCCCCAGGCCCTGGCGTTCATGAATGTCCCCCAGTGGCCATTGCTCTTCCTGGGGCACCAGCCCTGCCAGGGCCCGGCTGACCGGGTGGCTGCTGGCCGAGCCGAGGCTGGCGGCCAGAGTGAGCAGGCTTCGCTGGTCTTCCCGGGGGCTGTCGATGGCCTGCAAACGCAAGGTGCCGTACGTCAGGGTGCCGGTCTTGTCCACGACCAGGGAGGTCAGGTCCGCCAGCTCCTCGAGAAAGGCCGAACTGCGAATCAGGATGCCGTGGCGCGCGGCCACAGCGATTCCGGCGATGGCGGTGGCCGGCGCCGACAGCACCAACGCGCAGGGACAGGCCGCCACCAGCACCGCGAGCATGGCTTGGGCATCGTTGGTGATGAACCAGGTCACCGCCGCCAACAGCAACACCAGCACCATGTAACTGCCGGCATAGCGCTCCAGCAAACGGGTGATGGGCGGCTTGGCGCGCTCGGCGCTTTGCATCAGGGCAATCACCTTGCCCAAGGTCGACTCCTCGCCGGTACGGGTGACCTGCACACGCAACAGCCCATCGAGATTGATTGCGCCGCCAAATATCTGCATGCCCTGAACCGCTTCCAGGGGGACCGATTCGCCAGTGATCGGCGCGGTATCCAGGCTCGCCTGGCCGGACACCACCAGACCATCGGCGGGCACCCTATCGCCGGCGCGTACTTCCACCAGGTCGCCGGCCTTGAGGCTGGCGTTGTCCACTTCCACGACGCTGCCATCGGCCCGTACCTGTCGCGCCAGGCTGCGGGTCAAGCGGCCCAGGGCGTCGATGGCTTCCTGGGAGCCGATCACGCTGCGCTCTTCCAGTACGTGGCCGAAGATCATGATGATCGGCAACAGGGCCGCGGTCAGCAGGTCGCCAGTGGCCCAGGCGCCGAGCATCGCCAGGGCGATCAGTTGGTCGGTAATGCCGTGCAGGCTCGGGTAACGCAGGCTGAACCAGGCCGAGCGCATCACCGGCACCGCCACCAGCAGCGAGGCGACACCCAACAGCAACTGGCTGACGCCCACCTGCCCTGGGGCCAGCCAGCGCCAGACCAGGCCAAGGGCCAGAAGCCCCAGGGCGAGCATGGCCAGGGTCAACTGGCGGGCGGCGCTGCGTTGCTCGGCCGAGGTCAGCATGCTGGCGGGGGGCGCGGCATGGGTGGTGGCAGTCATTATTCGGCTCCCTGAATGATCAGGCGTGAATCGTCTTTGGGATTGACCGTGGTCACCGAACCGGCTTGCCCGAGAATCTTCGGCAGGCGTTCACGGTAGATACGCAGCAGCATTTCCGGGTCGGTGCCGTTGCGCTGCGCCTGGGCCAGGCTCTGCACCGTGGCAGTCTGGGCCCGGGCCAGGGCCAGCCGTTCGCTGGCCTGGGCATGGGCCACTTGCAGGCTGCGGTCCGCCTGCTGGTTGGCGCCCTGGGTCAGTTTTTCCGCTTCGGTGCGGGCGTTGGCGACCGCCTTGTCGGCTTGCTGGCTGGCAGTGAGCACCGCGTTGAAGGCGCTGACCGCCGGGCCGGGCAGGCTCGATTGCACATCCACCCGCGTTGCCTCGACGCCAATGCCCTGGCCGCTGGTGGTCAACTGCGCCAGGCGCTGGTTGATGCTTTGCAGCAGATCGCCCCGCAGCCGCTCACGACGCTCGGCGGCCTGGTTGTCGCTGCCGATCAGTTCCGGGCGCGCCACCAGGATGGTGTCCAGGTCACGGGCGGCGGTCAGGGCCACGGCACTGCGGGTCACCAGCCGATCCAGGGCCGGCAGCACGTGGTCAGCCTGGAGCACATAGGCGTAGGGATCGCTGACCTTGTAGAACACCCGCACGTCCAGCTGTACCACACCGGCATCGCCAGTCAGCAGGTAACCGGACCCGGCCAGGGTGTCGTTCAAAGGCGTGGCCTGGGTGGCAACCCGGTCCCCTTCCAGAGCCGCCTCGGAACGCAGCAAACCCTCCACCCGCCGCTCCAGTACCCGGTCGGCGGCGGGCAGCAGCACCACCTGCTCAAAAGGCTGGGGCCAGGCCAAGAGCAATCCGGCGCTCTGCACCCTTTCCAATTTGCCAAAGTGCAAGACCATGGCCCGGTTCTGCGGGTCTATCTGCCGCACATTGGAGAAGGCCCAGGCCAGCGCCGCCAGTACTGTCACCCCGTACAAGGCGATGAATGCCAGACGCCCGGCCTGGATCCACGGGCTGCTCAACTCATTTGTTCCACGTGGAACCTTATTCATGGTTGCGAACCAGCGGCTTTGCCCGGCAGGTTTGGCGGGCCATCCACCAGCACCCGGAAAGGCGCCGCGTCGGTGCGCAGGATCAACTTGGTGCCCGGAGTCACCACGGTGCCCAGGGTGTCCAGTGAGCGCAGCAAGTTGTACAGCTGCGGGGAACTGGCGTAGGCGCGGCCATAAATCTGCGCCGCTTCAACCCGGGATTGCGCCTCGATATCCGCGGCCTTCACCGTGGCATCGGCCTGGACGATCCGCGCATCGCGTTCGGCGCCAGAGCGGATTTGCGCCGCTTCGCGCTTGCCGATGGCGGTGCGTTCCGTGGCGATGGTTTCACGCTCGGCGCGCATGCGGTCCACGGTGGCGGTCAGGGTCACCGAGGGCAGGGTCAGACGCTCCACTCCCACCTGCACCACTCGCACTCCATAAGTGGAAAGCAATTGCTGTTCGATCTGCTGGCGCAGTTGCGCTTCGAAATCAGCGATGCGCACCTGGCTGGCATCGGTGTTCACCAGGTTGGCCAGATCGAAGCTGCTGGCGGTGGTTTCCAGGGCCGAACCGACAAAGGTGCGGATCTGCCGCGCCGCTTCGTCCGGCTGGTTCTGCACCGCCCGCATGAAACGCTGCACATTGTCCGCGTCGCCCTGGACCCGCCAGGCCACGTAGGCCTGGACGATAATCCGCAAACCGTCGCGGGTGCCCACATCCTGCAAGCCACTGGACGTGGTGCGCAGGCGCAGGTCCACCGGGATCGCCGCTTCAAAGGGTGCCGGCCAGCGCCAGTTCAGGCCCGGCTCCAGCAGCACCCGCGCCGGGTTGCCGAAGCGGGTGATCACCGTGGCTTCGCCGGAGCGCACTTGCACCAGGCTCGCCGCGGCCACGGCAAACAGCACCAGTAGCACGGCCCAGCCCATGCGCCGCCAGGGGAAAGGCCCGGCCTCGGCCGGCGCCCCATGATGATGGTGGTGATGGCCGTGCCCGTGGTCGTGGCCGGCGTGATCGTGGGAATGGGAGGACTGGCTCAATGGACGGCTCCTGGCTGAGCGGCTTTACGCGGCGCCGAAGGGTCGGCCGGCAAGGTGAACGTACGCAGGTCGAGGGTCGGCGCGCTGTCGCCCCCCAGACGATGATCAAGAATCAGCAGCTTGGCCTGGCTCAGGCCCTGGCTCAGCTGGCTCAGGTACTGCTCGAGGACGAAGGCCTGCCCCGCACTGGCGTAGGCTTTCTGTTCGGCGGCAAAGCGCAGGTCGGCAGCCTGGGCCGCCGCCTGCACTTCGCGCGCATCGGCCTGGGCCTGGTCGCGAGCCACGCTGGCTTGCAACTGCGCCTGGTTGGTCTGCTCGGCAGCCGCTCCACGTTCCCGGGAAATCAGCGCCTGGGCGCCAATCTGCGCCGCTTGCACACCGTGGTAGGCATTGGCCGCGCCAGCCGGTGGATGGATGGCCTCGACTACCGTGGCGAGAATCTCCACCCCGCTGTCGAGCCGGTCCAGATCGCCCTGCACGGCCCTGCCGATGTCATCGGCCAGCCCGGTGCGGTCCTGCCCCAGCAGGCCATCGAGGGTACGCGAGGCAAAGTCGTGCACCAGCACGCGGCTGGCGGTGCTGCGGATCAGCGTCGGCACATCGCTGCTGTTGTAAGTGGCGGCCAGCGCCGCAGCGTCGCCCAGGCCGATGCGGTAGACGAAGCGCACGTCCATGTTGACGATCTGAAAACTCTGTTGCTGGGCATTGCCGCTGGCGATCACCTGGGATTTGTCATTCACGTGGCTGGCATCCCACAGGCGGTTGGCAATGGCGGGGGCCGGGCCTTCGGCAGGGGCCGCTTGAAACGGCTGCGAGCTTTCGCCCACGCTGGTGGCCAGTTCATGGACCACGCCGTTTTCCACCGTCAGTACCCGCCCCAGGGGCCAGGGCAGGCCCAGATGCAGGCCCGGGCCAAAGACCTGTACCGGCTTGCCGAAACGCTCGTAAATACCGCGATTTTGCATGGAAAGTTCATGAACGCCGGTCAACAGCCAACCTACCGCCAACACCACCAGCAATACCGGTACAAAGGCCCGGCGCATATAGGCGAAGGCCCAGATCTGCCGCAGATCGATGCCAAAACGGTTGTGCAATTCATGCTGCAGGCTGAGCAGGGGTTGGGGCGGCCAACGCAGCATGTCGGCAACAAAACTGTGGGCCAGAAGCCGGGGCTCCAGCTGTTCGCGCTGTGGGCTGAACAGCGACAGCACCGCGCGCAACAACAACTCGCCGGCCACCAATGCCGGCAGCAGCCCCGTCAGCACCGCCAGTCGTACTGGCCACAAGGCCGTGTCGCTGCTGAACAACAGGCACAGGGCGCTCACCAGCAAACAGATAATCGCCGCCCGCAGCAGCTGCGCCAGGGCGCCGGCTTCCGGCCATTCCCCTGGGTGCTCCTGGGCCAGTTGGCGCTCCAGCACCAGCAGGGCAAACGCCAGCAGCAGAGCCAGCACCGCCACCACGCTGGCACTCAGGCCCAGGGCGGTGGCGGGCAACGACAGGTTGAACACCAGCACCACGCTATACAGGATCAGCAGCGACCAGCCACCAAGCCACAGGGTAGGCGCGCCGATCTGCTGCAACAGGCGCCGCCCGCGCAGGGTCAGGGCAGCCGCCAGCCGGCCCTGTGGCTGCCGATCCTCCCCGGCCTCGGGCGTGACAACCGGCGCCGGGGTGATCACCTCTTCGCGCCAGCGGCTGACCCAGCACGCCGATTGCAGCCCGGCCACCACCACCAGCAAGGCACACGAAAGGTTCACCAGCAGTGCCGGCCAGATGGTCAGCGCCGCAAACAGATCGACAAACACCGCCGCCACCAGCCCCAGCACCGCCAGGCCCAGCAAAGCGGCGCCCCAGCGCTGCAAACGCGCCGCATGGGACGCCGCCTGCTGAAACCGTGGCAAGGCAGCCACCTCGCCACCTTGCGTCTCAAGATCGACTTGCATACCACCCCGCCGCTCTGGTCCGGCCCTGTGGATAAACCCACGGGCCGAAGAAATTCGAAACAATTCGTTACTATATAACGAGCCGAGTGAAATTTTTGTCCCCCGCCATGCCTTTTCATCTATTGCGTACGTCGTAGACACAGAGACAGCTGTTTGCTCATGACAAAACTTCTGATGTCAGCCCCCTGGCATTTAAGGCAATAATCCAGCCCTGCTCACCGCGTGCGACAAGGAACCGTCCCATCATGCTCTCGATTTACCAGCTCAAACCGCGCTTTCAGAACCTGCTGCGGCCGTTGGTGCAGCGCCTGTACGACAACGGCACCACGGCCAACCAGATCACTGTCCTGGCCGCCGTCATCTCGGTCCTGGTCGGCACCGTCATCGCCCTGTTCCCCGGCCATGCCTGGCTGTTCGCCCTGATTCCCCTGTGGATGATCCTGCGCATGGCGCTCAATGCCATCGACGGCATGCTGGCGCGGGAATTCGGCCAGCAATCGCGCCTGGGGGCCTACCTCAACGAACTCTGCGACGTGGTCGCCGACAGCGCCCTGATCCTGCCTTTCGCCCTGTTGCCCGGGGCCAGCCTGCTGCTGGTGCTGGCCGTGACCCTGCTGGCGCTGTTCAGTGAATACGCCGGGGTGCTCGGGCCCATGGTCGGGGCCTCGCGGCGCTACGACGGGCCCATGGGCAAGAGCGACCGCGCCTTCATCCTCGGCGTGCTGGCCACCGGCATCGCCCTGGGCTGGCTCAGCGCCCTGTGGATAAACGGCGTGCTGGCACTGGTCGCCGCACTGCTGGTCTACACCCTGATCAATCGGGTCCGCCAGGGCCTCAAAGAAGTTCAGCACAATGCTCCCTCTGCATAAGGAAATGGCTATGCGCGACGCTCAACACCAGACGTTCCGAACCCATGACGGTGTCGAACTGTTCTACCGCCACTGGCCAGCCACTGAAGTGGCCCCTGGCGAACCGCGGCAAGCGGTGATGCTGTTCCACCGCGGTCACGAACACTCCGGGCGCATTGCCCACCTGGTGGAAGAGCTGAACCTGCCCCAGTTCGATTTCTTCGCCTGGGATGCCCGTGGCCATGGCCAGTCGCCGGGCGCCCGTGGCGACAGCCCGAGCTTCGCTACCAGCGTGCGCGACGTGCAGACCTTCTGTGATCACCTGGGCAGCGCCCACGGGATCGCCGAGGAAAACATCGCCGTGGTGGCCCAGAGTGTGGGCGCGGTGATCGCGTCCACCTGGGTCCACGACTACGCGCCGCGCATCCGCTCCCTGGTGCTGGCCTCGCCGGCGTTCAAGGTCAAGCTGTACGTGCCCTTCGCCCGGCCCGGCCTGGCCCTGATGCGGCGCTTTCGTGGCAACTTCTTCGTCAACAGCTACGTCAAGGCGCGCTTCCTGAGCCACGACCCGGAGCGGGTCCGCAGCTATGACAGCGACCCGCTGATCACCAAGGCGATCTCGGTGAATGTACTGCTGGGCCTGTATGAAGCGGCAGACCGGGTGGTAGCCGACGCCCAGGCGATCCAGGTGCCGACCCAGTTGCTGATCTCCGGCTCCGACTTCGTGGTGCATCGCAAGCCCCAGGAGCAGTTCTTCGAGCGCCTGGGCAGCCTGCACAAGGAAAAGCACATCCTCCCGGGCTTCTTCCACGACACCCTGGGGGAAAAGAACCGGGCGCCGGCCATGGCCAGCATCCGTCGCTTCATCCTGCAGAATTTCGAGCGCCCGCTGAACCGCCCTGCCCTGCTGGACGCCGACCGCCTGGGCGTTACCTGCGCCGAGTCCGAAGCCCTGGCCGCGCCGCTGCCGCACAATTCCCTGCGCGACCTGTACTGGCGCGCCACCCGCGCCAGCATGCGCCTGGGCAGCCAGCTGTCGGCGGGGGTCAAGCTGGGCTTCGACACCGGTTTCGACTCCGGCAGCACCCTGGACTACGTCTACCGC
Source organism: Pseudomonas sp. NFPP12 (assembly GCF_900103205.1). Taxonomy (NCBI): domain Bacteria; kingdom Pseudomonadati; phylum Pseudomonadota; class Gammaproteobacteria; order Pseudomonadales; family Pseudomonadaceae; genus Pseudomonas; species Pseudomonas sp. NFPP12. The sequence continues at coordinate 641,591 of NZ_FMWW01000005.1, forward strand.
AACCGCCCCACCGGGCATTCCGCACTGGGCCGGATGATCGACCAGAACTACCTGAACTCCATCGGCTGGCGCGGCATCCGCCAGCGCAAGCTGCATGTGGAAGAACTGCTGCGCCTGGCCATGGAAAAACTCCGTGAGCAAAACAGCGAAGTGCGCATCGTCGATATCGCCGCCGGCCACGGCCGCTACATCCTCGAAGCCCTGCAAGGGGTCAGCCCGCTGCCGGAATCGATCCTGCTGCGCGACTACAGCGATATCAACGTGCGCGACGGCAGTGCGCTGATCCAGGAAAAAGGCCTGGGGGACATCGCCCGCTTCGTCAAAGGCAACGCCTTCGACCGCGAGGACCTCGCAGCCCTGGACCCGAAACCCACCCTGGCGGTGGTCTCCGGGCTCTATGAGCTGTTCGCCGACAACCAGATGGTCGGCGGCTCCCTGGCGGGCCTGGCCAGTGCCGTGGAGCCCGGCGGCTACCTGGTGTACACCGGCCAGCCGTGGCACCCGCAGCTGGAACTGATCGCCCGCGCCCTGACCAGCCACCGCGAAGGCCAGGCCTGGGTCATGCGCCGCCGCACCCAGGCGGAGATGGACCAACTGGTGGAGGCCGCCGGCTTTCGCAAGGTCACCATGCGTGTGGATGAATGGGGGATCTTCAGCGTATCCCTGGCGCAACGGGTGCAATGATGGCCGCAGGCGCCTTGCCGGCCCGGGAGCCGGGCCTGCTGAAACCCGCGGTGCTCTGGCTGCTGTTGCTGGCACCGCTGTTCTTCAGCACCTACGGCTTCGCCACCTGGGTCACCGCCCAGCGCGACGACGTCGGCAGCATGGTCTTCGACTGGGAACGGCACATGCCGTTCTGGGCCTGGACCATCGTGCCCTACTGGTCCATCGACCTGCTCTACGGCTTCTCCCTGTTGTTGCCGCGCAGCCGTGACGAGCTCAAGCGCCACGCCCTGCGCCTGCTCACCGCCCAGGTGATCGCGGTCAGTTGCTTCCTGCTCTGGCCATTGAGCTTCACCTTCTCCCGGCCGGAACTGGACGGGGTTTTCGGCTGGCTGTTCGCGGTGCTGGCCGGCTTCGACAAGCCCTTCAACCAGGCGCCGTCGCTGCATATCGCCCTGCTGGTGGTGCTCTGGGTCTGCTACGCACGGCATACCCAGGGCTTCTGGCGCTGGCTGGTGCATGGCTGGTTCGCACTGATCGGGGTCTCGGTGCTGAGCACTTATCAACACCACTTCATCGATGTACCCACAGGCGCCCTGGCCGGCTGGCTGTGTGTCTGGCTATGGCCGCTGGACCGTCCCAGCCCATTGTTCAGTGCCCGTGCGGCCCAGGACCCGAAGCGCCGCCAGCTGGCCCTGCGCTATGGCCTGGGTGCGACGCTGTTCGCCGGGGCAGCCTTTGCCTGGGGCGGCGCCGCGCTGTGGCTGATCTGGCCCGCCGTGGCGCTGTTGCTGGTGGCCTTGAACTACGCCCTGCTGGGTGCCGAGGGTTTCCAGAAGCGCCAGGACGGCAGCCTCAGCCCCGCTGCGCGCTGGTTGCTGGCGCCTTACCTGGCGGCGGCCTGGATCAACTCGCGGCTGTGGACAAGAAAACATCCACAGCCGGACCCGGTTGTGGATAACGTCTGGCTCGGGCGCCTGCCGACACCGGCCGAGCTCAAGGACAGCCCGTTCGACGCCGTGCTCGACCTGTGCGCCGAGCTGTCCCTGGACAGCCGCGGGCTGCGGGCCTACCAGAGCCTGCCGGTGCTGGACCTGTGCGCCCCCAGTGCCGAGCAGTGCCTGGCCGCCGCCCACGCCATCGAACGCCTGCGCCAGCAAGGGCCGCTGCTGGTGTGCTGCGCCCTGGGTTATTCGCGCAGCGCCACGGCGATTGCCGCCTGGCTGCTGCACAGCGGCCGCGCAGCCACGGTGGATGCCGCCATCGTGCAGATCCAGCGGGCCCGCCCGCAGATCGTCCTGCACCCCGCCCACCGCCAGGCGCTGCAAGCCCTGAGCAGCGCCGGGAGAACGGCCCATGTCCACTGAAATGCAGCTCTACAGCGTGGCCAGCCTGCTGCGCCGGGGCCGCGCCCTGGATCAGTTATCCACAGGCCTGACCCTGCTCGGCGCGCTGTATGGCCTGGGCCAGTACCTGCTGACCAGCGTCACCCTGGGCGGGCTGCTGGTCAGCCTGGCCCTGGTGCTGCTGGGGCTTGTGGAAAAGTACCTGGCGCTGCGGGTAGCCTTCGACGCCGACCTGTTTCAACGCGTGGCCGACGCCCCAACTACCCTGGAACACAGTACCCAGGCCCTGGACCAGGCCCTGAGCGCCCTCGGCCTGCAACCCGCGCAGCGCGGCGGCCGGCCCTGGGACCAACGCAGCCGCGGGGCCCTGGGCCTGCTGCGCCGCCAGGCATTACTGCTGGCAGCACAAGTGCTGGTGATACTGAGCGTGATCCTGGTCAGCCCCTGGCTGACCTTTGCCGGATAAGGAATGCCCATGTTCGAACCCCTGGTCGCCAATCTCATTACCTCCGCCGCCCGCAGCATCACCGGCGCCCGCAGCCTGTGGCTGGGCTCGGCACCGCGCGCGGTGCAGCGGATCTACTTCGCCAACCACAGCAGCCACGGCGACTTCGTACTGCTCTGGGCCTCCCTGCCGCCGGCCCTGCGCAAACTGACGCGGCCCGTGGCCGGCGCCGACTACTGGCAGAAAAGCAACCTGCGCCGCTACATCATCAATCGGGTGTTCAACGGCGTGCTGATCGACCGCGAGCGCAAGGAGGCTGTGGATAACAACCCCCTGCAACCCATGATCGATGCCCTGGAGAACGGCGACTCGCTGATCATCTTCCCGGAAGGCACTCGCAACCCCGAAGACGGCCTGCTGCCGTTCAAGAGCGGGATCTACCACCTGGCCAAACGTTATCCACAGGTTGAGGTGATTCCGGTGTGGATCGCCAACCTCAACCGGGTCATGCCCAAGGGCCGCTTCCTGCCCCTGCCGCTGCTGTGCACCACCAGTTTCGGCGCCCCCCTGACCCTGGAAGAAGACGAAAGCAAGGAACACTTCCTCGAACGCAGCCGCGCCGCGCTGCTGGCCCTGGCCCCGGAGCACGCCTGAGATGGATAAGCAGACCCTGATGTTATTCGGCGGCATCGGCGCCATTCTGGTGCTGGCCTCGCTGATCGGTTTCATCCTCCAGTGGCGCACCCGTGGCGCGCCCAACCCGGTGATCGACAACCTCAATGCGCGGATCAATGCCTGGTGGGTGATGGTGCTGGTGATCGGTATCGCCTTCTGGCTCGGCACCGCGGCGGTGATCCTGCTGTTCTATGCGGTGTCGTTCTACGCCCTGCGGGAATTCCTCACCCTGACCCCGACCCGGCGCAGCGACTACCCGGCCCTGGTGGCGGCCTTCTACCTGGCCCTGCCCCTGCAATACCTGCTGATCTACTCCGACTGGTACGGGCTGTTCTCGATCTTCATTCCGGTCTACGTGTTCCTGCTGCTGCCGATCCTCGCGTCGCTCGGTGGCGACAGCACGCACTTCCTGGAGCGTGCCTCCAAGGTCCAGTGGGGGCTGATGATCGCGGTGTTCTGCGTGTCCTTCGTGCCCGCCCTGCTGACCCTGGACATCGCCGGCTATGAAGGCCGCAACCTGCTGCTGATCGCTTACCTGGTGATCGTGGTGCAGCTCTCGGACGTGCTGCAGTACGTCTGTGGAAAACTCTTCGGCAAGCGCAAGATCGCCCCCAACCTGTCGCCGTCCAAGACCGTGGAAGGCTTTGTCGGCGGCATCCTGCTGGCTTCGATGATCGGCGGGGCGCTGTTCTGGATCACCCCGTTCAATGTCTGGCAGTCATTCCTCATCGCCCTGCTGATCAACCTGCTGGGCTTTGCCGGCGGCATCGTCATGTCGGCGATCAAGCGCGACCGCGGGGTCAAGGACTGGGGGCACATGATCGAGGGCCACGGCGGCATGCTCGATCGCCTGGACTCGGTGTGCTTTGCCGCGCCGATCTTCTTCCACCTGGTGCGCTACTGGTGGACCTGAACCCTTCAGCCCGGTAGATGCCCCAATGGCAGGGGCCCCGGGGTTTTCACCGTGTGAATCGCGAAGTTGCTGCGGATGTCGCTGACCCCGGGGATCTTCAGCAAGTGGCCGGTCAGGAAGCGGTCATAGCCACGCAGGTCCGGGACCACCACTTGCAGCAGGAAATCCGATTCACCCGATACCAGGAACGCCGAGATCACCTCCGGCAACTGCAATACCGCCTGGCGGAAGGCTTCGGCCTCGGCATCGTTGTGGCGCTCCACCTTGACCCCGACGAACACGGTCAGCCCCAGGCCCACCTCGTCGCGGTCCAGGGTGGCCTGGTAGCCACGGATCACCCCGGCCTCTTCCAGCATGCGCACCCGACGCAGACAGGGTGACGGCGACAGGCCGATCTCTTCGGCCAGTTGCACGTTGCTCAGGCGACCATCGCGCTGCAGCGCGGCGAGGATCTTGCGGTCATAGGCATCAAGTTTCATGTTTGGCATATCCAGATGGTGATTCCGTTCATTAGTGGAACATTATGCCAATTTCAGCTTTCCCGTTGGTTGATTACGCAAGCACCTGCCCTGCCCTGTGGCCCTAAACTGGGCGCACCGACTCGACAACGAAGGGGGTGCAAGGTGGCGCAACTGTGGATGTATTTCCTGGCTCTGGCGGTGGTCTACCTGCTGCCCGGCCCCGACATGATCCTGCTGCTGCAAACCGGCGCCCGCCAGGGCAAGGCCCAGGCTCTGGCCACCGCGCTGGGCCTGGCCCTGTCCCGCGGCTGCCATGTGGCCCTGGCCGCACTGGGCCTGGCGGCGCTGTTCAAGGCCGCGCCCTGGACCTTCGACCTGGTACGCCTGGCGGGCGCCGCCTACCTGCTGTGGATTGGTATCCAGTGCCTGCGGGCGAACCTGTTGCCCAACCTTGAGCCCGGCACCGCCGCAGCCACGCCCCTGCGCTGGCGCGAGGCGATCCAGCGCGGCCTGTTGACCAACCTGCTGAACCCCAAGGCATTGCTGTTCTGTTCGGTACTGCTGCCGCAGTTCGTCGATCCCCAGGCCGGTGCGGTGGTCCCGCAATTCATGACCCTGGGGGTGCTGCTGGTGGCCGTGGGCGGCCTGTTCGACTGCTGCTACGCCCTGGCCGGTGCCGGGCTGGGCCGCTGGATGCAGCGCAGCCCGTCGGCGCAACGAGTGCAGCAATGGCTGTTCGGCAGCCTGCTGATCGGCTTCGCCCTGCGCCTGACGTTCGTCCAGCAGGCCTGACGGCACCTGTAGCCGCTGCCGAGCCTCGGCGAAGCTGCGCGAAGGTCCGCAGGAGCCTGGCGATCCCCGGCAAAATATTCGCCCCACAAATCGCCGCGACCGCTGCGTCGGAGTGCCGCCCAGCTCGTACGCAGCCTGCGGCAGCGGCTACAGGATCCTGGGCACGCCTTTATGTCGCCTTGTGCGAGGACACCGCGCGGCGGCGTCGGAACAGGTAGGCCGCCCCCAACAGCAGCACGCCGGCACCGGCGCCGGCAGCCAGCCTGTGCTCGGCCACCGCGGAACGGGATGCGTCCAGCCACTGGGTCAGGTAGCGCTTGTTGGCGCTGCCGAAATCCGGTTCCTCACAGTTCATGCCGAAGTTGCCGGCCCACTCCACAAAGGGACCGTTCTGCACATAGCGCTGGTAGTACTCGATCTCGGCATCGCTGCCCCGGGTCCAGCGCGCCGCCTTGCACAGCACCGCGGCATAAGCCTGGCTGGTGTGGGGCAGGAAGTCCGCCGCCTGGTTGCCCAGCTCGCCGGCCACGTAGCGATAGTGGTAGCGCACATCGGGTTCGGCAGTGGTGGCCTGCTGGCGCTGCACTTCGTCGGCGCTGATCAGCGGGCCAGCCTGTACCGGCGGGATTTCCAGGCTGTAGCTGCCCCACAGGCTGTGGTAGTCCGGACCCATCTCGTAGCCGAGGATCTCCATCCCCGATGCCCGTGCCAGCTTGCCCGCCTGGTAATAGGCCTCGGCTCGCCGGGTTGGCAGCCAGGCCGACTCGGCACTGCGCCGGTACTCGCCGTAGGCCTTGGCGATCGCCTGGCGCTCGGGGGTGTAGAAGTAGCCCCAGCCCTCTTCGTAGCGGCCCTCGCGCAACAGCCGCCGGCCCAGCAGTTCGCGTACCTGGGCGGCAATCGGCAGGCTCTCGTAGTAGGCATCGGGCTGCTGGGGGACGAGCGGCGGCGCCGGAACCTGGGCGTCGACGAAATGCTTGAGTTCATCCAGGGTCAGCACCCGCTCAGCCACGGTTGCCGCGTCGTGCCAGTAAATGTCGCCACTGCGGTAGAGCAGCTCGAACGCCTGCACATAGTCGCCACGGTCCAGGGCCAGCAAGGCGCTTTCGCCTTCTACCCGGCAGCCCGGCTTGAGGTCTTCATAGTTGCCGTCGTAGTCGCCGCGAAAGCCCCAGCTCTCGTCCCGGGGGAAAGCCGCGGCGGCCTTGGCGTAAGCGGCTGCGGCCGCCGCCTTGTCGCCGTCGCGCACGGCCAGCTTGGCCCGCAGCCACCAGGCCAGGCCACCGTCGCCGGCATGCTCGAGCAGCAACCGGGTGGTGGCGAAATCGCCGTTCTGGTAATTCAGCGCCGCCAGGCGATCGGCGTTGTCGAACGTGCCGGCGGTGCCCTGGCTCAGCAGCTTGATCAGTTTTTGCTCGGCCTCCGGCTTTTCACCGAAGGACCAGCCCTGGTGCGAAACCAGCGAAGCCGTGAGCAAGCGCGCCACCAAGGGCTGCTTGAGCTGCTCCAGCAATTGCGCGTCCGACAGGCCGCCCAACTCGCCCACCACCTGCTTCAGCGAGCTGTAGCCGACCTCCGACCCCAGCAGGTTCTGGCTGGCATACAGATCGATGGCCTCGCTCCAGTGGTTCTGGTTCTTCAGAATGCGCGCCTCTTCTCCCAGGCTGGCGATGCCCAGCTCCAGGGGGTCGCTGAAGCCGTCGATGCTCAGTTGGCGGGTCTGGACGAAGGCCTGGCGCGCCGCCAGCAAGGTGTCGCTGCGCCCCTGGTCGTCCAGCTCGTTGGCCTCTTCACTGATGGCTTGCAGGGCCCGGCCCAGGGAGTAGGCGGCCCAGGTACTGCGCAGCGCCCGCTGCTCGGCGGGCAGCGCCAGCACCTTGCGGAAATACTCCGCCGCCAGCTCATGATCCCCGGCGCCGAAGGCCACCGCGCCCGCGGTGTAGAGGTTGATCTGCGGCGGCAGGCTGGCCCCTTGCTGCTCCGCCACGCGCCCGTCATTGAGCATGCGCAACTGCCCGACCAGGGCTTTCTGGGCGTCGTCCAGCCCTTGCTGTTCCGCCCAGTTGCGCGCCTGTACCTCGTAGCTGTCAGGCAGGTTGTAATCGCGGCTGAAGGCATCCTTGACCACTGGCTTGAGCCCGACGATGGGCTTGCCCAGGCGGGACACTTCGAACTGGAAGCTGCCTTCGGGCAACTGCGCCAGGGTCTGCGGGCGATCCTCCAGCAGGCGCATGGGGAAGGTCGGACCGCAGGCCAGGGCCGGGGCCAAGGGCAGGCACAGGCTCAGGCACAGCAGGTAGCGGGATCTAGGGACGAACATGTGCAGCTCCTTGGTCAATTTTTGTACAGCGGGCCCAGCCCACGGCCCGGGTGCCGCCCGCCGCCAGACGGCCGGCCTGCTGGCGGGTCAATAGCAGCTGGCCGTCACGCAGCTCGGCGGAATAACCGCTCAGCCCGTCGAATCCGTCGCATTGGGCAACGGCCAGGGTCAGTTGTTCAGGCAAAGGGCGGTCGAGATTGCCCGGGTTGTCCAAGCGGATATCGAAGAGACCGTCCTGCTCCTGCAGGCTGATGCCCAAGCGGCTGTCCAGCACGTCTCCACGGGCCACCGCGCGCAGGGTATCCAGGCTCCAGGCGCGGACATCGCCCTTGAGCGGCAGGCGAAACCAGATCAGCCCGGCCAGATGGGCCGGCGGATCATTGCGCAGGGTCTTGGCCAGTTGGCTCAGTTGCTCGGGGTCGGCCATCAGCTCCCGGCGCTGGCCCCGGCGCGCAATGGGCGCCTCGCTTTCCACCACTGGAGCCTGGGCGGTGCCGGGCAGCAAGGCCACGCCGTAGGCAGGCAGGGCCAGGTAGAACGGCTTGTCGCTAACCCCAGCCCAGCGCCTGGCCCATTGTTCAGCCTGGTGCGGGTCGAACAGCCCGCGCCGGGGGTCGCTGACCGCATGCACCTGGAGCACGCTGCTGTCGACCTGAGCCAGCAGCCCGGGCAACTCGCGGCTGTCGAGCCAGGCGGGCAGCGCGGTGATGCTCAGGGCCAGCTGCTGCGGCAGCACCTCGCGCAGCCGCCGCAGGAGCCCGGCATAGGCCGGCAGCCGGGCGCTGCCGGCATCGTGGTCGATCTCCAGGCCGGCCAGGGTCAGGCCCTGCCCTTGCCAGTCGGCCAGCAGTTGCTGCACCTGCTGGAGGATGTCGTCCTGGTTCAGGGACGGCAGTTGGCCATCCAGGCGCACCACCGCAATCAGTGGGCGACCGTCTTGCTTGAGCAAGGCGGCGTCGATCCGCGCCCGGCTCCAGCCGGCCTGTGGAAAAGCCTGCAGGGCCAGCACCCGGACGGTGGAAAAGTCCGCCCGCGAGCCTGCCAGGGCGTCGGCGTGGGCCGGGGTCCACTGGCGTTGCCAGATATAGAGCTGCTGATCCAGGGGCGGCCCCTCTTCATGACGACAGGCATTGAGCAGCAGCCCGCAGACCAGCACGGCGCAAAGACGGAGCAAAAACCGGGGGAGCATGAATCGTTGATTCCCTTTAACGCAAAAGCCCCGGAATACCGGGCGCCATACACCTGATCGACATCGCCTGTAGCCGCTGCCGGGCCCGCGAGGCAGCGAAAAGAACCGCAGGGCCTTCCCCCCTCACTTACAACCCTCAGCTACCGCGACAAAGCAGCCGCCAGCCTACGCAGCAGCGCGGTTGGCAGCAATCGCCGCAAGGAGTTTTTTCCCGCTTCTACAGGTCCAGTACCAACGCTGGCACCAGGTTATCCACAGCCGCCGGCACCGCGCAGCAGATCAGCACCTGCCCCGGTTCCGGTAACTGTGCAGGCACCTGTGGATAATTCACCTGGCCGCTGATCAACCGGGTCTGGCAAGTGCCGCAGGAGCCGCCACGGCAACTGAATGGCGGATGCAGGCCGGCACTCTCCGCCAGTTGCAGCAGGCTGCCGCTGGCCGGCTCCCAGGACAGCTCCCGGCCGGCCTGCTGGAACCGCACCGCCACGGCCCGGGTGGCGGCAGGCGGTTGGGCAAAGGGCACGGCCTCGGGGTCCGGCCGGCGGCGCAGGGTCGAAGGGCCGAAGGTTTCGGCATGGATCTGCCGGTCGTCGATATCCAGGTCCCGCAGGCTGTCGTACAGGCCCTGGGTAAAGGCCCCGGGGCCGCAGAGCACGAAGTCTGCGCGGTCAAGATCCAGGTCCGGTTGCGCCAGCAGCAGTTGCACATCGATGCGCCCGCAATGATCAAAGCCAGCACCCGGCCGGGCCCCGGCTTCCGGCTGGCTGAGCAGGCGCAGCAGCCGCACTGAATCCCCAGCCTGCGCCAGCAGGGTTTGCAGCTCCTTGGCAAAGGGTTGCTCGGCAAGCGTGCGCGAACCCTGGATCAACCAGGTGGGCCGGGTATGCCGGGTGCGCAGGCCCTGGTACAGCACCTCCCGCAGCATCGACAGCAACGGTGTGATGCCGACCCCGGCCGCCAGCAGCACCAGTGGCTGTGACGACAGCGCATCAGTAGTGAAACGCCCCTGTGGGGCGCGGGCCTGCAGCAAGTCGCCGACCTTGAGTGCCTGATGCAGGTGGCGGGAAACCTGGCCCTCGCGCTTGACGCTGATACGCAGAAAATCATCGGAAGGCGCGCTGGACAGGCTGTAGGTGCGAATCAGCGGCTGGCCGTCGAGCACGACCTGCACGGGCAGGTGCTGGCCGGGCACAAAGCTCGGGCCGCCGGCTGCATCCGCCGGTTCCAGGTAGAAGGAGCGAATGCTGCTGCTTTCGTCCTCGATCCGGGTCACCCGCAATGGCCGCCACTGCTGGCCCAGGGCCGTGGCGCGCAGCCGAGCCTCGGCTTGCGGCCAACTGCCGGTCAGCAGGCTGTTGGGGGAAAAACCCTGCAACTGCCAACGCAGGGACAGCGCCGCCGGGCGCCGTACCAGCCGCTCCACGGTAAAGCGCCACAACCGCTCGGCGCCCTGGAAGGCCTTGACCAGCGGCCCGTCGTGGATGATTTCGGTGCGGCCGCTGAGCTGCAGCAACTCACCGCTGTGAAAGTCGATGAACAACAAGCCGGCCCGGGGGTTGAGCAGCAGGTTGCCCAGGGTATTGAAGTGCAGGTTGCCGGCAAAATCCGGGATGGTCAGGCAATTGCCCTCGACCCGGACGAACCCGGCCTGGCCGCCACGGTGGGACACATCCACCGAGCGCTGGCCGTCCAGGTCGACGTAGCTGGCGACAAAGAAGGTGTCGGCGCCACCGATCAGGGCCCGAGCCTCAGGATCCAGGCCGTCGCGATACTGTGCCGGCCGGCTGGCGGGGTCGCTCAAGGGCACCTGCTGCAGCTCGCGCTGCTGGATGTATTGCGGGCAATTGCCGAACGCCTGTTGCACCGTCACGCTGAAGCCGTGGCGGTCCACAGCACTGACCCGGCCATTGAGGCGGTTGCGCCGCCGGGTGTGCAGTTCAATGCCCAGCAAGCCCAGGGCCGCACCTTCCTGCAACTGCACGGGGTCGTCGGCGGCCGGCAGGCTGCCCAGGCGCAGCCGGGTCGCCTCGGGGGCCTGGGCGAAACCGGGCGGGCCTTCGAGAATGCTCGCCCAGGGGTTGCCCTGGGCATCCACCGCGCCCACCAGGATGAACGGCAACTGCCCGTAGAACTGCCGGTGCTGATCCGGCATCGCCTGGCGGATCACCTTGGTGCCAAAGGCCTCCATGCGCTCGGCCACTCCGGCCCGGGCCTGCAACTGCCGCTCGCCGGCATGCCAGGGGGAACTGCTGCTCATGGTGCTGCCTCCGCAGGTGCGCCTCAGGCGCTTTTGAGCCCCGCCGCCGTGGACGGCATGGGCACGAAGCCCGGCAAGGCCTCGATCCGCGCCAGTCAGGCCCGCACGTTGGGATAATCGGCCAGGGACACGTTGCCCTCCGGCGCGTGGGCGATATAGCTGTAGCCGGCGACGTCGGCGATGGTCGCCTGTTCACCCACCAGGAACGGCCGGTTCGCCAGTTCCTGGTCCATGACCTTGAGCAGGCCGTGGGCCCGGGCAATGACCTCCTCGGCATTGAAGGTGGCGCCGAACACCGTGATCAGTCGCGCCGCCGCCGGACCGAAGGCGATCGGCCCCGCCGCCACCGACAACCAGCGCTGTACCTGCGCCGCGCCCACCGGGTCGGTGGGCAACCAGCGGCCGCGGCCATAGCGTTGCGCCAGGTACACCAGGATCGCGTTGGAGTCCGCCAGCACCGTGCCCTGGTCATCGATCACCGGTACTTGGCCAAAGGCGTTGAGGGCCAGGAACTCGGGCTGCTTGTGGGCACCCTGGGCCAGGTCGACAAAGATGGTTTCGGTAGGCAGGTCCAGCAGCGACAGCATCAGCTCGACGCGGTGAGCGTGGCCGGACCGGGGAAAGTTGTAGAACTTGATGGGAAGCAGGGACATGCTCGACTCCGCAGGCTGGGACGCGGTCGAAGGGCCGCGCTGGCAGGGCCATCTTGGTCCATGACGCAAAACAACAGAATCACCAGAAATCGCAATCCGGCATTTCAGCCAGCGCAATAAAGCTGATCAAGTATTGAGCGATGGATGCTCGCGCAGGGCCTGCACGGCGAAATCGACAAAGCTGCGTACCCGCGCCGGCGCCTTGCGACCGCCCTGGTACACCACGTGGATCGGCAAGGGCGGCAGCTCGAAATCCGCCAGCACGATCTGCAGCTGGCCGGCAGCGACCTGATCGGCCACCTGATAGGACAGCACCCGGGTCAGGCCCAGCCCCAGGCAGGCGGCACTGATGGCGGCCTGGTTGGCGCTCACCAGCAGCCGCGGTTCCGGGCGCAGGCTCAGAGCGCGCCCGGCGTCGTTGAATTGCCAGTGGCGCGCCTGGCCGGTGGAGGATGGCGCAATCAGCGGAGCCTGGCGCAGGTCGTCGGGGTGCTGGGGGCAACCATGGGCCGCCAGGAATCCGGGGGCTGCACAGACCACCCGGCGCACCTGGCCTACTCGGATGCTGTGCTGGCCGCTGTCCGGCAATTCGCCGATGCGCACCGCCACATCGATGCCTTCATCCACCATGTTCGCCACTCGGTCCACCAGCAAGGCGTTGACGCTGACCTGTGGATAACGTTGCAGATAGCGCACCAGCAGCGGTGTGACGAACAGATCGCCGAACAGCACCGGCGCAGTCAGGCTCAGTTGCCCCCGTGGCTGGGCGTGGATGCCGGCGGCCGAGGCCTCGGCATCCTGGACCTCGGCGAGAATGCGTCGGCAGTCCTCCAGATAACGTTGCCCGGCTTCGCTCAGGTGCACCTTGCGGGTGGTGCGCACCAGCAACTGGGTGCCGATGCGCTGTTCGAGGGCTGCCACGGCCCGGGTGACGCTGGCCGCCGACAGGTTAAGGCGCCGCGCAGCCGCGGCGAACCCCTGCTCCTGGGCGACACAGACGAACACCTGCATTTCCTGAAACCTGTCCATGTCTTATCTCACCTGGCAGCGCCCGCCCGACAGGCGCCCCGCACGCGCAGCATAATCCACGGCCACGACGTCAGGGAGCGCACCAGGTCTGCACCTCGTGCTTGTCAAATCCGGGGCAACGGTTGGTTTTGGCAATCAACCGGTAAGGTTGGTCTTGGGCGTAGGAAAAATAGAAGTAGTACTGCTGATCTTCACCGTATAGCCAATAGGAAGAGGAACCCTGGTTGATCAGGGTCGGTTCAAAGGTCCAGATGGACGATTCAGCAGGAATGAAATTGGTTCGGTCCATCAGCAGCAAGAGGCTGTTGGAGAGCACTGGGGTCAGGACTCCCAGGCCCAGGACAGCCACCATCAGAACGATCATCCATCCATGAATCAGGCGAAGTGTCATTGGTTTTCCATTAGCGCGCTAAAAAATTCCGGCCTGTGCACAAGTCGGGATTCGCCGGGGCGTCCACTGGCACTCGCAGTGGATTCGCAGAACCAAAACTGTCGCACAAAAATAACGCTCTGATTTCAATTGTTTTTCGAAGATCCAACGCGGACAGGCGAGCAAGGACAAGGGTGCACCCCAGCCGTTTGGTTCCTTCCCGCCGGCGGCGTGAAGCGCGAGTGGTCCCCTGTGACGACAGACTGCCTTCCAGCTCTTGCCGCGCCCCCGGTTACTCTTTGATAATCCGCCGCTCGGGCCACCCACTGGCCCCAGGGAAGATGCGTATCGCATCGCAGGCGGAGTCTCAGCATGGATGTACAGGCCGCAGCGCGGTTGGGCGACGACATCGCCCATGGATTCGGAGTTGCTGCCATGCTCGCCGGCGCGGTCGCAGGCGCTCTCATTGGCGCGGCCATCATTGCGGCGACCGCGGCAACAGGCGGCCTGGCGGTGGTGATCCTGGCGGGTTCGGTCGCCGCCGGTGGCCTGTCGATGTTCCAGCTGGTGAAGGGGCTGTCGACCATCTTCGATCTGCCCGAGCCAACCACCGGTGAACTCATAAGGGGCAGTCCCAACGTATTCGTCAACTTGCGCAATGCCATGCGTGCCGGCGAGGACGTGTCCAGTTCCTGTACCGGCTTTCCTGTGGCGCATCCCCCCTGGCCCTTCCCGGTCACCATCGCCGAAGGCAGCGCTACCGTGTATATCAACGGCAAGCCGGCGGCGCGACTGAGCAGCAAGATGACCTGCGGCGCGCATATCAAGTCCGGTAGCCCGAACACCTTCATCGGCGGTCCGACGCTGCAGGTGGAATTCGTGCTGGATATCGAGGGCTGGCTGCATACCGGCCTGGAGGCGCTGGGCCTGGTCGCCGCCGCCGGCGCGCTGGTGCTGGCCGCCATGGCCGGCCTCGCGGCCCTGCTGACCACCGTGGCGGTGGGGGCCGCGATCTATGGCGGCATGGAGTTGCTGGGCCAGCTCGGCGACCGGCTCGGCCCGGGCTACCGTGACCTGCTGCAAGGTATCGCCGGCCTGGCGCTGCTCGGCGCCGGGCCGAAAATGGCCAAGTTGAGCGCCGAACGCAATGCCGCGCGACTGGCCAACCAGTCGCAGGTGCTCGAGGTGCGCACGGCCGCCCAGGTCAACGAGGCGATGGTCGCCGAGGGCAATTTGCCGGCTTGGCTGGAAGGCACCCAGGTCAAGACCGAAATAGTGCCACCGGGAAGGCAATACCAGATGGTCGTCGCCAAGGGCCAGGCCGAAGCCATCATGCAGGGCAAGCCAGCCTTCGGAGGTTTCGCCGCCCCCGAGCCGATTCCCAGCCAGGCCTACGCTCGGGATAAACTGGTGATCCTCGATCGATTCAAGACAGACGTATCCCATGTGATCACCGTCGAAACCACCGCACCGCAAAAGATTCACAGTGGTATCACCGGCCCGCTGGAGAACTACAAGGGCGGCGTGCAGCAGGTGGAGTTCGTCGGTGACAGGAATCTGAAAATTGTCGGCACGCCTGGTGTGCTGCCTGTGGAGTGAAAGTTGTGATTAGTGATTTCGAGCGGATCCGCGAAGACGGCAAGGTCATCGACGAAAACATGACGGTGGACCAGATGATCGCCCTGGGGTGGTCTCCTTGCCGGGTCGTCGAGGCTCGCTGGCGCTGGCAGGAACAGCTCCTGAGCGTGGTCAACAGCCGCGGCCTGCTGGCGATCGTGGTGCCGGATCGGCAACACCTGGCCATCCTGTGGAACGATGACGATACGGGCGTGGCCGCAACCCTCTACGTGGTCTCCGGCGACCGCCAGCAACAGATCAGGATTGCCGACCAGTTACTGATCAATGGCCAGCTCGAAGCAGGTATCTACAGCTGGTTCGAGCAGTTCCCGCAGGTTTCGCCCAGCATCTTTACCTGCATGTTCAGCCGTCAGCGTGACCAGGCAATGTTCAGGGTGGATATCGACGCGTCGACTGGCGACATTGTTTCGATACAGCATTCGCGCTGAGCGCTGTTCAGCGCCGCCACGCCTGAGCGACGAGCGCTGCAGGCAGGCAAAGGAAAAGAACAAAGAGGGGAGCCCGGCTGGGCTCCCCTCTTGCTGTGTCAGCTTCGATGATCCAGGACCATCACTTGAGTGATAGTGAGGATTAAAGACTGTCTCGCCGGCCCAAGAAAATATCGCCCCGAATGCTGTCGCGGAATTGTTTCCTACTGATGCTGGCAGCGGCATGGCGCTGAGATGGGCTTGCCAATTTGGCAACCCATCACAGTAGAGAGAGGCTTGATATGCCCACTTTGAATCCTGCAATCACGCTGGTCGGCAACCTTGACCAATTCAACCATGATGGTTTCGAGATCGAAGCCATGAACTTCCTCTTCGATCGCCTTGATCGTGGCAACCTGACGGTGGATGGCGAGCCCCTGTACATTGGCAATCAAGCTGTCCATCACTACACCTGGCGCGACAAACAACGTAACCGCACCTGCTCAATGTTCTACACGTATGGCAATACCCCGAGCAGTCATCTTTCGGTTTATGGCCTGGGCAAACACGTTGGTGACAGCGACAAGGAATACGCGCTCTACACCTGGATCGACAAGAAAGAACAGCTGTACACCCTGGCCCCAACCCGCAGCGATTCACGCTTTCGCTCGCTGCTAGCGCCCAACTGAGTCGGCGCCATGTGAAGCAGCCCCCTGCAACAAGGCGCTCATCTGGAGCGCCTTGTTGCAAGAGCGAGCACCTGGGCGGTCACTGTGGATAACTCACTCCACGGTCACCGACTTGGCGAGGTTGCGCGGCTGGTCGACGTCGGTGCCCTTGAGCACGGCCACGTAGTAGGACAGCAGCTGCAGCGGGATGGTGTAGAGGATCGGCGAGAGGATGTCGTGGATGTGCGGCATCTGGATCACGTGGGTACCTTCGCCATTGGTCATGCCGGCCTGCTCGTCGGCGAACACGATCAGTTCGCCGCCACGGGCGCGCACTTCCTGCAGGTTGGACTTGAGCTTTTCCAGCAGCTCGTTGTTCGGTGCCACGGTAACCACCGGCATGTCGTTATCCACAAGCGCCAGGGGGCCGTGCTTGAGCTCGCCGGCCGGATAGGCTTCGGCGTGGATGTAGGAAATCTCCTTGAGCTTGAGCGAGCCTTCCATCGCCACCGGGTACTGGGCACCACGGCCGAGGAACAGGGTGTGGTGCTTGTCGGCAAACAGCTCGGCCGTTTTTTCCACCACACCATCCATGGCCAGGGCTTCGCCCAGGCGGATCGGCAGGCGACGCAGCTCTTCCACCAGCTCGGCTTCCACGCCGGCGGCCAGGGTGCCACGTACCTGGCCCAGGGACAGGGTCAGCAGCAGCAGGCCCACCAGTTGGGTGGTGAAGGCCTTGGTCGAGGCCACGCCGATCTCGCGACCGGCCTGGGTCAGCAGGGTCAGGTCCGATTCACGCACCAGGGAGCTGATGCCGACGTTGCAGATCGCCAGGCTGGCGAGGAAGCCCAGCTCCTTGGCATTGCGCAGAGCGGCCAAAGTGTCGGCGGTTTCGCCGGACTGGGAGATGGTCACGAACAGGGTGTCGGGCTGCACCACCACCTTGCGGTAGCGGAACTCGCTGGCCACTTCCACCTGGCAGGGGATACCGGCCAGTTCTTCCAGCCAGTAACGGGCGACCATGCCGGCGTGGTAGCTGGTGCCGCAGGCGACGATCTGCACATTGCGCACCTTGGCGAACAGCTCGGCGGCTTGCGGACCGAAGGCCTGGACCAGTACCTGGTTGGCACTCAGGCGGCCTTCCAGGGTGCGCTGCACCACGGATGGCTGCTCGTGGATTTCCTTGAGCATGAAGTGGCGGAACTCGCCCTTCTCTGCCGCTTCGGCGCCGTCGCGGTACTGCACCGCCTCGCGCTCAACCGCTTTGCCGTCGATGTCCCAGATCTGCACGCTGTCGCGGCGGATTTCGGCGATATCACCTTCTTCCAGGTACATGAAGCGGTCGGTGACCTGGCGCAGGGCCAGTTGGTCGGAGGCGAGGAAGTTTTCCCCCAGGCCCAGTCCGATCACCAGCGGGCTGCCGCTGCGGGCCGCGACCAGGCGGTCCGGCTGGCTGGCGCTGATCACGGCCAGGCCGTAGGCACCGTGCAGCTCCTTGACGGTGGCCTTTAGAGCCACCGTGAGGTCGCCCAGGTCCTTGAGCTTGTGGTTCAGCAAGTGGGCGATGACTTCGGTGTCGGTGTCCGAAGTGAACTCGTAACCCAGGGCGCCGAGCTGAGCGCGCAAGGTTTCGTGGTTCTCGATGATGCCGTTGTGCACGATCGCCAGGTCGCCGGAGAAATGCGGGTGGGCATTACGTTCGCATGGCGCACCGTGGGTGGCCCAGCGGGTGTGGGCGATGCCCAGGCGGCCGACCAGCGGCTCACTGGCCAGGGCCTGCTCCAGTTCGCTGACCTTGCCCGGGCGCCGCATGCGCTCCAGCTTGCCGGCATTGGTATAGACCGCCACACCGGCGCTGTCGTAGCCGCGGTATTCGAGGCGCTTGAGGCCTTCCAGCAAAATGGCGGTGATATTGCGTTCAGCAACGGCGCCAACAATTCCACACATGGTTTCTCTCCTAGCTGACAGCCGCGCAAATCAGAGTTATGCCGCGGGCCTGGATCTGGTCGCGGACCTCTAAGGGCAGGCGATCATCGGTAATAAGGGTATGGACGCTGCTCCACGGCAGCTCCAGGTTGGGAATCTTGCGGCCGATCTTGTCGGATTCGACCATCACCACCACTTCCCGGGCCACTTCGGCCATGACCCGGCTCAAACCCAGCAGTTCGTTGAAGGTGGTAGTGCCACGGGCCAGATCGATGCCATCGGCACCGATAAACAGCTGGTCGAAGTCGTATGAGCGTAGAACCTGCTCGGCCACTTGGCCCTGGAAGGACTCGGAATGCGGGTCCCAGGTGCCACCGGTCATCAACAGCACCGGTTCGTGCTCCAGCTCGCTCAGGGCGTTGGCCACATTCAGCGAGTTGGTCATGACCACCAGGCCAGGCTGCAGGCCCAGCTCGGGGATCATCGCGGCGGTGGTGCTGCCACTGTCGATGATGATCCGGGCATGCTCACGGATACGCTGCACCGCAGCGCGGGCAATGGCCTGCTTGTATAGGGATACTGGCTGGCCAATATCGCTGACCAGTTCCTGGGGCATGGTGATCGCTCCACCGTAGCGGCGCAGCAGCAAGCCATTGCTCTCCAGGGCGGCCAGGTCCTTTCGAATCGTAACTTCAGAGGTTTCGAAACGCTTGGCCAACTCGTCAACGCTCACTTCGCCCTGTTCATTGAGCAAGGCGAGGATATTGTGGCGACGTTGAGGTGTGTTGCGTTTTGACATGATGGCTTTAAGTTTCGATTCGAAAGATAACGGAAGCAATAAAAACCCAAGATCGAAACTTCGTCAAGCGCGCAGGTGAAAAAAATCGCCGGCAAGCCGGCTCCTACAGATGGGTGTAAGAGCCAGCTTGCCGGCGAACAGGGTTCCGCGGTTGTGGATAACCTCAGTCCTTCTTGATCTTCTCCGGCCGTTTCCAGCCGTCGATGTTCTTCTGCCGGGCGCGACCGACCGCCAGTTGAGCCGGGGCCACATCCTGGGTGATGGTGGAACCGGCAGCCGTGGTGGCGCCGGAGGAGATATCCACAGGTGCTACCAACGAGTTGTTGGAGCCGATGAACACGTCTTCGCCCATGATCGTCTTGTGCTTGTTCACCCCATCGTAGTTGCAGGTGATGGTGCCGGCGCCAATGTTGGTGCGCGCACCGATCACCGCGTCGCCCAGGTAGGTCAGGTGGCCGGCCTTGGCACCCTGGCCCAGGTGGGCATTCTTCAGTTCGACGAAGTTACCCACATGAGCCCTGGCTTCCAGCACGGTACCGGGACGCAGCCGGGCGAACGGACCGGCATCGCTGCCCTCGCCCATCACCGCGCCATCGAGGTGGCTGTTGGCCTTGATCACCGCGCCCTTGCACAGGGTACTGTCCTTGATCACGCAGTTGGGGCCGATCACCACGTCGTCCTCGATCACTACCCGGCCTTCGAGAATCACGTTGATGTCGATCAGCACATCACGGCCAACGATGACTTCGCCACGCACATCAAAACGTGCCGGGTCGCGCAAGGTCACGCCCTGGGCCATCAACCGGCGGCCGGCCCGCAGCTGGTAGTGCCGCTCCAGCTCGGCCAGTTGCTTGCGGTCGTTGGCGCCCTGCACTTCCATGGCGTCGTGAGGCTGCTCGGTGGCGACGATCAGGCCGTCGCTGACCGCCATGGCGATCACGTCGGTGAGGTAGTACTCGCCCTGGGCGTTGTTGTTGGACAGCCGGCCGGTCCAGTCGCCCAGGCGCTTGCCGGGCACTGCGAGAATGCCGGTGTTGCCTTCGGTGATGGCGCGGGTGGCTTCGTCAGCATCCTTCTGCTCGACAATGGCGACGACTTTGCCGTCGGCATCACGAACGATGCGCCCGTAGCCGGTAGGGTCGTCCAGCTCGACGGTAAGCAGGCCCAGTTGCTCCGGCCCCACCTGCTTGAGCAGGCGCTGCAGGGTCTCGACTTCGATCAGCGGCACGTCGCCGTAGAGGATCAGTACGGTATCGGCGCTAATGAAGGGCACCGCCTGGGCCACGGCATGGCCGGTACCCAGTTGCTTGTCCTGCAGCACGAAATTCAGGTCGTCGGCGGCCAGCCGCTCGCGCACCGCATCGGCACCGTGGCCAATCACCACGTGGATGCGCTGTGGATCGAGTTGCCGGGCGCTGTGGATAACATGCCCGAGCATGGAGTTGCCGGCGACCGGGTGAAGAACCTTGGGCAGCGCCGAACGCATGCGGGTGCCCTGGCCTGCGGCGAGGATAACGATTTCGAGAGACATGACTGGCTACCAATCCTGGAAGGTCAGACTGCGACCAAGAGGGGGGTGAATGGCGGAAAATAAAAAGGGTAGCCGAGGCTACCCTTTTTAATCAATCACACAGAAAGCCTGCGACTTAGCCGCCGAACTTCTTGCGGATCTGCTGGACGGTACGCAGCTGAGCTGCGGCCTCGGCCAGACGTGCAGCAGCAGAACCGTAGTCGAAATCTGCGCCTTTTTCATTCAGGGCCTTCTCAGCAGCCTTGACGGCTTCCTGAGCGGAGGCTTCGTCCAGGTCGGCAGCACGTTGCACGGTGTCGGCAAGAACCTTGACCATGTTCGGCTGAACCTCGAGGAAACCACCGGAGATGTAGAACACCTCGGCTTCCCCGCCCTGCTTGATCAAGCGGATCGGACCTGGCTTCAGGTTGGTGATCAGCGGTGCGTGACCCAGAGCGATACCAAGATCACCCAGTTCACCGTGCGCAACCACCATCTCCACCAGACCGGAGAAGATTTCCCCTTCCGCGCTGACGATATCGCAATGGACTGTCATAGCCATCTGCTTGCCTCAACCTAAATTAGCGCCCGTTGCCGGGCGCCGGGATTACAGTTTCTTGGCTTTCTCGATCGCTTCGTCGATGCCGCCGACCATGTAGAACGCTTGTTCTGGCAGGTGGTCGTAGTCACCGTTGAGGATGCCTTTGAAGCCAGCGATGGTGTCTTTCAGGGAAACGTATTTGCCTGGAGAACCAGTGAAGACTTCAGCCACGAAGAACGGCTGCGACAAGAAGCGCTGGATCTTACGAGCGCGGGATACCAACTGCTTGTCGGTTTCCGACAGCTCGTCCATACCCAGGATCGCAATGATGTCCTTCAGCTCTTTGTAACGCTGCAGTACGTACTGAACGCCGCGAGCGGTCTCGTAGTGTTCGTTGCCGATCACGTTCGGGTCCAGCTGACGGGAGGTCGAGTCCAGTGGGTCTACCGCTGGGTAGATACCCAGGGAAGCGATGTCACGGGACAGAACGACGGTGGCGTCCAAGTGGGCGAAGGTGGTCGCTGGCGACGGGTCGGTCAAGTCGTCCGCAGGTACGTATACCGCTTGGATCGAGGTGATCGAGCCTTGCTTGGTCGAAGTGATACGTTCTTGCAGAACGCCCATCTCTTCAGCCAGGGTCGGCTGGTAGCCTACTGCGGAAGGCATACGGCCCAGCAGTGCGGATACTTCGGTACCGGCCAGGGTGTAACGGTAGATGTTGTCGACGAACAGCAGAACGTCGTTACCTTCGTCACGGAACTTCTCGGCCATGGTCAGGCCGGTCAGGGCTACGCGCAGACGGTTTCCCGGCGGCTCGTTCATCTGGCCGTAGACCAGTGCCACTTTGTCCAGAACGTTGGAGTCCTTCATCTCGTGGTAGAAGTCGTTACCCTCACGAGTACGCTCACCCACACCGGCGAACACGGAATAACCGCTGTGCTCGATGGCGATGTTACGGATCAGTTCCATCATATTTACGGTCTTGCCTACACCGGCACCACCGAACAGACCGACTTTACCGCCCTTGGCGAACGGGCAAACCAGGTCAATTACCTTGATCCCGGTTTCCAGCAGGTCGTTGCCGCCTGCCTGTTCTGCGAAGGAAGGTGCTGGACGGTGGATGCCCCAACGCTCTTCTTCACCGATAGGACCGGCTTCGTCGATTGGGTTGCCCAGTACGTCCATGATCCGGCCCAGGGTCGCTTTACCGACCGGTACGGAGATGGCTGCGCCAGTGTTGTTGACGTCCAGACCGCGCTTCAAGCCTTCGGTGGAGCCCATCGCAATGGTACGCACCACGCCGTCGCCCAGCTGCTGCTGAACTTCCAGAGTGGTTTCGGCGCCTTGAACCTTCAAGGCGTCGTAGATGCTCGGTACGCTGTCGCGTGGAAATTCCACGTCGATAACGGCGCCGATGATTTGAACGATACGTCCGCTACTCATAGCTGGATCCTCTGAATATTTGAACCGTTAAACCGCGGCAGCGCCGCCGACGATTTCCGAGATCTCTTGGGTGATCGCAGCCTGACGCGCCTTGTTGTAGATCAGCTGCAAATCGCTGATCAAATCACCGGCGTTGTCGGTAGCGTTCTTCATTGCGATCATCCGCGCCGCTTGTTCAGCTGCGTTGTTCTCGACCACCGCCTGGTAGACCTGCGACTCCACGTAACGGACCATCAAGCCGTCCAGCAGCTCCTTGGCATCCGGTTCGTAGAGGTAGTCCCAGTGGTGCTTGAGTTCTTGATCCGGGGTTGCCTCCAGTGGAATCAACTGCTCCACGGTCGGCTGCTGGGTCATGGTGTTGATGAACTTGTTGGATACCACGGACAGGCGGTCAATCCGGCCTTCCAGGTATGCATCCAGCATCACCTTGACGCTGCCGATCAGATCATTGATCGACGGCTCTTCACCCAGATGGCTGATAGCTGCAACGACGTTACCGCCGAAGTTGCGGAAGAAGGCCGCACCCTTGCTACCGACCACACACAGATCGATCTCGACGCCTTGTTCGCGGTTTACCGCCATGTCCTTGACCAGGGCCTTGAACAGGTTGGTGTTCAAGCCACCACACAGACCACGGTCACTGCTCACCACAACGTAACCGACGCGCTTGATAGCACGGTCGATCATGAACGGGTGACGATATTCCGGGTTGGCGTTGGCCAGATGACCAATAACCTGGCGGATGCGCTCCGCATAAGGACGGCTAGCAGCCATGCGCATTTGTGCCTTGCGCATTTTGCTGACCGCCACTTTTTCCATGGCGCTGGTAATTTTTTGCGTGCTTTTGATGCTCGCAATCTTACTGCGAATCTCTTTTGCGCCTGCCATGTAACACCTATCAGGTTAGCAAGCGGGAGCCTTGCGGCTCCCGCTGCGGCTTACCAGGTTTGGGTGGCTTTGAACTTCTCGATACCGGCTTTCAGGCCAGCGTCGATTTCGTCATTGAAGTCACCCTTCACGTTGATCTTCGCCATCAGGTCGGCGTGATCGCGGTTGAAGTAAGCAATCATGGCCTGTTCGAAGCTACCAACTTTGGCAATCTCGACGTCCGTCAGGAAGCCACGTTCAGCGGCATACAGGGACAAGGACATGTCGGCGATGGACATCGGCGCATATTGCTTCTGCTTCATCAGCTCGGTAACGCGCTGACCATGCTCAAGTTGCTTACGGGTCGCTTCGTCCAGGTCAGAAGCGAACTGGGCGAATGCCGCCAGTTCACGGTACTGAGCCAGAGCGGTACGGATACCACCGGACAGCTTCTTGATGATCTTGGTCTGAGCGGCACCACCCACACGGGATACCGAAACACCGGCGTTCACAGCAGGACGGATCCCGGAGTTGAACATGGCCGATTCCAGGAAGATCTGACCGTCGGTGATGGAAATCACGTTGGTCGGAACGAACGCGGAAACGTCGCCAGCCTGGGTTTCGATGATCGGCAGAGCGGTCAGGGAACCGGTCTTGCCAGTCACTGCGCCGTTGGTGAACTTCTCTACGTACTCTTCGGAAACGCGGGATGCGCGCTCCAGCAGACGGGAGTGGAGATAGAACACGTCACCTGGGTAGGCTTCACGGCCTGGTGGACGGCGCAGCAGCAGGGAAATCTGGCGGTAGGCCACTGCTTGCTTGGACAGATCGTCATAAACGATCAGCGCGTCTTCACCGCGGTCACGGAAGTATTCGCCCATGGTGCAACCGGAGTACGGAGCCAGGAACTGCAGTGCTGCAGATTCCGAAGCGCTCGCTGCAACGATGATGGTGTTAGCCAGTGCACCGTTTTCTTCGAGCTTGCGAACCACGTTGGCGATGGTCGATTGCTTCTGACCGATAGCCACGTAGACGCAGAAAATGCCGCTGTCTTTCTGGTTGATGATCGCGTCGATCGCCAGAGCGGTCTTACCGATCTGACGGTCACCGATGATCAGCTCACGCTGGCCACGGCCGACTGGGATCATGGCATCGACAGCCTTGTAGCCAGTCTGTACAGGCTGGTCTACCGACTTACGCCAGATCACGCCTGGAGCAACTTTCTCGACCGCGTCGGTCTCGGTGTTGTTCAGCGGACCTTTGCCGTCAACTGGGTTACCCAGTGCGTCGACTACGCGACCCAGCAGTTCCTTACCAACCGGAACCTCCAGGATGCGGCCAGTGCACTTGGCGCTCATGCCTTCAGCCAGACTGGTGTACGCGCCCAATACAACGGCACCTACGGAGTCTTGCTCCAGGTTGAGGGCCATACCGTAGACGCCGCCCGGAAACTCGATCATCTCGCCGTACATAACGTCGGCCAGACCGTGAATCCGCACGATGCCGTCAGATACGCTGACGACAGTGCCTTCGTTACGGGCTTGGGAGGTCACATCGAGCTTTTCGATGCGGCCCTTGATAATTTCACTTATTTCGGAAGGATTGAGTTGCTGCATTGCTCTGCTGCCCCTTCAAACTCAAGATTTCAATGCTTCGGCAAGGTTCGCGAGTTTGCCGCGAATCGAGCCATCGATAACCAGGTCGCCGGCGCGGATTACGACGCCACCAATAAGGCTGGCATCCTCCGCAGCGTGCAGTCGCACTTCCCGGCCGAGCCGTGCACTGAGAACCTTGGCGAGTTTGTCTTGCTGTTCTTGGTTCAATGCGAACGCACTGGTCACATCCACATCCACCGATTTCTCTTGCTCGGCCTTGTACAGGTCGAACAGAGCGGAGATCTCCGGCAACAGCAGGAGACGGTCGTTTTCGGCGGCAACGTGAATGAAATTCTGTGCCTGTGCATCAAACTTGTCGCCACACACTTCGATAAAAGTGCTGGCCTTTTCTGCGCTCGTCAGTCGCGGGGCCTTAAGCACGCGCTGCATGGTGTCATCTTGTGACACCGCTGCAGCCAGGCCGAGCATGGCTGACCAAGAGGCCAGCTGCTGGTGGGCCTGAGCGTGCTCGAAGGCCGCCTTAGCGTAAGGTCGGGCCAACGTGGTCAGTTCTGCCATGATCGCCCTCGCTTAAATTTCAGCAGCCAGTTTGTTAACCAGCTCTGCGTGCGCGTTTTGATCGATTGTGGCACCCAGGATCTTCTCTGCGCCGTTGACTGCCAGGCTGCCCAGTTGGGCGCGCAGCGCGTCTTTGACGCCGTTCAGTTCCTGTTCGATCTCGGCCTGAGCCTGAGCCTTCACACGTTCAGCTTCGACACGAGCCTGTTCACGGGCTTCGTCGACGATCTGAGAACCGCGCTTCTTGGCTTGCTCAATGATTTCAGCTGCCTGAGCTTTAGCTTCGCGCAGTTGCTGACCCGCTTTATCTTGGGCCAGTTCCAGGTCACGAGCTGCTCGGCTGGCAGCGTCCAGTCCATCCGCGATCTTCTTTTGACGTTCGTGCAGAGCTGCAATGACCGGAGGCCAAATGAACTTCATGCAGAACAATACAAAAATTAAGAACGCAACGGACTGGCCAATCAGGGTTGCATTAATGTTCACGCCAACACCTCGCTCGTTCGTTGTCCGTCACACCAATCAACTCGAAGAATCGAGTGATTAGCCAGCGAGTTGACCAACGAAGGGGTTTGCGAAGGTGAAGAACAGAGCGATACCAACACCGATCATGGTTACGGCGTCGAGCAGACCGGCAACGATGAACATTTTAACTTGCAGCATTGGAACCATTTCTGGCTGACGCGCTGCGCCTTCCAGGAACTTGCCGCCCAGCAGGCCGAAACCAATTGCGGTACCCAGTGCGCCCAGGCCGATCAACAGTGCAACAGCGATAGCGGTTAGACCAACTACAGTTTCCATCTTTCCTCCCGACTTTTACGTCGTATGGTTTAGGTTTTTTAGATTAAAGCGGTAAAACAAATCGTTTCATTGACCCGAGACGGGCCCCCTCTCGCCGCAACGAGAGGGACATCAGACTAGTCGAGACTGGTCTTAATGGTTCTCTTCGTGCGCCATCGACAGGTAGACGATGGTCAGCATCATGAAGATAAAGGCCTGCAGGGTGATGATCAGGATGTGGAACACAGCCCACGCCCATTGCAGAACCACACCCATGCCGCTGAGCCACAGCAGGCCGCTGCCGAACATCACAGCGATCAGGATGAACACCAGTTCGCCGGCATACATGTTGCCGAACAGACGCAGTGCCAACGAGATCGGCTTGGCAACCAGGGTCACGAATTCAAGCAGGAAGTTCACCGGAATCAGCAGCGCCTGAACCAGGATGTTCTTGCTGCCGAACGGGTGCAGGGTCAGTTCGCCGATGAAGCCGCCGATGCCCTTGACCTTGATGCTGTAGAAAATGATCAGCGCAAACACCGACAGGGCCATGCCCAGGGTGGCGTTCGGGTCAGTGGTGGATACGGCACGGAACGGAATGTGCTGGTCGCCGGAGATCAACATGGCCAGTTGTGGAATCCAGTCCACCGGTACCAGGTCGATGGCGTTCATCAGGAACACCCAGACGAAAATGGTCAGTGCCAACGGTGCGATCACCGGGCTGCGGCCGTGGAAACTGTCCTTCACGCTGCCATCGACGAAGCCAACCATGACCTCAACGAAGTTCTGCAAAGCGCCCGGCACGCCGGAAGTCGCCTTCTTGGCCGCCATGCGGAACAGAAGAATGAAGATCACACCCAGTGCGACAGACCAGCCGAGGGTATCGACGTGGAATGCCCAGAAGCCCATTTCCTTGGCTTCTGCTGCGGAGTGGGCAAAGCCCCAGCTCCCATTGGGTAGCTGACCGAAGGTCAGGTTCTGCAAGTGGTGCTGGATATAGCCCGAAGCGGTTGTTTCTGCTGACATGGTTGCCTCAAACGCCCTAAGGTCTCGAAAGTCTTGTTCTCATTAGCAGGGGAGCGAACCAGCTGACCAGTTGGGTCAGCACGAAGACGCCGAATACAGCCAGCGGCGCCAATGGCTTCACACCTGCAAACGTCAGTGCAAACAGCACCGCCGTCAAAATCAGTTTGCCCGCCTCACCGGCATAAAAAGACCGGACGATGGCTTGGGCCGCTCGGGCGCCGGAAAACCGAAATGCCCTGTGAGCGAAATACACATTGGGTAGCAAGGCTATCAGTCCTCCGCAAAGGCCTGAGTATCCGGCTACGACTCCACGCCATTGCCAGAGCGCCAGAGCGGCTATCAGTAAAATGATCAACTGAGCCAGTAAAACCGGAAAAACCGCCAAGCGATGAAACGGCAAGCGGTTTGGCGTGCGGGTTTCCATCGCTCTTGCTCCTCAAGGGTCGGCTGCCAGAATTCATTAACTTGGCATAATTTGTGCCGACAAAATGCGCGCAGAGTATAGGGGCGGTTCAGCCCCTATTCAACTGCCGGGTAGTGATTTCCGACTGCGCGCTACATAAGGAAATGTTTCAGCGGATGTGAGCGAGGACGCCTTGCAGCTCATCCAGGGAGTTGTAGCCGATCACCAACTGACCTTTACCCTTCTTGCCGTGGCGAATCTGCACCGCAGAGCCCAGGCGCTCGGCCAGACGCTGCTCGAGACGGGCGATATCCGGGTCTGGCTTGACCGGTTCAGCAGGTTCCTGTTTGCCGCTCAGCCACTGGCGAACCAGGGCCTCGGTCTGGCGCACGGTGAGGCCTCGTGCGACAACGTGTCGCGCCCCTTCAACCTGTTGATTTTCCGGCAATCCGAGCAATGCACGGGCATGACCCATTTCCAGGTCGCCGTGGGACAGCATGGTCTTGATCACCTCAGGCAGGGCGATCAGGCGCAGCAGGTTGGCCACGCTGACGCGGGACTTGCCCACGGCTTCGGCGACCTGTTGCTGAGTCAGCTGGAATTCCTGCTGCAGGCGCTGCAGGGCCACCGCCTCCTCGATGGGGTTGAGATCTTCACGCTGGATGTTCTCGATCAGAGCCATGGCGATAGCGGTTTCATCCGGCACATCGCGGACCATCGCCGGGATGGTTTCCTGGCCGGCCTGCTGGCTGGCGCGCCAGCGGCGCTCGCCGGCAATGATCTCGAAACGACCACCACCGATGGGCCGGACCACGATCGGCTGCATCACGCCCTGGCTCTTGATCGAATTCGCCAGTTCTTCCAGCGCTTGCGGGTCCATGTCCCGACGCGGCTGGTACTTGCCACGCTGGATCAGGTCCAGGGGCAGGTGTTGCAGCTCACGCTGGTCGGCCTGCACCGCTTGTTCTTCCAGTGCGCTGACAGTCGGACCACTCAACAGTGCATCCAGTCCACGTCCGAGACCTCTTTTCTTGACGGCCATGGGGATTCCTTAAGTTGGCTGGGCGGCTGCGACGCGCGATTGTTTACGTTGCCGGCGAACCATCTCGCCCGCCAGGGCCAGGTAGGCCAGCGCGCCACGGGATTGTTTGTCGTACGCCAACGCCGGCATACCGTAGCTCGGCGCTTCGGCCAAACGGATGTTGCGCGGAATCACGGTGTCATACAGCTGATCGCCGAAGTGTTCCTTGAGCTGCGCGGAAACATCGTTCATCAGGCTCAGGCGCGGGTCGAACATGGTGCGCAGCAAGCCTTCGATCTTCAGCTCCGGGTTGAGCAGTTCGGCGATGCGCTTGATGTTATCCACAAGGTCGCTCAAACCTTCCAGCGCGTAGTACTCGCACTGCATGGGGATAATGACCCCATCGGCGGCGACCAGGGCGTTGAGGGTGAGCATCGACAGCGACGGCGGGCAGTCGATCAGGATGTAGTCGTAGTTTTCACGGATTGGCGCCAGGGCGCTGCGCAGACGGCTTTCCTTCATCTGCATTTCCAGCAGCACCACCTCCGCGGCCGTCAGGTCGCGGTTGGCCGGCAGCAACTGGTAACCGCCGTGCTCGGAGAAATGCATGGCCTGGGCCAGGTCGCACTCACCGATCAGCAGGTCATAGACCGAGTTTTCCAAACCGTGTTTATCCACACCGCTACCCATGGTGGCGTTGCCCTGTGGATCAAGATCGATCAACAGCACCCGGCGCTTGGTCGCTACCAGGGATGCTGCGAGGTTGATGCAGGTGGTGGTCTTGCCCACGCCACCTTTCTGGTTCGCTATCGCGAATACCTTAGCCATTCTTGCTTGTGTTCCCAATCATGCCGTGCGGCGCAGTATCAGCAGATGGCGTTGGCCTTGGCAACCGGGTACGGCCAAGGCGTGTTCGCTATCGAGGTGGAAGTCTGCCGGCAATGCTAACAGCTCATCCGAGGGATGGACGCCCTTCATTGCCAGCCAGCGTGTATCGCGGTCGCCCAGGTGGCGGGTCCAGCTGGTGAAGTTCTCCATGCTGCTGAACGCCCGGGAAATGATCCCGTTGAAAGGCTGCTCAGGGGTGAAGGCTTCGACCCGACTGTGGATAACTTGCAGGTTTTCGAGCTTGAGTTCGAGTTTGACCTGGGTCAGGAAGCGGGTTTTCTTGCCGTTGCTGTCCAGACAGGTGACTTGCGACTCGGGAAACAGGATCGCCAGCGGGATGCCGGGCATGCCGCCACCGCTGCCGACGTCCAGCCAGCGGCCGTTTTCGATGAACGACATCACGCTCAGGCTATCGAGCAGATGGCGGGAGACCATTTCATCGGGATCGCGCACCGCAGTGAGGTTGTAGGCCTTGTTCCACTTGATCAACAGGGCCAGGTAACCCAGCAGCAATTGGTGCTGGGTCGGGCTCAGCTCGACGCCGAGCTGGCGAGCGCCTGTGGATAACTCATCCGCGTGTTGTGGGGTGACCATAGAACTCAAGCGCTTTGCTCCAACTGACGGCCCGCGCCGCGTTTTTTCAAGTGAATCATCAACAGGGAGATCGCTGCCGGGGTCACACCGGGAATCCGCGAGGCCTGGCCCAGGGTTTCCGGGCGGGTCGCGCCGAGCTTGCTCTGGATTTCCTTCGACAGGCCGGAAATACCGCTGTAATCGATATCCACAGGCAATTTGGTGTCTTCACTGGCGCGCAGGCGAGCAATTTCGTCCTGCTGGCGATCGATGTAGCCGGCGTACTT
The DNA here is from genome assembly GCF_900103205.1 of Pseudomonas sp. NFPP12. Lineage (NCBI taxonomy): Bacteria > Pseudomonadati > Pseudomonadota > Gammaproteobacteria > Pseudomonadales > Pseudomonadaceae > Pseudomonas > Pseudomonas sp. NFPP12. Next base: position 671,652 of record NZ_FMWW01000005.1, read on the forward strand.
GGTCTTGATCTCGACCTGTTCGGCGACCTGCGGATCTTCAGCGCCCTGCCCGGTCACTTCGACCAGACCAGCGTAGTCGATTTCCGGACGGCTCAGCAGGTTCAGCAGGTTGTATTCGTGGGTCAGCGGCGTGCCGAATTTTTGTGCAATGGCATCACCCTGCTCGGTACCCGGACGAACCCAGGTGGACTTCAAACGTTGTTCTTCCTGGGCAATGCCTTCGCGTTTCTTGCAGAAAGCGGCCCAGCGCACGTCATCCACCAGCCCCAGTTCGCGACCTTTTTCGGTCAGACGCAGGTCGGCGTTGTCTTCACGCAGGATCAAGCGGTATTCCGCCCGGGACGTGAACATCCGGTACGGTTCCTGGGTGCCCAGGGTAATCAGGTCATCCACCAGTACCCCGATATAGGCCTCGTCGCGACGCGGGCACCAGCTGTCTTTGCCCTGAGCACGCAGTGCCGCGTTGGCCCCGGCCAGCAAACCTTGGGCACCGGCTTCTTCATAGCCGGTGGTGCCATTGATCTGGCCTGCGAAGAACAGGCCACCGATGACTTTGGTTTCCAGGCTGTACTTCAAGTCCCGCGGGTCGAAGTAGTCGTACTCGATGGCATAGCCCGGGCGCACGATATGGGCGTTTTCCATGCCGCGAATCGACTGCACGATCTGCAGTTGCACGTCGAATGGCAGGGAGGTGGATATCCCGTTCGGGTACAGCTCGTGGGTAGTCAGGCCTTCGGGCTCGATGAAGACCTGGTGGCTTTCCTTGTCGGCAAAGCGATGGATCTTGTCTTCGATCGACGGGCAGTAACGCGGGCCAATGCCTTCGATCACCCCGGAATACATCGGCGAACGGTCGAGGTTCGAAGCAATGATTTCGTGGGTGCGGGCGTTGGTGTGGGTAATCCAGCAACTGACTTGCGGTGGATGCTGCTCTTTCGACCCCAGGAACGACATCACGGGAATCGGGGTATCGCCGGGTTGCTCGGTCATTACCGAGAAATCCACAGAACGGCCATCAATACGCGGCGGTGTGCCGGTTTTCAGGCGGCCGACACGCAGAGGCAGTTCCCGAAGTCGTTGCGCCAGGGCAATCGAGGGCGGATCACCAGCACGACCGCCGGAGTAGTTCTGCATACCGATGTGGATAAGTCCGCCGAGGAAGGTACCGGTGGTCAACACCACGGATTCGGCGAAGAAACGCAGGCCCATCTGGGTCACAACACCACGGACCTGATCCTGTTCAACGATCAGGTCGTCAGCTGCCTGTTGAAATATCCACAGGTTGGGCTGGTTTTCCAGAATCTCGCGAACAGCTGCCTTATACAGAATGCGGTCGGCCTGGGCGCGGGTAGCGCGCACGGCTGGGCCTTTGCGGCTGTTCAACACGCGAAACTGGATGCCGCCCTTATCTGTAGCCATGGCCATCGCGCCGCCCAGGGCATCGATTTCCTTGACCAGGTGGCTCTTGCCAATGCCGCCGATCGCGGGATTGCAGCTCATGGCACCGAGGGTTTCCACGTTATGCGTCAGCAACAGGGTTTTTGCCCCCATGCGTGCTGATGCAAGTGCTGCCTCGGTACCGGCATGACCGCCGCCGATGACGATCACTTCAAAACGGGAAGGGAAATCCACCACGCACCTCGTGCCTGCTTCAAGTAGGAGTAATTAGGAGTAGTTGTCGGGTTGGTTTTTGGACCAAGGCGGCAAGTATAGGGACTTCGACCTTTCTAAAGAACCCTTTGCACAAAATTTAACCAGCTGTGGATGACTGGCGGACAATAGAAATTAAAAGAGAGAGATTTATTAAAACCTTGTTTTTATGTTTATTCTTATACAGCACCCTATCTGTGGATAGATCTCTGTATCCCTTTATTTACAATGTGTACAGAGATTTTAAAGTCTGTGGTTAGGTGGCAATGAGGCCCTTGGATAACCGGTTTAAGCCTGTGGATGAATGGGGTGGTTATCCACAGAGGTGGTTTTCCTCAGTTTTGGAGCCCGGTTATCAACTGAGCTGAAGGGCAGTTATTCACAGGGCTTAATCCACAGAAAAACCTGCTTTCCGCTGATAGACGCCCACAGCTCTCCCCCTTCGCCCAGGGCAAAGAACGAAAATGGAAGCTGGATAAGGCGAAAAGACAGGCCGCGAGCGCGACCTGCCGGTGGATAAATGACCGTTCAGGCCAGGTCGCGAGGCCACAAGCGTGGAAACAGCTCATGCTCCAGAGCGGCGCCGGCGGCCAACTGTTCGACCAGGCCGGGGAACTCCGGTGAGGTTCGCCATGGTCTCGGGGCATGGCGCATGTCTTCTCCGAGAAAACGCAGGGAAAACGCCCGCCGCCGTCTATTTCCTCCTACACCGCCGGCCCCATGCAGGGTCAGCATGTGGAAAAACACTGCGTCGCCGGGCTGCAGTTCCCAGCCCAGAATGTTCCATGCTGAACGATCGGCCTCGATGTCCGGAAGATCAGCCAGGCTGCCCTCGGGGAACCACCTGGCCTGGTTGTCGAGAAAGGTTCGCGGCATCAGCCAGGGCCCCAGGTGCGAGCCGGCAATGAACTCCAGGGTCGATTCCCGGGCCACCGGGTCCACCGGCATCCACATGCTGCAGTTCTGCCGGCCTTCGACGTTGTAGTACGGCTGGTCCTGGTGCCAGGGCGTGCGTTGCCGGGTATTGGGTTCCTTGACCAGCAGGTGGTCGTGATACAGGCGAGCCTGGTCGCTGCCCATCAGTTGCGCAGCCACATGGCCAACCCGGCTCTGGAAGATGAACTGCCGATAGGCCGGGTTCTCTTGCCAGTTGCAGAAGTCCTCGAAGAACCAGCCAGGGTCGTCCGGACGGCTGGCGACCTTGGCCCGTTCGCTGGGAAACGCCAGGTTGTGCTCGATCCCCCGCTCCAGCAGGCCGACTTCATCGCTGCTGAACAGTTGGCGAATGCACACAGCGCCATCGCGCTGAAAGGCTTCAATGGTTGTAGGTGGCAACTCGAACGATCCCATGGGTTATCCCTTTTCCTGAGTTCCGATACCGGGCTCGGCGGCGGCCGAGCCGGTGGTATCCGGTTTGATCCATATCCAATAGGCCAGCGACAGCAGCACCAACCAGGCCAGCCCCACATACAGAGCCAGGCGCGTATCGGCAAATGCGCCCAGCACACCGAAGATGAACAACATGAAAACCACGGCACAGGCCTGACCCGCAGTGCCCAGGGGCACCGGGAACTTCAGTTCGTGGATTTCCCTGGCACTCATGCCACGACGCATGGCCATTTGTGATAGCAGGATCATCAGCCAGACCCAGACCACGGAAAAGGTCACCAGTGAGGCAAAGATCAGGAACAGTTCCTGCGGGATCCAGTAGTTGAGCAGCACCCCCAGCAGCAACGCCACCGACATGACCAACACCGTCATCCAGGGCACGCCGAAGCGGGAGGTCCTGGCGAACACTGCCGGCGCCTGCCCGATCGCCGCCATGCCATACATCATTCGCCCGGCACTGAAGATATCGCTGTTGATGGCCGAGACCACGGCGGAAATCACTACGATATTCAGCACCGTGGCCGCCGAACTGATCCCCAGGCTGCTGAAGATCTGCACGAACGGGCTGCCATGGCTACCGATGCTCGACCAGGGCGCCAGGGTCAACAGAATCAGCAAGGTCAGTACGTAGAAGATCAGGATCCGCAGCGGTACCGAGTTGATGGCCTTGGGGATCATGCGCTGCGGGTCCTTGGCCTCGCCGGCGGTGATGCCGATGACTTCGATTCCACCAAAGGCGAACATGACGATGGTGAAGGAGGCGATCATGCCCTCCACGCCATTAGGGAAAAAGCCGCCGTATTCCCAGAGATTGGCCAGTCCTCCCCGGCTTTGTTCCTCCCCAAGCTGGATGCCGAAGAACAGCAGGGTAAAGCCGCCGACGATCATGGCCACAATGGCGCCAACCTTGAGCAGCGACAGCCAGAACTCCAGCTCGCCGAACACCTTTACGCTGCACAGGTTCAAGGTGCCAATGCCCAGGACAATGCTCAGCACCCAGATCCAGCGGGGAGTATCGGGAAACCACAGGCCCATGTAGACGCCAAATGCGGTGACGTCAGCCAGGCACACCATGAGCATGGAAAAGGCGTAGCTCCAGCCGGTGAGAAACCCCGCAAAACGTCCCAGATAACTGCTGGCGTAATGTCCGAAAGAGCCTGAAACAGGAGTCCTGACTGCCATCTCTCCCAGGGCGCGCATGGTCAGGTAGATGGCTGCGCCGCCAATCAGATAGGCCAGCAGGACCGAAGGCCCCGCCCGTTGAATGGCGGCCGCCGAACCGTAGAACAAGCCTGTGCCGATGGCAGAGCCCAGGGCGATGAAGCGGATGTGCCGGGTGCTCAGGCCACGCTGTAGAACAGTGCCCGCGTCAGCCATTTCAGCTCCTTGAATGCAGGTTCATGAAGACCAGCCGGCTTCCAACCGTCGGCCCAGGCGACGCATGCCGGGGGATTTCCCGAGATGTATAAACCTGTACAAAAAAGGGATGCAAATAGGGAACCAAGTCGGCGTTTACGCGAACTTCTGCGATATGACGGCTATCGGCTGATTAACTGGGGGATAAAGCGGTGATTTTCAGGCAGGCGATGTTACTCAATGTCGCAGCGGGCTGGGATGGGGGATAAAGGTAACGCCCGCAGATGGTATCCCAGAGGGAGTTGTCCACAGGCGCTTGCTCGGAAGGATGATTACTTGCCGATGCAGAAGCTGGAGAAGATCCGCCCCAGCAGGTCATCGGAACTGAAGGCCCCGGTGATTTCCCCCAGCGATTGCTGGGCCTGGCGCAAGTCCTCGGCCAGCAGTTCGCCGGCACCTGCCAGGGTCAACTGTGCCCGGCCATGTTCCAGGGCGGCACTGGCGTAGCGCAATGCCTCCAAGTGCCGGCGGCGCGCACTGAAGCTGCTTTCGGATGTCTGTTCATAGCCCATGCAGGCTTTCAGGTGGTCCCGCAGCAGTTCCAGCCCGCTGCCCGCGGCCATGGCACTGAGGCTGATGGTGACATGGCCATCGTCACAGGTTTCCAGGGCAATGGGTTCACCGGTCAGATCGGCCTTGTTGCGAATCAGCGTGACCTTGGCCGGGTCTGGCCGCTGTTCGAGAAACTCCGGCCACAGGGCAAAGGGGTCCGCTGCTTCCGCCGCGGTGGCGTCCACCACCAGCAACACCCGGTCGGCCTCGCTGATGGCCTTGAGGGCCCGTTCGACACCGATCTTTTCCACCTGGTCCTCGGTGTCCCGCAACCCTGCGGTGTCCACCACGTGCAACGGCATGCCGTCGATGTGGATATGTTCGCGCAGGATGTCCCGAGTGGTGCCGGCGATATCGGTGACGATGGCAGCCTCGCGCCCGGCCAGGGCGTTGAGCAGGCTGGATTTGCCGGCATTTGGGCGCCCGGCGATCACCACGGTCATGCCATCGCGCAGCAAGGCGCCCTGCCCGGCTTCACGCAGTACTGTGGATAACTCGTCACGCACTGCATCGAGCATGCTCAACACATGGCCATCGGCAAGGAAGTCGATTTCTTCCTCGGGAAAATCGATCGCCGCTTCGACATAGATCCGCAGGGCGATCAGTTGCTCGGTCAAGTTATGCACACGTTGGGAGAACGCCCCTTGCAACGAACGCAGGGCATTGCGCGCAGCCTGTGCCGAACTGGCCTCGATCAGGTCGGCAATGGCTTCGGCCTGGGCCAGGTCCAGTTTGTCGTTGAGGAACGCACGTTCGCTGAATTCCCCCGGCCGAGCCAGGCGGCAGCCCAGTTCCAGGCAGCGCTGCAGCAGCATGTCGAGAACAATCGGGCCGCCGTGGCCCTGCAGTTCCAGCACGTCTTCGCCGGTGAAGGAGTTCGGCCCGGGGAAATACAGGGCAATGCCCTCATCCAGGACTTCTTCTTGCTCACTGAGAAACGGCCCGTAATGGGCAAACCGCGGCTTCAGCTCACGACCGCTGATGGCTTTGGCTGCCGCGCCCGCCAGGGGCCCGGAAATCCGTACGATACCCACGCCGCCGCGGCCCTGGGCGGTAGCAATGGCAGCGATGGTTTCACGAGGGACATTCATAACCCGACATCCAGACAAAAGTGACAGATAGCAAAACGCCCCACTAGGGGGCGTCTTGTGTGGTTATCCACAGCGTAGGTCAGGCAGCTGCTTTCTTGGTAGCCGCTTCGATCTTACGAGTGATGTACCACTGTTGAGCGATCGACAGGCAGTTGTTCACTACCCAGTACAGCACCAGACCCGCCGGGAACCACAGGAAGAAGAAGGTGAAGATGATCGGCATCATTTTCATCACCTTGGCCTGCATCGGATCCGGAGGCGTCGGGTTCAGCTGCTGCTGGATGAACATGGTGGCGCCCATGATGATCGGCAGGATGAAGAACGGATCCTTGATCGACAGGTCGGTAATCCACAGCATGAACGGTGCCTGGCGCATTTCCACACTTTCCAGGAGTACCCAGTACAGGGACAGGAAGACCGGCATCTGCACCAGGATCGGCAAGCAGCCGCCCAGCGGATTGATCTTCTCTTTCTTGTACAGCTCCATCATCGCCTGGGACATTTTCTGACGATCGTCGCCGAATTTTTCCTTCAGCGCGGCCAGTTTCGGAGCCACTGCACGCATGCGTGCCATGGACTTGTAGCTGGCAGCCGACAGTGGGAAGAAGATCCCCTTGATCAGCATGGTCAGGAAGATGATCGACCAGCCCCAGTTACCCACCAGGCTGTGGATATGTTGCAGCAGCCAGAAGATCGGCTGGGCAATGAACCACAGGAAGCCGTAGTCCACGGTCAGTTCCAGGCCTGGGGACAACTCTTTCAGCACGGCCTGGCTTTTCGGGCCGGCATACAGAATGGCACTGGTTTCAGCCTTGGCACCCGGAGCAACGGTCATCGAAGGGCCGGTGTAGCCGATGATGTAGTTGCCTTTGCTGTCTTTACGCGCCAGAACCTGGTTGTTCTCGCCTTTTGGCGGAATCCAGGCGGTTACGAAGTAGTGCTGCAGCCAGGCAACCCAACCACCCTGAACATTTTCAGTGATGGGTGCCTTGGATTTGTCCTCGTTCACCTTGTCCATGTCTTTCATGGACACTTTTTTGTACGGCTCGGAACTTGTCCACAGGGCGGCGCCCAGGTAAGTCGCGGTGCCGGTGGCGGTGCTGGAGGATGGATCGGAACTGGCGTCGCGCTTGAGCTGGGCGAACATCGCACCGGTCCAGGGCTGCGCGCTTTCGTTGTCGATCAGGTAGGAAACGGTGATGTCATACAGGCCACGCTTCAGGGTGAAGCGCTTGATGTAGTTGACGCCGTCCTTGCTGAACTTAAGGTCGACCACCAATTGGTCCTGACCGTCAGCCAGTTGATAACTTTTCTTCTCGGCCGAGTAGATCGGGCGACCGGCCGGGCTTGCGTCCGGGCCGTTGCTGCCAATCAGGCCACTTTGTGCCAGATAAGTCCGCTCGTTGCCGTTATCGAACAGCTGGAACGGGATTTCCGGGTGGTCCTGACGACGTGGATACAGTGGCAAACGCAGTTGCGCGATATCCCCACCTTGTGGATCGACAGCCAGGTCGAGCACATCCGTTTTGATCTGAATGAGATCTTTGCTTGCCGCTACAGGCGCTTCAGCGGGTGCGGTGGTGTCGCTTGCCGCGCGCGGAATGTCGTCGTTGGCAGCGGAAGTGCCTGTTGGCGCATCCGGCAAGCCCGGGGCGGTCGTGCTGGAAGCAACATTCTGAGTCGGCAGGGCAGCTTGGCCATAATCCTGGTTCCATTTAAGAACCATGACATAGGACACGATTGCCAGGGCGACGATCAGGATCGTGCGTTTGATATCCATGATTACTCGGCCATCGAAGAAGAACGGGAGGTAGGGATAGGTGGAACCGGGTCATAACCACCGGGATTCCACGGATGACAGCGACCTAAACGACGAAAGGTCAGCCAGCCACCGCGCAGAAGGCCATGATTTTCGATGGCTTCCAACGCGTAGCAGGAACAACTGGGGTAGAAACGACAGTGATTGGCCATCAGAGGACTAATGGCATAGCGGTAAAACTGGATCGGAACGAGTGCCAGTTTACGCATCGGGACTGTCTACCCCTACAGTTTCGGAGTTGGCTGCTGGTACCGGCTTGTTGCGTGCCAGGCGTTTCCAGAGTTTGCCGAAATGCTGAATCAATTCGGGGTTTTCTACATCGCCCAAACCTTTGCGCGCGACGATAACGATATCCCATCCGACCAGTGAATCCTGGTGGAGACGAAACGATTCGCGCATCAGACGCTTGAGGCGATTGCGCTCAACGGAGAGTTTTACGCTCTTTTTCCCGATCACGAGCCCCAGACGGGGATGATCAAGATCGTTGTTGCGCGCAAGGAGCAGGAGATTTTTCCCCGGAACCTTGCCGGTAGGGGAGTCAAAGACCGCCTTGAAGTGCCGGGGAGTAAGCAGACGCTTTTCCCGACTGAAGTCCTGACTCACCTCCAGTGCCGGATTATCAAACTGCCAGACGCGCACGACCTTTGGCGCGACGACGCGACAGGACGGCACGACCGTTCTTGGTAGCCATGCGAGCACGGAAACCGTGGGTACGAGCGCGTTTGATAGTGCTTGGTTGGAAAGTACGTTTCATGTCGTGTTACCTGGTTCGTCCACAACGGGCCGGAATGGCCCCCGTTTTAAGAGATCGGCGATTCTAGAGAAAGCAAGCCTCTAGGTCAATTTCCAACCAGCTTTTCCTTTATCTATGTATGTCCGGGTACGGGGTTGTGAGCCAGGGTCGGCTAGATATAAAAATAAAGAAGGAAAGTATTTAAAGCTTTTCTGTAAAGCTTATAAAGACTAGGGACGTCCTCATCTGTGGATAACTTACTCAAGCCCTTCTAGTCCGTACTGTACAGAGAATGACAACACGGTTGAGAAACGGTGTCCTGCCTGTGCTGCGCCATCGGAAAACCTGTGTGTGGAACGGTCGGTTATCCACAGGCGAGTTACCCACAGAGTTTCGCCCCGAGTTGTGCAATGGCCTCAAGTGGGGTTATCCACAGAGCTTATGCACATACCGCTGGTCGTGTTTATTCGGGGTAAGGCGTTGATTCTTAGTGTCCTGAGGACACGCTACATGTGGATAAGTGGGCGGCTGATCGCTACAATGGCCGCTTGTTTTTGCCTCACCGGCTTTCAACTTAGGGGATATCCGTGTCAGTGGAACTTTGGCAGCAGTGCGTGGAACTTCTGCGTGATGAGCTGCCTGCCCAGCAATTCAACACTTGGATCCGTCCGCTACAGGTCGAAGCCGAAGGCGACGAGTTGCGTGTATACGCACCGAATCGTTTTGTTCTCGATTGGGTCAATGAAAAGTACCTGGGGCGTGTGCTCGAGCTGCTGGATGAACACGGCAACGGCATGGCACCGGTTCTTTCCTTATTAATAGGCAGCAAACGCAGTTCGGCGCCTCGCGCCGCACCTAACGCGCCACTGGCCGCTGCCGCTTCGCAAGCGCTGCAAGCCGCAGCAGCCAATGCTGCCCCGGCGGCTGCTCCCGCGCCCACTCCGGCACACACTTCTGCCCCGGCCAAGAAAGCCGCCGCACAGAAGGCTGCCGAAGTCAGCGAAGAACCCTCTCGTGACAGCTTCGACCCGATGGCGGGCGCCAGCTCGCAGCAGGCACCGGTACGCGCCGAACAGCGTACCGTCCAGGTAGAAGGCGCGCTCAAGCACACCAGCTACCTGAACCGCACTTTCACCTTTGAGAATTTCGTCGAGGGTAAATCCAACCAGCTGGCCCGCGCGGCGGCCTGGCAGGTGGCGGACAACCCCAAGCATGGCTACAACCCGCTGTTCCTTTATGGTGGCGTCGGCCTGGGTAAGACCCACTTGATGCACGCTGTGGGTAACCACCTATTAAAGAAGAACCCGAATGCCAAGGTCGTGTACCTGCATTCCGAGCGATTCGTGGCGGACATGGTCAAGGCGTTGCAGCTCAACGCCATCAACGAATTCAAGCGTTTCTACCGTTCGGTCGATGCGCTGCTGATCGATGACATTCAATTCTTCGCCCGCAAGGAGCGTTCCCAGGAAGAGTTTTTCCACACCTTCAACGCCCTCCTCGAAGGCGGCCAGCAGGTGATTCTCACCAGCGACCGCTACCCGAAGGAGATCGAAGGCCTGGAAGAGCGCCTCAAGTCGCGCTTCGGCTGGGGCCTGACGGTGGCCGTCGAACCGCCTGAGCTGGAAACCCGGGTGGCGATCCTGATGAAGAAGGCCGACCAGGCCAAGGTCGAGCTGCCTCATGATGCAGCGTTCTTCATTGCCCAGCGCATTCGCTCCAACGTCCGTGAACTGGAAGGTGCCCTGAAACGGGTCATCGCCCACTCGCACTTCATGGGCCGCGATATCACCATCGAGCTGATTCGCGAATCCTTGAAGGACCTGCTGGCGCTGCAGGACAAGCTGGTGTCTGTGGATAACATCCAGCGCACCGTCGCCGAGTACTACAAGATCAAGATTTCCGATCTGCTGTCCAAGCGGCGTTCCCGTTCGGTGGCCCGCCCGCGTCAGGTGGCCATGGCCCTGTCCAAGGAACTGACCAACCACAGCCTGCCGGAAATCGGCGATGTGTTCGGCGGTCGCGACCACACCACGGTTCTGCACGCCTGCCGCAAGATCAATGAACTTAAGGAATCCGACGCGGACATCCGCGAGGACTACAAGAACCTGCTGCGTACTCTGACCACTTGATGACTCCAACGCAGCTTATTAAGGCAAGGGACTAGACCATGCATTTCACCATTCAACGCGAAGCCCTGTTGAAACCCCTGCAACTGGTCGCCGGCGTCGTCGAACGCCGCCAGACCTTGCCGGTGCTTTCCAACGTGCTGCTGGTTGTCGAAGGCCAGCAACTGTCGCTGACCGGTACCGACCTGGAAGTCGAGCTGGTCGGTCGTGTGCAACTTGAAGAGCCAGCCGAGCCGGGGGAAATCACCGTTCCCGCGCGCAAGCTGATGGACATCTGCAAGAGCCTGCCCAACGATGCCCTGATCGATATCAAGGTCGACGAGCAGAAGCTGGTGGTGAAGGCCGGGCGTAGCCGCTTCACCCTGTCGACCCTGCCGGCCAACGACTTCCCGACTGTGGAAGAAGGCCCGGGCTCGCTGACCTGCCAGCTGGAGCAGAGCCGACTGCGCCGCCTGATCGAACGCACCAGCTTCGCCATGGCCCAGCAGGATGTGCGCTACTACCTCAATGGCATGCTGCTGGAAGTGTCCGCCGGGATCATCCGCGCCGTGGCCACCGACGGTCACCGTCTGGCCATGTGCTCGATGCAGGCGGACATCGGCCAGCCGGATCGCCACCAGGTGATCGTGCCGCGCAAAGGCATCCTGGAACTGGCGCGCCTGCTCACCGAGCCCGATGGCAACGTCAGCATTGTCCTGGGCCAGCACCACATTCGTGCCACCACCGGCGAATTCACCTTCACCTCCAAGCTGGTGGACGGCAAGTTCCCGGACTACGAGCGCGTGCTGCCCAAAGGTGGTGACAAGCTGGTACTGGGTGATCGCCAGGCGCTGCGCGAAGCCTTCAGCCGTACCGCGATCCTGTCCAACGAGAAGTACCGCGGCATCCGTCTGCAACTGGCCAATGGTCAGCTGAAGATCCAGGCCAACAACCCGGAGCAGGAAGAAGCGGAAGAAGAAGTGGGCGTGGAATACAACGGCGGTTCCCTGGAAATCGGCTTCAACGTCAGCTACCTGCTGGACGTGCTGGGCGTGATGACCACCGAACAGGTTCGCCTGATCCTGTCCGATTCCAACAGCAGTGCGCTGGTGCAGGAATCCGACAACGACGACTCGGCTTACGTTGTCATGCCGATGCGCCTGTAATCATGCTCAGCAGAAGCTAGATGTCCCTCAGTCGCGTCTCGGTCACCGCGGTGCGCAATCTGCACCCGGTGACCTTCTCCCCCTCCCCCCGCATCAACCTTCTCTACGGCGCCAACGGCAGTGGCAAGACCAGCGTGCTGGAAGCCATCCACCTGCTGGGGCTTGCCCGCTCGTTCCGCAGTGCCCGCCTGTTGCCGGTGATCCAGTACGAGCAGCTGGCCTGCACGGTGTTCGGCCAGGTGGAGTTGGCCCAGGGCGGCCATAGCAGCCTGGGGATATCCCGTGATCGCCAGGGGGAATTCCAGATCCGCATCGACGGTCAGAATGCCCGCAGCGCGGCGCAGTTGGCCGAGATCCTGCCGCTGCAGTTGATCAACCCGGACAGCTTTCGCCTGCTGGAGGGGGCACCGAAGATCCGTCGGCAGTTCCTGGATTGGGGAGTGTTCCATGTGGAACCACGCTTCATGTCCACCTGGCAGCGCTTGCAGAAGGCCCTGCGGCAGCGGAACTCATGGCTGCGGCATGGTACACTTGACGCCGCTTCGCAAGCGGCCTGGGACCGGGAACTGTGTCAGGCCAGCGCTGAAATCGATGAATACCGCCGCGCTTATATCAAAGCCTTGAAACCAGTCTTTGAGCGGACCTTGGGCGAACTGTTGCAGCTCGAGGGCCTGACGCTTAGCTATTACCGTGGTTGGGACAAGGACCGGGAGCTCAGTGAAGTGCTCGCGACCGCCCTCCACCGTGACCAGCAAATGGGTCATACCCAGGCCGGCCCACAACGTGCTGATTTGCGTCTGCGCTTAGGCGGACACAACGCCGCGGACATCTTGTCCCGTGGCCAGCAGAAGCTGGTGGTCTGTGCCTTGCGCATTGCCCAGGGGCACCTGGTGAGCCAGGCTCGCCGCGGTCAGTGTATTTATCTGGTGGATGACTTGCCGTCCGAGCTGGACGAGCAGCATCGCCGCGCACTTTGTCGCTTGTTGGAAGACTTACGCTGCCAGGTGTTTATCACCTGTGTAGACCACGAATTATTGAGGGAAGGCTGGCAGACGGAAACGCCAGTCGCTTTGTTCCACGTGGAACAAGGCCGTATCACCCAGACCCACGACCATCGGGAGTGAAGGCATGAGCGAAGAAAATACGTACGACTCGACCAGCATCAAGGTGCTGAAAGGTTTGGATGCCGTACGCAAACGTCCCGGTATGTACATTGGCGACACCGATGACGGCAGCGGTCTGCACCACATGGTGTTCGAGGTGGTCGATAACTCCATCGACGAAGCGCTGGCCGGCCATTGCGACGACATCAGCATCATCATCCACCCGGATGAATCCATCACCGTGCGCGACAACGGTCGCGGCATCCCGGTAGATGTGCATAAAGAAGAAGGCGTTTCGGCGGCAGAGGTCATCATGACCGTGCTCCACGCCGGCGGTAAGTTCGACGATAACTCCTACAAGGTCTCCGGCGGTCTGCACGGCGTAGGTGTATCGGTAGTGAACGCCCTGTCCGAGGAGCTGATCCTCACCGTGCGCCGTAGCGGCAAGATCTGGGAACAGACCTATGTCCACGGTGTTCCGCAAGAGCGGATGAAGATCGTTGGCGACAGCGAAACCACCGGTACCCAGATCCACTTCAAGCCTTCGGCTGAAACCTTCAAGAACATCCACTTCAGCTGGGACGTCCTGGCCAAGCGGATCCGTGAACTGTCCTTCCTCAACTCCGGTGTCGGCATCGTCCTCAAGGACGAGCGCAGCGGCAAGGAAGAGCTGTTCAAGTACGAAGGCGGCCTGCGGGCATTCGTTGAATACCTGAACACCAACAAGACTGCGGTCAACCAGGTGTTCCACTTCAACATCCAGCGTGAAGACGGCATCGGCGTGGAAATCGCCTTGCAGTGGAACGACAGCTTCAACGAGAACCTGTTGTGCTTCACCAACAACATTCCTCAGCGCGACGGCGGTACCCACCTGGTGGGCTTCCGTTCGGCCCTGACCCGTAACCTGAACAACTACATCGAGCAGGAAGGCCTGGCCAAGAAACACAAGGTCGCCACCACTGGTGACGATGCTCGTGAAGGCCTGACCGCGATCATCTCGGTGAAGGTGCCGGATCCGAAGTTCAGCTCCCAGACCAAGGACAAGCTGGTTTCTTCCGAAGTGAAGACCGCGGTCGAACAGGAAATGGGCAAGTACTTCTCCGACTTCCTGCTGGAAAACCCCAACGAAGCCAAGTTGGTGGTGGGCAAGATGATCGACGCTGCCCGCGCTCGTGAAGCGGCGCGTAAAGCCCGTGAAATGACTCGCCGCAAAGGCGCGCTGGATATCGCCGGCCTGCCGGGCAAACTGGCGGACTGCCAGGAAAAGGATCCGGCCCTGTCCGAACTCTACCTGGTGGAAGGTGACTCTGCTGGCGGTTCCGCCAAGCAGGGCCGCAACCGCAAGACCCAGGCGATCCTGCCGCTCAAGGGCAAGATCCTCAACGTCGAGAAGGCACGCTTCGACAAGATGATCTCCTCGCAAGAGGTGGGCACCCTGATCACCGCGCTGGGCTGCGGCATCGGCCGTGAAGAGTACAACATCGACAAGCTGCGTTATCACAACATCATCATCATGACCGATGCTGACGTTGACGGTTCGCACATCCGTACCCTGCTGCTGACCTTCTTCTTCCGTCAGTTGCCGGAGCTGATCGAGCGCGGCTACATCTACATCGCCCAGCCGCCGCTGTACAAGGTCAAGAAAGGCAAGCAAGAGCAATACATCAAAGACGACGACGCCATGGAAGACTACATGACCCAGTCGGCTCTGGAAGATGCCAGCCTGCACTTGAACGAAGAAGCCCCGGGGATCTCCGGCGAGGCGCTGGAGCGCCTGGTCAACGACTTCCGCATGGTGATGAAGACCCTCAAGCGCCTGTCGCGCCTGTACCCGCAGGAGCTGACCGAGCACTTCATCTACCTGCCGGCCGTGACCATGGAGCAACTGTCCGACCACGCCGCCATGCAGGATTGGCTGGCCAAGTACGACGCCCGCCTGCGCACTTCCGAGAAGTCCGGCCTGGTCTACAAGGCCAGCCTGCGCGAAGACCGTGAACGCAATGTGTGGCTGCCAGAGGTCGAGCTGATCTCCCACGGCCTGTCCAACTACGTCACCTTCAACCGCGACTTCTTCGGCAGCAACGACTACAAGACCGTCGTCTCCCTCGGTGCTCAACTGAGCACCCTGCTGGACGAAGGCGCGTATGTTCAGCGCGGCGAACGCAAGAAAGCCGTCACCGAGTTCAAGGAGGCCCTGGACTGGCTGATGGCGGAAAGCACCAAGCGCCACACCATCCAGCGATACAAAGGTCTGGGCGAGATGAACCCTGACCAGCTGTGGGAAACCACCATGGACCCAAGCATGCGCCGCATGCTTAAAGTGACCATCGAAGACGCCATCGGCGCCGACCAGATCTTCAACACCCTGATGGGTGATGCGGTCGAGCCTCGTCGCGACTTCATCGAAAGCAACGCCCTGGCGGTGTCCAACCTGGACTTCTGATCCGGGGGCACAGCTGGAAATAAAAAGGCCGACGCTTAGCGTTGGCCTTTTTATTGGATGGAGTAAATAAGGACGTTGATCTTGGCAGGTACAAACAGCCATCTATTCGATGAAGTACCCTACCCCATCGCCTGGCGTTTCAATGCCGTGGACTGTGGCCTGAGTGCTGACGACAAACAGCAAGTCGTACTGTTTGATCAGGTAGCGTCAAAGGCGCTATGGGACTGGTTCATTCCAGTGCCCAGCCTTATCACAGCGCAGAGGTCATATTTTCCTTCGAGGAAAACTTCTTTTACGTGCAGTTCATGAGGCCCATGGCGGCGCCTCGGTGAGATGGAATGGATACCTCGACAGCACAGTTTCACAAGATCATTTTCAAGCTCACCGTCGACGCCGACGGTTATCCACCGGTGGAGTATGAGTCGATTTGGGGCATTCAACGGGGGGCGGATGTCTACCAGTTGGATAACACGCCCTACTATCTCTATGGCGTTAGCAAGGGGGACTGGGTGCTGACTCGCGCTGAGGCCCATGAGCGGATCGCGACTGTCGTGGTGCGGCAATCCGGGCACTCGACGCTGCGGGTTTTTGCCGAGCGCGAGTCAGAGCGCTCGGGGATTGTGCAGCACCTGCGCAGCCTTGGCGCCCGGTGCACGGTTACCCGGGGCCTGTCGCTGTTCACTGTGGATATCGCGCCCGAGGTCAGTTTTTGCGCAATCGACCAATACCTGGCCTCCATCTCCGACGACCAACATGTCGCCTATGAAGATGCCTGTTTACAGCACGAGGCCATTGAGCCTGCGCGCCTGAGCGAGTGCTCTTCACTGGCCTCACTTGAGTGCGTCACCTGGCGGGATCACTAGGTGCTGTGCTGGCACCTGAGCTGCGAGACGCTCCGGCCATCGAACAGGCGCGTTCGAGATGTGTTTATCGATCAGTTGACCCCGCTACGCGGCTGAGCCGGTTCGGCTCATTTCACCCTTTGTAGAAACAGCAATCGCACGGAAATGGGTTATGGATGATGAAAACCAGGAAATATCGATTCGGGTTGTTGCGGGGCAGAATAGCCGTGGCCCGGTCTATGAGCCGCTGCATGTCCGGCGCATTGATGAGGACAGTTACGAGATTCTCTATTCTCCAGGGCTGGCGCTGAACCTGGCCAAGGGCGACATCATTTCGATCAAGGATCCGCAGGCCCCCGCCGTGGTGCTCAAGCGTGGCGGCAACTTCTGCATCCATATCTATTCGGATCACATCCCTGAAGAACACATCATGGCCCTGGCGGCGGATGTGGCGAGCGAATTGGGTGGCATGCTCGACGGGCGCTACAAGGGCAATCTGACATTGTCGGTGCCGGCGCGAAACGGCATGGACAACATCGCCCTGTTCTTCAACCGCTTTCGCGAGACCACGGGCAGCGAGTGGTACTACGCCAACATCTATAAAAACCTCGATGACACCGATGACGAGACCCTGCTCGATTGGTGGCTGGCCCTATGAACGAAAGACAGCAGCTTATCTGTGAACGCTACGACCTTGCTCCCCAGGCCCCGGAGCCGATGATTGCTCTGGCCATAGGCTCCCTTGCGCAATCGCCCATCTATGGCACCCGGGTCGAGTTGCCGGAAAACGGCACGGTCAGTTGGTTTATCCACTGCGGCGAACATTCCACTGCGGTGGATTTCTACCAGCCTCTGTGTGCCGAGCATCTGCTCGAGCTGTTGCCGGAGGTGATCGATTACCTGTACCTGCCGAGCGGGACGCGTTTCATCATCGACCGCGCCGGCTATGAAGATGTCTGGCGGGACCCGGAATGATATCAAGCCGCTTTTGAAGGCAAGCAGTCAGCTGCCCTGTTCTTCAGGCGACGCGACACTTTCCAGGCGGTAGCCATAGCCGTAGATCGTCAACAGCTGCCAGCCGCGATCCGCGGTCAGCCCGAGTTTGTTGCGCAAGCGGTAGATGTGGGTATCCAGGGGCCGTGAGGAAACGATTTCCTCATGGGTCCAGAACCGTTCGTACAGGTACTCCCGGGACAGCGGCCGGCCCAGGTTGGCGAACAGGCAGCGGGCCAGGCGGTACTCGCGCTCGGTAAGGCTGATGGGAGCGCCGGCGCGGGTGACGGTCAGTTCCGCATCATCGAAGCTCAGGTCGTTGAAACTCTGCACTTCTTCGCTGTGGTTGCGCTGCAAGCCATGGCGGCGCAGTACCGCGTTGACCCGGGCCTTGAGTTCGTTGGGGCGAAACGGCTTGCTCAGGTAGTCGTCGGCACCGGTGTTCAGGGCCTGGACGATATCGCTCTCGGCATCGCGGCTGGTGAGCATGATGGCCGCGGGCGGCGAATCCATGTGTTCCCGGGTCCAGCGCAACAGGGACAGGCCGCTGAGGTCCGGCACTTGCCAGTCGAGGATCAGCAGGTCGAAGGTTTCCCGGCGCAACTGGCGCAGCAGGTCTTCTCCGCGCTCGAAGCTGTGCAAGGTCCAGGGCTGTTCGCCGGGGCCGGGAATCTCTCGCAGTGTCTGTTCCACCCGCGCCAGTTCCGCAGGTTCGTCATCCAGTATCGCGACACGCATGCGAGGCAGTTCCTTATGGTTCCAAGAGCGCCCGGGGCCGTGGCTGCCGGGCTCGGACTGAGGGGAAGTTTAGGCACCTGGCCTGAATCTGAACAATTGTGGCGAATTGCTCTTGAGCCCCGGGTCCCTCGGTACGCTGATATCAAATAGCCGGTAAGGCGCCCGGAGCACGGGCCGTCGGGCTATTGAGCAGCACGATACCGGCTCGTACAAACAAGGAAAAGAACCATGGGGAACCTGCTCAGGAAAGGCCAGGTCGCGCTTGTCAGAATATTCAGCGGCGATGATCCGGTGCGTCTTCTCAGTTTGATGCTGGCGGCTTATCTGGGAATCAGTGCCTGTACCGTGCCAGCGTCCACAGCGGGCTGCTGTCAGCCCTCCGGCATCGGGCAATACCCGGCGTTTGCCCTGCCCGCCGGCAGTGACTCCAACCTGACCCTGGACGCCGAGCCCGTGATCGGTCGGACAGCGCTACCCACGAACCTGCAGCCACCGGCCCCGCGCTGGGTGTTCTAGAGGCCGCGGCAATGATTCTGAACAAATATTGCAAATCCGTCGCAGCTTTGCGGCCAGCGTTACATTGCTTCCCGCTGAGTGGCACACGGGGGCACCTGGAAGTGCTCCGACACAGGGAGTGTCAACCGCCAGGCTGGCGGGACAACGCGCGCGCGCGTGCGTCGTTGAAGGGGAATACAGGGAGTGCCTCCTCAGGACTTTGGGCCGGGCGACCTGTCGCTCCGGTTCCGACACAGGGACGTGTCACTTTCTTCTCGCCCTGTCCTGTTTCCGCCCTCGCCCGACCGGGTTCCTGTCTTTGGGCGACATCCCGCAGCGTCCGGCTTTCTGCCAACGATCTGCCTCAGGTATGGTGCGTAGGATTTCGCCGCGGTTTTCCCAAAGGCTCTAAGCACATCCATGAATGACCTCTGCCCTTTTCCGTCCACCGGCCGGCCTCAGGTCGCGCGTGTCGCCCTGCTGTTGGCCGGGTTGATTCTGCCGTTGTGTGCGGCACAGGCGGCTGCGCCACGGCTGCCCTATATCGATGACAACCAGCAGTGCCGTGGTCAGCCCCTGCCGGCGACGGTGGAACACCTGACCGGCGAAGCCTGGAAACTGGACGCCAAGGGACGCGAGGTGCTCCTGCAGGAAGGCATGAGCATCGATGAGAAGGAAGGGGTCAGGACCTCGCCGTCGGCCTTCGTCAGCCTGTCCCTGGGAGACGGTTCGCGGGTGGTGCTGCCTTCCAGTTCCCAGGTCACCCTGCAACTCAATAACCGGTACGCCATCCCTCAGGTTGTGCTGGAGCAGGGCCAGATCGAGTCCTACGTGATCAAGCGCACCAGTGATCACGACCGTTTCCAGATCGTTACGCCGGTGGGCGTGCTGGGGGTTCGCGGTACTCACTTCCGGGTACGCAATGACGATCAGCAATCCCTGGTGGAGGTGCTCAATGGCCAGGTGGCAGTGAATCGCGAAGAGGACGCGCCGCAGCCGGGACCGCGGCGTACGCGTCAGCGCCCTGTGGATAAACCGGCAGGCCCGGTGCCGGGTGAAGTCCAGGTCATGGCGCGCCAGGGGCTGCGGATCCAGAAACAGGGCGAGCTCAAGCCGGTGGAACTGCTGGCCGCGCCGAGGCTGCTGGGGCAGGCTGGGCAGACCGGTGCCCTGCCCGTCTGGCAACTGATCCTGCAACCTTTGCCCGGTGCCAGCCGCTACCGGGCCCAGGTCGCCACCGACAAGGACTTCCTGAACATCAAGCAGGAGCAGTTCTCCAGCACCCCGCAGGTCAACTTCACCGGCTTGCAGGCATTTTTTTATCACGTGCGTCTTTCGGCGTTCGATGAGCACGGCCTGGAAGGCGAAACCGGGGTCTATGACATCTTTTATTACCCCAGGACCACCCGTGTTGAATAACGCTCCGGTGGGCCGTCCATGAGCGTGTGGCGCCGTCGGGCCGAAGGCCGTGAACCGACCCAGGCTCAGCGCCTGTTCCGCGGGCTGGTGCGGGAGTGGCTGTGGGTCAGCCTGATTCTTCTGCCGCTGACTGCGGTGTTGTCCCTGAGCCACGGCCTGGCCCTGAACAATCTGTTCTACGACAACCTGCGGCGCTTCACCCCGCTACCGGTGGACCCGCGCATCCTGCTGGTGACCATCGACGACTACAGCTTGCAGCAACTGGGGCGCTGGCCCTGGCCGCGGGCCATTCATGGCCAACTGCTGGACCGGCTGAGCGCGGCCGAGGCCAAAGGGGTGCTGTTCGATGTGATCCTCAGTGAACCCGGCAGCACGGTGGAAAACGACACCCGCCTGGCTGCCGCCCTGTGCCGGGCCGGCAATGTGTTCCTGCCGGTGCTGCGCCAGGGCGTTGCCCGCTATGGCCAGGACATTGAGGAAATCCCGCCGGTGCCGCTGCTGCGCAATTGCGCCCGCGGCCTGGGCCATATCAATGCCGAAGCGGATGCCGATGGCACGGTGCGCAGCGTGTACCTGCGCGAAGGCCCGGTGCTGGCTCCCCGGGCGCAACTGACATGGCTGCTGTACCAACTGACCGAAGCCGAGCCGGCATTTCCCCATATGCCCGGGCCCGGTGAACCTCGCGTGGCCCAGGGGTGGCTGCGGTCCAACCCGGTGCGCATTCCCTTTATCAGTGCCGACGCCGGCTTTCCCAGCGTGCCCTATGTCAGCGTGCTGCGGGGCGAAGTGCCGCCGGAGCTGCTGCGCGACCGGCTGATCCTGGTGGGCTCCACGGCCCCGGGGCTGGGGGACCGCTACGTGACCCCGCAATCCGGCAGCCAGGGCACCACCCCGGGGGTGGAGATCCAGGCCAACCTGCTCAACGGCCTGCTCCAGCATCGCAGCGTGGTTGCCCTGGGCCAGTGGTCGGGGATGCTGCTGTCCATGGCCCTGACCGCTGTGTTGCTGGGCCTGTTGCTGTGGCGGCCGCGCCACGCGCTGTGGATAACCCTGGGTTGCATGGGGCTGGGCCTGGCGGGCTCGGTACTGATGCTGCGGCTGGGCTACTGGTGGTCGCCGGTGGCCAGCCTGCTGGGCATGCTGCTGGCCTACCTGATCTGGAACTGGCGCCGGCTGAGCGTGATCCTGGCCTACTTCGGCTGGGAACTGGCGCGCCTGGACAGCGAGCCCAAGGTGTTGCCGGAACGCCGGCGCAGCCAGGCCCCGGCCGGGGATGTGCTGCAGGGGCAGATCGTCGCTCTGGAGCAGGCCCTGAGCCGCACCCGGGACACCCGGCGTTTTATCGCCGATGGCCTGGAGTACCTGCCGGTCGCGACCCTGATCAGCGACCCCGACGGCAAGATCCTGTTGGCCAACCGCAATGCACGGGAAGTGTTTGCCCATTCCCTGGTGGGTGAAGGGCTGATTGCCCAACTGGCCGCCCTGGGTTACCCGGGCCTGACGGAACCGGCCTTGTACCCCCGGCTGGAACAACTGCCGGCGGTGGAGTTCCGTGATGTTCAGCAGCGCAGCCTGCGAATGGAACTGGCGCCGCTGCTGCCGGTGGACAGCGATACCGCCATTGGCTGGCTGCTGAGCCTCACCGACCTCAGCGTCGAGCGCGATGCCGAACAGCAACGCAGCGTGCTGTTGCGCTTTCTGTCCCATGATCTGCGCGCGCCCCATTCGGCGATCCTGGCCTTGCTGGATGTGCAGCGCCATCAGCCGGCGACGCTCCGGCAGGTGTACGGCCAGATCGAACAGCAGGTACGCCGGGCCCTGGCTCTGACCGAGGCCTTCGTGCAGTTGGCCAAGGCCGAGTCGGAGGCCTACCAGTTCGAACCGAGCATGTTCGCCATGCTGGTGCTGGACGCCTTCGATCAGGCCACGACCCTAGCCCAGTTGAAGGACATTCACCTGGAGCATGACCTGGACGACGAGGCCGAAGGCCTGGTGCTGGCGGACCAGTCGCTACTGACCCGGGCGCTGTTCAACCTGCTGGAAAACGCCATCAAGTACAGCCCGGTGGAGTCCAGGGTGAGTGTGCGGGTCAGTTGTACCCCAGGCTGGCTGCGCTGCGAGATCACCGATGAAGGCCGGGGTATCGATGCCGCGGATCTGCCCCAGCTGTTCGGCCAGTACCAGCGCTTTGCTTCGGCCAAGGGCATTGATGGCCTGGGCCTGGGCTTGTCCATGGTCAAGGCGGTGGTGGACCGGCATCAGGGCCGTATCAGTTGCCAGAGCGTGGTGGGTCGGGGCTCTTGCTTCATCCTCGAACTGCCTTTGCTGGAGGAATGAAGGGCCGGGAATATCCCAGGTGAAAAAAACCGGCTCCAAGGCCGGTTTTTTTGTCTGCTGAAAAACTTATGCACGTTTTTCCACATTTTATGAGCTTGGGAAATATATATATAAATCAGTGATTTATAATTCTATTTCAAGCCTTGTAGGAAAAGTCGTACACAGGTTATCCACAGAAGCTCATACAGCAACCTTATCCGTAGAAGTGGCCAATGGTGGCAATGAGCCCATATCCCGTTGAGCCTGTTCATTCCAGGCCGCCACCCGGTCATTGAGCTCGGCGATGGCCCGCGGGCCGCTGCCTTCGGCATACATCGGCGCGCCGATGGTCACGGTGATGGTGCCGGGGCGCTTGGCCCAGCCGGTCTTCGGCCAGAACTTGCCCGCGTTGTGGGCCACCGGCAGCACCGGCAGGTCGGCATTCACCGCCAGGGCGCTGCCGCTGCGGGAAAACTTGCCGATCTGGCCGTAAGGCACGCGGGTGCCTTCAGGGAAGATCAGTACCCAGACATTGTCCTTGAGCAACTCGTCGCCCTTGCTCGCCACCTGCTTGAGGGCAGCCTTGGGGTTGTCCCGGTCAATGGCGATGGGCCGCAGCATGGCCATGGCCCAGCCGAAAAACGGCACATACAGCAGCTCGCGCTTGAGCACCTGGCTCAGGGGCTCGAAGTAGGCCGAGAGAAAGAAGGTTTCCCAGGTGCTCTGGTGATTGGAAACGATCACGCAAGGCCGCTCGGGGACGTTTTCCGCGCCCTTCACTTCCACGCGGATATTGAGGAATACCTTGGTCAGCCACAGCGCGCAGCGACACCAGTAGACGTTGATAAAGCGATAGCGCGCCTTGAATGGGAGGAACGGCGCGATAAAAAAGCTCAGGGAGCACCACAGCAAGGAACTGGTGCCCAGTAGCAGGTAAAAGAAAAAGGTTCTGATGGCCTGCAGGATCGACATAGCGGCATTTACCATTGCGGGCATTGCCCGCCTGTTAAAAAGCGCTCTCCCGAACAGTCCTTGGTCAGGATGCCAGAAGGGGCCTAATTGTGGATAAGTTCAGCGGCAACGGCCGCCAGGTCGTCAAAAATCAAGGTGCCTACCGGCAGGGTTTTCCCCAGAGTCTTTTCGCCTTTCCCGGTCTTTACCAATACTGGCTGAGAGTCGACGGCTTTTGCGGCTTCCAGGTCACCGAGACTGTCACCGACAAACCATAGACCTGTCAGTTCTGCCTGGTAATGCTCGGCAATGGTTCGCAGCATGCCCGGTTTCGGTTTGCGGCAGGCGCACCCTTCGTCGGGCCCATGGGGGCAATAGACGATCAGCCCGACTTCGCCGCCCTGCTCCGCCACCAGTTCGCGCAGGCGCGCGTGCATGGCATCGAGGGTGGCCAGGTCGTAGTAGCCGCGAGCGATGCCGGACTGGTTGGTGGCGATCGCCACCGTCCAGCCGGCCTTGCTCAACTGCGCAATGGCTTCGATCGCGCCGGGGAGCGGAATCCACTCCTGCACCGATTTGATGTAGGCATCGGAGTCGTGATTGATCACGCCGTCACGATCGAGTATCAGCAGTTTCACAGCAGTTCCCTACCTGATCAGCTCAGTACCGAAATGTCGGCCACGCCCAGGAACAGGCCCCGCAGCCGCGCCAGCAGCGCGTAGCGGTTGGCCCGTACATTGGCGTCCTCGGCATTGACCATCACCGCCTCGAAGAAGGCGTCCACCGGCTCGCGCAGGGCAGCCAGGCGGGCCAGGGTCTCGCTGTACTGGCGGGCAGCGGCCATGGGCTGTACAGCCTGGTCCGCTTGCTGGATCGCCGAGTACAGGGAGAACTCGTTGGCGTTGTCGAAGTACTTGGCTTCGATGGTGGTCGGCACATTGCCTTCGATCTTGCTCAGCAGGTTCGACACGCGCTTGTTCACCGCAGCCAGGGCGGCGGCTTCCGGCAGCTTGCGGAAGGCCTGCACGGCTTGCACGCGCTGGTCGAAGTCCAGGGCCGAACCCGGCTTCAGGGCACGCACCGAGAGGTAGGTGGCCACATCCACGCCTTCGTCTTCGTAACGGGCACGCAGGCGGTCGAAGATGAACTCCAGCACCTGGTCGGCCAGGCCGGCGGCCTTGACCTTGCTGCCGAAGGCGCTGACGGCGAAGGCCACGGCGTCGTTCAGGTCGAGGTCGAACTTCTTCTCGATCAGGATCCGCAGCACGCCCAGTGCCGCGCGACGCAGGGCGTAGGGGTCCTTGCTGCCGGTGGGCAGCATGCCGATGCCGAAGATCCCCACCAGGGTGTCCAGCTTGTCGGCGATGGCCACGGCGGCACCGGTCACGGTGCTGGGCAGCTCGGCGCCGGCGCCACGTGGCATGTACTGCTCGTTCAGGGCCAGGGCGACATCTTCCGGCTCGTCGTCATTGAGGGCGTAGTAGTAGCCGGCGATGCCTTGCATCTCCGGGAACTCGCCGACCATCTCGGTGGCCAGGTCGCACTTGGACAGCAGGCCGGCGCGTGCGGCGCGCTGGGCGTCGCCGCCGATGCGCGGGGCAATGAAGGCGGCCAGCTTGGAGATCCGCTCGGCCTTGTCGTAGACGCTGCCGAGTTTTTCCTGGAAGACCACGTTCTGCAGGCGCAGGTTGAAGTCTTCGAGCTTCTGCTTCTTGTCCTGCTTGAAGAAGAACTCGGCGTCGGTCAGGCGTGGGCGCACGACTTTCTCGTTGCCCTCGATGATCTGGCGCGGGTCCTTGCTCTCGATGTTGGCCACGGTGATGAAGCGCGGCAGCAGCTTGCCGTCCACGTCCAGCAGGCAGAAGTACTTCTGGTTGTCCTGCATGGTGGTGATCAGGGCTTCCTGGGGCACTTCGAGGAAGCGTTCCTCGAACGAGCACACCAGTGGCACCGGCCATTCGACCAGGGCAGTCACTTCGTCCAGCAGGTCCGCCGGGACGATCGCCGTGCCTTCCTGCAGGGTCGCCAGTTCCGCGGTGCGCTTGCTGATCAGCTCGCGACGCTCGTTGGCGTCGGCCAGCACGTAGGCGGCACGCAGGTCGGCCAGGTAGTTGGCCGGCGCGGTGATGCGCACGCTTTGCGGGTGGTGGAAGCGGTGGCCGCGGGAGTCGCGACCGGCCTTCTGGGCGAGGATGGTGCAGTCGATGACCTCATCGCCCAGCAGCATCACCAGCCATTGAGTCGGGCGCACGAACTCTTCCTTGCGCGCGGCCCAGCGCATGCGCTTGGGAATCGGCAGGTCGTTCAGCGAATCTTCGACGATGGTCGGCAGCAGGCTGGCGGTCGGCTTGCCCTTGATGCTCTGGCTGTAGCGCAGTTTCGGGCCGCTCTGGTCGATCTCGCTGAGTTCGACGCCGCACTTCTTGGCAAAGCCCAGGGCCGCCTGGGTCGGGTTGCCTTCAGCATCGAAGGCTGCCTGGCGTGGCGGGCCGTCGAGGTTGATGCTGCGATCCGGCTGCTGGGTGGCCAGTTGGGTGATCAGCACCGCCAGGCGCCGTGGCGCGGCGTATACGTGCTTGGCCTGGAAGCTCAGGCCGGCGCTCTGCAGGCCTTTTTCGATGCCGGCCAGAAAGGCTTCGGCCAGGGTGTTCAGGGCTTTGGGTGGCAGTTCTTCAGTGCCCAGTTCAACCAGAAAATCTTGCGCACTCATTGTGCCGCCTCCAACTTAGCCAACACTTCATCACGCAGGTCCGGGGTTGCCATCGGGAAGCCCAGCTTGGCACGGGCCAGCAGGTAGGCTTGCGCAACGGAACGCGCCAGGGTGCGCACACGCAGGATGTACTGCTGGCGTGCGGTGACCGAGATGGCCCGGCGTGCATCCAGCAGGTTGAAGGTGTGCGAGGCCTTGAGGACCATTTCATAGCTCGGCAGCGGCAGTGGCTGATCCAGCTCGATCAGGCGCTTGGCTTCGCTTTCGTAGAAATCGAACAGTTCGAACAGCTTCTCGACGTTGGCGTGTTCGAAGTTGTAGGTCGACTGCTCCACTTCGTTCTGGTGGAACACATCGCCATAGGTGACCTTGCCGAACGGGCCGTCGGCCCACACCAGGTCGTATACCGAATCCACGCCCTGCAGGTACATGGCCAGGCGTTCCAGGCCATAGGTGATTTCACCGGTCACCGGGTAGCACTCGATGCCACCGGCTTGCTGGAAGTAGGTGAACTGAGTCACTTCCATGCCGTTGAGCCAGACTTCCCAGCCCAGGCCCCAGGCGCCCAGGGTCGGCGATTCCCAGTTGTCCTCGACGAAGCGGATGTCGTGCACCAGCGGGTCCAGGCCCACGTGCTTCAGGGAACCCAGGTACAGCTCCTGGAAGTTCTCCGGGTTGGGCTTCAAGACCACCTGGAACTGATAGTAGTGCTGCAGGCGGTTGGGGTTTTCGCCGTAGCGGCCGTCAGTCGGGCGACGACTGGGCTGCACATAAGCGGCGTTCCAGGTTTCCGGGCCGATGGCCCGCAGGAAGGTAGCGGTGTGGAAAGTGCCGGCGCCTACTTCCATATCGTAGGGCTGAAGTACCACACAACCTTGCTCGGCCCAGTACTGCTGGAGGGCGAGGATCAAGTCTTGGAAGGTACGCACGGCTGGCGTAGGCTGGCTCACGAAATTCACCTGTTACTTGGGCTGCGATTTAAGGAGCGGGAGTATACCCGATTCAGTCCTGCGCACGCCCACTGGAGCCTTATGCCACGCTGCTTTTGGTGTTCCGAAGATCCGCTGTACATGGCTTATCACGATCAGGAGTGGGGCGTGCCGCTGCGCGATGGGCAGCGCTTGTTCGAGTTGTTATTGCTCGAAGGGTTCCAGGCCGGGCTGTCATGGATCACCGTGCTGAAGAAGCGCGAGCACTATCGCCAGGTGCTGTTCGGCTTCGATGTGCAGCGCGTGGCGCAGATGAGCGATGCCGAGATCGACGACCTGATGCAGGACCCGGGCATCATCCGCAACCGCCTCAAGCTCAACGCCGCGCGGCGCAACGCCCAGGCCTGGCTGGAGCTGGAAGACCCGGTGGCCTTTCTCTGGGCCTTCGTCGGTGGCGTGCCGAAGATCAACCATTTCAAGGACCGCAGCGAAGTGCCGGCGGTGACGCCGGAGGCCGAAGCCATGAGCCGCGGCTTGCGCAAGGCCGGCTTCACTTTCGTCGGCCCGACCATCTGTTATGCGCTGATGCAGGCCTCGGGGATGGTCATGGACCACACCCTGGACTGTGATCGGTACGCCATCCTGGCCGATGCGTGGTTAGAATAGCCGGCTGGCGACACGCTTCATGACCAAGATCAGGAGTCATTTGTGGATAAGTTCAAAGGCGCCCTGCTGGTGGGTGCTCTGCGGTTGTTTGCCCTGCTGCCCTGGCGCGCGGTGCAGGCGGTCGGCGCAGCCATCGGCTGGATCATGTGGAAGACGCCCAATCGTTCCCGCGAGGTGGTGCGTATCAACCTGGCCAAGTGTTTTCCACAGATGGACCCGGCGGAACGCGAGCGCCTGGTGGGCCAGAGCCTGAAGGACATCGGCAAGTCCCTGACCGAAAGCGCTTGCGCCTGGATCTGGCCGGCCGAGCGTTCCATTGCCCTGGTGCGTGAAGTCGAGGGCCTGGAAGTACTCAAGGACGCCCTGGCCTCGGGCAAGGGCGTGGTTGGCATTACCAGCCACCTGGGCAACTGGGAAGTGCTCAACCACTTCTATTGCAGCCAGTGCAAACCGATCATTTTCTACCGTCCGCCCAAGCTCAAGGCGGTTGACGAACTGCTGCGCAAGCAGCGGGTGCAACTGGGCAACCGCGTGGCGGCTTCCACCAAGGAAGGCATCCTCAGCGTCATCAAGGAAGTGCGCAAAGGGGGGGCAGTGGGCATCCCCGCCGACCCGGAACCGGCCGAGTCCGCCGGGATCTTCGTGCCCTTCTTCGCCACCCAGGCCCTGACCAGCAAGTTCGTGCCGAACATGCTGGCCGGCGGCAAGGCGGTCGGCGTGTTCCTCCATGCCCTGCGCCTGCCCGACGGCTCGGGCTACAAGGTGATCCTCGAAGCGGCGCCGGAAGACATGTACAGCACTGATACCGAAACCTCCTGCGCGGCCATGAGCAAGGTGGTCGAGCGTTATGTGGGGGCCTATCCAAGCCAGTACATGTGGAGCATGAAACGCTTCAAGAAGCGCCCGCCTGGCGAGGCGCGCTGGTACTGAGGGAGCTGGCACGATCTGTGGATAACCCCGCACCGGGAGTTATCCACAGCACACCGAACAAGGGCGCAGAAGATGTCCGATCATCGCAAGTCGTTCCGCATCAAGATTTCCCACGAAAGCATCGGCGAATGCCTGGGGCAGACCCGCAACCTGTCCGCCAGCGGCGTCTATGTACAGAGCCCGGCCCTGGCAAGACTGCCCAAGGGCGCGGTGGTCTACGGCCAGGTCCAGGGCCTGCCGGTGACGGCGCCGCGGGTGCGCATGGAAGTGGTGCAAGTGGACGCGGAAGGGATCGCCCTGCGCTACCTGTGAAATAGCCCCGTAGCCGCTGCCGAGCCCGCGAGGCTGCGAAAAGGAGCGAAGGGCCTTGCTTGGCGCTCTCTTGTCGAGCCTGTGCGGGTCTTCAGAGCTAGCGAGCAGTGCATCGGAGTGCCGCCCAGCTCGTTCGCAGCCTGCAACTGCGGCTACCGAGGAGGGGTGGGGTCAGCCTTGAGACTGGCGGTCGAGTTTTTTCAGGAACACCGTCATTTCCTTTTCCGCCTGCTTGTCGCCGTGGCCCCGGGCCGCTTCCAGGCCCTGTTCCCAGGCCTGGCGCGCTGCCGGCAGGTCGCCCTGCCCCTGGCAGGCCTTGCCCAGCAACTTCCACGCTGCGGAATACTTGGGGTCGAAGGCCACGCAACGTTGCAGGTGCTCGGCGGCCTTGGCGAAATCGCCCTGATCCAGGTAACCCTTGCCCAGGCCAAAGCGCAGCAGGGCGTTATCCACACCCTTGGCGAGCATTTTTTCCAGGGATTCAAGCATCGTTGTCACTCCTGTGGGCTCGTGTAGCCGCCGCAGGTTGCGATCAGGCCCGCAGGGCCTTCGCAAGGGCAGCGCCTGCTGCGCAGTCGATCGCAGCCTTCGGCAGCGGCTACAGAGTTGTTGATCAGAAGAAGCTCAGGCCGACGTGGAACAGTTTCTCCACGTCGCGGATGTGTTTTTTATCCACAAGGAACAGGATCACATGGTCGCCGGCTTCGATCACCGTGTCGTCGTGGGCGATCAGTACTTCTTCGTCGCGAATGATCGCGCCGATGGTGGTGCCCGGCGGCAGGCCGATGTTCTCGATGGCACGGCCGATCACCTTGCTCGACTTGGCGTCGCCGTGGGCGATGGCCTCGATGGCTTCCGCCGCGCCCCGGCGCAGGGAGTGCACGCTGACGATATCGCCGCGGCGCACGTGGGCCAGCAGCGTGCCGATGGTGGCCAACTGCGGGCTGATGGCGATGTCGATGTCGCCACCCTGGATCAGGTCGACGTAGGCCGGGTTGTTGATGATGGTCATCACCTTCTTCGCTCCCAGGCGCTTGGCCAGCAGCGAGGACATGATGTTGGCTTCGTCGTCGTTGGTCAGGGCCAGGAAGATATCGGCGTCGGCGATGTTCTCTTCCAGCAGCAGGTCGCGGTCCGAGGCGCTGCCCTGCAGCACCACGGTGCTGTCCAGGGTGTCGGAGAGGTAGCGGCAGCGGGCCGGGTTCATCTCGATGATCTTCACCTGGTAGCGGCTTTCGATGGCCTCGGCCAGACGCTCGCCGATCTGCCCGCCACCGGCGATGACGATGCGCTTGTAGGATTCCTCCAGGCGGCGCATCTCGCTCATCACCGCACGGATGTGGGCCTTGGCGGCGATGAAGAACACTTCGTCGTCGGCCTCGATCACTGTATCGCCCTTGGGCATGATCGGCCGGTCGCGACGGAAGATCGCCGCCACCCGGGTGTCGACGTTGGGCATGTGCTCGCGCAGCTGGCGCAGTTGCTGGCCCACCAGCGGGCCACCGTAGTAGGCCTTGACCGCCACCAGTTGCGCCTTGCCTTCGGCGAAGTCGATCACCTGCAGCGCACCGGGGTGCTCGATCAGGCGCTTGATGTAGTTGGTCACCACCTGCTCGGGGCTGATCAGCACGTCCACCGGAATCGCATCGTTGTCGAACAGCCCGGCGCGGGTCAGGTAGGCGGCTTCGCGCACCCGGGCGATCTTGGTCGGGGTGTGGAACAGGGTGTGGGCCACCTGGCAGGCGACCATGTTGGTCTCGTCGCTGTTGGTCACCGCCACCAGCATGTCGGCGTCGTCGGCGCCGGCCTGGCGCAGCACCGTCGGGAACGAGGCGCGGCCCTGCACGGTGCGGATGTCCAGGCGGTCGCCGAGGTCGCGCAGGCGTTCGCCGTCGGTGTCGACCACGGTGATATCGTTGGCTTCGCTGGCCAGGTGTTCCGCCAGCGTGCCACCCACTTGCCCGGCGCCGAGGATGATGATCTTCATCCAGTCACTCCCTTAAAACCGTTTAACCGCGTGCGGCGGCAATCTTGATCAGCTTGGCGTAGTAGAAGCCGTCGTGGCCGCCTTCTTGCGCCAGCAACTGGCGCCCGTGGGGCTGCTTGAGGCCGGCCGCAGGCTGCCCCAGTTGGCCGCCGATGTCCAATTCACGAGCACCCGGGGTGCGGGCCAGGAAGGCCTCGATGACCTCGGTGTTCTCGGTGGGCAGGGTCGAGCAGGTGGCGTAGAGCAGGATGCCGCCCACTTCCAGGGCCTGCCACATGGCATCCAGCAGTTCGCCTTGCAGTTGCGCCAGGGCGGCGATGTCTTCGGGCTGGCGGGTCAGCTTGATATCCGGATGGCGGCGGATCACCCCGGTGGCCGAGCATGGCGCGTCCAGCAGGATCCGCTGGAACGGCTTGCCGTCCCACCAGGCCTGGGTGTCGCGGCCATCGGCGGCGATCAATTGGGCGTCGAGCCCCAGGCGGTCGAGGTTTTCCCGTACCCGCACCAGGCGCTTGGCCTCCAGGTCCACCGCTACCACGCCGGCCAGGGCCGGTTGCACTTCGAGGATGTGGCAGGTCTTGCCGCCCGGGGCGCAGCAGGCGTCCAGCACCCGTTGCCCCGGCGCCAGTTCCAGCAGCTCGGCGGCCAGTTGCGCGGCCTCGTCCTGCACACTGATCCAGCCTTCGGCAAAGCCCGGCAGGCTGCGTACATCCAAGGCTTCGTCGAGGACGATGCCGTCCTGGCTATAGACGCAAGCCTTGGCCGCAACCCCCGCTTCGCTCAACAGCTTCAGGTAGGCATCGCGGGAGTGATGCCGGCGGTTGACCCGCAAGATCATCGGCGGGTGGGCGTTGTTGGCGGCGCAGATGGCTTCCCACTGCTCGGGCCAGAACGCCTTGAGGGATTTCTGCAACCAGCGCGGGTGCGCGGTGCGCACCACCGGGTCGTGCTCCAACTCGGCCAGCAGCGTTTCGCTTTCGCGTTGGGCACGGCGCAGCACGGCATTGAGCAGAGCCTTGGCCCAGGGCTTTTTCAGCTTGTCGGCGCAGCCCACGGTTTCACCGATGGCGGCGTGGGCCGGAACCCGGGTGTAGAGCAACTGATAGAGGCCCACCAGCAGCAATGCTTCGACATCGGCGTCGGCTGCCTTGAACGGCTTCTGCAGCAGCTTGGCCGCCAGCGCCGACAGCCGCGGCTGCCAGCGTGCGGTGCCGAAGGCCAGGTCCTGGGTGAAGCCACGATCACGGGCCTCGACCTTGTCCAGCTGGATCGGCAGCGAGCTGTTGAGCGAGGCCTTGCCGTTGAGCACGGCAGTCAGCGCCTTGGCGGCGGCCAGGCGCGGGTTCATTGGGCCTCCGCTGCTGGGCCGAGCAGAGTGCCGATGGCGAATTTCTCGCGGCGGCTGTTGAACAGGTCGCTGAAGTTCAGCGCCTTGCCCCCGGGCAGTTGCAGGCGGGTCAGGCACAGCGCCTGCTCACCGCAGGCAACGATCAGGCCGTCCTTGCTGGCGCCGAGGATTTCCCCCGGCGCGCCCTTGCCTTCGGCCAGGGTGGCGGCCAGCACTTTCAGCGCTTCGCCATTCAAGCTGCTGTGGCAGATCGGCCAGGGGTTGAAGGCCCGCACCAGGCGCTCCAGTTCCACGGCCGGGCGGCTCCAGTCGATGCGCGCCTCGTCCTTGTTCAGCTTGTGGGCGTAAGTGGCCAGGCTGTCGTCCTGGACTTCGCCTTCCAGGGTGCCGGCGGCCAGGCCTTCGATGGCTTGCAGCACTGCGGGCGGGCCCATCTCGGCCAGGCGGTCGTGCAGGCTGCCGCCGGTATCTTCGGCGCTGATCGGGGTGCTGACCTTGAGCAGCATCGGCCCGGTATCCAGGCCGGCTTCCATGCGCATCACGGTCACCCCGCTTTGCGCGTCACCGGCTTGCACCGCACGCTGGATCGGCGCGGCACCGCGCCAGCGTGGCAACAGCGAAGCGTGGCTGTTGATGCAACCCAGGCGCGGAATATCCAGCACCGCCTGGGGCAGGATCAGGCCGTAGGCCACCACCACCATCAGGTCCGGCTTGAGCGCTGCCAGTTCGGCTTGAGCCTCGGCATTGCGCAAGGTCGGCGGTTGCAGCACGGGGATGTCGTTTTCCAGAGCTAGCTGCTTGACCGGACTGGGCATCAGCTTCTGCCCGCGCCCCGCCGGACGGTCCGGCTGGGTGTAGACCGCAACGATCTGGTAAGGGCTGTCGAGCAGGGCCTTGAGGTGTTCGGCGGCGAATTCGGGGGTGCCGGCAAAGACGATGCGCAGTGGCTCAGTCATGGGAATTCTCGATGTTAAACATGCGGAAAAGAAAAAGGCTTGCCGTAGCAAGCCTTTGCAAGACGGTCATCAAGCCTGCTGGCGATGCTGCTTTTCCAGCTTCTTCTTGATCCGGTCACGCTTGAGCGTGGACAGGTAGTCGACGAACAACTTGCCGTTCAGGTGGTCGCATTCGTGCTGGATGCACACGGCGAGCAAACCTTCGGCGATCAGTTCGTAGGGCTGGCCGTCGCGGTCCAGGGCCTTGATCTTGACCCGTTGCGGGCGGTCGACGTTTTCGTAGAAGCCCGGTACCGAAAGGCAGCCTTCCTGGTACTGGTCCATCTCGTCGGTCAGGGCTTCGAACTCGGGGTTGATGAACACCCGTGGTTCGCTGCGGTCTTCGGACAGGTCCATGACCACCACGCGTTTGTGCACGTTGACCTGGGTCGCCGCCAGACCGATGCCTGGGGCCTCATACATTGTTTCAAACATGTCGTCGACCAACTGACGCACTTCGTCGTCCACTACGGCCACTGGTTTGGCGATAGTGCGCAGGCGCGGATCAGGGAATTCGAGGATGTTTAAAATGGCCATAAGCGTAATTGCTACACGTGTGAAGTAAGGGCGGAGTCGGCGTCCGCGCAGGTTCTGGACCTGGGCCGCCGGTGCAAAACGTGCTCTGGGATGGAGCGAGCCGTGCAGGCTCTGGCGTTTCACGCGAACGCACATAATAAAGGGATTCAGCCCATGAGGAAATCACTGTTCGCCCTGCTGCTGGCGGGCTGGACCGCCATCGGCCAGGCCCAGGTGCAACTGCGGGACAGTTATCCACAGCACTATCGGGTGCAGCCGGGCGATACCCTGTGGAGCGTCGCCAGCCTGTATCTGCAGCAGCCCTGGCAATGGCGCGAGCTCTGGCCGGCGGGCTTCGCCGGGCAGATCTTCCCCGGTGACCGCCTGCAACTGGTGCGCAATGACGGCCCGCCACGCCTGCAGCTGGAGCGACCAGCGGCGCCGCCGACGGTCAAGCTCGCGCCCCAGGCCCGGCGCCTGCCCCCTGCCCCGATTCCGAGCATCCCCCTGCAAGCGATCAGCAGCTTCTTGCTGGACAACCGCATCGTCGATCAGCCCGGGGCCCTGGAGCAGGCGCCGTATATCGTGGCCGGCGAGGGCGAGCGGGTGCTGGGTGGCATGGGCGACCGGCTTTTCGCCCGTGGCCGGCTGGACCCTGAGCAGCCGGTCTATGAGCTGTTCCGCCAGGGCAAGATCTACCGCGACCCCCTGAGCCAGGAACTGCTGGGGGTCAACGCCGACGCCATTGGCAGCGCCCGGGTGGTGGCGAGCGAAGGTGACCTGGCCACCCTCGCCTTGCAGAGCAGCAACCAGGAAGTGCGCCTGGGTGATCGCTTGCTGGCCGCCGATACCTCGGGGTTGCCGGGCTCCTTCAACCCCAGTGCCCCGCAACGGCCGGTGGAAGGGCTGATCATCGACGTGCCCCGAGGGGTCACCCAGATCGGCGCCCTGGATGTGGTGACCCTCAACCGCGGGCGCCGCGACGGCCTGCTGGAGGGCAACGTACTGGCGGTGATCAAGACCGGTGAAACCGTGCGCGACCGGCAAACCGGCGAGCCGCTGAAAATCCCCGACGAGGCGGCCGGCTGGCTGATGGTGTTCCGCAGCTACGACAGGCTCAGCTACGGATTGGTACTCAAGGCCACGCGTTCGCTGGCGGTGCTGGACAAGGTCCGCAACCCCTGAGGGAGATCTTTCCTCAACAAGTTACCAACAGAGTTATCCACAGCTTGTTCCAGCTCAGGCTGGAGCCCTGACGATCAAGGATGATCCATGTCGAACTCGATGAGCGGCAGCATTTCCCCGGCAGAACTGGAAGCTCGATTGCGCTTGCACGTCCTGCCCGAACTCGGGCCGATGCGTTTTCAGCGCCTGCTTCAGGCATTCGGTTGCGCTTCTAAAGCACTCAGTGCCCCGGCCAGTGCCTGGCGTTCCCTGGACCTGCCGCCGGCCTGCAGCGAAGCCCGGCGCAGCCCCCTGGTGCGCGACGGCGCCCGTCGCGCATTGGCCTGGATAGATAGCCAGGCCCAGCATTTGCTGATGTGGGACCAGCCCGGCTACCCGCCCTTGCTGGCGCAACTCGAGGATGCGCCACCGCTGCTGTTCGTGGCCGGCGACCCCTCGATTCTCGAACGGCCGCAGTTGGCGATGGTGGGCAGCCGTCGCGCATCGCGACCGGGGCTGGACACCGCCGGGGCCTTTTCCCGCAGCCTGGCCCGTGCCGGTTTTGTCATCACCAGCGGTCTGGCCCTGGGCGTCGATGGCGCTGCCCACCAGGCGGCCCTGGATGTTGGCGGGCGCACCGTGGGCGTGCTGGGCACTGGCCTGGAAAATTTTTATCCACAGCGGCACCGGGCCCTGGCCAGGGCCATGATCGACCAGGGCAGCGCGGTGGTTTCCGAGTTCCCTCTGGATACCCCGGCGCGTGCGGAACACTTCCCCCGGCGCAATCGAATCATCAGTGGCCTGGCCCTGGGCGTGCTGGTGGTGGAGGCCAGCGTCGCCAGCGGTTCGCTGATTACCGCGCGGCTGGCGGCGGAGCAAGGCCGCGAGGTGTATGCCATCCCCGGTTCTATCCACCACCCCGGTGCCCGGGGCTGCCACCAGTTGATCCGCGACGGCGCGGTGCTGGTGGAAAGCGTGCAGCACATCCTGGAGACCCTGGCCGGCTGGCAGAACCTGCCGCCCAGCGCCTCGCTGCCGACAGCGGCCTGTACCCACCCGTTGCTGGCCTTGCTGCATGCGGCGCCCCACAGCAGCGAAGCCTTGGCCAGCGCCAGCGGCTGGCCCCTGCCCCGGGTGCTGGCGGCCCTGACCGAGCTGGAGATCGAAGGCCGTGCGGTCCATGAAAATGGGCGTTGGTATGCGCGTCTGAGCTAGGTTTTATAAGCAGGATCGGTAAACTGCGCACAGCTTTTATCTGGAGAGTCGGCAATGGTCAGCAGTTGGCGTGTGCAGCAAGCCGCACGAGAGATTCGCGCAGGGGCGGTGATTGCCTATCCAACCGAAGCGGTCTGGGGCCTGGGGTGCGATCCGTGGAATGAAGAGGCGGTGGATCGCCTGCTGGCGATCAAGTCACGGTCGGTGGACAAGGGCCTGATCCTGATCGCTGACAACATCCATCAGTTCGATTTCCTCTTCGAGGACTTCCCTGACACCTGGATCGATCGCATGTCCAGCACCTGGCCGGGGCCCAATACCTGGCTGGTGCCCCATCAGAACCTGTTGCCCGAGTGGGTCACCGGGGTCCATGACACGGTGGCGCTGCGGGTCAGCGACCATCCGCTGGTGCGTGAACTGTGCTCCCTGGTGGGCCCGCTGATTTCCACCTCGGCCAACCCCCAGGGGCGCCCGGCGGCGCGCACGCGGCTGCGCATCGAGCAATATTTCCGTGGGCAACTGGATCTGGTCCTCAGTGGCAGCCTGGGCGGGCGCAAGAACCCGAGCCTGATCCGTGACCTGGCTACCGGCAAGGTAGTTCGGCCTTCCTGAAGCCTTTCGCCGGCAAGCCGGCTCCTACGATACTCGGTAGGAACCGGCTTGCCGGCGAAGGCGTTCAAGGCAGCAGCACAGTCGAGCCAGTCGTGCGTCGCGCCGACAGTTCGATATGGGCCTTGGCCGCATCCGCCAGGGCGAAGCGCTGGCCAATCTCGATCTTCAGCTTGCCGCTGGCAATCATGCCGAACAGGTCGTCGGCCATGCGCTGCAGGTTCTCGGCATTGTTGGCGTAGCTGGCCAGGGTCGGCCGAGTCACGTACAGCGAGCCCTTGGCCGAGAGAATCCCCAGGTTGACCCCGTCCACTGCGCCAGAGGCGTTGCCGAAGCTGACCATCAGCCCGCGTGGGGCCAGGCAATCCAGGGAGGTCAGCCAGGTGTCCTTGCCCACGCCGTCGTAGACCACCGGGCACTTCTTCCCGCCGGTCAGTTCCAGCACTCGCCGGGCCACGTCTTCATGGCTGTAGTCGATGGTTTCCCAGGCGCCCAGAGCCTTGGCGATGGCGGCCTTTTCCGGCGAGCTGACGGTGCCGATCAGCTTTACCCCGAGGGCCTTGGCCCACTGGCAGGCCAGGGAGCCGACACCGCCGGCAGCGGCGTGGAACAGCACGGTTTCGCCGCCCTGGAGTTCATAGGTCTGGCGCAGCAGGTACTGCACGGTCAGGCCCTTGAGCATGACCCCGGCGGCCTGTTCGAAGCTGATGGCGTCCGGCAGGCGCACCAGGTTGGCTTCGGGCAGCACATGCACATCGCTGTAGGCCCCCAGTGGGCCGCTGCCGTAAGCCACGCGGTCGCCGACCTTGAAACGGGTCACGGCACTGCCTACGGCCTCGACCACGCCCGCGCCTTCGGCCCCCAGGCCCGAAGGCAGGGCGGGCGGTGCGTAGAGACCGCTGCGGAAATAGGTGTCGATGAAGTTCAGGCCGATGGCCTTGTTGCTGACGCGAACCTGTTGCGGGCCCGGTTCCGCCGGTTGGTAATCCACATATTCGAGCACTTCGGGGCCGCCATGGGCGCGGAACTGGATACGTTTGGCCATCTGCATTCTCTCCTCGGACGTGTCGTGAAAGTGCTCTATCGGACTCCTCTGCTTGACCTTCGTCAACTGCGGAGCG
This sequence comes from Pseudomonas sp. NFPP12, assembly GCF_900103205.1. Taxonomy (NCBI): domain Bacteria; kingdom Pseudomonadati; phylum Pseudomonadota; class Gammaproteobacteria; order Pseudomonadales; family Pseudomonadaceae; genus Pseudomonas; species Pseudomonas sp. NFPP12. The sequence goes on from NZ_FMWW01000005.1 coordinate 709,375, forward strand.
CCCCGGCGCGGTGTTATGCTACGCGCCCATTTGCGCCGGCCCGTGCTCCATCCCTAGCGCCGCGTAGCTTTGCCCGATTCAAGGTGATGCCATGACTACCCGCACCGAGGCCGTGAAAGCCTACCTGCTCGACCTGCAAGACCGCATTTGCGCTGCACTGGAAACCGAAGACGGTGGCGCACGCTTCATCGAGGACGCCTGGACCCGGCCTGCCGGTGGTGGCGGGCGTACCCGGGTGATCGGCGACGGTGCAGTGATCGAAAAGGGTGGGGTGAACTTCTCCCATGTATTCGGCAGCGGCCTGCCGCCATCGGCCAGTGCCCACCGGCCCGAGCTGGCCGGCCGTGGCTTCGAGGCCCTGGGCGTGTCCCTGGTGATCCACCCGCACAACCCCCATGTGCCGACTTCCCACGCCAACGTGCGGTTCTTCATCGCCGAGAAGGAAGGCGAAGAGCCGGTCTGGTGGTTCGGCGGCGGTTTCGACCTGACCCCCTACTACGGCAACATCGATGACTGCGTGCACTGGCACCGGGTTGCCGAGCGCGCCTGCGCGCCCTTCGGTGCCGATGTCTACCCGCGCTACAAGGCCTGGTGCGACAGCTATTTCCACATCAAGCACCGCAATGAACCGCGGGGCATCGGCGGCCTGTTCTTCGACGATCTGAACGAATGGGATTTCGACACCAGTTTCGCCTTCATGCGCGCCATCGGCGACGCCTACATCGAGGCCTATCTGCCCATCGTCCAGCGCCGCAAGGCCGCGGCCTACACCGCGCAGCAGCGGGAATTCCAGGAATTCCGCCGGGGCCGCTACGTGGAGTTCAACCTGGTCTACGACCGTGGCACTCTGTTCGGCCTGCAATCGGGTGGGCGCACCGAGTCGATCCTCATGTCGCTGCCGCCACAAGTGCGCTGGGGCTATGACTGGAAGGCCGAGCCGGGCAGCGAAGAAGCGCGCCTGACCGAATACTTCCTGCAGGATCGCGACTGGCTGGCAGCCAGCAACTAAACCGCACACCACTGTGTAGAAGCCGGCTTGCCGGCGAAAAGGCCTTCAGGCGGATGCGGTTCCTACCCCTGTGTTGAGCAAATGGGATGAGAGATGGATCAGTACGTTGTCTTTGGTAACCCGATCGGCCACAGCAAGTCGCCGCTGATCCATCGGCTGTTCGCCCAGCAGACCGGCCAGCAGCTGGAGTACAACACCCTGCTGGCGCCCCTGGATGATTTCGCCGGCACCGCTCGCAGTTTCTTCGCCCACGGGCGTGGGGCCAATGTCACGGTGCCGTTCAAGGAAGAGGCCTATCGCCTGTGCGACAGCCTGACCGAACGGGCCCAGCGCGCCGGCGCGGTGAATACCCTGAGCAAGCAGGCCGACGGCTGCCTGCTGGGGGACAACACCGACGGCGCCGGGCTGGTGCGCGACCTGAAGGTGAACGCCGGGGTCAGCCTCAAGGGCAAGCGCATCCTTGTGCTGGGGGCTGGCGGCGCGGTCCGTGGTGCCCTGGAGCCGTTGCTGGCCGAGCAGCCGGAGGCCTTGGTAATCGCCAATCGCACCGTGGAAAAGGCTGAGCTGCTGGCGGAGTTGTTCGCCGACCTGGGGCCGGTATCGGCCAGCGGCTTCGACTGGCTGCAGGAGTCGGTGGACCTGATCATCAATGCCACCTCCGCCAGCCTTTCGGGCGAGCTGCCGCCGATTGCCGGCAGCCTGATCGAGGCGGGCAAGACCGTGTGCTACGACATGATGTACGCCAAGGAGCCGACACCGTTCTGCCGCTGGGCCAGTGAACAGGGCGCGGCCCTGGTGCTGGATGGCCTGGGCATGCTGGCCGAGCAAGCGGCGGAAGCCTTCTACCTGTGGCGCGGCGTGCGCCCTGACAGCGCCCCGGTGCTGGCTGAACTGCGTCGCCAGCTGGCGCAGTAACCCCCCGTAGGAGCTGGCTTGCCAGCGAAGGCGGCTTCAAGGCTGGGCCAGGCTCAAGGGCCTCTTCGCCGGCAAGCCGGCTACTACGTCGGGCGTGGGCAAGGCACCTGCGGGTTCAGTCTTCGAAGTGGATCGGGCAGCGTTCCGGGCCTTCGAGCTTGATCAACTCTTCTTTCACCGCCTGCCGTGCCCGGCGCAGGATCAGGCTGCGCTCCTGGCGCCTGAGGCGGCGTGCTTCCTGGTGCAGCATCTCCACCCCTGAATAGTCGATGAAGTTGATCTGCCGTGCGTCGATCACCAGCCTGGGCGCGTGGCAGCGCTGCATGCGCACCTGCAGGTAATGGCTGGCGCCGAAGAAAATCGAACCGCCGACCCGCAGGATGTCTTCATCGCCTTCGCTGGACTGCTGCACCCGCGGTTGCGAAGTGCGCTTGAGGTAGAAGAACAGCGACGCCAGGACCCCGGCATAGATCGCGGTCTGCAACTCCAGGAGCAGGGTGGCGACGCAGGTCAGGCTCATCACCACGAACTCGGCGCGGCTGACCCGGAACAGCGCGCGAATGCCCCGATGGTCCACCAGCCCCCAGCAGATCAGCAGGATGCTGCCGGCCATGGCCGGGATCGGGATATGGGCGATCAGCCCGGCGCCGGCCACGGCGAACAGCGCCACCCACAGCGCCGAGAACACCCCGGCCAGGGGCGAGCAGGCGCCGGCCTCGTAGCTCAACCCGGAGCGGGTGAAGGAGCCCGAGGACAGGTAGCCGGAGAAAAACGCCCCGACCATGTTCGACAGGCCCTGGGCGCGGACTTCCTGGTTGGCGTCCAGCAACTGTTCCGAACGTGCTGACAGCGAGCGGGCAATCGACAGGCTGGTGACCAGCCCGAGCATGCCCACCGCCACTGCGCTGGGCAGCAACCGCAGGATCAGTTCCAGGTCCAGGGGCAGCGGGCTCAACGGCGGCAGCCGGCCGGTGAAGGCGCTGACCAGTTGCACATGGCCAAACACCCCCGGCAGCAGCCACACCACCAGGGCACTGAACACCAGGCTCAGCAGCAGTCCGGGCCAGCGCGGCGCCAGCAGCTTGAAGGCGACCCCCAGTGCCAGGGTGCCCAGCCCCAGCAGCAGCGAAGGCCGGTCCACCTCGCCCAGGTGCTGCAGCAACTGGCTGAGGCTGTTGAGGGCGGTGGCCTGGTTCGGCAGTTCCAGCCCCAGCAGGTTGGGCAATTGGCCCAGGGCGATGATCACCGCCGCGCCGAGGGTGAAGCCCAGCACCACCGAGTGCGAGACGAAGTTCACCAGGGCGCCGAAGCGCAGCATTCCCAGCAGCCACTGGAAGACCCCGGCCAACAGCGTCAGGAGCAGGATCAGGGTGATGTAGTCCTCGGAGGCCGGCACTGCCAGGGGGCTGACGCTGGCATAGAGAACGATGGAAATCGCCGCCGTGGGGCCGCAGATCAGGTGCCACGATGAACCCCACAGGCAGGCGATCAGCACCGGGACTATGGCCGCGTACAGCCCGTACTCCGGGGGCAGGCCGGCGATCAGGGCATAGGCGATGGATTGCGGCAGAGCGAGGATCGCGCCGCTCAGGCCCACCAGCAGGTCACGGCCGACGCTGGCCCGGGTCTGGCGCGGCAGCCAGCTCAGCAAAGGCAGGAGAGATTGGCGGTCGGGCCAGGCCATGGTTCCTCACGGGTGGGTTGATTCGGTGGGCCAGGGTAAAGCATTGCCAGGCTTTGGGTGTAGGAGCCGGCTTGCCGGCGAATGGCCGGCGCACCTCGGGCTACAACCTGCTCTTCACCGCTGCCAGGGCCTCTTTGTCATCAATGGTCCGCACTCCCTCCAGCCATTGCTCCAGCACTGCCGGGTGGGCCTTGATCCAGGCCTTGGCGGCCTCGGTGTTGCTGAGTTTGCTGTTGACCACCGCGGCCATGATGCTGTTCTCCATCTCCTGGGTGAACCGCAGGTTGCCCAGCAGTTTGCCGACGTTCGGGCAAGCCTGTGCATAACCCTTGCGGGTCAGGGTGTAGACGCTGCCGCTGGCGCCGAAGTACTTTTCGCCACCGGTCAGGTAGCGCATCTTCAACTGCACGTTCATCGGGTGTGGGGTCCAGCCGAGGAAGGTGATGAAGCGCTGCTTTTTCGTGGCCCGGGACACTTCGGCGAGCATTGCCTGTTCACTGGACTCGATCAGCTTCCACTGGCCCAGGTTGAACTGGTTGCTCTTGATGATTTCCTGCAGCGACAGGTTGGCCGGCGCGCCGGAGCCGATGCCGTAGAGCTTTTTGTCGAACTTGTCGGCGAACTTGTCCAGGTCGGCAAAATCATGCACTCCGGCCTCCCACACATAGTCCGGCACCGCCAGCGTGAATTCGGTCCCTTCCAGGTTCTTGGCCAGCTGGGTGACGTCGCCATTGGCCACGAACTTGTCATGGAAGCCTTGCTGCGCCGGCATCCAGTTACCCAGGAATACATCCACCCGGCCATCCTTCAGACCACCGAAGGTGATGGGCACGGCCAGGGTGTCGATCTTCGCCTTGTAGCCCATGCCGTCGAGCAGGAAGCCGGTGATGGCATTGGTGGCGGCGATATCGCTCCACCCCGGGTCGGCCATCTTCACGGTCTCGCACGAGTCGGCCCAAGCGGATGCGCTGCCCAGGGCCAGAAGCCCGAGCGTCAGTGCTGTGGATAACCTTTGCATGCTTTTCCCCTTACGTTTTATTGGTTTTGGCAGGGTTGTGGATAACGGGCCTTGCGCTCCAGGTCATCGAGGTCGATGTGGTTGCGCATGTACTGCTGGCTGGCGTCTACCAGCGGCTGGTGGTCCCAGCTCTTGAGTTTGCCCCGGCTCAGCGCCTCGGCCACCAGCCGGCGGCGGCGCTGGCTGGCCAGGACCTGTTGGTGAATGCGCGGAATGTCCCACTTGGCCCGGGCCTCTGCCAGGAACGCGTCGAACAGCGGCCGATGCTCGGGCGACTGGCCAAGGTCGAAGCGCTCTTGCGGGTCGTGGTGCAGGTCGAAGAGTAGGCAGGGATCGTCTTCGCTGTAGATGAACTTGTAGGCCCCGCGGCGAATCATCATCAGCGGGCCGATGGTGCCTTCGGCCATGTATTCGCCGAACACCTCGTCGTGCCCGCCCTGCCCTTGCAAGTGCGGGACCAGGGAGCGGCCATCCAGCGGCAGGTCGGGCTCGACCCGGCCGCCGGCCAGTTCCACCAGGGTCGGCAGCAGGTCGGCGGTGGAGACAGCGGCGCCGACCCGGCCGGCAGTGAACTGCCCCGGTGCACAGATCAGCAGCGGTACCCGGGCGGCCATTTCAAACCAGTGCATTTTGTACCAGAGGCCGCGCTCACCGAGCATGTCGCCGTGGTCGCCGGAAAACACGATCAGCGTGTCGTCCGCCAGCCCGGTGTCTTCCAGGGTCTGCAGCAGCTTGCCGACGTTGCTGTCGATGTAGCTGCAGGCGCCGAAGTAGGCGCGGCGCGCGTCGCGGATCTTATCCACAGGCAAGGGCTTGTCCCACAGGTCGTAGACCTTGAGCAGGCGCTGGGAATGCGGGTCCAGCTCGCTTTGGGGCGGGGTCTGCGGCAGTGGAATCTGGTCGTCGCGGTACAGGTCCCAGAAGGCCCTGGGAATGGTGTACGGATCGTGGGGGTGGGTCATGGAGACGGTGAGGCAGAACGGCTGGTCGCCGGCCTCGCGCACATGGTCGAACAGGTATTGCTGGGCCTTGAACACCACCTCCTCGTCGAAATCCAGCTGGTTGGTGCGTACACAGGGGCCGGCCTGCAGTACCGAGGACATATTGTGGTACCAGCTGGGGCGCACATCGGGCTGGTCCCAGTTCACCGCCCAGCCGTAGTCGGCGGGGTAGATATCGCTGGTCAGGCGCTCTTCATAGCCGTGCAACTGGTCCGGGCCGCAGAAGTGCATCTTGCCCGAGAGCGCAGTGCGGTAGCCCAGGCGCCGCAGGTAGTGGGCGTAGGTGGGCACGTCGGCGGGGAAGTCCGCGGCGTTGTCGTAGGCGCCGATCCGGCTGGGCAACTGGCCGCTGACCAAAGTGAAGCGCGAGGGTGCGCACAAGGGGCTGTTGCAGTAGGCGGCGTCGAAGACCACGCCCTGGGCGGCCAGCCGGCTGAGGTGAGGCAGCTTGATCGGCGAGGGTCCGTAGAACGGCAGCAAGGGGGCGGCCATCTGATCGGCCATGATGAAAAGAATGTTCTTGCGCTTCATGGATTCGCGGCATTCCATAGTCGATGGTTATGCGAAAGTGCTGCAATCGAGCATGGATCCCATGCCGTTGGTGGTAAAGCCCATGTACAGCAATGACTAGGATAAGCACAGCTTATGCATGAAGCCCTTGGCGACCTGTCCCTGGACCTGCTCCGGGTGTTCGAAGCAGCCGCGCGCCTGCGCAGCTTCACCGCCGCGGCGGTGGAACTGGGCACCACCCAGCCGGCTATCAGTCAGCAGATCAAGCGCCTGGAGGAACAGCTGGGGGTGCGCCTGTTCGACCGCATCTACCGGGGCATAGAGCTGACCGAGTCTGCAGCCTTGTTGCTGGATCAGGTCCAGGCCGGCCTGCAGAGCATCGATGCCGGCCTCAGCGCCCTCAGCCAGCAGCATCAGCATGAGGTGCTGCAGGTGGCCACGGATTTCGCTTTCGCCGCCTATTGGCTGATGCCCCGCCTGCATCGCTTTCATGAGGCCAACCCCCAGGTGGATGTGAGCCTGGTCACCAGCGAGCGCAGCCACAGCATGCTGCGCAGCGATATCGACGTGGCGGTGCTGTTCGGCGACGGGCGCTTCAGGCAGGGGGAAAGCCACTGGCTGTTCAGCGAAGAAGTGTTTCCGGTGTGCAGCCCGCTGCTGCTCAAGGACCGCGTTGCGCCGCTGCCCGCCCCTTCCCTGCTGGACCTGCCGCTGCTGCACCTGCGGGGCGAAGGCAGCAACCACTGGTTCGACTGGAGCGGGGTATTTCGCGAGCTGGGCCTTGCGGGTGCGCCGGCCCCAGGGCAATTGCGCTTCGACAATTACACCCTGCTGATCCAGGCGGCCATCGGCGGCCAGGGCGTGGCCATCGGCTGGCGTCACCTGGTGGATGACCTGCTGGAGCAGGGCCTGCTGTGCAGGCCCATCGCCGAGCGCGCGCTGTCCGCCTACGGCTATTACGTGGTGCTGCCCCAGCGCAAGCGCCGCGGCCCGCTGATCCAGCGTTTCGTCGACTGGCTGATGAGCGAGCAGGCCGGCAGCGCCCAGAGCCTCAAGGGGCTGGCGCTGCCGTCCATTGCCCGCTAGGTGGTGGCCTGGGGTTGGGTGGCGATGAAACTCACATGCTCGCGCAGGTGCAGATTCAGGCGCAGCTCGTCGCTGATGCCGATTGCCACGCCGTTGAGCCGTCGCAGCGGCTCGGCAAGTCCCGGTTCGAGGCTGTCGCCAACCTGGTTGAAATGCTCGATACCCAGCCCGGCCACGCCCCGCGGCGCGTTGATCAGGGTCCAGTCCAGCGCGCTGCTGCGCAGTGCATCGAGGATTTCCTGCGCGGCATGGTGAGGCAGGCTGGTGCTGGAGGGCGGGTTGTCGAGAACGCTGAACTCCCCCACCAGCATCAGCCGACGGATGCCGGCGCCCTGCATGCCTTCGATCAGGGCATCCACCGCCCGTACCTGATTCACCGGGTCGGGGGCTTGGCCGGGCGTGGTGCTGCCGGGCAGATCGGGGGCATCCAGCAGGCAGATCACCGCCGAGCTACCGGCTACGCTCTGCTTGACCCGGTCCGGGTCGAACAGGTCGCCGCCCTTGGCGCGCAGGCCTGGGCGCGGGGCCAGCGCGGTGAGGTCGTCGAGAATGGCGATCACCTCATGCTGGCGCCTCAGGCTCTCTGCCATCAACGCACTGCCCAGGCTGCTCATGGCACCATAGAGCACCAGTTTGACCACCGGAGTTTCGGCATTTTTCATGGCCTGGCTTCCTTATTTTCCACAGGTACCGGTTGTGACCTGTGGCGAGCCTTGAGGGTTCGTCTTGATTGCGAGGGTTTGCATGCAACGGATCAAGGGCTACCACGCCCATGTCTACTTTGACGCCAGCACCATCGACCAGGCCCGGGCCTTGTGCGAGCGGGCGGCGCAGCTGTTCGAACTGAAAATGGGCAGGGTCCACGAGCGGCCGGTGGGGCCGCATCCGGACTGGAGCTGCCAGTTGGCGTTCGGCCCCGAGGTGTTTGCCCAGGTGGTGCCGTGGCTGGCCCTCAATCGCCAGGGGCTGGTGGTGTTCCTGCATCCGGATACCGGCGATGACCTGCTGGACCACACCGACCATGCGATCTGGATGGGGGCTATGCGGCCACTGGACCTGAGGGGGTTCTGAGGGCGACGGAGCGCCGGCAAGCCGGCTCCTGCAGGGGCCGGCCGGTCGGGTGAGGTCAGTAGAGCACGCCGTCGAGGATCTCGTAGACGATGCCGGTGCCCACGGCGATCAGCACGATGTCGCCCCCCATGCGTCGCCATTCGTACCCCGGGTACACCGGCAGGCGCGACAGGGCCCGGGGCTCCAGGCGTTCGCCGTAGTAGCCGCGCGGCAGTGGCTGGCCGCGCACCAGGTGGATGCCGGGAGGTGGCGGCGCGCCCCGGACGAAGTAGCCGTGGTTGTCGCGGATGGTCTGGCGCACCGGGCCGAAATCCCGTGGCGGGCCGCCGCGGCGATCATCCCCCGGGCCACGGTGCTCGTTGCCACGGTTGTCCCGATGGCCCTGCTGTGGCCCGCCACGATCATAGCCGCCGCGCTCGTCGGCCATGACCTGCAGCAACGGGCTGGCGCAGAGCATCAGCACCGCGGCACCGGCAATCAGACGTTTGGGCATTTTCATCAGGTATTCCTCGCAACACACACAGCAAAAAGGGGTTCGCCACCTTGGTCGCGAACCCCCGGGTCTTGCTGTTTAGTCTGTGTCTCGAGGCGCTAATTCCTCTGTATCAGGAACTTTACCCTCAGCTGACGCGGGCCTTACGTACGCCCTCGGACAGCGCCGCACACAGGCTCAGCACCCCATCCACCGCTTGCTCGGAAGACTCGGCGCTGGCGATGTGGTCGATGAGCGCCGAGCCCACTACCACGCCGTCGGCCAGGCGAGCGATGGCGGCTGCCTGCTCCGGAGTACGGATGCCGAAACCGATGCTGATGGGCAGGTCGGTGTGGCGACGCAGGCGGGCCACGGCTTCTTCCACGTGTTCCAGGGTGGCGGCACCGGCACCGGTGACCCCGGCCACGGAAACGTAGTAGACGAAACCGGAGCTGCCGTTGAGCACCTTGGGCAGGCGGGCGTCGTCGGTGGTCGGTGTGGTCAGGCGGATGAAATCGATGCCGGCGGTCTGGGCCGGGTCGCACAGTTCACTGTTATGTTCCGGCGGCATGTCCACCACGATCAGGCCATCGACACCGGCGGCCTTGGCGTCGGCGATGAAGCGCGGCACGCCGTAGTGGTGGATCGGGTTGAAGTAGCCCATGAGCACCAGCGGGGTGTCGCTGTTGCCTTCGCGGAACTCGCGAACCATCTGCAGGGTTTTCGCCAGGTTTTGCTTGGCCCCCAGGGCACGGATGTTGGCCAGCTGGATCGCCGGGCCGTCGGCCATCGGGTCGGTGAAGGGCATGCCCAGTTCGATCACGTCGGCGCCCGCTGCGGGCAGGCCCTTGAGGATCGCCAGGGAGGTGTCGTAGTTCGGGTCGCCGGCGGTGACGAAGGTCACCAGGGCGGCGCGGTTTGCTTCCTTCAGCTCGGCAAAACGGGTTTGCAGGCGGCTCATCAGTGTTTCTCCTGCTGGGACTGTTGCATGTGGTGCATCACGGTTTGCATGTCTTTGTCGCCACGGCCCGAGAGGTTGACCACCATCAGGTGATCCTTGGGCAGGTTCGGTGCGCGTTTGAAGACTTCGGCCAGGGCATGGGCGCTTTCCAGGGCCGGGATGATGCCTTCCAGGCGGCAGCACTGGTGGAACGCGGCCAGGGCTTCGTCGTCGGTCACCGAGGTGTATTCGACGCGGCCGATATCGTGCAACCAGGCGTGTTCCGGGCCGATGCCGGGGTAGTCGAGGCCGGCAGAAATCGAGTGGGCGTCGATGATCTGGCCATCGTCGTCCTGCAGCAGGAAGGTGCGGTTGCCGTGCAGTACGCCGGGTACGCCGCCGTTGAGGCTGGCGGCGTGCTTGCCGGTCTCGATGCCGTAGCCGGCGGCTTCTACGCCGATGATCTCGACGCTCTTGTCGTCAAGGAACGGGTGGAACAGGCCCATGGCGTTGGAACCGCCACCGATGCACGCCACCAGGCTGTCCGGCAGGCGGCCTTCCTGGGCTTGCATCTGCTCGCGGGTCTCCTTACCGATGACCGCCTGGAAGTCGCGGACCATGGCCGGGTACGGGTGCGGGCCGGCGACGGTGCCGATCAGGTAGAAGGTGCTGTCGACGTTGGTCACCCAGTCACGCAGGGCTTCGTTCATCGCGTCCTTCAGGGTGCCGGTGCCGGCCACCACCGGGATCACTTCGGCGCCCAGCAGCTTCATGCGAAATACGTTGGCCTGTTGGCGCTCGATGTCGGTGGTGCCCATGTAGATCACGCAATCCAGGCCAAAACGCGCGGCCACGGTGGCGGTGGCCACGCCATGCATGCCGGCGCCGGTCTCGGCGATGATGCGCTTCTTGCCCATGCGCCGCGCCAGCAGGATCTGGCCGATGCAGTTGTTGATCTTGTGCGCGCCGGTGTGGTTCAGCTCTTCACGCTTGAGGTAGATCCTGGCGCCGCCGCAGTGCTCGGTCAGGCGTTCGGCGAAGTACAGCGGGCTGGGGCGGCCCACGTAATCGCGCTGGAAGTAGGCCAGCTCCTTGAGGAATTCGGGATCTTCCTTGGCCTTTTCGTATTCGCGGGCCAGGTCGAGGATCAGCGGCATCAGGGTTTCGGCCACGTAACGGCCGCCGAATGCGCCGAACAGGCCGTTGTCGTCAGGGCCATTGCGTAATTGGGACTGGGTCATTGCAGCGCTCCCGGGGGAAGTTTGGAGAAAGAAGGCCTGGTGGAAAGACCGCTTCGTAGAAACACAATGGAGCCCACTCTACCCCTGACATCCGATGCTGAAAACCGATAAGATCGCCGCAACCTGTCAGGAAAACTCACAGATAAAATGAGCCGCGACCTGCCTCCCCTGAATGCCCTGCGGGCCTTCGAAGCCACTGCCCGGCTCAATAGCGTCAGCCAGGCGGCCGAACAGCTGCACGTCACCCACGGCGCGGTCAGCCGGCAGTTGAAGGTGCTTGAAGAACACCTGGGGCTGAGCCTTTTCGTCAAGGAAGGCCGTGGCCTTAAACTCACAGATGCCGGCATTCGCCTGCGCGATGCCAGCAGCGAGGCCTTCGAGCGCCTGCGGGATGTCTGCGCCGAGCTGACCCAGGGCAGCGCCGATGCGCCCTTTGTCCTGGGCTGTTCCGGAAGCCTGCTGGCGCGCTGGCTGATCCCGCGCCTGGGGCGCCTGAACGCCGACCTGCCGGACCTGCGCCTGCACCTTTCGGCCGGTGAAGGCGACCTCGACCCCCGGCGCCCGGGCCTGGATGCCTTGCTGGTCTTTGCCGAGCCGCCCTGGCCGGCGGACATGCAGGTCTATGAACTGGCCAGCGAACGCATCGGCCCGGTGCTCAGCCCGCGCTACGCCGGTTATCCACGCCTGCGGCAGGCGCCGGCTGGCGTCCTGGCCAGCGAGGCCCTGCTGCACACTACTTCCCGCCCCCAGGCCTGGCCCAGTTGGGCGCGGCGCAACGACCTGAATCCCGAAACGTTGAAGTACGGGCAGGGTTTCGAGCATCTGTATTATTTGCTGGAGGCGGCCGTGGCGGGCCTGGGGGTGGCAATTGCCCCGCAGCCGCTGGTGGCCGAGGACTTGCTGGCGGGCAGGTTGGTTGCGCCCTGGGGTTTTTCCGACACCCCGGGGCAACTGGCGCTGTGGTTACCCAAGCGCGCCTCGGATGGGCGCGCCCGGCAATTGGCGCAGTGGCTGGAAAACGAACTGCGCCAGCAGCTTTAGTCGCCGCGCTTGCACAGCAGATAGGCGGCCAGCAGGCCGATGGCACCCACGGCAACCCCGGCGGTGGTCCAGGGGTGTTCCTGGGCATAGTCGCGGGTCGCGATCCCGGTTTCACGGGTTTTCACTTTGACTTCTTCATAGGCATCGCTGAGCAGGCTGCGCGAATGCTTCAGCGCGCTTTCGGCATTGCTCTTGAGCGCCTTGAGGGTCTTGCGCGACTCGTCGGACGCATCGTCCTTCAGGCTTTCCAGCGATTTGAGCAGGCTGGAGATCTCGGCTTCCATACTTTCCAGTGAGGCTTTGCGTAACGAGGTGTTGGCCATGTCGGCTCTCCTGCAGGGTGGTGAATGGGCTGTGTAGGTTCCGACTGCGGCGTGTTGGGAAAGTGCAGAAAATCTGAACTTAGCCTTGGGCGCAGGCGCCACAAGTAATAAGAAAAATCACTGCTAGGCTGTAATTCACAGCTAAAAAGGAGAGCGCCATGACTGATCATCACACTTACAAGAAAGTCGAACTGGTGGGTTCGTCGCCGAACAGCATCGAAGATGCGATCAACAACGCGCTGGCGGAAGCGCACAAGAGCATCAAGCACCTGGAATGGTTCGAAGTAACCGAAACCCGGGGCCATATCAAGGACGGCAAAGCGGCGCATTTTCAGGTCACGCTCAAGGTGGGCTTCCGAATTGCCAATAGTTGAAGGCTTGAGCTAGGCTCTGGAACTTGTGCGCTGGCCGAGTGCCATAGGAAATGGCAAAGCGCTACATGTGTCTTGAGCCTCTGTCAGGCAGGCGTCAATGCCGCCTCTTTTGATCCGACCAGGGAATGTGACCGATGAAAAAACTAGTATTAGCTGCTGCTTTGTTGAGTCTTGCGGGAACAGCCCTTGCCGCTGGCAAGCCGTGCGAAGAACTCAAGAGCGAGATTGCCGCCAAGATCGACGCCAACGGCGCCACGCACTATTCGCTGGAAGTGGTGGACAAGGGCGCGGCGGCGGATGGCAAGGTAGTCGGCTCCTGCGAAGCCGGTACCAAGGAAATTGTCTACAAGCGCGGTTGAGCCTTGTGGATGGTCAAAAAAAAGCCGACGCAGAACGTCGGCTTTTTCATGCCTGTCGTTTCAGCCTTTCATTACCTGTGACAGCAGCTCGTAGGAGTGCAGCCGATCGGCGTGTTCGTACAGATCGCAGGTGAAGATCAGCTCATCGGCTCCGGTCTGCTCGATCAGCACCTGCAGCTTGGCGCGGATTTTCGCCGGGCTGCCGACCATCGCCAGGCCGAGGAAGCTGGCGACCGCTTCCTTCTCATGGGGTAGCCACAGGCCGTCCATGCTTTGCACCGGTTTGCGCTGGACCAGGCTCTGGCCACGCATCAGCGCCAGGATGCGCTGGTACACCGAAGTCGCCAGGTAATCGGCCTGTTCGTCGGTGTCGGCTGCCACCAGCGGCACGCCAAGCATCACGTAGGGCTTGTCGAGCACCGCCGAAGGCTTGAAGTGGTTGCGGTAGACGCGAATCGCCTCGTGCAGGTAGCGCGGTGCGAAATGCGAGGCGAAGGCGTAAGGCAAGCCCCGTTCCCCGGCCAGTTGTGCACTGAACAGGCTGGAGCCCAGCAGCCATACCGGCACGTTGGTGCCGGTGCCCGGCATGGCGATCACCCGTTGTTCGGGGGTACGCGGGCCCAGGTAGGCCATCAGTTCGGCCACGTCCTCAGGGAAATCGTCGGCGCTGCCGGAACGTTCCCGGCGCAGGGCGCGGGCGGTCATCTGGTCGGAACCCGGGGCGCGGCCCAGTCCCAGGTCGATGCGCCCCGGGTACAGGCTTTCCAGGGTGCCGAACTGTTCGGCGATCACCAGGGGCGCGTGGTTGGGCAGCATGACCCCGCCGGAACCGACACGAATGGTCGAAGTACCGCCCGCCAGGTAGCCGATCAGCACCGAGGTAGCGGAACTGGCGATACCGTCCATGTTGTGGTGCTCGGCGACCCAGAAGCGCGTGTAACCGAGCTTCTCCACATGCTGCGCCAGGTCCAGGGAGTTGCGCAGGGACTGCCCCGGGCTGCCGTTTTCACGCACGGGCACCAGGTCGAGGGTCGAGTATTTAACAGCGGACAGCGGTTTCATAAGCCTGCTTCTCCTTGGGGTGCGCAGGCTTTTGTCATGAGCCAAAACCTGCCGAAGTCTGTAAGTCAGATCTATGCAATGTGGGCATATACCCGAGTTTCAATAGCCTGAGTGAATTTGTCGGGTAAACGGGCATCGGCGACAACGGCTGAACTTTGCCATCGGATCTATCCTCAGAACCCTTAGGCAACAAAAAACATCAGGGTGCGAACTTTCGCACCGGTTCTTGAGGAGAAAGCGATGAGCATCAAAAAGAAAGCCTCGGCGCATTGGGAAGGTGACCTGAAAACCGGCATTGGCTCGATCTCGACCGAAACCGGCGTGTTGCGTGAGGCGCCCTACGGCTTCAAGGCGCGTTTCGAAGGTGGCAAGGGCACCAACCCGGAGGAACTGATTGGCGCGGCCCACGCGGGCTGTTTCTCCATGGCCTTTTCCATGATCCTTGGTGAGGCCGGGCTCAAGGCGGACAGCATCGACACCCAGGCAGAAGTGACCCTGGACCAGGTCGATGGCGGCTTTGCCATTACCGCGGTGCACCTGATCCTCAAGGCGAAGATCCCCGGTGCCAGCCAGCAGCAGTTCGATGAGCTGAGCAAGAAGGCCAAGGAAGGGTGCCCGGTGTCCAAGGTGCTCAACGCCAAGATCAGCCTGGATGCGACGCTGCTGAGTTGAGGCAACTGCTTGGCCGGCAAGCCGGCTCCTGCACCGGTCCGTAGGAGCGGGCATGCCGGCGAATGCGCCTGTGCGGCGGACAAGCACCTGTGGTCGAATACGCGACTGCGGCTTCAGCGCACCCCCGTGTGCACCGCAGCAAGGGAGCTTTAGATCATGAAACGTTTTGCCTTGGCGGTTGTTAGTTGTGCGCTGGCCACATCGGCCCTGGCCGCGCCGAAGCCCTGCGAGGAACTCAAGGCCGAGATCGAAGCCAAGATCCAGGCCCAGGGCGTACCTTCCTACACCCTGGAAATCGTCACCAACGATGAAGTCCACGACAACAACATGGTGGTCGGCAGCTGTGAAAACGGCACCAGGAAGATCATCTATCAGAAGAACGATCGCTGACCCGACTCAGGGCACGCAGTTGATCATGCGCTCCTCGGCGACTATTTCGCGCTGGGCGTTGTACAGCCGTGCGCTGGGGGTGAACCCCAGGTTGCGCGCCTCCAGGCGATAGCGCTGGCCGGCCTGGAAATGGTCGTAGCGCAGGCTCAGGTAACACAGGCGCTCCTGGGGATCGTTGTTCATGCCCATGCCGCCGGCGAACACTTCGAAATCGAAGCGCACCATCAATTCGTGGCTGCCGGGGCTGACTTGGAAGAAGCGCCCGTCGTCCAGGCGCTGGTTGTCCAGGCGTTCGGCCATGACCAGCTTGCCCCCGGGCGTCGGGGTGGCCAGGTCGATCCAGGCCTGTTGCGGATCGACGCCCGGCAGGGGCGTAGTGCAGGCGCTGAGGGTGCCAAGGGCGAGAAACAGTAGAAATGGACGCATGACGGGGGCCGAGTGAGCGAGAGGCCCTCAGCATAGCGCCGTTCAACTGCGCTGGCAGCCTGCCGGCCGGGCTTTGTCGAGCAGGGTGTGCTGCTCGTCGTAGAGCCTGGCCCAGGGGTGGAAACCGATGTTCCCGGCCTGTACCTGGTAGCGCTGGCCGGCACCGAAATCCTTGAATTTCACGTTCAGCTGGCAATCGCGCCACAGCGGCTCGGCGCCTGGCCCGATGTTGCTGGGTTGCACGGCGAACTGGTAGCGCAGGGTCAGTTCATGGCTGCCGGGCTGGACCTGGAAATAGCGCGGATCATCGATGTTCTTGGCGTCCACCTCCAATGCCTGCAGGTGGGTGTCCCGGGGCGGAGCCAGGTCGACCCAGGCCTGGGCCGGGTCGGGGTCGGGCAGGCCGGCGCAACCGCCGAGGGTCAGCAGGCCGGTGGTCAACAGCAACACGCGCATGGCGAAACTCCAGGCTGGCGAGATAGTCTTGCGGACAGACTCTCTGTGGATGATTCGATTTGACTAGGCCGTGTTCAAGCCATGGGTTACTTGATCCTCTTTTACGGTTTTTGTTTCCGGCACTGATGCTTTTGCTGCTCAACGGTTGCAGCAGCGTCGGTTATTACAGCCAGCTGGCCAGTGGCCAATTGCAGCTGCTGCGAGCCCGTGTGCCGGTGGCGCAAGTCGTCGCCGACCCGAGCCGCGATGCGAGCCTGCGCGCCCATCTGGCCCAGTCGCAGCAGGCACGCCGCTTTGCCAGCGAGCACCTGCACCTGCCGGACAACCGCAGCTATCGGCTGTACGTCGACATCGGGCGGCCCTATGTGGTGTGGAACGTGTTCGCCACCCCGGAGTTTTCCCTGAACCCGCAAACCCACTGCTTTCCCATTGCCGGTTGCGTGGCTTACCGCGGCTATTACAGCCAGGGCGCGGCCCGGGGCGAGGCGGCGTTGCAGCAGTTGAAGGGCATGGACGTGGCGATCGGCGGGGTCGAGGCGTATTCCACCCTGGGCTGGTTCGACGACCCGATCATCAGTTCGATGATGCACTGGGGCGACGAGCGCCTGGCGACCCTGATCTTCCACGAGCTGGCGCACCAGCGCTTCTATGTGAAGGACGACACCGAGTTCAACGAGTCCTACGCCACCTTCGTCGAGCAGGAAGGCACCCGCCAGTGGCGCGCCTATCGCGGGCTGGCGCCATTGAGCGACGGCGAGTTGCGCCAGCGTGACCAGTTCACCCAGCTGGTGCTCGATACCCGCAAGCGCCTGGAGCAGCTGTATGCCCTGCCTTTGCCCGCCGAGCAGATGCGCCAGCGCAAGGCCGCAGAGTTCGAGCGCATGCGCAGCGAGTATCGGCAGTTGCGCGACAGTCAGTGGGCCGGTTCCAAACGCTATGACGCCTGGATCAACACCCCGCTGAACAACGCCCGGCTGCTGCCCTTCGGCCTGTATGACCAATGGGTGCCGGCGTTTGCCGCCTTGTTCAGGCAGGTGAAGGGGGACTGGCCGGCATTCTTCGCCGCCGTGGAGACGCTGGGACGTTTGCCGGCCGAGGAGCGCAAGGCGGCCCTGATCCGGTTGCAGGACACCGTCGCCCTGGCGCCGGCTCCTGCTTCGGGACTGTAGCATCCGGCTTGCCGGCGAAGCCTCTGCCCTAACGCGGCAAAAACGCCTGGTGCAGCTCGCCCAGGGTCTGGAAGTGATAGGCCGGGGCTTCGGCAGTCAATTCCTCATGGCTGCCAAAGCCATAACCCACCGCCGCCGCATCCAGCCCGTTGCGCCTGGCGCCGATCAGGTCGTGCTTGCGGTCGCCGATCATCAATGTGCTGGCAGGGTCGAGTTGCTCCTGCTCCAGCAGATGGGCGATCAGCTCCACCTTGTCGGTGCGGGTGCCGTCCAGTTCGCTGCCGTAGATCACCTTGAAGTGCTTGGCGAAGTCGAAGTGACGGGCGATCTCCCGGGCGAAGACCCAGGGCTTGGAGGTTGCGATGTACAGTTGTCGCCCTTGCCCGCCGAGGGTTTCCAGCAGCGGCGTGACGCCATCGAAGACGCGGTTTTCATACAGGCCGGTGACCTTGAAGCGTTCGCGATAGAAGTTCACCGCTTCCCAGGCCCGGGCCTCGTCGAAGCCGTAGAACTGCATGAAGGCCTGCAACAGCGGCGGGCCGATGAAGTGCTCCAGTTTGCTCAGGTCCGGCTCGTCGATGCCCAGTTTGCCCAGGGCGAACTGGATCGAACGGGTGATGCCCTCGCGAGGGTCGGTGAGGGTGCCGTCGAGGTCGAACAGTACGGTTTGGTAATGCATGGGGATTCCTGGGCTGTGCAAGGGGGGGTCAGGGCCGGTCGTAGCCTTCGGCCAGGTGCAGGTCCTTGAGCTTCACGTAGTTGGCGGCGCTGTAGGTGAAGAAGGCGCGTTCCTTGTCGGTCAGCGGGCGCGCCTGCTTCACCGGGCTACCTACATAGAGAAAGCCGCTTTCCAGGCGCTTGCCCGGTGGCACCAGGCTGCCGGCGCCGACTATCACATCGTCCTCCACCACCGCGCCATCCATGACAATGCTGCCCATGCCGATCAGCACCCGGTTGCCGATGCTGCAACCGTGGAGCATGACCTTGTGGGCGATGGTCACGTCGTCGCCGATCAGCAGCGGGAAGCCGTCGGGGTTGAACGGGCCGGCGTGGGTGATGTGCAGCACGCTGGCGTCCTGCACGCTGGTGCGCGCGCCGATGCGGATGCGGTGCATGTCGCCGCGGATCACGGTCAGCGGCCAGACCGAGCTGTCGGCGCCGATTTCCACGTCGCCGATGACCACCGCCGAGTGGTCGACAAAGGCCCGCTCGCCCAGGTTCGGGGTGTGGTTCTGGTAGCTGCGAATGGCCAAGTGCGAATGCCTCTCTGAGATTTATTAATGGGGGCTATAGCTGCGGTGGGCGTCGATTGTAATTAAGATGGCTCAATGTTTCTTCCAGCCAAGGTGCCCACCGTGAGTGTGAACAACCCTCTTCTGCAGCCCTACGACCTGCCGCCGTTCTCGGCGATCCGCGCCGAGCATGTGCAACCGGCCATCGAACAGATCCTGGCTGACAACCGCGCCGCCATCGCTGACATCCTCAAGACCCAAGCCACCCAGCCGACCTGGGCTGGCCTGGTGCTGGCCATGGACGAGCTCAATGATCGCCTGGGCGCTGCCTGGAGCCCGGTCAGCCACCTCAACGCAGTGTGCAACAGCGCCGAACTGCGTGAAGCCTATGAGGCCTGCCTGCCGGCCCTGAGCGCCTATTCCACGGAAATGGGCCAGAACCGCGAGCTGTTCCAGGCCTTCGACGCCCTGGCCAAGAGCCCGGAAGCCGCCGGTTTCGACGTGGCGCAGAAGACTATCCTCGAACACTCCCTGCGGGACTTCCGCCTGTCGGGCATCGACCTGCCGCCCGAGCAGCAAAAGCGTTATGCCGAGGTGCAGAGCAAGCTTTCCGAGCTGGGCAGCCGGTTCTCCAACCAACTGCTGGATGCCACCCAGGCCTGGACCAAGCACATCACCGATGAAGCCGCCCTGGCCGGCCTGACCGACTCGGCCAAGGCGCAAATGGCAGCCGCCGCCCAGGCCAAGGACCTGGAAGGCTGGCTGATCACCCTGGAATTCCCCAGCTACTACGCAGTGATGACCTACGCCCAGGACCGTGCCCTGCGCGAAGAAGTCTATGCCGCCTACAGCACCCGCGCGTCGGACCAGGGCCCTAACGCCGGTCAGAACGACAACGGTCCGGTGATGGAAGAAATCCTCGACCTGCGTCAGGAGTTGGCCAAGCTCCTGGGTTTCGCCAGCTTCTCCGAGTTGAGCCTGGCCACCAAGATGGCCGAGTCCAGCGACCAGGTGCTGAGCTTCCTGCGGGACCTGGCCAAGCGCAGCAAGCCGTTTGCCGCCCAGGACCTGGAGCAGCTCAAGGCCTACGCCGCCGAACAGGGTTGCCCCGACCTGCAAAGCTGGGACAGCGGTTTCTACGGCGAGAAGCTGCGTGAGCAGCGCTACAGCGTTTCCCAGGAAGCTCTGCGCGCCTATTTCCCCATCGACAAGGTGCTGAGCGGGCTGTTCGCCATTGTCCAGCGCCTGTACGGCATCGAGATCGCCGAGCAGAAAGGTTTCGATACCTGGCACCCGGACGTGCGCCTGTTCGAGATCAAGGAAAACGGCCAGCACGTCGGCCGCTTCTTCTTCGACCTCTATGCCCGCGCCAACAAGCGCGGCGGTGCCTGGATGGACGGTGCCCGCGATCGCCGTCGCACGCTGGACGGGGTATTGCAAAGCCCGGTAGCCAACCTGGTGTGCAACTTCACCCCGGCGGTCAGCGGCAAGCCGGCCTTGCTGACCCACGATGAAGTCACCACCCTGTTCCACGAATTCGGCCACGGCCTGCACCACCTGCTGACCCGGGTCGAGCACGCCGGAGTGTCCGGGATCAACGGCGTGGCCTGGGACGCCGTCGAGCTGCCGAGCCAGTTCATGGAAAACTGGTGCTGGGAGCCGGAAGGCCTGGCCCTGATCTCCGGCCACTATGAAAGCGGCGAACCGCTGCCCCAGGACCTGCTGCAGAAGATGCTGGCGGCGAAGAACTTCCAGTCCGGGCTGATGATGGTGCGCCAGCTGGAATTTTCCCTGTTCGACTTCGAACTGCACGCCACCCACGGCGACGGCCGCAGCGTGCTGCAAGTGCTGGAAACCGTGCGCGACGAAGTCTCGGTGATGCGCCCGCCGGCCTACAACCGCTTCCCCAACAGCTTCGCGCACATCTTCGCCGGCGGTTATGCCGCGGGGTACTACAGCTACAAGTGGGCGGAAGTGCTGTCGGCCGACGCCTTCTCCAGGTTCGAGGAAGAGGGTGTGCTCAATTCGGCCACCGGGCGTGCGTTCCGCGAGGCGATCCTGGCCCGTGGCGGCTCCCAGGAGCCTATGGTGCTGTTCGTCGATTTCCGCGGACGCGCGCCGTCGATTGACGCACTCTTGCGCCACAGCGGCCTCAGCGAGGACGCGGCAGCATGAGTGACGCACCCGTGAAGACCAAGAAACGCTTTATCGCCGGGGCGGTATGCCCGGCGTGCAGTGAGCAGGACAAGCTGATGATGTGGAGTGAGGACGATGTGCCTCATCGCGAGTGTGTGGCCTGTGGCTACTCCGACACCCTCAACGAACAGGGGCTGTCGGTGCCCAAGGAACTCGGGACCCGGGTCAACAGCGCGACGCCCAAGGTGGCGGACATCAAGGTGCAATCGGTGCAGTTTTTCCCCAACCCCAAGTTGAAGAAAAAGACTGACTGACCCCGCAGTAAAAAGCCGGCTCCCCTCCAGGAGCCGGCTTGCCGGCGAAGCGATTCGCCCCCCTTCTTTCGATCCCTGGGTTTTCGCAAGCAGGCTCGCTCCTACACAGGGTGTGGCGCTCAGTTGCTCAGCGGCCTGGTCGCGCTCACCGTCTCGAACCAGCTCTTTACCGAACAGGTGGCGAATACGCTGGTGCTGCAATCGCCATTGGCCAGGGCGGTGCGCAGTTTGTCGACATCGGCCTGCATCATGTAGCGAATGCCATCCTTGAAGTGGGAACTGTCGCCGTACCCACCCTGGGTCATTTCATTCAGCGCTTCTTCTTTGCTCCAACCCTGGATCACCACCCGGTACATGGCCGACATCAGGCCGGTGCGGTCCGAACCATGCTTGCAGTGCATCAGCACCGGGCCCTGGGCTTCGGCGCTCTGGATCGCGCGCAGGGCCTTGAGCACATCGGCGTCGTCCACATGGTTGGTGCGATAAGGCAACTGCACCTGGTTGATGCCTGGTGCCGACAGCCAGCTGGCGTCGGATTCCGGCAGGAAGTTGATCACCGTTGCCACCTTGAGCTGCTGCAGCAGCGGCATCGCGCCTTTGTCCGGCAGGGCGCTGCGATACAGGGTCGGGGACATCTGGTACAGGTTGTACTGCTTTTCCACTGGCTGCGCCCATTGGTCCGGGCGGCGGGAGGGGGCCTCGGCGGCTTGTACCTGGGGCCCGGCCAGCAGCGCCAGCAACGACAGGCAAAGGGCCGGGATGAAACGAATGCTCGACATGCGCGGGATCACCGATGAGGGGATTCAATGCCGCGCAGTATCGATTTGCCGGGGTCAAAGCCCCGTGAGCCCCCTGTCAAAGAATCGTGAAGCTGATCCGCTTTTTCCGGCGGTTTCTGATCTTTTTTTCCGCCTGAAACGATTCATTTGGATGCTTAGCCTGCTACCATTTGTAACTAAAGTTTGCTGATGTGTTCATAAAACCGGGTCTTCCCGGCCTTTTGCGTTGCCAAAACACAAAGTCGCGCCATGACGCGGCTGACCAATCCATCAATGCCTGATGAGGTGCACCCATGTCTGATCAAGATCGAGACAACCCGCGGCGTGAGTTTTTGCGTAAATCCCTGACCTTGATCCCTGTGGTCACCGTCGCCAGCACCGGCCTGGGCGGCTCCCTGCTGGCGGCTGCACCTGAAACGGCCATTGCTGCCACGCCGGCCACGCCGGGCAAGCAGCCCGCCGGCAGCGGCCAGGGCTATGAGCCGGGCTACTTCACCGCCGAGGAGTGGGCCTTCATCAAGGCCGCGGTGGAACGCCTGATCCCGGCCGACGAAATGGGCCCGGGCGCCCTGGAAGCCGGCGTGCCGGAATACATCGACCGGCAGATGAATACCCCCTACGCCGCTGGCGCCCTGTGGTACATGCAAGGCCCGTTCAAGGCCGACGCCGCACCGGAGATGGGCTGGCAGAGCAAACTGGTGCCCAAGGACATCTATCGCCTGGGCATTGCCGCCACGGATGCGTGGTGCAAAGAGCTCAAGGGGCAAACATTTGCTGCGCAAGACAGCGCTACCCGAGACGACTTGCTCAAGCAACTGGAGGCCGGAACCCCGCAGTTCGACGCGGTCCCGGCCAAGCTTTTCTTCAATCTGCTGTTGCAGAACACCAAGGAAGGCTTCTTCAGCGATCCGATCCACGGTGGCAATAAAGGCCTGGTGGGCTGGACCCTGATCGGCTTTCCCGGCGCTCGCGCCGATTTCATGGATTGGGTGGAACGCAACGAGCAATACCCCTTCCCGGCTGTATCGATTCGCGGCGAGAGGGCTTGAGCATGGCAACAGTGATGAAGAAGGTCGACGCAGTGATCGTCGGTTTCGGCTGGACCGGCGCGATCATGGCCAAGGAACTGACCGAGGCCGGGCTCAATGTGCTGGCGCTGGAACGCGGGCCGATGCAGGACACCTACCCGGATGGCAACTATCCCCAGGTGATCGACGAACTCACCTACAGCGTGCGCAAGAAACTCTTCCAGGACATTTCCAAAGAGACGGTGACCATCCGCCACAGCGTCAACGACGTGGCCCTGCCCAACCGGCAACTGGGGGCCTTTCTGCCGGGCAATGGCGTGGGCGGTGCCGGCCTGCACTGGTCCGGGGTGCACTTTCGGGTCGACCCCATCGAGCTGCGCATGCGCAGCCACTACGAAGAACGTTACGGTAAGAACTTCATCCCCAAGGACATGACCATCCAGGACTTCGGCGTCAGCTATGAAGAGCTGGAGCCGTTCTTCGACTACGCGGAAAAGGTCTTCGGCACTTCGGGCCAGGCCTGGACCGTGAAGGGCCAACTGGTGGGCGACGGCAAGGGCGGCAACCCTTATGCGCCGGATCGCTCGGACCACTTCCCGCTGGAATCGCAGAAGAACACCTATTCCGCACAGCTGTTTCAGAAAGCGGCCAATGAGGTGGGCTACAAGCCCTACAACCTGCCGTCGGCCAATACCTCGGGGCCTTACACCAACCCCTATGGCGCACAGATGGGGCCGTGCAACTTTTGCGGCTTCTGCAGCGGCTACGTCTGCTACATGTACTCCAAGGCCTCGCCCAACGTGAACATCCTGCCGGCCCTCAAGCCGCTGCCGAACTTCGAGCTGCGGCCCAACTCCCACGTGCTCAGGGTCAACCTCGATAGCAGCAAGACCCGCGCCACCGGCGTCACCTACGTCGATGGCCAGGGCCGCGAGATCGAGCAGCCGGCGGACCTGGTGATCCTCGGCGCCTTCCAGTTCCACAACGTGCGCCTGATGTTGCTGTCGGGCATCGGCAAGCCCTACGACCCGATTACCGGCGAAGGCGTGGTGGGCAAGAACTTCGCCTACCAGAACATGGCCACCATCAAGGCCTACTTCGACAAGGACGTGCACACCAACAACTTCATCGGCGCCGGCGGCAACGGCGTGGCGGTGGACGACTTCAACGCCGACAACTTCGACCACGGCCCCCACGGCTTTGTCGGCGGCTCGCCGATGTGGGTCAACCAGGCCGGCAGCCGGCCCATCGCCGGCACCTCGAACCCGCCGGGTACCCCGGCCTGGGGCAGTGCCTGGAAGAAAGCCACCGCCGACTACTACACCCATCAGGTCTCCATGGACGCCCACGGAGCGCATCAGTCCTACCGTGGCAACTACCTGGATCTGGACCCGGTGTACCGTGATGCCTACGGCTTGCCCCTGCTGCGGATGACCTTCGACTGGCAGGAAAACGACATCAAGATGAACCGCTTCATGGTGGAGAAAATGGGCAAGATCGCCGAGGCGATGAACCCCAAGGCCATTGCCTTGCTGGGCAAGAAGGTCGGTGAGCACTTCAACACTGCGTCCTACCAGACCACCCACTTGAACGGCGGCGCGATCATGGGCACCGACCCCAGGACCAGCGCCCTGAACCGCTACCTGCAAAGCTGGGACGTGCACAACGTCTTCGTGCCCGGGGCTTCGGCCTTCCCTCAAGGCCTGGGCTACAACCCTACCGGCCTGGTGGCAGCGTTGACCTACTGGTCGGCCCGGGCGATCCGCGAGCAGTACCTGAAAAACCCCGGCCCGCTGGTTCAGGCATAAGGAGCGATGACCATGAAAGCACTCGTTATCGCCACCCTGGCGCTGCTGGGCAGCGCAGCCGCCAATGCTGCCGAAGCGGATCAGCAAGCCCTGGTGCAACAGGGCGAATACCTGGCCCGCGCCGGTGACTGCGTGGCCTGCCATACCGCCAAGGACGGCAAGCCGTTCGCCGGCGGGCTGCCGATGGAGACCCCCATCGGCGTGATCTATTCCACCAACATCACCCCGGACAAGACCGGCATCGGCGACTACAGCTTCGAGGACTTCGACAAAGCCGTGCGCCATGGCGTGGCCAAGGGCGGCAGCACCCTGTACCCGGCCATGCCGTTTCCTTCCTACGCCCGAGTCAGCGACGCCGACATGCAAGCGTTGTATGCCTACTTCATGAAGGGCGTGACACCGGTGGCCCGGGACAACCAGGACAGTGACATTCCCTGGCCCCTGAGCATGCGCTGGCCGTTGTCCATCTGGCGCTGGATGTTCGCCCCGAGCGTGGAGACCCCGGCACCTGCGGCTGGCAGCGATCCGGTGATCAGCCGCGGTGCCTACCTGGTGGAAGGCCTGGGCCACTGCGGCGCCTGCCACACGCCACGGGCCCTGACCATGCAGGAGAAGGCCCTGAGCGCCAGCGATGGCAGCGACTTCCTGTCTGGCAGCGCGCCGCTGGAGGGCTGGATCGCCAAGAGCCTGCGTGGCGATCACAAGGATGGCCTGGGCAGTTGGAGCGAAGAGCAACTGGTGCAGTTCCTCAAGACCGGTCGCAGTGATCGCAGCGCGGTGTTCGGCGGCATGAGCGATGTGGTGGTCCACAGCATGCAGTACATGACCGACGCCGACCTGACGGCGATTGCCCGCTATCTCAAGTCCCTGCCGGCCAATGACCCCAAGGACCAGCCGCACCAGTACGACAAGCAAGTGGCCCAGGCCCTGTGGAACGGTGACGACAGCAAGCCGGGCGCGGCGGTGTACATCGACAACTGCGCGGCCTGCCACCGCACCGACGGCCACGGCTACACCCGGGTGTTTCCGGCGCTGGCGGGCAACCCCGTGCTGCAATCGGCGGATGCCACCTCGCTGATCCATATCGTGCTCAAGGGCGGCACCTTGCCGGCGACCCACAGCGCGCCGTCGACCTTCACCATGCCGGCCTTCGCCTGGCGCCTGTCGGATCAGGAGGTGGCCGATGTGGTCAACTTCATCCGCAGCAGCTGGGGCAACCAGGCCTCGGCGGTGAAGCCCGGGGATGTGGCGGCGCTGCGCAACGGCGACTTGCAGAGCACCTCCAACGACGACCTGGGGCAGGTCACCAGCCACTAACCCCAAGGCCGGCGCTCACTGCGGGCGCCGGCCCGGGATGGCCGTTCAGCCCTGGGTGAAGCGCTGGATGCCCAGGCGGCTTTCCAGTTGATAGCCGGCAATGCAGTCCGCCAGCCCGGCGGTCATCAGGTCTTGCCAGCTTGCGGGGAGCAGGCCGATGCCGTCGTGGCAGGGGTTCCAGCGCACCTCGGCGAACTTCGGGTCCGTTTCATCGAAAGGTTGCTGGCCGCTCACAGTGGCCTTTTCGATGTCCTGGGTGCACAGCTCGAATTCGCAGGCCACTCCCCACAACTGCCCGTCGGGTGCCCTGACGATGATCAGGTCGGCACCTTGTTCGTAGCTGGGGAGGTAGGCCTCTGCGGCGTAGAAAATCTTTTCCAGCGTGCCGGGTGTCCTGGGCATGCTTGTGCTCCTGTTCTTTGAGCCTGCCTTATACCCTAGCGCCACACGCCCGCAGTAGCCGGCTTGTCGGCCAAGGATGCGGTACGCCTTGTGTCGCATTGGGGAACGTCCGCTGTCAGGGGTGGGTTTCGGTCCGACGGTGCTGGTCAGGTAAATCCGGCTCCATTACTGTATGTGCATACAGTTATGGAGTGCTTCCATGTTCAACCCCCTGCCTCCCCGTGGTCGCGGTACCGCGAGCAATCCGCACAACCGTTTTGCGCCCAATCGTTCGGTGGCCGAGGATGATGGCTGGCACCAGGAAGTGCCGTTGACCCAGGGCACCGAGGTGCGCTTTGAAACGGCCAAGTCGATCATCACCCGCAACAGTTCGCCGGACCTGCCCTTCGACCGCTCCATCAACCCCTATCGCGGTTGCGAGCACGGTTGCATCTATTGCTACGCGCGACCCAGCCACGCCTATTGGGACCTGTCCCCGGGGCTGGATTTCGAAACCAAGCTGATCGCCAAGAGCAACACCGCGGCCTTGCTGGAGCAGCAACTGTCCAAGCCCGGCTATCGCTGCGCACCGATCAACCTGGGGTCCAATACCGATCCCTACCAGCCCATCGAGCGCGAACAGCAGCTGACCCGGCGCACCCTGGAGGTGCTGCTGCGCTATCGACACCCGGTGACCATCGTCACCAAGGGCTCGTTGATCCTCCGGGACCTGGACCTGCTGAGCGAGCTGGCGCGCCAGCGCCTGGTGGCGGTGATGATCAGCCTGACCACTTTGGACGATGAGTTGAAGCGCATTCTCGAGCCCCGGGCGGCGGCGCCCAAGGCGCGCTTGCGGGCCATCCGGGTGATGCGCGGGGCGGGCATCCCGGTGGGCGTGCTGTGTTCGCCGATGATCCCGATGATCAACGACAGCGAGCTGGAAAGCCTGCTCAGCGAGGCCCATGCCGCGGGGGCGCAGAGCGCGGCCTACATGATGCTGCGCCTGCCCCTGGAAGTGGCGCCGCTGTTCGAGGAGTGGCTGGCGGCGCATTACCCGCAAAGGGCGGCCCATGTGCTCAGCCTGATCCGCCAGAGCCGTGGCGGTGAGCTCTACGACAGCCGTTTTGGTGCCCGCATGCGCGGTCAAGGGCCCTTCGCCGACCTGCTGGCCCAGCGTTTTGCCAAGGCGCTCAAGCGTCTGGGGCTCAACCGTCGCGAGGGTTTCGATCTCGACTGTTCAGCCTTCTGTCCGCCGGGCGGGCAGATGTCGTTGTTGTGAGCGGCATTGGCCTATCGTTGAGTAGTGGGCGCAGCGTTCCCGAGGTACTCTGGTCGCCTTTTGCCATCGCTCATAGTGGCGTTCTAGAGCCTTCCGTTCAGTTTGAGTTAAGTATTCATGGCTACCTTGTTCATCGAGTGACCTATGGGTCGCCGCCAGCGGGTCGGTGGTTTTTTTATCGATGGCTGGCGTCGTGCCGGATATTTCTGGAAAATTCACCAAATCCGACAGAGAGGATGAATCATGAGTGACAAGGATAAACAGCCGTTGGCTGCGTCGGCTCCGGCACCCACAGAAGTCGCCGAGACCGCCGATGCAGCGCTGCAGCACATCGTTGACGGCTTTTTGCATTTTCATCATGAAGTCTTCCCGCAGCAGGAAGAGCTGTTCAAGAAACTCGCCACCGCTCAGCGGCCGCGGGCGATGTTCATTGCCTGCGCCGACTCGCGCATCGTTCCCGAGCTGATCACCCAAAGCTCCCCGGGCGATCTGTTCGTGACCCGCAACGTGGGCAACGTGGTGCCGCCCTACGGGCAGATGAACGGTGGTGTTTCCACGGCGATCGAGTACGCGGTGCTGGCCCTGGGGGTGCATCACATCATCGTCTGCGGGCACTCGGATTGCGGCGCCATGCGCGCGGTACTCAACCCGCAGAGCCTGGAGAAAATGCCCACGGTCAAGGCCTGGCTGCGCCACGCCGAAGTGGCGCGGACCATGGTCCACGAGAACTGCGATTGCGCCGACGAATCCTCCAGCATGCATGTGCTGACCGAAGAGAACGTCATTGCTCAACTGCAGCACCTGCGCACCCATCCTTCCGTGGCCTCGCGCATGGCCAACGGCCAGTTGTTCATCCATGGCTGGGTCTATGACATCGAGACCAGCTCGATCAAGGCCTACGACGCCGACAAGGGGTGTTTCCTGCCTCTGGATGGCAGCCACCCGATCCCGGTAGCGACGCCCAAAGCGCGTTTCTGATCCCACCTCAATCCCCCTGAGTGGTTGTAGCCAGGGCTGCCATCTGGCGGCCCGGCTTTGCCACGCCTGAAGAAAAGTCGGGAGAACTGTCATGCGTGCAGCACAGTTGAAAAGTGTCCTGCCACGGGAGCTGCTGGCTTCGGTGGTGGTGTTTCTGGTGGCCCTGCCCCTGTGCATGGGGATCGCCATTGCCTCGGGCCTGCCGCCGGCCAAGGGCCTGATCACCGGGATCATCGGTGGCCTGGTGGTGGGCTGGCTGGCGGGCTCGCCCTTGCAGGTCAGCGGGCCGGCGGCCGGGCTGGCGGTGCTGGTGTTCGAGCTGGTGCGCCAGCATGGGGTGGCCATGCTCGGGCCGATCCTGCTGCTGGCCGGGCTGCTGCAATTGCTGGCCGGGCGCCTGCGCCTGGGTTGCTGGTTCCGGGTCACGGCGCCAGCGGTGGTCTACGGCATGCTGGCGGGCATCGGCGTGCTGATCGTGCTGTCCCAGGTGCATGTGATGCTCGATGCCGCGCCCCAGGCCTCGGGCCTGGATAACCTTGTGGGCTTTCCCCAGGCTCTGGCGCAGGCCTTGCCGAGCCTGGGGTGGCAGGCTGGCTTGCTGGGGTTGGCGACTATCGCGGTGATGTGGGGCTGGGACAAGTGGCGGCCCCAGGCGCTGCGGTTCATCCCCGGTGCCCTGCTCGGTGTCGGGCTGGCGACCCTGGCCAGCCTGCTGCTGGCGCTGCCGGTGAAGCGCGTCGAGGTGCCGGCCAACCTGGCCGAGGCCATCGACTGGCTGCGCCCCGCCGACCTGCTCAACCTGGCGGACCCCAACCTGCTGATCGCCGCCTTCGCCGTGGCCTTTATCGCCAGTGCCGAAACCCTGCTCTCCGCCGCCGCGGTGGATCGCATGCACAGCGGCCAGCGCTCGGACTTCGACCGTGAACTGTCGGCCCAGGGCGTGGGCAACATGCTCTGCGGTCTGCTGGGTGCCCTGCCCATGACCGGTGTCATCGTGCGCAGCTCGGCCAATGTCCAGGCCGGGGCCCAGACCCGTTATTCGACGATTTTCCATGGCCTGTGGCTGCTGGGTTTCGTGCTGGTGCTGTCCAGCGTGCTGCAGAGCATTCCGGTGGCGAGCCTGGCGGGGGTGCTGGTCTACACCGGCTTCAAGCTGGTGGACCTCAAGGTCTTTCGCGGCCTGGGGCGCTACGGGCGCATGCCGATGCTGACTTACGCGGTGACGGCCCTGGCGATTGTCTTCAGCGACCTGCTGACCGGGGTACTGATCGGCTTTGCCCTGACCCTGGCCAAGCTGGCGTTCAAGGCGTCGCGCTTGAAGATCAGCCTGATCGACCTGGCAGAGGAAGGCGAGATGGAGTTGCGTCTGGTCGGCGCTGCGACCTTTCTCAAGGTGCCGGCCCTGACTCGGGTGCTGGCGACGATTCCCCCGGTCACCACTGTGCATGTGCCCCTCAGCAACCTCAGTTATATCGACCATGCGTGCCTGGAGTTGCTGGAAGACTGGAATCGGGCCAACAGTGCCAAGGGCTCGCGGCTGATGATCGAAACGCGGGGCTTGAAGCGGCGCCTGGAGGGCCGGTTGACCACCACCAGCGGCGTGGGGGCGGCTGCGGCGAGAGGTTGAATCGCCGGGTGGGCGGGAGGGGCTTGGGTGAGCCAGGCCCTTCGCCACAAGGCTCGCTGCGAGCCTTGCTGGCGAGGAATGGGTCAGGCGGCGGGCTGGTCGAGTTCCAGTTCCACGCCCAGTTGGCGTGACAGGCAAGGCCAGCGTTTCCAGGCGGCCTCGGTGTCCGGGCTGCTGAGTTTCTCGCGGTAGGCTTCCACCGACTCCAGGGCGAAGCTTTCTTCGTCGAGCATGGCGTCGACGGCGTGGTGCACCGCTTCGTCCAACTGGTTGGCGAAGGTTTCGCCGATCAGTTGGTGGGCGATGAGGTTGGCGACAGTCATGTCCAGGGGGATCAGCGGACGGCCGAAATGCTTGATGTACAGGTCGTTGACCTCTTCCACCAGACGGTGGGCCAGATAGGCTTCATCCAGCAGGCCGTCGAGGCCGACGTGGCCATCCATGATGGCCGGCGGCTGGAGGAAGAATTGCTCGGCGATCTTCAGCACCGGCTTGATCTGCGACTCGATGCCGGCTTCCCGGGCTACAGAGTTGGCGGCGTCCAGAAGGTCTGGAACCTGGTCGATATAGGCGCTGACAAAACGGGTCATGACGCCCTTGGCGTCGACTTCGGGCAGCTGGATGGCGGGGTGCAGGTGAGGCAATTGGCTCTCCAACTGACGGGTCAGGAGGCCGGTACTGGCTTCGTGCTGCTGGGCCAGTTTGATCTGCTCGCGCAATGCGGCGGTGTTCATGAAAACTCCAGGGAACAAGGGCAATTGAATAGGGAGAACATAAGTTAGCCTGCTTACAAAAGCGCTTAAGACGCATTTGTCATAATTATTTCATGCTTAGTCACCACGGTTATATCGTTTCGCCATCCAGGGCACTCGATCCCTTTCCCGCCGTGGCCTGCAAACCTCCTTATTAGTGTTTCAGCTGATTTACGCCCTCGCGTTGCGAGGTGGGAGTCGCTGTCTATACTCGCCCTTGTATGAAGTTAGCTGATGACGCCCGACTGCAAATGCAGCGAAGGCTCGGCCGGTTTAAGTTCGTAGTCTAGGCAGCCGCTCCCTTGCCGCAGGTGTTAAGCCGGCGGGATAACAAGAACGATAAGGGGAACCCGCAATGATGCGACATCCACATGTCTGGATGGGCCTCCTGTTGTGGTCGGTATTCAGCCAGGCGCAAGCCGCCTGGACCGTGAATATGACGCCTGGGGCGACCGAGATAAGCCACGCGGTATTCGACCTGCACATGACCATCTTCTGGATCTGTGTGGTGATCGGCGTCATCGTCTTCGGTGCGATGTTCTGGTCGATGATCGTTCACCGCCGTTCCGTCGGCCAGGTCCCGGCCAAATTCCACGAAAGCACCACGGTGGAAATCCTCTGGACCATCATTCCCTTCCTGATCCTGGTGGCCATGGCCGTGCCTGCCACGGCGACGCTGATCAAGATGTACGACACCAGCGAGCCGGACGTGGATATCCAGATCACCGGCTACCAGTGGAAGTGGCACTACAAGTACCTCGGCCAGGACGTGGAGTTCTTCAGCAACCTGGCCACCCCCGCCGACCAGATCCACAACCAGAGCACCAAGGGCGAGCACTACCTGCTGGAGGTCGACCAGCCGCTGGTACTGCCGGTGGGCGCCAAGGTGCGCTTTCTGGTGACCGCCGCCGACGTCATCCACTCCTGGTGGGTGCCGGCCTTCGCGGTCAAGCGCGATGCCATCCCCGGCTTCGTCAACGAAGCCTGGACCCGGGTCGACAAGCCCGGCATCTACCGTGGCCAGTGCGCCGAGCTGTGCGGCAAGGACCACGGCTTCATGCCGATCGTGGTGGAGGTCAAGAGCCAGGCCGACTACGACACCTGGATGGGCGAGCGCAAGGCCGAGGCGGCCAAGCTCAAGGAGCTGACCAGCAAGGAATGGACCCTCGACGAGCTGGTGGCCCGCGGTGACAAGATCTACCACACCACCTGCGTTGCCTGTCACCAGGCGGAAGGCCAGGGCCTGCCGCCGATGTTCCCGGCCCTCAAGGGCTCGAAGATCGCTACCGGTCCCAAGGAGGCTCACCTGAGCCTGGTGTTCCACGGCAAGCCGGGCACCGCCATGGCCGCCTTCGGCAAGCAGCTGTCGGAAGTCGACATCGCCGCCGTCGTCACCTACGAACGCAACGCCTGGGGCAACAACAAGGGCGACATGGTGACGCCCAAGGAAGTCCTGGCGCTGAAGCAGGCGGAAAGCAAATGAGCCGGCTCATGGGGTATGTGCGCAACCGGTCGCGGCGTTTCGCCGCCGATCATCCAGTCCATTCGCTCGCAGGAGACAGGACATGAGTGCTGTGATCGATGACCACGGCCACGCCGGCCATGATGACCACGCCCATGGCCCGGCCAAGGGCCTGATGCGCTGGGTACTGACCACCAACCACAAGGACATCGGTACCCTGTACCTGTGGTTCAGCTTCTGCATGTTCCTGCTGGGCGGCTCGTTCGCCATGGTGATCCGTGCCGAACTGTTCCAGCCCGGGCTGCAGATCGTCGAGCCGGCGTTCTTCAACCAGATGACCACCATGCATGGCCTGGTGATGGTCTTCGGTGCGGTGATGCCGGCCTTCGTCGGCCTGGCCAACTGGATGATCCCGTTGATGATCGGCGCGCCGGACATGGCCCTGCCGCGGATGAACAACTTCAGCTTCTGGCTGCTGCCGGCGGCCTTCCTGTTGCTGATCTCGACCCTGTTCATGCCCGGCGGCGGGCCGAACTTCGGCTGGACCTTCTATGCCCCCCTGTCCACCACCTACGCCCCGGAAAGCGTGACCTTCTTCATCTTCGCCATCCACCTGATGGGCGTCAGCTCGATCATGGGCGCGATCAACGTGATCGCCACCATCCTCAACCTGCGAGCCCCGGGCATGACCCTGATGAAGATGCCCCTGTTCGTCTGGACCTGGCTGATCACCGCCTTCCTGCTGATTGCGGTGATGCCGGTACTGGCCGGGGTGGTGACCATGATGCTGATGGACATCCATTTCGGCACCAGCTTCTTCAGTGCAGCCGGCGGCGGTGACCCGGTGTTGTTCCAGCACGTGTTCTGGTTCTTCGGCCACCCCGAGGTGTACATCATGATCCTGCCGGCCTTCGGCGCGGTCAGCTCGATCATCCCCACCTTCAGCCGCAAGCCACTGTTCGGCTACACCTCGATGGTCTATGCCACCGGGGCGATCGCCTTCCTGTCGTTCATCGTCTGGGCGCACCACATGTTCGTGGTGGGCATCCCGCTGGTGGGCGAGCTGTTCTTCATGTACGCCACCCTGCTGATCGCCGTGCCCACCGGGGTCAAGGTGTTCAACTGGGTGAGTACCATGTGGCAGGGCTCGCTGACATTCGAGACACCGATGCTGTTCGCGGTGGCCTTCGTCATCCTGTTCACCATCGGCGGTTTCTCCGGGCTGATGCTGGCCATTGCCCCGGCGGACTTCCAGTACCAGGACACCTACTTCGTGGTGGCGCACTTCCACTACGTACTGGTGCCGGGGGCGATCTTCGGGATCTTCGCCTCGGCCTACTACTGGCTGCCCAAGTGGACCGGACACATGTACGACGAGACCCTGGGCAAGCTGCACTTCTGGCTGTCCTTCGTCGGCATGAACATGGCGTTCTTCCCCATGCACTTCGTGGGGCTGGCGGGCATGCCGCGGCGGATCCCGGACTACAACCTGCAGTTCGCCGACTTCAACATGGTGTCCTCCATCGGTGCCTTCACTTTCGGTGCGACGCAGATCTTCTTCCTGTTCATCGTCATCAAGTGCATCCGCGGCGGCAAACCGGCTCCGGCCAAACCCTGGGAAGGTGCCGAAGGCCTGGAGTGGAGCATTCCCTCGCCGGCGCCATACCACACCTTTGTCACCCCGCCGGAAGTGAAATGAACATCTGTGCTGTAGGAGCGAGCTCGCTCGCGAAGGCGCCAGAGTATGGTGCCCGCTTCGCCGGCAAGCCGGCTCCTACAGGCTTGGGAGGACGTTGAGATGGCCGAGGTAACGCTGAAGAAACTGGTGACCCGCCTGTTGCTGGTGGTGGTGGCGATGTTCGTCTTCGGTTTTGCCCTGGTGCCGATCTACGACGTGATGTGCAAGGCCCTGGGGATCAACGGCAAGACCGGTGGGCAGTACGCGGACCAGGGGCAGCAGGTGGATGTATCGCGCCAGGTGCGGGTGCAGTTCCTGTCCACCAACGCCATCGACATGGTCTGGGATTTCTATCCCAAGTCCGATGACATCGTGGTCCATCCGGGGGCGGTGAACGAGATGATCTTCATCGCCCGCAACCCCAGCGACCACCCGATGAGCGCCCAGGCGATCCCGAGCATCTCCCCCAGCAGCGCGGCCATGTATTTCCACAAGACCGAGTGCTTCTGCTTTACCCAGCAGGTGCTGCAGCCGGGCGAGAAGATCGAGATGCCGGTGCGTTTCATCGTTGACCGTGACATGCCCAAGGATGTGAAGCACCTGACGCTGGCTTACACGCTGTTCGATATCACCGCGCGTCATCCACCGGTGGCGGTTGCCGCCAAGAACGGTGGCTAGACGATCTAGCGTGCCCGATAAGGAGAACAACCCATGGCGACTCATGAGCACTATTACGTTCCCGCCCAGAGCAAGTGGCCGATCATCGCAACGGTGGGCATGTTCGTCACCGTGGTGGGCCTGGGCACCTGGTTCAACGACCTCAAGGCGGCGCGACCGGAATCCCACGGCCCGCTGATCTTTTTCGTCGGCGGCCTGCTGCTGGCCTATATGCTGTTCGGCTGGTTTGGTGCTGTGGTCAAGGAAAGCCGCGCCGGGCTCTACAGCGCCCAGCTCGATCGCTCGTTCCGCTGGGGCATGAGCTGGTTCATCTTTTCCGAAGTGATGTTCTTCATGGCCTTCTTCGGCGCGCTGTTCTATGTGCGGCACATGTCCGGGCCCTGGCTCGGCGGTGAGGGGCACAAGGGCATCGCCCACATGCTGTGGCCGAACTTCGAGTTCGTCTGGCCGCTGCTCAACAACCCCGACCCGAAACTCTTTCCGCCGCCCAAGGGCACCATCAGCCCCTGGGGCCTGCCGCTGCTCAACACCATCCTGCTGGTGAGTTCCAGCGTCACCGTGACCATCGCCCACCACGCCTTGAAGAAAGGCCATCGCGGCGCGCTGAAGATCTGGCTGGCGCTGACGGTGCTGCTGGGTTGCGCCTTCCTGGGCTTTCAGGCCGAGGAATACATCCATGCCTACCACGAGCTGGGGCTGACCCTGGGTTCGGGGATCTACGGCGCCACCTTCTTCATGCTCACCGGTTTCCACGGTGCCCACGTGACCATTGGCACCCTGATCCTGTTCGTGATGCTGATGCGCATCATGCGCGGGCATTTCGACGCCGAGCACCAGTTCGGCTTCGAGGCCGCCAGCTGGTACTGGCACTTCGTCGATGTGGTCTGGATCGGCCTGTTCGTTTTCGTCTACGTGCTCTGAGGCGCCCTACCAGGGCGCGTGGGAGACCAGCTGGCCGCTGAAGAAACCCCAGGCGATCAAGCCGACGGTGACCACGGCCAGCGCGACCCGAATGCTCAGTGAGGTCACCAGGCGCTTGGATGAACTGTCGTCCTTGACCAGAAAGAACAGGCCGCTGAACAGGCTGACAACCGTGGCAATCAGCATCAGGACGATGGCTGCTTTGAGCATGGTGGGACTCCGGGGGAAACGCGATGTACAGCAGTATAGCGAGTGGATTTCTCAGCCTTGCAGGCCAGCCATGAAGGGCTTCCGGCCGGGCATCGGGCCGACCCTGGTGGTGCTTTTGCTGCTGCCGGTGCTGGTTGCCCTGGGCTTCTGGCAACTGGGCCGGGGCGAGCAGAAGCGCCAGTTGCTGGCCAGCTACGCCGAGCGCCGTGCGGCGGAGCCGGTGGCCCTGTTCGAGCTGTTGGCCAGCGAGGATCCGGCTTTTCGCCGGGTACGCCTGCACGGTCATTTCGATGCCGACCACAGCCTGTTGCTGGATAACCGCCTGCATGACGGCAAGGTCGGGGTCGAGCTGCTGCAACCCTTCCTCGACCAGGCCAGCGGTCGCTGGCTGCTGGTCAACCGCGGCTGGCTGCCCTGGTCCGACCGGCGCACGCCTCCCGTATTCAGCACCCCGCAGCAGAGCCTGAGCCTGGATGCCTGGGTCTACGTTTCGCCGGGCGCGGCATTCCAGCTGCACGCCGACCCCAGCGGCGCAAGCTGGCCGCGGCTGATTACCGCCGTGGCGCCACAAGCGCTCTGGGCCGAGCTGGGCCGCAGCGGTTTCGACCATGAAGTGCGCCTGGAGTCGGGCCCAGGGGCCTACCTGACCGAATGGCCGGTGGTCGCCATGGGCCCGGAAAAACACCAGGCCTATGCGGTGCAGTGGTTCGCCATGGCCCTGGCGCTGTTCGCTCTCTATCTCTATTTCGGCTGGCACAACACTCGGGAGAAACGCCATGGGAACGGCCATGAATCCACCCAACATCTCTGACGCCCAGGCGCCCAACCGGCGGCGCGGCCGCTGGCAACTGGTGCTGATCCTGCTGATGGTGATCGGCCCGATGATCCTTGCCACCGGCATGTACAAGCTGCAGTTCTGGGTACCGGAAAGCCGCAGCTATCACGGCGAGCTTATCGGCAATGGCCAGACCCGCGCCCAGATCGGCGTGCAGGCCGAGGAGGATCGCTGGCAGGTTCTGGTCACCGCGCCCGGGGAGTGCGCAGTGGATTGCCAGCAACTGGTGTACCTGGCGCGGCAGATCCAGATCGCCCTGGGCCGTGATGCCTCGCGGGCCAGCCATGCCCTGGCCAGCGCCCGGCCCCTGAGCGCCGAATACGAAGCCAAGCTGCAGCGGGAATACCCGCAACTGCAACGCTACCCCCTGGACCTGGCGACCTTCACCAAGGGCGCCAACGACAAGGAGGCGCCGCAGCTGTGGATCGTCGACCCCCACAGCAACCTGGTGCTGCGCTATGACGCCCGGGTCAAGGGCAAGGACCTGCTCAACGACCTGCGCCACCTGCTGAAACTGTCGAACATCGGATAAGGGCATCGTCATGGCCAAACCTGGATTTCGCCTCGCGTTGTTTGCCACCTTGCTGGCCCTGATCGTGGTGCTGCTGGGCGCCTACACCCGGCTGACCCATGCCGGTCTCGGCTGCCCGGACTGGCCCGGCTGCTACGGCTTTATCAGCGTGCCGAAAGGCGAAGCCCAGTTGGCCCATGCCGAGCTGCATTTTCCTGATACCCCGGTGGAGGCCCACAAGGGCTGGAACGAGATGATCCACCGATACTTCGCCGGCACCCTGGGGCTGCTGATCGTGCTCCTGGCGGCCCGGGCCTGGACCCATCGCCGGCATCCGGGGCAGCCCCTGAAGCTGCCGCTGTTCCTCCTGGCAGTGGTGTTCGCCCAGGCGGCCTTCGGCATGTGGACGGTGACCCTCAAGCTCTGGCCGCAAGTGGTCACCGCGCACCTGCTGGGCGGTTTCGCCACCCTGAGCCTGTTGTTCCTGCTGACCTTGCGCCTGTCCGGGGTATTGCCGGCGCTGATCGTGCCGCGGCGCTTGCAGCACTGGGCCACCGCCGGGCTGGTGCTGGTGATCGGGCAGGTCGCCCTGGGCGGCTGGGTCAGTTCCAACTACGCGGCGGTAGCCTGTATCGACCTGCCCACCTGCCATGGCCAGTGGTGGCCGAACATGGATTTCGCCAACGGCTTCCACCTGACCCAGCACATCGGCCCCAACTACCTGGGCGGGCAACTGGACAGTGATGCCCGCACCGCCATCCACATGACCCACCGGGTCGGCGCGGTGCTGGTGACCCTGGTGTTGCTGGGCCTGGCCTGGCAGCTGCGGCAGACCGGCATGACCCGCCTGGCCGGGCTGGTGCTGGTGGCGCTGGGGGCGCAGGTCAGCCTGGGCCTGAGCAACGTGTTCTTTCATTTGCCACTGCCGGTGGCCGTGGCCCACAACGCCGGGGGGGCGGCGCTGCTGCTGACCCTGGTGCTGATCAACTACCACGCCCGTACCAGCCTGGTACGGGCCCGGGATCGCCTGCCCTTGGGCTGGCGGCTCAGCCCGCGTAAACAGATGGCGGGTCCCATCACCATCAAAGGAGAGATGCCATGGCGACTCTGATCAGCGAACGTCAGCATCCCCAGGCCATCTGGCGCGATTACCTGGAGCTGACCAAACCCAAGGTGGTGGTGCTGATGCTGATCACCTCCCTGGTGGGCATGTTCCTCGCCACCCGCGCCGGGGTTCCGTGGACGGTGCTGGTGTTCGGCAACCTGGGCATTGCCCTGTGCGCGGGTGGCGCGGCGGCGGTGAACCATGTGGTGGATCGGCGCATCGACGCGCTGATGGCCCGGACCCACAAACGGCCCCTGGCCGAAGGCCGGGTATCGCCACGAGCGGCGCTGGCCTTTGCCCTGCTCCTGGCGCTAGCCGGGCAGGCGCTGCTGCTGACCTTCACCAATCCACTCACGGCCTGGCTGACCCTGGCCTCGCTGCTGGGCTATGCGGTGGTCTACACCGGGTTTCTGAAACGCGCGACACCGCAGAACATCGTGATTGGTGGGCTGGCCGGCGCGGCTCCACCGTTGCTGGGCTGGGTCGCCGCCACCGGGCACATGAGCGCCGAACCGCTGCTGCTGGTGCTGATCATCTTCGCCTGGACCCCGCCGCACTTCTGGGCCCTGGCCATCCACCGCAAAGAGGAGTACGCCAAGGCCGATATCCCGATGCTGCCGGTGACCCATGGCGAGCACTACACCAAGGTGCACATCCTGCTCTACACCTTTGCCCTGCTGGCGGTGAGCCTGCTGCCCTATGTCATCCACATGAGTGGCGTGTTGTACCTGGTGTGTGCCCTGGCCCTGGGCGGGCGCTTCCTGCAATGGGCCTGGGTGCTGTACCGTGGCACTCGGCCGCACGCGGCGATCAACACCTTCAAGTACTCTATTTATTACTTGTTCCTGCTGTTCATCGCCCTGCTCGTAGACCACTACCTATTGTTGAACCTATGACTCGAACTCAGAAAACCGTCTTTATTCTCGTTGCCCTGGTGGCCCTGGTGCTGGGGCTTACCGTCAACAAAGTACTGTCCGGCAAGGGTCAGGGCGACCCCACTGCACTGATCGATGCGGGCATCATCCTGCTGCCGCAAAGCCGTACCCTGCCTGCGGTGAAGATGGTCGACCAGGACGGCCAGCCGGTGGTGATCGACGAGTTGAAGGGCAAATGGTCGCTGCTGTTCTTCGGCTACACCTTCTGCCCGGACATCTGCCCCACCACCCTGGCGCAGTTGCGGCAGATCAAGAGCGAGCTGCCCAAGGAAGCGGTGGACAAGCTGCAGGTGGTCCTGGTCAGCGTCGACCCCAACCGTGATACCCCGCAGCAGCTCAAGCAGTACCTGGGCTACTTCGACAAGGACTTCAAGGGCCTGACCGCCTCCTCGGTGGAAGACCTGCAGAAGCTCGCCAACGCCGTGAGCATTCCCTTCATCCCGGCCGATACCAGCAAGCCCAACTACACCGTGGACCACAGCGGCAACCTGGCGGTGATCGGCCCGGACGGTACCCAGCGCGGTTTCATCCGTGCTCCGCTGAACAATCAGAAGCTGGTGGCCCAACTGCCGGTGATGCTGCAGCGCAAATAACGCTACATGCTCGAACCGCCGAACCGCCGAACCGCCGAACCGCCGAACCCTGTAGCCGCTGCCGCAGGCTGCGATCGGCCTCGAAGAGGACGCGCTCCTGAGGCCCTCGGAAGACGCTGGGCGCCTTATCCCGGCCTTCGGCAGCGGCTACAACGAAACGGGGCGCCCCAAGGCGCCCCGTTTGTGTTTCTGCAACCGATCAGAACGCCGGCACGATGGCGCCTTTGTACTTCTCGAGAATGAACTGCTTCACTTCAGGGCTGTGCAGGGCCGCGACCAGCTTCTTCATGGCGTCCGAATCCTTGTCGTCAGGACGGGCCACCAGGATGTTCACGTAAGGCGAATCCTTGCCTTCGATCACCAGGGCGTCCTTGGAAGGATCCAGCTTGGCTTCCAGGGCATAGTTGGTGTTGATCAGCGCCAGGTCGACCTGGGTCAGCACGCGCGGGATGGTGGCTGCTTCCAGTTCACGGAACTTCAGGTCCTTGGGGTTCTCGGTGATGTCCTTGATGGTGGCCAGGATGTTGTTGGAATCCTTGAGCTTGATCAGGCCGGCCTTGTCCAGCAGCAACAGCGCGCGGCCGCCGTTGGTGGCGTCGTTGGGGATCACCACGGTGGCGCCGCCCGGCAGTTCGGAGAGCTGCTTGTACTTGCTGGAATAGGCACCCAGGGGCTCGACGTGAACACCGGCAACGTTCACCAGCTTGGTGCCCTTGGCCTTGTTGAACTCATCCAGGTAGGGCTGGTGCTGGAAGAAGTTGGCGTCCAGGCGCTTTTCGGCGACTTGCACGTTGGGCTGCACGTAGTCGGTGAAGACCTTGACCTTCAGGTCCACGCCTTCCTTGGCCAGGGCCGGTTTGACGAATTCCAGGATCTCGGCGTGGGGCACTGGTGTGGCGGCCACGGTCAGGGTTTCGGCGGCGTGCGCGGAGAACGCGGCAACGGCTGCGAAAGCGACGAGTAGTTTTTTCATCCAACAAGCTCCTTGTAAGTCGCCCGACCCCG
This sequence comes from Pseudomonas sp. NFPP12, assembly GCF_900103205.1. Taxonomy (NCBI): domain Bacteria; kingdom Pseudomonadati; phylum Pseudomonadota; class Gammaproteobacteria; order Pseudomonadales; family Pseudomonadaceae; genus Pseudomonas; species Pseudomonas sp. NFPP12. The sequence continues at coordinate 750,158 of NZ_FMWW01000005.1, forward strand.
GGCGCCTGCCGGCCTGGGCCGGCAATTTTATTTGCGGGAAAAGTGCACCACCAGCTTGTCGCCGACGGTTTGCAGAACCTGGACCAGCACCAGCAGCAACACCACGGTCACCACCATCACATCGGTCTGGAAGCGCTGGTAGCCGAAGCGGATCGCCAGGTCGCCCAGGCCACCGGCCCCCACCACGCCGGCCATGGCGGTGTAGGACACCAGGGTAATGGCAGTCACGGTGATAGCGGCAAAGATGCCCGGGCGGGCTTCCGGGAGCAAGGCATTGGTAATGATCTGCCGGGTGCTGGCACCCATGGACTGGGTGGCCTCGATGATGCCGCGATCCACTTCGCGCAGGGCGGTTTCCACCAGCCGGGCAAAGAACGGCGTGGCGCCGACCACCAGCGGTGGAATGGCCCCGGCAACCCCCAGCGATGTGCCGGTGATCAGTACGGTGAAGGGAATCATCACGATCAGCAGGATGATGAACGGCAGCGAACGCAGGATGTTGACCACCAGCGACAGCAGCGCATACAGCGACTTCTGCTCCAGCAGTTGGCGCGGGCTGCAGAGGAACAGCAGCACGCCCAGTGGCAGGCCCAGCAGTACGGTGAACAGCAGCGAGCCGCCGAGCATCATCAGGGTGTCGCCGGTGGCCAGCCAGATTTCCAGCCAGTCGATGTTGGCGAAGAAGGTATCCATCAGCGCAGCACCTCCATGTGGACATCTGCCGCGGTGAAGCGGGCGAAGGCCGCTTCCATGTCACCGCCGGTGATGGCCAGGGTCAGTTGCCCGTAAGGGGTGTCCTTGATGCGGTCGATGCGTCCGGCGAGGATGCTGTAGTCGACCCCGGTCTCCCGGGCCACGGTGCCCAGCAGCGGCGCGTAGGTGGAATCGCCCTGGAAGGTCAGGCGCACGATGCGCCCCGGTACGTGGGCGAAGTCGTCGCGCTGCTCGTTCTCGTCGATCTGCTCGTCTTCCTGGACGAAGCGCCGGGTGGTCGGGTGCTTGGGGTGCAGGAACACGTCGGCCACCGGGCCCTGTTCGACGATCACGCCGGCGTCCATCACCGCCACCTGGTCACAGACGCGACGGATCACGTCCATCTCGTGGGTGATCAGGACGATGGTCAGGTTCAGCTCGCGGTTGATCTCGGCCAGCAGTTGCAGGACCGAGGCAGTGGTCTGCGGGTCCAGGGCACTGGTGGCCTCGTCGCACAGCAGGATCTTCGGCTTGGTGGCCAGGGCGCGGGCGATGCCGACGCGCTGCTTCTGGCCGCCGGACAGCTGCGCCGGGTATTTCTTCGCGTGGTCGGCCAGGCCGACCCGGTCCAGCAGCTCGGCCACCCGGCGGTCGATGTCGCTGCGCGACAGCTCGCCGGCCAGGGTCAGGGGCAGGGCGACGTTGTCGGCCACGGTCTTGGACGACAGCAGGTTGAAGTGCTGGAAGATCATGCCGACCTGCTGGCGGAAGCGGCGCAGGCCACTGGCGTCCAGGGCGGTGACGTCTTCGTCGTCGACGACGATGGTGCCGCCACTGGGGTTTTCCAGGCGGTTGATCAGGCGCAGCAGAGTACTTTTACCCGCACCGGAGTGGCCGATCAGGCCGAACACCTGGCCATTCTCGACCCGAAGGCTGGTCGGGTGCAGGGCGGGAATATCCTTACCGGCGACCCGGTAGGTTTTATGGACGTTTTGAAACTCGATCACGTAGCGAACCTTGTGGGGCGCGTTAGAAAAGGATCAGCGGTTAGCCGGGCGCGCATTTTAGCCTGTCCGTATAGAGGTTCTTAGCATTTATTTCGCAATCATCCTGCCATTTGGCAATAACGCGATCAAAGGTCATAAAAAAGGAACGCTCGCACCTTCTCGTCAGTCACTAGTTAAGTCACTCGAAAGCCGCCAGGTGCCGTGCCTGGAGGCCTTTGCCCACGAAGCCCCGGCACGCCAGGGATTTCGCCAACGAGGAGTTTTGCCTGATGAGCACGAAGAAGCCCGATACCCCAAAAAGCCAGATGGCCGGGACCGACACCCTGGACCGCGGCAACAGCAACAGCAAGCTCAAGAGCCTGGAGACGTTCCGCTCCGACGCCACCGGGCAGGCCCTGCGGACCAACCAGGGGGTGAAGATCGCCGACAACCAGAACACCCTCAAAGCCGGTGCTCGTGGGCCTTCGCTGCTGGAAGACTTCATCATGCGGGAGAAGATCACCCACTTCGACCATGAGCGGATTCCCGAGCGCATCGTGCATGCCCGAGGGGTGGGTGCCCATGGTTACTTCCAGAGCTATGACAACCATTCGGCATTGACCAAGGCCGGTTTCCTGCGTGATCCGGGGAAGAAAACACCAGTGTTCGTACGTTTTTCCACGGTCCAGGGGCCAAGAGGCTCTGGCGACACCGTGCGTGACGTGCGCGGCTTTGCGGTGAAGTTCTTCACTGACGAAGGCAACTTCGACCTGGTGGGCAACAACATGCCGGTGTTCTTCATTCAGGACGCGATCAAGTTCCCCGATTTCGTACACGCCGTGAAACCCGAACCCCACAACGAAATACCCACCGGCGGCTCGGCCCATGACACCTTCTGGGACTTTGTCTCGCTGCAGCCGGAATCGGCGCACATGGTGATCTGGGCCATGTCAGACCGGGCCATTCCGAAAAGTCTGCGGGCCATGCAGGGCTTTGGCGTGCATACCTTTCGCCTGATCAACGCCCAGGGCCGGTCGAGCTTCGTCAAGTTCCACTGGCGGCCGACGGTGGGTACCTGTTCGCTGGTCTGGGATGAGGCGCAGAAGCTGGCGGGCAAGGACACCGACTTCCATCGCCGCGACCTGTGGGAATCGATCGAAGCCGGGGATTACCCGGAGTGGGAGTTCGGCGTACAGATCATCGCCGAGGAAGACGAGCACAACTTTGATTTCGACATCCTCGACCCGACCAAGCTGATCCCCGAGGAACTGGTGCCGATTACGCCCCTGGGCAAGATGGTGCTGAACCGCAACCCGGACAACTATTTTGCCGAGACCGAGCAGGTCGCCTTCTGCCCGGGGCACATAGTGCCCGGGATCGACTTCTCCAACGACCCGCTGTTGCAAGGACGGCTGTTTTCCTACACCGATACCCAGATCAGCCGCCTGGGTGGGCCGAACTTCCACGAATTGCCGATCAATCGGCCGCTGGCGCCCTTCCACAACAGCCAGCGCGACGCCATGCACCGCATCACCCTGGACAAGGGCCGGGCCTCCTATGAGCCCAATTCCATCGACGGCGGCTGGCCCCGGGAAACCCCACCGGCGGCCGAGGATGGCGGCTTCGAGAGTTACAACGAGCGTATCGATGCGCACAAGATCCGCCAGCGCAGCGAATCGTTCAACGACCATTTCTCCCAGGCGCGGCTGTTCTACAAGAGCATGAGCAAGCACGAGCAGGAGCACATCATCGCCGCCTACAGCTTTGAGCTGGGCAAGGTTGAACGTGAATGGATCCGCGAACGCCAGGTCAACGAGATTCTGGCCAACATCGACCTGCAACTGGCCGCGCGAGTGGCCGAGAACCTCGGGCTGGCGGCGCCGAAGAAAGCCACGGTGGCGGAGCGCAAGACTTCGCTCTCGCGCTCGCCGGCCCTGAGCCAGGCGAACCTGTTGCCGGGCAATATCAAAACCCGGAAGGTGGCGATTCTGGCGGCCAACGGCGTCGATGGTGCGGCGATCGATGCGCTGAAGAAGGCTCTCAAGGCCGAAGGGGCACACGCCAAGCTACTGGGGCCGACCTCGGCGCCGGTCACCACGGCGGACGGCAAGAGCCTGCCGGTGGATGCGTCCATGGAGGGCTTGCCATCGGTGGCCTTCGATGCGGTGTTCGTGCCCGGAGGTGCGCAGTCGATCAAGGCCTTGAGCGGCAATGGCGTGGCCCTGCATTACTTGCTGGAGGCGTACAAGCACCTCAAGGCGATTGCCCTGCACGGCGATGCCCGGGAGCTGTTGCACAGCCTGCGGCTGGAGGCGGATGAAGGCTTGATCGTGGGGGGCGATGCCAAGGCGCTGAAGGCATTCATTGCCGCCATCGCTCAGCATCGGGTCTGGAGCCGAGAGGAAAAGGCCAAGGCAATCCCGGCCTGAACACACTTTCCCCGACAAGCCTGCTCCGTGTAGGAGCCGGCTTGCCGGCGAAGGCTTTACTGCGCCTTGCGCGGAGTCAGCACCATCTGCGCCGGTACATGGCGCACGATTTGCCGATTGATCTTCTGTTCAAAGTCCGGGTCGAGCTTCTTCACCCGCTTGCCGAGCAGGGTCGACAGCCAGGGGTAATCCTCGGTGCGTGGTACCTGGATGCTCACGTCGCACTGGTAATTCACCACATCGGCGGCCAGGGCATCGAGTTGATGCCGCAGCTTGCGGATATCAGTGACGTTCAAGGCGACGGTGGTGCTCTCGGCGGTCGGATCGATCAGCTTGGCCGCAGGGCGCGCTTCGGCGGCCTTCAGGGCGGCTTCGGCCTTGTCCAGCTCCGCCTTGCGGGCGTGGGCAATGGCATTGTTGACCCCACCGGTCAGCGCCGGAGCCTTGGGCATCAGTGCCCGGGCACGGCTCAGGGCCGTGGCTGCGGCGTTCACATCGCCCTTCTGCAGGACGATCTGGCTGCGCTGCAGATAGGCTTCGGCCAACTGCCGCTGGTACTGCACCAGTTGCGGGTCGTCGGGCGTCTGCGCCTGCAAGGCGCTGAGTTGATCTTCCGCGGTGGCCAGTTCGCTGCTGGCGATGTTTTGTTCCAGCTGCGCGATGGCCGTGGCCCGTGCATCAGGGACCTCGGTGGCCGCTGGTGGCGTGCTTTGGCAGGCTCCCAGTAGCAGGGAAAATGCGACAAGGAGCAGATAACGGGAGGCGAACGGCTTCATTCCTGCGACTCTCTAATTGCGCAAAAAGCGAGCAAGTCTACACCCCTCGACGGGGCAGAACAAAACTCAGCAGAAACAGTGTGGCGGCGGTGACCACGATCGACGGCCCGGCCGGTGTGTCCTTGAACCAGGACAGCGCCAGCCCGCCGCACACCGCGAGCATGCCCAGCAGGCTGGCGCCCAGGGCCATCTGCTCCGGCGAGCGGGCGTGACGCTGTGCCGCAGCGGCCGGGATGATCAGCAGCGAGGTGATCAGCAACACCCCGACAATCTTCATGGCCACGGCAATCACCACGGCGATCAGCAGCATCAGCGCCAGGCGCAGCGAGGCCACAGGCAGGCCTTCGACCCTGGCCAGTTCCTCGTGCACGGTGATCGCCAGCAAGGGGCGCCACAACGCCACCAGCAGCAACAGCACCGCCGCGCTACCGCCGAGAATCCACGCCAGGTCGCCCGGGCTGATCGCCAGCAGGTCACCGAACAGGTAGGCCATCAGGTCGATTCGCACTTCATGCATGAAGCTTAGTACCACCAGGCCCAGAGACAGGGTGCTGGGTGCAAGAATCCCCAGCAGCGTGTCGGAAGCCAGGGGTTGGCGCTGTTGCAGGGTCACCAGCAGCACCGCCAGCAGCAGGCAGCCGACCGTGACCGCTACCGCCGGGCTGACATCCAGCAGAAAGCCCAGGGCCACGCCGAGCAGCGCGGCGTGGGACAGGGTGTCGCCGAAATAGGCCATGCGACGCCAAACCACGAAGGACCCCAAGGGGCCGGCAACCACCGCCAGGGCCAGGCCTGCGAGCAGGGCGTAGAGCAGAAAATCAGCCATGCTTGCAGTTTTCTCCATGGACATGGGCGTGGCCCGAAGCGGGCTGGGTGACGACCGAACCATGCAGGTCGTGGGCATGGTCGTGATGGTGGTGGTAGATCGCCAGGCTCGGTGCGTTCTTGCCGAACAGCTCGACGAAGGCCGGGTCGCCGCTGACCTGCTCGGGGTGGCCGGAGCAGCAGACGTGGCGATTCAGGCAGACCACCTGATCGGTGGTGCTCATCACCAGGTGCAGGTCGTGGGAGACCATCAGCACGCCGCAGCCGTGACGGTCGCGCAGGCGGGTAATCAGGCTGTAGAGCTCGGCCTGGCCGGCCACATCGACGCCTTGCACCGGTTCATCGAGTACCAGCAGCTCCGGCTCGCGCAGCAGCGCCCGGGCCAGCAGCACGCGCTGCATCTCGCCACCGGAGATGCTCTGCACCGGGCTGTCGATCACCTGCTCGGCACCTACTTCCTTGAGCGCTGCCAGCGCCCGGGTACGGTCCACTCCCGGCACCAGGCGCAGAAAGCGCAGCACCGACAGCGGCAAGGTCGGGTCGACATGAAGCTTCTGCGGCATGTAGCCCACCCGCAGTTTGGGCTTGCGCCAGACACTGCCGGTGTCGGGTTTGAGCAGGCCGAGCACGGCGCGCACCAGCGTGGTCTTGCCGGCGCCATTGGGGCCGATCAGGGTGACGATCTGGCCGGGTTCGACGCTGAGCTGGATGTTCTCCAGCACGTTCTGCCCGGCAAAGGTCACCCCGACCTGCTCGAGGCGGATCAACGCATTGCTCATCAAGCCCCCTGGCAGCCCGAGCAGAGCCCGACCACTTCGACGGTCTGGCCCTCGACCACGAAGCCGACGTCGCGGGCGCTGCTGATGATGGCGTCGCTGATGGATTTCTGTTCCAGCTCGATGGCGGCGTGGCATTCGCGGCAGATCAGGAACTGGCCCTGGTGCGCGTGCTCGGGGTGGTTGCAGCCGACAAAGGCATTGAGCGAGGCGATGCGGTGCACCAGGCCGTTTTCCAGGAGGAAATCCAGCGCCCGGTAAACCGTTGGCGGGGCGGCGCGACGGCCGTCCTGCTCGCTGAGCACGGCCAGGATGTCGTAGGCCCCCAGGGGCTTGTGGCTTTGCCACACCAGCTCCAGCACCCGCCGGCGCAGGGCGGTCAGGCGCAGGCCTTGCCGTGCGCACAGGGCGTCGGCCTCAGACAGTGCGCTGTGCACGCAGTGAGAGTGGTCGTGTGGACGGCTGGCAAGGGGTGTTTTAGGCATGAGCGGCGACGAGGTTTGTGAGAGACGTTATTATGTTACCCGTTCTCGCCTCCTCGAGTGTCCATCGTGCCCAGACTTTTTCGCCTTTTTGTCGCTTTTACCTTCAGCCTGTTCGCGATCGGCTCGGCCCAGGCCGAAGTGCGGGTGCTGGCCAGCATCAAGCCGCTGCAACTGATTGCCGCCGCCGTGCAGGATGGCGTGGCGGTTCCCGAGGTGCTGCTGCCGCCCGGAGCTTCCCCGCACAACTACGCGCTGCGCCCTTCGGACGTGCGCAAGGTGCAGAGCGTAGACCTGCTGTACTGGATCGGCCCGGACATGGAAGGCTTCCTGCCGCGGGTGCTGAAGGGCCGTAGCCTGCCCTCGGTGGCGGTACAGGACCTGCCGGGCATGAAACTCCGGCACTTTGCCGAAGATAGTCACTCCCACGCTGAAGATGCCGACGAACATGACCATGATCATCGTCCTGGCACCCTGGACGCGCACCTCTGGCTGTCGCCGGTCAATGCCCGGGTGATCGCCACCCGCATGGCCGCTGACCTGAGTGCCGCCGACCCGGCCAATGCCGCCCGCTACCAGAACAACCTGAAGGCGTTCAGCGAGCGTCTGGATGCTATGGATGCCCGCTTGAAAACCCGCCTGGCGGGGATCGCCGGCAAGCCTTACTTCGTGTTCCACGAGGCCTTCGACTACTTCGAGGACGCCTACGGCCTCAAGCACGCCGGGGTGTTCAGCGTGGCGGCGGAAGTCCAGCCGGGGGCCCAGCACGTCGCCGCCATGCGCGCGCGCTTGCAGCAGGTGGGCAAGACCTGTGTGTTCAGCGAGCCGCCCCTGCGCCCGCGCCTGGCGGAAACCCTGGTGGCCGGCCTGCCGGTGAAACTGGCGGAGCTGGATGCGTTGGGCGGTTACACGCCGGCAACCGCTCAAGGCTATGAGCAGGTGCTGGAGAAGTTGGGGAATGATCTGGCGGGCTGCCTGGAGCAGCTTTAAGCGGGGATTGTTGCGCGAGGGCTTTGGCGGGCAAGCCCGCTCCTACAGGTTGGGCGCATCTCTGTAGGAGCGGGCTTGCCCGCGAAGCGTTTTACAGGGCGAACGGCAGCGCGATGCTGACCTGTTGCCGCTGCGCCAGGCGCTGCTGGAACTCCATCGGATCGTGAATCAGCACGTCCTGCCCGGCGAAGCTCTCGGCGGCGATCAGCCGCGATAGCCAGAAGCGCACACAGGCTACCCGCAGCAGGGTCGGCCAGAGTTCGGCCTCTGCCGCAGTGAACGGGCGCAGCGCCGCGTAGGCGCCCAGCAGGGCTCGGGCCCGTTGGCCGTCGAGTACGCCTTCATCGTCGGAGCACCAGTCATTCAGGGCGATCGCCACGTCGTAGAGCATGGGGCCCGAACAGGCGTTGTAGAAGTCGATCAGGCCGGTCAGGTGGGTGCCTTCGAACATGGCATTGTCGCGAAACAGATCGGCGTGGATGTTGGCCCGGGGCAGGGCGAGGATCTTCACCTTCTGAGCGGCGATTTCATCCAGGGCCCGTTGCAGCAGGTCCTGGGCCGTGGGGGCCAGGTGCGACAGCAGTTGCCTGCCCTCTTCCTGCATCCAGTCCAGGCCGCGATCGGTCTTGCGCTTGATCATGTGGTCCTTGGTGGCCACGTGCAGGTGGCCGAGCAGCTCACCGACCTGGGCACAGTGCTGGGCGTTGGCCTGCTTGATGTGCTTGCCCGCTAGCCGCGGTTGCAGCAGCGCCGGCTTGCCCGCCAGTTCGCGCAGGGCGACGCCGTCGGTGGTGCGCAGGGCATAGGGCACTGGCAGGTTGGCCTGGTGCAGCACGTCCAGCAGTTCAATGAAGAACGGCATTTCCTGGACCGGGCCACGTTCCACCAGGGTCAGGACGAACTCGCCCTGTTCCAGGCTGATGAAGAAGTTGGTGTTTTCGCTACCAGCGGCGATCCCCTGGAAATCAAGCAGGCGGCCGAGCCCATACGGGGCGAGAAAGGTTTCCAGCTCGGGCCGAGCCAGGGGGGTGAACACAGACATGGTTAAAAACTGCCAGTACGGGCGCTGCTATCCAGCCAGCGCCATTGAGTTGAAGTCGGAGTGGTTTACCACTCAAAGATTTTCCACGAAGGGATCAGCATATCCGGCTGATCCGAACGGATGAAGTTGCCGTCCGAGCCATCGGCACGCACCAGGAAGTAGGGTTTGCCGCCCTTTGGCGTGATCTTGATGGCATACAGGAAGCCATTTTGCCGGTATTCCTGGATGGTCTTGTCGCCTTCCGTGCGAATGGTTACTTCCGGGTCCGCTGATGGCGCATCTTCTGCGGCGATCGCGGCCAATGGAGCGATTGCAATCAAGCCGGTCAGCAGCAAGCGATTTAGTGTGCGCATGATAACCTTGTCCCTTTGTCGTCAACGGTCCCGCTATTCTAGCGCCGGACCCGCCGAAAAGGTTGATCCCGCTCATGAGCCAAGCCCCCCTCGTCCTGGTGGACGGTTCTTCATATCTGTACCGCGCGTTCCACGCGCTGCCACCGCTGACCACCTCCAAAGGCCTGCCTACCGGCGCGGTCAAGGGCGTGTTGAACATGCTCAAGAGCCTGCGCAAGCAGTACCCGGACAGCCCGTTCGCCGTGGTCTTCGATGCCAAGGGCGGGACCTTCCGCGATGACATGTATGCCGAATACAAGGCCAACCGTCCGAGCATGCCCGACGACATGCGGGTGCAGATCGAGCCGTTGCACGCCAGCGTGATCGCCCTGGGTTTCCCCCTGTTGTGCGTGGAAGGGGTCGAGGCCGATGACGTGATCGGCACCCTGGCCCGCAGCAGCGCGGCGGCGGACCGCCCGGTGGTGATTTCCACTGGCGACAAGGACATGGCACAGCTGGTGGACGGGCACATTACCCTGGTCAACACCATGTCCGGTAGCAGCATGGATGTGGAAGGCGTGAAGGAGAAATTCGGCGTCGCTCCCGAGCAGATCATCGATTACCTGGCGCTGATGGGCGACTCTTCCGACAACATTCCCGGGGTGCCGGGCATTGGTCCGAAGACCGCTTCCGGCCTGCTGGTCGGGGTCAATGGCGGGTTGAAGGAGCTGTACGAACAGCTCGATATCGTACCGACCCTGCCGATCCGCGGGGCCAAGACCTTGCCGGCCAAGCTTGAAGAACACAAGGAAATGGCCTTCCTCTCCTATCAGTTGGCGACCATCAAGGTCGACGTGCCGCTGGAAGTCGGGCTCGACGACCTGCACCTGGGCGAGCCGGACCGCGAGAAGCTGGTGGAGCTCTACAGCCTGCTGGAGTTCAAGAGCTGGCTCGACGAGTTGCAGCGCGATGCCAAGCGTGTCGAGCTCAGCGGCGCTGAGGCGACACCCGCCGCCGTGCCGCCGCAGGTTGTGGAGCAAGCTCCGCTGGAGCTGCAGTACGAAACCATCCTCGACCAGGAGCGTTTCGATGCCTGGCTGGAGAAGCTCAAGGGCGCCAAGCTGATTGCCTTCGATACCGAAACCACCGGGATCGATGCGCAGCAGGCGCAACTGGTGGGCCTGTCCTTCTCGGTCAAGGCCGGCGAAGCGGCCTATGTTCCCCTGACCCACTCCTACATGGGCGCGCCGGCACAGCTGGATCGCGACAGCGTACTGCTGGCCCTCAAGCCCTTGCTGGAAGATCCCAAGCTGCTCAAGGTCGGCCAGCACGCCAAGTTCGACATGAACATCCTGGCCAACTGCGCCATCGGCGGCGACCAGGCCAATGGCATCACCATGCGCGGCGTGGCCTTCGATACCATGCTCGAATCCTACGTGCTCAACTCCACCGCCACCCGCCATGACATGGACAGCCTGGCGCAGAAGTACCTGGACCACAGCACTGTGAGTTTCCAGGACATCGCCGGCAAGGGTGCCAAGCAGTTGACCTTCGACCAGATTCCCCTTGAGCAGGCCGGCCCCTACGCCGCGGAAGATGCCGATGTGACCCTGCGCCTGCACCAGGTCCTGTTCGACAAGCTGTCCGCGATACCGAGCCTGGCCAGCGTGCTCACCGATATCGAAATGCCTTTGGTGCCGGTCCTGGCGCGCATCGAGCGCCAGGGAGCACTGGTGGACGACAAGCTCCTGGGAGTGCAGAGCATCGAACTGGGGGACAAGATGGTCGCCCTGGAGCGCGAAGCCTTCAAGATCGCCGGCGAGGAGTTCAACCTGGGCTCGCCCAAGCAACTGGGCAGCATCCTCTACGACAAGCTCGGCCTGCCGGTGCTGAAAAAGACTGCCAAGGGCCAGCCATCCACGGCTGAAGAGGTGCTGGCCAAGCTGGCGGAAGACGACTATCCGCTGCCGCGGGTGCTGATGCAGTACCGTTCCATGAGCAAGCTGAAAAGCACCTATACCGACCGCCTGCCGGAGCAGATCAACCCGCGTACCGGGCGCATCCATACCTCCTATCATCAGGCGGTAGCGTCCACCGGCCGGCTGTCCTCCAGCGATCCGAACCTGCAGAACATTCCGGTACGTACCGCTGAAGGCCGGCGCATTCGCCAGGCCTTCATCGCGCCGCCGGGCTACAAGCTGCTGGCAGCGGACTATTCGCAGATCGAGTTGCGGATCATGGCGCACCTGTCCCGCGACGAAGGTTTGCTCAACGCCTTCCGCAACAACCTGGACGTGCACACCGCCACGGCGGCCGAGGTGTTCAAGGTCGAGCTCAAGGACGTCACTTCCGATCAGCGCCGCAGCGCCAAGGCCATCAACTTCGGCCTGATCTACGGTATGGGCGCGCAGAAGCTGGGCAAGGACATCGGTGTCGATACCAAGCAGGCCAAGGCCTATATCGACACCTACTTCGCGCGTTACCCGGGGGTTCGCGAGTACATGGACCGCACCCGCGCCCAGGCCGCGGACCAGGGTTATGTCGAGACCATCTTCGGTCGCCGCCTGTACCTGCCGGAGATCAACTCCAACAAGCCACAGGAGCGCGCCGGCGCCGAACGCACCGCGATCAATGCGCCGATGCAGGGCACCGCGGCAGACATCATCAAGAAAGCCATGGTGGCCGTGGACAACTGGCTGGAGTCCTCGGGGCTGGATGCCCGAGTGATTCTCCAGGTGCACGACGAACTGGTGCTGGAAGTGCGCGAGGACCTTGTGGACCAGGTTCGTGAGGAAATTCGCGGGCACATGAGCGGTGCCGCAACCCTGGATGTGCCGTTATTGGTGGAAGTGGGGGTGGGAAATAACTGGGATGAGGCCCATTAAGGGCACTTTTCAGGTGTTTTTGCCGCGGCATAGTGTCGCGGCAATAACTAGCGAAGAGCTATTAGCACCGAAAATTTCATCGATTATTGCCAATAGTTTTTGCAACCGGCCGGAACTAAATAGGTGAACGCCCACTCAGAGTTACTGAATGGCTGGTGAAGCCCTTCGATGCTCCTATGTTGTGTTAAGTGTTGGCAGATATCTGGACCCCGCCCTAGCGGTCTAGAACTTGAACCCCGAACTTCCCCCTCCCCATACGAAGTCCGGGGTTTTTTTTGCCTGAAAACCGCCTGGGAAATGATCATGCTGCGTTAAAAGCGCGGCGCGAAATGCTCATTTACAGCCAGTAAACTCTGCTTTCGCACCGCGCTTTTGCCTTGCCTGATCATCCCCCAGGCAATTTTCCCTACGTCTCTCAGGCCTCGGCTTCGGCGCCTTTGTCGGCCAGTTCCATCCAGCCCGCCAGCACGGTGTAGGCCTCTTCCAGGCCCATGCGCTTGGGGGCCGAGAACAGTTGGATGGTGACGGCTTCGCCCCAGCCCTTGCGGATCTGCGACTGCACCTTGAGCAGGGTGTTCTTGGCCGCGCCGTAGGTCAGTTTGTCGGCCTTGGTCAGCAGGATGTGCATCGGCATGCCGCTGGCGACCGCCCAGTCCAGCATCAGCAGGTCGAAGTCGGTCATGGGATGACGGATATCCATCATCAGGATCAGGCCCTTAAGGCTCTCGCGGCTGCCCAGGTAGGCTTCCAGGTGACGCTGCCAGTGTTGCTTGAGCGGGATTGGCACTTTGGCGTAACCGTAGCCCGGCAGGTCGACCAGACGGCGATCGTCGTCTAGCTTGAAGAAGTTCAACAACTGCGTGCGACCCGGAGTTTTCGAGGTGCGTGCCAGGCTGGCGTGGGTCAGGGTGTTCAGGGCGCTGGATTTGCCGGCGTTGGAGCGCCCGGCAAAGGCCACTTCGAAGCCTTCATCGTCAGGGCATTGATCGACTTTGGCGGCGCTGAGCATGAACGTAGCCTGTTGGCACAGACCGAGGATGGGGTTCTTGAGTTGCATGGGATTTCCGATTGGGGCGATGCCGAGAGTGGACGCGGCGAGCGGTGTCGTTTCCGTTTCAGTAACGCCAGTATATAATGCCGCAGATTTTGTGTGCGCTTTGTCCCAGCGTAGGATGAAGTTCACGAGAGCGATAAACCTTGAATGCGCATTAGAACGCACCACGCTCTCAACCCTGAAAAGGTCGTTTTATGACGAAATGGCTGCTAGCTGCCGGTGTCTTGATGCCGTTTTACGGCGCTCAGGCTACACAGGATCCGGAAGCTGTGTACAACCGTGTTTGTGGGGCTTGTCATTCCGGCCAACTACCCACGGCGCCCCGCAAGGGCGACCAGGAAGCTTGGGCGCCGAGGTTGGCGCAAGGTATGGAGACGCTGGTGCAACACGTGACCCAGGGTTTCAAGGCGATGCCGCCGCGTGGTTTGTGCATGGACTGCAGTGCCGAGGATTACCGAGTCATCATCCATTGGATGAGCGAGTGATCCCGGTCCATAACTCTTAACCCTTAGCCGTAGTTGGATTAGCTGATGAACAAATTACTCGTGAGTCTGCTGTTGACCTTGGGCATCACAGGTGTCGCCCATGCCGCAGGCGACGCTGCTGCCGGTCAGGCGAAAGCCGCAGTCTGTGGTGCTTGCCACGGCCCTGATGGGAACAGCATGGCGCCAAACTTTCCCAAGCTGGCGGGTCAGGGGGAAAAGTACCTGAACAAGCAGTTGCACGATATCAAGTCCGGCAAGCGCCAGGTGCTGGAGATGACAGGCCTGTTGACCAACCTGAGCGATCAGGACCTGGCTGACATAGCCGCCTACTTCGCCAGCCAGAAAGGCAGCGTCGGCGCAGCAGATCCTAAAGTCGTGGCCCGTGGTGAAGAACTGTTCCGTGGCGGCAAGCTGGACCAGGGCATGCCTGCCTGCACCGGTTGCCACTCGCCAAACGGTGCGGGTAACGCAGCAGCCGGCTTCCCCCATCTGGGCGGCCAGCACGCACAGTACGTGGCCAAGCAGTTGACCGACTTCCGCGAAGGCAATCGTACCAACGACGGCGATACCCTGGTGATGCGCAGCATCGCTGGCAAGCTGAGCAACAAAGACATCGAAGCGGTGTCCAGCTATATTCAGGGCCTGCACTGAGGCCGGCTCGATCAGCGTTGCCCAAGGTGCTAAGCCACGGCAACGTTAATGATCGATTAATCTGACGGTGCAAGCATAAAGGGTGGCTCAGGCCGCCCTTTTTTATGGCGTCTGCCGCTACACTAGCGAACTCAAGCCCGCCAAGACCTGGCCGAATTCAGGTCGAGCGAGGCGCCAAAATTGTCCAGGAGTAAAGCATGCGTAATCTGATTCTCAGCGCCGCACTCGTCACCGCCAGCCTGTTTGGCGTGACCGCTCAAGCGGCCGAACCGCTTGAAGCCGGTAAACAATATGTCGAGTTGAGCAGCGCCGTTCCGGTTGCCGTGCCAGGCAAGATCGAAGTGGTTGAGCTGTTCTGGTATGGCTGCCCGCACTGCTACGCTTTCGAACCGACCATCAATCCCTGGGCTGAAAAACTCCCTGCCGACGTCAACTTCGTCCGTATCCCGGCCATGTTCGGCGGTATCTGGAACGTCCATGGCCAACTGTTCATCACTCTTGAAGCCATGGGTGTCGAGCACAAGGTGCACAAGGCCGTATTCGAAGCCATCCATGGCGGCAAGAAACTCGCTACTCCTGAAGAGATGGCCGAGTTCCTGGC
The DNA here is from genome assembly GCF_900103205.1 of Pseudomonas sp. NFPP12. NCBI lineage: Bacteria > Pseudomonadati > Pseudomonadota > Gammaproteobacteria > Pseudomonadales > Pseudomonadaceae > Pseudomonas > Pseudomonas sp. NFPP12. The sequence continues at coordinate 765,165 of NZ_FMWW01000005.1, forward strand.
CGGCGAAGGCGTCGACAAGGACAAGTTCCTGAGCACCTACAATTCCTTCGCCGTCAAAGGCAAGGTCGAAGACGCCAAGAAAAAGGCCCAGGCCTACCAGATCACCGGCGTACCGACTATGGTGGTCAACGGCAAGTATCGTTTCGACCTGGGCACCGCCGGTGGTCCTGAAGGCGCGCTGAGCGTGGCTGACCAGTTGATCGCCAAAGAGCGCGCAGCCAAGTAAGCGCCCGCCGCCATGCCGCGCTGGAGCTCGGAACGCATCGTTGGCCTGCATGATCCGCAGGTCAACGAGCACCATTTGGCGTCGTCCGGCCTGCCGGCAGACAGTCGTCTGCGCTTGCTCAGTTTCAATATCCAGGTCGGTATCAGCACCGAACGTTATCGCCATTACCTGACTCGTGGTTGGCAGCACCTGCTGCCCCATCATGGGCGTGCCGACAATCTGCAGAAAATCGGCAACCTGCTTGGCGATTTCGACCTGGTGGCCCTGCAGGAGGCCGATGGCGGCAGCCTGCGCTCCGGCTACGTCAATCAGGTGGAACACCTGGCCCAACTGGGCGCCTTCCCCTACTGGTACCAACAGCTCAATCGCAACCTGGGACGCCTGGCTCAGCACAGCAATGGCGTGCTCAGCCGCCTGCGCCCCTGGGCCATCGAAGACCACCCGCTGCCTGGCCCCAAGGGGCGCGGCGCGATCCTCGTGCGCTTTGGCGAGGGCCCCGAGGCACTGGTGGTGGTGATGATGCATCTGGCGCTCGGTGCTCGCACCCGAACCCGGCAATTGGCGTACATCCGCGAGTTGATCGGCGGCTACAAGCATCAGGTGCTGATGGGGGACATGAACACCCACGCCAGCGACCTGCTGGAGCATTCCCCTCTAAGGGACCTCAGCCTCTTGGCGCCGCAACTGCAGGCGACCTTCCCCAGCTGGCGTCCGCAACGTTGCCTGGACCATATTCTGCTCAGCCCCAGCCTGACCCTGGAGCGCGTGGAGGTCCTGGCCCAACCCATATCCGATCACCTGCCGGTCGCGGTAGAGATTCGTCTGCCGGGTTCGCTCACGGCTGATGCATTGCCCGCGTTGAGTCCTGCCCCTCGCGGAACCGATGAATGAGCGACGACGCCAATCGCTGGAAAGAGAAATACCTCAAAAGTATCGAACAGCAGGAAAAGCTCGAACGCCGATGGGCGGCCCGTCTCGACTTGCTGCGTCGTGGCCTGGTACGCAGCACCCTGGCGGCGGAGGGCACCGATCGCGCGGTCGACCAGTGCATGAAGGAAATGCGCGAGGTGGTACGCACCGACGACATGGACGCCGGGCTTGCAGCCCTGCTGCCGCGCCTGGAAAAAGCCGTTCTGGACTCCGAGCAGCGGCGGGAAACCCGGGTCGAGCAGATGAGCAGCGCGCTGACGGCGCTGGTCAGCCAGTTGCAGTCCCTGCCCCTGCCCCGGGAGGTCAGCCGTCCGCTGAAAGCCTTTGCCAAGCAACTGGATGGCCGGGTTGGCCAGGCGCGGGAAATTCCCTTGCTGCTCGGCGAACTGAGTAGCCTGCAGGGCAAGGCCCTGAGCCAGCTGGAAACCCCGGCCGAACCCGACCGCCCAAGCCTGTTGCAGCGCCTGTTCGGCAGCCGCGAGGCGAGCGAGGCGCCGGCCCCGGCGGAGGAAGCCGTTGCGACGAATTCGCCGCTCCCGGCAGCCGCGGCGCAGGCTCATCCGCAAGCCGAGGAAGCCCCGGCACCGGAGGATGGCGCGCGCGAACACTATCAGACGCCGACCCAGGCCTTGCCTGAGGCGGTTTCGGCGCCGGCCATGCCCGCCCCGGCACAGCCCCAAGTGCAGCTCGAACCTGAGCCGGTTGCCCAGCTGGTTGCCAGCGATGAGCCGGAGGTTGCTGCAGTGCCCGCTCCTGCCCCGGTGGTGGCGTTCGTGCCTCCGGTACTGGTGCAGGAGGAGTCCGCCGAGCCTGTACCCGCTATCGAGGTCGAACCTCAAGCAACCATTTCGCCTGTCGCGGAGCCACAAGCGCCCGTTGATCCCGGGGTGGTCGCCGCTTCCGATTCACCGCCCGCGCCTGTCGCCGAAGCCGCGTTCAATCCCGACGAGTTGTTGCCCCTGCCGACGGTTTCCCCGGCAGTGCTGCTGGACAGCCTGCCCCTGCCGGCAGTCATGGCCGAGGCCCTGGCCGCCATCGATCCGGAGCAGTCGGAGCACGATGTGCTCTACGCTCTGCCGGATTCGCCCGAGCCCTCCTACAGTTCGGTGGCCAAGCACATCGAGCACACCTTGCTGGGGCTGCTCGACGACCTGAGCCTGCCGGAGCGCCACCGGCCACAGGCCGAGGCCATGCGCGATCGTCTGCAGCATGGGTTGAACTGGTACGAATTGCTGCCGATCCTCGACGATCTGGCGGTGTTGATGCTGGCCATCACCGACTCTGGCCAGCATGAGTTCGAGACCTACCTCAAGCAGCTCAACGAGCGCCTGGAGGCCTTCCAGAGCAACCTGCAGGCGGCCAGCGACGGCCATGCCGACAGCAGTTCGGCGGCACGGGCCATGGACAGCCAGATCCGTGAACAGGTCGACGGCCTGCAAAGCAGCGTGCAGGAGGCCGCCGATCTGGATGACCTCAAGCAAGTGCTGGAAAGCCACCTGGAAGGCCTGCTGGGCACCATGGACCACCACCAGAAGCAGCGCGACGAGCGTGAACGGGAAGTGGCCGCCCGCCTGCAAAGCCTGGCGGAGCGGGTTTCGAGCATGGAGCAGGAAGCCCAGGGCTACCGTGAGCACCTGGAAGAGCAGCGGCAGAAGGCGCTGATCGATCCGCTCACCGGCCTGCCCAACCGGGCTGCCTGGAGCGAACGCCTGGAACATGAAGTCGGCCAATGGCAACAACATGGCAACAGCCTGCTGCTGGCCATGCTCGATCTCGATCATTTCAAGCGGATCAACGACAACTACGGTCACCTGGCCGGTGACAAGGTGTTGAAGATCATCGCCAACGTACTGCGCAAACGCCTGCGAGGCAGCGATTTCATCGCACGTTTCGGTGGCGAGGAGTTTGTTCTGTTGCTGCCCAACACCCCCTGGCCGGTGGGCGCGCGCATTGTGGAAGCCTTGCGCGCGGCAATCGAGGCGTGCCCGTTCCATTTCAAGGGCGAGCCGGTGACCATCACCGTGTCCGTCGGGCTGAGTGCGTTCAAGGCTGGTGATCGCAGCGATCTGGTGATCAAAAGAGCCGATCAGGCGCTGTACCGGGCCAAGGATGCCGGCCGTAACCGGGTGGAAGCTGGTTGAGGAGCCAGCGCTTTGCTGAATGAAAGCGCTGTTTTGCCCATGATCGCCAGGGCAGTACGTTACACTGTTGCATTATCGTCTTCAGCGTACTGCCTTTTGCCATGAAACTTCTTGCTCTTGCCCTCTCCCTGCTGATCCTCGCCGGCTGCGCCAGCGGCCCGCGCATCGACACCAGCCACCCGTCGGTCAATTACGATCAGCGCGCCCAGTTCATCATCGTCCACTACACCTCGGCATCGCTGGAGCGCTCCCTGGCCCTGTTGACCCATGGCCAGGTCAGCAGCCACTACCTGATCGGCGATGACAAGTCCGCCACCATCTACAAGCTGGTGGACGAGCAATACCGTGCCTGGCATGCCGGCGACAGCCAGTGGCAGGGCCGGACCTGGCTCAACTCCAGTTCCATTGGCATCGAGATCGTCAACCCGGGGTTCCGCGATGGCCCCAGCGGGCGGCTCTGGTACCCCTACAGCGAAGCGCAGATCCAGAACCTGATCGTGCTGCTCAAGGACATCAGCAAGCGCAACAACATCTCGCCGCGCCACATCATTGGCCACAGCGATATCGCCCCCATGCGCAAGCTGGATCCGGGCCCGCTGTTTCCCTGGAAACGCCTGGCCGAGGCTGGCCTGGGCCTGTGGCCCGATGCTCAGGCAGTGGCACGCCAGCAGGCGTTCTTTACCGTGAGCCCGCCGAGCATCGGTTGGTACCAGCAGCAACTGGCCCAGCTGGGTTACGCCACGCCGCAGACCGGCGAGCTGGACAAGGCGACCCGTAACGTCCTGGCCGCGTTCCAGATGCACTACCGGCCGGGGCGTTTCGATGGCACGCCGGACGCAGAAAGCGCGGCCATCCTGATGGTGCTCAACCAGACAAAATAATGACGCCGCCGGACGGTTGGGGCTGATTGTCCAATCAGTTGCTATAACTCATTGGTAATCCTTCGGATCTCCCATGATGCCGGCCGCTCGCGAGCCCTTGCGTACCTGGTTCCATCGCCCCTGGACGCTGGCGATGCTGGCGGCTGTGCTGAGTGCGGTAATTTTGCTGCTGGGCAGCGCCGGGCTGGCCATGCACCAGGTCCAGCAACGGGAAAGCGAGCAGATGAACGCCCAGGGGCAGCGTTTCCTGGAGCGGCTGGAGCAGTTGTTCGGGCAACTGCGCGAAGGTCTCGACGTGCTGGAGGCGCAGCCGCTGCGCGAGTGCAACGCCGATCTCATCGCAGCTCTGCAGCAGGTCAGCTACAGCTATCGCTTCATTTATGAAGCGGCCTACAGGGACGCCACCCACACTTGTTCCAACTGGCCACGGCAGAACCTCCTGCCGGCGGCCAGGCCGCCGGATATCCGCGGGCCGACCTACAGCTACTGGCTCAACACCTCGACCCAGCCCAATGAGAACCTTGCTGCCCTGATGCTGGGTCGCGGCAACTTTCGCGTGGCCACTTCCCGCGGGCACCTGACCGATGTGGTGGATCTGCCTGCCGGTGGCAGCCTGATGGTCGTGGTGGATCATGGTGCCCGGGCGATACCGGTGCTCGGCCCGGCCCGTGCCTGGCCCCCCGCACAGCCTTGGCGGGCGGGCCGCGACGGGCCCTTGCAGGTCACCCCGGACCTGCTGATCTATCGCATGCCCACTCGCAACCCCGAGTACCAACTGGTGCTGATCACCCCCCGCGCCAGCCTGCAGGGCGAAGTGCTCGACGGTTGGTGGTGGTTGCTGCCCTCCAGCCTGGTGCTGGCGCTGTTCATCGGTGGGTTGGTGTATCAGTTGGTCCGCCAGCGCCAGTCCCTGGGGGCGGAGCTGCAAGGGGCCCTGCGCCGCGGCGAACTGCAGGTGCTGTACCAGCCGATCTTCGATCTCAGTAGCCGGCTCTGCGTGGGGGCCGAGGCCCTGCTGCGCTGGCGCCGCCCGGACGGCACCCTGACCAGCCCCGACCTGTTCATCCCGCTGGCGGAGAACACCGGGCAGATCCGCCAGATCACCGACTTCGTCCTGCAGCGCCTGCTGGAGCAGCTGGGGCATGTGCTACGGGCCAATCCCCAGCTGTACATCTCAGTCAACCTGGCGGCCTGCGACGTGATGGTCCCGCGGATCGGCATGGTCATGGCGCGGCTGCTGGCCACGCATCGGGTAGCGGCTCGGCAGATCGCCTTCGAGGTCACCGAGCGTGGGCTGATCGATGTGGTGGTGGCGCGCAACAACCTGCAGGCCCTGCGCGATGTCGGGCATCAGGTGCTGATCGACGATTTCGGCACCGGCTATTGCAGCCTGGCCTACCTGCAGAGCCTGCCGGTGGATTGCCTGAAGATCGACAAGGCGTTCATCGATGCCCTGGGGCACGATGCCGCCAGCAGCGGCGTGGCGCCGCACATCATTCGCATGGCCCACGCATTGAAACTCAAGGTGATTGCCGAGGGCATCGAGTTCGAGGACCAGGCGCTGCTGCTCAGCAGCGAGGGCGTGAGCTTCGGCCAGGGCTGGCTGTTCGCCCATGCCCTGAGTGCCTTGCAGTTCACTGAGCTGATTACCCGTGGCCGACGGCTGGTGGCCAGGCGCCTGGATGATGAAGCATGAAGCCCTAGAGCGGCAGGGCCAGATAGAACTGGGTGCCCTGCCCGGGCCTTGAGTACACGCCCATGCGCCCGCCATGCAGCTGGACGATCTCCTTGCACAGCGCCAGCCCGAGGCCGGCACCGCCCTTCTTGCGGCCCACCTGGACGAAAGGTTCGAAGATCCGCCCTTGCTGGCCATAGGCGATACCCTCGCCATTGTCTTCGACGCTGACGATCACCCGCTCGCCATGGCGCCGCGCCTGCAGGCGGATCTGGCCCTCGCTGGCGGTGTGGCGCAAGGCGTTGTCGATCAGGTTGTCCAGCACCCGCTCCAGTTGTGCGCGGTCGGCATGCAGCCGTGGCAACGGCGCCTGGATCTCCAGCAGCAGGTCGATGCCCTGCTGTTGGGCCTGCTCGCTGAAGCGGCCCTGGGCCTGCACCAGCAGTTCTTCCAGGGGGCAGGGCGCGAGGGTGAGTTTCTGCAGGCCGTTCTGATAGCGGGAAAAATTCAGCAGATCGTTGATCAACTGCATCAGGCGCTGCATTTCCTCGTTGACCGTATTGAGCAGGTCGGTTTCCCGGGACTCCTCGGGAAAGTGCAGGCGTTCCTGAAGCAGCCCGAAGGCCATGTGCATGCCAGTGACCGGGGTACGCAGTTCGTGGGAAGCGCGCAGCACGAACTCACTGCGCACTCGTTCGAACGCCCGTTGCTCGGTGACATCGTGCAGCACCATCACGGCGCCGAGAATATGGCCCTGGGTATGGCTGACGGGGGTCAGGCTGTAGGTCAGCAGGCGCGACTCGCCGTCGACCTCGATATCCAGGTCGTCCGGCGCCCGCTCCAGGTTGCCGCCGCGCAATACCAGCTGTAGCTGCTCATCCAGCTCCGGGCGTTGCAGGGCGCTGCCCAGGCCCTGGCCGAGGCGCTCCTGGTCCCAGCCCAGCTGGCGCTGGGCCACGGGGTTGAGGTGTTCCAGGCGGCCCTGGCGGTCGATCATCAGCAAGCCGTCGTCAATACTGTCGAGCACGGCCTGCAGGCGCTGCTGGCCGGCCAGCAGCTCATCGACATTGGTTGCCTGATGCTGGCGCAGGGCCTCGGCCATGATGCCGAAGCGTCGGGTCAGCAGGTTCATCTCCGCCGCCGCCGAAATGGGCAGGGTGACGTCGAAATTGCCTTCGCCAATCTTGTCCGCAGCCTTGGCCAGGGCTTCGATCGGCCCGCCAAAGCGCCGGGCGATGGCATGGGCCGTGACGAAGCCGATGATCAGCACCGCCAGGGCCACCAGGCCCAGCAGGCCGGCCACCAGCCATGCACGGTTGCGGGCCTGCTGCTCCACCTGGCTGATGTTGTCCAGGGCGCGCTTGTGTTCGGTGATCAGCCCGCCGCGCAAGGCGTTGAAGCGCTCGGTCAGCTCGTTGTTGTCATGCAGCCCGCTTGCGGTGCTGTTGCGCTCGAAGGCCTGGTAGAAGCTCAGGTAGTCGCTACGGGCCTGCTGGAAGCCACTTTGTACCTGGGTCTGCCGATCATGGGCGATGCCTTCGTCGAGCAGCTCCAGATAATGCTGCCGGGAGGTTTCCAGGGCGGCGCGGTCCGGCTGCTTGCCGAGCATGATGATCAGCTGGTCGCCCAGGGTCTGGCGCAGCTTGAGGCCCAGGTCCAGGGTGATGAAGTTGTTGCGGATCAGCGATTCCTGGGTGCTGGCCATCTGCATCACGCTGACCAGCCCGAGCACCAGGCCCAAGAGGGCCACGGTGATCAGCGCCGAGATGCTCAGAAACAGCCGGGTGCGCAGTTTCATCGCTAACTTCATAGGGTGTTGCTCACAGGTTGTACTGTTTGCGTTTGCGGTACAGCGTCGACGCGTCGATACCCAGGGTCTTGGCGGCTTGATCCAGGGTGTCGCTGGTGGCCAGGACCGCACCGATGTGGGCCTTTTCCAGCTCGTCCAGGCTCAGGGCGGCGCCGATCCGCGGGGCGTTGTTGGTGGGTTGCTCGGCCATGCCCAAGTGGCTGATTTCCACCCGTTCCTGCGGGCAGATGATGCTCGCCCGTTCCACCACGTTGCGCAGTTCGCGGATGTTGCCCGGCCAGCGGTAGTTGAGCAGCGCTTCCCGGGCTTCATCACTGAAGACCCGGGCCGGGCGCGAATACTCTTTGACGAAGCGGGCGAGGAAGCGGTCGGCCAGGGTCAGGATATCTTCGCTGCGCTCGCGCAGGGGCGGCAGGTGCAGGGTGATGACGTTCAGCCGGTACAGCAGGTCTTCGCGGAAACGCCCGTCGCGCACCATGTCTTCAAGGTTGAGGTTGGTGGCGGCGAGGATGCGCACATCGGCGCGGCGGGTTACCGGGTCGCCGACGCGCTCGTATTCCTTGTCCTGGATGAAGCGCAGCAGCTTGGGTTGAAGGGTCAACGGGAAGTCGCCGATCTCGTCGAGGAACAGGGTTCCGCCATCGGCCTGGTTGACCCGGCCCAGGGTGCTCTCGCTGGCCCCGGTAAAGGCGCCGCGGCTGTGGCCGAAGAGTTCGCTCTCCATCAGTTCCGCAGTCAACGAGGGGCAGTTGATGGTCACACAGGATTTCTTGGCGCGTTTGCTCCAGCCGTGAATGGCCCGCGCCAGCTCGCCCTTGCCGGTGCCGGACTCGCCGAGGATAAGGATGTTGGCGTCGGTGCTGGCCACCTGACGCGCGGTTTCCAGCACCACTTTCATTGCCGGGCTGTGGGAGTCCAGGCCGTCCTTGGGCTTGCGCACCTCACCTTCGAGGGCTTCCAGGCGTGCCGAGAGCTGGCGTACTTCCAACTGCTTGGCGGTGGCCAGGCGCAACTGGTCGGGGCTGCAGGGCTTGACCAGGTAGTCTGCGGCGCCGGCCTGGATCGCATCTACTGCGGTATCCACGGCAGAGTGAGCGGTGACGATCACCACCCGCATCCAGGGTGCCTGGGTACGCATTTGTGCCAGTACGTCGAGGCCGTTGTCTTCGCCCAGGCGCAGGTCGAGGAAGCACAGGTCGAATACCTGGCGTTGCAGCAGAGCATCGGCCTGCGCCGCGCTGTTGGCGGTGGCCACGGTGTAGCCCTCGTCTTCCAGGCAGTAGCGGAAGGTGCGAAGGATTGCGGATTCGTCATCCACCAGAAGGATGCGGCCTTGATTCTCCGGCGCTGACTCCATTTCCCGAGGCTCCTTAATGAATGATCTTTATTTAGTCCCGGAAAAATCGGGCAAGTTGCAAGGTTGATTCTGATCCATTCCAGCGCCAGCAGGTTAGATATCTCCGGCTGAAACGGCTAACAGGCTGAAATTACGCATGTTTTACCCAGAGTAGCTGCTGGGTGGGTCTGTATCAGGCTATTGGCCATTCATCAAAGTTCCCCCTGTGATCAAAAAACGCTCACTGTTTTCCCGGGGCATCGTGCATTTCGCACGGCCGGCATGGGGGCATCGTGCAGTATGCGTGTGGAATGCTTTTGGTAATTTGATTTAAGTATTTGATTTTATTGAATTTAATTTCAAAGAAAAAGCTGGCATGCAGCCTGCAATATCCCTCTCATCGAGAAGCGCCGGCCGTGGCTTCCATAACAACATCACCACCAGTGTGGGAGGAGTTTCAGGATGAATCGCCAACGTCTTGCCCAATTGCGTATTGCGCCACTGCATCTCCAGCAAGGCCTCTTCGCCGTTCTGGCGTTGCTGGTCACCCTGATCGCCGGGCAACAGTTCCAGCGCTGGCAGGACAGCCAGGCACCTGCGCCGCGCGTGCCGGTTCATCACTTCACCCAGACCCATTTCAGTTCGGTGAGCAGCCAGCTCAACGACCAGGCCCCCATGCAACTGATGGCCGTCGACCAGGCACAGCCGGTCGCGGACGCGCCACGTCAGGAACGCTGGGTGTTCTAGCACCAAGGCCGGGCCCGCAATCGGCGGCGCCGGGCTGGCTCCATAGGCAGCACCACTAATAGAAGAGTAAGGAGAATCATCATGCTGAGCTGGGCAATCACATTCCTGATCATTGCCATTGTCGCTGCGGTCCTGGGCTTCGGTGGTATCGCGGGCACCGCCACGGGTATCGCCAAGATTCTCTTTGTGGTGTTCCTGGTGATGTTCATCGCTTCGTTCTTCTTTGGCCGTCGAGGCCGAGGCTGACCATGAGTCTCTCGTTGAAGACATTGACTGCCGCGCTGCTGCTGGGCGCCAGCGCCCTGGCGTCGGCGGCCAATGATGGCCAGGCACGAGCCAATCAGCTGCTGGGGTCGGACCCGCAGTTTCGTGAAACCTGGCAGGGGGTCGTGCACAAGGAGGAGCGCCTGCCCGAGTGGGTGATGAACCTCTCGGGTGATGCGCCGCAACAGATGAATGCCATGACCGAAGACGGCGATCAGTATCTGGTGGGCCCTCTGTGCGAAACCGCCCAGAGTTGTCAGAACCAGCGTTTGATCGTGGCCTTCAGTTTCGACAAGAAGCATGCCTACGCGATGCTGGTGGACGTGCCGGCGGGTTTGCCCGCGGACAAGTCACCGACCCGCCACGCCAATTATCGGTTCCTCGGCAAACCCGATGACGGCATGCAAGCGCTGCTCCACGAGCAGTTGCGCAAGGACCCGAACTGGTACTGATGTGCAAATTGCCGATATTGCATAACAGATAGACGAAAGGGCCGCCCTGGCGCTTTCGGCTGTTGCACCACCCGAGGAGGGCGAGTGCATGACCAAGGGGCCGGGATGTTCTGATCCACGAGTGATCGGAGTGACCTAGGGGTACAGGGAGTGCCTCCGCAAGGGCCGGGTCAGGAAAGAGCGGCGGCGCAAGCTCCCAGGTCGGCCACCGACCTGATGAGCTTGCGGCGTGCTTGAATGGCAAAGTCCTGTGCTAGAGCCGTCCGTCTGACAATTTCCGTGCTCGCGCGGGAAAAAATCTTCCTTTGACTCCGATCAAACGTTTCCTGGTGTTTCTCTGCGACCGTATATCGAGAAACTTTGTGCGAATTGCGCAGCGTTTCCGGGCGCCCGAATCAGAGCAATCCTAAACTTTTTTAGCCTTTTTCCTGACCCCTCCGACAAGCCTGCACGCCGCCTGAAATGGCCGTTTCACGGCATTTTTGCCTGCCGAAATGTCGTATTCGAACCGGTTGGGACGCTCGTTTTGTTTGGAAAAACTCATGCCGATTCGGCATAGGGTAGGCGTTTACGGCATTAGACGTGCCTCCCTAGCATCGGAATAGTTGCGCCTTTTTTCGCCCGCAGAGAGCCGTAAATGCTCGTTCGGGATGACCTTATACGGGGGCCGATGCACAAACTTTTCCGCCATTGAGCGTTCCAGTTCGCGCATCAGCCCGAGTCCAACTGAAGTAAGGGTAATGATATGAAGAAGGCAAAATTAAGCCTCGCCTGGCAGATCCTCATCGGTCTGGTCCTGGGGATTGCGATTGGCGCGCTGCTCAATCATTTCAGTGCTGAAAAGGCCTGGTGGATCAGCAACGTCCTGCAGCCTGCGGGCGATATCTTTATCCGCTTGATCAAGATGATCGTGATCCCGATCGTCATTTCCTCGCTGATCGTCGGCATCGCCGGTGTCGGTGACGCGAAGAAACTGGGGCGCATCGGCCTCAAGACCATCATCTACTTCGAAATCGTGACCACCATCGCCATCGTCGTCGGCCTGCTGCTGGCCAACCTGTTCCATCCGGGCGCAGGCATCGACATGAGCACCCTGGGCACCGTGGACATCTCCAAGTACCAGGCCACTGCGGCCGAGGTGCAGCATGAACACGCGTTCATCGAGACCATCCTCAACCTGATTCCATCGAACATCTTCGCGGCCATGGCCCGCGGCGAGATGCTGCCGATCATCTTCTTCTCGGTGCTGTTCGGCCTGGGCCTGTCGAGCCTGCAGTCCGACCTGCGCGAACCGCTGGTGAAGATGTTCCAGGGCGTTTCGGAAAGCATGTTCAAAGTCACCCACATGATCATGAACTACGCCCCTATCGGCGTATTTGCACTGATCGCGGTGACCGTCGCCAACTTCGGTTTCGCCTCCCTGCTGCCGCTGGCCAAGCTGGTGATCCTGGTGTACGTGGCCATCGCCTTCTTCGCTTTCGTGATCCTCGGCCTGATCGCCCGCCTGTTCGGCTTCTCGGTGATCAAGCTGATGCGCATCTTCAAGGATGAGCTGGTCCTGGCCTACTCCACCGCCAGCTCGGAAACCGTGCTGCCGCGGGTGATCGAGAAGATGGAAGCCTACGGCGCGCCGAAAGCCATCTGCAGCTTCGTGGTGCCGACCGGCTACTCGTTCAACCTCGACGGTTCGACCCTGTACCAGAGCATCGCGGCGATCTTCATCGCCCAGCTGTACGGCATCGACCTGTCCATCAGCCAGCAACTGCTGCTGGTGCTGACCCTGATGGTCACCTCCAAAGGTATCGCCGGGGTTCCGGGCGTGTCCTTCGTGGTCCTGCTGGCCACCCTGGGCAGCGTCGGCATTCCTCTGGAAGGCCTGGCCTTCATCGCTGGTGTCGACCGTGTGATGGACATGGCGCGTACCGCCTTGAACGTGATCGGCAACGCCCTGGCGGTACTGGTCATCTCCCGTTGGGAAGGCATGTACGACGACGCCAAGGGCCAGCGCTACTGGAACTCCCTGCCGCACTGGCGCAGCAAGGAAAAACTGCCAGCAGGCGAAGCGTCCAAAGGCTAAGCGCCTATTGTGTAGGAGCTGGCTTGCCAGCGAAGAGGCCCCAAGCCCTTCACCTGCCTGAAGACCGCCTTCAGCGGCAATCCAGCCCCAACAGATGACAGGCCCCGGTTAATCCGGGGTTTGTCGTTTCTGCCCGCCCCGCTATCATTCGCCGCATCTTTCGAGGGGTATGACCGATGCTCAATGGCCTGTGGCTTGGCTTCTTTATCGTGGCAACCGTGTCGGCCCTGGCGCAGTGGCTGGTGGGTGGCAACGCGGGGATCTTCGCTGCCATGGTGGAAAGCATCTTCGCCATGGCCAAGCTGTCGGTGGAGGTCATGGTCCTGCTGTTCGGCACCCTGACCCTGTGGCTGGGTTTTCTGCGCATCGCCGAGAAGGCTGGAATCGTCGAGTGGCTGGCCAAGGTCCTGGGGCCGCTGTTCAAGCGCCTGATGCCGGAAGTGCCGCCGGGGCACCCGGCCCTGGGCCTGATCACCCTGAACTTCGCTGCCAACGGCCTGGGCCTGGACAACGCCGCCACGCCCATCGGCCTCAAGGCCATGCGCGCCCTGCAGGAACTCAACCCCAGCGCCACCACTGCCAGCAATGCGCAGATCCTGTTCCTGGTGCTCAACGCCTCGTCCCTGACCCTGCTGCCGGTGACCATCTTCATGTACCGCGCCCAGCAAGGCGCGGCGGACCCGACCCTGGTGTTCCTGCCGATTCTCCTGGCCACCAGCGCCTCGACCCTGGTGGGCCTGCTGTCGGTCGCGGTGATGCAGCGCCTGCGCCTGTGGGACCCGGTGGTACTGGCCTACCTGGTTCCCGGGGCCCTGGCCCTGGGCGCCTTCATGGCCTTGCTGGCCACCCTGTCGGCCACGGCCCTGGCGTCCCTGTCGTCGATTCTCGGCAACCTCACGCTGTTTGGGCTGATCATGCTGTTCCTGGTGGTCGGCGCGCTGCGCAAGGTCAAGGTCTACGAGGCCTTTGTCGAGGGCGCCAAGGAGGGCTTCGACGTCGCCAAGAGCCTCTTGCCATACCTGGTCGCGATGCTCTGCGCCATCGGCGTGCTGCGGGCGTCCGGGGCCCTGGATTTCGGCCTCGACGGCATTCGTCATCTGGTGGAGTGGGCCGGTTGGGACACACGTTTCGTCGACGCCTTGCCCACTGCCCTGGTCAAGCCGTTCTCGGGCAGTGCGGCACGGGCCATGCTCATCGAGACCATGCAGACCCAGGGCGTGGACAGCTTCCCGGCCCTGGTGGCGGCCACCATCCAGGGCAGTACCGAAACCACCTTCTATGTGCTGGCGGTGTACTTCGGCGCGGTAGGCATCCAGCGGGTGCGGCACGCCGTGGGCTGTGCCTTGCTGGCGGAATTCGCCGGTGTGGTGGCGGCGATTGCGGTTTGCTACTGGTTCTTTGGATGAGTTGAGCGAGCCTTCGCCGGCAAGCCGGCTCCTACTCCCTCTGTAGGAGCCGGCTTGCCGGCGAAAGGGCTCTCAATGTTTCAGCGCCCGATTGCCCTGCCCCACTGCCCAATCCACCACTTGCCGGGTCAGCGCATCGCCGGCCTGGCCAAATCCTGTGACCACCGCCGGCACCCCGGTTTCAGCCAGCGCTTGGCGCACTTCGAAGCGCCGGCTGGCGAGGATCTTCTGGTCATAGCCACGAATCAGCCGCGCATCCAGGCGGATCACCACCTGGGCGGCGTTGCCCTGGTATTCGGTCTGGAAGGCTTGCAGGTCGCCGCCCAGGGCCAGGTCGGTCTGCAGGTTGCTGTCATCGGTGCTCAATAGCTGGACCCGGCCATCGCGTTGGAAGCCGTCCAGCAGGCGGTTGCGCAGCAGGATCGGTGCCGGGTCGCTCCAGCGCGAGGCCTTGTAGCTGCTGATCAGGTTGCCCTGGGGAATCACCGCGATCCGTGCGCTGTTCAGCGCATCCCCGGCCTGGGGCTTGAGCAACTGCAAGGACCACGGCAGGGCCTGGTTCGGCGCCGTGGCGCCGGCCTGGCCCACCGGCAGCCGATAGATGTCCAGCGGCTCGCCCTTGGGCAGTATCGAGCAGGCTCCGGTCAGGGCCAGGGCGGCGCTCAGGCCCATGGGGGCAAGCAGGCGATAGGCACGCTTCATGGCGTGAACTCCTTGTTCTTCTCGTTACCCAGCAGGTAACCGCCGGGGTTGGCTTCCAGGCGCCGGGTGATGGCCCGCAGCGAGCTCAGGGTCTCGCGCAGCTCGCGGACCGCTGGCGCCAGGCCGTTGAGGCCCTGCATGCCGTTGTTCAGCGAGTCCTGGTTGTCGCTCAGCAGTTTGTTCAGGGTGGCGCTGCTTTGCTCCAGGGAGCGCATGGCGTGCTCGGCGCTGCCGAACATCTGCTTGCCCTGGTCGTTGAGCAGGCCGTTGGCATTGCGCATCAGCGCGGTGGTCTGTTCCAGCATGGCGCCGGTCTGCTTGCTGATGGAGCCCAGTTGCTGCATCAGCTGGCGCAGGTCGTCGCGCTGCTCGGCGATGCTGGCGGAGGTCTTCTGCAGGTTGTCCAGGGTGCTGCTGACCCGGGCCACGTTGTCCGGGGAGAACATGCGGTTGGCGTTGTGCAGCAGCAGGTTGACCCCGGTCATCAGGTCGTTGCTGTTGTTCAGCAGGCGGGCGATGGGCGACGGTGAGGCGATGATGGTGGGCAGTTCGCCGTCCTTGCCCTTGAGGGTCGGGCTTTGCGGCGTGCCGCCGCTGAGCTGGATGATCGAGGTGCCGGTGATGCCGGTCAGGGCCAGCTTGGCCTGGGTGTCCTCCTTGATCGGCGTCTCGCTGCCCAGGCGGATCTGTGCCAGCACCCGGCGCGGGTCCTTGGGGTCCAGGCGCAGGTTGACCACATCACCGACCTTGATCCCGCTGTATTGCACGGAGCTGCCCTTGGACAGGCCACTGACCGCCTCGTTGAAGACGATCTGGTAGTCCTGGAAGGCGCTGTCGACGCTGGACTTGGCCAGCCACAGGCCGAACAGCAAGGCGCCGGCCACCACGATCACGGTGAACAGGCCGATCAGTACATGATGGGCTCGGGTTTCCATGTCATCCCTCGTTGGTCTGTGTAGCGGCCTGGTAGGCCGCGCGGCCGCGAGGGCCATGGAAGTATTGGTGAATCCATTCGTCGTCGGTCTCGGCGACGATATCGATGGCATCCGCCACCAGTACCTTTTTCTGCGCCAGCACCGCCACACGGTCGGTGATGGTGTAGAGGGTGTCCAGGTCGTGGGTGACCAGGAACACACTAAGCCCCAAGGCATCGCGCAGGGTCAGGATCAACTGGTCAAAGGCGGCGGCGCCCACCGGGTCGAGGCCGGCGGTGGGTTCGTCGAGAAACAGGATGTCCGGGTCCAGGGCTAGCGCCCGAGCCAGGGCAGCGCGCTTGATCATCCCGCCAGAGAGCGAGGCCGGGTACTTGTCGGCCGCCGATAGCGGCAGGCCGGCCAGGGCCAGCTTGACCGCCGCCAGGTGTTCGGCATCGGCACGGGACAGGCCGGCATGCTCGATCAATGGCAGGGCGACGTTCTCGGTCACGGTCAGCGAGGTGAACAGCGCGCCCTTCTGGAACAGTACGCCGAAGCGTCGTTCGATCAGCGAACGTTGCTGTTCCGGCAGGCTTGGCAGGTCCTGGCCGAATACCCGCACCGAGCCTTCGCTGGGCTGGCGCAGGCCGACGATGCTGCGCAGCAGTACCGACTTGCCGCTGCCCGAGCCGCCGACCACGCCGAGGATCTCGCCCTGGTACACATCCAGGTCGAGGTTCTCGTGCACGCTCTGCTTGCCGAAGCGGTTGCACAGGCCACGGACCTCGATCACCGCCTTCGCCGGCGCGCGTGGCGGCCGGCTCACCAGCCCATCTCCATGAAGAACAGCGCGGCCACGGCATCGATGACGATCACCACGAAGATCGACTGGACCACGCTGGAGGTGGTGTGGGCGCCCACCGACTCGGCGCTGCCGCTGACCTTGAAGCCTTCCAGGCAGCCGATGGCGGCGATCAGGAAGGCGAAGATCGGTGCTTTCACCAGGCCCAGCAGGAAGTGCTTCACGCCGATATCCGAATGCAGCAGCGAGAGGAACATCGCCGGGGAGATATCCAGGGACAGGGCGCAGACCACCGCGCCACCGACTATCCCCGAAAGCATCGCCAGGAACGTCAGCATCGGCAGCGACACCAGCAGGGCCAGGACCCGAGGCAGCACCAGCAGCTCTACCGGGTCCAGGCCCAGGGTGCGGATGGCGTCGATCTCTTCATTGGCCTTCATCGAGCCGATCTGCGCGGTGAAGGCGCTGGCGGTGCGCCCGGCCATGAGAATCGCGGTGAGCAGTACGCCGAATTCCCGCAGGAAGGAAAATGCCACCAGGTCCACGGTAAAGATGCTGGCGCCGAAGTTGGCCAGCACGGTGGCGCCGAGAAAGGCCACCACCGCGCCCACCAGAAAGGTCAGCAGGGCGACGATGGGCGCCGCGTCGAGGCCGGTCTGTTCGATGTGTGCCACCACCGGGGTGATGCGCCAGCGCTTGGGGCGCAGCAGGCCGCGGGCCAGGGTTTCCAGGATCAGGCCGATGAAGCCCAGGACCTTCAGGGTGTCCTGCCAGACGGTGTAGACCGCGCTACCAATGCGCGAAAGCAATTGCACGCTGACCGAGATCTCCGGTTCCTTGACCGGTACGCAGAAGTCGTTCAACGAGGTGTAGACCGTGTGCAGCAGCGCGCGGTCGGCGGCGGACAAGGTGCAGTCGGGGTGTTCGGCGGACTGCCCCAGGCGTTCGGCCCCCAGCAGCTCCACCAGCAGCGACGCGCCGGCGGTGTCCAGGGCGCCCAGGCCGTTGAGGTCGATATGGGTGCTGCTGTCGTAGCGGCCGTCCAGGGATTGGCTGAGGCGCTTGAGGTCGCTGTAGTGCGCCAGCGTCCAGTCGCCGCCGATACGCAATTGCGCCGGGGAGTGGGCAAGGTCCAGTTGAGCGGTGCCGGGCGTCACGCTGCTAGTCATAAGCTCCGAGCTTGTGTGGCCATTTCGCAGTGCTACGTAATAGCACGATCCCGGTTACTTTGCCTCGCCGGTCTTGGCCGCGTCTTGATCTGGAGCGGTGATCTCGAAGCGCAGCACGCCGATCACCTGGCCGTCCTCGGTGATCACCCGCACTTGCCAGTCGCCCGCCGGGTTGGCGGGGAAATTCTGCTTGTGGGACCAGGCACGGTAGCCTTCCTTGCGCCCGCCATGGATGTCCAGGGCGACGCGATCCACCTCGCTGCCGTTGAATTGCCAGACGTGGTAAATGCGCTCGTCCAGGCCCCGGGGGGCGTTGATCGCGGTGTAGGCGTACAGGCCGGTGCTGCGTACCTGGGCGGTGCTGATCTGCTCCAGGCTGTCGCCCGGGGTGCGATCCTGGAGCTGGGTGCTGATGGCATCCTCCGTCAGCCACAGGGTGGCCGGCGGTACCCAGGAGCGCAGCAGCCAGCCGGTGCTGCCGATGGCCAGGGTAATGGCCAGCACGGTCAGGGCGCTGCGCAGGCTGCGGATCGGCAGGATCGAGGCCAGGCTCGGAAAGGACAGGAGCATGGCGATGCCCAGGGCCAGCTTGAAGCTCTGGGCGGTGGTCAGGTGCAGGATCAGCGGCAGGGCCGTGAGCAAGGCGGCGAACAGGGTCAGGGTGTGCAGCGCCAGGAACAGCCAGCGGCGCGGGGCCAGCCATTTGTAGTACAGCGGGTCAGTGATGGAAATCAGCGCCGCGGCGCCGAGCAGGCCGGTGAACACCAGTTGGCCACTGTTCCAGCTGGTGGTGATGAAGAAGAACGGCAGGACGAAGAACAGGCTTTCCTGGTGGATCATCTGCGTCGCATAGCGCAGCAGCGGCTGCGGGATCTCGCGCTTGAAGACCTTGGTGAACAGCTGGGTCAGGCTGTTCTCCAGCATCAGCCAGACCCAGCTCACCAGCAGGATCACGGCGATCCACGAGGCCAGGCTCTGTTGCCGGTCCACCAGGATGAAGCTGCCGACCCCGGAGATGAAACCGCCGAGCGCAATGATCCCCGGATAGCGCTTCATCAGTTCGAGAATGCGCTGGATAAGGAGGGTCAGGTTCGGCATCGGGGGGATCACAGTCAGGGCAGGAAAAACCGCGACAGGATAACGTCGGCGGCGGCCCGTGGCGAGGGAGCTTGCTCAGGTGCGCACGCGCTGGCGAGGTAATCCGGCCAAGGTGATCGCATTGCCCTGCCCCTGGGGCTGCTGCGCGGCCCGGCGGGAGCAAGCTCCCTGGCCATGGGTCAGCGGGCCCGGCGGCGCAGCAGGTAGACGCCGAAGCTGCCGAGCAGGACCAGGGCCAGCAGGCCGCCGATCAGCCAGAGCAGTTGTTCGTCGCTGAGCAGCGGTTGTTCGATGCGCAGGTAGCCCGGCTGCTGCAGCAGCTGGCGCAGGGCCAGGTTGGCCTGTTCCAGGCTCACTGCTTTCAGGCGCTTGGCCGGGTCGCTGAAGCGGCCGTTGTCGAAGTCCCCGAGGGCGCTCCAGTAATAGTCCGCCAGGGCGCTGTTGCCCTGCACGGCCCAGGCCTGGCGATCGATGGCAGCCTGTTTCAGGCGGGCGAAGGTGGCCGGGTCGAGGCCGTCCTTGAGCAGCCGTGCCTTGAGCTGCTCTACCACTTGCCGGGCTTGGGGCAGGTCGTCGCGCTCAAGGTCGGCATTGAAGCTGAGAAAACCCACGCCACCGAAGACTTCCCGATCACTCCAGGGGCCGTAGGACAATTCGTGCTCAAGACGCAGTTGGCGATACAGCGCCCAGTCCAGGTAGTCCTTGAGCAGGTCGAAGGTCTCGTCGTGCTGCTGGTCCAGCACGGGCTCGGGAAACAGCCAGTGCAGTTGCGCGCTCTGCCCTACCCAGCCATGGACCAGGGTGCGCTCAGGGGCGGCGGTGCCCTGGATCTGCGGCAGGTCGGGGTGTTCGCTGGGCTCCACCGGCTCCAGGGCACCGTAGGTGCGCTCCAGGTAGGCCGGTAGCAGGCGATCGAGCTCGCCCACCACGATCAGGGTCATGTTGTTGGGGGCGTACCAGTCCTTGCGTACCTGCTCCAGCTGGGCCAGGGTCAGGTTCCCGACCTCGGCGCGCTCGGCGCATTTGAGCCCCAGTTCCACCGCCAGCTGGTTGCCTGCCTTGTGTCCCAGGTCCTGGCGGTCGAGCCAGCGTTGCAGGTGCGAATAGTGACCCCCGCCTTCGCGTTCCACCACTTGCTTGGCCGCGGCCACGGCGTTGTCGTCCAGGCGGGTATGGGTCAGCAGCGACAGCAAGAGGTCCAGGACCTTGCGCTGGTTGCGCGCCGGGGCCTCGATGACGAAGGTGGTGTCGGCATTGCTGGTGTAGGCATTCCATTCGCCGCCCAGGGCCTGCATGCGTTCTTCCAGGCCGCCTTCCCCGCTGTCATCCACGCCGCTGAACAGCAGGTGTTCCAGTAGGTGCGGCAACTCCTTGTCGGCACAGGCGAAGTCGTCCAGGCCCACTCCCACCACCAGGCGGATCGCCACGTGGCCGCGTTCGCTGCCGGGCTTGAGCAGCAGTTGCAGGCCATTGGGCAGGGTGTAGCCTTCGACCTGGAAACGATCCAGGGCCCATCCTTGTGCACTGCCCAGCAACAGGCAGGCGAATAACAGACAACGCATAACAAGCTTCCTTACGGCGTGCGTAAGTTCTACAGACTTCGTGGGACTGTGGACGTTCAGGGTGAATGAGTGATGTCAGCCATCTCTTCGACCTCCAGCGCGCCGGTGTCCGAGGTTTCCAGAACCACGTAGGCACTGCTGCAGAACAGGGAGTTGAGGCGCTTCATGTCGGCGATCAGCTCCAAGTGCAGGGAACTGGTCTCGATGCTCTGGACGATCTTGCGTTGCAGGCGGCTGACGTGGGCGTGGGCCAGGCGCCGCTCCTGGGCGCGGAAACGGCGTTTTTCCCGCAGCAGCTGGCGCGCGCTTTCCGGGTCGGCGCTCAGGAACACCGAGAGCCCCAGGCGCAGGTTGGCGATCAGTTGCGCGTGCAGCCCGGTCAACTCTTCCAGGCCAACCTCGGAGAAGGAGCGGCGCTGGGAGGTCTTCTGCTGCTGGACCTTGCGCAGCATGCGTTCGATCAGATCGCTGGCCAGCTTGAGGTTGAACGCCAGTTCGATGATTTCGGCCCAGCGCCGGCTGTCCTGGTCGCTGAGGTCTTCCCGGGGCATCTGCGCCAGGTACAGCTTGATGGCGCTGTACAGCGCTTCGACGTCGTCGCTGAGGGCGCGCAACTCCTGGGTGATGGCGGTCTGCTTGCCCTGCAGCGCGTCGCGCATCGCCTCCAGCATGCTGTCGATCAGGTCACCGATGCGCAGGGTTTCGCGGGCGGCGTTGGCCAGGGCCAGGCTCGGCGTGGCCAGGGCGGTTGGGTCCAGGTGCCGCGGGCGAGCGCGGCCGTTTTCCTGGGGGCGCTCCGGCAGCAGCCAGGCGCAGAGCCGGGCCATGGGGCCGACAGTGGGCAGCAGCAACAGGCAGCGGGCGGTGTTGTACAGCAGGTGGAAGCCGATCACCACTTCCTGGGGGCTGAGGTCCAGGCTGTCCATCCAGTGGGCCAGTGGGTCGAGCACCGGGATGATCAGCAGCAGGCCGATGAGCTTGTACAGCAGGCTGCCCAGCGCGACCTGGCGCCCGGCGGCGTTCTGCATGCTGGTGCTGAGGAAGGCCAGCACCCCGCTGCCGATGTTGGCGCCGATCACCAGGCCGATGGCCACCGGCAGGCTGATGACCCCGGCGCCGGCCAGGGTCGCGGTGAGCAGCACCGCCGCCAGGCTGGAATAGGACACCATGGCGAACACCGCACCCATCAGCGCATCCAGGAGAATATCGCCGGTCAGCGAGGCGAACAGGACCTTCACGCCCTGGGCATGGGTGATGGGGGCCGCGGCTTCGACGATCAGTTGCAGGGCCAGGATGATCAGCCCCAGGCCGATGCCGACCCGGCCCAGCTGGCCGGCGCGGGTCTGCTTGCGCGAGAGAAAGAAGATCACCCCGAGAAAGATCAGCAGCGGCGACAGCCAGGACAGGTCGAAGGTCAGTACTCGGGCCATCAGCGCGGTACCGACGTCGGCGCCGAGCATGGTGGCCAGCGCCGGGGTCAGCGCCATCAGGCCCTGGCCGACAAAGGACGTCACCAGCATCGCCGTGGCGTTGCTGCTCTGGACCATGGCCGTGACCAGGATCCCGGCAATGAACGCCAGTGGCCGCCTGGCCATGTTCTGGCCGATCACGTGGCGCAGGTTGGAGCCGTAGACCCGCAGGATGCCGGTACGGACGATATGCGTACCCCAGATCAGCAGGGCCACGGCGGAAAGCAGATTGAGCAGGGTCAGCATAGAGGCCCCCCCTGGGGTGAAGTGCCCCAAGCGGGGCGAGTGGACGTTGTTGCGCGACGTTCTACGTTATGTACTTAAGCTGTAGTTGGCTAACGCACGAGGCGCCAGCATCGCATAGCCAAACCGGCGATTGAAACAAAACTGTCATGAAAACAGCTTCCTGCAGACGCAGAAAAGGGGCTCGAGAGCCCCTTTTCCATTCAGCGCATTCCCGGATTATTGACCAGGAACGTCCTTGCGCAGTTTCACCGGGTCCTGCTGTTTTTTCTTTTTCGCGATGGCGGTGCGCATCTTGATGTTGATGGCTTCCACCGCCAGGGAGAAGGCCATGGCGAAGTAGACGTAGCCTTTTGGCACGTGCACTTCGAAGGCTTCGGCGATCAGGACCGTACCCACCACCAGCAGGAAGGACAGCGCGAGCATTTTCAGCGACGGGTGCTTGTCGATGAATTCGCTGATGGTCCCGGCCGCCAGCATCATCACCAGCACCGCGACGATGATGGCCGCCACCATGACCGGCACATGGGAAACCATGCCCACGGCGGTGATCACCGAATCCAGGGAGAAGACGATGTCGATAATGGCGATCTGGATGATGGTGTAGAGGAAGTTGCCGCCCTTGCCCTTGGGCTCATCAATGGTTTCGTCCTCGCCTTCCAGGGCGTGGTACATCTCCTGGGAGCTTTTCCACAGCAGGAACAGGCCACCGAAGAACAGGATCAGGTCACGCCCGGAAATGCCCTGGCCGAAGACCACGAACAGGTCGGCCGTGAGGCGCATGACCCAGGTGATCGACAGCAGCAACAGAATGCGCGTGACCATCGCCAGCGCCAGACCGAAGATCCGCGTGCGCGCCTGCATGTGCTTGGGCATGCGGCTGACCAGGATCGAGATCATGATGATGTTGTCGATGCCCAGGACGATCTCCAGGGCAGTCAGGGTAAAGAAGGCAACCCAGATTTCCGGGTTGGTCAGCCATTCCATGTGTATTCCTTTGAGCGAGTGTTATAGCCCGGGCCGTGAGGCCGGCCCGGGCGCAGAAGCATTGCTTTTATAGAGTGCTGAACAGCGGAAAAATCCCCATCAGCAAAGCGGCGAACATTATGCACAGGCAGACCAGCACTGCCCACTTGAGGGTGAAGCGCTGGTGATCGCCGAACTCGATACCGGCCAGGGCCACCAACAGGTAGGTCGAGGGTACCAGCGGGCTGAGCAAGTGCACGGGTTGGCCGACGATCGACGCACGGGCCATTTCCACCGCGGTGATGCCGTAGTGGCTGGCGGCTTCGGCCAGTACCGGCAGCACGCCGTAGTAGAAGGCATCGTTGGACATGAAGAAGGTGAACGGCATGCTCACCAGCGCGGTAATCACCGCCAGGTACGGCCCCAGGGCTTCCGGGATCACCGCCAGCAGGCTCTTGGACATGGCATCCACCATGCCGGTGCCGGACAGGATGCCGGTGAAGATGCCCGCCGCGAAGATCAGCCCGACCACCGCCAGCACGCTGCCGGCGTGGGCCGCGACCCGATCCTTCTGCTGCTGCAGGCAGGGATAGTTGACGATCATGGCGATACTGAAGGCCACCATGAACAGCACCGGCAACGGCAGCAGCCCGGCGATCAGCGCGCACATCAGGGCGAAGGTCAGGGCGCCGTTGAACCAGATCAGCTTCGGACGACGAGCGTCGGGGTACTGCGACACGCTGATCTCGCTGTGGTCGATCTCGTCGCCCGCCAGGTGCAATTCACCCAGGCGCGCCCTTTCCCGCTTGCCGTACATGTAGGCGATCGCCAGGATCGCCACCACGCCGGCCAGCATGGCCGGGATCATGGGCACGAAGATGTCCGACGGGTCCACGTGCAGGGCGCTGGCCGCGCGGGCGGTCGGGCCGCCCCAGGGGGTCATGTTCATCACCCCGCCGGCGAGGATGATCAGGCCGGCCATGATTCGCGGGCTCATGCCGATGCGGCTGTACAGCGGCAGCATGGCGGCCACGCAGATCATGTAGGTGGTGGCGCCGTCACCGTCCAGGGACACCACCAGGGCCAGTACCGCAGTGCCCACCGAGACCTTCAACGGGTCGCCCTTGACCAGCTTGAGGATCTTGCGCACGGCGGGGTCGAACAGGCCGGAGTCGATCATCAGGGCGAAATACAGAATGGCGAACATCAGCATCACGCCGGTGGGCGCGAGCTTGGTGATGCCTTCGAGCATCATCGGGCCGATCTTCGGCGCGAACCCGCCGAACAGGGCGAACAGGATGGGCACGATGATCAGGGCGATCAGCGCCGACAGGCGCTTGGTCATGATCAGGAACATGAAGGTGATGACCATGGCAAAGCCAAGGAAAGTCAGCATGGGATTACTCCAGGCGTAGCGCGGCTAGGGAATGGCGAACCGGGTGGGATCAGCGCAGAACGGCAAGCACGAGGCGTACGGGAGGAGTTGCAGCGAACAGGCGGGTAGGAGCGGACATCAGAATCACCATTGTTGTTGTTAATAGGGCCGGGAGCGCGAGAAACGCCCGCTGTGGCCAACCGGTCTGTTGCCGGTAGTGGAGGCGATCCTAATGGGGGAAGCTTTCAGCCAGCTTTCGTCGCTGAAAGGAACGAACGGATGTTGCAGCAGGCGACCAGCGGCATAAAGTGATGGCTATCGGCGCCAGGGAGACATGCACATGAGAGAGTTGCACACCGGAGGCTGCCACTGCGGGCGGCTGCGTTACCAGTTCAGCGGCCCGTTGCGGGACATCGCCCACTGCCATTGCTCGATCTGCCGTCGGGTCAGTGGCGGTCTGGTGACCACCTGGATCACCCTGCCCGCCTCGGCTTTCGAATGGCTGGAAGGCGTTCCCGCCCGGTACGACTCATCTGGAGGTTGTGCGCGCTATTTCTGCGGCAACTGTGGTGCTCATTTGGCGCTGATCACCCACCTGAGCCCAGACAGCATCGATGTCACCATCGCCACCCTGGATCACCCGGAACTGGCTTCTGCAGACCGGCATATCTGGACCGACAGCCGCCTGCCCTGGTTGCATCTGGACGAGCACCTGCCGCAAGAACCGCAGGAAACCCTGTAGCCGCTGCCGCAGGCTGCGCACGAGCGCGCAGACCGCCCAGCAAGGCCCTTCGGTCCTTTTCGCAGCCTCGCGGGCTTGGCAGCGCTACGGCAGTTCCAGGCCGCCTGCCGCCTTGTGCAGCGTCCGCAGATGCTCGCCCACCAGCTTCAGGTTGGCCTCGTTGGCGGCGATTTCCGCCGCTCGGGCCGGTTCCAGCAGGGCTCGCACTTCCTTGTCCAGGTCACCGGTCAAGGATTGCAGTTGCTTTTGCCGCTGGCTGCTCTCGGACTCCAGGCGTTGCCATTCAGCGGGCTGAGGCAGGCCGTAGCCACCGCTGCCCAGCAATTCTGCCGGGCGGCTGAGGAAGCCGCTGTTGGCGAGGATCTGCTGCAGGGTCTTGTTGGCCTGCTCCATACCACCATTTTTCAGCTCGCGAGCCCCCAGGTAGCGCTGCTTGACCTCGTCCTGAGCCAGCAGCAGTTGCCGGCGATAACTGGCCTGCTCCAGCAGCAGCAAGGCGGCGCTGGTGCGCAGGTCGGCCTGGTCGAACCAGTGCCGGCGTTCCTCGGCGCTCAGCGACAGCCAGTCTTCGACGCTGGCCTGCTTGATCGGCAGGCGCTTCTTGATCACCTCGAACATCGCCTGGTAGCGGTCGCGGAAGGAGTCGAAGCGATACCCCAGGCGCAGCGCTTCGCGCGGGTCGTCGAGCACGCTGGTGTCCGCCAGCCCCCTGCCCTTGAGCACCTCCAGCAAGCCGTTGGGCATGATGCTGTCGAGGCCGATCAGTTGCTTGTTGTTGCTGCCGCTGCGCAGCAGCTTGAGGCTTTCCACTGCGCAGTTGTTGGACAGGAAGTAGTAGTTGCCGTCGTAGCTCCAATGCATCTCGGCGGCGTGCTCCACCACTTCCTCGATCTCGCTGCGTGACAGCTTCAACGGTACCGAGGCCAGGCTGCGCAGCTCGGTCTTGGTGTACTCGTCGATCACCTGGGACAGCGGCAGGACAAACAGCCGCGAAGGGTACTTGCCCACCAGGCCGTCCCAGCTGGAGAGCTGCACGTCACCAACGAAGGCGCGGTAGGACAGCACCAGGTGCTGGTCCAGGTCCAGCCGGCAATCCGGCCCGCGGGGGCGGCCCGGGGCGCAGATCACCAGGCGCAGCATGCTGTGGCCCCAGCGGCTGACCCAGTTCTGGTTGGCTTCGGCCAGCAGGTAATCCACCGCGTAGACCCGCTCCGGGTCCACCTGCCCCAGGGGCGTCTTGGCGAAGTCGTTGCCGGCGTTGAGGAAGGCGAAGGACTTGGCGCAGCTGTCCTTGGCGGCCGGCGCCCAGCCGAAATGTTCCTGGTAATAGCGGTACAGCGCCGGGCGGCGGCAGGCGTAGCTCGGATCGAGAAGGAAGTACTCCATGTTCACCGCGACGAATTCCTTCGGGTTGGTGATCTCGTAGATGTCCGGGCTGCGGGCGACCTGACGGTTGTGCTGCTCGCGTTCGCCACGGCGGCCGACGTATTGCGGCCAACCGGCCAAATCCAGCAGCCGTGGATCATCGCTGAGGGTGAAGCGCCGGTCATTCTGGCCGCGACACTCATCCGGCAGGCCGATCAGCCCGGAGGTGCTGTTCTTGCGGGTGCAGCGCTGGATCAGGCTACGCTCGGCACCGGGCCACAAACGCGCGCGATCATAAATGTGGGTCAGTTCATGGAGTACCGTGGCGAGCATTTCCCGGCGCACGGTGCCATGGGGGCGGCTGGTCTTCTGGGTGGCGGCGGAGCCGTCGGTCAGGCTGGGCAGCAAGGCTCGGTTGAGGTCCAGTTCCGACACCAGGGATGCCTCGCCATAGGCGTTGTCGGGCATCCGGTCGGTCCAGCCGACATCAATGGTGCGATCCAGTTGCTGGATGAAACGCGGCGGCAACGCCTGCATCGCTTCATCCAGCAGCGCCTGGCTGGCGTGTTGCTGCGCCGGGCTCAAGCCATCGGTCTTGAGGCGCAGTTGCAGGTCGGCCTGGGCGGTGCCGCAGAGCAGCCCCAGGGTCCCGGCCAGCAGCCAGGCTAGGAGTGGTTTCACAGGGCCAGGATGGCTTCGGCAAGCACCTGGTCGCTGGCGTCGCGGGCTTCTGGCAGCTGCGTGCGCAGGGCATTGAACGCCGCTTCAAGTTGCGCGCCGCGGATATCACCGTTGCTGGCGACGAAGCTGGCGGCATCGTCGTGGGCTTCGCGCACGACTTTGGAGTCACGGATCGAAGTGGTGGTGTCCGAGGTGAAATCGATCGTGCGGCCGGAGGCGCGGACGATGATGTTACTGGTGGCCACCAGGGTGTGTGCCTGGGCCACGTCGGCCAACAACAGCAGGCCAAGGGTGGCGGCAATCAGCGGGCTACGCATGGAACGACTCCGGAAGAACAGGGATGGTTATTGGACGAGAATTGCCTGCGCCAGTTCAAGGTCGCTGGCATGAAGTTTTGCCGGGTCCTGGCGCAGGTATTCCAGCGCAGACTCCAGGCGGGCGCCGCGCAGTTGGCCGTCGGTTGCCACGAAGGCAGCGGCGTCATCCTGGGCAGCAAGCAGCAGTTTATGGTCGAAGGGCGCCGAGGTCACCTGGCCTGTCGCATAGACGGTGACAACCAGGCTTTGGGTGGTGAGGTCGAATGCCTGCACCGAACCGGCCCAACAGGCGGCGATCAATACGGGAGCGGAAAGCGGAATACGGAACAAACCCAAGAGTCTCGACAGCTGAAAACCAGCGCCAAGGCTAGCGCAATGCCCCTTGGAGGACCAGCGCAGAGGGTTTCAGGTGCGCGGGGCACCTGAAACCGAGACGCTTCAGATTGCCAGGATGGCCTGGGCCAGCTGTGCATCAGAGGCCTGCAACTGAGGCGCTTGCTGGCGAATGTGGGCAAGTGCGCTTTCCAGTTTTACCCCGCGAATGGCGCCGTCGGTGGCGACGAAACTGGCGGCATCATCCCGGGCGGCACGGACAATCTTGTTGTCACGCAGGGAAGAAGTGGCATCGGAGGTGGCGTCGGTGGTGGCCTTGAGCGCGCCGACAATGGCGTCGGTGGTCACGATCAGGCTGGTGGCGTGGGCATTGGCAGCCAGGGCCAGCAGGGCGGCGGCGCTGAGCAGGCGGAGACGGGACATGGGTAACTCCTGTGAATGAACAGACAATTTAAGGGCGCTGAGTGAGACGCCGGGCAGCCACTGCGAGGTGCTGTGTCTGATTGCTCTGACGCAGTTCGAATGAAAATCGCCACGTCGCCTCAGATATTAGGCTCAGCGGCCCCATTCGCACAGCGTTGCGGCAGGCCTCAGCGCCAAAAGGGTTTGTGCAGTTCCGCTGCCCGATCGCTGTGGCTGATGCCGCTGTCCGAGAGTTGTCGTTCATCCATTTGTGCCAGCAAGTGACGGGTGCGGTCCCGCTCCCGTGTGTTGGCGAGCGCCGTGAGCCAGCGCTTGAAGGGCGTGCAGTGAAGGTTGGAGCCAGGGGACGAGTGCATGATGCTTGCCTCCATGAGCAGCCGAGCGATGAGCTGGCTGCAACCTCATGGTGCGGCGGTTCGATGCGGTGATACAGATACACTCGAACTAAATTGTACTGGTTAATTGTTATGTTTTATAAAACTGTACCTGTCACGATGAAGCGGGCTGTATTTCAGCTGTGTAGCGCGTTTTCCGCGGCCAGAACGACAAGACCCGTCGCGGTTTCCCGCGACGGGTCTTGTCGTGTGCAATTCGGGGTGCTGGCGGTGGACCCGGTGGGTCAGGGCCAGCGACGCTGAGTTAGCGCCAGAACGGCTTGCTCAGCTCTTCGTAGCGTTGTGCTTCGCTGATCCCGGCATCGGCCAGCAGACGCGAATCCAGGCGAGCCAGTTGATGGCGGCTGGAGATGCGGCGCTGCCACAGCATCAGGTTGGCGATAACGCGCAGAGGCAGGGAAGCCTGGGTTTTTTCAGCTTTGTCTTCGAAGAACAGTTCGGAACTGAGTGTACGTTCCATGGTTGACATCCTTCCGCTTGTGGCGGGATCAGGTAGTGGTTTAACTGGTGCCCATGATCCTCTTCCCGCGCAAGACTCTGTAGATACAGTTCACCTGTATTGTGAAGGACCAGTTAACTGTTTATAGGGGCTGTACTGTTCGGAAAAGGCGCAACTGTACCTGTCAGCACCTTTATGGTGCATTTTGGTGCTTTTTGATGGGAGGTAAGTGGTTTTAGGCGGGGAAAATACCGGTACAGCAGTACAGTTTTTGGCGGACATTGGCGAGCGGCCGGCGAGCTGACGAAACTGTGTTTGCGTCAGCTGCCAACTGTATCAATTACTCGACGA
This sequence comes from Pseudomonas sp. NFPP12, assembly GCF_900103205.1. Lineage (NCBI taxonomy): Bacteria > Pseudomonadati > Pseudomonadota > Gammaproteobacteria > Pseudomonadales > Pseudomonadaceae > Pseudomonas > Pseudomonas sp. NFPP12. The sequence continues at coordinate 794,456 of NZ_FMWW01000005.1, forward strand.
GCATTTTCCCGGTTTCTTCCAGGTTGATGTGCCAGCTCAGGGCATCACGCAGGATATGCGGCGTGTGACCACCCAAGGCGCAGGCCTTGGTGAAGTAGTCATTCAGTGCGTCGCGGTAGGAAGGATGCACACAGTTGTCGATGATCACCCGGGCCCGCTCCCGCGGCGCCAGGCCGCGCAGGTCCGCCAGGCCGATCTCGGTCACCAGGATGTCGACGTCATGCTCGGTGTGGTCCACGTGGCTGACCATCGGCACCACGCTGGAAATCGCCCCGCCCTTGGCGATCGACTTGGTGACGAAGATCGCCAGGTGCGCGTTGCGGGCGAAGTCGCCGGAGCCGCCGATGCCGTTCATCATCCGCGTGCCGCAGACGTGGGTGGAGTTGACGTTGCCGTAGATATCGAACTCCAGCGCGGTGTTGATGCCGATGATACCCAGGCGGCGCACCACTTCCGGGTGGTTGGAGATCTCCTGCGGACGCAGCACCAGCTTGTCCTTGTAGCGTTCCAGGTTGCCGAACACGTCGGCGTTGCGCCGGCTCGACAGGGTGATGGAGCTGCCTGAGGCGAAGCTGAGCTTACCGGCGTCGATCAGGTCGAAGGTCGAGTCCTGCAGTACTTCGGAGTACATGGTCAGGTTCTCGAATGGCGACTCGATCAGGCCGCACATCACCGCGTTGGCGATGTTGCCGATACCGGCCTGCAGCGGGCCGAGCTTGTTGCTCATGCGCCCGGCATCCACTTCCTGCTTGAGAAAGTCGATCAGGTGGTTGGCGATGCCCTGGGTCTCGCTGTCCGGGGTGGAAACCGTGGACGGCGAATCCGACTGATTAGTGATGACGATGGCGACGATCTTGTCCGCAGGGATCGGAATCGCCGTGCTGCCGATGCGATCGTCGACCTTCACCAGGGGAATCGGTGTACGGGTCGGGCGATAGGTCGGGATATAGATGTCGTGCAGGCCTTCCAGGTTCGGGTTGTGCGCCAGGTTTATCTCGACGATCACCTGCTTGGCGAAGATCGCGAAGCTGGCGGAGTTGCCCACCGAGGTGGTCGGCACGATATGGCCCTGTTCAGTGATGGCGACCGCTTCGATCACTGCAATGTCCGGCAGCTTTAGCTGCTGGTTACGCAGTTGTTCGACGGTTTCCGACAGGTGCTGGTCGATGAACATCACTTCGCCGGCGTTGATCGCCTTGCGCAGGGTGCTGTCCACCTGGAACGGCATGCGCCGGGCCAGCACGCCAGCTTCGGTGAGTTGCTTGTCCAGGTCGTTGCCCAGGCTGGCGCCGGTCATCAGGCTGATTTTCAGTGGCGTTACCTTGGCCCGTTCGGCCAGGGCATGGGGCACGGCCTTGGCTTCACCGGCGCGGGTGAAGCCGCTCATGCCGACGGTCATGCCGTCCTCAATCAGAGCGGCAGCGTCAGCGGCGCTCATCACCTTATCCAACAACGAAGGCAAGCGGATACGATCACGGTACATGGATTGTTATCTCGGGCAACGGAAGCAAGAAGCGCAGTCTAGTGATTTCAAAAAAAAACACCGCGCGACAAAGGTCGAATGAAAGGCCCTGATCTAGAGCCTTCTGTCGGCTTTATGGAGTAAATAAAAAACCCCAGCCTACTAAAGGCTGAGGTTTTGGGTATTGCGCTACAGCAGCTTTATTCGACGGCTTTGACCATGTCTTCGATGACCTTCTTGGCGTCGCCGAAGACCATCATGGTCTTGTCCAGGTAGAACAGTTCGTTGTCCAGGCCGGCATAGCCGCTGGCCATGGAGCGCTTGTTGACGATGATGGTCTTGGCCTTGAAGGCTTCGAGAATCGGCATGCCGGCAATCGGCGACTTAGGATCGTTCTTCGCCGCCGGGTTGACCACGTCGTTGGCGCCCAGCACCAGCACCACGTCGGCCTGGCCGAACTCGGAGTTGATGTCTTCCATCTCGAACACCTGGTCGTAAGGCACTTCGGCTTCGGCCAGCAAGACGTTCATGTGGCCGGGCATGCGCCCCGCTACAGGGTGGATCGCGTATTTCACGGTCACGCCGCGGTGGGTCAGCTTCTCGGTCAGCTCTTTCAGCGCGTGCTGGGCGCGTGCCACCGCCAGGCCGTAGCCGGGGACGATGATCACGGTATCGGCGTTGGTCAGCAGGAAGGTCGCATCGTCGGCTGAACCGGATTTCACTGGGCGTGCTTCCTTCGAACCTGCCGGGCCGCCGGTATCGGCTGTGTTGCCGAAACCGCCGAGCAGGACGTTGAAGAACGAACGGTTCATCGCCTTGCACATGATGTAGGAGAGGATTGCGCCGCTGGAGCCCACCAGGGAGCCGGCGATGATCAGCATCGAGTTGTTCAGGGAGAAGCCGATCCCCGCTGCCGCCCAGCCCGAGTAGCTGTTGAGCATCGACACCACTACCGGCATGTCGGCGCCGCCGATCGGGATGATGATCAGTACGCCCATGACGAAGGCCAGGGCCAGCATCAGGGCAAAAGCACCGAGGTTGCCGCTGGCCATGAAGGTCACGCCCAGGCCGAGGGTGGCCAGGCCCAGTACCAGGTTGAGCTTGTGCTGCCCGGCGAACTGTACCGGTGCGCCTTGGAACAGGCGGAACTTGTACTTGCCCGACAGCTTGCCGAAGGCGATCACCGAACCGGAGAAGGTGATGGCACCGATGGCTGCGCCAAGGAACAGCTCCAGGCGGTTACCGGCGGGGATCGCGTCGCCCAGGTGCTTGACGATGCCCAGGGACTGAGGCTCGACCACGGCGGCAATGGCGATGAACACCGCGGCCAGGCCGATCATGCTGTGCATGAAGGCCACCAGTTCCGGCATCTTGGTCATCTCGACGCGCTTGGCCATGATCGAACCGGCGGTACCACCGATCAGCAGGCCAACGATGACATAGCCGATGCCGGCGGTCGCCAGTTCCGCGCCCAGCTTATAGATGAGGCCGATGGTGGTCAGTACCGCCAGGGCCATGCCCAGCATGCCGAACAGGTTGCCGCGGCGGGACGTGGTCGGGTGCGAAAGGCCCTTGAGCGCCTGGATAAAGCACACCGAGGCGATCAGATAGAGGGTTGTTACCAGGTTCATGCTCATTATTTCTGCACCTCTTCTTTCACGGCTTTGGGCGCTTTCTTCTTGAACATTTCCAGCATGCGACGGGTCACCAGGAAGCCACCGAACACGTTGACCGCGGCCAGGGCCACGGCCAGGGTGCCCATGGTCTTGCCCAGCGGGGTCACGGTCAGGGCGGCAGCCAGCATGGCGCCGACGATGACGATCGCGGAAATGGCGTTGGTCACTGCCATCAGGGGGGTGTGCAGTGCGGGTGTAACGTTCCAGACCACGTGGTAACCGACATAGATCGCCAGCACGAAGATGATCAGGTTGTAGATACCGGGGGAGATAAGCTCTTCCATCGTCTGAATCCCTGCTTAGGCGTTTTTGCGGATGACTTGGCCGTCGCGGCACATCAGGCACGCGGCGACGATGTCGTCTTCGAGGTTGACTTCGAACTGCCCTTCTTTGGTGAAGACAAGCTTCAGGAAGTCCAGCAGGTTGCGCGCATACAGCGCCGAGGCGTCGGCAGCCACTGCCCCGGCCAGATTGGTCGGGCCGACGATGGTCACGCCGTGCTCGACTACGACCTGGTCAGCCACAGTCAGTGGGCAGTTGCCGCCCTGAGCGGCTGCCAGGTCGATGACCACCGAACCGGGCTTCATCTGGGCCACGGTATCGGCGCTCAGCAGGGTCGGTGCCTTGCGGCCCGGAATCAGCGCGGTGGTGATGACGATATCGGCCTGTTTGGCGCGTTCGTGCACGGCCTGAGCCTGGCGCTGCATCCAGCTGGCCGGCATGGGGCGCGCGTAACCGCCGACACCGACGGCGCACTCGCGCTCTTCGTCAGTCTCGTAAGGCACGTCGACGAATTTGGCGCCCAGGGATTCGATCTGCTCCTTCACTGCCGGACGCACGTCCGAAGCTTCGATCACCGCACCCAGGCGCTTGGCCGTGGCGATGGCCTGCAGGCCGGCAACACCGGCGCCGAGAATCAGCACCCGGGCAGCCTTCACCGTACCGGCGGCGGTCATCAGCATCGGCATGAAGCGCGGATAGTAGTGGGCAGCCAGCAGCACGGCCTTGTAGCCGGCGATGTTGGCCTGGGACGACAGCACGTCCAGGCTCTGGGCCCGGGAGGTGCGGGGTGCGGCTTCCAGGGCGAAGGCGGTGATCCCGCGCTCGGCCAGCTTGGCGATGGTGTCATTGCTGAACGGATTGAGCATGCCCACCAGCACGGTGCCGCTCTTGATCAGCGCCAGTTCGCTGTCGCTGGGCGCCACGACCTTGAGAATCAGCTCGGCGCCAAAGGCATCGTTGGCGCTGCCAATGGTGGCTCCTGCCGCTTCATAGGCACTGTCGACCACGCTGGCGTTAATGCCGGCGCCGCTTTGCACAGTGACTTTATGACCCTGGCCGATCAGCTTCTTGATGGTTTCCGGGGTTGCAGCAACCCGTGTTTCACCCGTCTGGGTTTCGAGAGGAACACCAATGTGCACGTCAAATCTCCTGCTTGATCTTATTGCTTTCGATCTTTCTTAGAAGGCCAGCGCACTTCGGAGGGTGCGGCTGGGGCGGCCGATCAGCACGATCCCGCTGAAATCACAGCGGGGCGCGGCATTTTGCAGGCGAACTTTGAGGCCTTCAAGGGATTCTGACTAGTGACGGAAAATTAACTACAAGTCACCCCGTGACCGAATGTCGCAACGTACCAGGTTAAAGCCTTGTAAGCCGTGCCTTTCAAGGCTTTACCATGGAAAATAAGATTTTTCTCATCCGTGACATGAATAGTCTTACATTGCCCTTGAATAAACCCTACAAGCCGCGTGGTTAGGCGCTTGTAGAACGATTGTTCAAGGTGTCGGTACAGTCTGTGAAAATGCGACAAATAGTTATATCTGTAGGGCTTTGATTTATTTGACTACGAGGTCAACTATTGGTTGTGAGCCTTTATTTTTCAAGGTTGTAGCTGTTTGCCTGGTTCACCAGCCAGTCGCGAAAAGCCCGTAAAGAGGCCGATTCCACTTTGCGTTCGGGAATCATCAGGTAATACGCCTTGATGCTCGAGAGTGCCTGGGGGTTGGCAATGACCAAGCGTCTTTCGGCCAGCTCGCGCTGGATAAGGAAGGGCGGAATCAAGGCGATACCCATGTCGTGCATGGCGGCCTGGGCGAGCATGGAGAATAGCTCGTAGCGCGGGCCTGTCATGTCGCGGGGGATATTCAGCTGCTGTGAATTGAACCATTGCCGCCAGGCGTAAGGCCGCGTGGTCTGCTGCAGCAGGGGTAGTTCGGCTATGGCCTCGGCGCTCAACTCTTGCTGCTTGCCGAGCATTGCCGGGCTGCACACCGGCATCGGGTTTTCGCCCATCAGCCGGTGAGACTGGGTACCCGACCAATCGGCGTCGCCAAAGTAGATGGCGGCGTCGAAGGGGGTGTCGGCAAAGAGGAAGGGGCGCGTGCGGTTGGTCAGGTTGACCGTGACTTCGGGGTGCTGCTGCTGGAAGTCCTTCAGGCGTGGCAATAACCACTGCGTCCCGAAGGTCGGAACCACTGCCAGTTCGATGACGTTGGCCCCCTGCTGGCCCATCACTGAAAGTGTGTCGCGCTCCACTGCGTCCAGTTGTGTAGCGACCCGGCGGCTGTAGGACAGCCCGGCCTCAGTGAGCTTGACGCCCCGTCGTGAACGCCGGAAAAGTTCCACCCCGAGGAACTCTTCAAGGCTGGCGATCTGTCGGCAGACCGCACCCTGGGTTAGGGAAAGCTCTTGGGCTGCCTTGGTAAAGCTCTCATGACGTGCCGCGGCTTCGAAGCTGATTAAGGCGGCGGTACTGGGGATCTTTCTGCGCATGTACGGCAATCTCACTAATAGATGCTGTAAAAGGCGGTTTAGGCCATTACGAAGTGAGAAATTAGCACAACACTATGCGAAATCCTCGTTTGCCTGGGGGCGCCCCGTAGGCCTAGGATCTGTTCCACGATAGTTGACCTACTTCACGAGGATTCACTCATGGGCGGTAAAGCAAGCTTCAACTGGATCGATCCCCTTCTGCTGGACCAGCAACTCACCGAAGAAGAACGCATGGTCCGCGACAGTGCCGAGCAGTTCGCTCAAGACAAGCTGGCACCACGGGTTCTGGAAGCTTTCCGCCATGAGAAGACCGACCCGGCCATCTTCCGGGAAATGGGTGAAGTCGGCCTGTTGGGCGCTACCATTCCTGAGCAGTACGGCGGCAGCGGCCTTAACTATGTGTGCTATGGCCTGATCGCTCGTGAAGTGGAGCGAGTGGACTCCGGCTACCGCTCGATGATGAGCGTGCAGTCGTCCTTGGTGATGGTGCCGATCAACGAGTTTGGTACCGAGGCGCAAAAGCAGAAGTACCTGCCGAAACTGGCGTCCGGCGAATGGATTGGCTGCTTTGGTCTGACCGAGCCGAACCATGGATCTGACCCGGGTGCGATGATTACTCGTGCACGCAAAGTGGACGGTGGCTACAGCCTGACTGGTAGCAAGATGTGGATCACCAACAGCCCGATTGCTGATGTATTCGTGGTTTGGGCCAAGGATGATGCCGGCGACATTCGTGGTTTTGTCCTGGAGAAAGGCTGGAAGGGCCTGAGTACACCAGCGATTCACGGCAAGGTCGGCCTGCGGGCCTCGATCACCGGCGAAATCGTCATGGACAACGTGTTCGTGCCGGAAGAGAACATCTTCCCGGATGTGCGTGGGCTCAAAGGACCTTTTACCTGCTTGAACTCGGCGCGTTACGGCATCTCCTGGGGCGCCTTGGGGGCTGCGGAGTTCTGCTGGCACACCGCACGCCAATACACCCTTGATCGCCAACAGTTCGGTCGTCCTCTGGCGGCAACCCAACTGATCCAGAAGAAGCTGGCGGACATGCAGACCGAAATCACCCTCGCCCTCCAGGGCTGCCTGCGCCTGGGGCGGATGAAGGATGAAGGGACTGCGGCGGTGGAAATCACCTCGATCATGAAGCGCAACTCCTGCGGCAAGTCCCTGGATATCGCCCGCATGGCGCGTGACATGCTGGGTGGAAACGGCATTTCCGATGAGTTCGGTATTGCTCGTCACTTGGTGAACCTGGAGGTGGTCAACACCTACGAAGGTACTCACGACGTGCATGCGCTGATTCTCGGGCGTGCACAAACCGGTATCCAGGCGTTCTATTAATAGGAGAGCGACCATGGGGGCGTTATCGCATCTGCGGGTACTGGATTTATCTCGGGTACTGGCCGGGCCTTGGTCCGGGCAGATCCTTGCGGACCTGGGGGCCGAGGTCATCAAGGTCGAGCGTCCGGGTAATGGTGACGATACACGCGCCTGGGGGCCGCCCTTCCTTAAAGATGCCTATGGCGAGAACACCACGGAGGCTGCCTATTACCTGTCGGCCAACCGTAACAAGCAGTCAGTGACCATCGACTTCACGCGCCCTGAGGGGCAGCAGTTGGTGCGTGAGCTGGCTGCCAAGTCGGATATCGTCATCGAGAACTTCAAGGTGGGTGGGCTGGCGGCTTATGGTCTGGACTATGAGTCGCTCAAGGCCGTCAATCCGCGGCTGATCTATTGCTCTATCACTGGTTTTGGTCAGACCGGGCCCTATGCCAAGCGCGCGGGTTATGACTTCATGATCCAGGGCTTGGGTGGGCTGATGAGCCTGACTGGGCGACCTGAGGGTGATGAGGGGGCTGGGCCGGTAAAAGTGGGGGTGGCCTTGACCGATATCCTCACCGGGCTCTACTCCACTGTGGCGATTCTGGCGGCCCTGGCTCATCGAGATCAGGGGGGCTGTGGTCAGCACATCGATATGGCATTGCTGGATGTGCAGGTCGCTTGTCTGGCCAACCAGGCCATGAACTATCTGACCACGGGGGTCGCTCCCAAGCGTTTGGGTAATGCGCACCCTAATATAGTGCCCTATCAGGATTTTCCGACGGCGGATGGCGACTTCATCCTTACCGTGGGTAATGATGGGCAGTTTCGCAAGTTTGCCGAGGTAGCAGGTCATCCGCAGTGGGCGGACGATCCTCGGTTTGCCACTAACAAGCTGCGGGTGGCCAATCGGGCGGTGCTGATTCCGCTGATTCGCCAGGCCACGGTGTTCAAGACTACGGCGGAGTGGGTGAGTCAGCTGGAGCTGGCTGGGGTGCCTTGTGGGCCGATCAATGATCTGGCGCAGGTGTTTGCTGATCCTCAGGTCGTGGCTCGAGGCCTGGCTGTGGAGCTGCCACACGCGTTGGCTGGGATGGTGCCTCAGGTGGCTAGCCCGATTCGCCTTTCGCAAACCCCCGTTGAGTACCGTAACGCCCCTCCTCTATTGGGCGAACATACTGCAGAGGTTCTGCAACGTGTATTGGGGATGCGGGTCGAGGCGGTGGACGCCTTGAGGCATTCGCGAGTGGTGTAGCGCCGCCCTTCTATATATAGAGGCGCATCTTGTGCCTCTATATAGCCTTGTAGAAGCACCCTTAGAGGGATCTTTTGAGCTTATTCATAGAAAACGCAAATTAAGTGTTGACGGCAGATTCTACAGGTCTATAATTCGCCCCACTTCCGGCGCAGTCGAAACGGAAAACTCCTTGAGATTCAACGAGTTACGCAGTTTTCGATAGCGGTTACGCTTCAGTTCATCGAAGCCAGAAGCAGTTGGTAAGGCAGTCAGTTTTCGCCTTATTAACGATTCGATCCTCTCGGTCGAAAGCGGTTGAAAAGAGGTGTTGACAGCAGCGTGTAACGCTGTAGAATTCGCCTCCCGCTAACGAGAGATCGGA
>NZ_FMWW01000007.1:0-290850 GCF_900103205.1 Pseudomonas sp. NFPP12
TCGGCGCTGAACGACGGCGCCGCCGCGGTGATGCTGATGAGCGCCAGCAAGGCCCGGGCCCTGGGCCTGCCGGTGCTGGCAAAAATTGCCGCCTACGCCAACGCCGGCGTCGACCCGGCGATCATGGGCATCGGCCCGGTCTCGGCCACTCGCCGCTGCCTGGACAAGGCCGGCTGGACCCTGGACCAACTGGACCTGATCGAAGCCAACGAAGCCTTCGCCGCGCAGTCGCTGTCGGTGGCCAAGGAGCTGGAATGGGACGCCAGCAAGGTCAACGTCAACGGCGGTGCGATCGCCATCGGCCACCCGATTGGTGCATCGGGCTGCCGGGTGCTGGTGACCCTGCTGCATGAAATGATCAAGCGTGATGCCAAAAAGGGCCTGGCGACCCTGTGCATCGGCGGCGGCCAGGGCGTGGCCCTGGCGATCGAGCGCTAACCTCCACGCAAAACCGCCCTCCTTGTAGGAGCTGGCTTGCCAGCGAAGGTGCCCGTGAGAGCGCCTTCGCCAGCAAGCTGGCTCCTACAACGGACGGGACGCTGGTAAACTGCCGCGCCTCACTCCTCAGCTCCAAGGCGCTCCGCATGTCCTCCTTGAATCAGGCGCTGCGCGCCGCTCTCGATCACCGCCAGGACCTGCTCGCCGAGCTGCATCAGCAAGGCACCGACTGCTATCGCCTGTTCCACGGCAGCCAGGAAGGTGCCGGCGGCCTGACCATCGACCGCTATGGCCCGCAATTGCTGGTACAGAGCTTTCACCAGACGCTGGAACGCGACGCCCTGCTGCAACTGCACGCCAGCATCAATCAGCATCTGAACCTGTCGACCCTGCTGGTCTACAACGACCGCTCCCGGGGCAACTCGCGGATCGACCGCGAAGACTCGGTGTACCGCGCCGAAGAGGCCGCCCTGGAGGACCTGGTTGGCCACGAATGGGGCCTGAATTACCGCGTGCGTGGACGCCACGCCGGGCAGGACCCGCTATTGTTTCTCGACCTGCGCAACGCCCGTGGCTGGGTCAAGCAGCACAGCGCGGGTAAAAGCGTGCTCAACCTCTTCGCCTACACCTGTGGCGTAGGCCTCAGCGCCGCAGCTGGCGGCGCGCGCGAGGTATGCAACCTGGACTTCGCCGAGGGCAACCTCGCCGTCGGACGGGAGAACGGCCAGCTCAACCCGCAATTGCCACAGATGCAGTTCGTGCAGTCGGACTATTTCCCGGCCATCCGCCAACTGGCGGGCCTGCCCATCAGCCAGCGCCGCGGGCAGAAACTGCCCAGCTATCCGCGCCTTGAACAGCGCCAGTACGACCTGGTACTGCTGGATCCGCCAGCCTGGGCCAAAAGCGCCTTCGGCACGGTCGACCTGCTGCGTGACTACCAGAGCCTGCTCAAGCCGGCACTGCTGGCCACCGCCGAAGACGGCGTGCTGATCTGCTGCAACAACCTGGCCAAGGTCTCAATGCCGGACTGGCGTGAACAAGTACTGCGCTGCGCCGAGAAGGCCGGGCGTCCGGTTCGCGACTGCCAGGTCCTGGCGCCCGCCGCGGACTTCCCCTCCCAAGACGGGCAACCCCCACTGAAAACCTTGATCCTGCAACTTTGACCAAGAGCAGGAAATCTGAACAATCCTGAAGACTGGAGTGGTTTCGGAACCGTAAACGCGTGCCATACTCCAAGGCACTTCCGATTCAGATAGATGAAGCCTCGCATGACCAAAGGATTGATTCGCGCTCTTTGCGCCTTGTTGACCGCTCTCGCCCTTTACAGTCTGCTGGGCTTTCTGATTCTGCCGGGCATTGCCTTGCGGGTGGCCAACCAGCAATTGGCCAACTACGCCACCACCCCAGCCCATATCCAGCGCATCGAGCTCAATCCCTTCAGCCTGGAGCTGACCCTCTGGGGCCTGAGCATCGGTGAACCGGGCAAGGAGCAGATCGCCTTCGATCGCCTCTACGCCAATCTGCAATTGGACAGCCTGTGGAAACGTGCGCTGCACCTGGCGGATGTCGAGCTGGACCAGCCCAAGACCGAAATCCTCTTCGACAAGGAAGGCAAGCTCAACCTCCTGGCCCTGTTCAAGCTGCCGGCCAGCGAACCGACCCCAAGCGACCCCAACGCAAAACCCTTCCCGGTACGCATCGAACGCATCAAGCTGGCCGGCGGCTACCTGCATTTCCAGGACCTGCGCCCCAGCGAACCCATCGAATTCCTCTACAACAAGCTCGATTTTGAGTTGAAGAACCTCAGTACCCTGCCGGACGACAGCGCCGACATGACGCTGGTCGCCAGCGGCCCCGAGGGCGGGCAGATCGACTGGAGCGGCAACTTCAGCGTGACGCCGCTGACCTCCGAAGGCACCTTGAAAGTCACCGACGGCAAGATGAAAGCCTGGTGGCCCTATGTGCGCGATGCGGTGCCGCTGGTGCTGGAAGACGGCGTGGTCAACCTCAGTACCCACTACAAATTCAGCCTGGCCAAGGAAACCGAGCTGCTGCTGGACAACACCTCCATCAGCGTCGCGCCCTTTGCCATCAAGGCCCCGGACGGTCGCCCACTGGCGCGTCTGGAGCGCCTGGACGTCAGCGAAACCACAGTCGACCTGGCCAAGCAGCACGTGATTGTCGGCAAGGTCCGCAGCCAAAAGCTCGAAACCTGGGCCGCCCTTGAAGCCGATGGCCAGTTGGACTGGCAAAAGCTCTTCGCCAGTCAGCCGGCCAAACCGGCGCCAAAACCCGAGCCGGCCGCTGCCGACGCGCCCAAGGAACCAGCAGTACCAGGTAAACCCTGGCAGGTGCTGCTCAAGGACGTGCAACTGCGCAACTACCAGGTGCACCTGGCCGATCGCAAGGCCAAGCCCGCCGTAGCCCTGGAGCTGGGGCCGCTGAACCTGGACCTGCAGAACTTCGACAGCCTCAACCAGTCGCCCTTCACCCTCAAGCTCGATACCGGCCTGGGCAAACAAGGCAAGGTCAACGCCACCGGCGAGGTCAACCTCAACCCCGTCAGCGCCAAACTCAAGGTGCAGACCCGGGACATCGACCTGCGCGTCGCCCAGTCCTATATCAGCCCGTTCATCCGCCTGGAACTGCGCAGCGGCATGCTCGGCAGTGATCTGGCAGTGGACCTGAAGAAAGTCGAACCCCTGACTTTCAGCGTCACCGGCCGGGCCAATGTGGACCAGCTGCACACCCTGGACACCCTCAAGACCCGCGACTTCGTGAAATGGAAACAAGTGGTGGTAGAAGGCCTGAACTATCAGCACGGTGACAGCCTGACCATCAGCCGGGTCAACCTGATGCAGCCCTATGCACGCTTCATCATCAACGATGACCGCACCACCAACATCGACGACCTGCTGATTCCACAACCACCCAGTAGTGGTGGCAAATCCTCGACGAAGGCCGAGCCAAGCTCAAGCAAGCCCCTGGGCATCCACATCGGTGAAATCGCCATCAACGACGGTTCGGCGAACTTCGCCGACCTGAGCCTGACGCCTAACTTCGCTACCGCCATCCAGCAGCTCAACGGCCATGTCGGCACCATCGACAGCCGCCAGGCCAAGCCGGCAGACGTGGACGTCAAGGGCAAGGTCGACCGCTATGCGCCGGTGACCATCAAGGGCAGCGTCAACCCGTTCGATCCGATGGCCGCCCTGGATATTGCCACCAGCTTCAAACGAGTGGAACTGACCACCCTGACCCCCTACTCCGGGAAATTCGCCGGTTTCCGCATCCGCAAGGGCCGGCTCAACCTCGACCTGCACTACATGATCACCAAGGGCCAGCTCAAGGCCGAGAACAAACTGGTGGTCGAGCAGCTGCAACTGGGGGAAAAGGTCGACAGCCCGGACGCCGTGGATCTGCCGATCCGCCTGGCAGTGGCCTTGCTGAAAGATACGGACGGCAAGATCTCCATCGAGCTGCCTATCTCCGGTGATTTGAACAACCCGCAGTTCAGCGTGATGCCGATTGTCTGGCAGACCCTGCGCAATCTGGTGCTGCGCGCCGCCCAGGCACCCTTCAAGTTCATTGGCGGGCTGGTCAGCGGTGGTGGCTCGGAAGACCTGAGCAACGTGTCCTTCGCTCCAGGCTCCAGCGACCTGAGCAAGGAATCCGAGTCGGCCCTGACCACCCTGGCCAAGGCGCTCAAGGAGCGTCCGACCCTGCGCCTGGAAATCGAAGGTACCAGCGCCCAGAGCAGTGACGGCCCGCTGATCGCCGAACAGCGGCTGGAGCGCGAATACCAGTACAACTACTACAAGATCCTCCAGCGCCGCGGTGACAAGGTCCCCGCCCAGGCGTCCCTGCTGCAGGTTCCCGAGGGCGAAAAGGCCCCTCTGCTGGAAGGCATCTACCGCACCCGCCTGAAACAGCAGCCGCCGGCGGAATGGACCCAGCTCAGCCGCGACGAACGCAGCGCCAAGCTGCGTGAAGGTCTGATCAAGTTCTGGAGCAGCAGCGACGTGCTGTTGCGACAACTGGGTCAGGAGCGCGCCAGCAGCATCAAGGACTTCCTGGTGGACAAGGGCCAACTGGCCGACGACCGGGTCTACTTCATCGATGCCAACCTGGGCCAGGCCGAAAGCGATGGCCGGGTCGTCACCCCGCTGCACCTGGACAGCGAATAAACCTCTCGCGCCGGGCTCCACCCAGCCCGGCCGGTCTCTCCTGCAGCGCCTGCCTGGCGCCCACAATAGAACAGGCCCCGACACTCAGTGCCGGGGCCTGTAATGATCACGTCCTTGTGATCTTCCGCATGAACCCTTTTGAGAAGCGGCAGACGTATCACTGGGCTCGTCTACCGCACCCTCTCCCTGTCCAGGCGAGAAGCGTGAGTGTTACTCGGCTTTCAGGCCGTCAGCGGAAACTGCCTTGACGCCTTTGATTTTCTTGGTGATGGCCACGGCGGTAGCTTTCTGAGCCTCGGTTACCGCAACAGTGGACGACAGCGAAACAACGCCCTTGTTGGTTTCAACCTTGATGTCGGTGCCAGGAATGCCCTTCTCGGTTACCAGATCGCTTTTCACTTTGGTGGTGATCCAGGTATCGGAGGTGGCCTCTTTGGCCTTGGTCACTTCACCGGCAGCCACCACCATGGGCGACTGGGTGTTTTGAGTGGTCTGCGCAAATGCTGCGTTAGCCATGGTCAGGGTCAGAGCGGTAGCAGTTGCGGCAGCGATAGCGAACTTCTTCATACGAGTAACTCCTGTTCTTTAAGAAAGCCTGCGCCGTGTCCTGGCAACAGGGTTATGAGGGATATTGCAGGTGCTGTGCCAAGTCTAGGAGCCTATAAATATTCTTAAAAATCAATAAGTTATAAAATCATTAATAATTCGGCATCATGCAAAATGCATGACTGCCCGCCAATCTGCATGCAAGTTGCGGCTTTTTCAGCGCGGCCTGGCCAATCGTTAAAAGCCTCCTCAAGCCCCCTCCGTACCACAGCCTTTGGGCGCATAGTCGGCCTCCACAGTGGTGGTGCATGTCCATCCTGAAGTCGCCGAACGGGTCAGGGTCAGGGTCTTGTTCAGCACCGGCCCCGGCGCATTGAGCAGGGTGCAGCCAATGCTGCCTTCACCGGTGGCCGCCGTCCCGCCGGCACTCATCCGGCAGTTGGCGGTCTGGGCCGTGCCCCCGGCCAGGGCCAGGGTCGGATCAGTCCCCTGGTTCAGCAGATCCTCGACGTTGACCTTCAGGGCCGACGCCTCGGACAGGGCGGCAATCACCTTGGCCCGCGCCTGGTACTTGGCATACATCGGCATCGCCACGGTGGCGAGGATGCCGATGATGGCTACCACCACCAGCAATTCGATCAGAGTAAAACCGGATTGATGTTTCATGGGTTGCCTCCTGGCATGGACGAATGTTGCATGAGCACAAAGGCGTGAAGCACAGCCTGTGCCAGGGGATAACCCACGGATTACGTGGCCTGCAGCCGCGATAGCCCATGGCCTTGAGCGCAAGGAGTCGCACAAACTGACAAATTTCGTCAGCCCCTGCCCCTCTCGGGCAGCGCCTCGCCAGCTAGGCTTGGACAGGTGCCTGGCGACCCGACGGTCGGCTCGCGCCCCCACCAAGGAACGTCCGGGGGTCAGGGTGATCTATCACCCGTTCGAACACAGCAGGGCGCTTGCGCCTCCCTATCCACCCTTGCACCAAGGATCGAACCATGGCGGTAAAAGCACCCGCGACCAGTGTCTATCTCTGGCACGGCACCGACAGCCAGGGCCGCCCCCTCACCGGAGAACTCAGCGCCGCGACCCCGGCCCTGATCAGGGCGCAATTGCGCAGACAGGGCATCACCCCAACCCGAGTCCGACGCAAACCCAAGGGCTGGCTGCGCCTGCATCAGCGAGTCGGGGCACGGGACATTGCCCTGCTCACCCGGCAGTTGGCCACGCTGATGCAGGCCGGGGTGCCGCTGCTGCAATCCTTCGACATCATTGCCGAAAGTTTCGAGCATCCGCAGATGCGCCAACTGCTGGCCAGCCTCAAGCGCGACATCGAGGCCGGCTCCAGCCTGGCCACGGCATTGCGCAGACAGCCGCGCCACTTCGACCCGCTGTACTGCAACCTGGTGGACGCCGGCGAGCAGGCCGGCGCCCTGGATACCCTGCTGGAGAGAGTCGCCACCTATAAGGAAAAGAGCGAGAAGCTGAAGGCGCGGCTGAAGAAAGCCATGGTCTATCCCTTGGCGGTGATCGGCGTGGCGGTCGTGGTCAGCAGCATCCTGCTGCTCAAGGTGGTCCCCCAATTCCAGAGTTTGTTCGCCGGTTTCAATGCCGAGCTGCCACTGCTCACCCAGTGGGTCATCGCTCTGTCACATTTCATCCAGCAGCAGGGGACGCTGCTGCTGGCTGCCGGTGTGCTGGGCGGGCTTGCGGCGCGCCTGGCCTATCAGCGCTCCCCGAGCTTGCGTGACCGCCTGGATGTCGGCCTTTTGCACATGCCCCTGGCCGGGCCACTGCTGCACAAATCCGCGGTGGCCCGCTACGCACGGACCCTGGCCACCACCTTCGCCGCCGGCGTTCCCCTGGTGCAGGCCCTGGATTCAGTGGCCGGAGCCAGCGGCAACCCGGTCTTCAGGCAAGCGGTGCAACGGATCCGCCAGCAGGTCGCCGCCGGCATGCAATTGAACTTTGCCATGCGCGCCAGCGGCATCTTCCCGACCATGGCGATCCAGATGACCGCCATCGGCGAAGAGTCCGGAACCCTGGATCATCTGCTGGAAAAAGTCGCGATCCATTACGAGGTCGAGGTGGACAACCTGGTGGACAGCCTGACCAGCCTCATGGAGCCGTTGATCATGGTGGTCCTGGGGGGTATCGTCGGCGCCCTGGTGGTTGCCATGTACCTGCCTATCTTCCAACTCGGTACAGCGATCTGAACATGCCCCTGACTGACGCCCTCACTCTCTACCCCATGGCCTTCGTGGCTGCGGCCCTGGTATTGGGCCTGATCGTCGGCAGCTTTCTCAACGTGCTGGTGTGGCGCCTGCCGAAAATGCTCGAACGCGACTGGCGAGCCCAGGCCCGCGACGTGCTGGGGCTGGAGCCGGAACCTGTGGCTGCGCCCTATAACCTGATGCTGCCGCACTCCCAGTGCCCGCACTGTGCGCAGCCGATCCGCCCCTGGGAAAACATTCCGCTGCTCAGTTACCTGTGGCTGCGTGGCCGCTGCGCCCACTGCAATAGCTCCATCAGCCCGCGCTACCCGTTGACCGAACTGGCCTGCGGGCTGATCTCGGGTTTTATCGCCTGGCACTTCGGCTTCGGCTGGGCGGCCGGGCTGATGCTGATCCTCAGTTGGGGGCTGCTGGCAATGAGCCTGATCGACGCCGATCACCAGCTGCTGCCGGATGTGCTGGTGCTGCCACTGTTGTGGCTGGGGCTGATCGCCAACAGCTTCGGCCTGCTGATCAGCCTGGAGGATGCGCTATGGGGGACGGTGATCGGCTACCTGTTCCTGTGGTCGGTGTTCTGGCTGTTCAAGCTGCTGACCGGCAAGGAGGGCATGGGCCACGGTGATTTCAAGCTGCTGGCCCTGTTCGGGGCCTGGGGCGGCTGGCAGATCCTGCCGCTGACCCTGCTGCTGTCATCCCTGTTGGGGGCGATTCTCGGCACGATCCTGCTGCGCCTGCACCGGGAAAAGACCTCGACGCCAATCCCCTTTGGACCCTTTCTGGCCATTGCCGGCTGGATTGCCTTGCTCTGGGGTGGTCAAATAACCGACTTCTATCTGCAGTTTGTCGGTTTCCAATGACTCGCTCCGTTAACACACCCTGGACCCTCGGCCTGACCGGCGGCATCGGCAGCGGCAAAAGTGCCGCCGCCCAGCACTTCATCGACCTGGGGGTGCATGTGATCGATGCCGATCATGCCGCCCGCTGGGTAGTGGAGCCAGGCCGCCCGGCCCTGGAACAGATTGCCCGGCACTTTGGCCAAGGCGTGCTGCTGGCCGACGGCCAACTGGATCGCGCGGCTCTGCGCAAGCTGATCTTCGAGGTGCCCGAACAGCGTCGCTGGCTGGAAGCCCTGCTGCACCCGCTGATCGCCGAGGAAATTGTCAGCCACCTGGCCCGCGCCGAATCGCCCTACGCAATCCTGGTGTCGCCGCTGCTGATCGAATCCGGCCAGTCGCGGATGACCCAGCGGATTCTGGTGATCGACGTGCCCCAGCAACTGCAGATCGAGCGTACCCTGCAGCGCGACCAGATCAGCGAACAGCAGGTCCAGGCGATTCTCCAGGCCCAGGCCAGCCGTGAGGAACGCCTGCGCCATGCCGATGACGTGCTGGTCAACGACCGCGACCACGCCTGGTTGCGCAGCGAGGTCGAGCGCCTGCATCACTTTTACCTAACTTTGCGTGGAGGCCAGTCATGAGCCAACCCCTGACCGTCGAATGCCCAACCTGTGGCGCCCCTGTGGAATGGACCGCGGCCAACATCAATCGGCCCTTCTGTTCCGATCGCTGCAAGCTGATCGACCTGGGCGCCTGGGCTGCCGAGGAGCACAAGATTCCGGTGAGCCCGGATGCCGAGGACGACCTGTTCTCCGAAGAGCTGCCCCCTCGCGCTCACTGAGTGCTGACCCCGGCGCCGGTCAGGGCCGCATGAAGCTGTAGTCCTGATCGTCGTCGAGGTTCTCCGCAAGAAACTGCAGCTCGTCTGCCAGGTCCTCGATGCTGCGCACACTCTTGCTTTGCTGCACCACCGCACTGAGCAGGGCGCGCAGGCTCAACCCCGGTTCAAAACCTTCCTGCTGAGCATTGTGCAGACTGTCGCGCACTTCCTGCCGGGCCCACTGGTAGACACTCATGACCGCACTCCTGAGATTTTTGCCGAGCATGCAGCCCGGCAAAACACCGTGGATTGATATGGATCAAGGGCGCGGATCCTCGTCTTTCCAGGGAGCCGACAGGTAGCGGGTGCGGTTGAAGGTTTCCAGCCATTCCGGGCAGAACACCACCAGGGCGCTGATCACCATGCCGTTGATAAAGGCTTCCGGGAAGATGATCAGCCACAGGTAGCCGACAAAATCTTCCAGCCATTCGGGCATGGCAAAGCGTTCGTCGAACCACAGCAGGCCCAGGCCGCAGAGCAGGCATAACAATGCCGAGAGTGCCGCCGCAAAGAACCCCGAGCAGAAGATATAGACGAAGGGATTGCGCGGCTGGGCCCGTTCCACCAGCCAGGCGCAGGCCTCGGTGACCGCCACCGGCAGCAGGATCAGCAAGGCTCCATTGACCCCCAGCGCCGCCAGGTCCTGCCGGCCCAGGGCCAGCAGGCCCAACTGTGCGATCAAGCCGCCAACTATCGCCAGCGGCCAGTCCAGCAGCAGGGTTACTGCGGTCATGCCGATGAAGTGGTAGGAGACCCCGGTGTCGAAATCCCGGCGCACAAGCCACAGCAGAAACAAGGCGAACACCGTGCCAAACAGCAAGTGCTGGCGCCGGCTGTCGGTAAACAGCTCGACCCAGGGCGCCCGCAGTACCGCCCAGATCAGTACTGGCACATACAGCAGCCAGCCGCCAATCAGGCTTTGCGGCGACAGCAGCGCCGCGCTGATCATGGCTGGGCCCGCTCCAGCGCCGCAGCCAATTGCGCGGCCGTGGCGAACGCCTGCCGGGCGACCAGTTGCCCATCCTGCAGTTGCAGCCACAGCACCTGATCCTCGGCGGCGGGATAGCGTGGTGCCACGCGCCCATCGCGATCGAGCATCACTCGGTAGGGGTAATCCTTCATGGCCGGCACCGCAAACAGTTTGGCGATCACTGTCGGCATGCGCTGGATATCGGCGACAAACACCCCGTGGCGCTCCTGCAGGTAGCCCTTGGGTTTGTCCTTGAGCGCCGCGTTCACCACTTTGGCGGCGTCCATGCTACGTGCCACCAACAGGATCCGCGCCTGGGAATCGAGGCTGTAGGGCTGGTCGAATTGATCCAGCAGGGTCCAGGGCGCCAGGCGCTCTCCTATTTCCAGGGCCTGGGCCCACAACGGCAACAGGGCCAGCAACAGCATTGACCAGCGCTTCACTGCGCACTCCTTATCGAATGGTTGGACGGCAGACAGTCTACACCGCCCCTGGACAGGCTCCAGCGAGGTTGCCGGCAACACCTGCGGAGGTTTTTGCACGGCCGTGGTTTTTAAGGTCATATTTGAGCGCTAAGCTTGGGGGTATGGATGACTCAGATTTTTTGCGCCTGCTTACCATCCAGGCCGAACAAGCCAACGCGTTCCTGTCCAATGCCCGCAAATGGGAGCGTGAGCGTTGGGTCTGCCAGCGCCTGCTGCAAGGCCTGAACATTCCCTACCGCAACGACGAGTTCACCGCCGCCGGGCAAGAGCCCCCCGATGTGCTGTTTCGCGAGGCCAGCTTCGAAGTGTTCTTCGTCCTCGACGAAGGCCGCAGGCTCAACGATGAATGGCGTGACGAACTGCAG
Organism: Pseudomonas sp. NFPP12; assembly: GCF_900103205.1. Classification (NCBI taxonomy): domain Bacteria; kingdom Pseudomonadati; phylum Pseudomonadota; class Gammaproteobacteria; order Pseudomonadales; family Pseudomonadaceae; genus Pseudomonas; species Pseudomonas sp. NFPP12. Next base: position 10,939 of record NZ_FMWW01000007.1, read on the forward strand.
CGCCGGCGCAGCGCGTTCTCCCTGAGCCAGCTGGTGCGCCGCGAAGCCAAGCCCAAGCGCATCCCGGCCAGCGAACTTTTGCTGCGCCTGGCACCGACCTTGCGCAAGAAGGCCCACAACTATCAGGAACGCGGAATGAACCTCGGCGAGCTGGACATCATTGCCTTCGCCGCCCTGAAACGCGAAGTCCTGGATCTCAACAGCCACTTCCCGCCCCCCACCGAATACCTGCGCCAGGGCTGGCGCTCGCTGTCCCTGGTGGGGCCGACGTTCGCCCGCGTGTTGTTCGCCCACCCGGATGCACCGGAGTTCCTGCGCAGCAACCTGGGCCGCAGCATCCTCTTCGACGTCGGCATCAGTTTGTAACGCCGGTCAATGCGCCCTGTGTAGCCATGGCGCAATCCGCCCGGCAATGGTAAAAAAGCACACTTGCCTGCCAACGCCGGGCCCGTGCCAGCGAGCCCTCACGCGGCAGCGGCTATGCTCCGTTCATGCCGGATAACACCGCGCTGTAACATTCCTCAACGTTGCGACGTCTATCTGACGAGGTCTTTTATGAGCAGCCGCCTGAACCCCGACGACCAACGCCATGTCGAAGAATACCTGCAACTGCCCCAGCATCGAGTCGAGCGCCGGCCCTTTCGGCCGTGGATGCTCCTCGTGGTGGTGATTGCGGTGACCGTCGCCCTGGGCCTGTTGAGCCGTTTCATCAGTTACCTGACGCTATGAGCTGCTTCGCGCTCGCTCGGTTGACTGCACCGATTTCTTTTAGCCTTGCGAGATATCCCCATGACTCATCGTATTGTCATCGTTGGCGGCGGCGCCGGCGGCCTGGAGTTGGCGACCCGCCTGGGTAAGACTCTGGGCAAGCGCGGCACCGCCAGTGTGATGCTGGTGGACGCCAACCTGACCCACATCTGGAAACCGCTGCTCCACGAAGTGGCTGCCGGTTCGCTGAACTCCTCCGAAGACGAACTCAACTACGTCGCCCAAGCAAAATGGAACCACTTCGAGTTCCAGCTGGGCCGCATGAGCGGGCTCGATCGGCAGCGCAAGAAGATCCAACTGGCCGCCACCTACGACGAAGAAGGCGTGGAGCTGTTGCCGGCCCGGGAGCTGGGCTACGACACCCTGGTGATCGCCGTGGGCAGCACCACCAACGACTTTGGCACCCAGGGCGCGGCCCAGCATTGCCTGTTCCTCGACACCCGCAAGCAGGCCGAGCGCTTCCACCAGCAACTGCTCAACCACTATTTGCGAGCCCATGCCGGGCAGACCGATGCCGTGGAGCAGATCAGCGTGGCCATCGTCGGCGCCGGCGCCACTGGCGTGGAACTGGCGGCAGAACTGCACAACGCGGCCCATGAACTGGCGGCCTACGGGCTGGACCGGATTCTCCCGGAAAACATGCACATCACCCTGATCGAGGCCGGGCCACGGGTGCTGCCTGCCCTGCCCGAACGCATCAGCGGCCCGGTGCACAAGACCCTGGAGAAACTCGGGGTCAAGGTGCTGACCAACGCCTCGGTCAGCGAAGTGACCGCCGACAGCCTGATCACCGCCGACGGCCAGACCATTCCCGCCAGCCTCAAGGTCTGGGCCGCGGGCATTCGCGCGCCAGGCTTCCTCAAGGACATCGACGGCCTGGAGACCAACCGCATCAACCAACTGCAGGTACTACCGACCCTGCAGACCACTCGCGACGAGAACATCTTTGCCTTCGGCGACTGCGCCGCCTGCCCGCAACCAGGCAGCGACCGCAATGTGCCGCCACGGGCCCAGGCCGCGCACCAGCAAGCCTCGTTGCTGGCCAAGTCGCTGAAGCTGCGCATCGAAGGCAAGGACCTGCCGACCTACAAGTACACCGACTACGGCTCACTGATCTCGCTGTCGCGCTTCTCGGCGGTGGGCAACTTGATGGGCAACCTCACTGGCAGCGTGATGCTCGAAGGCTGGCTGGCGCGGATGTTCTACATCTCGCTGTATCGCATGCACCAGATGGCGCTGTACGGAGTCTTCCGCACCGCGATGCTGATGCTTGGCAGCCGAATCGGCCGCGGTACCGATCCACGCCTGAAGCTGCACTAGGCCCCTGAAAAACCACGCCCCCGCTACGCAACGTAGCGTGGGGTGCTGGCGTGCGGTTACAGGCATTCATCGAGAAAATTCACGACGGTGCCCATGCAGGCGACCCGCTCCTCGACGTGGGGCATGTGGCTGGAGTGTTCGAACAACGCCAGGCGAATGCCGGGAATCTTCTCCAGGTAGGGTCTGACCACAACTGGCGTGGCTTCATCGTAGCGGCCACAGATCAAAAGCGTCGGCACCTCGATGCGTTCCAGGCGCTCGACGATGCTCCAGTCCCGCAGGTTGTCCATCAGCGGAAAACCTCCCCTCCGCTCCGCGCCATCGGCACCACGGCCCTGGGCAAACATCCGCGCCACCTCTTCAGGCCACGGGCGCAGCCGACATACATGCCGTTCAAAGTACAACTGCCAGGCCTGCACATATTCGGCGCCACGAGGGGAGCCCGGCTGCTCATGCCAGGCCAGCACCTGCAACGCTTCCTCAGGCAGGGCTGTGCGCAGTTTCAGGGTCTCGGCTTCCCAGGTGCGCATGTCGGCTGGCGCATTGGCCAGGATCAGCGCACGCAAGCCGGCCGGCGCGCGCACCCCGTGCTCGCTGGCCAGCGCAGCTCCCCAGGAGTGACCCAGCAGGGCGTAGTCCTGACTGATGCGCAGGTGGTCCAGGAGGTTGTCCAACTGCTCCAGGTAGAGTTCAAGGCTCCAGAACGACGGCGGCTTGCCATCCAGACGAGTGGAGAGGCCACTTCCCAGGTGATCGAATTGAACGATCGCCCGACCACTGGCGGCCACATCCCTGAAGGCGTCCAGGGTGTCATGAGTGCAGCCCGGACCGCCGTGCAGAATCACCAGGGGCGTAAGTCCGCTGTGCAGATCCCCGGTGACCCGATACCACGTCTGATGGACGCCAAAGGAGGCATAGCCTTCCAGTGGTGGTTTGCTTGCATTCATTGCGCATCGCTCCCTGATGACAATCAGCCTGTGTCGTTCAATCTTCCGTTCCGCGCTCCAACGCCTCCAGTGCGGCAGAGCCTGCGCTACTCGCCTCAGTTCCCCAGCAGGCGATAGTGAACCGCGCGAACCACCGCCTGAACCCGATTCCTGGCGCCCAGCTTGTGCATCGCCGAGGTCAGGTGCAGGTTGATCGTGGCCTGCGAACGCTGCAGGCGCTCGGCAATCTCGTCGGAAGTCATGCCCTCTGCAGCCCATTTCAGGCACTCGCGTTCACGCCGGGTCAGATCAACCGGATAACTGCGAACGCATTTGCTGAGCTGTGGATAGAGATGCTCCTGCAACGCATGAGCAAGCAGGGTGAAGTGGCCCTGAACCTGTTGCAAGTCCTGTAATGCCACCGTGGCATTGCCGGAGCGCAAACCGGTGAGGCTGGCGAAACCGCCCCTGGGTAAATGGATGGGCACAGTCATGCCATGGGCCATTTGATGATGGTGCAGGTAACTGGATACCGGAGCGTGCTGCTGCCCGAGGGCCTGGCGCAGGACGGTTTCCGCCTCGGGCTTGTAGGACCAGATAAAGGGCGAGGAGCTGTCCAGAGCAACCTGCTGGACCGGGTCGATATGGTAGTAACCCTGATCGCACCAGAGCTCCAGCCAGTCCCTGGGGGTATTGCAGACCATGGCACTGGGGATGATCAGCTCGCCTGCCTGATCGAAAGGCACCGGGCTGTAGTCATAAACCAGGGCATCGAAACCCAGTTCCGAGGCCAGTGTCATGGTTCCCGTCATTCGCTCATGCAGCGAGTTTCCGGACAAAAGATGGGTATCAAATTCCGCGAGCCTGCTCTGCATCCTTGCCGCTTCCTTACTGTTGATCCTTAACAGCGAAGGGCCAGAATGCCACGCCCGGCAGCAACGGGCCAGGCAAAACCTATAAGAAATACTAGGTTTGCGGTGCAACCAACGCTTGCCCCAGCGTCATCGGCGCCCATGGCCATGACCCGCAAAACAGCGCTGACAACCAGCTCAAGGTCGGTACCGCACATGCCTGCCCCCGCCCTATCTGCTGCAATGCTGTGTCACGGCCCACCCCGTGTGGCGCCATGCATCGCTCATAGCAGACAAGGACCCAGGCCATGCAGATGCCCCAGACGCTTGAGTTGCACAACGGCGACAAAGCCCCTGCCACCTTCTCCCCCAAAGAATACGCTCGACGCCTGGGCGCCCTGCGGGCCTACATGGCGCAACAGGACATTGACGCCGCGCTGTTCACCTCGTACCACAACATCAACTACTACGCCGGCTTCCTGTATTGCTCCTTCGGCCGCCAGTACGCCCTCGTGGTGACCCAGGACCACAGCGTGCTGATCAGCGCCAATATCGACGGCGGCCAACCGGGGCGACGGGCGACCTGCGATGCCCAGGTGATCTACACCGACTGGCAGCGGGGCAATTTCTTCGTCGCGGTCAAGCAGGCCCTGCCCCGCGCTTCGCGCCTGGGGCTGGAGTTCGATCATCTGACCCTGCCCAATCACCGGGCCTTTGCCGAGCTCTATCCCCAGGCACAGTTACTGGACATCGCCGCGCCCTGCATGAACCTGCGCATGCTCAAGTCCGCCGAAGAGCAAGCGCTGATCCGCCAGGGTGCGCGGATTGCAGACATCGGCGGGGCCGCCGCCATCGAAGCCCTGCACGACCAGGTACCGGAATACGAGGTGGCCGGACACGCCACCCAGGCCATGGTGCGGGCGATTGCCGAGGCGTTTCCGGGGGCCGAACTGATGGATACCTGGACCTGGTTTCAGTCCGGGCTCAATACCGATGGTGCCCACAATCCACTGACCTCGAGACGGGTCAGCCCAGGAGAAGTGCTGAGCCTCAACTGCTTCCCGATGATCGCCGGCTACTACACCGCCCTGGAGCGCACGCTGTTCCTCGGCCATTGCCCCGACGCCTGCCTGCGATTGTGGGAGATCAACGTCCAGGTGCATGAAGCCGGGCTGCAACTGGTCAAGCCCGGCGCACGCTGCAGCGATATCGCTCGACAACTGAACGCCCTCTACCTGGAGCACGACCTGCTGCAATACCGTACCTTCGGCTATGGCCATTCGTTCGGCATCCTCAACCACTACTATGGGCGCGAGACCGGGCTGGAGTTTCGTGAGGATGTGGAGACCATTCTTGAGCCCGGCATGGTGGTGTCCATCGAACCGATGATCAGGCTGCCCGAAGGCCTGCCCGGTGCCGGCGGTTATCGGGAACACGACATCCTGATCGTCGACGAGCACGGCGCGTGCAATATCACCGGGCTGCCGTACGGGCCGCGGCACAACATCATTGGCAGTTGACTCAACTGCCTGGAAAACGCCCTCCCCCACAGAAAAGGCTCGCCGCTTCAGCCATGACTCGAGTCATCAGCCAAATACTGTGACGGAGAACATTCAGCACAAGCACAATCGAGGCATCAAGGGCTGTAGGTAACCTACCCTAGGCTCGACGCCAGCGGGGCTGCGAACTTTTCCACAGGCATACGAAAAAGGGCACCTCAATGAGGTGCCCTTTTTCGTGAATATGGTCGGGGTAAGGGGATTCGAACTCCTGACATCCTGCTCCCAAAGCAGGCGCGCTACCGGACTGCGCTATACCCCGGTAAAAAAAAGGCACCTTCTAGAGGCGCCTTCTTCGAACAGCGCTTTTGGCCTCTGTTCTTAAGATTCGATTCCAGCGCTAACTGGTTTCAAAAATGGTGGGTCGTGTGGGATTCGAACCTACGACCAATTGGTTAAAAGCCAACTGCTCTACCAACTGAGCTAACGACCCAAAAATGGTCGGGGTAAGGGGATTCGAACTCCTGACATCCTGCTCCCAAAGCAGGCGCGCTACCGGACTGCGCTATACCCCGGTTTGAAATTGGCTCCGTGACCAGGACTCGAACCTGGGACCCAATGATTAACAGTCATTTGCTCTACCGACTGAGCTATCACGGAACTACATATTTCAAGTTACAACTTTTTACTTCATCCTCTTCGACTTGTTCGCATCGCTACGTTCATGTCTCTGAGGCGCGCTATTTTACAATCTTAAAAACCCCTGTCAACCCCTTAAATTGCTTTTAAGACAATGATTTGCGACTTCATTGCCGGTTTCTTCTTGATCAGAAAAAACCTCGGGGGTGACTGACTGCGGGGCGCACTTTACAAGCCTTTTCCTTACAGTTCAACGCCCTAGTGAAAAAAAAGGCCTCGCAATGCGAGGCCTCCTCTATAAACCCACCGATCAGTGATCAGGCGAAGACGATTTCGTCGTCCTGCACCGAGGCGGTAACCGTGGCTCCCGGCAGGAAACCGCCGGAGAGGATCAACTGCGCCAACGGGTTCTCGATCCAGCGCTGGATGGCCCGTTTCAGCGGCCGTGCGCCATACACCGGGTCGTAACCCACAGCGATCAGCTTGTCCAAGGCCTCGTCGCTCAGTTCCAGGCTCAGCTCGCGCTCCGCCAGGCGACTGCGCAGGCGACCCAACTGGATCTGCGTGATGCCGGCGATCTGATCCCGTGCCAGAGGCTCGAAGATCACCACTTCGTCGACCCGGTTGATGAACTCCGGCCGGAAGTGGGTGGACACCGCGTCCATCACCGCCGCACGTTGTGCCTCGCGATCCCCTACCAGCTCCTGGATCTGCGCCGACCCCAGGTTGGAGGTCATGACGATCACCGTATTGCGGAAATCCACGGTACGCCCGTGGCTGTCCGTCAGACGGCCATCTTCCAGGACCTGCAGCAGGATGTTGAACACATCCGGGTGCGCCTTCTCGACCTCGTCCAGCAGAATCACCGAGTACGGCTTGCGACGCACGGCTTCGGTCAGGTAACCGCCCTCTTCATAACCGACATAGCCTGGTGGCGCACCGATCAGGCGAGCCACGGAATGTTTCTCCATGAACTCGGACATGTCGATCCGCACCATGGCCTCTTCGGTATCGAAGAGGAATTCCGCCAGGGCCTTGCACAGTTCGGTCTTACCCACGCCGGTCGGGCCGAGGAACATGAACGAACCGCTGGGCCGGTTCGGGTCGGACAACCCGGCTCGGGAACGGCGCACAGCGTTGGCCACCGCCACCACGGCTTCGTTCTGGCCAATCACCCGCTCGTGCAGCAGGCTTTCCATCTTCAGCAGCTTGTCGCGCTCGCCTTCAAGCATTTTCGACACTGGAATGCCGGTCCACTTGGACACCACTTCGGCAATCTCTTCCTCGGTAACCTTGCTGCGCAGCAACTGGTTCTCGCTGTGGCCGTGCTGGTCGACCATCTGCAGGCTGCGCTCCAGGTCCGGGATCACCCCGTACTGCAACTCGGCCATGCGATTGAGATCGCCTTTACGACGCGCCGCTTCCAGTTCCTGGCGCGACTGCTCGATCTTCTGCTGGATCTGCGCAGAACCCTGCACTTCGGCTTTCTCCGAAGTCCAGACTTCTTCCAGGTCAGCGTATTCACGCTCCAGGCGGACAATCTCTTCCTGGAGTTTCTCCAGGCGCTTGATCGCGGCCTCGTCGTCTTCTTTCTTCAGGGCCTGGGATTCAACCTTGAGCTGAATCAGGCGCCGCTCCAGACGGTCCAGCACTTCCGGCTTGGAGTCGATCTCCATGCGGATGCGGCTGGCGGCCTCGTCGATCAGGTCGATGGCCTTGTCCGGCAACTGCCGATCGGTGATGTAACGATGGCTGAGCTTGGCCGCGGCAATGATCGCGCCGTCGGTGATCGCCACCTTGTGGTGCACCTCATAGCGCTCTTTCAGCCCACGCAGGATAGCAATGGTGTCTTCCTCGCTCGGCTCATCCACCAACACTTTCTGGAAGCGCCGCTCGAGGGCTGCGTCCTTCTCTATATATTGGCGGTATTCGTTGAGCGTGGTGGCGCCCACGCAGTGCAGCTCGCCACGGGCCAGGGCCGGCTTGAGCATATTGCCCGCATCCATCGAGCCTTCGCCTTTACCAGCGCCGACCATGGTGTGCAGCTCATCGATGAACAGGATGATCTGCCCTTCCTGCTTCGACAGTTCATTAAGCAGGGATTTGAGGCGCTCTTCGAACTCGCCACGATATTTGGCGCCGGCGATCAAGGCGCCCATGTCCAGGGACAGCAAGCGCTTGCCTTTGAGGCCATCGGGCACTTCGCCGTTGATGATCCGCTGGGCCAGGCCTTCGGCGATGGCGGTCTTACCCACGCCTGGTTCACCAATCAGCACCGGGTTGTTCTTGGTCCGGCGTTGCAGCACCTGGATGGTCCGGCGAATTTCGTCGTCACGGCCGATTACCGGATCAAGCTTGCCGTCTTCGGCGCGCTTGGTCAGGTCGACGGTGTACTTGTCCAGGGCCTGGCGCGACTCTTCGACGTTGGCGTCATTCACCGCTTCACCGCCACGCAGGTTGTTGATGGCGTTCTCCAGGGCTTTCTTGCTCACGCCCTGGCCCAACAACAATTTGCCGAGTTTGCTGTTCTCATCCATGGCGGCCAGCAGCACCAGCTCGCTGGAGATGAACTGGTCGCCTTTCTGCTGCGCCAGGCGGTCGGCCTGGTTGAGCAGGCGCGCCAGATCCTGGGACATGTTGACGTCGCCAGTGGGGTTCTGGATTTTCGGCAGCTGGTCGAGCTCTTTGCTCAGTTCCTTGCGCAGGCTGTTGACGTCGAAGCCCACCTGCATCAGCAGAGGCTTGATCGAGCCGCCCTGCTGTTCCAGCAGCGCCTGCATCAGGTGCGCCGGTTCAATGGCCGGATGATCGAGGCCAACCGCCAGAGATTGAGAATCGGATAAGGCCAGCTGCAATTTGCTGGTTAATCGGTCTATACGCATTAGTCACCTTCCTTTTGAGCAGGCCGGAGCGATGGACACACCTAAATAGAGAAACCTGCCAGATGTTTCACTAGATGCGGTCGATTCTGGGAGATTCAAGCGTCAGCAGCTTGACACAAGTCAGATTAGTCTAGCGCTCAAGCCAGATAAGGGAGGCAAAACGCCCGGTACGCGGGCTGCGCCGGTAGGAAAAGAAGCGGGGATCGCTGACGGTGCAGTAGCCGCCACCGTACACGGCAGTCACACCACAGGCAGCCAGGCGCAGGCGCGCCAGCTGATAGATATCGGCCATGAAGCGCCCGGCATTGGCGCTCGGCACAAAGGCCTGCTCGGCTGCCGGCAATTGGGCGAAGAAGGCTTCACGCACCTCGGGCCCCACTTCAAAGCGCTGCGGGCCAATGGCCGGCCCCAACCACACCAGCACCTCGGCGCAGGGCGTATCCAGGCTGTCGAGGGTGGCTTCCAGCACGCCCGCCGCCAACCCGCGCCAGCCGGCATGGGCCGCGGCGACTCGGGTTCCGGCACGGTTGCAGAACAGTGCCGGCAGGCAGTCGGCCGTCATCACCGCACAGGCAACGCCCGGGGTGGCGGACCAACTGGCGTCCGCGGTCGCGGCCATGGAAGGATCGGCGTGGGCCACGGCCACCCCGTGCACCTGTTGCAGCCAGGCCGGGGCGATGCCGAAGTGTTCGCTCAGGCGACGGCGATTCTCGGCCACTGCTTGCGGCTGATCGTCGACATGGTCGCCCAGGTTGAGGCTGTCGAACGGCGTCAGGCTGACGCCGCCAGCGCGGGTGGTAGTACAGGCTTTGACTCCGGCCGGCGCGGGCCAGTCGGGAATCAGCCAGTCATTCATCCGATGAACGCCTCACGGTCCTGCTTGAGCAGCGACAGCAGCCAGACGAAATCGTCCGGCAGCGGCGATTCCCAGCTCATGCGGATACCGGTGGTCGGATGATCCAGCTCCAGGAAGCGTGCATGCAGGGCCTGGCGCGGGAAGTTCTTCAGCGAGTCGACCATGGTCTGGCTCGCCGCCGGCGGAATGCGGAAGCGGCCGCCGTAGGCTGGATCCCCCACCAGCGGGAAGTTGATGTGGGCCATGTGCACCCGGATCTGGTGGGTACGACCGGTTTCCAGCTTGACCCGAACATGGGTGTGGGAACGGAAACGTTCCAGGACCCGGTAGTGGCTGACGGCCTGCTTGCCGCCTTCCATCACCGCCATGCGCTGGCGCTGCTGGCCATGACGGCCGATCGGAGCGTTGATCTTGCCCCCGGCGGTTACCACGCCGATCACGATGCATTCATAGATGCGGCTGACACTGCGGCTTTGCAGCTGGGCCACCAGTTGGGTCTGCGCCTGGATGGTCTTGGCCACCACCATCAGTCCTGTGGTGTCCTTGTCCAGGCGGTGGACGATACCGGCCCGCGGCACATTGATAATGTCCGGGATGTGATGCAGCAGGGCATTGAGCAGGGTGCCGTCGGCATGGCCGGCAGCCGGGTGCACCACCAGGCCCGCAGGCTTGTTGATCACCAGGATATCGTCATCTTCATAGACGATATCCAGCTCGATATCCTGGGCGATCCACTCGCCCTGGGCCTCCTGCTCGGCAGTCAGCTCAAGAATGGAGCCGCCGTGCACGATGTCCCGCGGGCGGATGACCGCTCCGTCCACAGTCAGGCGGCCGTCCTTGATCCAGGCGGAAAGGCGCGAGCGCGAATGCTCAGCGAATAGTTGGGCGGCGACTTGATCGAGGCGTTGACCGCCCAGTTCGGACGGCACCTCTGCGCGAAGTTCAATTTTATCGGACATGCTCGGACTGGGCGTCGGCACAGCCTTTGGTTTCGGCTGCGCGCTTGTGGTTAAATACGGCGTCTTTTGCCCCGAGGCTTTCAACGGGGCGCTCATCATAACAGGACGGCCCCGCCCAAGACAGCGGCCGTCATAGGGACGCAAGCCGCCATGCAAGTGAAACACCTGCTGCTGATCGCCATCCTCGCACTGACCGCTGCTTGCTCATCGAAGGAAGTCGTTGACGAAAACCTGAGCGAAGTCGAGTTGTACCAGCAGGCGCAGACCGACCTGGACAACCACAGCTATACCAGCGCCACTGCCAAGCTCAAGGCCCTGGAATCGCGCTATCCCTTTGGTCGCTACGCCGATCAGGCACAGCTCGAGCTGATCTACGCCAACTACAAGAATGCCGAGCCGGAGGCCGCCAAGTCCGCCGCCGAGCGCTTCATTCGCCTGCACCCCCAGCACCCGAACGTGGACTACGCCTACTACCTCAAGGGCCTGACCTCGTTCGACCAGGACGTCGGCCTGCTGGCGCGCTTCCTGCCGCTGGACATGACCAAGCGTGACCCGGGTGCCGCCCGCGACTCCTACAACGAGTTCGCCCAGCTGACCAGCCGCTTCCCCAACAGCCGCTACGCGCCGGACGCCAAGCAGCGCATGATCTACCTGCGCAACCTGCTGGCTGCCTACGAGATCCACGTAGCCGACTATTACCTGACCCGCCAGGCCTATGTCGCCGCCGCCAACCGTGGCCGCTACGTAGTGGAGAACTTCCAGGAAACCCCATCGGTCGGCGACGGCCTGGCGGTGATGACCGAGGCCTACCAGCGCCTGCACCTGGATGAACTGGCTGCCACCAGCCTGGAAACTCTCAAGCTCAACTACCCCAACCACCCAAGCCTGGTGGACGGTCAGTTCGTGCCACGCGTGGCTGAGGCCGACAACCGTTCGTGGCTGAGCAAGGCCACCCTGGGCCTGATCGAGTCCCGTCCACCGCTGCCGCCGGGAGAAACCCGCGCCAACCAGGACGTGATGAAGCAGTACCAGGATGCCAAGGACGCCATTCCGTCCGAGCTCAAGCCTAAAGACAGCAACGGCGACGTGGTCGAGGAAGAAGAGCACGAGGCTGCCGGCAACAACAATAGCGACCGTTCCTGGTTCAGCTACATGACCTTCGGCGTGTTCGACTGATCACCCCGCAGGCCGGAAAGGGAGACTTGAAGTCTCCCTTTTTTATGCCCGCGCACTGATGGGCCTGTGCGCCCGTCGGGCGCTTGGCTAAACTGCCCCCTCCCCCTTCAAAAAGCTGGTTGCCATGGTTCGTCTACTGTTCTGGATCGCTCTGATTGCCGCCGCGGTATGGTTCTGGCGCAAGTTCAAGCGTCCTGTCGCCGCCCCTCGCTCCCCCAATGAACCGGCCACTACGCCCATGGTGCGTTGCGCCCATTGCGGCGTGCACCTGCCCCAGGACCGGGCCCTGAGCCAGTCGCAACAGTGGTACTGCAGCCAGGCACACCTGCAACAAGGGCCGGGAAACCAGGACCGCTGAGCCGCCAGGCCCACTGCGGATAGCCGAGGCAAGGAACTCGGGGGCGAAAAATGGCGTCTGACACGGACTATTCCAGGCCTTGGTCAGCGCATGAACCGGCTCGTCGCCCCCTTCCTCCCTCGCCTCTCCCAGGCTTCGAACCTCTACTCAGGAACGGGAAGGCCCAAGTGCCAACCCCGGCCGAACAATTGGCGACAAAATAGCCTGTTGGCGCCCACTCGCCGTTTCGCTCTCGGGCAGAGCGCTGTAGCCCCCCATCCACGGGCACCACAACGTCCCGACGACGCGCACCTTCAGGACGCCCGGCAGGATGACCAGTGGCCCATCCCCTGCGCCGCTACCCCGTCGGGCCTAGACTTGAGTTCACGCCCATCGGGCGAGCACTGTCGCCCGCTCCTCACTCACGGATGAAAACTGCAGCCGCCATGAACCCACGGCAATCGGTGCTGGTGGTCGATGACGCCACGGAAACCCGCGCCCTTGTGGAGATCACTCTGGGCCGAATGCGCTTGCACACCCAAAGTGCGCGCACCCTGCAGGAAGCCCGTGGCCGCCTGGCCCGTGAGCGCTTTGACCTGTGCCTGACCGACCTGCAGCTACCGGACGGCAGCGGGCTGGAGCTGCTGCGGCACATCCGCCAGTCCCACCCCAACCTTCCTGTGGCGCTGCTAAGCAACGGCGCCTGTGCACAGGCCAGCGCGGGCGCCCTGCAGGCCGGAGCCTGCCAGTTGCTGCACAAGCCTCTGGACCTCAAGCAACTGCGCGCTTGGGTAGGTGCCAGCCTGAAGCAGGCCACGGACTGCGCAACGGATGACCCAGCCCGGCAATTGCTGGGAGACTCGGCGCCCATGAATGCCCTGCGTCGCCACATCGACAAGCTGGCCCACAGCCTGGCGGCGGTCTATATCAGCGGTGAATCCGGCAGTGGCAAGGAACGGGTCGCCCGTCTGCTCCACCAGCTTGGCCCCAGGGCCCGATACCCGTTCGTCCCGGTCAACTGCGGGGCGATTCCTTCCGAATTGATGGAGAGTGAACTCTTCGGCCATTGCAAAGGCAGCTTCAGTGGCGCCGTCAGCGATCAGCCCGGGTTATTTCTGGCCGCCCACGGCGGCACCCTGTTTCTTGATGAGGTCGCCGACCTGCCCCTGGCCATGCAAGTAAAACTGCTGCGAGCCTTGCAGGAAAAATCCGTGCGCCCTGTAGGCAGCCAACAGGAAAAAACCGTCGACGTGCGGATTCTCTGTGCCACCCACAAGGACCTGAAAAACGAGGTAGAGACCGGACGCTTTCGCCAGGACCTCTACTACCGCCTGAACGTCATCGAGTTGCGAGTCCCTGCGTTGCGCGAGCGCCGTGGCGACATCCCCGCACTGGCCGGGCACGTCCTGCAGCGTCTGGCCAGGGACAGCGGACAGCCTGCCGTCCAGCTACGTCCCGAAGCCCTGCAAGCCCTGGAGCGCTATGACTTTCCGGGCAACGTGCGAGAGCTGGAAAACCTGCTGGAACGGGCGCAGACCCTATGCGAAGGACGCTGGATAGAAACAGACGACCTGCAGTTGCCCAGAGCCGGCAGCCTTGAAGCCCGATCATCGGCGGCGGCTACCCAGCTAGACCTGGCGCTGCACCTGCAACAGGTGGAGCGCCAACTGCTGCTCCAGGCCCTGGAGGAAACCCGCTGGAACCGCACGGCGGCGGCCCGGCGGCTGAGCCTGTCGTTTCGTTCGATGCGTTACCGCATGAAGAAGCTCGGGCTGGACTAGATCCGACCTTCAGGCGCATAAGGCGCCGGGTCGATGATCGGCGGGTTCCCCAGCAGCAGGTCGCAGAACAGCTGGCAGGAGGCCGGCGCCAACACCAGGCCATTGCGGTAGTGCCCGCAGTTGAGCCACAGGCCAGCAAAGCCCGGAACCGGCCCGATGTAGGGAATGCCTTCCGGAGAGCCCGGGCGCAGCCCGGCCCAGTGCCCGACCACCTCGGCCTCGGCGAGGGCGGGAATCAGCTCGACCGCGGAGGCCTTGAGGCTCTCCAGGGCCGAAACGGTCGGGGTCTTGTCGAAGCCTTCATGCTCCAGGGTGCTGCCCACCAGAATGTGGCCATCGCGCCGCGGGATGGCATAGCGCCCCTTGGCCAGGACCATGCAGGACAGAAAGTCGGCAGCACACTTGTAGAGGATCATCTGCCCCTTCACCGGCTCCACCGGCAGTTCCAGGCCCAGGCTGCCCAGCAGTTCGCCACTCCAGGCCCCCGCGCAGAGCACCACCTGATCGGCGCGAACCTCGCCCAGCGAGCTATCGACCCCCACCACTTGCTGGCCTTCGCGGATAAAACCACTGACGGTGCATTGCTCATCGATTTGCACATTAGGCAACGCCTGTAACGCCGCCTTCAGGGATTTGACCAGGCGCGGGTTGCGCACGTTAGCCACATCGGCCATGTAGATCGCCTGTTGATAACCATTGCCCAGCACCGGCACCGCGTCATGCACCGCCGAGATATCCACAGCACTCAGCGGCCGGCCTTCACGCTTGGCCCACTCCAGGGCCTGGGCTTCATCCTCCAGGTCCAGCCAGTAGAGGCCGGTGACATGCACTTGCGGGTCGACACCGGTGGCACTGAACAGTTGCTGGGCCAGTTGTGGGTAGAAATCCTGCGACCAGTGCGCCAGGGCAGTGACCGCCGGGCTGTAGCGCCAGGGGTAAAGCGGCGAGACGATCCCACCACCGGCCCAGGACGATTCACGCCCCAGGTCCGAACGTTCCAGAAGCCGTACCTGCTGGCCCTGGGACGCCAGATTGAAGGCGGTGAGCAGGCCGATCACCCCGCCGCCCACCACCAGCACTTGCTGTTGCTTAGCCATAGTCCGATCCAATCATGAGAAAGACAGTGGGCGCCGCGGCCCGAATCAGGTGCTCAGCGCCCCCAGCAATCCTTGGCGGTCAGCCCTTCGGCCTGGCCGCTGATGCGGGTCGCGCCGGTCTGGTCGATGCTGAAACTGCCGCACTTGTCCGCCGCCATCAGCCCATCGTCCTTCGGGGTCGCGGTCAGGGAGAAACCGGTGTCGGTCAGGGTTGCGGTAATGCTGTAGTACTCATTGCCGGCGCTCAGGTCCGGGGCGTTGCTGTAGACCCCAGCCTTGGAGAAATGCCGTTCAAGCTGCTGCGCCTGCTCGGTAAGCAGTACCGCGATTTCGCTGCGGTGCGGTTTTTTCACGTATTCGGTGATGCTGGGAAGGCTCAAGGTAAGGACCAGACCGATGATCGCAATCACGATCATGATTTCGATCAGGGTAAAACCTTGGTTGGATCTGCGCATGGTCAAGAATCTCGCTTACTGGATTTGTCGCCACAGGATGCGCCGGCTGCCACCGCCGGGCCTTTCCACCAGGGTGCTGATGCCACCCCTGGAGTCACTGATGATCTTGCGGGCGCCATTGCTGGCAACTCCGCCAAGGCTGGGCACGGTGCCGACGTAGCGCACGCCGCTGGAGGGCTGGTCCTGGTCATCCACGACCCCGTCGCCATTGGTGTCGAGCACCGCAGCGTCGAGCATCTTACCGCTGAACGCCTCCAGCTCGATCAATTTCCCACTGCTGGCACTCGAACAAGGGTCGTCGGGCTCCAGTTGCAGGGTGCTGAACACCACCCTGCCGGCCACCAGGGTCGCCTCGTTGAGCACCCGCTCGCCGGCTGCCAGGCCACCTTGTACCAGGGGCAGGTACCAGCCGCGCTGCGCCGGATAACGCACCTCGTTGAGGGTGCTGCGCAGGAAACTGCCGGCCGCCGCGCTGAACCCGGCCTCAAGGTGCTGCACCTGCAACTGACTTTCGCCAATGCCCCCAGGACCGCCCTCGGCGTCCCACACGCCATAGAATCCCTGGCGCGCCCGGCTTTGCTTGTCCCGGGTCTCGTTGAGCTTGCCCGTACCGAACAGCACCAATTGGCCACCACGGGGATGATCGAGCAGGCGCGGCGGTGCGCTGATCGGCTGGCTGGCGCCTCCCGCGGTGCGGAACAAGGGCTGCCCGGCAAATGCCAGATGCCAGCTGGCGCTATCGTTGCCGGACAGCTCGAATTTCCACATTCGCCCCTTGAGGTCGCCCGCATAGGCCGCCTGCACTTCATTGCGTGCATTGACCTTGAGGGTGACGGACGACAGGCCATTGTCAGGCTGGTCGTCAATGGCGATCTCGCGAATCAGCGAGCCATCATTCAGGTCCACCACATACAGCGCTGCCACCCCGGAATGGCTGCCGTAGCCATTGCCGATGAAAGCCGCCCAGCGTCCATCGGCCAAGCGCGCTACCTGTGGGCGGGCATAGGCATACCCCAGGTCATTGAAAGGATGATTGCGGTCCGGCTCGGGAGGAGCGCCGATTTCCCACAAGGCGCCAGGCGCATTGCCGTGCACGGCGTCGAACAGACGCACCGCAAAGAAACTCTTGCCGCCCGCCCCGACGCCCCCCAGGGCCAGGGTTTGCCAGGCACCGCCCCGCTGCCCATCGAACACCGCCAGGGGACCATCCACCAGATAGCGATGGCGCTCGCCCCGCCGATAACCGGGATCTGCGACCTGCGCCAGGGCGCCCAACGCGCTGGAGGGCATGTAGCCATAGAGGCGCTCACCGCTGGCCGGGTCCAACACATTGAACAACCCGTCATTGCTGTTCACCAACAAGCGCGTCGCCATGGCCGTGGCCTTCTGTGCCAGGTAGCGGCTGTAGTCGCCCCCGGCAGCCCCATCGACAGCACTGCGCTGCCCGGCAGTTGCCAGCACCAGCGGCGAATTGACGATATCTCCCAACTGATAGCGGCGCTCCCTGAGCCCGCTCACGGAGCGGCCCTGGCTCCAGCGCAGTAACTCGGCGCCACTGACACCTGCAGGCAACGACTGCTCAAGTTCGCCACGCTGAGCGGTGGACAAGTTGCCGTAGGCCAGGCTCACCGGACGCCGGCTGGCAGTGTTCCAGGTCTCATGGATTACCGCCGCGCCGGCACCATCCACGCCACTATCGCTGCTCCACAACGGCGAACCGACAGCCACTCGGCCCTGATTGTCGATGCCGTAGGCGCGGATCGTGCCATGCCAATCGACCGGGTCGTACTGGCTCTGGTAATAACGACCACTGGCGGCATCCAGTACACCACTGCCGGCAGTCACGGCACTGGCTACGCCTTCGCCCAGAACGCCTGCCAGCACGCCTTCAAGGTTGCTGCGGGCCTGGAAATACTCACCCTGGCCGTAGTCCGCAGCGCCCATCAGCAGAGGATTGTGGGCCTGGAAACCCACCGTGAAGGTATTCAGGTACTGACGGGGGAAATCCACCTCCGCCCAGCTTTTACCGGCCTCATCCACTCCTGGGCCACGCAAGTCGATATCGAAGGCGAACTTGGCCAGGTCATCGAGGAATAGAGTCTGCCCATCGCGCTCGCCACCATCGTTGCCGACCCCGTCCCAGTTGGGCAGGCGCCCCGCCCCTAAAGGGTCGTTGAGCGGGAACTGAGTATCGTGATCCGCCGCGCCGGCACTGATCACCACCCCGTAGTTCTTCTGGCAACGGTATTGAATGGGGCTGCTGTAGAGCGCCGGTGAAAGGTTGTAGTACGGCACCATGCCGCGCAGGTAGCGGGTGATCTCGTAGT
Source organism: Pseudomonas sp. NFPP12 (assembly GCF_900103205.1). Taxonomy (NCBI): domain Bacteria; kingdom Pseudomonadati; phylum Pseudomonadota; class Gammaproteobacteria; order Pseudomonadales; family Pseudomonadaceae; genus Pseudomonas; species Pseudomonas sp. NFPP12. Next base: position 28,812 of record NZ_FMWW01000007.1, read on the forward strand.
AGGTTTCCGCCAACGGCGTATGACCGCCGGCCTTGAGGCCGTTGATTGTCGCCAGCAGGGCCTGGTAATTGGCCTCGGCCTGGGCCGGGCTCACAGCGCCTTCAATGGCCGACAGGTCACTGATGGGACGGGCAATGTAACCCCCAGGGCCCGGATCACCCGGGGCCGGCGGGTTGAAGGTGGCCAACCCCAGGCGCAGCCAGCGATACCGGGTAACCAGGGCCGTGGCCAGCCGCCGCGCCACATTCATCCGGTAGTCGTTGGGAATGGAACCGTCAGTGAAGTCTCGCTCCCGTCCCTTGGCCTGCGCCAGTAGCCAGGACAGGTAGTCCGCGGAGTACAGCGTATTTCCCGCCCCAACCGGGTCCGGCAGCTTCAGGCAGCGCACCCCACGCTCGGGATCATGGAAGCTGTGAAAGCCTGCCCGGCACCCCGACTCGCCGAGGCTGGACAAGGCAATCGCCTGGCCTGCAAGTCGCTCACCCCGAGCACACTCGCCCCCCACTCCGGCACAGCGCCAGACCGCAGCCCGGGCGAGCAGCGGATCGAACTCCCGGGCATGGACAATGCTGTTCATGCCCTGGGAGTCATCCAGCACCAGCATCACGTTCGGCGCCACCGCCGCGGCACCAAGAAGCGGGGGGCTGGCAGGGTTGAACGCCATGGCTAGAGGCACCGGCAACAGGCTCAGCAGCAGCGCGCCCAGGCTTCGCCAACCGGGCCGACGCATGCCCCGATCAATACTTGGCATAGATGCTCTCCAGCACACTGCGCGATTGCCCGGCCAGACCGACAGCGGTCACGCGATACAAGGTGGCCGGAGTATTGCTCGGCACATTCACCGCATCCTGTGAAACACCGAGGTTCTGCACCCCGTAGAAGCCAGAGCCGCTAGCGATCCACAGCACCGCCGAAGCAGCATTGACTCCAGGAGCCTTGACCAGCGCTGATTCGGCGGGAGGCGCGCACTGAACAGGGCTGGCACATACCGGCAAGCGAAAATCATCCTGCTGCACCGCACTCTCCCCCACCCGCAGCGCGGCTTCGGCGGCCTGGAATGCGCGGTTGTGCAGAGCCAGGCTGGCGGCCATTTTTTCCTGCAGGGTGGCGTTCTGCAGCGACGAGAGCCCGATCAGGGTCAGCAGCAACAGGAACACCAGGCTGACCAGCAACGCCATACCCCGCTGCCCGAGAGGAACCCGACCTCGCAAGCGCGTCATCAGGGCAACCTGTTGCGCAGGGCCGCGACCACGCTATAGGTCTGCGGGCGCACGCGGTCATGGGGGTCAGCCAGGGTCAGGCGCAAGCGCACACTGCGGATCCGTTCCGGGTCCAATGGGTTGCGACTGTAGCTGGAGGCGGCAATGTCGGTGGCCGAACGGGCCATGCCGAAACTCACATCAAAGGCTTCGACGTTGTCCAGCAGCACCGCTTGCTGCTTGCCAAGGCCACTGCCCAGCAGCAACTGGCGATTCTTCAGGCTGTAGAACAGCCGGCGCAGGGCGAACACCTGCTCAGCGCCGGCCCCTCGATGAGCGCCTGAATAGGCTACGGCGCTGCGCTGGCAGTCGCTGACCACGCTCCAGGTCGGCGCACCGCCATCGTCCCCGACATCGGCGGTGATCAGGGTCAGTTTCTGCTCGGCGTTGTCCCATTGGATCGGTGTCGCCGCATAGTGCGAGAACTCCCGTGCCGTGCTGGCATCACTGATGGTCCGCAGGCAACCGAACAGCCCCACCATGCGGATTTCCTGAAGCATCTTGCTCAGGACAAAGCGAGCATCCTCCTGCAGGTAGGCGGCAGCGCTCTGACTCTGGTAGGTGTTCTTCGCCGCAATGAATACCTGGGCCACCCCCAGTACCAGCACCAGGCTCAAGGCCAGTGCCAGCATCATCTCCACCAGGCCGAAGCCACTATCGGCCCGGTTCACGGCAAGCCTCCCGGTTGCGCTGCAACCCGGCTGCTGAGCTCCAGGCTACGCAGGCTGCCCTCCCGGCCTTCGGCACGGGAGTCGTCCCAGGTGATGCGAATGGTGTAGACATGCTGCTTGACGCTGATGCTGCCCTTGCCGCTGGGGCCGGCGAAGCTCGCGATATTGGCGGCGAAGTCGTACAGGTCCTGATCCCGCACATTGCCCGGGTTGCCCTCTGCCGGTATCGCCACGCTGTAGTCGGCGGCGGCGTTGGCGCGGATCCGGTCGAGCATGTCATAGGCGATAAAGCTGGCCTGGGTGGTCATCCGCGAGCTGTCGGTGTACTGCAGCGCCTTGATCTGCACCGCCGCCGCACCCAGCAGGCCCACCGCCAGTATCAACAGCGCCACCAGCACCTCGATCAGGGTCATGCCATCCTGTGCATCCCGCACGTTCATCCGCAGTTCTCCGCTGCTATCACCCGCCCATTGAGACAGACACTGATCACCCGCCGCTGCTGGTCCAGTCCATAGACGATGTGCAGCGCATCACTGGCCGCCAAGCCGCCGAGGCGATTGAAATCGATGCTGTGGTCATCTGAGGTTAGCGTCAGGGTGGCGCCCGGACTGATGGCTGGAACAACCCGCAATACATTGCCTCCGGGGTCCTGCCCCGCATACACCATCAATTCGCCGTTCCAGGGAGCGTCCTTGGCAGCCGGGCGAATCCCGACCCTCTGTCGGCGATTGATCGCTTCCAACCGTGCGTAAGCCAGGGCCTGACGTAGTTGATTGATCTCGGTGTCGGCACGCACTCGCTGCACGGTGGTGCGATAGGCTGGCACCACCAGGCCCAGAAGAAGGGCCGCGATCGCCAGGGCGACGAGCAATTCCAGCAAGGTGAAACCCTTTGTATGCAAATTCATGGCCGGCCTTGGAAGTGTCATCGGCTATAACAGGCAAGCGCCCGGACCCTCCATAGACCGGCGCTTTGGCCATTTGCTCAATGAACACGCACGGATTGCGTGAAACCGTCGTCCCCAGGGAGGGAGACCCCATGCATGAGAAAGGCTTCAGCCTGATTGAACTGCTGACCGCACTGGTTCTGCTGGCCCTGCTGCTGCCGCTTTCCGGTAGCGCCATGAGTGAGCTGCTGCGCTCCAATCGCCAGCAGGACGCCGCGCAGATGCTCGCCAGTGGCCTGCGCAACGCCCGGGCGGCAGCGATCCTGCACCAGCGCACGGTCCTGATCCATGGTCTGGAGGACGACTGGAGCCGGGGCTGGAGGATCATCCTGGATATCAGCGGCAAGGGCGCCCAGGACGCACGCAACCCGCAACTGATCGAGCGCCAAGGCAGTGGGCAGGTATTGATCGTGGGCAATCGCCCGGTGCAGCACTTCGTGCGCTTCAGTGCCCTGGGCCATCCGTTGCTGCCCAGTGGCGCCTTCCAGGCCGGAACACTCCATGTCTGCCAGGCAGGCCAGGAGTACAGCCGCCATCAAGTGGTGCTGTCACGTAGCGGGAGGGTCAGCCTGCGCAGTGAAAACGCCGAGCAGGCCTTGTGTGCAGGCGTCGGCTGATCAGAGCAGCGAGCGAACCCGTAGCTCTTTGGGCATGGAGAAGGTGATGTTTTCTTCGCGGCCGGCCAGCTCATCGGCGCCGGTGGCACCCCAGGCCTGCAGTTGCTGGATCACGCCACGCACCAGCACTTCCGGGGCCGAGGCGCCGGCGGTAATGCCGATGCGCTCCACACCATCGAACCAGCTGCGCTGCAGGTCTTCGGCACCGTCTATCAGGTAGGCCGGGGTGGCCATGCGTTCGGCCAGCTCGCGCAGGCGGTTGGAGTTGGAGCTGTTGGGGCTGCCGACCACCAGCACCACGTCGCATTCGTCGGCCAGTTGCTTGACCGCGTCCTGACGGTTCTGTGTGGCGTAGCAGATGTCGTCCTTGCGTGGCCCGCCGATGGCCGGAAAGCGCGTGCGCAAGGCATCGATCACCCGGCTGGTGTCATCCATGGACAAGGTGGTCTGGGTCACGAATGCCAGGCGCTCGGGGTTGCGCACCTGCAATTCGGCCACATCCTTTTCGTCTTCCACCAGGTAGATGGCGCCGCCATTGCTGGCGTCGTACTGGCCCATGGTGCCTTCGACCTCGGGGTGGCCAGCGTGGCCGATCAGGATGCATTCACGGCCGTCGCGGCTGTAGCGCGCCACTTCGATATGCACCTTGGTCACCAGCGGGCAGGTGGCGTCGAACACTTTGAGGCCACGACCTGCAGCCTCGCTGCGCACTGCCTGGGAAACACCGTGGGCGCTGAAGATAACGATGACATCATCCGGCACCTGCTCCAGCTCTTCGACGAAGATCGCTCCACGATTGCGCAGGTCTTCGACGACAAATTTGTTGTGCACCACTTCATGCCGGACGTAGATCGGCGGCCCGAAGACTTCCAGGGCGCGATTGACGATTTCGATCGCCCGGTCCACGCCGGCGCAGAAGCCACGGGGGTTGGCGAGTTTGATTTGCATGCTGTGCCTCGTGTCTTGCGCGCAAGAAGTTAGATCGTTGTAGACAGCGGATCGCCGGCAGCCGGCTCCTGGATAATAGAAGACGGCATGCCGGCGATGCTTTTAAAGCGCTTTGACGTCGATGATTTCAACGTCGAAGGTCAAGGTCTTGCCGGCCAGCGGGTGGTTGAAGTCGATGGTCACCTGCGCGTCATCGAAAGTTTTGACCACACCTGGCAACTCGGTGTTCGCCGCATCGTTGAAGATCACCAGCAAGCCTTCCGAAAGCTCCATGTCCTGGAACTGCGAACGCGGGATGACCTGCACGTTCTGCGGGTTGGGCTGGCCGAAGGCGTTTTCCGGTTCGATGGTTAGGTTGCGCTTGTCGCCGGCCTTGAAGCCGAACAGCGCCGCCTCGAACCCTGGCAGCAGGTTGCCATCGCCGACCTTGAAGGTCGCCGGGGCCTTGTCGAACGTGCTGTCTACGGTGTCGCCGTTCTCCAGGCGCAATGCGAAATGCAAAGTGACTTCCGTGTTCTGACCGATGCGTTGCTCAGTCAATACCTGTTCAGTCATGAACGGCTTCTCCGGTTTTCTTGCTCTTGAACATATCCAGGGCCAGCATCACCGCGCCAACGGTAATGGCACTGTCGGCGAAGTTGAATGCCGGGAAGTACCAGCGGTTCTGCCAGTGCACCAGGATGAAATCGATCACATGGCCCAGGGCGATGCGGTCGTACAGGTTACCCAGGGCCCCGCCCAGCACCAGCGCCAGAGCGATGGCCAGCCAGGTTTCATTGCGCCCCAGACGCTTGAGCCAGACTACCAGCACCGCACTGACCGCAATCGCGATCAGGGCGAACAGCCAGCGCTGCCAGCCGGAGCCGTCGGCGAGGAAGCTGAAGGCGGCGCCAGTGTTGTAGGCCAGGGTCCAGCTGAAGTAATCCGGGATCACCACGATCTGCTGGTACATGCTCAGCGAACTTTCGAAGTGCAGCTTGCTGACCTGGTCGATGACCAGGACCAGCACGCTCAACCACAGCCAGCCCAGACGGCCGAAACGGCCTGCGGCGTTAGGCATAGTGACGGACCTCGCCTGCTCCGCTGATGTTGTCTACGCAACGACCGCAGATTTCCGGGTGCTCAGGGTGCACGCCGACGTCTTCACGGCAGTGCCAGCAACGGGCGCACTTGGGGAAGGCCGACTTGACGACTTTGAGCTTGAGGCCCGGTACTTCAGTGGCCACGGCGTCCGCTGGTGCCTGGGCAAACGGGGCCAGGCTGGCGGTCGAAGTGATCAGCACGAAACGCAGTTCGTTGCTCAGCTTGGCCAGGTCAGCGGCCAGGCCATCCTCGGCAAACAGGGTGACTTCGGCTTGCAGGTTGCCACCGACGGCCTTGGCCGCGCGCTGAACTTCCAGCTCCTTGTTCACCGCAACCTTGACGGCCATCACGCCTTCCCAGTACTCGCGGCCCAGTTCGAAGTCAGCGGGCAATTCGGTCAGGCCTTCGTACCAGGTGTTGAGCATCACGGATTCGTTACGCTCGCCCGGCAGGTATTCCCACAGCTCATCGGCGGTGAAGGCCAGGATCGGTGCGATCCAGCGCACCAGCGCTTCGGAGATGTGGTACAGCGCGGTCTGCGCCGAACGGCGCGCCTTGCTGTTGGCGCCGGTGGTGTACTGGCGGTCCTTGATGATGTCGAGGTAGAAGCCGCCCAACTCCTGCACGCAGAAGTTGTGCACCTTGGAGTAGACGTTCCAGAAGCGGTATTCGCCGTAGTGCAGCTCCAGCTCGCGCTGCAGCAACAAGGTACGGTCCACGGCCCAACGGTCCAGGGCCAGCATGTCTTCGGCCGGCAGCAGGTCGGTGGCCGGGTTGAAGCCGCTCAGGTTGGAAAGCAGGAAACGCGCAGTGTTGCGGATCCGCCGGTAGGCGTCGGCGCTGCGCTGCAGGATCTGATCGGAAACCGCCATCTCGCCGGAGTAGTCGGTGGCCGAGACCCACAGGCGCATGATGTCGGCACCCAGGGTGTCGTTGACCTTCTGTGGCGCGATCACGTTGCCCAGGGACTTGGACATCTTGCGGCCGTTCTCGTCCACGGTGAAGCCGTGGGTCAACAGTTCGCGGTACGGCGCGTGGTTGTCGATGGCGCAACCGGTGAGCAGGGACGAGTGGAACCAGCCACGGTGCTGGTCGGAGCCCTCCAGGTACAGGTCGGCCCGCGGACCGCTTTCGTGGCCCATGGGGTGCGAACCGCGCAGCACGTGCCAGTGAGTGGTGCCGGAGTCGAACCAGACGTCCAGGGTGTCGCTGATCTTGTCGTACTGGGCGGCTTCGTCGCCCAGTAGCTCAGCGGCGTCCATCTTGAACCAGGCCTCGATGCCTTCCTGCTCGACGCGCTGGGCCACTTCTTCCATCAGCTCGACAGTGCGTGGGTGCAGGTCGCCGCTTTCCTTGTTCAGGAAGAACGGGATCGGCACACCCCAGTTGCGCTGGCGGGAGATGCACCAGTCCGGGCGGTTGGCGATCATCGAGTGCAGGCGTGCCTGGCCCCAGGCCGGTACGAACTGGGTGTCTTCGATGGCTTGCAGGGCGCGTTGGCGCAGGGTGTCGCCGGCTTCCGGCTGCTTGTCCATGCCAACGAACCACTGCGCGGTGGCGCGATAGATCAGCGGGGTCTTGTGGCGCCAGCAGTGCATGTAGCTGTGGCTGATGGTTTCGGTGTGCAGCAACGCACCGACTTCGCTCAGCTTGTCGACAATGGCCGGGTTGGCCTTCCAGATGAACTGGCCGCCGAAGAACTCCAGCGATGTCGCGTAGACACCGTTGCTCTGCACCGGGTTGAGGATGTCGTCGTTGACCATGCCATAACGCTTGCAGGTCACGAAGTCGTCTTCACCATAGGCCGGGGCCGAGTGAACCACGCCAGTGCCGGCACCCAGCTCCACGTATTCGGCCAGATACACCGGCGACAGACGATCGTAGAACGGATGACGGAAATTGATCAGTTCCAGGGCCGAACCTGGAGCCGTGGCAATCACCGAGCCTTCCAGGTTGTAGCGGGCCAGGCAGGATTCCACCAGCTCTTCGGCCAGCACCAGCAGGCGTTCGCCGGTGTCGACCAGGGCGTAGTTGAACTCGGGGTGTACGTTCAGCGCCTGGTTGGCCGGGATGGTCCAGGGGGTGGTGGTCCAGATCACGATGGCAGCAGGCTTGGCCAGCTTGGCCAGGCCGAAGGCGCCAGCCAGCTTGGCTTCGTCGGCGACCGGGAAGGCCACGTCGATGGTCGCGGACTTCTTGTCCTGATACTCGACTTCTGCTTCAGCCAGGGCCGAGCCGCAGTCGAAGCACCAGTTCACCGGCTTCAGGCCCTTGAACACGAAGCCGCCCTTGACCATTTCCGCCAGGGCACGGATCTCCCCGGCCTCGTTGGCGAAGTTCATGGTCTTGTAGGGATTGGCCCAGTCGCCCAGCACACCCAGGCGGATGAACTCGGCCTTCTGCCCTTCGATCTGCTCGGAAGCGTAGGCGCGGCACAGCTCGCGGGTCTGGTCCGAGGACAGGTTCTTGCCGTGGGTCACCTCGACCTTGTGCTCGATCGGCAGACCGTGGCAGTCCCAACCAGGAACGTAAGGCGCGTCGAAACCCGCCAGGGTTTTCGAGCGGATGATCATGTCCTTGAGAATCTTGTTGACCGCATGACCGATGTGAATCGAGCCGTTGGCATAGGGAGGACCGTCGTGCAGTACGAACTTGGGACGATCCTTGCCAATCTCGCGCAACTTTCCGTACAGGCCAATGCTGTCCCAACGCTGCAGAATCTGTGGTTCGCGCTGAGGCAGGCCGGCCTTCATTGGGAAGGCGGTGTCCGGAAGGTTTAACGTGGCTTTATAGTCGGTCATTTAAGGCTCTTCATTAGCGATTGGCGCTATGGATACGTGCCACTTGGGCACGGGCGGCGGCAACATCCGCATTGATCGCCGTCTTCAACGCCTCCAGGGAGGCGAAACGCTGCTCTTCACGCAGCTTGTGGTGGAAAACCACCGTCAAACGCCGGTCATACAGATCGCCGGCAAAATCTAAAAGATGTACTTCCAGGTGGGCCTTGCCATCACCTGCAACAGTGGGCCGCACGCCGATATTGGCGACGCCGGGCCAGGTCTTGCCATCGAGATCGACACTCACCAGGTACACCCCGGAAAGCGGCACGCGACGGCGCTTCAACTGCACATTGGCAGTGGGCGTACCCAACTGGCGCGCCAGTTTCTGGCCGTGCAACACCCGCCCGGCAATGCGGTACGGGCGACCCAGCAGGCGCTCGGCCAGATCGAAATCGGCGGCGGCCAGGGCATTGCGGACCTGGGTACTACTCACCCGCAGGCCGTCGAGCTCGACGGTCTGCGCCGCCTCGACGGTAAAGCCGTGGGTGGCGCCGGCCTGCTGCAGGAAGTCAAAATCACCGACCCGGTCGCAACCGAAGCGGAAGTCATCACCCACCTCCAGGTGCTGTACACCCAGGCCATCCACCAGGATTCGCTCGACGAACTCTTTGGCGCTGAGTTTGCTCAGGCGCTGGTTGAAGGCCAGGCACAGCACCCGGTCGACACCGGCGTCAGCCAGCAACTGCAGCTTGTCCCGCAGGCGGGCCAGACGCGCCGGAGCCGTCTCGGGGGCAAAGAATTCCCGCGGCTGGGGCTCGAAAATCACCACGCAGCTGGGCACGCCCAACTCGAGCGCACGTTCGCGCAGCCGGCCCAGGATAGCCTGGTGACCACGGTGAACACCGTCAAAGTTGCCAATAGTGGCGACGCAGCCCCGATGCTGGGGGCGCAGATTGTGGAGGCCTCGAACCAGCTGCATAACGCGCTTCTTGCTCATAAAGTGGTCGATTATAACCACACCCGGCGGCCGACGACAGGCAGCACCGCACCCAATGTGGTTGATCCGACAAAACCGATGCCTGCCCTGCCCTGGCGACTAAACAGCCGTCAGTTCAAGGCCTTGCGATTGAAGTCGCGCAAACGGAAGCCCAGCAGCGCCAGCATGCCGAAATATGCCACCACCCCAGCCACCACCAGCACGCCCAGGCGCAGGAACCGCTGGAGCATGTGGCCTTGATCCCAGGCCGGCATGAAATGCATCAGGCCCAGCAACACCGCGGACATGACCGCTACCGCCAACAGCAACTTCAAGGTGAACCGCCCCCACCCCGGCAGCGGCTGGAACATCTGTTGCTTGCGCAACTGGTAGAACAGCAGTCCGGCGTTGATACAGGCCCCGGCGCTGATGGCCAGGGCCAGGCCCGCGTGTTTCAGGGGGCCGATAAAAGCCAGGTTCAGCAGTTGGGTGACGATCAGCGTAAAGATGGCGATTTTCACCGGTGTACGAATGTTCTGCTGCGCATAGAAGCCTGGCGCCAGCACCTTGATCACGATGATCCCCAGCAAACCCACGGCATAAGCCACCAGCGCACGCTGGGTCATGGACGCATCGAAGGCACTGAACTCACCGTATTGGAACAGTGACACGGTCAGCGGCTCGGCGAGGATACCCAGGGCCAGGGAGCACGGCAGCACCAGGATGAAACACAGGCGCAGGCCCCAATCGAGAATCCGCGAATACTCGTGGCGGTCCTTGCTGGCGTAGGTCTTGGCCAGGGTCGGCAGAAGAATGGTGCCCAGCGCCACCCCCAGCACACCGGACGGCAGCTCCATCAGGCGGTCGGCGTAATACATCCACGACACCGAACCGGCTACCAGGAAAGAGGCGAAGATGGTGTTGATGATCAACGAGATCTGGCTCACCGAAACCCCGAGAATCGCCGGCAGCATCTGCTTCATCACCCGCCAGACCCCGGTATCCCGCAGGTTCAGGCGCGGCAGCACCAGCATGCCGATCTTCTTCAGGTGCGGCAGCTGATACAGCAACTGCGCCAGGCCGCCAGCCAGCACCGCCCAGCCCAGAGCCATCACTGGCGGATCGAAATACGGCGTCAGAAACACCGCAAAAATGATCATGCTGACGTTGAGCAGGGTCGGCACGAAGGCCGGCACCGAGAAACGATTCCAGGTGTTGAGGATTGCCCCGGCCAGAGACGACAGCGAGATCAGCAATATATAAGGAAAGGTCACCCGCAACAGGTCAGAGGTCAGGGCGAACTTTTCCGGAGAGTCGACGAACCCCGGTGCCGTGGCCCAGATCACCCAGGGCGCGGCGATGATGCCCAAAGCCGTCACCAGCGCCAGGACCAGGGTCAGCAGACCCGAGACATAGGCAATGAAGGTACGGGTCGCTTCTTCCCCCTGCTGGCTCTTGTACTCTGCCAGGATCGGCACGAACGCCTGGGAGAACGCGCCTTCGGCAAAGATGCGCCGCAGCAGGTTGGGCAGCTTGAAGGCAATGAAGAAGGCATCGGTGGCCATCCCGGCACCGAAAGTGCGCGCGATGATGGTGTCACGCACAAACCCCAGTATCCGGGAAAGCATCGTGATAGAGCTGACGGCGGCCAACGACTTGAGCAGGTTCATGAAAAGGTTTTGCGCCTTGTAGATAAACAGCAGGCGAAAAGACACCCACTTATGCGATACTCCGCGCCGCAACAGCACAGAGCCAAAGCTCGCGAGTTTACAGGTCAAGCGCCGGAAATAAATATCCCGCCTCTTCAGATCGACCACTCAGCGGAACGCATCACCCGCCCTTGACAAGACTTCAACTCATCGGCATGATTCGCGGCCTATTTTGTTTGCTATTTCCCAAAAAGTCTTTCGAGGAGCTCGACGGTGGCCAACTCACCTTCCGCCAAAAAACGTGCAAAACAGGCTGAGAAGCGTCGCAGCCACAACGCCAGCCTGCGTTCCATGGTTCGTACCTACATCAAGAATGTAGTTAAAGCCATCGACGCAAAAGACGCTGAAAAAGCGCAAGCTGCTTATGTTCTGGCTGTGCCAGTTATCGACCGCATGGCCGATAAAGGCATCATCCACAAGAACAAGGCTGCTCGCCATAAAGGTCGTCTGAATGGCCACATCAAGGCTCTGAACCTTGCTGCTGCAGCCTAAGCGACACGCTTGTTAAAAAACCGACCCAAGGGTCGGTTTTTTATTGCCCGCGATTTACCCACCCGGCAAACCAGCCCCGCCTTCAACAGAGGGCCAGCATGCCAGGAGAAACTCCGTTACGGGTGCGGCCAGGGCAGGATCGGGATAGCCGTCACCGCATTCTGCGGACTACCCTCGATCAGGCGATCGCTGTAGACCAGGTACACCAGGGTATTGCGCTTCTTATCCAGGAAACGCACCACCTGCATGGTCTTGAATACCAGCGAGGTGCGCTCCTTGAATACCTCGTCGCCATCCTTGAGCTCACCCTTGAACGCAATAGGCCCCACCTGACGACAGGCAATGGAGGCCTCCGCACGATCTTCCGCCAAACCCAGGCCACCCTTGAGCCCACCCGTCTTGGCTCGCGACAGATAGCACGTCACCCCATCGACCTTGGGATCATCGAACGCCTCGACCACGATCCGATCGTTCGGCCCGACAAACTTGAACACCGTGGACACCTGACCGATCTCTTCCGCCGACACCATGAACGGCATCGCCAAGAGCAAGCCCAACAATCCTTTTGCTACGCGCATACGCTTTTCCTTACGCCACTTACACCAGAATCAGATTATCGCGGTGTACCAGTTCAGGCTCCGCCATATACCCCAGGACACCGACAATAGCGTCGGACGGCTGACCAATGATCTTCTGCGCCTCAAGCGCACTGTAGTTGGCCAGGCCACGGGCAATCTCACGACCATCCGGCGCTACGCACACCACCATCTCACCACGCCGGAAACCACCCTGGACCTGCTTGACCCCCACCGGCAACAGGCTCTTGTTACCCTGGGACAGAGCCGACACCGCCCCCTCATCCAGCACCAGGGTGCCACGGGTCTGCAGATGCCCGGCCAGCCACTGCTTGCGCGCCGCCAGCATGCCGCGCTCCGGCGATAGCAACGTGCCAATGCGCTCGCCAGCCTTGAGGCGGTCCAGCACGCGATCCAGACGCCCACCAACGATGATTGTATGCGCCCCGGAACGCGCAGCCAGCCGCGCCGCACGCAACTTGGTCTGCATGCCGCCACGCCCCAGCGCACCGCCCGTACCACCGGCCACCGCATCCAGCGCCGGGTCGTCGGCCCGCGCCTCATAGATCAGCTGGGCATCAGGATTGTTACGCGGGTCGGCATCGAACATGCCGTCACGGTCGGTAAGAATCACCAGCAGATCAGCCTCAACCAGGTTGGCCACCAGCGCCGCCAGGGTATCGTTGTCGCCAAAGCGGATCTCGTCGGTCACCACGGTGTCGTTCTCGTTGATCACCGGGATCACCTTGAGCTCCACCAGGGCACGCAAGGTACTGCGAGCATTGAGGTAGCGCTTGCGATCGGAGAGGTCGTCATGGGTCAGGAGAATCTGTGCAGTATGCCGGCCATGCTCGGCAAAGCTCGACTCCCAGGCCTGCACTAGCCCCATCTGGCCGATGGCCGCAGCGGCCTGCAACTCATGCATCGCACTCGGTCGTGCGGTCCAGCCCAAGCGGCTCATGCCGGCCGCTACAGCACCGGAGGAAACCAGTACCAGCTCGACGCCGGCCTCATGCAAGGCCACCATCTGCTCCACCCACACACCCATTGCCGTGCGATCCAGCCCCTTGCCGTCCGCCGTCAGCAGCGCACTGCCGATCTTAACGACCCAGCGCTGCGCACCTGTCACCTTGCTCCGCATCTTATTCAACCTTTGCCAGCGAGCGACGCGACCGAGCGCCACTCATGGGGTTATTCGTATTTGTATCCTGCAGACACCAAAACGCCGCTCAAATGAGCGGCGCCTTGGAAGCTGGCTTGGCAGCGATGATAACACCGCACCCTGCCAGATAAACCGTCTTCGCGGGGCAAGCCCGCTCCTGCCGAATCAGTCGCGGACGTAAATGATTTCCGGACCATCTTCATCGTCAACGTCTTCTTCGTCCCAGTCATCATCACCGATGTCATGGACGCTCTTCACGCCACTGCGGCGCAGAGCACGCTGATCGTCGAGGGCTTGCAACTGGGCACGCGCCTCGTCTTCGATGCGCTGATCCAGCTCAGCCAACTCGTCGGCATAGGCAGGGTCGGCTGCCAGGCGATCGGCACGATCCTCCAGGTAACGCATGATGTCGCGGCTCAGGCGCTCGGTACCATCCTTGGAGATGGCCGAGATCACGTATACCGGCCCCGTCCACTCCAGGCGGTCAACGATTTCCTTGACCCGCTCTTCACGCTCTTCCTCGAGGATCTGATCGGACTTGTTCAGCACCAGCCAGCGCTCGCGCTCGGCCAGGGACGGGCTGAACTTCATCAACTCATTGACAATCACCTCTGCCGCATCCGCCGGGCTGCTTTCATCCAGCGGCGCCATGTCCACCAGGTGCAGCAGGATGCGCGTACGCGCCAGGTGCTTGAGGAAGCGAATCCCCAGGCCGGCACCATCGGAAGCACCCTCGATCAGACCCGGAATGTCGGCGATCACGAAGCTCTTCCAGCGATCGACGCTGACCACACCCAGGTTCGGCACCAGGGTGGTGAACGGGTAATCGGCCACCTTCGGCTTGGCCGCGGACACCGAGCGGATAAAGGTACTTTTGCCCGCATTCGGCAAGCCCAGCAGACCCACGTCCGCCAACACCTTCAGCTCCAGCTTGAGATCACGCTGCTCACCCGGCTTGCCCGGAGTGGTCTGGCGCGGCGCACGGTTGGTACTGGACTTGAAACGGGTGTTGCCCAAACCGTGCCAGCCGCCCTGCACCACCATCAACCGCTGGCCAGCCTTGGTCAGGTCGCCAATGACTTCCTGAGTGCCCGCATCAATGATCGTGGTACCGACCGGAACCCGCAGCTCCAGATCCTCACCCTTCTTGCCGGTACAGTCGGTACTGCCGCCGTTGGAGCCGCGCTCGGCATCGAAGTGCCGGGTGTAGCGGTAGTCCACCAGGGTATTGAGGTTTTCGTCGGCGACCATGTAGATCGAGCCGCCATCACCACCATCACCACCGTTGGGACCACCGTTCTCGATGAACTTTTCCCGACGGAAACTCATGCAACCATTGCCGCCGTCGCCAGCCTTTACTCGAATCGATACTTCATCAACAAACTTCATGTTCAAACGCCTCTCGCCACACGGGCGAGCTGAAAAGCACTAAGACATAAGACTCTTGCAAAAATGAGCGCAGCGACCTCAATCAACGACCGAAACATCCAACGCTGGCAGCTCGTACAAACAGTTTTGCAAGAGACTCATCCCACAAACGAAAAAGCCCCGTCGCGAGACAGGGCTTTTCCAGCGATCGCGCAATTAAGCTGCGACGACGCTCACGTAACGACGACCGAAGGCGCCTTTTACTTCAAACTTGATCACGCCTTCGATTTTCGCGAACAGGGTGTGATCTTTACCCATGCCAACGCCGTAGCCAGCGTGGAATTGGGTGCCGCGCTGACGCACGATGATGTTGCCGGCCTTGATGACCTGGCCGCCATACATCTTCACGCCAAGGCGTTTGGCTTCTGAGTCGCGACCGTTACGGGTACTACCACCAGCTTTTTTGTGTGCCATGAGTTCAATTCTCCTAGTGAGGAATTAGGCTGAAATTAAGCCTGAATACCGGTGATTTTGATCTCGGTGAACCACTGGCGGTGGCCCATACGCTTCATGTGGTGCTTACGGCGACGGAACTTGATGATGCGGACTTTATCGTGACGACCTTGGGAGATCACTTCAGCCTTGACGGTTGCGCCAGCAACAACAGGTGCGCCGATGTTCACGTCGTCGCCGTTGGCGACCAACAGAACGCGGTCAAAAGTCACGGATTCGCCAGTAGCGACTTCCAGTTTTTCGATCTTCAGGTATTCACCTTCAGCGACCTTGTATTGCTTACCGCCGGTAACGATTACTGCGTACATGGTATTTCTCCGATAATCCTGCTCACCCAGCTCTTTATAAGAAGAGGTATTGGCTGGCATGGCTGCATGGGGCTGGAACGGCCCAAGTGCAATTGCGTAAGGCAGGTGCTGCCCAGGAAGTTCAGGGTGCGCGATTGTACGCAAGGCTCAATGGCCTTGCAAGTGCCGTTCAGGCCACGTCGGACAACGCTGCCAGCCCTGACGCCGGGGACCTAACCCCCTGAAACCTGGGTTTAATGGCAGCACGCGACTATACCCCAGTGTTTTACCCTGACAAATTACAGCCCGTCGGGGCTTTAGCCGTGCGGGACCGCGCCTTGACACCCGCGGACGTGGGTCCTAGCATGCCGCGCAACCCTTCTGGAGCACCTGTCGCTGATGCAACCCCAAGCTTTCTACCGCGCGGTGGCGGACGATTTTAGCGCCGTCGACGGCATCATCAAGAAACAGCTGACCTCCCGAGTTCCGCTGGTTTCCAAAATCGGCGATTACATCACCTCGGCCGGAGGCAAGCGCCTGCGTCCTTTATTGGTGCTGCTGTGCGGCAAGGCCCTGGGCCGCGAAGGCGACGACCTGCGCCTGCTGGCCGCCACCATCGAATTCCTGCACACCGCCACTCTGCTGCATGACGACGTGGTCGACATGTCCGGCATGCGCCGTGGCCGCTCAACCGCCAACGCCATGTGGGGCAACGCTCCCAGCGTACTGGTGGGCGACTTCCTGTACTCGCGCTCGTTCGAAATGATGGTCGAGCTGGGCTCGATGCCGGTCATGCGCATCCTGTCCCAGGCCACCCGGATCATCGCTGAAGGCGAAGTCCTGCAGCTCTCCAAGGTGCGTGACGCCAGCACCACCGAAGAAACCTACATGGAAGTCATCCGTGGCAAGACCGCGATGCTCTTCGAAGCCTCGACCCACAGCGCCGCCGCACTGGCCGGCGCCACCGAGGAACAGGCCGAGGCCCTGCGCACCTTTGGCGACCATCTGGGCGTGGCCTTCCAACTGGTGGACGACCTGCTGGACTACCGCGGCGATGCCGAGACCCTGGGCAAGAACGTCGGTGACGATCTGGCAGAAGGCAAGCCGACGCTGCCGCTGATCTACACCATGCGCGAAGGCACACCGGAGCAGGCAGCCCTGGTTCGCCAGGCGATCCAGAAAGGCGGCATCGAAGATCTGGAAAGCATCCGTGCCGCCGTCGAGGCCTCGGGCTCCCTGGACTACACCGCACAACTGGCCCGCGATTACGTTGCGCGCGCCATCACTTGCCTGGAAGCCCTGCCACCGAGCGAGTACCGCGATGCCCTGGTGGAACTGAGCGAATTCGCCGTCGCCCGCACCCACTAAACAGCCCGGCTCCTGCTCATCACAGGAGCCGGCTCGTTGCCCTGCCGCCCCTTCATCCCCTCTCGCCCACAAAACCCTATACAATGTGCGCTTTTTAGCCATCCTGACTTTGAGGAGCTTAAGTGAGCACTTTGCCACCCTGCCCAAAATGCAATTCCGAATACACCTACGAGGACGGCACCCAGCTGATCTGCCCTGAGTGCGCCCACGAGTGGTCCGCCAGCGGTGAAGCCGAAGCCGTATCCGATGAAGCCGTGAAGAAAGATTCGGTGGGCAACGTGCTGCAAGACGGCGACACCATTACCGTGATCAAGGACCTCAAGGTCAAGGGCACCTCGCTGGTGGTCAAGGTCGGCACCAAGGTCAAGAACATCCGCCTGTGCGATGGCGACCATGACATCGACTGCAAGATCGACGGTATCGGCCCGATGAAACTCAAGTCCGAGTTCGTCCGCAAGGTCTGAATCCCCCCCCTCTCGCGCCCGCCGCGAGAGGGCCCCCCCCTACGCCCCTCCCCGCTCGGTCAACCCGCAACCTTGCTAGCAGAAAGCCAGTCGATTTGATCGAAAACAATTTCTGCACAGAAAAAAGCAGAAACCGCCAATAGGCACTTGCTATTCATTGAATAAGAATTATTCTCATTGAACCCCATTCAAGGAGATGACGACCATGACTTATTTGATTGATGCCTGGCTGGACCGCCCACACCCTTACCTGCGAATCCTGCATCGGGAAACCGGGGAAGTCTGTGCGGTGCTGGAAGAGGAAGCCCTGAACGAGCTGCAGGACCAGGGAGATCTGGACCTGAACGGCCTGAGCTCCAGCGAACCGCTGGTACTCAAGGAATTGGTGCGCAACCTGTTTTTGTTCTGCTACGCCAGAGCCTTGCGGCCGACCGGCACCGATGGTCAAAGCCTGGGCGCAAAAATCCGTCTATGAAACCTAAGCCGATCAAGGGGCAAGCTTGCCGGCGATGAGCAGACCGCGAGTGCGCAGCCTTCATCGCCAGCAAGCTGGCTCCTACAGGGGTTACAGAACGTCCAGCAGCTCGACGTCGAACACCAGGACGCTGTGCGGCGGGATGCTGCCCACGCCTTGTGCGCCGTAAGCCAGTTCGCTCGGCACGTACAGACGCCATTTGCTACCGGCGTTCATCAGTTGCAGCGCTTCGGTCCAGCCAGCGATCACGCCGCCAACCGGGAATTCGGCAGGCTGGCCGCGCTCATAGGAGCTGTCGAACACAGTGCCGTCGATCAGGGTGCCGTGGTAGTGAGTGCGAACGCTGTCTTCACGGGATGGCTTGGCGCCTTCGCCCTGGGTCAGCACTTCGAACTGCAGGCCGGAAGCCAGGGTGGTGATGCCTTCACGCTTGGCGTTTTCCGCCAGGAATGCCAGACCGGCACCGGCAGCCGCTTCGGCCTTGGCAGCGGCTTCAGCCTGCATGATTTCGCGGATGACTTTGAAGCTGGCAGACATTTCTTCCTGACCCACACGGCTCGGCTTACCGGCGAAAGCGTCGGTCAGACCGGCCAGGATTGCATCCAGGCTCACGCCCGGTGGCGGGTTGTCACGCAGTTGGTCGCCCAGCTGACGGCCAATGCCGTAGCTGACGCGGGTTTCGTCGGTGGACAGATTTACTTCGGACATGACACTGCTCCGCTGTGCGGACGGCTCGGGAAAGGCCGTGGAAACACAGCACCTTCCGGAGCGCCCGGAACCAAAAGGGCGAGCAGACTAGCACAGAAGTCCGGCGACAATCAGCGCAACCCCGACGCTACCAGCCGGAGTGCAGGGTGATCGGCACCTTGAGGCTTTCCTCGGCGCTGGCAGACAACCCGCACATCTCGTCATGCACCGAGGTGTGGATCAGGTTGAACGGCAGCTTGGGAAACGACTGCAGCACTTCACGGGCATGCTCCACCGAACGCAGATGAAACATCTGCCCATGGGCGTCGCTCAACGGGTATGCAGCCCCGTGCATGCGCGCCTCAAGCAGGTAGATTCCGCCTTCCAGCGAAATCAGGTTCAACTCATCGACTTTTCCGGCAATGGCGTAGGCATTCATTTCCTGCAGGTTCATGAGCGCACCTCGTGCAATTGAAAGCCATGACCCCTACAGGGATATGCCCCCCCCGGAAAAAGCACAAGCCACAAACAACGCCGCCCGTCCGTTTCGCAACGGCCGGGCGGCAGGTGTCCGGTGGGCAGGGGCGGTCAGTGCTTGGTCAGCTTGTCCAGGTACCCCATGGCAAATGCCGAGATCACGAAGGTCATGTGGATCACCACGTACCACAGCAGGTACTCGGTGGGGGTGTTCTTGGCGTCCATGAACACCCGCAGCAGGTGGATCGAGGAGATCGCGACGATGGACGCCGCCACTTTCATCTTCAGCGACGAAGAATCCATCTTGCCCAGCCAGCTGAGCTTTTCCTTGTCCTCATCGATGTCCAGTTGCGACACGAAATTTTCGTAGCCGGAAATCATCACCATCACCAGCAGGCCACCCACCAACGCCATGTCGATCAGCGACAGCAGCACCAGGATCAGGTCGGACTCGGCCATGGAGAACACATTGGGAATAACGTGGAAGACTTCCTGGAAAAACTTCAATGCCAGTGCCAGCAGGCCCAGGGACAATCCGAAGTAGATCGGCGCCAGCAGCCAGCGTGAGGCATACATTGCATTTTCGATAAAACGTTCCATTGAATCTCGTACCCGGTGTAAAAACGGCGGCGAGTATATCAGCGCGCCAAAAGCCCATAAACCACAGACAATCCCCTGACCCACGGGTTTTTCCGAACGTTTTTTCTGCTAGTGTCGAAGCCATTGCCACCGCCCACCGACACTGGACAGGAAGACTGGAAAATGGATTTGCGATTGCCTTTGGCCAGCTTCGGCCTTGGTCTGGCGCTGCTGATCAGCGGCGGCTGTTCACCCAGCGACGAAAAGAAGCAGGCCAGCCTCGAAGAGAGGACCGCACAGTTTGAAAAATCCCTGGACGCCATCCAGGACCCCAAGCTCAAGGACGCCATCGCCGACCTCGGCGGCTCACTGCTGCTGCTGGAGCGTGCGCAGATCAAGCTCGACAGCAAGCCGATCGAAACCGAATACGGTGACGACAGCCTGGCCCTGCTCAAGCATTACCCCACGGCCCAGGCGCTGGTGGACACCTACGTCAATGGCCTGTTCGTGCTGCGCAAGCCCTCCAGCTCGGACTACCTGACCGACCTGCAGCCGGTGTTCCCCTTCAGCTTCAACATGCCCGCGCAGTTCCCCTTTCCCCATGGCCTGGAGTGGCAGTCCGTCACCCTGAGCAACAAGAAGGTCATCCCCTTTCAGCCCGAATGGTCGGAAACCGACCCGGGGATTCAACTCAGCCCGTCAAGTTCCAACCTGACCAACCCGGATGACCTGACCGTGACCTATCCCTTCATCGAGGGCCTGGAAGTGGACAACAAGAACCAGCCGCAGCCAGTCTCGCTGCAGGGCAAACTGGAAGTGATAGCTCCCGGCCGCACCCTGACCTTCGAACTGACCCGGGCCGACATCGGCAAGCCACGCCAGGACGGCAACATCAGCCTGACCTTGCTGGCGCTGGAAAAGAATGTCGCCGAAATCGAACTGAGCAATAACGCCGCCCTGCCTGAGGAAGCCGACGACGCCTCCCTCAACCCCTTGCTGGCGCAGGCTCGGGACAGCAGCGGACAAATCCTCTCTCGGTCGGGCTCGATCAATGAGAGCGCCCAGCAGGTCGCCTTTTACCGCCAGCAACTGGCCGAGATGCAAAAGCAGAAGAGCTGGAGCGAGGCGTTCGAGAAGCAACTGGAGGATGAGCAGAAAGCCTTCGACCAGCAGCACACCCAGCATTACGCCAAGGTGTATTTCAACGGCCAGATCGACAAGCTGGAGGTCGCCGTACTCGACTTCGCTCAGGCCAGTGTGACCCGCAAGGACCTCGACCTGCCGGTACACCGCTTCGATCGGCTCACCACCGACAAGAACATCCAGCCACTGCCGATGCCGGTGGTGGTCTATGACGATCAGGCCGCCAGCTACCTCAAGGGCGCGGAGCTTGATGAGGACTCATTGAAAAAGTCCGTGACCATCAGCCAATCGGTAGAAGATGCCAGTGCAGCACGCATTGAGTTCAGCCACCCGCGGACCTTCAACGACGAACTGCTGGGCTCGGAGTTCAATGCCGGCGACACCCCGCTGACCTTCTTCACTCAGGACGACAAGGGCCAGCGTGGCGAACCGATCGAACTGCCGGACGAGGCCTTTGAAATCGACCCCATGCGTGGCGTCATCACCTATGACCTGAACCTGTTCCCGGAAACCCCGGCCTATGCCGTCGGCTCTATCCCGCTGTTTCTCGCCAACATCGAGAAAAAAACCATCAATGCCCAGCAACTGCCCAAGGGCCTGGAGCTCAAGGGCAATGCCCTGATAGTCGACCAGAAGCTCTTTCCCGGGGATGCCTGGCGCTTCTATGCCAAGGACGACAGTGGCCAGTACCTGAAGGAGATCCTTGCCGTCAGCCACGACGCCTCGAACAACGGGCCCGCGCTGTTCGACGTGCATTACTTCTACGGCCAGCCCAGCCAACTGGAAAGCTACGAGCGCAGCGAACTCAATGCCGTCGAATACGGCTTCGAGGTCAAACTCGACAAAGCCGAGCCGACACCACCCTAGCCATCAGTGTTCGGGATGGAACTGGAAATCCCCGGCGTGACGCCCCCGCTCACCGTTGATCTGCCGCAGTTGGGCCTGCAGATGCAGGCACCATATCTGCGGATCGTCGGCCAGTTGGTAACCGTGGGTAGTCAGGCTTTCAACGATCGAATCGAGGATCGATTCGGCCACCACAGGTCCGCAGAACGGCCCCTGGGACTTGATCGCCGAGGGTTGTTCACCGGCCATTCCGGCGGCGAAGAGAAGGGTCCACATACCGTTGTCCCCCGCCAAAGGGCGAACAATGCATTCGATACGGGTAACCAGGCCAAGGCATTGGCGAGTAAGGCAAAGGTTGCGCGACATGGCGGCGACCCTCGGTAGATCCACTATTCAGCCTTCAACGCAAGGCTGTTTCGATCCAGCGACGACTGTCGTTCTCCTTGCCCTGAGAATAGAAGAAAAGCCTGATAAACAAAGTTGACCGATCCAACAGGCGCCGAATGGTCTATTTTGAAAAATTGGCGTCAGCGGCCTGGCGCCAATGGCGAGGGAACACCCCCCTCGCCATCGAACAGCATCACGCCGGCTTGGTATCGGCCAACGCCTCCTGGGCCTGTTCCTTCTCGGCCTCCTTCAGGTCGTCTTCGCTGATCATCTCGGCAATCACCCGCAGCCGCTCCACCACACGCGCATTGACGCTGCCCTCGGGGAACTGCCCTTCGGCATCCGGCTCACCAGCCGGCTCGCCCACCAGGAGGCTCAGGGCCTCATCGGCCTGGCGCACCGCATACACATGGAACTGCCCGGCTCGCACCGCCTGCAAGACCTTCTCGTCGAGCATCAGTGTGGCGACGTTGGCCTGGGGAATGATCGCCCCCTGCTCCCCAGTCAGGCCACGGGCCTCGCACAGACGGAAGAAGCCCTCGATCTTCTCGTTAACCCCGCCGACCGCCTGCACCTCACCAAACTGGTTGATCGAGCCGGTAATGGCGAAGCACTGCTTGAGCGGGGTTTTGGAGAGCGCCGAAATCAGCGTGCAGGCCTCGCCCAGCGAAGCACTGTCACCGTCCACATAGCCATAGGACTGCTCCAGGGCGATGCTCGCGGAAATCGCCAGGGGGAACTCCTGGGCGTAACGGCTGCCCAGGTAACCCGTGAGGATCATCACCCCCTTGGAGTGAATCGGCTGGCCGAGATTGACCTCGCGCTCGATGTCGACGATACCGCTGCCGCCGGGGTAGACCGTGGCCGAGATCCGCGCCGGTACGCCAAAGGCCGAGTCCCCGACCTCCAGCACCGTCAGGCCGTTGCACTTGCCTACCGCTGCACCATCGGTGTCGATGAGGATGATGCCCGCCAGCATGTCGTCGAGAATCCGCGCCGACACCCGCCCGGTACGCGTGGCCTTGGCCTTCAGCGCGCGCTCGATATGCCCGGCGTCGGTCATTTCATCCGAAGCCAGGTGCCGGATGAAATCGGCTTCGCTGACCAGTTGGAACAGATCACCGATACGCGCCGACAAGCGCCCCTGATGCTCCGCCAGGCGCGCACTGTAGGTGGCCAGCCGCGCCACGGCGTCGGCGGTCAGTGGCGCCATGCCCTCTTCCGAGGTGCGGGTTTTCAGCAACTGGGCGAACTGCTCCAGGCTTTCGTCCACCATCGGAATGTCTTCGTCGAAATCCACCAGTACCCGGAACATCTCCTGGAAGTCCGGATCCAGGTCCTGCAGCGTGTAATACAACTGGCGGGCGCCAATGATGATGACCTTGACCTGCAGCGGAATCACCTGCGGCGTCAGGGTCACAGTGGCCAGGCGGCCCATCTCGCCCAGTGGCGACTCCATCTTCAGCTTGCGCGATTGCAGGGCGCGCTTGAGCGCGTCCCAGACAAAGGGTTCGCTGAGCATCTTCTCGGCTTCCAGAATCAGGAAACCGCCATTGGCCCGGTGCAAGGCGCCAGGGCGCAACTGCCGGTAGGTGGTGTAGAGCGCCCCCTGGTCGGTGCTGTACTCGATGCGCCCGAACAGGTTGTCGTAGGTCGGATGGGGCTCGAATACCACCGGGGCGCCACCGCTGGCCGGGTGACCGACCACCAGGCTCGGGCAGTACTGTTCTTCCAGCAGCTTGCGCGCCACGGCGTCGGTCTTGCTGTCGTCCACCAGTTGTTCGACCACGGTCTTCAACAGATAGACCTGCATGGCCTGCAGGTAACCGCAGACCGCGGCGTTTTCCGCGTACTTCTCGGACAGCGGCGCGAGCAAGGGCTGCAGGGCCAGGGTGATGGTTTCTTCATTGAGCTGGCGCAACTGGTTGCTCGACTCGCGCTTCCATTGCGGCAGGCTCGCCAGTTCTTCGTTGAGGCGCTCCTCCAGGGCGGAAATGTCCTCGTGGAAGCGTTCGCGATCGGCCTCGGGCAACTGGGCGAACTCAGCCTCGTCCAGGGCCTTGCCTTCGAACATCGGGGTAAAGGCGATGTTGCTGCTGTCGCGGTACAGCGCCACGTCCTTTTCCAGGGCCAGGCGCTCGATCACATCCAGGGCGCGGTCATAGCGCTGGTTGAAGGCGCGATCGATGGCGCTCTTCTTCTGCTGGTACGAAGGGTGCTCGAAGACCGCCGGAAAGGTGGCCAGCAGGTTATCGATCAGGCCGTTGATGTCGCTGATGAAACTGCCCGCGGCCCCCGCTGGCAGCTCCAGTGCCCGGGGTTCCCGGGGCTCGTCGAAGTTGTTGACATAGACCCAGTCCGACGGGGTCTGCAGGCGCTTGCCTTCGGCCTTCAGATAGCGTTTGACGAAAGAGAAGCGGCCGGTGCCCGGCTCGCCCATGACAAAGACGTTGTAGCCGGGGCGCGGCATGGCCACGCCAAACTGCAAGGCTTCGACCGCACGTTCCTGGCCTAGCACACCGCGGAAGGGCTCCAGATCATTGGTTGTGGAGAAGCTGAACTGTTCAGCAGAGAAAGGACGGGTCAGCGCTTCAGGCGCAAGACGCAGGCTGGCAGCAACAGGATCAGGCATCGGGCTTCCTTACATCAGGCGGGGCAGATGGCGGCATTCTGGCGCCGGGTATGCCCGGCTGGCAAGGCGCGCCTCAGGGGAAAGCATAGACAAGCCGCAGGCCACGACCCGCACCAAGTAAAACCAGCTGTTTCAGGTATTGTTTTGTAAATAGTTACGGAACCTGAGGAACCTGCCTAAACTCCAAACTGCGCGGCTGGATAGATAACCGGCCCACTGGCGCCCACATGGGCCAGTCTCCCTGTCCATTGGTATGCACACAAAGAGAACAACGCTATGAAACGGATTCTTCTCGGTACTCTTTTCACCGCTGTATCCCTCAACGCCATGGCCCAGGCGCCAGGCGGCCCGGATTGCGGCTGGGGCAACATGCTGTTCGAAGGCCAACGCGGCACTCCGGCGCACTTCCTCGCATCCACCACCAACGGCACCTCAGGCAACGCCACTTTCGGCATGACCTCCGGTACCAACGGCTGCTCGACCAATGCCTCGCTGACCTATGGCGGCAAGTCCTGGTTCGCCATGAACGGCATGATGAACGAGCTCTCCGAAGACATGGCCAAGGGTCAAGGCGAAGCCCTGACCACCTACGCCGTGGTACTCGGTGTAGCCCCTGAGGATCGCGCGCACTTTGCCGCGGTTACCCACGAGCACTTCCAACAGATCTTCAGCAAGGCTGACGTGACCGCGGAAGATGTGCACACCAATACCCTGGCCGTGTTGAAAAACGACGCGCGCCTGGCCAAGTACGCAACCCCAGCTTAAGCTCGCCCCACCCGCTCCTCGCGAGGAGCGGGTTTTATTTTCCGGACCTTGCCCACCTTGGGTCTTTGTATTTCCGACTTAAGTTGCCCAACATGCTCAAACGCCTTGCCTACCTGGCGCTCTGTGTCTGCGCCCCGCTGTATGCCGCGCCTCACATCGACCCTCAACGTTTGCAGCAACTGGCCAATGACCCCTTCTGGATATCCATAGGTCACTACGAAACTGCCAAGCTCGGCGGCTGGCGCAGTTATGTCAGCGACCCGAAATTCTTCCTCGCTGCCGACGGTGCCCATCATCCCGACGCTGAGCTGGCCGCGACCCTGAACGCCCTCTACGCCCCCGCCGATGCGGGTGACCAGCATGCCCAGTGCGTCTATCCGTCCCGCACCCGCTGGCTCAAGGCGCAACTGGGCCTGAATGACTTGCCTCCGGTGGAGTGCGCCGAGTTCAAGCAATGGTTCAAGGATGTCTCGCCCCACAGCACGGTGATGATCTTTCCCGCGGCCTACCTGAACAGCCCCTCGTCGATGTTCGGCCACACCCTGCTGCGCATCGATCAGGCGGACGTACAGAGCAACAACACCGCGCTGCTCAGCTACGCAATCAACTTCGGGGCCTATATCGAGGGCTCGGACAACAGCATTCTCTACGCCTGGAAAGGCCTGATGGGCGGCTATCCGGGGCTGTTCGCTCTGGTGCCCTACCAGGAGAAGCTCTCGGAATACCGCAGCCTGGAAAACCGCGACCTGTGGGAGTACCGCCTGAACCTGACCCAGGCCGAAACCGAACGCATGGTGGAGCATGTCTGGGAACTCAAGCAGATCAAGTTCGACTACTTCTTCTTCGATGAAAACTGCTCCTACCGGCTCCTGGAACTGCTGCAAGTGGCGCGCCCTAGCCTGCGCCTGACCGAACAGTTCCCGCTGACGGCGATCCCTACCGATACGGTCAAGGCAGTCAAGGACGCCGGGCTGGTGGAACGCATCGACTATCGCCCGTCCCGGGAGCGGGAGCTGCTGAGCCGCGCCCAGCCCCTGGACCCGGAGGAACAGCAATGGGTGCTCAAGGTCAGCGCTGACCAGAAGCAATTGCAGGCCCCTGAGCTGAAGGCTCTGCCCCGGGATCGCCAGGCCTTGATCGTGGATGCCGCCTACCGTCTTGAACGCTACCGGGCCAACGGCCTGGAGCGAGATGCGCAGCGCTCGCAACGCAGTTTCGAACTGCTGCGGGCAATCAACCAGAACCCGGCACCGGAGCTGCAGATCCAGCGCCCCGGCCTGCCGGAAGACGGCCACCAGTCGCGCACCTGGCAGCTGGGAGTCGGCACCCGGGACGACAAGGCCTTCGCCGAGTACGGCCTGCGCATGGCCTATCACGACCTCAACGACAACGCCGAAGGCTTCCCCCTGGGGGCGCAGATCGAGATCCTGCAGATGAAGCTGCGCCAGTACGAAGGCAACCACTGGCAGTTGCAACAGTTGGACCTGGCGACCATCCGTTCCCTGACCCCACGCAACGACCTGCTGCAACCCTGGTCCTGGCAGGTCACCGGCGGCCTGGAGCGAGTACCGGGCAAACACGACGACGAGACCCTGGTCAGCCACGTCAACGGCGGGGCCGGCGGCACCTGGCAGTTGGGCGAGGACACCCTGGGCTTTGTCCTGGGCACGGTGCGAGTCGAGCACAACGCCGACTTTGCTGGTTTCATCGCCCCGGCAGCGGGCTTCAACTCCGGGCTGCTGTGGAAAAACCCGCTGGGCAACTTCAGCCTTGAGGCCAAGGGCGACTACTTCACCAATGGCGAGGTACGCCGCAGCCTGAGCCTCAACCAGCAGTGGGAGCTGTCGCGCAACCTGGGCCTGCGCCTGAGCGCACAGCGGGAGTTCAGCCAACTGGCGACTCCGGTCAACGAGGTCATGCTCGAACTCAAGTGGTATCACTACTAAAGGCAGCCAGAGGCCGCTCTCAAGGGCCCTGGAAGGTGCTGCGAACCTTGTCGCAGCCTGCACCAGCGGCCACGGATAAATGGGTTGATCACCCGGCTTTCACGGCTTGCTGACAAACGCCCTTCTAGACTTCACGCAGAGGAAGCCTGGGAGACGAAAATGTGGCGGTACGGGTGGGCAGCGCTGTTGCTGGCGCTAGTCGGTGGCTGTGAATCAACCCATGAGCATCTGCTGGCGCAGGGCTATCCGCCGGCCTTTGCCGATGGCTTCGATGCCGGCTGCGTCAGCGGCCGCCAGGCGGCGGGTTCCATGAGCGGAGAGTTTCGCAAGGACGTACCGCGCTACCTCAAGGACGCGCAATACGCCGAAGGCTGGAACGATGGTTTCCGCCAATGCCAGGCCATGCTGGAGAACCAGGACCGCAACGAGTATCGAGAGCGGCACTGGGACGAGCGCGAGCGAGCCTGGCAGCAGGAAAAGGACCGCGATGCGGCCCGGGCCTA
This sequence comes from Pseudomonas sp. NFPP12, assembly GCF_900103205.1. Classification (NCBI taxonomy): domain Bacteria; kingdom Pseudomonadati; phylum Pseudomonadota; class Gammaproteobacteria; order Pseudomonadales; family Pseudomonadaceae; genus Pseudomonas; species Pseudomonas sp. NFPP12. Next base: position 56,470 of record NZ_FMWW01000007.1, read on the forward strand.
TCGCTCGCCGTAGGTCGCTTTCAGGTAACCGCCCAGGTGAAAAGCCTGCAACCATGGTCCACCCGCCTCCCTTCAAGGAGAAAACCGTGAGCCGCGCTTTCGTCAATGAAGATCAAGCCGCCCAGGCCGAGCAGCCGGTGGAGCGCCAGATCAGCGCCCAGCCCAATTACGTCACGCCCCAGGGCCTTGCCGAATTGCAGGCCAGGGTTGCCCTGCTGCACAGCCAGCACAGCGAGCAAAACGACCTGGGGGATGACGCCGACAAGCAGCGAATGGCCGAACTTGAGCGCGACCTGCGCTATTTCACCCAGCGCCTGCACAGCGCCCAAGTGGTGACGACGGCCACTTCAACCGACAAGGTGCAGATCGGCAGCCGGGTGACCTTCGCCGATGAACAGGATCGCCAGCACAGCGTGCAACTGGTGGGGGAGGATCAAGCGGATGCGGCCAGGGGCCTGATCAACTGGGCCTCGCCCCTGGGTCGTGCCCTACTGGGAGCACAACCGGGGGACGAAGTCCTGTGGCAAAGGCCGGCGGGCAATCAGTTGATCGAGATCATCCGCATCGAACCGGCCTGAGACGGTTCAGACCACACCCTGGGCCAGCATGGCATCGGCGACCTTGACGAAGCCGGCGATGTTCGCGCCCTTCACGTAGTTGATCCGGCCATTCTCTTCGCCATAGTGCACGCAAGCGTGGTGGATCGACTGCATGATGTTGTGCAGCTTGCTGTCCACTTCACCCGCGGTCCACAGCAAACGCATGGCGTTCTGCGACATTTCCAGGCCACTCACCGCCACGCCACCGGCGTTGGACGCCTTGCCCGGGGCGAAGAGGATGCCCGCGTCGATAAAGATATCCACAGCCTCCAGAGTGGTCGGCATGTTGGCACCTTCGGCGACACAGGTGCAGCCGTTGCGCAGCAGGGTACGGGCCGCCTCGGCGTCCAGTTCATTCTGCGTGGCGCAGGGCAAGGCGATATCGCACGGCAGGTCCCACGGAGTCTTGCCGGCACGGAACTCCAGGCCGAACTGGCTCGCCAGCTCGCTGATACGCCCACGCTGCACGTTCTTGAGTTCCAGTACCGCCAGCCACTGCTCTTCGCTCAGGCCCGACTCGCAATACAGGGTGCCTTCGGAATCGGACAGGGAGATCACCTTGCCACCCAGGTCCATGACCTTGCGTGCCGCATACTGGGCCACGTTGCCGGAGCCGGAGATGGCCACGCGCTTGCCTTCGACCCGATCACCACGGCGCTTGAGCATTTCCTCGGCGAAGTACACGCAGCCAAAGCCCGTGGCCTCGGGGCGGATCAGGCTGCCACCGTAGCTGATGCCCTTGCCGGTCAGCACCGACGTGAACTGGTTGCTCAGGCGCTTGTACTGGCCAAAGAGGAAACCGATTTCCCGGGCACCCACGCCGATGTCACCGGCCGGGACGTCAACGTCGGCACCGATATGCCGGTACAGCTCGCTCATGAAGGCCTGGCAGAAGCGCATCACCTCGGCGTCGCTCTTGCCCTTGGGGTTGAAGTCCGAACCGCCCTTGCCGCCGCCCATGGGCAGGGAGGTCAGGGAGTTCTTGAAGGTCTGCTCGAAGGCGAGGAATTTCAGCACGCCCATGTTGACCGAGGGATGGAAGCGCAGGCCGCCCTTGTACGGGCCGATGGCGCTGTTCATCTGGATGCGGAAGCCGCGGTTGACCCGGACCTTGCCCTGATCGTCGACCCACGACACGCGAAACACCACCGCGCGTTCCGGCTCACAGATCCGCTCGAGAATACCGGAGCTCAGGTAGTGCGGATTGGCTTCGAGAAACGGCCAGAGGCTGCGCAGGACCTCTTCCACCGCCTGATGGAATTCAGGCTGGTCCGGGTCGCGTTTTTTCAGGCGGGCGAGGAAGTCTTCGACGGATTCGATCATGGGAAGTCTCGGCAAATTTATTGTCGTTAAGAAGAGATTTGCCCGGGACTTTATCAATTCAATCCGCACCGCGACAGCGCAAAATGTCGCAGATATGAATTTAAATGGTGCAATAAATATAAATAGCCCGGTTCTTCAGCTGTTTTACGCACCGAATTGGTGACAAAAATTGACTGCTTTGCACTCACTTTGAACGTTGAGCCACGCCCCAAAATTAACCGCCCAGGTTTCTGCCAGGCATAAAAAAACGGAGCCCGAAGGCCCCGTTTTTTCAAGCAGTTAACCGATCAGGCCAGCTTCTTGTGCCGTACCCGGTGCGGTTGCGCTGCGGCTTCGCCTAGGCGTTTCTTGCGATCGGCTTCGTACTCGGTGTAGTTGCCTTCGAAGAACACCGCTTGGGAGTCGTCTTCGTACGCCAGGATGTGAGTGGCCACCCGGTCCAGGAACCACCGATCGTGGGAGATCACAATGGCGGCGCCCGGGAAGTCCAGCAGGGCTTCTTCCAGGGAGCGCAGGGTTTCAACGTCGAGGTCGTTGGAAGGTTCGTCGAGCAGCAGGACGTTGCCACCCTCCTTCAGGGTCAGGGCCAGGTGCAGGCGGCCGCGCTCACCACCGGACAGGTCCTTGACGAACTTCTGCTGGTCGCCGCCCTTGAAGTTGAAACGGCCGACGTAGGTACGCGACGGGATCTCGTAGTTGCCGATGCGGATCTGGTCGGAACCGTCGGAGATCTGCTGGAACACGGTCTTGCTGCCGTCCAGGTCCTCACGGCTCTGGTCCACGCAGGCAAGCTGCACGGTTTCACCGATCTCGATGCTGCCCGAATCCGGGGTTTCCTTGCCCATGAGCATGCGGAACAGGGTCGATTTACCGGCACCGTTACCGCCGATCACGCCGACAATGGCGCCCTTGGGCATGGAGAACGACAGGTTGTCGATCAGCACGCGATCGCCGTAGCCCTTGGTGACGTTCTTGAATTCGATGACCTTGTCACCCAGGCGCGGGCCGGCCGGGATGTAGATCTCGTTGGTTTCGCTGCGCTTCTGGAATTCCTGGGACTGCATTTCCTCGAAGCGTTGCAGACGAGCCTTGGATTTCGACTGGCGGGCCTTGGCGCCTTTGCGCACCCACTCCAGCTCTTCCTTCATGGCCTTTTCATGGGCCGACTGCTGCTTGGATTCCTGGGCCAGACGGTCGGACTTGGCTTCCAGCCAACCGGAGTAGTTGCCCTCGTAAGGAATGCCGGCGCCGCGGTCGAGTTCCAGAATCCAGCCGGCAACGTTGTCCAGGAAGTAACGGTCGTGCGTGATCGCAACCACGGTGCCCGGGAAGTCGTGGAGGAAGTGCTCCAGCCAGGCGACGGAGTCGGCGTCCAGGTGGTTGGTGGGTTCGTCGAGCAGCAGCATGTCAGGGGCCGACAGCAGCAGGCGGCACAGGGCCACACGACGCTTCTCGCCACCGGACAGGTGCTCGACCTTGGCGTCCCAGGCCGGCAGGCGCAGGGCGTCGGCGGCCACTTCCAGCTGGCGCTCCAGGTTGTGGCCGTCGCTGGCCTGCAGGATGGCTTCCAGCTTGGCCTGCTCGGCGGCCAGCTTGTCGAAGTCGGCATCCGGCTCGGCATAGGCGGCGTAGACCTCGTCCAGGCGCGCCTGGGCGTCCTTGATCACGCTGACCGCTTCCTCGACCACTTCACGCACGGTCTTGGCCGGGTCCAGCTGGGGTTCCTGGGGCAGGTAACCGATGTTCAGGTCCGGCATCGGGCGGGCTTCGCCCTCGAACTCGGTGTCGACGCCGGCCATGATCTTCAGCAGCGTGGACTTGCCCGAACCGTTGAGGCCCAGCACGCCGATCTTAGCGCCAGGGAAAAAGGACAGGGAGATGTTTTTCAGGATTTCCCGCTTCGGCGGAACAACCTTGCCCAGCCGATGCATGGTGAAGACGTATTGAGCCATGGTGAACCTAGCGTCAGTGACAGATGAATAGAACGGGCCGGGCCCGGGCCAGGCCATGCGCTGCGCCGGCATTGACCATGATCAATACCGACGGGCGGAAAAAGCCTGATTGTCTGGAGCTGGAACGCTCCCGCGTAACCGGCAAAACTACCTCAATGCACGATCCAGGTCCAGCCAGGCGGGACTGGCACTTTGCCACAACTCAAGGCATGCTAGCCGCCCTTCGGGCGTCCGGCTTATAGTGCACGTCGCGCCAGCCCAGCCAAACCGCAGGATCACAGCTTGTTCAACGTCACTTCGCCAAAGCCCGCGCGCGCCGCTGCCCCCGGGCCGGCCTATCCTATGCGTGGCACACTCAAAGGCGCACTGGCGACGCTGGTGCTGTTGCTGCTGGCCCTGTTGTTCTGGCAGTTGCTCGATCAACTGCAACAGACCCGCCACGACCAGCGTCAGCATGCCATCGACTACAGCGCCGACCTGGCCGACCACCTGAGCCTGAACCTGGCGCTCAACGCCCAGATCGCCCTCAATCTGCTGCCCATCATCGAGGCGCCGCAGGACAGCCAGCAGCAACAGCAACTGCTTCAGAAACTCCAGCGCTCGCTGCCGGACGTACGCAGCTTTGCCCTGCTGGACAGCAAGGGGCAGATCCTCAGCGACAGCGCCACCGATAGCCAGGACGCCCTGTGGCTCGCCGAGCTGGTCCAGCGCAGCCATGCCCAACGCTACTACTACAGCAACCCCGCCGATGGCTCGGTGGTGCATGTCCTGCTGCACCAGTCCAGCGGCGGGAGCCGCGGCTACTGGGTCCTGCGCCTGGCTCCGAGCTTTCTGCAGACCCTGGTACGGCAAAGCGAAGAAGGCTTCAAGCCCACCTGGGTGATCGAGAACCGCCTCAGCCACCAGGTGATCAAGCGCGATGAGCGCAGCACTTCAACCCCAGGCATGCTGGATCCCGACGAAATGGCCAGCAGCGTACTGCTGGTGCCCCTGAGCAACAGCGACTGGCAACTGCGCGGCCTGTTCGACCAGCGGGCCGTGCTCGAGGCGCTGCTGCCTGCCTTCATTGGCAAGTGCCTGCTGGGCCTGGCCTTCTCCCTGCTGCCGGTGATCGCCCTGCTGAACATGCGCCGGCGCCAGCGCCAACTGCACGAAGGCCGGCGGCGCTATCAGGACATTTTCGAAGGCACCGGCGTGGCCTTGTGCGTCATGGATATCTCCGGGCTTCCAGGGTTGCTCGACAAGCACAACCTGCACAACAGCGACCAACTCAAGCGCTGGCAGGCCAGCGATCCTGGCCACCGCCTGCAACTGCTCAGTGAATTGCGCATCACCGAGGTCAACCAGGTTGCCCTGCGCCTGCTCAACGTCGAATCCAGCGAGCAGGCCTGGCAACTGCTGATCGAAGGCAGCCCGAAGAACGGCAACGCCATCGGCAGCCAGTTGCTCGAAGCCGTGATCAACCAGCAGAAACAGCTGGAACTGGAGATCAAGCTCAGCGACGCCCAGGGCAACGACCAGCATCTGTGGCTGGTCCTGCGCCTGCCCGAGGCCATCGCGGACTACAGCGCGGTGATCCTCAGCATCAGCGACATCACCAGCCGCAAGCTGATCGAACTTTCACTGCTGGAGCGCGAAGGGTTCTGGTCGGACGTGGTGCGCACCGTGCCCGATCACCTATACGTACAGGATGTGATCAGCCAGCGGATGATCTTCAGCAACCACCACCTGGGCCAGACCCTGGGCTACAACAAGACCGAGCTGCACCAGATGGGCGAGTACTTCTGGGAAATCCTCCTGCACCCGGAAGACGCCGACCTCTATCACCGCCTGCGCCAGGAGCAGCGGCACTCGGCCTATGCCCAATTGCTGCAATGCCAGTTGCGCTTCCGCCACCGCAGCGGCCAGTGGCGGCGCTTCGAGATCCGCGAGCAGGCCCTGGCCCGGGACCGCTACGACCAGGTGACGCGGATCATCGGCGTGGCCAAGGACATCACCGACCAGATCGAGGCCAGCGAGTCCCTGCGTGACAGCGAGCAGCGCTACCGCATGCTCGCCGAAAGCATCAGCGACGTGATCTTCTCCACCGACAGCAAGCTTTCGCTGAACTACGTCAGCCCCTCGGTGCACGCGGTGCTCGGCTACGACGTGGAGTGGATCTTCCAGAACGGCTGGCAGTCGACCATCGCCAACCCGCAGCAGCTGAGCGGCATCTATACCCTCATGGACCGGGTCAGCAAGGCCCTGGACAAACCCGAGCAACTGGCGCAATTGCGCAGCCAGGTGCAGACCCAGCTGTTCCTGTTCGACTGCCTGCGGGCCGATGGCCGCAAGATCCCCATCGAACTGCGCCTGGTACTGGTGTGGGACGAGCATGGCGCCTTCGAGGGCGTGCTCGGGGTCGGCCGCGACATCAGCCAGCAGCGCCGAGCGGAAAAGGACCTGCGCATGGCGGCCACGGTATTCGAGCACTCGACCTCGGCGATCCTGATCACCGACCCCGCCGGCTATATCGTCCAGGCCAACGAGGCGTTCAGCCGGGTCAGCGGCTACGCGGTGTCCCAGGTGCTCGACCAGTTGCCGAACATGCTCACCGTGGACGACCAGCAGGAAGCCCACCTGCGCTATGTACTCAAGCAACTGAACCAGCACAGCACCTGGGAAGGCGAAGTCTGGCTCAAGCGCCGCAATGGCGAGCACTACCCGGCGTGGGTCGGGATCACCGCAGTGCTCGACGATGAAGGCGACCTGGCCAGCTACGTGTGCTTCTTCAGCGACATCAGCGAACGCAAGGCCAGTGAACAGCGCATCCACCGCCTGGCCTACTACGACGCCCTGACCCACCTGCCCAACCGCACCCTGTTCCAGGACCGCCTGCACACCGCCCTGCAATCGGCAGAACGACAGAAGTCCTGGGTGGTGCTGATGTTCCTCGATCTGGACCGCTTCAAGCCGATCAACGACTCCCTGGGCCATGCCGCCGGCGATCGCATGCTCAAGGAAATGGCCACGCGCCTACTGGGCTGCGTCGATGACGACGACACCGTGGCACGCATGGGCGGCGACGAATTCACCCTGCTCCTGCAGCCGCGCTCCAGCCGTGAGATGGCCCTGAACCGGGCGATCCATGTGGCCGAGCAGATTCTCGCCAGCCTGGTCAAACCCTTCGTCCTCGAAGGCCGCGAGTTCTTTGTCACCGCCAGTATCGGCATCGCCCTGAGCCCCCAGGACGGCAACGAGCTGAGCCAGCTGATGAAGAACGCCGACACCGCGATGTACCACGCCAAGGAACGCGGCAAGAACAACTTCCAGTTCTACCAGGCGGACATGAACGCCAGCGCCCTGGAGCGCCTGGAACTGGAAAGCGACCTGCGCCACGCCCTGGAGCAGGAAGAATTCGTGCTTTATTACCAACCGCAGTTCAGCGGCGACGGCAAGCGCCTGACCGGCGCCGAGGCGCTACTGCGCTGGCGCCACCCGCGTCGCGGCCTGGTACCGCCGGGTGACTTCATTCCGGTGCTCGAAGAACTGGGGCTGGTGGTGGATGTGGGCGACTGGGTGATCAGTGAAGCCTGCCGCCAGCTCAAGTCCTGGCACCAGGCCAAGGTGCGGGTGCCGAAGGTTTCGGTGAACATCTCCGCCCGGCAGTTCTCCGACGGCCAGCTGGGCATGCGCATCGCCACCATCCTCAAGGACACCGGCCTGCCACCGGCGTGCCTGGAGCTGGAACTGACCGAGAGTATCCTGATGCGCGAAGTCAGCGAGGCGATGCAGATTCTCGATGGCCTGAAGAACCTCGGCCTGAGCATCGCGGTGGACGACTTTGGCACCGGCTACTCATCGCTGAACTACCTCAAGCAGTTCCCCATCGACGTGCTGAAGATCGACCGCACCTTCGTCGACGGCCTGCCGTCCGGCGAGCAGGATGCGCAGATCGCCCGCGCCATCATCGCCATGGCCCACAGCCTGAACCTGGCGGTGATCGCCGAAGGCGTGGAAACCCACGAACAGCTGGAGTTCCTGCGCGAACATGGCTGCGACGAGGTCCAGGGCTACCTGTTCGGCCGGCCGATGCCGGCCAACCGCTTCGAGGCGCAGTTCAGCAACGACGCCCTGTTCATGTTCGACTAACATCTCCTGCTTGCGTAATTGCCGGCCTGCCGGCGAAGGCGGTCTCAGGGGCCTCTTCGCTGGCAAGCCAGCTCCTGCACGAGCCCGTACCCAAGTGAAGGCCACTTGTCTGCGACATGATGTCCTTTCATATGCCATCTAAAACCCATTGGGTTAGAATGCCTCCCTTTTCTGCCCCCGATCCTTGAGGACCGCCATGTTCAGCCGTGATTTGACTATTGCCAAGTACGACGCCGATCTCTTTGCCGCCATGGAGCAAGAAGCTCAGCGCCAGGAAGAGCACATTGAGCTGATCGCTTCGGAAAACTACACCAGCCCAGCGGTGATGGAAGCTCAAGGCTCGGTACTGACCAACAAGTACGCCGAAGGTTACCCGGGCAAGCGTTACTACGGCGGCTGCGAATACGTCGACGTGGTTGAACAGCTGGCCATCGACCGCGCCAAGGAGCTGTTCGGCGCCGACTACGCCAACGTCCAGCCACACGCCGGTTCCCAGGCCAACGCCGCGGTCTACCTGGCCCTGCTGCAAGGCGGCGACACCATCCTGGGCATGAGCCTGGCCCACGGCGGTCACCTGACCCACGGCGCCGCGGTGTCCTCCTCCGGCAAGCTGTACAACGCTATCCAGTACGGCATCGACGCCAACGGCCTGATCGACTACGACGAAGTCGAGCGCCTGGCCGTCGAGCACAAGCCGAAAATGATCGTGGCCGGCTTCTCTGCCTACTCGCAGATCCTCGACTTCCCGCGCTTTCGCGATATCGCCGACAAGGTCGGTGCCTACCTGTTCGTCGACATGGCCCACGTGGCCGGTCTGGTCGCCGCTGGCGTCTACCCGAACCCGGTGCCATTCGCTGACGTCGTGACCACCACCACCCACAAGACCCTGCGCGGTCCACGTGGCGGCCTGATCCTGGCTCGCGCCAACGCCGACATCGAGAAGAAGCTCAACTCCGCCGTATTCCCTGGCGCCCAGGGCGGCCCACTGGAGCACGTGATCGCCGCCAAGGCCATCTGCTTCAAGGAAGCACTGCAGCCTGAGTTCAAGGCTTACCAGGAACAAGTGGTGAAGAATGCCCAGGCCATGGCCGAAGTGTTCATCGAGCGCGGTTTCGACGTGGTGTCCGGTGGTACCAAGAACCACCTGTTCCTGCTGTCGCTGATCAAGCAGGACATCTCCGGCAAGGACGCTGACGCCGCTCTGGGCAAAGCCTTCATCACCGTGAACAAGAACTCCGTGCCAAACGATCCACGCTCCCCGTTCGTCACCTCCGGCCTGCGCTTCGGTACTCCGGCCGTGACCACTCGTGGCTTCAAGGAAGCCGAGTGCAAGGAACTGGCCGGCTGGATCTGCGACATCCTGGCGGACCTGAACAACGAAGCGGTGATCGACGCCGTGCGTGAGAAGGTCAAGGCCATCTGCAAGAAGCTGCCGGTATACGGCGCTTAATCAGCCCGCAGACCGCAGCAGAAAAAGCCCGGCCCAGTGCCGGGCTTTTTTGTGCCCGCAGGGCCGCGCAGACAGGCGGTGAAAGGAGCCTGCGAGGTCTTGCGAACGCAGGATACCCGGGCGGCTGGTCCGGCCGATCGCAGCCTGCGACAACGGCTACAGTGGCCAGGGGAGGAAAAACCACTGGTCAGACCGGTAAAGCCAATCTGCACCCTCCCCCTTGTAAACCCATAAAACCCGAGCGTAGACTGCGCCTGCACTGGACATACCGGTAAGACCACAATAATTAAGTCCTCCATCCGCTGCGCATCCCCCGCGCACGGCAGACAGGACACCGACCAGGATTCCCCCCATGCTCAGATGGTGCTCGCGTTCGATTTTCCTCCAGGTTGTCCTCGGACTGATGCTCGGCATCGTGTGCGGACTCACCCTCCCCGAATACTCCTCCCAGCTCAAACCCCTAGGCGATGGTTTCATCAAGCTGATCAAGATGCTGATCGGGCTGATCGTGTTCTGCGTGGTCGTCAGCGGCATCTCCGGTGCCGGCGACCTGAAAAAGGTCGGCCGCATCGGCCTCAAGTCGGTGATCTACTTCGAGATCCTCACCACCGTGGCCCTGGTGATCGGCCTGATCATGGCCTTCAGCACCGGCATCGGCAGCGGCGCCAACATCCATCTGGAGCAACTGTCCACCGCGGACATGGGCGACATCGCCCAGCGTGGCCAGCACATGCACACCACCACTCAGTTCCTCATGGACCTGATTCCCACCTCGGTGATCGGTGCCTTCGCCGAGAACAACATCCTCCAGGTACTGCTGTTCTCGGTGCTGTTCGGCAGCGCCCTTAACCTGGTGGGTGAAGCCGCCTCGGGCATCTCCCGGCTGATCAACGAACTGAGCCATGTGATCTTCCGCATCATGGGCATGATCGTGCGTCTGGCGCCCATCGGCGTGTTCGGTGCCATCGCCTTCACCACCAGCAAGTACGGCCTGGATTCGCTGCAGCACCTGGGCAGCCTGGTGGGGCTGTTCTACCTGACCTGCTTTGCCTTCGTTGCGGTGATCCTGGGCCTGGTGATGCGTTTGTCGGGCCTGCGCATGCTGCCCTTTCTCAAGTACCTGCGCGAAGAGTTGCTGATCGTCCTCGGCACCGCTTCCTCCGACGCCGTGCTGCCGCAGATCATGCGCAAGCTGGAACACCTGGGGATCGGCAGTTCCACCGTAGGCCTGGTGATTCCCACCGGCTACTCGTTCAACCTCGACGGCTTCTCCATCTACCTGACCCTGGCCATCGTCTTCATTGCCAACGCCACCGGCACTCCGCTGTCCATGTCGGACCTCTTGACCATTCTTCTGGTGTCGCTGATCACCTCCAAGGGCGCCCACGGCATCCCCGGCTCGGCGCTGGTGATCCTGGCGGCAACCCTGACTGCAATCCCGGCGATTCCGGTGGTGGGCCTGGTGCTGGTGCTGGCGGTGGACTGGTTCATGGGCATTGGCCGCGCCTTGACCAACCTGATCGGCAACTGCGTGGCCACCGTCGCCATCGCCCGCTGGGAAAAGGACATCGACGTGCAGCGGGCCAACAAGGTGCTCAGCGGCCAGCAGGGCTACACCTTCCAGGCGCGAAAACCGGTGACCGGCGCCCACCAGCAGGAATTTTGACCCGACCTTGTGCCTGTCATCGGCAGGCACAACACTCGGCGCGGCAACAGCGCGCTATTAATCGTTCATGGAGTCAACAGTGATCAGCTCGTCAACAGTGGTGAATTCAGTGGTAGAAAAGCTCCGGGCCGCCCTGGCCCGCGGCCAGTGGCGCTCCGGCGACATGCTGCCAGGGCAACGCGAATTGGCCGAGCAACTGGGCATCAGCCGCCCCAGCCTGCGCGAAGCGGTGATCGTCCTGGAGACCCTGGGCCTGGTGCGCTCCATGCCCGGCAAAGGCGTGGTGGTGCTGGACACCCCCCTGGACGAAGCGCAGGGCAGCGACAGTGCAGTGGCCGGGGCCAGCCTCGAAGACGTGCTGCAACTGCGCTACACCCTGGAGCCCTTCATCGTCGGCCTGGTGGCGCAATCCATCAGCAGCAAGGAAGTCGGCCAGTTGCGCCTGACCCTGATGGACATGCGCGAAGCCCTTGAAGCCGGCGACAGCGAAGCCGGGGTCAACGCCTACATCGCCTTCCACGAGGAACTGTTCACCCTGACCAGCAACCCGATCTTCCAGAACGTGGTGCAACAGACCAGCAATGCCCTCAAGCAAAGTGCACAGATCCTGCGCAATTCACCGGAGCACCTGGCCGAACGCCTGGAAGAAAACGAGGCGGTGGTGCGGGCCATCCGCAACAAGAACAGCGCCCTGGCCAGCGCCGAGATGCGCCGGCACATCCTCCAGGAAGGCCAGCGCATGGGCATCGAACTGAATATCCCGGACGATCACCTGGGCAACAGCGCCCAGTAATCCCCCCGAGTCAGCAACCGGACTGGAGACAGGCCATGGTCAGCTACGCCCTGAAAAACAATCCCTTCACCCGGGTGGCCAGCCTGCCAAGGCGCCCGCAGGGCGAAAGGAAGCTGCTGGTGGATGATGTCTACCCGCAGATCTTCGACGCCATTCTCGAACAGCGCATCGCTCCCGGCAGCCGCTTCACCGAAGACAGCCTGGGGCAGGCCTTCGGCGTCAGCCGCAGCATAGTGCGCCAGGTCCTGGCGCGGCTTTCCCATCAGCAAGTGGTGATCCTGCGGCCCAATTACCGGCCCCAGGTGGCGGCGCCGGACCTGGAACAGACCCGGCAGATCCTGCATGCCCGGCGCCTGACGGAAATCACCCTGGTGCGCCTGGCCTGCCAGCAGCCCCGGCGCCAGTTGCAACCCTTGCGCGAGTTGATCGCCCAGGAGCGCGAGGCCATTGCCCGCGACCAGCGCGGGCCGGCTATCCGCCTGTCCGGGGAGTTCCACCTGCAACTGGCGGAAATCGCCGGCAACGGGCCCCTGGCACAGTTCCTCGGCAGCCTGGTGCCCCTGACCTCACTGGCCATCGCCCAGTTCGAGGGCCAGGCCCGCAACTACTGCTCCTGGCAGGAACACTCGAAGATCATCGATGCACTACAGGAGGCCGATGCCGAAAAGGCCGAAACCCTGATGAACCAGCACCTGGCGCACCTGGAGCAGCGCCTGCTGGGCGGCCTGTAGCCGCCATCAGCCCGCGAGCATCCGCTCGAACCCCTGCCGGATCTTCTCTTCCGGCAGATCGTCGGCAATGAACACCATCACGCTCTCGCGCACTTCGCCTTCGGCCCATTCGCTGTCCCAATCGAAGCCATAGAGCTTGAGCACGCCCTGGAACACCATGCGCCGGGGCTCGTCGATAACGCTCAGCACACCTTTGTAGCGCAGCAGTTGCTTGCCGTGGTCTTCCAGCAGCTCATTCATGAATTCGCTCAGGCGATCCAGGTCCAGGGCTTGCTCGGTGCGCAGCACCAGGCTGGAAATCCGGTCCACTGACGGCGCCTTGCTCACTGGCCGCAGGCTGAGACCGCCCCCCAGGTCGGCATTGAGATTGAATCCCCGCACATCCAGCAGTTCGGCCAGGTCGATCTGGCCGTGCTCCACCAGGCGGATCGGTGCCCGGCGGTTGATCCGGGTCAGGCGCTGGCCGAGGGCTTCGAAAGTCGCCTCGTCCACCAGGTCACGCTTGCTCACCAGCAGCCGGTCGGCAAAACCGATCTGCGCCTGGGCAATGGTCTGGGTCAGGTGGAACTCGGCGTGCTTGGCGTCCACCAGGGTGATGATGCCGTCGAGGATATAGCGTTCGCGCAGTTCCTCATCGATGAAGAAGGTTTGTGCCACCGGCGCCGGATCGGCCAGCCCGGTGCACTCGATCACCAGCCGGTCAAAGTCGATCTCGCCGCTGTCCAGACGCTCCAGCAACAGGTACAGGGCCTTGGTCAGGTCGGTGTGGATGGTGCAGCAGACGCAGCCGTTGGACAGGGTCATGACCTGTACCGGCTGCTCGCCCAGCAACTGGGTGTCGATGCCGGCATCGCTGAATTCGTTCTCGATCACGGCGATTTTCAGGCCGTGCTCGGCCTTGAGCAGGTGGCGCAACAAAGTGGTCTTGCCGGCGCCGAGAAAACCGCTGAGCACGGTCACGGGAATAGGGTTGTGCAAAACAGGATCTCCCACGCATAAAAACGTAGAAGCCGGCTTGTCGGCGATGGCGTCCGAAGAACCGCTATCGCCGGCAAACCGGCTCCTACAGGGGTGTGGCTCAAACGCTGTGTTTCAACAGCACTTCGGACCGCCCTTGCCGCCGTATCGCGCCTCCTGGCGTTCCCGGAAGAACGCCTCGTACGACATCACCGGCTTGTCCGGGTGCTTGGTTTGCATATGCTCGACGTAGTTGTCGTAGTCGGGCATGCCGACCATCAGGCGCGCGGCCTGACCGAGGTATTTACCGAGGCGACTCAGGTCATTGAACATCGTTGCAATCCTCGAGTTACGCGTCCGGCACGGCCTGATAGGGCGATTCTTTATCCGTACGCTCCTTGCTGCCCCAGGCGGCGATGCCGACCTTGAGCGCGTAGAACAGGATGCTGAACACCACCAGCAGGAACAGGGCTGTCAGGGTCGCGTTGGTGTAGGCGTTGAAGATCACGTGCTGCATCTGCGTGATGTCCTTGGCCGGAGCGATGATCTGGCCGTTGGCCATTGCATCGCTGTATTTCTTCGCCAGCGACAGGAAGCCGATCGCCGGGTTGGCGTCGAACAGCTTGATGAAGCCTGCGGTGGTGGTGCAGATCAGCAGCCACACAGCCGGCAGCAGGGTGACCCAGATGTAGCGCTGGCGCTTCATCTTGATCAGCACCACGGTACCCAGCATCAGGGCGATACCGGCCAGCATCTGGTTGGAGATGCCGAACAGCGGCCACAGGGTGTTGATGCCGCCCAGAGGATCGATCACGCCCTGGTACAGCAGGTAGCCCCAGAGCGCCACGCAGCCTGCGGTGGCAATCAGGTTGGCGGTCCACGACTCGGTGCGTTTCAGCGCCGGAACGAAGGAACCCAGCAGGTCCTGGAGCATGAAGCGCCCGGCACGGGTACCGGCGTCCACCGCAGTGAGGATGAACAGGGCTTCGAACAGGATCGCGAAGTGGTACCAGAAGGCCATGGTGTTCTCACCCGGCAATACATGGTGGAGGATCTGCGCGATCCCCACTGCCAGGGTCGGCGCGCCGCCGGCACGGGCCAGGATGGTGTTTTCACCGATGTCCTTGGCCACCGCCTGCAGTTGGTCCGGGCTGATCGCAAAGCCCCAGCTGCTGACAGTCTGGGCTACCGCCACCACGTCGCCGCCGACGATGGCCGCCGGACTGTTCATGGCGAAGTACACGCCCGGCTCGATCACCGAGGCCGCGACCATGGCCATGATCGCCACGAAGGACTCCATGAGCATGCCGCCGTAGCCGATGTAGCGGGCGTTGGCTTCGTTATCCAGCAGCTTGGGCGTGGTGCCCGAGGAGATCAGCGCATGGAAGCCGGAGACCGCACCACAGGCGATGGTGATGAACAGGAAGGGGAACAGGCCGCCTTTCCACACCGGGCCGGTGCCGTCGGTGAACTGGGTCAGGGCCGGCATCTTCAGCTCGGGCATGGTGATCAGGATGCCGATCGCCAGAGCGATGATGGTGCCGATCTTGAGGAAGGTCGACAGGTAGTCCCGCGGTGCCAGGATCAGCCACACCGGCAGTACTGCCGCGACGA
This sequence comes from Pseudomonas sp. NFPP12, assembly GCF_900103205.1. Lineage (NCBI taxonomy): Bacteria > Pseudomonadati > Pseudomonadota > Gammaproteobacteria > Pseudomonadales > Pseudomonadaceae > Pseudomonas > Pseudomonas sp. NFPP12. Next base: position 71,686 of record NZ_FMWW01000007.1, read on the forward strand.
AACCGTAGCCGATCAGCATCCAGGTGATCTGCACGCCGGTGAAGGTGAACATCTTGCCCCACACCGGATCCGCCGCCACCTGGCCACCCAGCCAGATGGAGCCGAGCAACAGCAGCACGCCGATCAACGAGATCTCACCAATGCGGCCCGGGCGGATGTAGCGCATGTACACGCCCATGAACACCGCGATCGGGATGGTCGCCATCACCGTGAAGATGCCCCACGGGCTCTCGGCCAGGGCCTTGACCACGATCAGCGCCAGCACCGCGAGGATGATGATCATGATCAGGAAGCAGCCGAACAGCGCGATGGTCCCGGGGATGCGGCCCATTTCCTCACGGACCATGTCGCCCAGGGAACGGCCGTTACGCCGGGTGGACAGGAACAGCACCATGAAGTCCTGCACCGCGCCGGCCAGGACCACCCCGGCAATCAGCCACAGGGTGCCGGGCAGGTAGCCCATCTGCGCCGCCAGCACCGGGCCCACCAGGGGGCCTGCGCCGGCAATGGCCGCGAAGTGGTGACCGAAGAGGATGTGCTTGTTGGTCGGGACGTAGTCCAGACCATCATTGTTGACCACGGCGGGCGTGGCCCGGCCCGGGTCCAGCTGCATCACGTTGTTGGCAATGAACAGACTGTAATACCGGTACGCCACCAGATAGATGGCCACGGCGGCGACCACAATCCACAAGGCGTTGATCGCCTCGCCGCGACGCAATGCAACTACGCCAAGGGCGCAAGCTCCTACGATTGCCAGCAGCAGCCAAGGAACATGGCGCAACAGGCTATTATTATTTTTCATTTTTTTATTCCAGCCAGGAGGATAGAAAAACCGCGTTTCGAGTGTAGCGCTACTGCTCTTAAAGACCACCCCCCACGTTGGTCTAGAGCCTTCTTTTAACTTATGAGGGCGGTTTTTCTTGCTCCCGATCTGCCTGAGCGGCGCACGCCAGGAAAAAAACGGAACCCTGGGCACTTGCCGACAGTCGCACGCTTGAGCCCTGGCGCAGGAACCTCCATGTCAACGCCACCCGAACAACCGCCATTGCCACCGCCACTCCTGTATTTACTGTGCCTGACCCTGGCGCTTTTTCTCAGCGGCTGGCTGCCCTTGCCGCTGCCGGTCAATAACGGCGTGCGCAGCCTGGCAGTGATCCTGATCGTCTTCGGGCAGGGCCTGTCGTTCTGGGCCATGTGGCGTTTCCGGCAACAGCGCACCACCTCCAGCAACTTCGACCAGCCCGACCAGTTGCTCCGCGATGGCCCCTTCGCCATCTCGCGCAACCCGATCAACCTGGGCGACACCCTGGGCTACTGCGCCATTGCCCTGCTGCTGGGCAACCTGTGGCCCTGGCTGTTGCTGCCGGGGCTGCTGTACCTGATGAACCGCACGGTGATCCGCCCGGACGAGAGACAACTGCTGGAGCTCTTTGGCCAGCCCTACCGTGACTACTGCCGCAAGGTCCGGCGCTGGTTGTAGCGACAGGCGCGAACCGGGGTCTATAGTTCAGGGCACCATGCAGAGGGCCAGCCCATGACCGAGCAACACGACGACCGCCGACGCTTCAAACGCATCGCCTTCGATGCCCGGACCGAACTCAGCCAAGGCACCCACCGCTGGCCGGTACGGCTGCTGGATCTTTCACTGAAGGGCCTGCTGATCGAGCGCCCCGATCCGTGGCTGGGCGACCCGGCGCGCCCCTTCGAGGCCGACATTCACCTGAGCTCCGACGCCGATGTGCGCATGGACGTACAACTGGCCCATGACAATAAGGGCCAACTGGGCTTCGTCTGCCTGCACATCGGCCTTGAGTCCATCGAGCACCTCAGGCGCCTGATCGAGTTGAACCTGGGAGACCCCGAGGAGCTTGAGCGCGAGCTCGGGGCCTTAATCGATATCTGATGCCCTTTCAGGGAAACAGCGCGGGCTCGGGAAACTCGCTTTCCGTGTCCCAGTAACCCGCCTGCTGGCGCGTGGCGACAGTCCACTGGCCGTCGGCATAACGGAAGGTGCGATAGGTGGTGACGAACTCTTCGTTCTCCATCGATGAAGCGGACGACACCTGCTGGATGCTTTCCGTGCCGCCACCAACGGACGGTACGATCTGCCAGGCCGCCTTGCCGGTCTGGGCAAACACCAGCGGCTGCTTCTCCGCGCCCTCCCCCTGGCACAGCACCGGGTCCAACTGATTCTGCTCCGGCATCAGCACTTGGGTGGCCGGGCCGCTGTAGCTGCCCATGGGAGCGGTCTGGTCGATGGTCAGGAAAAACGCCGGGGACGGCAGGCCGTTCAGCGGTGCCTTTTCCACGGTGGCCATCGGGTAGCCCAGGGACTTCTGCGCCAGTACCTCGCCGCTATCGGACACCAGGCGCGCCTGGGCTCCCAACGGCGCGCTCGGCTGATCCCCCTCCGGCTCGGCAAAGCTGTCGGCGTCCAGGCCATTGCCCCAGCTATCGGCATGCAACTGGGGGGTGATGCGCACATCCTCCAGCACCTCCAGCACCGAACCGTCGCCCACCAGCACCTGCTGGGCAATCCGATAGCCTTCCGGCACCTCGGCCGGCTGTGCCAGGGCCAGGCCGCAATAGCCCAGCAACCCCCAACCCAACACCCGCCTCCTGAATCCGCTCATGGCCATATCACCTGCTTCCTTTCAAAAAAGACCAGCATGCTTACTCGAAAAGTGCATCCAGCGCCTGCTCCAGGCGGGTCACGGCAATGATCTTCAAGCCCGGCGGCGCCTCTTTCGGCGCGTTGCCCTTGGGCACGATAGCTCGCTTGAAGCCGTGCTTGGCCGCTTCCTTCAAGCGCTCCTGACCGCTGGGCACCGGGCGCACCTCACCCGACAGGCCGACTTCGCCAAACACCAGCAGGTCATGGGGCAACGGACGGTTGCGCAGGCTCGACATCACGGCGGCCATCAACGCCAGGTCGGAGGCGGTTTCCAGCACCTTGACCCCGCCCACCACGTTGAGGAACACATCCTGATCGTGGGTGGGGATGCCGCCATGGCGATGCAGTACCGCCAGCAGCATGGCCAGGCGGTTCTGGTCCAGGCCCAGGGTCACCCGGCGCGGGTTGGCCAGGTGGCTGTCATCCACCAGCGCCTGGACCTCCACCAGCATCGGCCGGGTGCCTTCCCAGGTGGCCATCACCACGCTGCCCGGAACCTCTTCCTGGGCACGAGTCAGGAAAATCGCCGAAGGATTGGAGACCTCCTTCAATCCGCGGTCAGTCATGCCGAATACACCCAGCTCATTCACCGCACCGAAACGGTTCTTCACCGCCCGCAGCAAGCGCAGGCGCCCGTCGGATTCGCCTTCGAAATACAGCACGGTGTCCACCATGTGCTCCAGCACCCGCGGCCCGGCCAGGGCGCCTTCCTTGGTCACGTGGCCGACGAGGAAGATCGCCGTGCCGCTCTGCTTGGCGTAGCGCACCAGCAAGGCCGCGCTCTCGCGCACCTGGGACACGCCGCCCGGGGCCGACTGCAGTTGTTCGGTGAAAATCGTCTGGATCGAGTCGATCACCATGACCTTGGGTTTTTCTACCCGGGCCGTGGCGATGATGGTTTCGATGCAGGTCTCGGTCATCACCCGCAGTTGGTCCTGGGGCAGGCCCAGGCGCCGGGCGCGCATCGCCACCTGCTGCTGGGATTCCTCACCGGTGACATACAGCGCCGGCATGCGCGTGGCGATATTGCACAGGGTCTGCAGCAGGATGGTCGACTTGCCGATCCCCGGATCACCACCGATCAGCACCACCGAACCGTCCACCAGGCCGCCGCCCAGCACCCGATCGAGTTCACCGGAAGCGGTGGAGAAACGCGGGATTTCCTCGACGCTGACTTCCGCCAGGGTCTTGATCTGCGCCTGCTGCCCGGCCCAGCCGGTGCGCCCGGCAGGCGCCGCCGCGCCGCCGCTTTCGATCATGGTCTCGGTCAGGGTGTTCCAGGCCCCGCACTCACCGCACTGCCCGGCCCATTTGGGAAAGGTGGAGCCGCACTCGGTGCAGCCGTACATGCGCTTGGCCTTGGCCATCTGAACCCCCGGCAAAAACCGCGATGATAGCTCAGCTGGCGCGGATCAGCGCGGTGCGGCGGTACGTATCTGCCCGCTGGCCAGGCGCGTGGCGCTATTGCCCAGGGGATCCTCGGCATTCAGGTCGGCGCCCTTGGCGGCCAGGGCGTCGAGCAATTCGACCCGCTTGAACAACCCGGCGTACATGGCGGCGGTCTGCCCGGCGCCATTGCGCTGGTCGGGGCTGCAATCGGCGGCCAGCAGGCGCCGGGCGATCTGCACCTCGCCCTTGAAGATCGCCCCCATCAAGGCCGTGTTGCCACGCTTGTCCTGGGCGCAGGCGTTGGCCCCAGCGGCCAGCAGGCGCTCCACCGCCGGGCCCTGGCCGTGATAGGCCGCGAGGATCAGCGCGGTGTAGCCCTTTTCATCCTGGGTATCGAGGGAATAGCCGGCCGCGATAAAGGTGTCGAGCATTTCCACATCGCCACGGCGGGCGGCATCGAAATAATAGTTTTCCAGCTGGACCTTGACCGCCACCGGGTCGGCGGCGGCCGCTGCTTCGGCCGTAGGCTGCGCGTAGGCGGCAAACGACCAGGCCACTGACAGCAGCGCTATAAAAAGACGCATGGCGCGACTCCTCTGTCGGAAAAAGACGTCACGCCCGGGCGGGCGTGACGGGTAAGGCTCGCTCGATCAGTCGCTCAACTTCGCCGCCAGGGCCTTGACTCGGGCCAGGTCGCCCTTGGCCACCTTGGTCACCCCAGTGCCATATTCAGGGTCGGCCTTGTAAAGGAACGACAGCATGATGTGCTTGCTCTCATCATCAGTGGTGGCCAGGGAGCCGCCGAAGCTGTCGATCAGGTCCTGGCGTTCCTTCTTGCTGAAGGAGCGGTACAGGTCACCGGCCTGCTTGAAGTTCTGCTCGCGCTGGATCTTCGCCTGCTGGGTGCTGCCCGCCAGCGCCATCTGGCTGTAGCGCGCGGTCTGCGGCTCTTCGCGTGGCATCAGGCGGCTTGGCTGGTAGTTGACCCCCGTGCTGCTGTGGCCCAGGTTCATCGCGCCGTCCTGGTTGCCGTTGTTCACCGGGTTCTTCGGCGCGTTGATCGGCAGTTGCAGGGCATTGGCGCCGATGCGGTACATCTGGGTATCGGCATAGGAGAACACCCGGCCTTGCAGCAGGCGGTCTTCCGACGGTTCGATGCCTGGCACCAGATTGGCCGGTGCCATGGCCACTTGCTCGGTTTCCTGGAATACGTTGGCCGGATTGCGGTTCAACACCATCTGCCCGACTTTGCGCTCGGGCACACCGGGCCAGATCTTGGTAGCGTCCAGCGGGTCGAAATCAAACTTGGCCAGGTCTTCGGGTTTCAATACCTGGACATACAAGTCCCACTTGGGAAAGTCCCCTTTATTAATGTGGGTTACCAAGTCATTAGTCATATGACTGTAATCGCGGCCCTGTACGTCCACCACTTGTTTCGGGTCGAGATTCTTCAGACCCTGCAGGCTCTTCCAGTGGAACTTCACGTAGTGCACTTCGCCCTTGGCGTTGATCAACTTGTAGGCATGCACACCATTACCGTCCATTTCCCGGTAACTGGCCGGAGTGCCGGAGTTGGAATACAGCTCGGTCAGAGTACGGGTGGCTTCTGGAACATGGGAGAAGAAGTCGAAACGCCGCGAGTCATCGTCGAGATTGGTGCGCGGATCGGGTTTGAACGCATGCACCATGTCCGGGAACTTGATGGCATCACGAATGAAGAAGGTCGGGAAGTTGTTGCCCACCAGGTCCCAGTTACCGTCCGCGGTATAGAACTTGGTGGCGAAGCCCCGTGGATCGCGCAAGGTTTCCGGGGAGTGGTTGCCATGCACCACCGCCGAGAAACGCACGAATACCGGGGTCACTTCGCCGGCGGCAAACACCTTGGCACGGGTCAGGTCCGTGAGGTTGTCGGTTACCGTGAAAGTACCGTGGGCACCCGTGCCACGGGCATGCACCACACGCTCTGGAATGCGCTCGCGGTCGAACCGCTGGAGTTTCTGAATCAACTGCACGTCTTGCAACAGCACCGGGCCGGTGGCGCCCGCAGTCTGCGAATTCTGGTTGTCGCCCACTGCCGCACCGTTGTCGCGGGTCAGCGTGGCGGCCTGTACGGAAAGGGAAAGCATACTGGCGGCAAGCACGCCCAGTACGCGTCGCTGGGAAAGACTCCCAAGGCCAAGAGAAGCGGTCATGTTGTATTCCTCTAGTTATATAAGGCGCATCTCGATGCGCCTGCTAGAGGCTAGTGACTAAATATTTGAAAGATAAATAGAAAGGCCGTAACCGCTCGATTGACAGAATGTACTGGTTATATCGTGGGGCGCGGGGTATATCGCGCGCGATTTGATGGCACTTTGAATAAACTATTTGCCTCTTTATCGGTCGATAACCCCGCGAGCTGTAAAAAGTTGTTTCGGCAAAATGCTTTTTGCTGAATTACACTGCCGTAACCAACCTCATCTGTAGCAAGGAATAACCTATGGGCGTGCTAAGTGAATTCAAGGCCTTCGCGGTCAAAGGTAATGTGGTCGATATGGCCGTCGGTATCATCATCGGCGCCGCGTTCGGCAAGATCGTCTCGTCCTTTGTTGGCGACGTGGTCATGCCGCCAATCGGCCTGCTGATCGGTGGGGTGAACTTCGGGGATCTGGCGGTCACGCTCAAGGCGGCTGCGGGCGATACGCCGGCAGTGGTCTTGGCGTACGGCAAGTTCATCCAGAGCATCATCGACTTCGTGATCATTGCCTTCGCCATCTTCATGGGGGTCAAGGTGATCAACCGTCTCAAGCGCGAAGAGGCCGTGGCCCCGACGCTGCCGCCGGTACCGACCAAGGAAGAAGAGCTGCTGGGGGAGATCCGCGATCTGCTCAAGGCTCAGAACAACAAGCCCTGAGGCTGATCCCGCAATACGACAACGGCGCCCTGATGGCGCCGTTTTCATTACCAGTAGTTTTCCACCGCCACCTGCCCCGGTCGCCGGGTCAGGCTCAGGCTCATGCCCCGCTGCTTGAGCAGGGCGCGGGTGTCATCGATCATCTGCGGGTTGCCGCAGAGCATCACCCGGGAGTGCTCGGGGCTCAGCTCCACGCCGGCGGCGCGCTCCAGCTCACCGCTCTCGATCAACTGGGTGATGCGCCCGTTGAGGCTGCCCGGATGCTGCTCGCGGGTCACGGTGCTGATGAATTGCAGCTTGTGGGCAAATTCCGCCAGGTATTCGCGCTGGGGCAACTCGGCCAGCAGGCGCTGATAGGCCAGCTCCTTGGCCTCGCGCACGCTGTAGACCAGGATGATGCGTTCGAATTTTTCCCACACCTCGAAGTCCTGGAGGATCGACAGGAACGGCGCAATCCCGGTGCCGGTGGATAGCAACCAGAGGTCGCGACCATCGACGAAACGGTCCAGGGTCAGGTAGCCAAAGGCCTGGCGATCCACCAGCAGGCTGTCCCCCACTTCCAGGCGGCTCAGCTCGCTGGTGAACTCGCCGCCGGGCACCACGATGGAAAAGAACTCGAGAAACTCATCGAACGGCGACGACACCATGGAATAGGCGCGCCACACCGTACTGCCGTCGGCCTTGGTCACCCCGAGGCGAGCGAACTGCCCGGCACGAAAGCGAAAACCCGCATCCCGGGTGGTGCGCAGGGTGAACAGGCTGGAGGTCAGGGGCTGGACCTCGAGCAGGGTCTGGCGGGTGTATTTTTCTTCACTGGCAGTCATGACAGGCTCCACAAAACCGATGCGCTAGTGTCCCGCAAAGCGCCGCGCAGAAACACCGGCGGTTTGTAGTGGCATAGAGCGCGGGCAATCAGCGACAAAAAAACGTACCATTTAGCCCCGCTTCGAACAGCCCGCGCTGCCGCTGTCCGAGGGTTCCCGTGCGCTCGACAGCCCCCACCGCCGGGACATTCACCGATTACCTAGAGTCCGCCCCATGCCCCTGCTTGCAAGCCCCTTCGCCCAGCTCGACCTGATCCGCCAGCCCGAACAGCAGAACGAGCCACTGCAAGCCTTCGACGCGGCGGACGAATACCTGCTCAATCACCTGGCCGAACAACAACCGGCCAGCGACACCCGGGTGCTGGTGCTCAACGACAGCTTCGGCGCCCTGGCCGCGAGCCTGCTGGGCAAGGTCCAGGTCAGCAGCAGTGGCGACTCCTACCTGGGCGCCCTGGCCCTGGAAAAGAACCTGGTGCGCAACGGCCTGCCCTTCGACGCCGTGCGCGTGGTGCCGGCCAGCGAGGCCCTGGCCGGCCCCTTCGACCGGGTGCTGATCCGCGTCCCCAAGACCCTGGCCCTGCTGGAAGAGCAACTGATCCGCCTGCAAGGGCAGCTGGCCCCCGGCGCCCAGGTGGTGGCGGCGGCGATGATCAAGCACCTGCCCCGCGCCGCCGGTGATTTGCTGGAGCGCTACATCGGCCCGGTCCAGGCCTCGCTGGCGGTGAAAAAGGCTCGGCTGCTGATTGCCACGCCGCAAGACAAGCAGCCCGTCGTGTCGCCCTACCCGACCCGCTATCGCCTGGAACAGCCGGCCATCGAGCTGCTCAACCACGCCAACGTGTTCTGCCGCGAAGGCCTGGACATCGGCACTCGCGCCTTCCTCCCGCACCTGCCGCAGAACCTCGGCAGCGCCCGGGTCGCGGACCTGGGCTGCGGCAACGGCGTACTGGCCATTGCCAGCGCCCTGGACAACCCCCAGGCCCATTACACCCTGGTGGACGAATCCTTCATGGCGGTGCAATCGGCCCGGGAGAACTGGCAGGCCGTGCTGGGCGAGCGCGAAGCCCAAATGCGAGCCGGCGACGGCCTGGCCGGCCAGGCAGCGCAATCCCTGGAGGTGGTGCTGTGCAACCCGCCGTTCCACCAGCAGCAGGTGGTGGGCGACTTCCTCGCCTGGCGCATGTTCCAGCAGGCCCGGGAGGCCCTGGTGGTAGGGGGCGCGCTGTACATCGTCGGCAACCGCCACCTGGGCTACCACAGCAAGCTGGCGCGGCTGTTCCGCGGCGTCGAGCAAGTGGCGGCAACCCCCAAGTTCGTCATCCTCAAGGCCCGCAAGTAAGGGCTCGCCAGAACACAGCTGTCTTTTCGACAGGCAAAAAAAACCCTCCACCAAGGGAGGGTTGAAACCGTGCCGCAAGGCAACGGGATGGGATGATCAGTGGGTGGTCAGGCCTGCGGCATTCATGAACATGCGCATCAGGCTGGCGACCACGAACAGGGCCAGGACACTGCCACCCCAGATCAATACCAGCCAACCCAGGCGCTGCCACAGCGGCTTCTTTTCCGCCTGTTCGATTTCCTGCAAAGAGTGTTTACCGCTCATGACCTCAACTCCTGCCTAACCCGGATTCCCGTAGAAGCTGGCGTGCCAGCGAAAGCGACCGCAAGCTCGGCGCAAGGCGCGAAGGCCTCTTCGCCGGCAAGCCGGCTCCTACCTAGTGATAACCGTCTTCGTGGGTGACCTTGCCGCGGAACACGTAGTAGCTCCAGAAGGTATAACCCAGGATGAACGGGATGATGAACAAGGTGCCCACCAGCATGAAGCCCTGGCTCTGCGGCGGCGCGGCGGCGTCCCAGATGGAGATCGACGGTGGCACTATGTTCGGCCATAGGCTGATGCCCAGGCCGCTGTAGCCGAGGAAGATCAGCATCAGGGTCAGCAGGAACGGCGTGTAGTGGGCGTTGCGGGCCACGGCGCGGAGCAGGCCGTACATGGTCACCAGCACCAGGATCGGCACCGGCAGGAACCAGAACAGGTTCGGCAGGGTGAACCAGCGCGCGGCAATCTCGGCGTGGGCCAGGGGCGTCCAGATGCTGACGACGCCGATCACCGCCAGCACCACGTAGGCCAGGGGCCGCGCCAGGTCATGCATCTGCAGTTGCAGCTTGCCTTCGGTTTTCATGATCAGCCAGGTGCAACCGAGCAAGGCATAGGCCACCACCAGCGCCAGGCCGCAGAACAGGGTGAACGGGGTCAGCCAGTCCAGGGAACCTCCGGCGAACTGGCGGTTGACCACCGGCAGCCCATCGATGAATGCCCCCAGGGCCACGCCCTGGAAGAAGGTCGCCGCCACCGAGCCGCCGATGAAGGCCTTGTCCCAGATGTGGCGCTTGTCTTCCTTGGCCTTGAAGCGGAACTCGAAGGCCACGCCGCGGAAGATCAGGCCCACCAGCATCAGGATCAGCGGCAGGTAGAGTGCCGAGAGCACCACCGAGTAGGCCAGCGGGAAAGCGCCGAACAACGCCGCGCCGCCCAGTACCAGCCAGGTTTCGTTGCCGTCCCAGACAGGCGCGACGGTGTTCATCATTACGTCACGGTCGCGGTCGTCCTTGACGAACGGGAAGAGAATCCCGATCCCCAGGTCGAAGCCGTCCATGACCACGTACATCATGATGCCGAAGATGATAATCACGGCCCAGAGCAGCGGAAGATCAATACCCATGACTCAGTTCCCCTTGTTCAGGCGGGTGCCGTGGTCGGCGTCGTGGTCATCGTCGGCTGCGGACAGCGGACGGGCCGGGGTGCGTTTCTGGCCGGGGCCACCGTGGCTGGTTTCGGCACCTTCGTTGGTAACCGGGCCTTTGCGCACCAGGCGCATCATGTAGCCGATCCCCACGCCGAACAGCGAGAAGTACACCACCACGAACAGCGCCAGGGTGATGCTCATCTGCACAAAGCTGTGGCCGGAAGAGGCATCCGCCGTGCGCATCAGGCCATAGACCACCCACGGCTGGCGGCCGATCTCGGTGGTGAACCAGCCGGCCAGGATCGCGATCAACCCGGACGGGCCCATCCACAACGCCAGGTACAGGAACGGGCGCGAGGTGTAGAGGGTGTCGCGCTTGCGCAGCCAGAGGCTCCACAGGCCGGTGAAGATCATCAGCATGCCCAGGCCGACCATGATCCGGAACGACCAGAAGACGATGGTCGAGTTGGGCCGGTCCTCGGGTGGGAACTCCTTGAGCGCCGGCACCTGCTTGTCCAGCGAGTGGGTGAGGATCAGGCTGCCCAGGTAAGGGATTTCCACCGCGAAGCGGGTTTTCTCGGCCTTCATGTCCGGCCAGCCGAAGAGGATCAGCGGGGTCGGCTCATTGCCGACGTTCTCCCAGTGGCCTTCGATGGCGGCGATTTTCGCCGGCTGGTGCTTGAGGGTGTTGAGGCCATGGAAGTCGCCGATCACCGCCTGCACCGGCGCCACGATCAGGGCCATCCACATGGCCATCGACAGCATGCGACGAATGGCCGGGTTGTCCCGCCCGCGCAGCAAGTGCCAGGCTGCGGACGAACCGACGAAGAACGCCGTGGCGACGAACGCCGCTACAGCCATGTGCGCCAGGCGATAGGGGAATGACGGGTTGAAGATCACCGCCAGCCAATCCACCGGGATCACCTGGCCGTTGACGATTTCATAGCCTTGCGGGGTCTGCATCCAGCTGTTGGACGAGAGGATCCAGAACGTCGAGATCAGGGTGCCGATGGCCACCATCACCGTGGAGAAGAAGTGCAGCTTGCGCCCGACCTTGTTCCAGCCGAACAGCATCACCCCGAGGAAACCGGCTTCGAGGAAGAAGGCCGTGAGCACTTCATAGGTGAGCAAGGGGCCGGTGACGGACCCGGCAAAGTCCGAGAAGCGGCTCCAGTTGGTGCCGAACTGGTAGGCCATCACCAGGCCGGAGACCACGCCCATGCCGAAGTTGACGGCAAAGATCTTCGACCAGAAGTGGTAGAGATCGCGGTAGGTGTCGTCGCGGGTCTTCAGCCAGAGGCCTTCGAGTACCGCCAGGTAGCTCGCCAGGCCGATGGTGATCGCCGGGAACAGGATATGGAACGAGATGGTGAACGCGAACTGAATTCGGGCGAGATCAAGAGCCTCTAAACCGAACATAAGCTTTCCTCTATCAGGTAATACCGGCTGCCGGCCAGAGGCCTGCACCCACTGCCCCCACGGATATGGAGTGCGGCGAATTCGGATTCGTTCTTTTTTAAACCATCGCTACGCAGGGAGTCTGGCACTTGGGCCACCACATCAGCCTTTGCAAAAAGGTTTTGATCTGGATCAAGCAACGTTGAAAGAGTAGTCCTAATTTCGCCATGCAACTCTGTGGTTATTTGCCGCGTGACAGCTTGCCTCACCCTCTCAAGCCCGGGGTTTTCCCGGCTTTTTCCCACACAAAACGCCTGTAGCCGCTGCTCAGCCTGCGAAGCTGCGAAAGGCCGGGCCGCGTTCAGTACGCAGGGCCTTGGCTGGCAACTTCCCGTCGAACCTGCGGCGTATTCAAGATCCTGGCGTCTCCTTCGGAGCCGTTCGCAGCCTGCGGCAGCGGCTACAGGGTTCGCGACCAGGTGTTCGAGCGAAAAACAAGATAGATGCGCGGCTAACGAATTTTCCCCGAGCCGCAACTATTGGTTACATCTTGGTGATAATCTCGTGGCACTCCCCGCTCAGATCTACCGCCCGATGCCCAGCCAAGACCCTCTGCTGCTCCGTCACCATCGTCCGTTCATCGCGTTCTGGCTGGCGCGGATCTTCACCGCCAGCGGCTTCCAGATGCTCACCGTGGCCATTGGCTGGAACCTCTACCAACTGACCGGCAATGTGCTGGACCTGGGTCTGGTGGGGCTGGTGGAATTCGCCCCGCGGGTGCTGTTCATGCTGCACACCGGGCATGTGGCCGACCGCTACGACCGGCGCCGGGTAGCGGCCATCTGCCAGTCGCTGCAAGCCCTGATCGCCCTGGCCCTGGCCGTCGGCAGCCTGACCGACAGCGTCACCCGGGAAATGATCTTCATCCTGGCCTTCCTGCTCGGCGGCGCCCGCTCCTTCGAAATGCCCACCACCCAGGCCCTGCTGCCGAGCATCGTGCCCGCGGCGCTGTTTCCCCGGGCGGTGGCCGCCGCGCAATCGGCGCAGCAGTCGGCGACCATCGTCGCCCCGGCCCTGGGCGGGTTGCTGTACGCCTTCGGCAGCGTCTGGGTCTACGGCCCCACCGTGGTCCTGTACCTGATCGCCTGCCTGCTGATGCTCAACTTGCCGGCCCGGCAGACCCCGTTGAACAAGGGCAAGGCCACCCTCGATTCGCTGCTGGCGGGCATCCGCTTCATCCGCAGCCGCCCGGACATCCTCGGCGCCATCTCCCTGGACCTGTTCGCGGTATTGCTGGGTGGCGCCACCGCGCTGCTGCCGGTGTTCGCCAAGGACATCCTGCTCACCGGCCCTTGGGGCCTGGGGCTGCTGCGCTCGGCGCCAGCGGTGGGGGCCTTGCTGATGTCCCTGTGGCTGGCGCGTTTTAGCGTCGAGCGCAAGGTCGGGCGGGTGATGTTCACCGCGGTCGGGGTGTTTGGCGTGGCCACCATCGCCTTCGGCCTCTCGACCTCGTTCTGGTTTTCCCTGGCGGTGCTGGTGGTGCTGGGGGCGGCGGACATGATCAGCATGGTGATCCGCGCCTCCTTCGTGCAACTGGAGACCCCGGACGAAATGCGCGGCCGGGTCAGCGCGGTGAACGGCCTGTTCATCGGCGCTTCGAATCAGTTGGGGGAGTTCGAATCCGGGCTGACCGCCCACTGGTTCGGCACGGTGCCGGCGGTGGTGCTGGGCGGGGTCGGCACGCTGCTGGTGACCGGCGTCTGGATCAAGCTGTTCCCGACCCTGGCCCAGCGCGATCGGATGATCGAACGGCTCGAGCAACCCAAGGCCTGAAGCCGCGCCGGGCTGGCGCGGCCAGGTTCAAGCCTCAGTGGCTGGGCTGAGCTTCAGCAGCGGCTCGCCATTTCGCCGCCTCCAGCAGGTCGCAACCATCCTGGGTCAGTACATAGAGCACGTCGATGATGTGCGGGATGTCCTTCACATCGCCGTGGCTGAAATTCAGGCAGCAGAGGGTTTCCAGCAGATTGGCAGCCGTGCGCATGCGTTGCTCGGCGGCTTCGTGCAGCGCCTCAGGGGAGGCATTGGCGTTGATAAAAAACACACCTGGCCGGCTTATGTTGGATTTAAGCGGCACATAGTGAGCAGCAGTTTCCGGGGTATTCATCATTAGATCCTTCTTTATGAATGACCGCCCCAATCGTGACCAAACGATGGGTGGCGGACTGTGCACAGGTTGGTCAACCGGGAAGAAGGCACCCGGCACACCCGAAGGTGTCCCGCGCACAGCCCACCATTAAGCGTGCGGACACGAAAAAGTGCCTGCAAACCAGGGTGGCGCGTGCGCCTTCTAATTTCGGGTGACCAAACCCGGCCGCTGAATTGGCAGCGACGGCGCGAACTATAGGGGTGATGGGACGGGCGGTGCAAGAAGCGGCTGGTTAGCCTTTGTTACCCGTTCACAAGCCCCGTGCCCGACTCCTTGCCGAACCGAGCTGCGACAGAGAAACGCCCCGTGGGGGGCCTCGTAACAGGTTGTTGATCATTCTCTGCAATACAAAACCGCTACGAAGAGTGTAAGGTATCGCCTTACACCCGCACTCCATGATCAAGTCCTTTCAGCACAAAGGCCTGCGCGCCTTCTATGAAACCGGATCGACTCGTGGAATACGGGCCGAGCATGCACGCCGGTTGGCCCGCCAGCTGTCGTTCATGGATCACGCCAGCGAACCGGCAGACCTCAATCTGCCGGGCTGGCGGCTGCACCCGCTCAGGGGCGACCTGCTTGGCTACTGGTCCCTGGTAGTGTCCGGCAACTGGCGAGTGATCTTTCGTTTCGTAGGTTCGGATATCGAGCTGGTGGATTATCTGGACTACCACTGAACAGGAGGCAAGATCATGCCCATCCACAACCCGCCCCACCCCGGTGACACCCTGCGCCTGGATATCTTGCCCGAACTGGGCATCAGCGTGACGGAGCTGGCGCGGCATATCGGCTACGCCCGCCCGCACCTGTCCAAGGTGTTGAACGGCCATGCGCCAATCCGCGCAGAACTGGCGGTCAGGCTGGAACGCGCCGGGATCGGCAAGGCCAAGGTCTGGCTGGCGGTACAGGCCGATTACGACATCTGGCACACCGAGCAGGAACTGCAACCGCTGATCGAGCCCATCGCGGCCCATGTTGGCTGAGCCCTAAACCAGCAGCTCTCCAGCCACCTTGGCGCGCTTGCCGCGACCGCACAGCGCTTCCACCAGGGCCAGGGCAAACGCCAGGGCCGCGGCGGAGCCCTGGGCGGTGATGCAGTTACCGTCCACCACCACCGGCTGGTCGACAAAGGTGCAGCCCAGCAGATGATGGCTGGCGCTGGGCAGGCAGGTCATGCGCCGCTGGCGCAGCACGCCATGCGCCTGCAAGGCCAGGGCCGGGGCTTCGGCGATGCCGGCGAACAGGCGCCCCGCTGCGGCCTGATCCTTGAGCAGTTGCTGCAGCGGTTGATGGGCCGCCAGGTGCTGGGCGCCCACCGCGCCGCCGGGCAATACGATCAGGTCGAAGCGCTGGGCCAGCACGTCCACCAGCATGGCGTCGGCGGTCAAGCGGGTGCCCCGGGCGCAGGTGAGCATGCGCCGGCCTTCGACGCTGGCGGCCAGCACTTCGACTTCGGCACGGCGCAGTACGTCGATCAAGGTCACGCTTTGCAGGTCGTCGATGCCTTCGGCAAGGGTGACCAGGGCTCTGAAGGTCATGGGGATGACTCCGCGTGGAGGTCTTTAGAGCTTAGTCAGCTTTGCCGGCTGCCGTTCAGGGCGCCGTCACTTGATGTAGATCTGCGCGCCCAGGCTGTTGCCCGGGGCGTTGAGCGAGGTGTTGCGAAAGCTGAAGGTGCCCTCCTGCTTGCCCGCCAGGTCGAAGACATAGACATAGCCGACGGTAGTCCCCGAGTTGCCACAGGGCACATAGCTGGAGCCGTCCTCGCACACCGGCGAACGGGTGCCATCGACCTCGAAGCCGTCCAGGGTCACATGGGGCTCGCGACCGTAGCCGATCTCCAGCACGTAGACCTTGATGTTCGGGCCGTTGTGATCGCACTGGGTCCGTTCACGACCGTCGGAGACATCCTCCAGGCCGCAGGAAGGTGACAGCACCTTGAGAATCTCCACCCGGCTCAGCGGCGGGGCCGAGCGCGCCATGGCCGGGGCCGCCAGCCAGCAGGCTGTCGCGCCGAGCAATGCCAGGGCTGTCATTTTCACTGTGCTGCGCATAAATCCCCCCTAAAACCAGGGCGCAGTATGCGCTACTTGCCAGCGCGGCAAAACATCGCCGACGATCGCAGCCATTGGCCCACGCTGCTGGTATGATGCGCGGCTTTTTCCGACCCAGAGCAAATCCGCAGGCACCTTATAAAGTCTGTGCTTTGCTGTTGGAGTCGATACATTCACGGCGCCCGGCGGCGCCACGGGGAGCAGACATGCTGGAAAGGCTGTTTCAACTCAAGGCACACAACACCAACGTGCGCACCGAGATTCTTGCGGGCGTGACCACCTTCCTGGCCATGGCCTACATCCTTTTCGTCAACCCGAGCATTCTCGGCGAGACGGGCATGGACAAGGGCGCGATCTTCGTTGCCACCTGCCTGGCGGCGGCCATCGGTTCCACAGTCATGGGCCTGATCGCCAACTACCCGATCGCCCTGGCACCGGGCATGGGCCTGAACGCCTTCTTCACCTACACCGTGGTCCTGCACATGGGCCACACCTGGCAGGTGGCCCTGGGTGCGGTATTCATCTCGGCGGTGCTGTTCTTCCTGCTGTCGATCTTCCGCATCCGCGAATGGATCATCAACAGCATCCCCCTGCCCCTGCGCTCGGCCATTGCCGCCGGTATCGGCCTGTTCCTGGCGCTGATCGCCCTGCATAACGCCCAGATCGTCGTGGGCAACGAGTCGACCCTGGTGGGCCTGGGCGATCTCAGCAAACCGGCCCCTATCCTCGCGGCCCTGGGTTTTGCCCTGATCGTGGCCCTGGAAGCCCTGAAAGTGCGAGGCGCGGTGCTGATCGGCATCCTCGCGGTGACCGTCGTCTCCATTCTCATGGGCGTCACCCCGTTCGGCGGCGTGACCTCGATGCCACCGTCCCTGGCCCCGACCTTCCTGCAACTGGACATCAAGGGCGCCCTGGATATCGGCCTGATCAGCGTGATCTTCGCCTTCCTGTTCGTCGACCTGTTCGACAACTCCGGCACCCTGATCGGCGTCGCCAAGCGCGCCGGGCTGATGGGCAAGGACGGCCACATGCCGAAAATGGGCCGGGCGCTAATCGCCGACAGCACCGCCGCCATGGCCGGTTCCCTGCTGGGCACCTCGACCACCACCAGCTACATCGAATCCGCGGCGGGCGTGAGCGCCGGCGGCCGCACCGGCCTGACCGCCATCGTGGTGGCGATCATGTTCCTGCTGGCGCTGTTCTTCTCGCCACTGGCGGCCAGCGTGCCGGCCTTCGCCACCGCACCGGCCCTGCTGTTCGTCGCTGTGCTGATGACCTCGGGCCTGGCGGAAATCGACTGGGAAGACATCACCGTCGCCGCTCCCGTGGTGGTCACCGCCCTGGCCATGCCGTTCACCTATTCCATCGCCAACGGCATCGCCTTCGGCTTCATCGCCTGGACCGTGATCAAGCTGCTGTCGGGCCGTGCCCGTGAGCTGAACGCGCCCCTGGTGATCCTGTCGATCCTGTTCGTGATCAAGCTCGGTTACCCCGCATGACTTTTGACGCCGCAAGCTACACCACCCAGTTGAATGACAAGGTCGCGCGCTTGCGCGACCTGCTGGCCCCCTTCGATGCACCCGAGCCTCAGGTCTTCGACTCGCCCCTGCAGAACTTCCGCCTGCGGGCAGAGTTCCGCCTGTGGCGCGAGGCCGGGGAACGGCACTACGCGATGTTCTCCCAGGACGACAAGCGCACGCCGATCCTCATCGAGGAGTTCCCCATCGCCAGCCAGCGCATCAACCAATTGATGCCCCGGCTCAAGGCCGCCTGGCAAGCCAGCGCGCCCCTGAGCCACAAGCTGTTCCAGGTGGAGTTCCTCACCACCCTGGCCGGCGACGCGATGATCACCCTGTGCTACCACCGCCCACTGGACGAGCACTGGCACAAGGCCGCGAGCCAGCTGGCCGCCGACCTCAAGGTCAGCGTGATCGGCCGCTCCAAGGGCAAGCGCGAAGTCATCGGCCAGGACTACGTAGTGGAAAAGCTCGAAGTCGGCGGGCGTACCTTCAGCTACCGCCAGCCCGAAGGCGCCTTCACCCAGCCCAACGGCACGGTGAACCAGAAGATGCTCAACTGGGCCTATGAAGCCCTGGGCGAGCGCCAGGACGACCTGCTGGAGCTGTACTGCGGCAATGGCAACTTCACCCTGCCCCTGGCCACCCGGGTGCGCAAGGTGCTGGCCACCGAGATCAGCAAGACCTCGGTGAATGCGGCCTTGAGCAACCTCAGCGAAAACGCTGTGGATAACGTCACCCTGGTGCGCTTGTCGGCCGAAGAGCTGACCGAAGCCCTGAACGAAGTTCGGCCGTTCCGCCGCCTGCAGGGCGTGGACCTCAAGAGCTACGAATTCGGCAGCGTGTTCGTCGACCCGCCTCGGGCCGGCATGGACCCGGACACCTGCGAACTGACCCGGCGCTTCGACAACATCCTGTACATCTCCTGCAACCCGCAGACCCTGGCGGCCAACATCGCCCAGTTGCACGACACCCACCGCATCACCCGCTGCGCGCTGTTCGACCAGTTCCCCTGGACCCACCACATGGAATCCGGGGTCCTGCTGACCCGCCGCTGATTGGCCCCGCTCCCCAACGGCCGTCCTCGAGACGGCCGTTGTCATTCTGGGCCGCCGATCCCCTACCGTTTCCTGTAGCCGCTGCCGCAGGCTGCGATCGACTGCGAAGCAGGCGCAAACCTGACACCGCGGCGCATCAGGCACGTCTGCGTCGCCGGGTGTGCGGGGCGGCGCCCCGGTCGCAGCCTGCGGCAGCGGCTACAAGGTCAGCCGAGAGGACGAAAGTAGCCGGCCAGTTGCTGCAGGTCCTGTTCGTTGAGCAGGCCGGCGTAGTACTTGAGCTGGATCCGCGCCAACAGGTAGGCATGCCGGGCATCCGCCAGGTCGCGGCGGGCGGTGAACAGTTGTTGCTCGGCGTCCAGCACATCCAGGTTGACCCGCTCGCCGCCGTGCACGCTCTTCTGGGTCGCGGTCACCAGGGCCTCGGCGGAGCTGACGGCCATTTCATAGGCCCGGACCTTGGCCGCGGCGCTGGTGTTGAGGTTGAACTGCTTGCGCAGTTCGTTGAGGGTGGTGGCGGTCTTGGCATCCAGTTCGAACTGCGCCTGGGACAGCTGGCTGGCCGCCTGGCGGGTCGAGGCCGATACCGAGCCACCGGCAAACAGCGGCAGGCTGACCTGGATGCCCACGGTATTGGTGTCGTACTTCTGGTTGTAGGAGCTTTCCGAATCGGAACTGGTCTGACGGCTGCTGGCATACAAACTCACCTTGGGCAGGTGCCCGGCGCGCTTGCGCTCCACTTCATACTCCGCCACTCGCAGCGCCTGCTGCTGGGACGCCAGGTCCGGGTTGTTGGCCATGGCCAGGTCACGCCAGCTGTCGAAGCGGTTGGGCAGCAGCGGCTGGATCTGGAACTGCCGGGTCAGCGGGTCCAGTTCGTCGATCTGCAACGGTTCGCCGACTATGGCTTGCAGCTCGCGCAGGGCCGCGTCCTGCTGGTCCTGGGCCTCGATCTCCTGCGCCAGGGCCAGGCTCAGCCGGGCCTGGGTCTCCAGCACATCGGTGCGGGTGCCCTCGCCGCCCTTGAGCAGGCGTTCGTTGAGCTGCAAGCGTTCGGCGTAGGCACGCTTCTGCGCCCGGCTCAGTTCGATGCGCTCCTGGGCCAGCAGCGCCTGGCTGTAGGCACTGAGCAGGCGCACCGCCAGTTCCTGGCTCTTGCCACGAAAGCGTTCGTCGGAAAACAGCGCCTGGGCCGAGCCCTGGCGGTAGCGCGCATAGGCTTCGTAGTCCAGCAGCGGTTGCTGCAGGGTCAGGGTCGAGGCGTAGCTGCGGTAGTCCCGGTCATTGGTGACATCACCGCGAACGGTCTCCTGGGTCACTTCGGACTGGTTGCGCGAATTGTTGTAGCTCCAGGACAGGTTCGGCAGCAGCCCGGCACGGCCGATGGCCCGGTTCTCTTCCCCGGCATCGCGTTCCTTGATCGCTGCCTGGAAGGTCGGGTCATTGCGCAAGGCCAGGTCATAGGCGTCCAGCAACCCCAGGGCCTGGACCGACGGGCTGCCCAACAGGCACAGCAGGGGCAGGTAGTAGCACCAGGCTCGAATCATTCTTCCACCAACGCCATGTGAGTCCGGTCCAGCAGGGGCTTGAACAGGTAGTTGAGCATCGAGCGTTCGCCGGTACGGACGAAGGCTTCCACCGGCATGCCCGGGCGGATCTGCAAGCCCTGCAACTGCTGCATGCCCTGGGCGCTGACCGTGGCCCGCAGGGTGTAGTAAGGCTCCTCGGTGCGCTCATCCACCTGCCGGTCGGCGGACACCAGGGTCACCTCCCCCGGCACCCTGGGCGTGGTGCTCTGGTTGAAGGCCGAGAACATCAGCTCCACTGGCAGCCCCGGGTGCACCTTGTCCACCAGTTGCACCGGCACCCGCGCCTCCACCAGCAACGGCTCGTCCTGGGGCACGATGTCCATCAGCGGCTGGCCCGGCTTGATCACCCCGCCCTCGGTGTACACCTCCAGCCCCACCACCACCCCGGCGGCCGGGGCGCGCACCTGGCTGTTGGCCAGTTCGAACTGGGCGGAGGCCAGGCGATTGCGCAGGTCCTCGGTACGCACCCGGGTATCGGCCAACTGGCTGCGCAGGTCTTTCTGGAAATCCTCGGTGGTCTGGCGGATGCGCAGGCGCAATTCGAGGATCTGCCGCTGCAACTGGCCGATGCGGCCGAAGTCCTCGGCGATCGAGCCGTCGATCTGCGCGTACAGGCGCTCGCTGTCCAGCAGCCGGTTGCGCGGGATATAGCCGTCCCGGGCCAGTTCCCGCAGGCCCTGCAACTGTTCATTCAAGGCGCGGCGCTGCGCCAGCTTGCTGGCCTGGGAATCCCGGGTGCCACGCAACTGCGCCTCGGAGCCGGCGATGGTCTCGGCGATCCCTTGCTGTTCCATGCTCAGGGCCTGGCGCCGGCTGCTGAACAGCTGCCGTTGCAACGACAGGCTGGCGGCCACGTCCGGCTCGCTGGCCAGGGCCTGAAGTTGCGGGTCGAAGACGATATCGCTGGCGCCGTCGCGCTCGGCATTGAGCCGCGCTTCGCTGGCCAGCGAGCCCAGGTACTGGCTGCGCAGGGACTGCATCTGGGTGCGCAGCGGCGTCTCGTTGAGGCGCAGCAGCACCTGCCCGGCGCTGACCCGGTCGCCTTCCTTGACTTCGATCCGCTCGACGATGCCGCCGCTCTGGTGCTGTACGGTCTTGCGATGGCCCGAGACCATGACCTTGCCCGACACCGCCACGCCCTTGTCCAGCGGCGCCAGGGCGGCCCAGCCGATAAACCCGGCAAAACCTCCCAGCACCAGGAGCCAGCCGAGCCGTGAGTACTTCCTGTCGTCCAGGGACAACACATTGCTGGCGGCCGGCCCCGCGACCGGCGCAGCAGGACCTGTGGATAAATTCGCCTTCATGCTTTTTTCCCTTCGCCGCCGGCCACGCCCAGGCGGTAGTTCATGTTCAAGCTGGTCACCGGGCTGCTCGCCGGATTGCTCATCGATACAGCCGGCGGCGGCGCGGCCTTGGCCTTCTGGTTCGCCTCCAGCACCCGCGCCGTAGGACCATAGGCCTGCAACTGGCCGTCGCGCAGGATCATCAACTGGTCGGTCAGGGTCAGCACGTTGGGCTTGTGGGTGATCAGCACCAGGGTTCGCTGCCGCTGCTTGAGCTGGCTGATGGCTTGCAGCAGCGCCTGCTCACCGGCCTCATCGAGGTTGGAATTGGGCTCGTCGAGCACGATCAGCGCCGGCAGGCCATACAGGGCCCGGGCCAAGCCGATGCGCTGGCGCTGCCCGCCGGACAACCCGGCACCGCCCTCGCCCAGGCGCGTGTCATAGCCCTGGGGCAATTGCAGGATCAGTTCGTGCACCCCGGCCATTTGTGCGGCCTGCAGGACCTGATCCGAGTCCAGCTGGGCAAAACGCGCGATGTTCTCGGCGATGCTGCCGGCGAACAGCTGGATGTCCTGGGGCAGGTAACCGATATGCGGTCCCAGTTGCTGCCTGTCCCACTGAGCCAGGTCTGCGCCATCCAGGCGTACCTTTCCCGTCAGGGGCATCCAGGCACCGACCAACAGCCGGGCCAGGGTGGACTTGCCGCAACCGGAAGGGCCGATCACCCCCAGCACCTGGCCGGCCTCCAGGGTGAAACCGAGGTTGCTCAGGGCCGGGCGCCGGCTGCCAGGGGCACAGGCACTCAGCTGTTCGACGCTCAACTTGCCCTTGGGCGTCGGCAGGCTCATGCGCGCCGGCCGTGGCGGGTTGGCCTGCAACAACTCGGACAAACGCTCGTAGGCCAGGCGCGCCGAGCTCCATTGCTTCCATACCGCGATCAACTGGTCGATGGGGCTGAGCACGCGGCCCATTAGGATCGAGCCGGCGATCATCATCCCCGGGGTGATCTGGCCCTGCACCGCCAGCCAGGCGCCCAGGCCCAGCACCAGGGACTGCAGGGCCATGCGCACGCCCTTGGACCAGGCGCTGATGGTGGCGGTCTTTTCGCTGGCCAGGTTCTGCTGGGCGAGAAAGCCCTGGTGGCCGATGAACCAGCGCTCGCGCAGGGCGCCGAGCATGCCCATGGCTTCGATCGCGTCGGCATTGCGCAGGTTGGCGGTGGCCTGCTGGCTGGTGATGATCGACAACTGGCTGGCCTGGGCCAGGGGTGCCTGGCAGATATGCTGGTTGATCCAGGCCAGCGCCACCAGCAGCACCGCGCCGGCCAGGGCCAGCAGGCCGAGCCAGGGGTGAAAGAGAAAGATCACCAGCAGGTAGACCGGAAACCAGGGCGCATCGAAGAACGCGAACAAGGCATTGCCGGTGGCGAACTGGCGCAGCGCGGTCAGGTCGTTCAAAGCCTGGCCGGCGGCCTGGGGGCTGCCCTTGAGCTGGGCTTCGAAAGCGGCGTCATACACCCGCTGGTTCAGGCGCATGTCCATCTGGGTACCGAGGTGGATCACCACCTGGCTACGCACCCACTCCAACGCCCCCATCAGGCCGAACAGGCCGAGGATCATCAGCGTCAGCATCAGCAGGGTCATCTGATTGCCCGAGGCCAGCACCCGGTCGTAGACCTGCAGCATGTAAAGGGCCGGGGCCAGCATCAGCAGGTTGATCACCGCCGAGAACAGGCCGATGTTGAAAAAGCCGCCCTTGTAGGCCGTCAAGGCCGCCAGCGTCTCGGAAGCGGCAAGTGGATTCGGCCTGCTCATCAAGGTGTCCTGTGGAGAGTTTAGGGTTACAGGGCCTTCCGCTCGGGCAGAGCGGAACGACAAGAGGCGCGCCCGGTGCGTTGACAGGCACCACGGCGCTCCCCAGAATTTGCCACCGCCGCCGCCCTGGCCTTCGAAAACTCGGGCGACGGAGGTGAGTCAAGCCAGCGAATGGAGGAGCGATCCTGCATTCGCTTTTTTATGCCTCAGGCCTGCACTCAGGCGGCCAGCGCCCAGTCCTGGGCCACGTCCTGCACACCCACCAGGCCAACATCGGCAGCGGCTGCAGCAGCCGGGTTGACGTGAGCAACGCCAGCAGCGGCCAGGTCGTCGAAGGTGGAGTTCACCGACAGGCTTGGGTCGATCGCCTTGAGCAGGGCATCGATCTCGCCGGCCAGCGCCGAGCTGTCGCCACTCATCAGGCCGTAGACCACCTTGTGCACTTCGCCTGCACGACCTTCTTCCTTCAGGCTGTTGAGGCCCAGGTTGGTGAAACTGACTTCCTGGCTAACCAGGTTGTAGTTGCTGCCCGAACCACCGGCGAGGGTGTCGCCCAGGGAGATAGTGTCCACCGAGCCCCAGAGGGTGTGGCTCGGGTTGCTGAACAGGGTGTAGTGCAGGTTGCCGTCGGCAACGAAGGCCGCGTCACTGGCGGTGCTCTTGATGGCGTACTGGGTGCCGTCGAACGGGCCCGGGTTGAAGCCACCGGTGTTGGTGCCGTCGACCACTTCGCCTGGGCGGTGGTTGACGTCGCCGAAGTAGGCCGACCAGTCAGTCAGGTATTGCGCAACAGTATTACCGCCGTAGGTAGCGCTGTAAGAGATCGAAATGCTCATGCAAAACTCCAATACATTAGGGGGGTCATGTCCGCAGCAGGCCACTGCCTGCTGCGGTTTTGCCCATCAATGGGCAAAAGCGGTCAGAACTGATACTCCACGGTGCCCTGCAAGGTCCGGCCACGGCCGAGGGTGAAGGCCAGGACATCGCCGAGGGGCACCAGGTAGGCGCGGTCGGTAACGTTTTCCATGGCCAGGCGCAGGGTCAGTTCTTCAGTGGCCCGGTAGCTGCCATACAGGTCGTAGACGGTGTAGGGCTTCCAATCGGCCGGGTAGACGCCGGTCTGGCTCACGGTGCCGGTGGCGGAGCCGGCGATCGAATAGCCGGCGCTGTAGCGGGCTCGGGCGCCGATATCCAGCTTGCGGTCGAAAAAGCGCGCGCCCAGGGTCAGGGTGCCGCGGTCCATGGGCATGTGTTCGGCCGAACCGAGGATCGCCGCATTGCAGCGGCTGGCGTTGTTGGCTGCATCATCGGGACGCATGCCGGTGACGATCGCGCCACGCCCACTGCCATTCTTCACCGGCTGGGTCACGCCCCCCAGCCAGGCGACTTTCGTGCAGAAATCGTTGTCGCCGATCATGCGGGTGTAGTTCAGCTGGCCGTAGGCGCGACCGGCGTCATAGTCCAGCTGGTACTCCACGCCCTTGAAGCGGGTGCTGCTGAGGTCGTTGACATAGGCACTGTTGCCGATGCCGGGCGAGCCATAGCCAGGGGGCTGCACACCCATGGCCATATAGATGAAGTCATCGACCCGGGTATCGAAGTACGCCACCTTGATCCCCAGGCGGTCATCGTTGAACCAGAGGTTTTCCTTGAAGACGTTGATCCCCGCTTCCCAGGTGCTGGAACGCTCCGGCTTGAGGAAGGGGTTGGGGAAGGTGCTCTCCGAGCCGCCGCCGTGGGGCCGGCCGGTGATCATGGTTTCGGTCACCGCCGGTGGCCGCCAGCCCTTGCCATAGCTGGCAAACAACTGCAGCCATTCGACGCCCGGCTTGACCGACAGGCCGAAGGTCGGCGAGAAGCGCCCTTCCTCGTTGTCGATGTCATAGGCCACCGGCACCGAAATCTGCTGGGGCGTCTTGCCGATCACGAAGGTGCGGGTGTTGATTCCGGTCTCGCCCCGCAGGCGGTAGCGGTCGTAGCGCAAACCGGCGTTGAGGTTCAACCAGCCGTCGTAGTCGAAATCCAGGCGGGTGAACAGGCTGCCCAGGGCACGATCGCCCTCGGGGGTCATGCTGGCCGCGGGCGAAGCGCTGACCGCCGACCCTTTGGGCACCGGCTGGCTGGAGTCGGGGCGGACCTTGTCATAGAAGAATTCCAGGCCGTAGTTGGCCTTCAGCGTGGCCAGCTCGCCGAGCGCGAAGGTCGAGGTGTTCTGCGCCTGAGCGCCATAGGTGTCGGTCTGGTAGGTGATCGAGTAGCCGGGGCTGCTGCGCCGGGTCAGGGTGCTCTGGTCGTTGCTGTTGTCGACGTAGTAGAGCTTGGCCTTGAAGTCGATCAGCGGGTTGTCCGGGGTGTAGCTGTAGTCGAGGCCGAAGTTCTGCGAGCGCACATCGCTGCTGCCGAGCTTTTCCCAGAGCTGTTGCTGGTTCTCGACGTTCATCATGTTGGCGTCGTCGTAGGACACCTGGGTGGTCAGGTAGCTCAGTTGCAGGCGCTGGTCCTGGGGCAGGTTGAGCCCCAGCTTGGCCAGGCGCGAACGCATCACGGAAGCGGAATAGGCCACCTTGGAATTCTTCACCCGGTCATTGATCGACGGGTCCATCCAACTGCCGGTACGCAGCTCGCCAATGCCGCCCTTGGTCCCCGGGTTGTAGTCCCCCAGGTGCCGTTCACTGGCGGCCAGCAGCATGTCCCAGACCTCGGTGCCGATGGCGAAGGCGGTGCTGCCGATGAAATGGGTGCCGTTGCTGCGGCCACCCAGGCCGCTGGTCACGCGGATCCGGCCACCGATTTCCTGGCCGGGCTTGAGCAGGTCACGGGCTTCGACGGTGCGAAAATTGGCGACCCCGCCAATCACCCCGGCGCCGCCCATGGTCGAAGTAGCGCCCTTCTCCACCACCACCTCGGAGAGCAGCTCGGGGTCGACGTAGAGGGTGCCGTTGCGCTGCTGGTGGCCGCTCTGCTGGTAGTTCTGGCGCATGCCGTCCACCGACATGTTGACCCGGCCATAGTCCTGGAGGCCGCGGATATTCACGGACAGGCCCGGGTCCTGCTGGCTGACTGCCGAATACACACCGGAGGTTTCCTCCAGCATGTCGGCCGCGTGCCGGGGCGGGTTGCGATCGAGCTGCTCGCGGCCGACCACGCTCACCGAACGCGGCGCGTTATACACCCAGTCGCTCTGGCGGCCTTCGAGGTTGCCGGAGATGGTGGTGGGCGCCAGGGCCAGGGCGCCGTCACGGCCGGTTTCCACCCGGTTCAGGGTCACTTGGCGCTCGCCGGTGAAGCGGTACTGCACCGGCGCATTGCCCAGCAGCCGCGCCAGGCCCTCCTCGGCACTGTAGCGGCCCTTGAGCGACGAGCTGTGCAAGCCATGCAGGCGCAGGCTGTCGAACAGCACTTGCACCCCGGCCTGCTCGGCAAACACCAGCACTGCACTGCCGAGGGCCTGGGCGGGGATATCGAAATCCATCTCGCGTTGCTGCTGGGCGCTCTGTGGGGCTGCACCCACAGGCTCCGCCGCGTGCAGCAAACCGCCTCCTGCCAACAGCCCTGCGACGCCCAAGTGAATGGCCAGGGCCAAACGACTTGCTGCGTGAATTCCAGTGCGACTGCCTACCCTCATGTCCC
This sequence comes from Pseudomonas sp. NFPP12, assembly GCF_900103205.1. Taxonomy (NCBI): domain Bacteria; kingdom Pseudomonadati; phylum Pseudomonadota; class Gammaproteobacteria; order Pseudomonadales; family Pseudomonadaceae; genus Pseudomonas; species Pseudomonas sp. NFPP12. The sequence continues at coordinate 98,759 of NZ_FMWW01000007.1, forward strand.
TTGTTCCTGCGCTGGCTATTTTTGTTTATGCGAATGCATCTCAATTAGCTAGACGTGCCAGGCAGGAAAACTCAGTAAGGTTTTTTTGAATTATTTTGCACAAGGGTGGAAAAAGGCCCGCAGGCCTCAGTAAATCAGGCTGACTCCGGCCAGGTCGAAACGCTGCACCTGCAGTTCCTGGGTCAGGGTAACCAGGGCTGCATCGAGCATGTCCAGGCGGAAGACACCGCTGACCTGACGCTGGGCCAGGGCACTGTTGGTCAGCACCACCCGCCCGGGCCGATAGCGATTGAGGCGCTCCACCACCAGGCCCAGGGGCTGGCGGTCGAACACCAGGACGCCGCGCCGCCAACTGGTAGCCCGCTGCAGGTCGAGCCCATCAAGCGCCACCACCCCCGACTGCGGGTCATAGCGCACGCTCTGCCCCTCTTGCAGCACCCGCTCGGAGGCCCCGCGTTGCGCCGGGGCATCCAGGCTCACCGCGACACTGTGCTGCAACACGCCGACCCAGGCTTGTTGAGCACTCTCGCGCCCGACCACGAAACGGGTGCCCAGGGCGCGGGTCTGGCCGCCGGCGCTCTGCACGATAAAAGGTCGTTTTTCCTCGCCGGCCATGGGCGCCACGTCAAACACCGCGGAGCCGGCCAGCAATTGAACCTGGCGCTTGTCGCCGCTGTAGTCCAGGCGAATGGCGCTGCCCGAATCCAGCTCCACCTGGCTGCCATCGGCCAGTTGTACGGTGCGCACCTCGCCCTTGCCGGTAAGGTAGTCAGCCTGCAGGTACAGCAGCGCCTGCGGCCCTTGCAGCCAGCCCAGGGCCACCACCAGTACCAGCATCGCCGCGCTGGCGGCCCGCACCAGCCGGCGTCGACGGCGCGGGCGCGGTATTGTCGCCGCAGGCCGCGCCGCCTGGCGCCGTGGTGGGGCAGTGGCCGCCAGTTCGGGGTCCAGGCGCAACTCGCCCAGGGCCTCCCAGGTCTGCCGGGCAAACACCAGAGCCTGGGGATGACGCGGGTCGGCGGCCTGCCATTGGGCAAGCTGCGCCTGCTCGGTGGCGCTCAGGCCTCCCGCGTGCAAACGCACCGCCCAGTCGGCGGCGGCCTCGGTGATACTGCGCTCTTGCGGACCCTGGCTATTCACGTGTGAATCTCGATTTCTCGTTATATATAAGCAGTGACGTCTGACCCCGACTTTTACCGTAACTCACTCGTCGACCGGCCGACCGTCGGTAGCCTGCAAACGCTGCATCACATAGGCCAGCGCCCGGGACAAGTGCTTTTGCACCGAGCTGTCGGAAATATTCAGGTGCCGGGCCACCTCGGCGTGGGTCATGCCTTCGATACGGTTGAGGCGAAAGATTTCCTGGGTCCGCGGGGGCAGTTCCATGATCGCCTGTTTCAGTGCCTTGCGCTGTTGCTGCGCCATCGCCTGAGCCTCCAGCCCGGCCGCCTCATCCTCGATGTCGGCCAGCACCTCATGGGGCACGGTCTCGGTCTTGCGCCGCGCCTCCTGACGTACATGGTCGATCAGCAGATTGTTCGCCGTGCGGTAGAGATAGCCCTGGGAGTTGTCGATACGCTCGCCGCGCGTGTGCTCGGCCAGCCGCAGGAAACTCTCCTGCACCAGATCAGCGGCCAACTGCGGGTCCCGTATCTTGCGCGCCAGGTACCCACGCAAGGCAGCGGCATGCTTGAGAAACAGTCCCTTGAGATCCACGTCCGACAAACCGACTCCCTGGAACATGAAGGAAATTGCCGGGCATCTTACGGTCAGTCGAGAATGATTTTCAATTGATATAAGCACTCATTGGCGGCAGCCTTGCACCTGCGAGCCCTACGCTGCCGTTCGATTACCGAACACTTAATCCGCCCGCCCCCCGTTGCGCATCTACCGCCAATTGACCAAATTAACCAGTTAGTACAATTTACCTTTCAACGCCTCGTACGCTCTCCCGAGGCCGACAATAACAACGGAGATTTACCCCATGCGTCCTATCGTTCTGGTGCTCAACGGCCCGAACCTGAACCTGCTCGGCACCCGCGAGCCGGCCACTTACGGCCACGAAACCCTGGCTGACATTTCCGCCCTGTGCGGCCGCGCCGCCGAGGAGTTCGGCCTCGCCGTGGAGTTTCGCCAGACCAACCACGAAGGCGAGTTGCTCGACTGGATCCACGGGGCGCGTGGTCGCTGCGCCGGCATCCTGATCAACCCGGCCGCCTGGACCCACACCTCGGTGGCAATCCGTGACGCCCTGGTGGCCAGCGAGCTGCCGGTGATCGAAGTGCACCTGTCCAACGTCCACGCGCGCGAACCGTTTCGCCATCACTCCTTCGTTTCCGCCATCGCACAGGCGGTGATGTGCGGCTTTGGCAGCCATGGCTATCGCCTGGCGCTGGAACACTTCAGCCAGCGGTTCAAGGAGCAAGGCGCATGAGCCGGCAAGCCAGTGTTCTGGCCGGGCTGATTGGCGCCGGCATCCAGGCCTCCCGCACCCCGGCCCTGCACGAACAAGAGGGCGATGCCCAGCATTTGCGCTACCTGTACCGGTTGATCGATCTGGATCAACTGGGCCTGGACAGCAGCGCCCTGCCTGAACTGTTGCGCGCCGCCGAGCAGATGAGCTTCACCGGCCTGAACATCACCTTTCCCTGCAAGCAGAGCATCCTGCCGCTGCTCGACGAACTGTCCCCGGAAGCCCGGGGCATCGGTGCGGTGAACACCGTGGTGCTCAAGGATGGCAAACGAGTCGGCCACAACACCGACTGCCTGGGTTTTGCCGAGGGCTTTCGCCGCGGCCTGCCGGACGTGGCAAGGCGCCAGGTGGTGCAGATGGGCGCCGGCGGTGCCGGGGCCGCAGTGGCTCACGCCCTGCTGAGTGAAGGCGTGGAGCAACTGAACATTTTTGACGTGGAGCCGCAGCGGGCGCAAAGCCTGGCGGACAACCTCAACCAGCATTTCGGCAGCGCCCGGGCCCGGGCAGGCGGTGATCTGTCGAGTGCCCTGCACAGCGCCGACGGGCTGGTGAACACCACGCCCATGGGCATGGCCAAGCTGCCGGGCATGCCGGTGCCGGTGGAACTGCTGCGAGCGCAGTTGTGGGTTGCCGAGATCGTCTACTTTCCCCTGGAAACCGAACTGCTGCGCAACGCCCGGGCCCTGGGTTGCAGGACCCTGGACGGCGGCACCATGGCGGTGTTCCAGGCGGTCAAGGCGTTCGAGCTGTTCAGCGGCCAGCGCGCGGACCCGCAGCGCATGCTGGCGCACTTTCACAGCATGAACGGCTGAGACAGGCTTCGGTAGCAGCTGCTGCCTTCAGGGCGCTGGCGAGCCTGCGGCAGCGGCTACAGCCTGCTTAGTCGGATTTGAGCTGCAGGCGCGAGAGCAGGCCGATCAGCAGCACATTGAAGAGAATCATCAGCAGGCTGCCGAGGATGCCCACCAGGCTGATCACCGACGACGGCAACCAGTCGAACATGCTGAACCCGGTGAGGGACAGCAGGCGCTCGCCGAACCAGAACGTGTCGACCACGATCATCAGGATCAGGATTATTTTCAGGGTTGGAACGGGGTTGCCCATGGTGCCTTCCTTGTCGTGGTGCAGGTTGCAGAAGCCTTGGTGGCGATGGCGATCTTACGGGCGCTTTCGCTGGCAAGCCAGCGCCTACAAAGAGTGGGATCAGGCCTGCAGGTAGCGCAGCACCGACTCGCAGATCATCTCCCGGTGGCGTTGCGTGATGCCTTCATCCGGCAGGTCGATCTGGAAGATCTCGCCAAAGGTGTGGCGGTTCGAGACCCGGTAGAAACAGAACGAGCTGATCAGCAAATGCACGTCCAGCGGATCCAGGCCGCCGCGGAACACGCCTTCGCGCGCGCCGCGCTCGAGGATCTCGCCCAGGGCATGGAGAATGGTGTTGTTCATGGCCTTGATCACGCCGGACTGCTTCACGTACTCGGCCTTGTGGATGTTCTCGATGCTGACGATACGCACGAAATCGACGTTGCGGTCGTGGTGATCGAAGGTGAACTCCACCAGCCGGCGAATCGCTTCCTGCGGCGCCAGCTCTGCCAGGTGCAGGCGGCTCTCGGTGCTGCGGATATCGCCGTAGAGCTTCTCCAGCACCTCGACGTACAGCTGCTCCTTGCTGCCGAAGTAGTAATAGATCATGCGCTTGGAGGTATGGATGCGTTCGGCGATCGCATCCACTCGCGCGCCGGACAAGCCCTGCTGGACGAACTCGACAATGGCTTCTTGAAGGATGTTCTCGCGGGTCTTTTCCGGGTTGTTCTTGCGACTCTTGCGCGGTTCGAGAGCAGGCTCATCGGGCGCAATCGAGCGTTCACTGGTCATTGTCATTCTGGGCTCACGGCCATCACTGCACACGCGGGCGATTATGGGCCGCGTCACCCTGCGAAAGAAAGCGCGACGGCGGCCGTTACCGCCGTCGTTAACAATCTTCTACAACTTGGCCTGGCGCACGGCACCGCTGCGTGATTTGGCCATGGCCGCCAGGCGCACCGCGACGTTGGCCGCACCGTAGCCGGCATAGCCGTTCTTGCGCTGGATGATCTCGAAGAAGAAGCGCCCTTCGAAAGGCTCGGTGTAGACGTGAAACAGCTCGCCGCCCTGGGCATCGCGGTCGTAGAGGACGTTGTAGTAGGCCAGTTCGCTGAGAAATTCGTCGTCGAAATCAAAGCGTGCCGCCAGGTCGTCGTAGTAGTTGAGCGGGATGTCCAGCAGCGGCACTCCAGCCTCCTTGGCCCGGCTGACTTCGGCAAAGATATCGTCGCAATCGAAAGCGATGTGGTGCACTCCGGAACCGCGATAGCTGGACAAAGCATGGGAGATCGCCGTGTTGCGGTTTTCCGAGATGTTCAGCGGCAGGCGGATCGAGCTGCAACGGCTGCGCAGGGCGCGGCTTTTCACCAGGCCGTAGGGGTCGGGCAGCACCACTTCGTCGTCGGCCTCGAAGTCCAGCAGGCTCTTGTAGAACAGCACCCAGCTGTCCAGGCTGTCCGCCGGCAGGGCCATGGCCATGTGGTCGATGCGCTTGAGGCCACCCTTGGCCACCACGCCGCTGTGCATATTGAAATCGGTGTCGTACAGGTGCTGGCCGCCCTGCTGCTGATCCACCAGGTAGATCAGGCTGCCATCGGGCTCGCGCACCGCCGCCAGCTCCAGCTCATTGGGGCCCACCAGGCCGCGATAGGGCTGGCCCTTGTAGGCCACCGCCCGCTCCAGGGCCTTGGCGCTGTCCTTGACCCGGATTGCCGTGGCACACACCGAAGGGCCGTGGGCCTCGAAGAAACTGTGGGCGAAGGAATAGGGCTCGGAGTTGAGGATCAGGTTGATATCCCCTTGGCGCATCAGGCTGACGCTCTTGGAGCGATGCTGCCCGGCCCTGGCGAAACCCAGGCGCTCCAGCCAGCCGCCGAGCTTGGCGCCCAGGGCCTCGTCCACGGCGAACTCGAGAAACTCGGTGCCGCCATAGGCCTGCACCGCAGGCGGCGCGAACAGGGTGTCGATGTTCGCCACCGGCTGGCCTTCCTGCAGCAGGCGCTCGCGGGTCTTCTCTTCCAGGTACAGCAGCGAGCGCAAGCCATCGGCGGCGTTGGCCCGCGGCGGCGCGGCGCGAAAGCCGTCGTTGAAGATCTCCAGGGACAGCGGCCCGGTGTAGCCGCTCTTGATGATCGGCGCCAGAAAGCCCGGCAGGTCGAATTCGCCCTGGCCGGGGAAGCAGCGGAAATGCCGGCTCCACTCCAGCACATCCATGGCCAGGATCGGCGCATCGGCCATCTGCACGAAGAAGATCTTGTCCCCCGGAATCTCGGCAATCGCCGCCGGGTCGCCCTTGAGCGACAGGGTGTGGAAGCTGTCCAGCAACACCCCGAGGCTTGGGTGATCGGCGCTGCGCACGATGTCCCAGACCTGTTGATAAGTATTCACGTGACGGCCCCAGGCCAGGGCTTCGTAGCCGATGCGCAGGCCCCGGGCAGCGGCCCGCTCGGCCAGCAGGTGCAGGTCGTCGATGAGGATCTGCCGGTCCCCCAGGCTGTCCGCCGAGGCGTTGCTGCACACCAGCACCAGGTCGGTGCCCAGCTCCTGCATCAGGTCGAACTTGCGCTCGGCGCGCTCCAGGTTGCGCGGCAGACGGTCGCGACGACAGCCCTCGAAATCCCGGAATGGCTGGAACAGGGTGATGGCAATGCCCAGGTCGGCGCACATCTGCTTGATTTCCCGAGGGCTGCCGTCGTAGTAGAGCAGGTCGTTCTCGAAGATCTCCACGCCGTCGAACCCGGCGGCGGCGATGGCTTCGAGTTTCTCCGGCAGGGTACCGCTCAGGGACACGGTGGCAATGGAACGCTGCATGATTCGACTCCCGGGTAAGGACGGCCAGTCGGGCACAGGGGGACCGCGGCTTTTTATTGGATGTTGCGGATTATTCCACAGGCCTTGTTAAAGTGTACGAACCAGTTAGTTTTGTGTTCGATTATCGAACAAAATACAGATTGGCGAATTGACGATTTTTCAGCCACTGCGCACCATCGATAGCACGTTGAGCCGGCCCCAAACCCCCGGCTTCAATCACCCAGACCCAGAACACACCATAAAAATTTCAAAAATCGGGTACACCCTCATGCTTGCACTCAACGCCCTTCACTGCTGCACATCCCTTTGGCTGATACCGCCAACGGCCTCAACCGGCACCCTGGAATACGCCGCGCTACAGCCCTGAGCTGCAGCCGACCCGATGGCGTTCGCCTGCCCGGCATCTGCCGCAGCGACGCGCCGCCCCAGCCGATCAACCCGCAGGTTCCCGGGCTGCCATGCCCCCGCCGACGGTTGGTCACGCGCCCTTGAGTTCCGACGAGCCCCGGCTCGCCAGTCACTGAACGGATGGCCCACATGACTCCTTCCCAAAGCTCTCGCATCGCCCCGAGCCTCAGCGTTGCCGGCGGCATCGGCGACAAGATCCGCGGCGCCATGGCGGTCGGCAAGACCCGCTGGGGCATGCTCGCCCTGGTGTTCTTCGCCACCACCCTGAACTACATAGATCGCGCCGCACTGGGCGTGATGCAGCCGATCCTGGCCAAGGAAATGAACTGGACGGCGATGGACTACGCCAACATCAACTTCTGGTTCCAGGTCGGCTACGCCGTGGGCTTCGTGCTCCAGGGCCGCCTGATCGACCGGGTTGGGGTGAAGCGGGTGTTCTTCTTCGCCGTGCTGTTGTGGAGCCTGGCCACCGGCGCCCACGGCCTGGCCACCTCGGCGGCGGGCTTCATGGTCTGCCGGTTCATTCTCGGGCTCACCGAAGCCGCCAACTACCCGGCCTGCGTGAAGACCACGCGGCTGTGGTTCCCGGCCGGCGAACGGGCCGTGGCCACCGGGATCTTCAACGCCGGGACCAACGTCGGCGCAATGTTCACGCCCATGCTGCTGCCGCTGATCCTCCACGCCTGGGGCTGGCAGGCCGCGTTCCTGTGCATGGCCGCGCTGGGTGGCATCTGGCTGCTGTTCTGGGGCCTGAAGTACTTCAACCCTGAAGATCATCCAAGCGTCAAAGCCTCCGAGCTGGCCTACATCCAGCAACAGGTGGAGCCGGAAGAAACCCGCGTGCCCTTCAGCCGCATCCTGCGCATGCGCGGCACCTGGGCCTTCGCCCTGGCCTACGCGATGACAGCGCCGGTGTTCTGGTTCTACCTGTACTGGCTGCCGCCGTTCCTCAACCAGCAGTACAACCTGGGCATCAACGTGACCCAGATGGGCATCCCGCTGATCATCATCTACCTGACCGCCGACTTCGGCAGCGTCGGCGGCGGCATCCTCTCTTCGTTCCTGATCGGGCGCGGCATGAACCCGATCAAGGCGCGGCTGCTGTCGATGTTCCTGTTCGCCTGCTGCATCATCGGCGTGATCATGGCCGCCGGCACCGCCAACCTGTGGCTGGCCGTGTTCGCCATCTCCCTGGGGATCGGCGCGCACCAGGCCTGGACCGCCAACATCTGGAGCCTGGTGATGGACTACACGCCCAAGCACATGATGAGCACGGTGTTCGGCTTCGGCGGCATGTGCGCGGCCATCGGCGGCATGTTCATGACCCAGATCGTCGGCCACATCCTGACCGTGACCAACAACAACTACACCCTGCTGTTCACCCTGATCCCGGCGATGTACTTCATTGCCCTGACCTGGATGTACTTCATGGCCCCGCGCAAGATTCCCCGCGTAGAAGACTGATGCTCCTTTCACGCAGGCCCACTCCGGGCCTGCGTTTTTTTATCTGCTCGCCCTCCCCCCCTTTTGTTTTTCCAGACTCGGAGATCGTCCCATGACGCTCGGTAACCTGAGCATCGCCCAACGCGCCGTGATCAGCTTCGGCGTGATTGCCCTGCTGGTCCTGCTGCAGGGGCTGTTCGCCCTCAAGCAAGTGGCCGAAGTCCGCGCCACCGGCCAACACACCGAGAACATTTCCCTGCCCAGCACCCGCTACCTGGGAGAAGTGCGCGACTACGTGTTGAGCATCCGCGTGCTGAGCCTGCGCATGGCCCTCAACCGTGAACCGCAAGTGCTGGAAAGCACCATTGCCCGCCTGCATCAGGTACAAGCCTGGCTCGACCAGGCCCTGGCCAGGTTCGCGCCGCTGGTGGGCGATCACAATCGGGGGCCATACGAAGCATTCCTCGCCACGGTCAAGAGCTACCAACAGGCCCTGGCCCAGTACGAAGCCCTGTCCCGGGACAATCGCAGCAGCGAGATGACGGCTCTGCTCAACGGCAAGATCCAGGATTACTCGACCCAGACCGGCGACCAGTTCGCCGAGCTGATGAACCTGACGGCCGAGGAAGTCAGCCAGTCGGCCCAGCATGCAGACGTGCTTTACACCCAAGTAAAAATCACGGTGATCGGCGCCCTGATCGCCGTCGCCCTGCTGACCCTGTGCCTGGCCTGGCTGTTGATTCGCAGCATCGTCGTGCCCATCCGCCAGGCTGTGAGCGTGGCCGAGCAAGTGGCCGCCGGCGATCTCGGCCACCCCATCCACTGCGAGGGCAGCGATGAAACCGCGCGCCTGCTCAAGGCCCTGGCCAGGATGCAGGCCAGCCTGCGTGAAACCCTGCAACTGATCAGCAGCACCTCGACCCAACTGGCCGCCGCCGCGCAACAGATGAGCCAGAGCACCCATCAGGACTCCAGCCGGCTGCAGCAGCAACACAACGAAATCGAGCAAGCAGCCACGGCCGTCAACGAGATGACCGCGGCCGTCGAGGAAGTGGCACGCAACGCAGTGTCCACCTCCGATACCACCCGCCAGTCCACCGCCCAGGCCACCCAGGGACAAGCCCGGGTGACCCAGACCCTGGACTCGATCCAGGCCATGAGCAGCGATGTCGGCATTGCCCTGCAGCAAGTGCAGACCCTGGCCGAGCAGTCACGGGAAATCGGCAAGGTGCTGGACGTGATCCGCGCCATTGCCGAACAGACCAACCTGCTGGCCCTGAACGCCGCCATCGAGGCCGCGCGGGCTGGGGAAGCCGGCCGTGGTTTTGCCGTAGTGGCAGACGAAGTGCGGGCCCTGGCCCATCGCACCCAGCAGTCGACCCAGGAAATCGAACAGATGATCGGCCGGGTCCAGGGCGACACCGACAGCGTGGTGCAGTCCATGCACGGCAACAGTCAGCGAGTGGCCCAGACCCTGTCCATCGCCGAGCAGGCCGGGCTGGCCCTGGGGGAAATCACCCGGGCCATGGAACAGATCCACGAGCGCAACCTGGTGATCGCCAGTGCCTCGGAAGAACAGGCCCAGGTGGCCCGTGAAGTGGACCGCAACCTGCTGAACATCCGCGACCTGTCCCTGGAAAGCGCCGACGCCGCCACCCGCACCAACGCCACCAGCCAGGAGCTGTCGCACCTGGCGGCCGGCCTGCAGAACCTGGTGGTGCGCTTGCGTTTCTGAACCGTCTCAGCGGCGGCGTTGCTGCCAGGCCGCCGCCAGCCCGCTGAGGCAGATCACGATGATGCCCACCTGGGTGATCAACGACGGCGCGTGGCCGAACAGCAACCAGCCCAGCAACCCGGCAAAGACAATCTGGCAATAGCCGAAGGGCGCCAGCAGCGCCGGCGCCGCATGACGAAAGGCCTGGGTCAGGAACAGGTGGGCACTCATGCCGCAGGCGCCCAATGCCAGCATCAGCAAACCATGGAGGAACCCGGGGGTCTGCCAGAAGAACGGCACCAGCGCCGTCATCACCAGGGTGTTGCACAGCCCGGCAAAGAAGTTGCTGGTGGTGGGGCTGTCATGCTCGGCCAGCTTGCGTGTGAGCAGTTGATAGAAACAGAAGAACAGCGCCGAACAGAACGGCAGCAACACCGCCGGCGTGAACAGCTCGCCGCCCGGATGCACGATGATCAGCACCCCGACGAAACCGCAGATCACCGCCAGCCACTGGCCCCGGGTCACCTGCTCGCCAAGCAAAGGCACCGACAACGCGGTGACCAGCACCGGGGCGAGAAAGTTGACCGCCGTGGCCTCGGCCAGGGGAATGAACAGCAGCGCCGAAGTGAACAGCAAACTGGTGCTCAACAGGCACAAGGCCCGCAGCAGTTGCAGCAGCGGTCGCTTGCTACGTAGTACCCGCAGGCCGGATTGCGGCAGGAAGATCCCGGCCATCAGCAGGGTGTGGATCAGGTAACGGGCCCAGACCACCATGATCACCGGAAAGAATCCCGAGAGGTATTTGGACAGGGCATCGTGGCTGGCGAACAGAAAGGTCGCCAGGACGATCAGCACAATGCCCTTGAAAGGGTGGTTGATCCCGGAAAGGGGCGTGCTGCGGGTCATGGGCTTTCCTTGGGGCAAGTGTAGAAACGGCTTCGCCGGCCAGCCGGCCCCTACCGGATGTTGGCAGGAGCCGGCAGGCCGGCGAAAGGCCTGCGCGGCTTCAAATCCGAGCCAGCAACTCCCGGGTTCTGTCCAGGGCCATCTGTGCTCGCTGCAAGGCACTCACGCCCTGCTCCAGCAATTGCACCGTAGGAATCTCCAGGCTCAGGGGCAGGTTTTCCGGCAGGCACTTGAGCAGCCCCGCCAGATCGCAATCGCCCTCCCCCGGGAAACGCCGCTCGTTACGGGCCTGGCGCAAGATTTCCTGCATATCGTCCGGCCGCGGCCCGGCCACGTCGCACAACTGGGCATACCGCAACCGGGCCGGAGCCACCTTGGCCAGGTCCTCCAGGCGCGATCCCGAGCGGTCGAAGTGAAAGGCGTCCACCAGCACGCAGCCGTTGCTGCGAGCGGCGTTCTCCACCACGCGCACGGCTTGCTCCAGGTTGCGCGCATCGGTCCAGGGCATGAACTCCAGATGGGGGTGCAAGCCATACTGCGCCGCCAGATCACACAAGGCGGCAAAGTTGTCGGTCATGCGGGCTTCATCCGGGTCATTGCCCGCCACCAGCAACTCGCTGGCGGCAAACTCGGCGCCCACTGCCAGCACGCCCTCGAAGTCCTTGATCCGGGTCTGCGGCTTGAGCCGCAGGATTTCCACATCCAGCACCCGCACTCCGGTATCACGCAACCGGGCCAGGGTCTGGCGGCGTAGATCGGCATCCGCCACCAAGGGAAAATGATGCTCTTGCGGCGTCGCCGGCACCAGCCGCAGGCCAACGTGGCTGTAGCCGGCCTGGGCCGCCACCTCGACCATCTGCGGCGGGGAAAGCTCCAGCACGGTCAGGCTGGCCAGGGAGAAAATCCGCTCACTCATGCGTTCTTCACTCAATCAGGGTTGGGGTGCAGGCACGGCCGGTGGCGGCGGCCTCTCGAATCGCTTCAATCAGCGCCAGGGTGCGCGCGGCATCGGCGGCACTGACCAGAGGCTCGACTTCCCCCCGGGCCACTTGGACAAAGTGCTGCAACTGCAGGCGCAGGGCTTCGCCCGGGTCAAAGGCCTCTTGCTCCATCAGCAGAGGCTCATGCCAACCGGCCCCGGCTTCGGCGTAGTGCCAGCGCTTGAGTTGGGGAATGCTCAAGGCGCCTGCGGTCCCGGCCAGCAAGTAACAGGGCTGGTCTGGCTGGCGCGGGTACACCGGGTTTTCCCCGGAATCCAGCTCCCAGCTCCAGGGCGCGGCCGCGGCGTCGGAACCGGTCAGGCTGCCCAGGGCGCCGTTGTCGAATTGCAGCAGCACCGCTGCGCAATCCTCGTTGGCGTAGCCGCGCACGCTGTTGCTGGTGATGGCCTGGACCTGGCGCACCTCGCCGCACAGGTGGCGCAACAGGTCCAGGTCGTGGATCAGGTTGGTCAGCAACATGCCGGCCCCGGCCTCGCGGCGCCAGGGAATGTCGAAATAGCGCTCGGGCTTCTGCAATTGCCAGAGTGCGGTGACGTTGGTCAGGCGCCCCAGGGCGCCGCTACGCAGCAGTTCATGGGCGCGGGCGATCAATGGGTTGTGCCGTCGATGATGCCCCACCAGCACCGGGACCCCAGTGGTCCGCGTGGCCGCTACCAATTCGCGCACTTCATCCAGATGCACGCCCACCGGTTTTTCCAGCAGCACCGGCACGCCTGCGGCGAGGCAATCCTGGGCGGTGCTGACATGGAGGTTGTTAGGGTTGGCAACGATCACCGCATCCGGGCGGACTTCCCGGAGCAAGGTCTGGTGATCGGCAAAGTGCGGCACCTGCCATTGTGCGGCGACAGCCGCCGCCTGGGGGCCGGGATCGGCCACCGCGCAGAGGCAGGCCTCGGCCAGAGTCTTGAGGTGCTGATAGTGCTGCTGCCCCATATTGCCGACGCCGATCAGGGCGATGCGCAGTGGCGTGCTCAATGGAAGATCCTCTTGTGATTGTTATAGGGACACTGAATTTCAAATATTTAGAACTCAGTTCCACTTTCACACAAGAGGGATAAAAAATACCGTCCGATTATCGAACAGCTTTGTGCCGAGTCGAGGTCTACGTAGCCGCTGCCGCAGGCTGCGAACGGCTGTGCAACAGACGCGGCGGTATTAAGGCCATCACTCGCCCGACAGCAGATCGCCAAGCAAGGCCCTGCGGCGTTACCTCAATTGAACAACTCGGACGCCTGGCTGGCGGCCGACAGTTCCTCGGCAAACTGCAACAGCAGTGGCGCCAGTTCGTGCAGCCGCGCCAGAGGCAGGCGTGCGCTGGGCCCGGCAACGCTGAGCACGCCCACGACCCGGCCATCAATGGGATGGCGCACCACCGCGGCGATCGCCGAGGTGCCCACGGCGGAGCTTTCTTCGACCCAGGCATAGCCCTGCTCCCGGGCCAGGCGCAGACGCTCCAGCAGTTCGATGTTCGAGCGCGGAGCGTTGGGCCCCAGGTCCGTCGGGGGCTCGGCCACCTGGCGCTCCACCAGGGACAGGGCCTCGGCATCACTCAGGGTGGCCAGCCAGGCATGCCCGGAGGCGGTATAGAACAACGGTGCCTCACGGCCCATGTCCGGGTCGTAGCGCAAGCCGGAACGGGCGCCCTGGGACTTGGCGATCCAAGTCTGGCGCTCGCCTTCGATCACGCCCAGGCGCACCAGCTCGCCGGATTCGACCGCCAGGCGGTCCAGTACTGGCTGAACGATATCGGCGCCGCTGGCGGACAGGTAGCGAAAGCCCATGGCTACCAGCCGCGTGGACAGCTGGTAGCGCAGGTTGTCCGGGTTCTGCCGCACATAACCCAGGCGGATCAGCTCCGCCAGCAAGCGGTGGGTGGCGCTTTTGGGAATCTCCAGTTGCTCGGCCAGGGTCTGCAGCGGCAGCCCACGGGGATCAGCGGTAAGACGTTCGAGAACACTGAAGACGCGTTCGATTTGACTGCCAGCCATGGTCGGGTCCCGACAAAATTTGGCCGATTCTAGAGACAAGCGGCCGGTTGGGGAACCGGGCAGCGGTGTTCGATTACCGCCCGGAATCGGCGCCGTTCGAGTCTTGTACCCGGCACGGCGCCTTGTGGCAGGGTAGCCGAGCTCGTATATTTTTTGGAACCCGCTTCCATAAAACGCAAAATAACGGCTTGCCCGCCGCATCGATTTTCCGGGCATTTTCCGCCCGCCAATGCTGTCCAACCTTCAGCAACACCCCCGCAGCCCGGATCGTCACTCGCCCCTCAACCGGCTGTGCTCTTTTATCCACAGGGAGATTGCCCATGCCTCATACCCTTGACTGCCCCGTCCTCACCCACAGCGGCCTGCACCTGCCCAAGCTCGGCCTGGGCACCTGGCCAATGCTCGACCAGGAATGCACCCGCGCCGTGGAACAGGCACTGGAACTGGGTTACCGGCATATCGACACCGCCCAGGCCTACAACAACGAAGAAGCGGTGGGCCAGGCCCTGGCCAACACTCCTGTGCCCCGGGAGCAGATCCACGTCACCACCAAGGTCTGGTGGGACCAGTTGCAACCCACCGCCATGCGCCACTCACTGGAGCGCAGCCTGAAAGCCCTGCAAACCGACTACATCGACCTGTTCCACATTCACTGGCCCACCAGCGACTGGGAACTGGAACGCAGCATCGAAACCCTGGTGTCGTTCAAGGAGCAGGGGCTGGTGAAACACATTGGCGTGGCCAACTTTCCCCTGGCCCTGCTGCGCCGAGTGATCGAAGGGCTGGGCGCGCCGCTGTCGGCGATCCAGGTGGAGTACCACGTGCTGCTGGGCCAGAGCGGCCTTCTGGACTACGCCCGCGAACGCGACATGGTGTTGACCGCCTATACCCCGCTGGCGCGCAACAAGGTCTCAGAGGTGGCCGAAATCCAGCAGATCGCCGCCAAGCACGGCGTGCTGCCGACCCAGGTGGCCCTCAAGTGGCTGCTCGACCAGGACAATGTGGCAGCCATCCCCAAGGCCAGCAGCCGGGCCAACCAGCTGGCCAACCTGGAGTCCCTGAAGATCCACCTGGACGATGCAGACCGGGCGCTGATCGCCGCCCTGCCCAAGGACCAGCGTCAGGTCAGCCCGGATTTCGCTCCGGTGTGGGACCACTTCGACCACTGAAACGAAGCGCCCCCTGACACCGCAGCGTGGCGTCAGGGGGCGGATTCTCGAGCGCTGGCCATCCCTGGCTTGGCGATGCTTCAGAAATCGAAGAACACTGTCTCGCCTTCACCCTGGATGCGGATATCGAAACGGTAGGCACGCTGGCCATTGACCTCACAAGGATGGGCCAGCAGGGTTTCCCGGCGCTGGGGCTGTTCGATCAGGTTCAGCACCGGGCACTGGGCGTTGGCTTCCGGCTCATCGGCAAAGTACAGCCGGGTGTGCAGGTGGATATTGATCCCCCGGGAAAACAGCGACAGGTTGATGTGCGGCGCCATGGGCACGCCAGCAGCGTTGTTCACCACCCCGGGCTTGACCGTGTTGAGTGTCCACTCCCCGGCATCGAAGGTGGTGGCGGTGCGACCGAAGCAGTTGAACGGTTTCTCCGTATCGAACACCGGGTCGTAGACCCCGGCGTGGTCGGCCTGCCAGAACTCCAGGAATGAATCGCGCACCAGGTGGCCATTGCCATCGTAGACGTGGCCGATCAGCAGGATCCGCTCACCCGGCGCATCGGCCTTGGCCATCTGGTTCCAGATTTCCTCGGGGCGCGGCGGGTTTCCCGCGGCCGCCAGGGCCAGGCCGATATGCACATAGGGGCCGGCCGTTTGCGAGGGGGTTTCAGGCAGCAGTTGAACAGGCATGTCAGGCTCCTCAGCAGTTCTCGAAGTGGGTCTTGCGCTGGCCGCGCAGCACGATGTCGAAGCGGTAGGCCAGGCAATCCATGGGGTTGGCGCCGCCCATGTCCAGGCGCGCGATCAGGCTCTGTACCGCGTCCGGGTTGGCGATGGACTTGACGATCGGGCACAGCGGGATCAGCGGGTCGCCTTCGAAATACAGCTGGGTGATCAGGCGCGTGGCGATCGACGGGCCACTGATGGAGAAATGGATATGCGCCGGGCGCCAGTCATTGGGGCCGTTGCGCCATGGGTAGGGGCCGGGCTTGATGGTGCGGAAACTGTAGTAGCCATCACGGTCGGTGAGGGCCCGGCCGACGCCACCGAAGTTCGGGTCCAGGGGCGCCAGGTAGCGGTCGTTCTTGTGCCGGTAGCGGCCGCCGGCGTTGGCTTGCCACATTTCCACCAGGGTATGGGGAATGGGTTTGCCGTACTGATCGCAGACCCGCCCGGAAACGATGATCCGCTCGCCCACGGGCAAGCCACCGTTGTTGAAGTTGAGCAGCAGGTCGTTGTCGAAACGCCCGGTGCGCAGGTGGGAAAAGTCCGGGCCTGTGGTTTCACTGACCGATTGTGGAATGCTCACCAGCGCCTGGCGCGGGGAACGAGTGACGGAGGTCTTGTAGTCGGGGGTCAGGGCCTTGGGGTGCCAATTACGGTCGCGAATCACGAAGCGACTGCTGTCTGCATCAGACATGTCGATCTCCTGTTGTTTGATTTATGGAGCGCAGCCGGCGCAGTTTCAAACAAACCAGGAGCGGGGAAAATTGAAATGCCGCCCTCAATCAATAACCAAATGGTTATGGATAACTGCCCTCGCGATAGGCCAGCCCCACTTCCCGGAGCACCTCCACCGCCCATTGCGCCGCCAGCGACAAGGGCAGGCTGGCATTGCTGGAAATCCCCACCGAGCCACCGGGTTCGCGCAGGCCCAGGTCCAGCTCCCGCAGTTCACCATTGGCCAGGTCCAGGCGCACGGCATCCAGCGGCGCGATCCACAGCGCATCGCTGGACAAGGTGTAGCGTCGGCTCAGGGCCACCGAGAGGGTTTCCAGACGCTGTTGCGACGGGGCAATGCCGCACTGGATGAACAGGCTGTCGGCGTGCTTGCGAATGCTGGTGCCGGCCAGGGGCAGCACCAGGGGATAGGCGCTCACCGCGTCGCGGTCCAGAGGGCCGGTTGCCAGTGGATGCTGCGGGCGGGCCACCAGGGTCATGGATTCGCTGTACAGGTGCTCGAAGCTCAGGCCGTGGATCTCCGGGCTCTCGGTCATGCGCCCCACCACCAGGTCCAGGTCGCCGACCCGCAATTGCGACAGCAGGTAAGCACTGGGGCCGGTCAGCACACTCACGGTCAGCGCCGAATGGCGCTGATGCAGGCGCCGCATCACCTCCGGCAGCAGCAGGCTTTCCACCGTGGAAAGCACACCGATGCGCACCAGCCCGGCGGCGTACTCACCGCCGCGCAGGCTGCTGACACCTTCCCGCAGGGCCTGCACCGAAGGCCCGGCATAACGCAGGAAGGCCCGCCCGGCCTCGGTCAGGCTGAGGCCGGCCTTGCTCCTGGCAAACAGCCGGGTCTCCAGCAACGCTTCCAGTTCCTTGAGGGTTTTCGACATCGCCGGCTGGCTCACCGCCAGGACATCGGCCGCCCGGGCCAGGCTGCCCTGGCGGGCCATTTCAAGAAAACACACCAAGTGACGGAATTTGATGCGGGTATCGATGTTCAATAGGGAGCCCCGAATGCGCCTGGACCGGATCGATCCGTAACCGGGCCATGGTAGCGTGCAGAAAAATCCCTGACGACCGGACTGGCGCCGGTTCGAGCCACCAGCAACACTGACCAGCAGAAAAAACGAGGACACCCCCATGCTTTGGAAAAAAGGCCGGCGCAGCGACAACGTCGTGGACGCGCGAGATGACAGCAGCGCCGGCGGTGGCGGTGGCATGCGGTTCGGTGGAGGCAAGGGCTTGAGCCTGACGGCGATCGTACTGATCGTCGGCATCGGCTGGGCCACCGGCCAGGATCCGCTGCAGATCCTCGGGCAACTGCTGGGCCAGCAGAGCGGGCAGACTTCAGCGCCGGCCACCACCCAGGCACGCAAGGCACCACCGGCCAATGACGAACAGGCAGAGTTTGTCCGCGCCATCCTCGGTGACACCGAAGACACCTGGGGCCAGATCTTCCAGCAAGCCGGCCGCCAGTATCAGCCGCCCAAGCTGATCCTGTTCCGGGGCCGGGTCAATTCCGCCTGTGGCGCGGCCACTTCCGCCAGCGGGCCCTTCTACTGCCCCGCCGATCGCCAGGTGTACCTGGACATGGACTTCTTCCGGGAGATGGCCCAGCGCTTTTCCGCCGCCGGCGACTTCGCCCAGGCCTACGTGATTGCCCATGAAGTCGGGCACCACGTGCAGACCCTGCTCGGGGTCTCGGCAAAAATCCAGGCCGCGCGCCAGCAAGGCCAGCAAATGCAAGGCGATGGCGGCCTGCTGGTACGCCAGGAGCTGCAGGCCGACTGCTTTGCCGGGGTCTGGGCCTATCACGCGCAGAAGCGCCTGAACTGGCTGGAACCCGGGGATGTGGAAGAAGCCCTGAACGCCGCCAATGCCATCGGTGACGACCGCCTGCAGCAGCAAGGCCAGGGCCGGGTGGTGCCGGACTCCTTCACCCACGGCACCTCGGCGCAGCGAGTGCGCTGGTTCAAGACCGGCTTCAGCCAGGGCCAGGTCAGCCAGTGCGATACCTTCAGCGCCAGGAGCCTGTAGATGCGCCGCTTGCTGGCCCTGCTGCTGTGCCTGGGTGGCTGCGGCGCCCAGGCGGCGGAACAGGGGGTCAAGGTCATCAGCCCGCAACGCCTGCCCCTGGAGGGCGGGCAACTGGCCCTGGGCCTGAGCCAGGATTGGCGCCAGCCGCTGCCGGGCGTAGAGCGGGCCCTGATCATCGTTCACGGCCGGCTGCGCAACGCCCAGACGTATCTGCACAGTGGGCAAAGCGCTGCCGGGCAGGCCGGGCAAAGCACAACAACCCTGGTGATCGCCCCGCAGTTTCTCAACCAGAGCGACATCGCCCGCCATCAATTGCCAGACGCGCTACTGCGCTGGAAGGGCAATGGCTGGATGGCCGGCGAGCCTTCAGTGGGCCCGCAGGCCGTCAGCTCCTATGCGGTGCTCGATGCCATCCTCCAGCGCCTGGAAGACCGCAAACGTTTTCCGGCACTCAAGGAAGTGGTGATCGCCGGTCACTCCGGCGGCGCCCAGGTGGTGCAGCGCTATGCGCTGAGCACCGGCAGCCACCCCGAGCTGGAAAAGGCCGGGATCGGCCTGCGCTACGTGATCGCCAATCCGTCGTCCTACGCCTACTTCGACGCATGGCGCCCGGTGGCATTCGAACCGGCCAGTTGCCCGGGCTTCAACGACTGGAAGTACGGCCTGAACCGGCTACCGGCCTATGCCGGCGGCCATTCCCCGGCGCAGCTTGAACAGGGCTACGTGACGCGCGACATCACCTACCTGCTGGGCCAGCAGGACACCGATCCCAACCATCCCGCCCTGGACAAGAGCTGCGCCGCCGAGACCCAGGGCGCGTACCGGTTGATTCGCGGGCACAACTACTTCGACTACCTGGTGCGGCGTCATCCGCAAGGCTTGCTGCAACGGCTGGTGGAGGTGCCCGGAGTCGGGCATGACGGTGACCGGATGTTCACCTCGCCCGAGGGGCAGGCGGCAGTGTTCAAGTAAAGAAAGGCGCTGCCTGGAACGACGCTTTCGCCGGCAAGGCTCCGACGGGAGCCTTGCCGGCGAACAGGGCCCTCAGGCCGACAGCAGGTCGCGCAACTGCGCACAATCCCGGGCATGCCAGTCGGTCAGCTCCGGCCAGGGGTTGTCCGGCAGGTTGACCAGCACCGTACGGGTCCCGGCGGCCCGCCCGCAGTCCAGGTCGAAGCGGTAGTCCCCCACCATGACCATCCGTGACGGCGAGACATCCCAGGCTTCGGCCAGCTTCAGCAAACCGCCCGGATGGGGCTTGGGCGGTGCTTCGTCGCGGCCCAGCACGTCGGCCTCGGCAAAGCAGTCCGCCAGGCCGATGGCCTCCAGGGTCACATGGGCCAGCTCCCGCGCATTGCGGGTGAGGATGCCCAGGCGATAACCGCGCCCGGCCAGTTCCCGCACCAGTTCCACCGCACCCGGCGCCGGGCGCGAACCCTGGGCCAGGTCGCGCTCGTGTTCCAGCAGCCAGGCATGCTTGGCCGCGGATTCGTCCGCCGGCAAGGCCGCCAGGTGTGTGAGGATGTCATCCTCGGCAGGAATCGACAGCGCCTCGCGGATCGCCGCGAAATCATGCACAGCGATGGTCAGGGTGCCGTCCATGTCGAACACCCAATGTTTTATCTCTGAAAGACTCATGCCCAATCCTTGCGATGGCGGATCAACCCTTCCTGAGTCACCGAGGCCACCAACTGCCCGGCACGGTTGAACACGCTGCCCCGAGAGAAGCCCCGGGAGTTTCCGGCCCAGGGGCTGTCCATGGCATACAGCAGCCAGTCGTCAGCGCGTAGGTCGGCGTGAAACCACAGAGCGTGGTCGAGGCTGGCGACCTGCATGTCCTTCTGCCACACCGACTTGCCGTGGGGCAGCATCGAGGTGGTCAGCAGGCCGAAATCCGAAGCGTAGGCCAGCAGGTACTTGTGCAGCGCCGGGCTGTCGGCCAGGGCGCCGTCGGCGCGGAACCAGACGTACTTCACCGGATCCATGGGCTGCGGGTTATAGGGGTCCTTCTCGGTCACCGGGCGCACTTCGATCGGCTTGGGGCACAGCAGCTTCTCGCGCATGTGCTCGGGAATCAGGTGGGCGCGCTGGGTGGTGATCTCCAGCTCCGATGGCAGGTTTTCCGGCCCGACCACCTGGGGCATGCTGTTCTGGTGCTCGAAACCCTGTTCGTCGTACTGGAACGAGGCGCTGCAGGTGAAGATCGGATTGCCCTTCTGGATCGCCGTCACTCGCCGGGTGCTGAAGCTGCCGCCGTCGCGCACCCGGTCCACCTGGTAGACCACCGGCAGCGCGGCATCCCCGGGGCGCAGGAAGTAGCCATGCATGGAATGTACATGGCGCGCCTCCTCCACCGTCTGACTGGCCGCGGACAACGACTGGCCGAGCACCTGGCCGCCAAACAGCTGGCGAAAACCGAGGTCCTGGCTGCGACCGCGAAACAGGTTTTCTTCGATGGCTTCCAGGGTCAACAGATCGACCAGATCATCCAGCACATGACTCATTCAGACTCTCCTCACACAGAGCAAAACCGCGCAATCTCGGCTGCGGCGGTCAAATCAATTGGGGTCGCACCTCATCGGCACATTCTAAACGTGCGCGCTTGCTATCCATGCAAGGTTTCCAACCATTGTTCGCGGGTAATGCGGTACAGCACATGCTCGCGCAGCGGGTGATCGCCAGCGAGGTTCGGGTGTTCGAAGTCATCCTCGACGGTGTGATGCATACCAATGGCCTGCATGACCTTCTGCGACGGCAGATTGGTCCGGGTCGTGAACGCCACCACCTCCTCCAGCGCCAGACGATCGAAAGCGCAGCGCAGGGCGGTCCAGGCGGCCTCACTGGCGTAACCCAGGCCCCAGTGCTCGCGGGCCAGGCGCCAGCCGATTTCCACCGCCGGCGTGAAGGGCGCTTCGAAACCCACGACGCCCAGACCGGTAAAACCGATGAACTCACCGCTATCCTTACGCTCCAGGGCCCAGAGTCCGAAGCCATGTTCGGCGAAATGCCCACGCACCCGACCGATCAGCGCCGCGCTTTCCAGACGGCTCAAAGGCGCCGGAAAGTAGCGCATGACCTGCGGATCGGCGCACATCGCCGCAAATGCCGGCAAGTCATCGTCGCGCCATTGACGCAGCAGCAGGCGCGCGCTTTCGAGTTGCAGTATCGGCTCCATCAGTGCCCTCCGTTTCCGTGGGTGCAAGTCTACATCGCTGGTAGGATCCTTCACGGGTTCCTCTAAGAAAATGCCATGCCATTGCCATTGATCTATCACGACGACTACAGCCCCGAGTTCCCGCCGGAGCACCGCTTTCCCATGGACAAGTTCCGCCTGCTGCGCGATCACCTGGTGGCCAGCGGCCTGACCCGCGACGCCGACCTGCTGCGCCCCGAGCTGTGCCCGGCAGAAATCCTCGCCCTGGCCCACGACCCGGCCTATATCGAACGCTACATGAGCGGCGAGTTGTCCCGGGAGGACCAGAGGCGTCTTGGCCTGCCCTGGAGCGAAGCCTTGGCACGGCGCACGGTGCGTGCCGTCGGCGGCTCCTTGCTGGCCGCCGAACAGGCACTGGAACATGGCCTGGCCTGCCACCTGGCCGGCGGCACCCACCACGCCCACTATGACTACCCGGCGGGGTTCTGCATCTTCAACGACCTGGCGGTGATCAGCCATTACCTGCTGGAAAGCGGGCGCGTGGGCCGGGTGCTGATATTCGACTGCGATGTGCACCAGGGCGATGGCACCGCGCGGATCCTGCAACATACCGCCGACGCGGTGACCGTCTCGTTGCACTGTGAAAAGAACTTCCCCGCGCGCAAGGCCCAGAGCGACTGGGATATCCCGCTGCCCATGGGCATGGGCGACGCCGACTACCTGAACGTGGTGGACGACACCCTCAACTACCTGCTGCCCCTGTACCAGCCGGACCTGGTGTTGTACGACGCTGGGGTCGACGTGCATCAGGACGACGCCCTGGGCTACCTCAAACTCACTGATGCCGGCGTGGCCGAACGCGACGAACGGGTCATGCGCCATTGCCTGGGCCGCGACATCCCGATAGTCGGCGTGATCGGCGGCGGCTACAGCAAGGACCGCCAGGCCCTGGCCCGGCGCCACGGCATTCTTCACCACAGTGCCCAGAAGGTCTGGGAATCGTCAGGGTGCTACTGACATCCGCAGGCCTTACCCACATCCACTGTGGAACCGCTTGTGGATAAGCTGGGAGAAAGCCTCTGCAGCCCTTGTCCCACGGGGCCTCAAGGCCATCGCCTGTTTTTTGATCAGTGACATCAGACGGTCATACAGTTGTGAGTGTCTTACCCCCAATCCCTGTGGAGCCGCCTGTGGATAACCTGCGCGAAAGACGCTAGGCCCCTTGCTCTGCAAGGCCTGCAGAGCGGTGCCTGTTTTTTGATCAGGGCGCAGACCCGCCTCCCTGGCGCTTTTCGCAAACCTGGACTGGCTTCAAGGGGGATGGGGAGTATTGAATGACAACATCAGCAGTGGCTGGAGTTTCTCAAGAAGATCAATCGAGAAACGCCCAAGCATCTCCAACTGCACCTGATCGCCGACAAGCACGCCCCCCAATATGAAAGCGTTTCAGGAAAGGCATAAACGTTTAGTTCAACTTTCAACACGTGGATGAACATGGTCGAGCGCTTTTTACCAGCACCTCACCGTGTATTTGCGTGAAGGCACCCACACAGAAAAGTTACCCAGATATAAAAACCACCTTTCCATAACACCACAGTTTATTGAAAACAGTGATGATCAAAACCGACGAATACAATCTCACCTTAAACCCTGAGATTACGATCTTCGGGTAGAGCTCAAGTAGTTTGTTATTAGCTGGAAAACATGGGTGAAGTGCTGCTCAAGCAAAGAGCCCGCAACGAACTCACACAGAAAACTGTTGGCAGTGCTGTATCATTTTTTCAATTTCCACCATCAGTTCCAGATAACATTGCGACCGGACTGTCAGCACTCACTTGAAACAGGCTCATAACTATGCGGTTCTTAATAACTGGCGGTGCAGGGTATATCGGCTCACACACGGTGCTGGAATTGCTTCAGGCCGGCCATGAGGCGGTGGTTCTGGATAACCTGTGCAATAGTTCCATGCTCTCGCTACAGCGCGTGCAACAAATAACCGGTGCCACCCCTGTATTTGTTCAAGGTGATGTTTGCGACCGCGCCATCCTTGACCGTATTTTCAGCCAGCACGAGATCGATGGGGTATTGCACTTCGCGGGCCTGAAAGCCGTCGGAGAGAGCGTAAAACAGCCTTTGCCCTACTATCAGAACAACGTCAGTGGCAGCATCACCTTGTGCCAGGCCATGGCCACCGCAGGCGTCTACCGCCTGGTGTTCAGTTCCTCTGCCACAGTGTACGGCGACCCGGTGCAGATACCGCTGGTCGAAAGCAGCCCGTTGGGAACACCTACCAACGCCTATGGCACCTCCAAGTTGATGGTAGAGAAGATACTGCAGGATATGGCAGCCGCCGATCCACGCTGGTCAGTCGCCCTGTTGCGCTACTTCAATCCGGTGGGCGCCCATCAGAGTGGACTGATGGGCGAAGACCCAAACGGCCTGCCGGAAAACCTATTGCCCTACATAAGCCGTGTCGCTGTGGGAAAGCTCGAAAGACTTTCCATCTATGGCAACGACTATCCCACCCCCGACGGCACCGGTGTTCGTGACTACATTCATGTAGTTGATCTTGCCAAAGGGCACATAGCAGCCGTGAACTACATTTCCCAGCATACCGGTATAAATGCCTGGAACCTCGGGACCGGGGTGGGTTACTCAGTACTGGAAATGATCCGGGCATTCGAGGATGCCTCTGGCTGCACCATTCCCTACACCCTCTCCCCACGCCGTCAGGGCGACATTGCGCAATGCTGGTCGGATCCGTCCAAGGCACTGCACGACCTGGGCTGGAAGGCAGAACGCGGTTTGAAGGAGATGATGGAAGATACGTGGCGTTGGCAGTCGAATAACCCGGATGGGTACAGGTCGTTTGAATGAAGACGGCACTGGCCGGCAACTCATCCAGCAGGCGCTGTTCCCGAGCATTGCTTACAATAACCACCCCTTCCATTTTCTAGGCTTTTTGATGTCCCCCACCCTTACTTCCCGCGTCGCGATTATCGGCGGCGGCCCCGCCGGCCTAATGGCCGCCGAGGTACTGAGCCAGGCCGGGGTTCAGGTCGACCTGTACGACGGCATGCCATCGGTGGGCCGAAAATTCCTCCTGGCCGGGGTCGGTGGCATGAACATCACCCACTCCGAAGCCTATCCGGCCTTCCTCTCGCGCTACGCCGAGCGTGCGCCGCAAATCGCCCCGCTGCTGCGCGAGTTCGGCGCCGAGGCACTCTGCCAATGGATTCATGAGCTGGGTATCCAGACGTTTGTCGGCAGCTCCGGCCGGGTGTTTCCTACCGACATGAAGGCTGCGCCGCTGCTGCGCGCCTGGCTCAAGCGCCTGCGCGATGCCGGAGTCGTTATCCACACCCGGCACCGCTGGCTGGGCTGGAATGCCGACGGCAGCCTGCGCATCCGGCATGCCGAGGGTGAAAGTGCGGTACGGGCGGATGGGGTCCTGCTGGCATTGGGCGGCGGTAGTTGGGCACGACTGGGTTCCGACGGGGCTTGGATGCCCCTGCTGGAACAGCGCGGTGTGCAGCTTGCGCCCTTGCAACCGAGCAATTGCGGCTTTGAGGTCAACGCCTGGAGCGAACTGCTGCGCAGCAAATTCGCCGGCGCGCCGCTGAAGAACGTGGCCATCGGCCTTGATGACGACGTGCCACGGCTGGGGGAATGCGTGATCACCGCCAGCGGCATCGAGGGCAGCCTGATCTATGCACTGTCGGCGCCGATTCGCGAATCCATCAACCGGCACGGGCAGGCGACGATCCATATCGACCTGCTACCGAACAAGCCCCTGGATAAGGTCCAGGCCGCCCTTTCCAAGCCACGCGGCTCGCGGTCCATGGCCAAGCACTTGCAGAGCCAGTTGGGGATCGAGGGGGTGAAGGCGGCGTTGCTGCGGGAGCTGACCCCGGCAGAGAGCTTCAACGATCCGGCGCTCCTGGCCGCCGCGATCAAGGCGCTGCCGTTGACGCTGGTCAGGCCCCGGCCGCTGGACGAAGCCATCAGCAGCGCCGGCGGCGTGCCTTTTGAAGCCCTGGACGAAAACCTGATGCTGAAACAGATGCCTGGGGTCTTTTGCGCAGGGGAAATGCTCGACTGGGAAGCGCCGACCGGCGGCTACCTGTTGACCGCCTGCTTTGCCAGCGGGCGCCAGGCGGGGCTGGGGATGCTGAAGTGGTTGCGGCGCCAGCCATAAACAGCTTCGCCGGCAAGTCGGCACCTACGCAAGGGTAGGAGCCGGCTTGCCGGCGAAGGGCCCGGCGCGATATCAGATCAAGGCTTGCGCTTGCGCGGCCCGGTGTTGAACGCCGGCACCTTGCGCACCGGTTTCACCGCCGGAGCTTCGGCCACTTCGCCGCTGTCCACCCACTTGCCCAGGTTGCGCTTGCCGCCACCGCCGGAGGTTTTCGGTTTCTTGGGCTTCTTCGGCTTTTTCACCACCTGGCCACTGGCGTCGGTTTCCGGCACCCGGTGCTCGGGTTCGAAATCCTGTTCCTCATGGCGCTTGAGGGTCTGGCGGGTGAGCATCTCGATCGCCGAGAGCAGGTTCACCTCGTCGGCGCACACCAGGGAAATCGCCTCGCCGGTGGAACCGGCACGGCCGGTACGCCCGATACGGTGGATGTAGTCCTCGGCCACGATCGGCAGGTCGAAGTTGACCACCAGGGGCAGGTCTTCGATGTCCAGGCCGCGGGCCGCCACATCGGTGGCCACCAGGATCTGGATCTCACTGGCCTTGAACCGGTCCAGGGCGCGCTGACGCGTGGCCTGTGGCTTGTCGCCATGGATGCCGTCGGCATTCACGCCCTGGCCCTGGAGTTTCTCCACCAGCGCATCCACACCGTTGCGGGTCTTGGCGAACACCAGCACCTGCTTCCAGCGATTCTTGCGCAGCAGGTGGCTGAACAGCTCCGGCTTGCGCTTCTTGTCCACCGGCACCACCCATTGCTTGACCGTGTTGGCAGCCACGTTGCGCGGGCTGACCTCGATGCTCAGCGGATCGTTGAGCATCTGCCCGGCCAGCTGGCGGATGGCGTCGGAGAAGGTGGCGGAGAACAACAGGGTCTGGCGTTTCTTCGGCAGGGCTGCGTAGATGCTCTTGAGCTCTTCGGAGAAACCCAGGTCGAGCATGCGGTCGGCCTCATCCAGCACCAGGGTCTGCAACTGGCTGAACTTCACCGCATTCTGACGGAACAGGTCCAGCAGACGCCCCGGAGTCGCCACCAGCAGGTCCACGCCTTTGCGCAGCTTCATCATTTGCGGGTTGATGCTGACCCCGCCGTACACCGCATAGGTACGCAGCGGCAGGTGTTCGGCGTACTGGCGCACGCTTTCGTGGACCTGCTCGGCCAGTTCCCGGGTCGGCACCAGGATCAGCGCGCGTACCGAGTTGCTATCGACTTTCGGCCCTTCCAGGGTCAGCAACTGTAACAGCGGCAGAGCGAAACCGGCGGTCTTGCCGGTGCCGGTCTGGGCCGCGGCCATCAGGTCACGCCCGCCCAGCACTGCCGGAATGGCTTGCGCCTGCACCGGGGTCGGGGTCTGGTAGCCGAGGGTTTCGAGAGCGCGCAGCAGGGGTTCGATCAGGCCAAGAGTGGCGAATGTCATGGGGGTACCGTAGGAAAAAGTCAGCACAGGGACGCAATGGGCGGCAGTTTACCCTAATTCAGGGGCTCGCTTCCGGGCCGCCCCAGGCCTGCCAAGCCCGCCCCGGTAAGTGTATGCTCGCCCCACTGTTTGCCACGGGTCGCGCACAAGGGCGGCGCAACACCCGAGCTGGCACTCAACCGCCCCTTTGCCCTTCCCAAGGAGCCTCACCGCGCATGGACAACCAAAATCCCTTCCAGGCCCCTGCCGCCGAACTCCGGGCCAGCAAGCCAACCGATCAGAGCCTGTGCCTCTACAGCGTGGCGGCCATTGGCCTGAGCACCTTCATCGGCACCTCCGTGGCCGGCGCCTATTTCATCAGCCAGAACCTCAAGGCCATGGGCCGCGAGAGCGAAGTGAACAAAGTCTGGGCCATGGGCATCGGCCTTTTCATTGCCATGAGCGTGGCAGGCTTTTTCCTTCCGGAAAGTATCCCTGCGGTGGTGTTCATCCTTCCGCCGATCTACGGGATGAACGCCTACGCACGCCAACTGTTCGGCCCCCAGGTGATAGAGCACAAGGCCGGCAACGGGCGCTTCTTCTCGCTATGGCGAGTGGCGGGAATCAGCCTGCTGTTTTCCCTGGCCCTGGCGGCAGTGTTATTCGCCCTCGTCTTGCTGAGCGGGTTCGAGTGACCTGTTCAGGCTGAAGCCACCGCGCCGGGCATTGCCCGGCGTTTTTTTATTGCAACCACCCCGTCTCCCCGGCCGTTCTGGCCAACTCGCCGCCCCTTCTGCCCCCTCCACCGGCAGCACCCGACACACGGCAAACGCCCCTGGCACAACAGTGCTCTTGCCCTTCGTACGGGCAAGTTCCCTAGGACAGGTACTAAAAGCCAGGCTTCGAATATACGGCACCAGCGCCGCTGCCTATGATGCCCGCCGCCGGCACAACTCCTCATCCACATCATCAGCGCGGACGCTTTCACGATCCTGTTCGCCAGGTTTGCGCCGCGCTGTGTATATCCAGGAATGGTTATGCCGACCTTCAGATTGAATACCCTGTCTCGTGCCACCCGCCTTTGTGTGGCCAGCCTGGGAACTGTTGTATTGCTACCCATGGCGGGCCTGGTACAGGCCGCCGATGAACCTGCCGATGCGGCCCTGCCACGCGCCGAAAGCGCAGCCGACGGCCCCTTCATCAATATCCAGGCGCTAATGGCCAATCCGGCCCAGCGCAACATCGTCGACGCGGGAACCGAACGTCTGCAGCAGGAAATCGGCATGCGCCTGCGCAGCCTCATTCCGGACCGAAACGACAGTTTCAAGGGCCTCAAGGTCATGGTCGGCACGCTGCAAAGCAACAACCGCTCCCAGAGCGCCGCACAGGAAATGTTTGTCGCCGCCCGTGGCGACGGCAGCTTCATCGCCCTGATGCCTGACAGTAACCTGATGATTCGCGGCAACGCCAGTGGCGAACAGTCGTTGATTCGCCTCAACAACCAACACTCCTTCGACCCGCGCAATATCGACTCCGTGCCCAACGAAGGCGACGACGTACCCAACCTGATCGAGACCCAGAGCGGTCAGCGCAGCTACCTGACCCACCGCAACGCCCAGGGCGAGATCGTCATCGATCTGCTGGCAGGCTTCACCCAGAAAGCCGCCAACTACATCGGTGACCACGAGGCCTATGCCCTGGCCCAGGTCGCCTCGGTCAACCGTGCCGTGGAAAACTCGCAGATCAAGAATGTGCGTGTGCGCCTGGCCGGCACCCAGGTGATAGCCAACGACTACCCGATCACCACCCCGGTGCTGGCCGATGTCAAAAACCTGTTCGCCGATGGCATGCGCAAATACAGCCCGGACCTGGTCGCCGCATTCACCGTTGGTACACCCGGGGTGGACACCGCCGCCGGCTGGGCCTACGTGAACGGCCGCTACTCGGTCAACGCCATCAGCGCCTCGGCCGCCTTCCGCCACGAACTGGCACACAACATCGGCGGCAACCACTGCAACGACGGCAACGACAACTACCGCTTCGGCCACAACAACGGTCGGGTCGGCACCATCCTCTGCGGCAACCACGTCGGCTACTTCTCCAACCCGGACCTCAAGGACCACCTCGGCGTGCCCCTGGGCGATGCTCGAACGGCAAACATGGCCCGGGTCTGGCGCGAGAACGCTGCGAAGATTTCCGCCTACGCCCCCTCACTCGTGCCGCTGGACAGTGAAAACCTGATCACGATTCTAGAAGAACGGATCAACCAGGCCAAAGGCCAGACCCGCTACTTCCCACTGGATGTACCGGCAGGCACCCAGCGCCTGGCCTTCACCGTGGTGCCCGGCACCAGTACCAACAAGGGCGGCCAGGTCCAGTTGTCGCTCAAGTATGGTGCTCAACCAACCACCACCAGCTACGACTACCGCTCGACCCTCAGCCAGATAGTCGGTCTCGGGGCCAAGGATCCAAAGCCGGGCCGCTGGTACCTGGCTATCAGGACCGAAGGTATGGCGGCTGAAGACCTGATCCTGCAAGGCAACGCTTACGGCCACACCCAGGAAACGGCCCAAGGCACCTACCTGAAGCTCGTAGCGACCTCTTCGGTGGACGGCAAGAACAACGCCAGCATCGCCGAACTGATGCTGGCCAGCGCCAAAGGCGAGCCCCTTCCTCGAAACAGCTGGCGTGTCCACTCAACCAGCAGCGTGGCATCCGGCACCACCTCGGGCTCGAACGTGCTCGATGACAACCCCAACTCCTACTGGAGTTCGGCCACCGACGCGCGTTATCCCCACCAGATCGTGATCGACATGGGCAGCCATAACAGTTTCTCTCAATTGCGCTACCTGCCACGCCAGGACCAGGGCCAGGCGGGCAATATCAAGGGCTACCAGGTGTACTCCAGCCACAGCCTCAATGGCCCCTGGAGCTTGCTGGCAGACGGTGAGTTCAGCGCCGACAACCAGGTCAAGGTGACCTCGCTCAAACCTGTGGATGCCGGCACCCCGCCAGTGGCCGTGATCCGCGGCAAGACTGAAGCCAATGCAGGCGAACAGATCGTGCTGGATGCGTCCGCCTCCAGCGACCCACAAGGCGCGGCCCTGAGCTTTGCCTGGGAAGCCTCGCCCAAGCTGGACTTTACCTACGACGGTCCGCGCATTGCCTTCACCGCACCAGAATTGGCCGATGACACCCGCTACCGCTTCACCCTGAGCCTGAGCAACGGCAAGCAGAGCACCCTCAAGACCCACGAAATACTGATCAAAGCCAAGGCCGGCAGCGGCAGCTGCAAGCCCCAGTGGCAGGCTCACGGTACCTATGTAGCCAAGGACCAGGTGCAGTGGAAAGGCCGTCAATACGAAGCGCGCTGGTGGACCCAGGGCAGTGAACCGGGCACCCCGGCCTTCACCGGGCCCGATGGCTCCGGCAAGGTCTGGCGTGACCTGGGTCCGTGCAACAGCGAAGGCGAAAAGCCGGCGGTCAAGCCGCCAGTGGCCAGCATCGACGGCCCGGGCCAGGCCAAAGCCGGAGCAACGCTGGTGCTCGACGCCAAAGGTTCCAGCGACCCTGCTGGCCTGCCGCTGAGTTATCGCTGGAATGTGAACCCGAGCGTGGACTTCCAGGCGGCCGGGACCTCGATGAAGTTCGTCGCCCCCAAAACAGCACAAGACGTCACCTACCGCATCACCCTGAGCCTGGGCAACGGCCATCACAGCGTGACTCGCGAGCACAGCGTGACGGTCAAGGCAGAAAGTGCCGCTTGCCAGGGCCCATGGTCGGCCCAGGGCACCTATGTGGCGAAGGACCGAGTCAGCCATAACGGGCGCTTTTACATCGCTCGCTGGTGGGTCAAGGGCAGTGAGCCGGGCAACCCGGCGTTCACCGGGCCAGACGGCTCCGGTAAGGTCTGGCTCGACGCCGGTACCTGTAACTGACGCGAAGTGGGTGACAGCCAGCTGCACAATCGGGTCACCCTTTCCGGGCAATGTGGGTTAAAAGGGTGGGCGGCGATTGCCCCAGTCGTCGCCCCCCCCCCACTGCCGTCGATCGCCGCTCGATTCCACCCAGCGCGCCCATTGGCAGACCACTGACGTTTTGCCCATGGAGTTCTTCAATGCCCAAGATTGCCCTGTCCGCACGGATGCTAGCGGGCCTTTCACTCTCCCTGTTGCTGCCCCTGGCCTGCGCCGCCGAGCTCGTCGGTTTTCGTGAAATAACCCTGCCCGATGCAAGCAAGCAGCGCCCCCTGCATGTCGCCCTCTGGTACCCCACCGAAACCGCCAGCCCGCTTCTGGTATCGGCAGAGAACCCGATCTTCCAGGGCCTGCCCACCATCAAGGATGCCTCTCCTGCCCCTGCGGCCCATCCCTTGGTGGTCCTGTCACACGGCTATCGCGGCAACTGGCGCAACCTCAGCTGGCTGGTCACTTCGCTGGTCGGCCAGGGTTATGTGGTCGCCGCCCCTGACCACCCGGGCACCACGAGTTTCGACCAGCGTCCGGAAGAAGCGGCGAAGCTTTGGCAGCGTCCCCGGGACCTGAGCCGGGTCATAGACGCACTGAGCGCTGACAAGTCCCTGGCAGGCGCGGTCGACCCGCAGCGCATCGCCGCCATCGGCCATTCGCTGGGCGGCTGGACGGTCACCGCATTGGCCGGCGCCCGCTATAGCCCGCAACGCTTCCTGGAGGAATGTCGGCTGCATCCCAACCCGCGTCTGTGCGGGCTGGCTCCGGAGCTGGGGATTGCGCCGCAAAACCAGGGTTCTCTGGGCACCGACCTGCGGGACCCGCGAATCAAGGCGGTCGTCTCCCTGGACCCGGGGCTGGTCCGTGGGTTCACCCCGCAAAGCTTGTCAGCGGTGCAGACGCCGACCCTGATCCTGGGAGCAGGAGTCGATATTGCCAGCATGCCGGTGGAGCAGGAGTCGGGCTACCTGGAAACCCTCCTGCCGTCGGCCACCTCCAGCCTGCTGGTGATCGCCGATGCCAGCCATTTCAGCTTCATGCAAATCTGCAAGCCAGGTGCCCCGGCCCTGCTCCGGGAAGAGAACCCCGAGGATGAAATCATCTGCCGGGACGGCGGCCAGCGCAGCCGCGAAGCGATTCACCAGCAAGCGAGCCAGGTCATCGGCGACTTTCTCCAACGGAGCCTGGCCGGCCTGCCACCGGGACAGTGATCAGGCCGCCTCTTCCTGGGCCGCGGCCTTGGGCTTGCGCCATTGGGGCAGGCCGATCAGCACTACGGCACTGATGATCACCAGCATGGCCATGGCCTCCTCGATGCCAATGGTTTCGCCGACGAAGACGATGCCCAGCAGCACCGCCACCGCCGGGTTGACATAGGCGTAGCTGGTGGCCGCGGCTGGGCGCACGTGCTTGAGCAGGTACATGTAGGCGTTGAAGGCGATGATCGAACCGAAACCGGCCAGGTAGGCCAGGGCCAGCCAGCCTTCCATCGGAGGCAGGGTGTCCAGATGCTCACCGCTCAGGGCACTGCCGATCATCAGTACCACGCCACCGACGAGCATTTCCGCGGCACTGGCCATGGCGCCCTGGGGCAGCGGCAAATGCTTGCTCCACACCGAGCCGAAAGCCCAGGCCGCCGCAGCGAACAGCAGCAAGGCGGCGCCCATCGGGCTCGACTGCAGGTTGGACCCCAGGTTGAGCATGCCGATGCCAATCATCCCGAGGACGATCCCGGCCCACTCCAGGCGCGTGTTGCGTGCGCCCCAGAAATACCCGCAGAGCAGGGTGAACAAAGGCACCGTGGCCACCGCCAGCGCCGCGACGCCGGAGGTCACCCCGGAGTGTTCGGCCAGCGTTACCGCACCATTGCCACAGCTCAACAGCAGCACACCGATGATCCCTGCGGCCTTCCATTGCGCCCAGGTCGGCGCCGGCACCCCGCGCCAGCGCAGAAAGGCGTACATCAGGCTACCGGCGATGATGAAGCGAATGCCGCCGAGCATCAGTGGCGGCCAGTATTCGACGCCGATGCGAATCACCAGGTACGTCGAGCCCCAGATCACGTAGAGGGCAAAAAAGGCGGCGATCAACGGCAGCGGAAAACGGCTTTGGCCAGGCATGGGGGGCGGCTCTGAGGCAGGCAGGGGGAGGTCTATTCTAGAAACTCGGCCCAGGGAACTTAAGTTACAAAACCTGTTTATAACGCCCGTACACTTTCCAAAAGATGGAGATAAGGGCTATATACCGTGCTTTCGAAAGCTGGATAGATCGAGAGCCTTCCATGGACAAGTACGACCGCATGCTCCTGGCCAGCCTGCTGGAAAATGGCCGGGCGAGTTACGCCGAACTGGCACGCAAGGTGAATCTCTCAGCACCGGCGGTGGCCGAACGCGTGGCCAAGCTGGAGGCCAGCGGAGTGATCACCGGCTACCAGGCCAAAGTCGACATGGCCAAGGTCGGCTTGCCGATCCAGTGCGTGATCGAACTGCGCCTGGCCCAGCACGGCAACCAGAAGGCCTATGACGAACTGATCAAGATTCCCCAGCTCACCGAGTGCCACCGGGTCACCGGCGACCCCTGCGTGATCATGCAGGCCGCAGTGGGATCGATGCCGGAGCTGGAGGAGTTGATCAACCGCGTGGCCCAGTTCGGTTTCAGCAAGACCTCCATCGTGCTCTCCAGCGCCATTGAACGGCGCGTGCCCCTGGGGCAACTGGAAAGCAAATGAACCTCGGGCCTCAGAACCCGCGGTGGCGCTTGAGGTGTTCGGGGACTTTGGCCGCGGGAACCTTCTGCAGTTTGCACAGGAAGTCATGGGACAGCTCGCGCAGGCCATGCTTGTGCCTCAGTTCGCCGGCCAGATGCGCCACCAGGTTGGCGGCCATTTCGGCGTCGGCCATGGCGCGGTGAGCCTGGCCGGTGTGCGGCAGGCCGGCGAATGAAGTCAGGGTGCCCAGCTTGTGATTAGGAGCCGCCGGCATCAGGCGCCGCGCCAGCAGCAGCGAACAGGCGAAGTTCTGCAGGCGGGTGCGCTTGATCCGGCCCAGCTCGAAATCCCAGAACTTCTGGTCGAAGGCCGCGTTGTGGGCCAGCAACGGCGTGATGCCGACGAACTCGTTGACCTCGTTCATCACCTGCTCCGCCGGCGGCGCGCTGCGCAGCATGGCATTGCTGATGCCGGTCAGTTGCTCAATAAAGGCCGGCACCCGCACGCCGGCGTTCATCAGGCTCTGGTAACGCTCGACGATGCGCCCCTGCTCAAGGATCACCACGGCTATTTCCGTGGCCCGGCAACTGCTGCTCGGGGAGATCCCGGTGGTTTCAAAGTCGATGACGGCAATGCGTTCCAAACCTGTCCTGCTCCGTATGAAAATTGATCAGCTTTTAAGCAGCAAGGCGCCTTCGATCGGTACATAGCGCGTAGCCGCGCGAATCAGCGAATTGGCGGTCAGCCCCGGCACGCCATAGGCCACCGCGCTGACCCCGTGCTTGTGGATGATGCGCTCCAGCAGCAGGTCGAAATCACCGTCGCCAGAAGCCAGCACCACTTCGTCGACATGGGCCGCAGCGTCCATGATGTCGATGGTGATGCCCACGTCCCAGTCGCCCTTGGCCGAGCCGTCGCTGCGCTGGATATAGGGCTTGAGTTTTACCGTGAAGCCCAGGTTGCGCAGGATCTGCTGGAACTGCTGTTGCTTGCTGTCACCACGGTCGATGGCATAGGCATAGGCTTCGACAATCTGCCCTTGCTTGCTGATATCCGCCCACAGCGCCGCATAGTTGAAGTGGCAACCATAGGCCTGACGAACGGTGTAGTAGAGGTTCTGGACATCGGCGAACACAGCGATTTTCTTCACCGCTAATCCTCATGGCGCAGCAGCGCAGGGGCTGGATCGGGCCTCGGGCCCCGAAAAGTCGCCCAGTATGCCAGTCGCAGGGATTGTTCCGCGAATAATCGGTCCGGGGCAGGTGTTTGCCCCGGACCGACGCAGGTCAGACGAAGGAGTCGTCGTCGGAGAAGAACGAGCTGTCGTCGTTGTCGTAGTCGGCGTTGCTGAAGCCACCCTGGTCGTTGTTGCCCCAGGAGTCGTTGTTGGCCAGGCGCTGCTCGTCATTGCCCCAGCCGCTGTTGTCGCTGGCCGGCGCCGGCTCTTCCTTGATGACTTCGACGATTTCCTGGGGCTGTTGGTTGTTATGGAACAGGCTGCTGATGCCCTGGGCCAGCATGACCCCGCCCGCAACGCCGGCGGCAGTTTTCAAGGCGCCGCCCAGGAAACTGCTACCCGCCGCCGGTGCCTGCTGCGGTGCATAGTTCTGTGGCGGTGCGGCGTAATTCTGCTGCGGCGCGCCGAAGTTCTGTTGCGCGGGGGCGCCAAAGGAAGAACGCGCCGGTTCACGCCAGCCACCACCGGACGACGGTGGCGGTGCGCTCTGGCTCGGTGCCGGCTGTGGCTCGCGGGAACCGCCGAAGATGCTCGACAGGAAACCGCCACTGGCCGCCGGTGCCGGAGCACTGGCCTGGGCCCGGGCCTGTTGCAGGTCAGCCTGCAATTGCTGGACTTGCTGGGTCAGCTGCTGGTTCTGCTCGTTGAGGCTCTTGAGTGCGGCCTCCTGCACCAGGATCGCCTGGGTCATGAAATACCCGGCCGCAGGCTGGCGGGTCAGATGCTCCTTGATCCGCGCCTCTGCCTGGGCGTCGCGCGGGGCTGAATCCGTTTCGGCTTGCTGCAACCGTGAAAACAGTCCATCGATCAGGGTTTGCTCTTGGTTGTTCATGGCGACCTCTTTAGATTGCCGGTAGAAATCTGGTCCGCCGCTCGGACAGAGCGGTGGTACGCACCAGTTATGGGGCTGGTGCGACGACTTTCAATGGTCTTTACCCAAGGTTTACGTTTGCTCGGGCGGGGCCTGCATCGGTTAAAGTGTGCAACCGCTTCTTCAACTGCGATCTCATCGAATGAATCCGTTAGATGTACTGCGTGACTCTCTGTATTTCTTCCAGCGCAACCTCGGGCAGATCGCCCAGCTGTGCCTGCCGCTGGTGATTCTCGAAGCCTTGCTGCAGCAAGGGGTCAACAGTGCCCTGGGCCCCGATACCTTCCCGGGCTACAGCGTGGTGGTGGGCCTTCTGGTGTATCCGTTGTACACCGGTGCGCTGATCCTGTTTCTCGACGCCCGCACCCGGGGCGAGTCGCCGCGTACCCGGGACCTGCTGGCCATGGCCCTGACCCTGTGGCCGCGTTTTGCCCTGCTGACGGCGGTCAGCACCCTGCTGATCCTGCTGGGGTTGTCGCTGTATTTCCTGCCGGGGCTGTGGCTGATGGTGGTACTGGCTTTCGCCGAGTACCTGCTGGTGCTCAAGGGCATGGCGCCGCTGGCGGCCATCAGTGAAAGTTTCCGCCTCAGCCGTGGGCACTTCCTGCGGATCCTGGTGTGCATCCTGGCGGTAATGACCCCGCTGTGGCTGCTCAAGGGTGCCAGTGAAGCGGCCTATTCCGAACCGCTGAACCCGCTGCTGTCCCTGGCCATCGATAGCGCCTACAGCTTCCTGCAGCTGTTCACTAGCGTGGTGCTGTTCCGCCTGTTCATGCTGATCAGCGAGCAGCCGGACAAGCGCTGAATCCTCCCCCGGCCGCTCTGCCCCTTGGGTGACGGCCGTGCTCTCGGTTATGCTCCGGGGCCATCCTGCAACGCCATAAGCCGAGCCGATGATCCGTCTACTTCGCATCACCCTGTTGAGCCTGTTGTTGATCGGTCTGGTGCTGGCCGGGCTGGTCTACAGCCTGACCTGGCGCCCGGAAGCCAAGGAAAGCCTCGCTGTCAGTTGCAGTGCCCAGGCCGCGCCGCTGGTGCCGGGCCAGGCCCTGAAAGTGATGACCTGGAACCTGCAGTACCTGGCGGGCAAGCGCTATGTGTTCTGGAACGACCAGGCACAGGGCGAGGACGAGCAGCCGACCCTGGAGGACATGGCCTTCAGCCTCGACGAAGTGGCTCGCGTGATCCGCGACGAACAACCGGACCTGGTGCTGCTGCAGGAAGTGGACAACGGTGCCAAGGCCAGCGCCTACCAGGACCAGCTCAAACTCCTGCAGGAACGCCTTACCGATCTCTACCCCTGCAGCACCCAGGCTTACGACTGGAAAGCCGATTTCGTACCATCGCCGCATATTTTCGGCAGTGTCGGCCGACAACTGGCCACCCTCAGCCGCTATCGCATCGATCACGCCGAACGCCTGCAACTGCCCACAGCCGAACACGGCTTCATCGGCCGGCAGTTCCAGCCCAGGGAGGCCCTGCTGCTGAGCTACCTGCCCCTGAACGACGGCGGCCAGGTGGCGGTGCTCAATACCCATCTGGAACGTGCTCGCACGCCTGGCCAGACGCAATCAAGGCAGGTCGCAGCCATTGGCAAAGTCCTGGATAAACTCGAAGGCCGCGGCACGCCCTGGCTGATTGGCGGGGATTTCAACCTGTTGCCCCTGGGCCAGTACCAGCGACTGAGCGACGTGCAACGGGCGCCCTACAGTGCCGACAGCCCGCTGCACCTGCTGTGGGACAAATACCCGATGATCCCCAGCAACACCCAGGCCAGCGGCGTCGACCGCGCGCATTGGCTGACCCACTACCCCAACGACCCGAGCCTCGACGGCCCGGATCGCACGGTGGACTATCTGTTCTACAGCCCGCGGCTCAAGCGAGTCGAATCCCGGGTGCGCCAGGACGATACCTTGCGCATCTCCGACCACCTGCCGGTGCTGGCCCGGTTCCTCTTGCCGGCGCAATAACCCCCAGAGCGGCACCCATCACCTGTAGCCGCTGCCGAGGCGGCGATCGCAACAGCTTGGCCCAGATTCCGCCTGACACACCGAGGCGTCCGTTTTGCGGGGGCTGCGCCCCCGGGCGCAGCCTCGCACGCTCGGCAGCGGCTACAGGGCAGTACGGGAGTTCGGGTTATTTGCGCGGTTTGACCCGCGCCGTGGCTTCGGCGATCAGCGGGTCATCCGGCCAGTAGTGCTTGGGGTAACGGCCCTTGAGGTCCTTTTTCACCTCGGCGTAGGTGCTGCGCCAGAAGTTCGCCAGATCCTGGGTGACCTGTACCGGACGTCGTGCCGGAGACAGCAGGTGCAACTTGACCACCTGGCGGCCACCGGCAATGCGCGGTGTTTGCGCCAGGCCGAACAGCTCCTGCAGGCGTACCGCCAGGATGGGTGGATGCTCGCTGTAGTCCAGGCGAATCGACGACCCGGAAGGCACCGTCAGGTGATGGGGGGCCAGCTCATCCAGGCGCTGAGGCAGTGGCCAGGGCAGCAGGTTGTGGATAATTCCGGCCAGTTCCAGGTTGGCGAAGTGGCTGAGCCGCGAGACCTTGCCCAGGTAGGGCTGCAACCACTGCTCCAGCCCCTTGAGCAAGGCCCCGTCACTGACATCCGGCCATTGGCTGGCGCCCGTGGCCTCCAGGTCCAGCTGGCGCAGCAACGCTACCCGGGCCTGCCACTGGCGCAGCTCCGGGGTCCAGGGCAGCAGCTCCAGGCCTTTGCGCCGGACCAGATTGACCAGGGCCTGAGTGCGGGCGGACTCATCCAGCCCGCTTAGCGGTTCGCGGCTGAGCACCAGTTCGCCGACCTTGCGCTGGCGTTCGGCCCGCAACACGCCTTCGCGCTCGTCCCAATCCAGCTGATCGACTTGCCGCACCTGCTCCGCCAGTACCGAATCGAACAACACCGGATCGAAATCCGCCGCCAGGTAGATGCGCTCCTCGCGCTGCCCCTGGCGGCTGCCCAGGTCAGCGATCACCAGCCAGGGTTGCTTCATCAGGCTGTCAGTTTCGCTGAACAGCGCCGCGCGGCCGTTGGCCAGGCGGTATTCGGCACCGCCGGGGCGCCGCTGCTGGGCCACCCGATCGGGATAGGCCAGGGCCAACAGGGCGCCGAGCCAGCGCGGGTGCTCCGGGTCGGCCACCGCAGCCTCGGGCTGCCCGCGCAGATAGCCCCGGTACTGGCGCGCCAGTTGTCGGGCACGCTGCACCCCGCCCTGGGCTCCGCGAGCGGCACGCTCTTCCCCGCCAAGCAGCACCAGGCGGCTGTGCAGGTCGGCGCCGGCGCCGCGCAGGATATCCCGTTCCCCCAGCAGCGCCGCGACATCGCAAGCCATCGGCGCCAACCCCAGGGACTGGCCGCGCAGCAGCAGATGGGCAATGCGCGGGTGAGCCGGCAACTCGGCCATGGCCTGGCCGTGGCGGGTCAGGCTGCCATCGTCATTCAACGCCCCCAGGCGCACCAGCAAGTCCTGGGCCTGGGCATAAGCGGCACTGGGGGGAGCGTCCAGCCATACCAGTTGATTTGGCGTCACGCCCCAGCGCGCCAGTTGCAGGGCCAATCCGGCCAGGTCCGCCTGGAGGATTTCCGCACTGGCATAGGCGGCCAGTTGCTCCTGTTGATCGGCCGACCACAAGCGGTAGCACACGCCGGGCTCCAGACGCCCGGCACGCCCGGCGCGCTGGGTGGCGCTGGCCCGGGAGATACGCTGGGTATCGAGGCGGGTCATGCCGCTGCCGGGATCGAAACGCGGTACCCGCGCCAGCCCGGCATCCACCACCACCCGCACGCCATTGATGGTCAGGCTAGTTTCGGCAATGTTGGTGGCCAGCACCACTTTGCGCTTGCCCGACGGCGCCGGGTCGATGGCTGCGCGCTGGGCTGCCAGGTCCAGCTCGCCATGCAACGGGCAGAGCAGGATCTCGCTGCGCTCGCCCAAGGCTTCGGCCAACTGCTGGTGCACCCGGCGGATCTCCGCCTGGCCGGGGAGGAACACCAGCAGGCTGCCGCTTTCATCGTTGAGGGCCTCGAGCACCGTCTGCACCACCCTTGGCTCGATGAATTCACCGGGCTGGAAGGGTCGGCCCCAGCGCTGGGCCACCGGGAACATGCGCCCTTCACTGCGCAGGATCGGCGCATCGCCGAGCAGGGTCGACAGGCGCTCGCCTTCCAGCGTCGCCGACATCAGCAGGATCTTCAGTGGTTGCTCGTCACGAAACAGCTCGCGGCCATTGAGGCTCAGGGCCAGGGCCAGATCGGCGTCCAGGCTGCGTTCGTGGAATTCATCGAAGATCAGCAGGCCGACGCCTTCCAGGGCCGGGTCATCCTGCAGGCGCCGGGTGAGGATGCCTTCGGTGACCACCTCGATGCGGGTACGCGGGCCGACCTTGCTGTCCAGGCGGATGCGATAACCCACGGTCTCGCCGACTTTCTCTCCCAGCTCGCTGGCCAGGCGCTCGGCGGCGGCCCGGGCGGCCAGGCGCCGGGGCTCGAGCATGAGGATGGTCTGTCCGGCCAGCCAGTCCTGGTCCAGGAGCGCCAGGGGCACGCGGGTCGTCTTGCCGGCACCGGGCGGGGCTTCGAGCACCGCTTCATGGCGTGTCGCCAGGGCGGTACGCAGTGCAGGCAAAACTTCATCAATTGGCAAAGAATTCATGCTGGCTCCAAAACAGAGGCGCGAGTATAACGGCGAACTGCCTGGGGTTAATCATGGTCTGAGTGCTGATCGACAAGACTCAACACCCCGCTTCATCCCTCGTTGCTTTCGTGCTTGCTAGGAGATTTCCATGCGTATTTCCCACCGTGTCATCGGCGGCGTTCTGGTGGCCACCCTGCTGACCCAACTCACCGCCTGCGGCTCGATCTTCTTCCCCGACCGGCGCGGCCAGATCGACGGCAAGATCGATCCCCTGGTGGCTGTGCTGGATGCGGTTGGCCTGCTGTTCTACGTGATCCCGGGGCTGATCGCCTTCGGCGTCGACTTCGCCACCGGGGCCATCTACCTGGAGCCGGGCAAGACCGCGCAGATCGCGCCGGAAAAACTGCAACAGGCCATCGGCGCCGACGGTAAAGTCGACAACCGCAAGCTGCAGGCCATCCTGGAAAGCGAACTGGGGGGCAGTTTCCCCCTGGATGACCCACGCCTGATCCAGCACAAGGGCAGCGTGCAGCAACTGGCGCTGTACGGCCTGCAACCTGCTGCCTGATCACTTTTACCCAGGAACCCGCCATCAATGACCGCCAACTCGGAACACGCCCGCCTCCTGCGCCTGGCCACCCGCGCCTCGGTCACCGTGGCGGGCATACTGATCGTGACCAAGGCTGTCGCCTGGTGGCTCAGCGGCTCGGTGAGCATGCTCGCCGGGCTCACCGACTCGGTGCTGGACGGTTTCACCTCGCTGCTCAACCTGCTGGCAGTGCATTACGCCCTGCGCCCGGCAGACGACGACCACCGCTATGGCCACGGCAAGGCCGAGTCCCTGGCGGGCATGGCCCAGGCATTGTTCATCGCCGGCAGCGCGGTTCTGATTGCCTTCCAGGCGGCGCAACGCCTGCAACATCCGGAACCGGTAGGCGCGCCCTGGCTGAGCATCGGGGTGATCGTCCTGTCGCTGGCGCTGACCATCGCCCTGCTGCTCCTGCAGCACCGGGTGATCCGGGCGACCGGCTCCAATGCAGTGCGCGCCGATTCCCTGCACTACCGCTCCGACCTGATGCTCAACGGCAGCATCCTGCTGGCCCTGGTACTGGCGGCGTTCGACCTGCATCAGGTGGACGCCTGGTTCGGCCTGGGGATTGCCGTCTACATTCTCTGGAGCGCGATCCAGATCGCCCGGGAGAGCTTCTCGGTGCTGATGGACCAGGAGCTGCCACCGGACGTCAGCCAGCACATGCTGGAGCTGGCGTGCAGTGTGCCGGGAGTACTGGGGGCCCATGACCTGCGCACACGGATTTCCGGCAGCCACTGGTTTGTCCAACTGCACCTGGAATTACCCGGGGAACTGACCCTTTCGGTGGCCCATGGCATCAGCGACCAGGCCGCCGATGCCATCCAGAAGGCCTATCCACGGGCCGAAGTGCTGGTGCACGCCGACCCGCAGGAAGTGGTGAAGGCAGCCAGGGCTCAGTAGGTCACCTGATAGCCCCGTGAGCTCAAGCAGTTGCCCTGGGCCTGGCGGTAGGCCTGGACCACTTGCGGGGCCGGCTGATAGGTCACGCTCGCAGGATCGAAGCCGCTCTGCTGCACCGCCCAGCGATAGCAGTCGTAACGGTCCTGGTCGATCTGCTGCGGCGACTGGCCGTTGACCGGGTAGGCCAGCACGTCATAGCCATTGCCGCTCTGCTGCGGGTCCGCAACCGGCACGCCGGCAGGTGGCTCGACCACCACGTACTGCTGGGTGTTGGCTTCGTAGGTGTAGTAGGCCCCTGCCGCCAGAAAGAACAGCGCGCTGCCGATCCAGACTTCCCGCGCATAGTCGGGCAGGTACGTCACGCGAATGCCATAGGGCGGGCGCACCACCACATAGCGCGGGCCTTGCGGGCGGTACCAGTAACCACCAGAGAAAAAGTAATCCTGGCCGCGATAGGCGACCCGGTCATTGCGCCCGGGGAAGCGGTCGATCACATACCCGGGGCGGTACTGCGGCCCGGGGCCCCAGCCATTGCCATGGCCATCAGGGCGGCCCGGCCAGCGGTAGTCGTTGGGATGGCCGCCACCTGGCCGAGAGCCCGGGCCGCCAGCCTGCCAATGCTGGTTGTAGTCGTTGCGCCGGGGAATGTCCTGATAGTAGCCACGCTGTGGCTCCTGGGTCTGGCGCACGGTGTCGGGGCGGCCCTGGATCGGCAGGTTGTTTGGCTGCTGCACCTGGGGTTGTGGCACAGGGGCCGGGCGAACCTGCTGATTGGGATCGTGCTGAGGCCGGTTCTGCCACTGCCCTCCCGGGTTCTGGCCGTTGTGCTCAAACTGACGGCTGTTATCGCCGCGAATGATTTCATTCTGCGGCCGCTGTGGCTGCGCACTGGGTGGTGGACGGTTGGGAACATTGGCGGGCCGCGGCGGGGCATTTTCCGGGCGGCCCTGGCCTTGATGCTCTCGCTGCTCGCCCCCGGGAGCGCCATGCTGCGCAGGCGGCCGATTCTCGTCTCGCTCATCGGCGAGCAACTGAGCGTTGACGCTCAGGCACAACACACCAACACCTGCCATACGCCAGATGCGCGACTTCATGCTATTCCTCACTGCGGATAGGGGGGGCCTGTACATAAGACTGAAAAAGCCATGGGCGGTTCTGCATCAGGTTATCAGTCACGAGACTTATTTCGCAGGCAATAAAAAAGGGCGGCCCGTCGGCCGCCCTTTGAGATTTTGTCCGTGCTCGGCGCTTTTGACGCCGGCTCACCTCACTCCGTCTTCTGGACAGTGTGTAGCCCGGGGGCCGGCTCAACCCTGTGGGATTGGCGGCCGCGGCAGGCCTGATTCGGCGGGCCGCAGTGGACTCTATGTCCGGGCAGTGATTCTGGTGATAAGAATAGGCGCGCAGCGAAGACAGAGGATTGCGAAGATTGCTTGTAAAAACACCACTTGCGCAATTTTTAACTCAAGATAGATAATTCAACGCAATAGTTACGACAAAGGCCCGATTGATGAGCAAACTCGACCGCTACGACCTGAGCATTTTGGCGGAGTTGCAACGCGACGCCCGTATCTCCAACCAGGAACTGGCCGAGCGCATCGGCCTGTCACCCTCGCCCTGCTCGCGCCGGGTCAAGCAGCTGGAGGACGATGGCTACATTTCCCGCCAGGTCGCCCTGCTGGACCGCAAGATGCTCGGTCTGAGCCTGACCGCCTATGTCCTGATCGGCATGGACCGGCACACGCCGGAACGCTTCGAGAATTTCGAAGCCGCGATCCGCAGCCTGCCCCAGGTGCTGGAGTGCAGCCTGGTGACCGGGGTCGATGCCGACTACCAGCTCAAGGTGGTGGTACCGGACATGGACCATTACCAGAAGCTGCTGCTCGGCCATCTGACCCGTATCGAGGGCGTGACCAGCGTGCGTTCGAGCTTCGTGCTCAATCAGGTGCTCAACAGCACCGAACTGCCGCTGACCCACCTGC
Source organism: Pseudomonas sp. NFPP12 (assembly GCF_900103205.1). Taxonomy (NCBI): domain Bacteria; kingdom Pseudomonadati; phylum Pseudomonadota; class Gammaproteobacteria; order Pseudomonadales; family Pseudomonadaceae; genus Pseudomonas; species Pseudomonas sp. NFPP12. The sequence continues at coordinate 142,878 of NZ_FMWW01000007.1, forward strand.
GCAACTGAATCCCGGCCCCCGCTGTGGCGACATAACGCATGCAGATCAATGCTTGGGCCGCGGGCGTTGGCGTATACTCGCCCGGCATTTTTTGCCCTGCCTGCACTGGAGATGAGTGATGGACCCAGCAGTATTCGAAGAGTGGATGATGACCGGCCTGGTCAGCATTCTGATCATTTTCATGGGTTTCATCGTCTGGGACCTGGCCAAGAAGTCCAAGGCCGGGCGCTTCGGCTCGTTCATCCTGTTCTTCGTGCTGGGCCTGGGCGTTGCAGCATTCATCATCAAGAGCGTGGTGATCGGCCTGATCGAGTCCGGCGCCTTATAAGCGCGCAGCCACCTCTTTCCACTGGCCCTGCTCCAGGCCGTCCAGGGTCCAGTCGCCGATCCTGACCCGCACCAGGCGCAAGGTCGGTAGCCCCACCGCAGCGGTCATGCGCCTTACCTGGCGGTTGCGCCCCTCGCGTATCACCAGCTCCAGCCAACTGGTGGGCACGCTCTTGCGAAAGCGCACCGGCGGGTTGCGCGGCCATAGCGTCGGTTCTTCGAGCTGGCGCGCCTCGGCCGGCAGGGTCATGCCGTCATTCAACTGCACACCTTCGCGCAAGCGCTGCAGCTGTTCGGCACTGGGCTCGCCCTCGACCTGCACCCAATAGGTCTTGGCCAGCTTGTGCTTGGGATCGGCGATGCGCGCCTGCAACTGCCCGTCATTGGTCAACAGCAGCAACCCTTCACTGTCGCGATCCAGGCGCCCGGCCGGGTAGACCCCGGGAACTGCAATGAAGTCCTTGAGCGTGGCCCGCCCCTCGCCATCGCTGAACTGGGTCAGCACATCGAAAGGCTTGTTGAACAGGATCAGCTTCGGCTCGACCGGCGCGGCCTTGGCCACACGCTTGGCGGGAGAGGAGGAAAACGGTTTGGCGCCAGGACGGCGGGAAGCGGGACGGGGCGGACGGGACATGGGAGCAGGAACATTCAGCGATCAGGACCGACAATGCTAGTGGCCTGACCGCCAAATGACCATGGCTTAAACGCTTAGCGGAAAGGCGGCTCGTCGAAGCTGCGCAGTTTGCGCGAGTGCAGGGAGTTGAGCTCGCTGCGCATCAGGTCCACCGCTTCGATGCCGATCTTCAGATGCTGGCTGACCGCACGCTCATAAAAGGCGTTGGCCGCGCCCGGCAACTTGATTTCACTGTGCAATGGCTTGTCCGAGACACACAGCAAGGTGCCGTACGGCACTCGCAGGCGATACCCCTGGGCGGCGATGGTGCCGCTTTCCATGTCCACCGCCACGGCCCGGGACAGGTTGATCAGCGGGCGTTCCTCGGCCCAACGCAACTCCCAGTTGCGGTCGTCGTAAGTCAGCACGGTGCCGGTGCGCAGGCGTTTCTTCAGTTGTTCGCCCTTTTCCCCGGTGACATTGGCCGCCGCCTGCTGCAACGCCAACTGGACTTCGGCCAGGGCCGGAATCGGAATGTTCGGCGGCACCACGCGGTCGAGAATGCCGTCGCGCCGCATATAAGCGTGGGCCAGCACGTAGTCGCCAATGGTCTGGGACTGCCGCAGGCCGCCGCAGTGGCCGATCATCAGCCAGCAATGCGGACGCAGCACCGCCAGGTGGTCGGTGATGTTCTTGGCGTTGGACGGGCCGACACCGATATTCACCAGGGTCACACCGTGGCCATCGCTGGCCTGCAAGTGGTAGGCCGGCATCTGGTAGCGGTGCCAGACCACACCGGCGGCGATGGCCGAGGCCTCGCCGTGATCCATGCTTTTTTCGATGATCACGTTGCCCGGCAGGACCATGCGCACAAAGCGCGGATCGCTGCGCAACTGCTCCAGGCCATGAACGATGAACTGGTCCACATAGCGGTGATAGTTGGTCAGCAGGATCCACGGCTGCACATGACGCCAGTCGCTACCGGTGTAGTGCACCAGGCGCCGCAGGGAGAAATCCACTCGCGCGGCATCGAACAGCGCCAGGGGCAGCGGATGGGTATTTTCCCAATCGTAGAGGCCATCGGCGATGCCGTCGGTGGCGGCCGACAGGTCGGTACTCGGGAACACCCGCGCCAGCGCCGCAGCGGTCACGCCGGAACCTGCCAGCTCGTCGCCCTGCTCCACGACATAGGGATAAGGAATGTTCTGCTCACTGACGCCCACTTCCACCGTCACGGTGAAGTCGTGCATCAACGGCACCAATTGTTCGAGCAGGTAATTACGGAAGGCTGCAGGATGGGTCACGGTGACACTGTAGGTGCCCGGCAACTGGACCTTGGCATAGGCCCTTGTGGTCTGTGGGACTTCGCCGTGGCAGTGGTAGGTCAGGCGCAACTCAGGGTAGCGAAACAGTGCTCGTTGCTCGGCATCCGGCTCGACCCGGTCCTTGAGATAACGCTTGAGCGCCTGGCTCAGCGCCGTGGTGGCCCGCTCATGCAGGGCGGCAAGCCGGTCCACGGCTTGCTCGGCGGTTTGAACGACAATAAAAGCTTCGGTCACGATAAGCATCCTGTGTTCTGAACTTGCAGGTGTTCATCTTGCCTGCAAGACCGTCCCACGGGAACAGCGTAATCACCGCAGGCGCCGGGAAGCCGGCGCCAGGGAGGGTCAGAAGCCCTGAGGGGAGGAGCGGGCGACAATGGCTGCCACGTCCAGGCCACGCGGCAAGGTGCCGTAGACCCGCCCGCCCTGGCCGCCCAGGCGGCTGGCGATAAAGGCGTCGCTGACCACCTGGTTGCCGGCTTCCAGCAAGAGCTTGGCCTGCAGGCCCAGGGCAATGTCCTCGGTGAGTTGACGAGCACGGTATTGAATGTCGCCGGTGTCCTTGAAGCTCTCCTTCAGCCCGTTGATATGGGCGGCCAGGCGCTTGTCGCCATGGCCATCGCCCAATTCGGCGAACAAGGCGTCCAGCACGCCCGGCTCCTTCGACAAGGCTCGCAGCACATCCAGGCATTGCACGTTGCCGGAGCCTTCCCAGGTGGAGTTCACCGGCGCCTCGCGGTACAGCCGTGGCAGGATGCTGTCCTCGACATAACCGGCACCGCCCATGCACTCCGCCGCCTCGTTGATCATCGCCGGGGCCCGCTTGCAGATCCAGTACTTGCCCACCGCCGTCACCAGCCGGGAAAACTTCGCCTCCTGGGCATCGTCCAGATGATCCAGGGCCCGCCCCATGCGCATGCTCAGGGCCAGGGCCGCTTCGCTTTCCAGGGCCAGGTCGGCCAGCACGTTCTGCATCAGGGGCTGCTCGCTGAGCACCCTCCCGCCCACGGTGCGATGGGCACAGTGATGGCTGGCCTGGGTCAGGGCCTGGCGCATCAGGGAGCTGGAGCCGACCATGCAATCGAAACGGGTCATGGCCACCATCTCGATAATGGTCGGCACGCCGCGGCCTTCCTCGCCAATCATCCAGGCCAGGGCGCCGCGGAACTCCACTTCGCTGGAAGCGTTGGAAAGGTTGCCGAGCTTGTTCTTCAGGCGCTGGATATAGAACTGGTTGCGCGTGTCATCGGGACGGTGCCGGGGCAGGAGGAAGCAGGTCAGGCCCTTGTCGGTCTGGGCCAGGGTCAGGAAGGCATCGCACATCGGCGCCGAACAGAACCATTTGTGGCCCACCAGCTCGTACGCCTGCCCGGGGCCGCCAGCCCCCACCGGGTAGGCCCGGGTGGTGTTGGCACGCACATCGGTGCCGCCCTGTTTCTCGGTCATCGCCATGCCGATGGTCAGCCCGGCCTTGTGTTGCATGCCGACATTGCGCGGGTCGTACCGGGTGGCAAGGATCTTGGGCAGCCACTGGTCGGCGATATCCGGTTGCAGCTTCAAGGCCGGTACACAGGCGAAGGTCATGGTCAGCGGGCATCCGCTGCCGGCCTCGGCCTGGCTGTGCAGATAGGTCATGGAGGCGCGGGCAACGTGGGCCCCCGCTTGCGGATCGGTCCAGGGCAGCGAAGTCAGGCCGGCTTCGATCGCCGCCTGCATCAATTGGTGATAGGCGGGATGAAACTCCACCAGATCGATCCGATGGCCAAAGCGGTCGTGGCTGGAAAATACCGGTTTGTTCTGATTGGCCAGGAACCCCGCCTCCATCAACGGACCACCGGCCAGGGCGCCATAGGCGTCGACCCGCGACTCGGCCCAACCGGCATCGAAACGGCGCATCCATTGCTGCAGCGGCAGGTCGATCCGATAGAGATTGGCGCCGTCCAAAGCTGGCGGCTGGTTGGTGACTTCGTGGGTTTCAGCGAACTGGTGGAGGTTCATCGCGGGGCTCCTTCAGGGTGTGCCAAGACCCCAGTTAAGCACCGCCCCCACCCCGAACAAAGTGGCATACTTGCCTAAATGTCGGCGCTTTCGCCCTGTTCCACAGAGAGCACATATCTCGACAATGCCGTTTGCAAGGCCTCGAACTTCACCGGTTTAGCCAGATAGTCGGAGCCAGCCCCCGCCGGGCAGCCCTCTTTGCCGGGCACGCAGGCCAGCAGGATGGGCAATTGGGAATAGCCGGGCAGCGCCTGGGCCTGCAAGCGAAACGCCCCCAGTTGCGCCGTGGACATCTCGCCATCGATCAACACCGCACTGACCAGCTCACGCCCGAGCAATTGCAGGGCATCAGTAGGGCTACCGGCGGTGCGCACCTGGTAGCCCAGCTTGAGCAGCATGCCCCTGACCACCAACTGATTGACGTCGTTGTCGTCCACCAGCAGCACGGTGCAGTCCCGGGGCAAGCGTCGCGCCACTGCCGCCGGCGAGCGCGGGGCGGGTTCCTGGGCGTCGAACTCCACCAGCAGGCGGAAACAACTGCCTCGGCCTGGCGTGGATTCGTGGGTCAATTGCCCGCCCAGCAACTCCACCAACTGCCGACAGATCGCCAGGCCGATACCCAGCCCGCCATATTCACGGGTCATGGAACCATCGAGCTGGAAGAAACGCTGATACAGGGTCGCTTCATCCAGGTTGACGAAGCCAATACCGCTGTCGATCACCTCGAAACTCAGGCTGACCCGCTGCGCCGACACGGAACGCGTGAGCACCCGCAGCACCACGCTGCCCGAAGGGGTGAACTTGATGGCATTGTCCAGCAGGCACTCCAGACAATGGCTGAGTTTGCAGCGATCGCCCTGCAAGCGATCGGGCAGCCCGGCGCTCAAGTCGATCTGGAAAGCCAGCGACTTGGCGGCGGCACTGGCGCCGTATTGGGTCTGCAGTGTCGTCAGCAGGGAGCGCAGGCTGAACGGCTGACGCTGGGCGCTGAGCTTGCCGGCCTGCAGCTCGGTCAGGGTCAGAATGCCGTTGACCATGCGCATCATGTCCCGCGCCGAGCCGGCCGCTGTCTGCTGGTATTGCTCCAGCTCCGGATCCAGTTCCAGGGTCTGCATCAGTTCCAGGGAGCCGATGACGCCGTTCATCGGGGTCCGCAGCTCATGGGTCAGGGTGGCCAGGAATTCGTCCTTGAGCCGGTTGCTGTGGGCCAGTTGCTGGTTCAGCACTTCAAGCTTCTGCCCGGCTTCGAGCAGTGTCTGGGCCTGTTGCTCACGCATGGCATTGATGCGATCGGCCAGGGCCAGGGACAGCAACGCCACTTCGATCGCCGAGCCGATCTGGCTGGCGTACATGGTCAGGAACACATTCGGCAGGTAACCCAGCACCATCAAGGTGTTGATCACCCCTCCAAACAAAAAGGCCGACCAGGCGATGATGAAATAGCGTGCCACGCGCAGGCCTCGACACCAGGCGACAATCCCGGCCACGTAGATCACCACGGTGAACACCAGGGCCAGGGTGGTGGCCAGGCGCAATGCCAGGGCATAACTGGTCATCAGTGAAAGCGCCATGACCAGCGCGCCAAAGGCCATCAAGGCCAGTAGTACGCGGTCGACCCAGGGGCTGTGGCGGGAAGTCTGCAGGAAGCTGCGGGCGAACTGGCTGCCGAACAAACCTGCCGAACCGATGAAGAACGGTGTCGCGGCATTGGCCCACCAGGGGCTGTCGGGCCAGAAGTACTCCACTGCGGCGCCGTTGACCGACAGCTGATAGAGACCGAAGGAAGCGATATAGAAGATGTAGTAGAGGTAGCTGGTGTCCCGCACGCTGAGGTAGATGAACAGGTTGTACACCAACATCCCCAGCAGCACGCCGTAAATCAGCCCGAGCACATACAACCGCACCGGCTGGGCTTCCAGGTAAGCACTGCTGGACCACAGGCTCACCGGCGCCTGGATCGAGCCTTCGCTGGCCAGCCGCAGGTAGACGGTCTTGTGCTCGTGGGGAGAAAAATTCAGGTTGAACAGGTAGTTGTTCTGGCGAATCTCTCGACTGTCGAAGGGCAAGGCATCCCCGGTACGACCCGCCAGGCGATAACCACCAGACTCGTCAGGGACGTACAGTTCAAGGTGGTCCAGAGGCGGATAGGCCAACTCCAGCAACCAGCTGCGTTGTGCGCTCGGGTTGGCGGGGCGGTAGTCGAGGTCGATCTTCAGCCAGAACGCCGAGCGCGAATAACCGGCGTTGAGGGTGTCTTTATCGTGGGGTTTGAATTGTTCAGCCAGAGGCCCCGAGCTGACATCGGCAATGGTCGCCTCACCCCCCGCGTCTTCGAGTACTTGCATCACTCGGCCCAAGGACAGGCGTTGAGTGAACTCGTCGAACTCGGCGGCGCCAGCCAGCATCGGCAAGCTCAACAGCAACATCAGCAAATAGTGCATAAAGCCCCAGCGTGGCTTGTCCGGTGGTGTCAGGAAGTCCCCCATTTCCCTTGAGCAGACGTAGAACCGGCATGACCTGTTATTGATTTGAATCCACTCTAGCATAGCCGCTGATGGCCATTGAACACCATTGTAAGTTTTAGTCTAAAGGCTCTAGAACGGGGCTTTCAGCGCAATCCAGCGGGCTAGAGCTGTTGCTTCGGTCAAGTGGGCTGGCCGGCGCCAGATCGCCCCGCTCTTATATGTCGAGCGCCGCGAAAAAAAACGTTTGGTGGTAAGCTCGCCGCCCATGAATATCTACAGCTCTCGCCCCGTTGTCCTCTGTCTCTCCGGCCACGACCCCAGTGGTGGCGCCGGCCTGCAGGCAGATATCGAAGCCCTGCTGGCTCAGGGTTGTCATGCAGCTCCGGCTGTCACCGCGTTGACCGTGCAGGACACGGTCAATGTCAGCGACTTCCGCGTCCTGGATCGCGAGTGGGTATTGGCCCAGGCCAATGCCGTGCTCAACGACTCCACGGTAGCGGCGGTCAAGCTGGGCATGCTCGGTTCCCTGGAGATGGTCGACACCGTGGTCGAGCTGCTCCAGGCCCACCCGCACCTGCCAGTGGTCTGCGATCCGGTGTTGCGCGCCGGCGGCGGTGGCCGGCTGGGCAAGGATGAGGTCGGCTACGCCATGCGCGAGCGCCTCCTGCCCCTGGCAACCATTGCCACCCCCAACCTTCCCGAAGCCCGAATTCTCGCGGAACTGCCTGAAGGCAGCGCCGACCAATGCGCCGAAAAACTCCTGCCCTTCGTCAAGCATTTGCTGATCACCGGCGGCCACGGCGATGAACACGAAGTCCACAATCGCCTGTACAGCCGTGACGGTCTGCGCGAAACCTATACCTGCCAGCGCTTGCCGGGCAGCTACCACGGCTCCGGCTGCACCCTGGCCAGCGCACTGGCCGGCCGCCTGGCCCAAGGTGAACACCAGGCCAGTGCGGTGAAGTCCGCCCTGGATTACACCTGGCGCACCCTGCGCGATGCCGAACAGCTTGGCCGTGGCCAGTTCGTTCCGCGCCGTTTGCCGCTGGATTTCTGCTCGTAATGTCATGAGGCCTGCTCAATGAAACTACGTGGTCTGTACGCCATCACCGACAGCCAACTGTTGGCCGGCAAGTTTCTGAAGTACGTGGAGGCGGCGCTGGAAGGCGGTGTCACGCTGTTGCAGTACCGCGACAAAAGCGACGACCAGGCCCGCCGACTGCGGGAAGCCGAAACCCTGCGGGCCTTGTGCGAGCGCTACAAGACCCGTTTGATCATCAACGATGATGCCGAGCTGGCGGCGCGTATCGGTGCCGGCGTGCACCTGGGCCAGACTGACGGCCCATTGACCCCGGCCCGGGCCTTGCTGGGCCGCCAGGCGATCATCGGTGCCACCTGCCACAGCCAGTTGCCACTGGCCGAGCAAGCCGCCAAGGAAGGCGCCAGCTATGTCGCCTTCGGCCGTTTCTTCAATTCCACCACCAAACCCGGCGCGCCTGCGGCCAGCCTGGAGCTGCTGGACCAGGCCCGGGCCAGCCTGCACCTGCCGATCTGCGTGATCGGCGGCATCACCCTGGACAACGCCGCGCCACTGGTGAACCACGGCGCCGACCTGCTGGCGGTGGTCCACGGCCTGTTCGGCGCCGAGAGCGCCGAGGAAGTGACCCGCCGCGCCCGCGCCTTCAACGCCCTATTCAACAGCTGATTTTTGAGAGCCCGATCATGTCTCGTTCCGAAACCCTGTTTGCCAACGCCCAGAAACACATCCCAGGTGGCGTCAATTCGCCTGTCCGCGCCTTCAAGAGCGTGGGCGGCACCCCGCTGTTCTTCAAACACGCAGAAGGTGCCTACGTCACCGACGAAGACGACAAGCGCTATGTCGACTACGTTGGCTCCTGGGGCCCGATGATTCTTGGCCACAGCCACCCTGATGTCCTGGACGCCGTGCGCAAGCAACTGGAACACGGCCTGTCCTACGGCGCACCGACCGCCATGGAAACCGAAATGGCCGACCTGGTGTGCTCCATCGTGCCGTCGATGGAAATGGTGCGCATGGTCAGTTCGGGCACCGAAGCCACCATGAGTGCCATTCGCCTGGCCCGTGGCTTCACCGGCCGGGACAGCATCATCAAGTTCGAAGGCTGCTACCACGGCCACTCCGACAGCCTGCTGGTGAAGGCTGGCTCCGGCGCCCTGACCCAAGGCGTGCCGAGCTCCGCCGGTGTGCCCGCGGCTTTCGCCAAGCACACCCTGACCCTGCCCTTCAACGACATTGCGGCGGTGGAAAAAATGCTCGCCGAAGTAGGCCAGGAAGTGGCCTGCATCATCGTTGAACCAGTGGCCGGCAACATGAACTGCGTACCCCCGGCACCGGGTTTCCTCGAAGGCCTGCGTCGCCTCTGCGATCAGCACGGCGTAGTGCTGATCTTCGACGAAGTGATGACCGGTTTCCGTGTTGCCCTCGGTGGCGCTCAGGCCCATTACGGCGTGACACCCGACCTGTCGACCTTCGGCAAGATCATCGGCGGCGGCATGCCGGTAGGCTGCTTCGGCGGCAAGCGCAAGATCATGGAGCACATCGCGCCCCTGGGCCCGGTCTACCAGGCCGGCACCCTGTCCGGCAACCCGCTGGCCATGGCCGCTGGCCTGACCACTCTGCGCCTGATCAGCCGCCCGGGCTTCCACGCCGAACTGAGCGACTACACCAGCCGTCTGCTCGAAGGCCTGCAACAACGCGCCGATGCAGCAGGCATTCCGTTCGTCACCACCCAGGCTGGCGGCATGTTCGGCCTGTACTTCAGCGGTGCCGATGACATCGTCACCTTCGACGATGTGATGGCCAGCGACGCCAACCTGTTCAAGCGCTTCTTCCACCTGATGCTGGAAGGCGGCGTGTACCTGGCGCCGAGTGCCTTCGAAGCGGGCTTCACCTCCATCGCCCACGGCGAGGCCGAGTTGCAACTGACGCTGGATGCGGCAGAGCGGGCATTCGCCGCCCTGAAGTAAGCGCTGAACGGCGGGCGTGTGAAAAATCACGCCCGTTGTAGTCTTTACTTGAATTTTCTCCAGTGAAACCTGGAAATGCTGATGAATCCTTGGGATATAGCGCCCACGCAGCAGAAAAACGAGTAAAGACTTTGTAAGGTGGGCCCTGCTTATTTCATAATGCGCGCTTATTGGGCCCCACGCTGGGCCCCGCGCCCCTCAGAGGTAAGTCGATTCCCATGAACCGCACCGGCCGCGCCCTGACACTGGGCTGCCTGTTGCTCCTTCAGCCCCTGCTCGCGCATGCACAAGCAGGTGGCAACTCGTTGTTGATCCCGGCGCTGGGTCGCTGCACCCTCGATCCCCAGGCTCAGGATCAGGCCGAGGCCCTCACCGCCTGCCAGAAGGCCGCCGACGAGGGGGATGCCGAGGCGCAATACGAGTTGGGTGAGTTCTACTACGAGGGCAAAGGTGCGCCGCAAGATTTCAATCAAGCCCTGAGCTACTTCGAAAAGGCCTCCTTGCAAGGCCATGCCCAGGCGCAATTCAAGCTGGGCACCATGTTCTTCCACGGCGAAGGCGTGCCGGCCAATAACGTCCAGGCTTACATCGTGCTGAAGATGGCTGCGGTCAATGGCGCCGAAGACGCCCTGGACACCGCCGACGAAGTCGCCGAGCACATGCAGCGCGACGAACTGGAAGTTGCGACCCAGGTACTGGGACAGATTTTCCGCAAATACCTGATGGAACTGCAGAGCGCCGATGGGCGTTCACCTTTCTCGCCCCTGCCGTAGGCATTTGCGCCTCAGTCGCCGGTGAGCCGGCTTCCACACAGACAACCGCCCTCCCGGTAAGACGGAATCGGCCAGGCTTACTTTTCCGGCATCGGCATCGGGAACGGCATGACGTTGCTCACCCCGCGGGCCTCGCTGATCTTCGGCGTACCCAGGCGCTCGACTTCATCGATGCGCACGATCGAATGCATCGGCACAAAGCTGCGCACTACACCTTCGAACTGGGCCTTGAGCTTCTCCTCGCTCGGGTCAACGACCACTTGCGTGCGCTCGCCAAAGACGAACTCTTCCACTTCCAGGAAACCCCACAGATCACTCTGATAGATCTGCTTGGCGTACATTTCGAACACCTGGCCCTGGTTAAGGAAAATCACCTTGTAGATTGGAGCTTCACGTTTGGTCATGGCGGGCGGGTAACACATCAGGGGACAAAAATAGGGCGCGAACTATAGCATAGCTACCCGATGCACAACCCTAGGAACCTGTGGGCATGGCCCCTATAATGCGCGGTTCTTTGAATCACGTGATGATCCCGTCCATGGCCAAGAAGCTTTACATCGAAACCCACGGTTGCCAGATGAACGAGTACGACAGCTCGCGCATGGTGGACCTGCTGGGCGAACATCAGGCCCTGGAAGTCACCGCACGCGCCGAAGATGCGGACGTCATCCTGCTCAACACCTGCTCCATTCGCGAACGCGCCCAGGACCGGGTGTACTCCCAGCTCGGGCGCTGGCGTGAGCTCAAACTGGCCAATCCGGACATGGTGATCGCCGTAGGCGGCTGCGTGGCCAGCCAGGAGGGCGCGGCCATCCGCGACCGCGCCCCCTATGTGGACGTGGTCTTCGGCCCGCAGACCCTGCACCGCCTGCCGGAAATGATCGACGTCGCGCGCATCACCAAATTGCCGCAGGTCGACGTCTCGTTCCCGGAAATCGAAAAGTTCGACCACCTGCCCGAGCCCCGGATCGATGGCCCCAGCGCCTATGTCTCGGTGATGGAAGGCTGCAGCAAGTACTGTACCTTCTGCGTCGTGCCCTACACCCGCGGCGAAGAAGTCAGCCGGCCCTTCGACGATGTGATTGCCGAGATCATCCACCTGGCGGAAAACGGCGTCCGCGAGGTGACCCTGCTGGGCCAGAACGTCAACGGCTATCGCGGCCAAACCCACGACGGGCGCATGGCCGACCTGGCCGAATTGATTCGTGTGGTTGCCGCGATCGATGGCATCGAGCGAATCCGCTACACCACCTCACATCCGCTGGAGTTCTCCGACAGCCTGATCCAGGCGCATGCCGAAGTACCAGAACTGGTGAAGCACCTGCACCTGCCGGTGCAATCCGGTTCGGACCGGATCCTCGCGGCCATGAAGCGCAATCACACCGCCCTGGAGTACAAGTCCAAGCTGCGCAAGCTCAGGGCGGCTGTTCCGGGAATCTGCATCAGTTCGGACTTTATCGTCGGCTTCCCAGGCGAGACGGAGAAGGATTTCCAGCAGACCATGAAACTGATCGAAGACGTCGGTTTCGACTTCTCCTACTCCTTCGTCTACAGCCAACGGCCGGGAACACCGGCCGCCGACCTGGCCGACGAAACACCGGAGGCGGTGAAAAAGGAACGGCTCAACGCCTTGCAGCACCGCCTCAACCAGCAAGGTTTTGAAATCAGCCGACAAATGGTCGGCTCTACCCAGCGCATCCTGGTGACCGACTACTCGAAGAAAGACCCGGGCGAACTGCAGGGACGGACCGAGAACAACCGCATCGTCAACTTCCGCTGTGACAATCCCACGCTGATCGGCCAGTTCGCCGACGTGTACATCGACTCGGCGCAGCCTCACTCGCTGCGCGGCTCCCTGCTGCAATAACCTGGCAGGGAAAAGCCCCAGCAGCCCTTGCTCCGCATAAGAGCTTTCGCACCCAGGCTGCTGGCGTTATCCTTGAATTCATCTTAATTGCCGTTGGGCGGCTAAAAACGACCTTGAACGCACCCATAGAACCTCATCGTTTCATCCTCGAGCCCTTCGAGGCTCGCCGCTTCGCCAATCTGTGCGGGCAATTCGACGAGCATCTGCGCTTGATCGAACAGCGCCTGACGATCGAGATCCGCAACCGCGGCAATCAGTTCGAACTGATCGGCGAACCCAAGCAAACCACCTCCGCGGAAAACCTTCTGCGCCGTCTCTACCGGGAAACCAAGGGCACCGAGCTGTCGCCGGACCTGGTCCACCTGTTCTTGCAGGAGTCTGCCGTGCAAGAGCTGGACAACCCTTCGGTAGCCGATGCCGCCGTGGCCCTGCGCACCAAGAAAGGCATGATTCGCCCCCGCGGCCTGAATCAGCAGCGCTACGTCAAAGAGATCCTCGGCAACGACATCAACTTCGGCATTGGCCCGGCCGGTACCGGCAAGACCTACCTGGCCGTGGCCTGCGCCGTGGACGCCCTGGAACGCGAGCAGGTGCGACGCATCCTGCTGGTGCGCCCGGCGGTAGAAGCCGGCGAAAAGCTCGGTTTCCTGCCCGGCGACCTGGCCCAGAAGATCGACCCCTACCTGCGCCCGCTGTACGACGCCCTGTATGAAATGCTCGGCTTCGAACACGTGGCCAAGCTCATCGAACGCCAGGTCATCGAGATCGCGCCCCTGGCCTACATGCGCGGCCGCACCTTGAACAACAGCTTCATCATCCTCGATGAGAGCCAGAACACCACCGTGGAACAGATGAAGATGTTCCTGACACGGATCGGTTTCGGCTCCACTGCGGTGATCACCGGCGACATCACCCAGGTCGACCTACCCAAGGGCACCAAGTCCGGCCTGGCCCATGTGATCAACGTACTCAAGGATGTGCCTGGTATCAGCTTCACTCACTTCATGCCCAAGGACGTGGTGCGCCATCCGCTGGTGCAACGCATCGTCGAAGCCTATGAGCGCTTCGAACTGCACGCTGCCGACGAGGCCGCCAAGGCTGCCGCAGACCGAGGCAACCGCCACGATGCTTGAGCTTGACCTGCAGCGCGCCAGCCAACAGCCGGCCCCCAGCGATGAACAGTTCCGCCAGTGGTGCGAGCTGGCCCTGCGCCAGCGCACCGCCGATTCGGAACTGACCATCCGCCTGGTGGACGAAGCAGAAGGGCGTGAGCTGAACCACACCTGGCGTCATAAGGATTACGCCACCAATGTGCTGTCATTTCCTGCCGATGTACCGGATGAGCTGCTGGATATCCCATTGCTGGGGGACCTGGTGATCTGCATTGCGGTGGTCGAGCGCGAAGCGGCTGAACAAGGCAAGGAACTTCAGGCCCACTGGGCCCATCTGGTGATTCACGGCTGCTTGCATCTGTTGGGCTACGACCATATAGATGACGACGAAGCCGAAGAAATGGAAGCGCTGGAACGAACGTTGCTTGCAGAACTGGGCCATCCGGACCCTTATGCAGACGACGAAAGCTGATCAACAACCCCCTGTAACAACCAAGGATTCAGAGCAATCGCTATGAGCGAAGATCGATCGAGCAACGGGCAAAAGTCATGGCTGGGCAAACTGACCCAGGCTTTTGCCCATGAGCCGAAAAACCGCCAGGAGCTGCTGGAGCTGCTGCGCGAAGCCCATCAGAACAAGTTGCTGGACAGCGAAGCGCTGGCCATCGTCGAAGGCGCCATCCAGGTCGCTGACCTGCAAGTCCGGGACATCATGGTTCCGCGCTCGCAAATGATCAGCATCAAGGCGACCCAGACCCCTCGGGAGTTCCTGCCCGCAGTCATCGATTCGGCGCACTCGCGCTACCCGGTGATCGGCGAAAGCCATGACGACGTGATGGGCGTCCTGCTGGCCAAGGACCTGCTGCCGCTGATCCTCAAGGAGAACGGTGACAGCTTCAACATCAAGGACCTGCTGCGCCCGGCGACCTTCGTCCCAGAGTCCAAGCGCCTGAACGTGCTGCTGCGCGAGTTCCGCGCCAACCACAACCACATGGCCATCGTCATCGACGAATACGGCGGCGTGGCGGGCCTGGTGACCATCGAAGACGTGCTGGAACAGATCGTCGGCGACATCGAGGACGAACATGACGTCGAGGAAGACAGCTACATCAAGCCACTGCCCAGCGGCGACTTCCTGATCAAGGCGCTGACGCCCATCGAGAACTTCAACGAGTTTTTCGACAGCGACTTTTCCGACGACGAATTCGACACCGTAGGCGGCCTGGTCATGAGTGCGTTCGGCCACTTGCCAAAACGCAACGAAATCACTGAAATCGGCGCCTATCGCTTCCGCGTGCTCAACGCCGACAGCCGGCGGATTCATCTGCTGCGCCTGACCCCCATTTCCCGCTGAGGAAACGGGTCATCTGCCCTCCCCCGCACCGCGATATCGTCTTGAGGCCACTTGCCCGGCCTCAGGCGATACAGTGCGGGGACGCATCGGCCGAGCAGCGCTGCGTGACTCGACGCTCATCTGAAACAACCCAACCATTCTCCTCGTGCCTCGCCCGGTACGACACAGGAAAGAGCTGATGAAACGCCTCTTGCAGCGCTCAACCCGCCCCGGCTGGCCCGGCAACCTGCTGGCCGTGATCGCCGGCGCCATCACCACCCTGGCCCTGGCCCCCTACAACATCTGGCCTCTGGCGCTGCTGGCAGTCGGCCTGTTCTATGCCGGGCTGCGCGAGCTGACACCGCGCCAGGCCCTGGGCCGCGGCTGGTGCTTCGGCTTCGGCCTGTTCGGGGCCGGCACCAGTTGGATCTACGTCAGCATTCACACCTATGGCGGCGCCTCGGCTCTGCTTGCCGGCCTGCTGATGCTGGCCTTCATCGCCGCCATCGCCTGGTTTTTCGCACTGCCTGCCTGGCTCTGGGCCCGCTGGTTGCGACGCAATGAAGCGCCGCTGGCGGACGCCCTGGCATTTGCGGCCCTGTGGCTGGGCCAGGAAGCCTTTCGTGGCTGGTTCCTCACCGGCTTCCCCTGGCTGTATTCCGGCTACAGCCAGCTTGACGGCCCACTGGCCGGGCTCGCGCCGCTGGGTGGCATCTGGCTGATCTCCTTCTCCCTGGCCCTCACCGCAGCGCTGCTCTACAACCTGCCGCGACTGATCAAGGCCGGGCGCAAAGCCTTCATCGTTGCGGGCCTGCTCCTGTTGGCAACCCCCTGGGTCGTGGGCCTGGCCCTGAAAGGCCATGCCTGGACCAGCCCGGCCGGAGAGCCGCTATCGGTCGCCGCCATCCAGGGCAATATCGAACAGAGCATGAAGTGGGACCCGGCCGAGCTCAACGCCCAGCTGGCGCTGTATCGCGACATGAGTTTTCGCAGCAAGCGCGTAGACCTGCTGGTCTGGCCGGAAACCGCAGTACCGGTGCTCAAGGAGTCGGCCGAAGGCTACCTGACGATGATGGGCAACTTTGCCGCCGACCGTCATTCCGCGCTGATTACCGGCGTTCCGGTGCGCCAACTGGTACGCCATGAAAAACGCTACTTCAACGGCATCACCGTGACCGGCGAAGGGGACGGCACCTACCTCAAGCAGAAGCTGGTGCCTTTTGGCGAGTACGTGCCCCTGCAGGAAGTGCTGCGCGGCCTGATCGACTTCTTCAACCTGCCGATGTCGGACTTCGCCCGCGGCCCGGCCGACCAGCCGCTGCTGCAGGCCAAGGGCTATCAGATAGCGCCGTTCATCTGCTACGAAGTGGTCTACCCCGAATTCGCCGCCAGCCTTTCGGCCCGTAGCGACCTGCTGCTGACCATCAGCAATGACACCTGGTTCGGCACTTCCATCGGCCCCCTGCAACACTTGCAGATGGCACAGATGCGCGCCCTGGAAGCCGGGCGCTGGATGATTCGCGCGACCAACAACGGCGTCACCGGGCTGATCGATCCGTTCGGCAGGATCACGGTGCAGATTCCCCAGTTCGAACGCGGCATTCTGTACGGCGAGGTCGTGCCCATGCACAACCTGACGCCGTATCTGCAATGGCGCTCCTGGCCGCTGGTGGTGCTCTGCACCCTGCTATTTGGCTGGGCCTTGCTGGCCAGCCGTATTGCCAAGACCGTTTGAGGGCCCTCGCTGGCAATCCGGCTCCCGAGGGTGCCGGATTGCCATCAGCGATAGAACAACCGGTAGCCCAATTGGCCCACTGCCTCGTTGAGCAACTGGCCACTCTGCCAGATCGACTTGAACTCGGGCATCCAGCCTCCCAGCGGACGGGCGTTATCCACTCCCAGGAACCCCACGGGCGCAGGCACCACTTCAAACCCGGCGTGCTCGAAACTCCACACCGAGCGGGGCATGTGCCAGGCCTGGGTCACCACCACCACACGCTTGATCCCCAATGGCAGCAGGACCTCGGCGCTGAACTGCGCGTTCTCCCAGGTAGTGCGGCTGCGGCCTTCCTGCCAGCGCACCGTCACGCCAAAGTCATCGAGCAGGGATTGCGCCATCAACGCAGCCTCGGTGGGCGGCGTACCGTAATGCAGGCCGCCACTGGTCAGCACCGGCAGCCCGGAGGCCTTGGCCAGACGCGCGGCATAGCGTTCGCGCTCCAGGCCCACGCCGGTGGGCTGATCGGAGCCCCACGCCGGATCGCCCCGCTCCCGCCCCGAACCCAGCACCACTATCACATCCGCCTGCTCGGCCAGGCTCGCCCATTGGCTTTGCGGCAAAGGCGGCAGGCGCTCCAGACTGCGCGCCCCCCACTCCACCATGACCGGCAGGCTCATCAGCCAGAAACCGCCCAGCCCCAAGGCAAAACACCAACCTGCCAGCCGTGGCCGGGAACGGCGCAAGCCCCAGGCAAGCAGCAGCAACAGCAATAGAATGCCGGGCGGCAGCAGCAACTGTTTGATGAAATAGCGAAAAGGCATCGAGCATCTCCAACAAGATGCCCGAAGCCTAAAGGGGATACCTGCCCAGCAACAACCAATGCCTGGTATTTTTGCTCCCGAGGTCCTCGGCCGCGACCTCGCTCAACCCGATAAGGGGCCCTGGGACCTACTTGAACTGCTGAGATCGGACTTCCACCGATGCCTTGAGGGGCGCCTGATCCTTCAGCCAAATGATCTTGGCCGAACGAGGCACCTCCTGGTGTTGCAGACTGCCCATTGGATTGATCTGCATTTCACGTTGATGGCGGGCCAGATAAGCCCTGATCAATTCAAACTCCGCCCGGCTCAAACCCCGCAGCTCCAGCTCGATAGGCCGCTCATTGCGCAGTCGATCCGCCGTTTTTGCCGCATCCAGGGCCAGAGCCAGTCGATTGAGGAGCCTTTCATACACCTCCGGTTCTGTTGCTTTTCGCTGCGATTCAAGCATCCGTTCACCTCATCGAAGATAAGACTCACTCCCCTTTTTGAGCTTAGTCGGACAGCCGAAAGCGACGCGCCGCCGCGACCAACGGCCCGCCCGAGCAATCAGGGTTTCCCTCGGCAGAGTGCGGTCATGTATGCTACGGCGCTTCCTGTAACTCCACTTCCAGCTCCATCGGGCACTGAAAAACGCCGCATTTGGCGTCATCGCCACCCGAAGTTGCGTTGAAGAGGATTAGGCCACCCCTATTCAGTACAAAAGTAGCCATGCACGAACACTATCAGCCCCGTGAAATCGAAGCCGCCGCCCAGTCGTTCTGGGACGAGCAAAAGTCCTTTGAAGTCAGTGAACAGCCAGGCAAGGAAACTTACTACTGCCTATCGATGTTCCCTTACCCCAGCGGCAAGCTACACATGGGGCACGTGCGCAACTACACCATCGGCGACGTGATCTCCCGCTACCAGCGCATGCAAGGCAAGAACGTTCTGCAACCCATGGGTTGGGACGCCTTCGGCATGCCGGCGGAAAACGCCGCGATGAAAAACAACGTGGCTCCCGCCAAGTGGACCTACGAAAACATCGCCTACATGAAGACCCAGCTGCGCAGCCTGGGCCTGGCGGTGGACTGGTCCCGCGAGGTCACCACCTGCAAGCCGGACTACTACCGCTGGGAACAGTGGCTGTTCACCCGTCTGTTCGAAAAAGGCGTGATCTACCGCAAGAACGGCACCGTGAACTGGGACCCCATCGACCAGACCGTGCTGGCCAACGAACAGGTGATCGACGGCCGCGGCTGGCGTTCCGGCGCGCTGATCGAAAAGCGCGAAATTCCGATGTACTACTTCAAGATCACCGCCTATGCGGATGAACTGCTGGAGAGCCTCGACGAACTGCCGGGCTGGCCCGAGCAGGTCAAGACCATGCAACGCAACTGGATCGGCAAGTCCCGTGGCATGGAAGTGCAATTTCCCTACGACCAGGCCTCCATCGGCGAAGCCGGGACCCTGAAAGTCTTCACCACCCGTCCAGACACCCTGATGGGCGCGACCTACGTTGCCGTGGCAGCCGAGCACCCGCTGGCCACCCTGGCGGCGCAGGACAACCTCGAACTGCAGGCCTTCATCGCCGAATGCAAGGGTGGCAGCGTCGCCGAAGCCGACATGGCGACCCAGGAAAAGAAAGGCCTGCCGACTTCGCTGTTCGTCGAGCACCCGTTGACCGGTGAAAAACTCCCGGTCTGGGTCGCCAACTACGTGCTCATGCACTACGGCGACGGCGCAGTCATGGCCGTACCGGCCCACGATGAGCGCGACTTCGAGTTCGCCACCAAGTACAACCTGCCGATCAAGGCCGTGGTACGCACCAGCGCTGGCGATGAAACTCCGGCGCCCTGGCAGGACGCTTACGGCGAGCATGGCGAGCTGATCAACTCCGGCGAGTTCAACGGCCTGGACTTCCCTGGCGCGTTCGATGCCATCGAAGTGGCGCTGCTGAAGAAGAACCTCGGCCAATCGCGCACCCAGTTCCGCCTGCGGGACTGGGGCATCAGCCGCCAGCGCTACTGGGGCTGCCCGATCCCGATCATCCACTGCGACAGCTGCGGCGATGTACCCGTCCCGCAAGAGCAGTTGCCGGTGGTATTGCCGGAAGACGTGGTTCCTGATGGCGCCGGTTCGCCACTGGCGCGCATGCCCGAGTTCTACGAGTGCAACTGCCCGAAATGCGGAGCACCTGCCAAGCGTGAAACCGACACCATGGACACCTTCGTCGAGTCCTCGTGGTACTACGCCCGTTACGCCTCGCCGCACTATGAAGGCGGCCTGGTAGATCCGGCCGCGGCCAACCACTGGTTGCCGGTGGATCAGTACATCGGCGGTATCGAACACGCCATCCTGCACCTGCTCTACGCGCGTTTCTTCCACAAGCTGATGCGTGACGAAGGCCTGGTGAGTTCCAACGAGCCGTTCAAGAACCTGCTCACCCAGGGCATGGTGATTGCCGAGACCTACTACCGTCGCGAAGCCAATGGCAGCTACACCTGGTACAACCCGGCGGATGTCGAGCTGGAGCGTGACAGCAAGGCCAAGATCATTGGCGCCAAACTCATCTCCGACGGCCTGCCGGTGGAGATCGGCGGCACCGAGAAGATGGCCAAGTCGAAGAACAATGGCGTCGACCCGCAATCGATGATCGAACAATACGGCGCCGATACCTGCCGCCTGTTCATGATGTTCGCCTCGCCGCCCGACATGAGCCTGGAATGGTCCGACTCTGGCGTTGAAGGCGCGCACCGCTTCCTCAAGCGCGTCTGGCGCCTGGCCCAGGCCCACGTCAGCCAGGGGCTGCCGGGGGCTCTGGATGTAGCGACACTGAGCGACGAACAGAAAGCCATTCGCCGTGCAATCCACCTGGCCATCAAGCAGGCCAGCCAGGACGTGGGTCAGCATCACAAATTCAACACCGCCATCGCCCAGGTGATGACTCTGATGAACGTCCTGGAAAAAGCGCCGCAAGGCAGCGAGCAGGACCGTGCACTGCTGCAGGAAGGCTTGCAGACCGTAGCCCTGTTGCTCGCCCCGATCACTCCACACATCAGCCATGAGCTGTGGGGCCAACTGGGTCAAAGCGGCGCGATCATCGATGCCGGCTGGCCAGCCTTGGACGAAAGCGCGCTGGTGCAGGACAGCTTGCAACTGGTGATCCAGGTCAACGGCAAACTGCGTGGCCAGATCGAGATGCCAGCCAGCGCCAGCCGTGAAGAAGTCGAAGCGGCCGCTCGCAGCAACGAGAACGTACTGCGCTTCACCGAAGGCCTGACGATTCGCAAGGTCATCGTGGTGCCGGGCAAACTGGTCAACATCGTCGCCAGCTAATTGGATCAGGCGCACGGTCCAGGATCGGGCGCCGAATAAAACCTCCAGGGCCACAAGGTTGGCCCATCTGGTTTCAAGGGGAGCAATACATGATCAAACGTAATCTGCTGGTGATGGGCCTGGCCGTGCTGCTGAGCGCCTGTGGCTTCCAGCTGCGCGGTACTGGAACCCAGGAGCTGTCCATCAAGGAACTGGACCTGAGCGCCCGGGACGCCTACGGCACCACCATCAAGATGCTCAAGCAACAGCTGGAAAGCAGCGGTGTGCGAGTGCACGCCGGCGCACCTTACAAGCTGGTGCTGCTGAGCGAGGAGAACTCCCAGCGTACCCTCAGCTACACCGGCGGTGGCAGCTCGGCCGAGTACGAGATTGGCACCACGCTCAAGTATGAGATCCTGACTCACGACAACCTGCACCTGCTGGACGACAAACTGGAAGTGCAGAAAGTCTTCCTGCACGACGGCAACAACATCACCGGTTCCGACCAGGAGTCTTCCGAGACCCGCAAGGAAATGCGTCGCGACCTGATCCAGCGCATGCTGATCCGTCTGCAATTGCTGACCCCGGACCAGCTTGCCCAGCTGCAGGCGACCGCCGAAGCCAAGGCCAAGGCAGAAGCCGACGCCCTGGAAGCCGCACGCAAGGCTGAGGCGGAAACCCCGCAACAGTCCCCTATGGAACTGCCGAACCAGTAAGCCACGCGGGGCGCTCCGGCGCCCCCCTGGCACCCGCCTATGAAACTCGCCCCTGCACAACTCGGCAAACACCTGCAAGGCACTCTCGCGCCGATCTACGTGATCAGCGGCGATGATCCCCTGCTCTGCCAGGAAGCCGCCGACGCCATTCGCTCTGCCGTACGCCAGCAGGGGTTCGATGAGCGCCAGGTATTCAGCGCCGATGCCAGCTTCGACTGGGGCACCCTGCTGCAAGCAGGCGCCAGCATGTCGCTGTTCGCTGAAAAACGCCTGCTGGAATTGCGCCTGCCCTCGGGCAAGCCTGGTGACAAAGGCGCAGCAGCGCTGATCGAATACTGTTCGCGGCCTGCCGAAGACACAGTGCTGTTGATCAGCCTGCCCAAACTCGATGGCAGCGCGCAGAAAACCAAATGGGGCAAGGCTCTGGTCGAGGGTGTCCAGACTCAGTTCGTACAGATCTGGCCGGTGGATGCCAACCAGCTGCCGCAGTGGATTCGCCAGCGCCTGTCCCAGGCCGGCTTGTCCGCCAGCCAGGATGCCGTCGAATTGATCGCCGCCCGGGTCGAAGGCAACCTGCTGGCCGCAGCCCAGGAAATCGAGAAGCTCAAGCTGATGGCCGAGGGCGGGCAGATTACCGTCGAAACGGTCCAGGCGGCGGTGGCCGACAGTGCCCGCTTCGACGTATTCGGCCTGGTGGACGCCATCCTCAATGGTGAGGCGGCCCATGCCCTGCGCATGCTGGAAGGCTTGCGCGGCGAAGGCGTGGAACCACCGGTGATTCTCTGGGCACTGTCCCGGGAACTGCGCCTGCTGGCCAACCTGGCCCTGCAGTTCAGCCAGGGCGTGCCATTGGACAAGGTCTTCAGCCAGGCTCGCCCGCCCGTCTGGGACAAACGCAAACCCCTGATGAGCAAAGCCCTGCAGCGCTACTCCGCACAACGCTGGGGCCAACTGCTGCTCGATGCCCAGCGCATTGATGCGCAGATCAAGGGACAGGCCAGTGGCTCGCCCTGGAGCAGCCTGAGCCGCTTATCGCTGCTGATGGCCGGCCAGCGCCTGGCGCTTGCGGCCGAGTAAAGCTGCCACCCCGTCACGCTTACAATTTTCTGCATCCATGATGCTGGACAGCGGCCCGACTCTGGCCGATGATCTGCGCCGCAACACCTCCCTCCCAAAGTGAGTACTGAGCATGAGCAAGCCATCCAAGCATGGCCCCAACAAGGCCAAATCCATCGTCGCCCAGCCACTGTTCCGCAGCCGTCAGGAACGCCCGGCCAAGGGCAAAGGCAGCTACCGCCGCGAAGCCTTCCAGTCTAAAAGCTGGGAGGCTTCTTACTTTCTGGCTGCCTGAAGCCCAGAACCCCGCCGGCATGATAAGGTCTGCACCTGATTGTTATTCTCTCTGGACCCGTGCATGCCCTTTTGTCTTTCCCGTCGTTGGCACATGCGCCAACTGATCGCTGCCTCCAGCCTTATTCTGCTAGTCGCCTGCGCGGAAAAACCCACCGCCGCCGACGCCCAGCCACTGCCCAACCTCCAGGCAGCCCCTCTTGCCGCACCTGCCACTGTCGCGCCCCTGACCGTCGACAACCTGGATATCCAGCCCACCCAGACCTTTGACCAATGGTTGAACGCCTTCCGTGCCGAAGCCTTGGGCGCCGGTATCCGTGCCGAAGTATTTGATCGCGCCTTTGCCGGCGTGACACCGGACATGAGCGTGATCAAGGCCGACCGCAGCCAGCCCGAGTTCAGCCGCCCAGTATGGGAATACCTGGAGGGGGCGCTGTCCCCGGTCCGGGTACGCAAGGGCCAGGCACTGCTGGTGCAGTACAGCGACATCCTGCAACGGATCGAACAGCGCTACGGCGTCGACCGCCAGGCATTGGTGGCGGTATGGGGCATGGAAAGCAATTTCGGCGACTTCCAGGGCAACAAATCGGTCATTCGCTCCCTGGCCACCCTGGCCTATGAAGGTCGGCGCCCGGCGTTTGCCAACAGCCAATTGATCGCTGCGCTGCAGATCATCCAGCATGGCGATATACAGCCCGAGAAAATGCTCGGCTCCTGGGCCGGAGCCATGGGCCAGACCCAGTTCATTCCCACCACCTACAACACCCACGCCGTGGACTTCGACGGCGATGGCCGCCGGGATATTTGGAACAGCCCGGCCGATGCACTGGCCTCCACCGCGCACTATCTGCAGAGTTCCGGCTGGCAGCAAGGACAGCCCTGGGGTCTTGAAGTACAGCTCAACAGTGGTTTCGACTACGCCCTGGCCGACGCCTCCACCCGCAAGACCGTGGGCGAATGGATGCGCCTGGGCATGACTCCTGCCAATGGCAAGGCCCTGCCTTACGGCTCGGAACACCTGTCGGCCTCACTGCTCTTGCCAGCGGGTTACCGCGGCCCGGCGTTCCTGATCCTGGACAACTTCCGGGCAGTGCTCAAATACAACAACTCCTCGTCCTATGCCCTGGCGGTGAACCTGCTCTCCGAACGCTTCGGCGGAGCCGGCCAGATCAGCGGCAGCTGGCCCAAGGACGACCTGCCCCTGAGCCGCTCCGAGCGCATCGAGCTACAGACACTGCTCAGAGCCAACAGCTATGACGCCGGTAATCCCGACGGCATCATCGGCGCCAACACCCGCAAGGCCATTCGCAATGCCCAACAGGCACTGGGCTGGCCCGCGGATGGCTATCCGACCCACAAGCTGCTGGAAAGCCTGCGCAATCGTTAGGAGCCGGTCCGGCGCAGTGGAAACACTCCCCTCTCCGGCCCTGCGATTACTTGAAGACCACATCCTGCGCCAGGGTCACTTCCCTGGCTCCCGCATCCAGCCTGACCAACGCGCCCATGGGCAAGGTCAGGTTGGGGTCGCAGTGACCACTGCGCCATCCCGCCAGCACCGGAATCCGCAGCGGTTCGAAGGTCTGCTTGAGCAAAGCGCACAACGCCGCAAAATCCACACCGGCCACATCCCCCACCAATACCCCACGCAGATTTTCCAGCTTGCCGGCCAGGCGCAGGTGATTGAGCAGGCGATCTATGCGGTACAGCGGCTCATTGACATCCTCGATAAACAGGATGATGCCGTCGGTATTGATCTCATACGGGGTGCCCAGGGTACTGGCGATCAGCGACAGGTTCCCGCCCAGCAGGGAGCCCAGCGCAATGCCCGGCTCGATGGTGGTCAAGGGGAAGGCCACGGGATGGGGCAGCAGGCTGCCAGCCCGGGCCTGGCCTCGAAGCAGATTGAAAAAGGAGGCCTCGGTGGGCGCCTGCTTGTCGCCCAACAGGTCGGCGTTGAGCATCGGCCCGTGAAAGCTCACAAATCCGGCATAACGGTTGATCGCCAGGTGCAGGGCGGTGATATCGCTGTAGCCGACAAAGGGCTTGGGATTGCGCCGCAACAGATCGAAATCGATCTTGTCCAGCAGGCGGGGGCTGCCGTAGCCGCCACGCAGGCACAGAATGGCGTCTATGTCCGTGTCGGCGAAAGCCTCATGCAGGTCCTTGAGGCGCGCTTCGTCGCTACCGGCCAGGTACCCCTCCTGCAACCCGACACCCGGGAAGATCCGTAGGCTGTATCCCCTGGAGCGCATCCATTGGTGGGCTTTTTCAGTATCCAGCGCTGCGGGACCGGCAGGTGCAATAAGGCCGATAACGCCTTCTGCGGCCAGCGCCGGCACCGGCAGGTGGGCGTTCAGCGCAGCAGTCGGTTGGATAGGCATGCAGATTCTCCCTGTGTGAATTCACCCAAGCACAGTAGCCATGAATGGTGTCAAACAGAAGAGGCGGGATTTAAAAAGCGGCGGGCGCTGCGAAAGTGCTCGAAAGAGCCGGGGAACTGCCCGCAAGACGTGCGCCTTGCGGGCAGGCAGATCAGGAAACCAGGCCTGCCTTGGCCAGTTTCGCTTGTTCGTCGGCATGGTACGAAGAACGTACCAGCGGGCCGGAAGCAACGTTCTTGAAGCCCATCCGATAACCTTCCTCGGCGAACCAGGCGAAGGTGTCAGGGTGCACGAAGCGCTGGACCGGCAGGTGGTTGCGCGACGGTTGCAGGTACTGGCCAAGGGTCAGCATGTCGATGTCGTGCTCGCGCATGCGCTTCATGACCTCGATGACTTCGTCATCGGTTTCACCCAGGCCCAGCATCAGCCCGGACTTGGTGGGCACATGCGGCACCAGTTGCTTGAATTTCTGCAGCAGGGTCAGCGACCACTGGTAGTCCGAGCCAGGACGGGCGGCCTTGTACAGGCGCGGCACGGTTTCCAGGTTGTGGTTGAACACGTCCGGCGGCGTGGCTGCGGTGATTTCCAGGGCGACATCCATGCGGCCACGGTAGTCGGGAACCAGGGTTT
This sequence comes from Pseudomonas sp. NFPP12, assembly GCF_900103205.1. NCBI lineage: Bacteria > Pseudomonadati > Pseudomonadota > Gammaproteobacteria > Pseudomonadales > Pseudomonadaceae > Pseudomonas > Pseudomonas sp. NFPP12. Next base: position 168,606 of record NZ_FMWW01000007.1, read on the forward strand.
CCAACTGCACGTTCGGCGACAACTTGCGGATTTCACGGATGCAGTCGGCAAAGTGCTGGGCACCGCCGTCACGCAGGTCATCGCGGTCCACCGAGGTGATCACCACGTATTTCAGGCGCAGATCGGCGATGGCCACCGCCAGGTTCATCGGCTCGTCGACATCCAGAGGCTTCGGACGGCCATGACCAACGTCACAGAAGGGGCAACGACGGGTGCAGATGTCGCCCATGATCATGAAGGTCGCGGTGCCGCCGGAGAAGCACTCGCCCAGGTTCGGGCAGGACGCCTCTTCGCAGACGCTGTGCAGCTTGTGCTTGCGCAGCAGCTGCTTGATCCGATCGACTTCCGGGGAGACGGGGATGCGTACGCGAATCCAGTCCGGTTTCTTCGGCAGTTCGGTAGTCGGAATGATCTTCACCGGAATGCGCGCGACCTTTTCCGCACCGCGCAATTTGACGCCGGTTTCAACTTTCGGACGGGCCGCTCGCTCGGAGATATCCAGCGTCGGGATCAGGGTTTGAACAGCGTCTTGCGCAGTAGTCATATCAGTCGATTCCGCCCGTTAGGGTCGTCTGCTCAGCATAGTCGAGGTGTTTGACGAGCTGCGCACGCAGCCGGGCACTTACCTCGGCAAATTCAATCGGCCCTGCATGGTCGCTCAGCTGGGTCATCGCCAACCCGGCATAACCACAGGGGTTAATCCGTCGAAACGGCTGCAAATCCATGTCCACGTTCAAGGCCAGACCGTGAAAAGAGCATCCGTGACGGATACGCAGGCCCAGGGAGGCGATTTTCGCCCCATTGACGTAGACGCCCGGTGCATCGGGCTTGGCCGCCGCCGGCACGCCGTAGCTGGCCAGCAGCTCGATCAGGCAGTGCTCCATGCGGTTGACCAGGTCCCGCACACCGAAACCTAATCGGCGCACATCCAGCAGCAGGTAGGCCACCAGTTGGCCAGGGCCGTGATAGGTCACCTGGCCGCCGCGGTCCACCTGCACCACGGGGATATCCCCCGGGAGCAACAGGTGCTCGGCCTTGCCGGCCTGGCCCTGGGTGAATACCGGTGGATGCTGCACCAGCCAGACTTCATCCGGTGCATCGGTACCGCGTTCATTGGTAAAGCGCTGCATCGCTTGCCAGACCGGCTCGTAAGCCATCTGGCCAAGCTCACGAAAGCCCAGCGTCTGTGGCATCACAGCACCATGTGGACGACACCGGTAGCACGCAGGGCACTATTGATATCACGCAGTTGGTCTTCACCGGTGGCGGTGATGTGCAGTTGTACGGTGGTGTACTTGCCGTTGCTGCTTTGACGCTCGGCCAGGGACTTGATGTCCAGCTTGGCGTACTTGGCAAGGATCTCAATCACGGTGTCCTTGAAGCCGACAACCGTGTCACCGATCACCTTGATCGGATAGTCATCGACGGGAAACTCAATCTTGTGCGACTTAACGTCAGTGTCTGTCATGGCGGTAACGGCCTCGTATAGCCGGACGACGGACATGGCCCCCGCTCCACTGGGGAACGAGGGCCACGCAGGTCGACAATATCAGTTGAACAAGCCGTAGAAGAATAGACGGATGCTATCCCACATGCGACGGAAGATACCACCTTCGTCGACCGCTTCCAGGGCGATCAGATCAGCGCTGTGCACCACCTTGTCGTCCAGTTTCACTTCGACTTTACCAATCACGTCGCCCTTGGCGATCGGCGCGATCAGTTGCGGGTTCATGGTCATGCTGGCGGCGAGCTTTTTCAATTGGCCTTTAGGCATAGTCATGGTCAGGTCTTCGGCCAGACCGGCTTTGACCTGATGAGTGGTGCCCTTCCAGACCTGGGCCTGGGCCAGCTCGGTGCCCTTCTGGTAGAAGGTCTGGGTTTCGAAGAAACGGAAACCGTAAGTCAGCAGCTTCTGGGTTTCAGCAGCACGAGCCTGTTCGCTGTTGGTTCCGAACACCACGGCGATCAGGCGCATGCCATCACGCACCGCCGAGGACACCATGCAGTAGCCGGCTTCGTCGGTATGGCCGGTCTTCAGGCCATCAACGGTCTTGTCGCGCCACAGCAGCAGGTTGCGGTTGGGTTGCTTGATGCCGTTCCAGAAGAACTCCTTCTGCGAGTAGATCGCGTAGTGCGCAGGGTCTTCGTGGATGATCGCGCGAGCCAGCACCGCCATGTCGTGGGCCGACGAGTAGTGCTCTGGGTTCGGCAGGCCGGTAGGGTTCATGAAGTGGCTGTTGCTCATGCCCAGGTCGGTAGCCGTCTTGTTCATCATGTCGGCGAACGCGTCTTCGCTACCGGCGATATGCTCGGAAACCGCGACGCTGGCGTCGTTGCCCGACTGGATGATGATGCCGTGCAGCAGGTCGCTGACGGTGACTTGCGAACCCACCTTGATGAACATCCGCGAGCCGCCGGTACGCCAGGCGTTCTCGCTGACGGTCACCGGATCGTTCTCGCCGATCTGGCCGCGACGGATTTCCAGGGTCGCGATGTAGGCGGTCATCAGTTTGGTCAGGCTGGCCGGCGGCAGGCGCTGGTCACCATTGTTCTCCACCAGCACGTTACCGCTGCTGGCGTCCATGAGCACATAGGATTTGGCGGCCAGTTGTGGTGGCGACGGCATCGCTTCGACCGCCCAGGCGGCGGGCGTGATGATCAGCGGGACAAGCAGGCACAGGCGTTTGGCAAAGGTGGTGATGTTCATCCGTCTCTCGAAGTTGCTAATGGAAACTTGCCCTTGCGGGCAAAACTATTTCAGACAGCCTTCTAAAGGGCTGTCGCGTGTGCAGTTGTTCACTCACTGACCCTTGCCGGGCTTTTGTTGTTCGACGAGCCAACAACCAGGACCCACCCCCCAATACCGCAAGCGGATCTTCAATCTTCAGTATTCTTACTCGGCAGAGACCACGCTGGCCTGCCCAAGGTTCGCCAGGCGTACGCTGTTCTGCGCTTGCTGGGCCTCACCCGGCGTGCCGAATGGCCCCAGGCGGACCCGATGCAGCGTCTGTTGATTGCGGACGATCGAGCTGATGAACACCGGGGCGCTCACCATGCCACTCAATTTCGACCTCAACAGCTCGGCAGCGTCAGGGTTGGCGAAGGCGCCCACCTGCAGATACTGGCCAGAAGCTGCTGCCGTGTTTTTCACTTGTACGGGAACCACAGCCGCCGCGTGCTGCTGGGGCGGCGGGGTCCATTGTTCGACAGTGCCGGCCGAGGCCGTGACCACCGGCGCGCTATTCTGCGCCACTTGCGGCTCGTTGAGCATCAGCGGCGCCGGACGGCCACGCTGAGCCCACCATTGCTGCGGATCGATGCCCTCGACCTTGACCCGGGCGGTGCCGGTCTCGGCATAGCCGAGCTTCTTGGCCGCGGCGTAGGAAAGGTCGATGATCCGGTCGGAATAGAACGGCCCACGGTCGTTGACCCGCAGGATCACGCTGCGATTGTTGTCCAGGTTGGTGACCTTCACGTAACTGGGCAACGGCAGGGTCTTGTGCGCGGCACTCATGCCGTACAGGTCATAGACCTCGCCATTGGCGGTGTTCTGGCCGTGGAACTTGGTGCCATACCAGGACGCCGTGCCGGAGGCCACGTAGTTCTTCGATTCCTGGATGGGGAAATAGGTCTTGCCCAGTACCGTGTAGGGGTTGGCCTTGTAGGGGCCGGTATGCAGGGTCGGGGTCGCATCGGGGATGCGCGAAACGTCGACATCCCACCACGGTGCGCCATCCTTGTGGGCGCGGTTGACGTCCAGGCCCGGCATGGAACGCACAGCGGTGGAAGATTTCTGCTGCGGCGAGCGACTCGTCGAGCAACTGACCACCAGCAAGGACAACGCGGCAAAAGCCACCAGCTTCAGGGGTTTGCGAATTGGCATTGCCAGCATTACTTGACGCCCCGTGCTTGGACCAGCTGTTCAGACAACTGATGTACGGCCATGGCGTACATCACGCTGCGGTTATAGCGAGTGATCGCGTAAAAATTCTTCAGGCCCATCCAGTATTCCGGGCCATTGTCACCTTCCAGACGGAAAGCGGTGACCGGCATATCATCGCGCAGCGCATCATGACTCGACCAGCCCAGGGCCCGCAACTCCCCGACGGTTTTCGTCGGTTCGATCCCGGTGGTCAAGCCTTCATCTACCCGATCGCCACGCACATCGGCGCGACTGACCACCGGTTCGCCGGCCACCCAGCCGTGGCGTTTGAAATAGCTGGCCACACTGCCGATGGCATCATCGGGGTTGGTCCAGATATTGATGTGGCCGTCACCGTCGAAGTCCACCGCATAAGCCCGAAAACTGCTGGGCATGAACTGTGGTAGGCCCATGGCTCCGGCGTAGGAACCCTTGAGGCTCAATGGATCGACCTGCTCCTCACGCGCCAGCAGCAGAAACTCGCGCAGTTCCTTGCGGAAGAACTCGGCACGGGGTGGATAATCGAACCCCAGGGTGGACAATGCGTCGATCACCCGGTAATTCCCGGTATTTCGACCGAAAAAGGTTTCAACGCCGATGATCGAGACAATTACCTGGGCCGGTACGCCATATTCCTGCTCGGCGCGGGCCAGCACCGCTTCATGCTGGCGCCAGAAATCCACACCGCGGGCAATGCGCGCGTCGGTGATGAACATCGGCCGGTATTCCTTCCACTGCTTGACCCGCTCGGCGGGCCGCGAAATGGCGTCAAGAATCGACTGCTTGCGCTCGGCCTCGCGGAACACAGCCATCAGCTGTTCCCCGGCAAAACCATAGTCCCGAGTCATTTCGCCCACGAATTCGGCCACCTGGGGCGAACCTTCGTAATCACCGGCGAACGCGGGCTGCGCTGCACCAAGGATGCTTACCAGACCGACCCACGGCGCCTGCCGAGCGGCCCAGCCACGCATTGCTTGCATTGAATTCTTCACCTTAATCAAACCTGCGCGATCCACTTGCGATGGGTATGGATCGACATCAAAACCCCAAACGCTGACAGTAGCGTCACCAGCGAAGTTCCTCCGTAGCTAATGAACGGCAACGGCACCCCTACGACCGGCAACAAGCCACTGACCATACCGATGTTGACGAAAACGTAAACAAAAAACGTCATGGTCAGGCTGCCCGCGAGCAATTTGCCAAACAGTGTCTGGGCCTGGGCGGTGATCACCAGCCCGCGCCCGATCAGCAGCAGGTAGATCAGCAGCAGCGCACAGATGCCCACCAGGCCGAACTCCTCACCCATGACAGCGATAATGAAGTCGGTGTGGCTCTCCGGCAAAAAGTCCAGGTGCGACTGGGTGCCCAGCAGCCAGCCCTTGCCGAACACCCCACCGGAGCCGATGGCGGCCTTGGACTGGATGATGTTCCAGCCGGTGCCCAGCGGATCGCTCTCCGGGTCGAGGAAAGTCAGGATCCGCTGCTTCTGGTAGTCGTGCATGATGAAGAACCACATGGCGATGGCCACGGGAACCGCAGCCGCCAGCACGCTGAGGATCCAGCGCCAGCGCAGGCCGCCCATGAACAGCACGAAGGTGCCGCCGGCCAGGATCAGCAAGGCCGTACCCAGGTCAGGCTGGCGCACGATCAGGATGAACGGAATGCCAATCAGCACCAGGCTGATCCCCACATGCTTGAGATGGGGTGGCAGGGTGCGCTTGGACAGGTACCAGGCGATGGTCGCCGGCATGATGATCTTCATGAACTCCGATGGCTGGAAGCGGATCACCCCGGGGATGTTGATCCAGCGGGTCGCTCCCATGGCGTTGTGGCCCATGACATCTACCACCACCAGCAGCACCACGCCGAACACGTAGCCCAGCGGCACCCAGCGGGCCATGAAGCGCGGCTCGAACTGGGCGATGACGATCATCGACACCAGGCCGATACCGAATGAAGTGGCCTGCTTGGCCAGCAGGTCCCAACTCTTGCCGCTGGCGGAATACAGCACGAACAGGCTGCCGGCAGCCAGGGTCAGCAGCAGCACCAGCAGCGGGCCATCGATATGCAGGCGCTGCAACAGCGTCGCGCGACGGCGCATCACATCCTCACTGGAGAGGATGCGGTCAAAATTACTCTTCACGGGCCGTAGCCTCCGCGCTGATAGGGCTGGCGAACTCGGGCTTGAGCTGGCCGTCCTGGCCGAGAAGCCAGGCGTCCATCACCTGACGCACTACCGGTGCCGCGACGCCGGAGCCCGACTCACCGTTCTCGACCATGACCGAGACCACGATCTTGGGGTTTTCCGCCGGCGCGAAGCCGACGAACAAGGCGTGGTCACGATGCCGTTCCTGGACCTTGGAGCGGTCGTACTTCTCGCCCTGCTTGATCGCCACCACCTGGGCGGTACCACTCTTGCCGGCAATCCGGTACGGCGAACCGGCCGCAGCCTTGCGCGCGGTGCCCCGGGCACCGTGCATCACCTGCTGCATGCCATGGTTGACCTTCGTCCAGTCCGAGGGGTCACGCAGGACAATGTCCGGCATCGGGTTGTGATCCACCGGCTTCTCGCCCTCGATGCTTTTGGCCAGGTGCGGCCGGTTCCACTTGCCCTTGCTGGCGACCAGGGCGGTGGCCTGGGCCAGCTGCAACGGCGTGGACTGCATGTATCCCTGGCCGATCCCGAGAATCAGGGTCTCCCCCGGGAACCAGGCCTGGCGCCGGGTGGCGCGCTTCCATTCGCGGGTCGGCATCAAGCCCGGCGACTCCTCGAACATGTCCAAAGAGACCTTCTGGCCGATACCGAACTTGCTCATGTAGGCGGACAGCCGGTCGATCCCCAGCTTGTGGGCCAGGTCGTAGAAATAGGTGTCGTTGGACCGCATGATCGCGGTATCCAGGTCGACATAACCGTCACCGGTACGGTTCCAGTTGCGGTACTTGTGGTCGTAGTTGGGCAACTGGTAGTAGCCCGGGTCGTAGACCCGGGTCGAAGCCGTGACCACGCCGGCATCCAGCCCGGCAATGGCCACCGCCGGCTTGATGGTCGAACCCGGCGGATAGAGGCCCCGCAGCACCCGGTTGAACAGCGGCCGGTCGATGGAATCGCGCAGCTCGGCATAGGCCTTGAAGCTGATGCCGGTGACGAACAGGTTGGGGTCGAAGCTCGGCTGGCTGACCATCGCCAGCACTTCACCGGTACTCGGATCCAGGGCTACCACCGCGCCACGGCGCCCGCCCAGGGCAAGTTCCGCGGCTTCCTGCAACTTGATGTCCAGGCTCAGGACAATGTCCTTGCCGGGAATCGGGTCGGTGCGCTTGAGCACCCGCAGCACCCGGCCACGGGCATTGGTCTCGACCTCTTCGTAACCCACCTGGCCGTGCAGCTCAGGCTCGTAGAAGCGCTCGATGCCGGTCTTGCCGATATGGTGGGTGCCGCTGTAGTTCACCGGATCGAGGGACTTGAGCTCTTTCTCGTTGATCCGCCCCATATAGCCCACGGAGTGCGCAAAATGCGCGCCCTGGGGGTAATGCCGGACCAACTGGGCCACCACTTCCACACCGGGCAGGCGGAACTGGTTCACCGCGATCCGGGCGATCTGCTCTTCCGTCAGCTCGAACAGGATCGGCACCGGCTCGAAAGGCCGACGCCCCTGCTTCATGCGCTTTTCAAACAGCACCCGGTCTTCCGGAGTCAGCTCCAGCACCTCGACGATCACGTCGAGCACCTGCTGCCAGTCGCCAGAGCGCTCGCGGGTCATGCTCAGGCTGAAGCTGGGCCGGTTGTCCGCCACCACCACGCCATTGCGGTCGAAAATCAACCCGCGAGTCGGTGGAATCGGCTGCACGTGGACTCGGTTGTTCTCCGAAAGGGTGGAGTGATAGTCGTACTGGATCACCTGCAGGTAATACAGCCGGGCAATCAGCACACCGATCAGGCAAACCACCATGATGGCGCCGAACACGACACGGCCACGCACCAGACGGGCGTCTTTTTCGTGGTCCTTGATGCGGATCGGCTGGGACATGAGGGGCGCGGGCTACTTGTGGTAAGGGTGCCCGGACAGCACGGTCCAGGCGCGATACAGCTGTTCACCGATGAGAATCCGTACCAGCGGGTGCGGCAAGGTCAGCGGCGACAGCGACCAGCGCTGATCCGCCCGCGCACAGACCTCCGGCGCCAGCCCTTCCGGGCCGCCGACCATGAAATTCACGGTGCGCGAATCGAGACGCCAGCGATCCAGTTCCACCGCCAGTTGCTCGGTGCTCCAGGGTTTGCCATGCACCTCGAGGGTGACGATGCGCTCGTTATGCCCGACCTTGGCCAGCATGGCCTCGCCCTCCTGACGGATGAAGCGAGCCACGTCGGCGTTCTTGCCCCGGGTATTGAGCGGAATTTCCACCAGTTCCAACGCCAGCTCGGATGGCAGACGCTTGGCATACTCGTGCCAACCCTCTTCCACCCACTTGGGCATGCGTGAACCGACAGCGATCAGACGCAGGCGCACAGCCGTCCCTTATTGCTGGTCTTTGTTGAGCTTGGTGAAGTGCTCGTGGCCATGCTCCGGGCTGTGGTGCTTGCCATCGGCCGCGCGGCTCTGCTCGGCGCCCTGCCACAGACGCTCCAGGTCGTAGAACTGACGAGCCGAGGCGGTCATCATGTGCACGATCACGTCGTCCAGGTCCAGCAGCACCCAGTCACTGTCGCCCTTGCCTTCTTCACCCAATGGGCGCACGCCCTGGGCCTTGACCATTTCACGGACCTTTTCCAGCATCGCGCCGATCTGGCGGTTGGAGGTACCGGTAGCGATGATCATGTAGTCAGTGATGCTCTGCTTGTCGCGAACATCGATCACCAGGACGTCCTGGGCCTTGACGTCTTCCAGCGCGGCGACAGCCACCTTGACCAGATCTTCGCCTTTCATTACTTGGTTAGTCATATAAAACTCGTTTAGCTCGTATGTTTGGAACGCCGCTCAGCACAGGCCGGCAGCGCTCCTTCAGTTCGGCGCACGGTAAAGCCCGTGTGCATCGATATAGGCCAGGACCGCGTCAGGCACCAGGAAACGTACCGACTTACCGCTGGCCAGCAGTTGACGGATCTGGGTGGCGGACACCGCGAGCGGCGTCTGCCAGACGAATGCAATGTGTCCCCCAGGCCCTTGCAGGGCCAAAGGGTCGCTCACCGAACGCGCTGCCAGCAGGTTGCGCAAGGCATCCGGCGGTTCGCTGTCGGCATCCGGGCGTTGCAGCACCAGGATGTGGCAATGCTGGAGTAACTCTTCCCAACGATGCCAGGTGGGCAGGCCGCAAAACGCGTCCCAGCCCAGTAACAGAAACAACTGGTCATCTGCGGCCAGCTCGGCCCGCATCTGTTCCAGGGTGTCGATGGTGTAGGACGGCTTGTCCCGTTTCAGCTCACGGTCGTCCACCACCAGGGGTGAAACGCCCGCCACCGCACACTCGACCATCGCCAGACGATCGAGAGCCGACACCTGCGGTGTATCCCGATGGGGCGGCCTGGCACTGGGTACCAGGCGCAGCTCATCGAGTTGCATGGATTCCGCCACCTCCAGCGCGCCACGCAAGTGGCCGATATGCACTGGATCGAAGGTGCCGCCCAGCAGACCGATACGTTTGCCCATCAAGTACGCACGTGACCGTCGCCAAAGACTACGTACTTCTCGCTGGTCAGCCCTTCCAGCCCAACCGGGCCACGGGCGTGCAGCTTGTCGGTGGAAATGCCGATCTCCGCGCCCAGGCCGTACTCGAAGCCGTCGGCAAAGCGCGTCGAGGCATTGACCATGACCGAACTGGAATCCACCTCGTTAAGGAAGCGCCGGGCGTCACTGAAGTTTTCGGTGACGATCGAGTCGGTGTGGTGCGAGCCATAGGTATTGATGTGCTCGATGGCCTGCTCCAGATTGTCCAGCACGCGGATCGAGAGGATCGGCGCGGTGTACTCGGTGCGCCAGTCTTCTTCGGTTGCTTCCAACACACCGGCACCGAGGAGTGCGCGGGTTTGCGCACAGCCACGCAGCTCGACGCCCTTGTCGCGGTAGATCGCGGCCAATGGCGGCAATACGCGCTCGGCAATGGCGGAATGAACCAGCAGGGTTTCCATGGTGTTGCACGGTGCATAGCGCTGGGTCTTGGCGTTGTCGGCAATGCGAATGGCCTTGTCCAAGTCCGCCGCGACATCGATATACACGTGGCAGACGCCGTCCAGGTGCTTGATCACCGGCACCTTGGCGTCACGGCTGACCCGCTCGATCAGGCTCTTGCCGCCACGGGGCACGATCACGTCGACGAACTCGGGCATGGTGATCAGCGCTCCAACCGCAGCGCGGTCGGTGGTTTCCACTACCTGCACCACGTGAGGCGGCAGGTCGGCCGCCGCCAGGCCCTGCTGAATGCAGGTGGCGATGGCGCGGTTGGAATGGATCGCCTCGGAACCGCCGCGCAGGATGGTGGCGTTGCCCGACTTCAGGCACAGGCTGGCCGCATCGATGGTCACGTTCGGGCGCGACTCGTAGATGATGCCGATCACCCCCAGGGGCACGCGCATCTTGCCCACCTGAATACCCGACGGCAGGTAGCGCATGTCGCGGATTTCACCGATGGGGTCAGGCAGCTTGGCCACTTGACGCAGGCCTTCGATCATTTCGTCGATACGCGCCGGGGTCAGCGCCAGGCGATCCAGCAGAGCCGGCTCCAGACCATTGGCCCGGCCGTTGGCCAGGTCCTGCTCGTTGGCCGCAGTCAGTTCCGGTCGTGCCGCGTCCAACGCATCGGCAGCCGCCAGCAGCGCACGATTCTTTTGCGCGGTGGTGGCACGGGCGATCACCCGGGAAGCCTGGCGGGCAGCGCGACCCAGGCGGGTCATGTAGTCAAGAACGGACTCAGTCATGGTCTGGTGTGGTCTTGGCAAAGAGGAAAGCGGCTGATTATAGCTGTCGCGCCGGCCCACGGACAGCGGTCACGGGCGGATGGTCGAAATGGAGTGCAAATACCCAGCGTTCAGCCTGAATTAAGCCTGGAGTTGTTACCATTGCGTCACCTTTTCCGCCATAACCCTTCGCCACCATGTCCATTCTGACCTCTGCAAAACTGCCAAAAGCCCTGCCGGACGGCTTTTTCGACCGTGATGCCGAGCTTTTGGCCCGCGAACTGTTGGGCAAAGTCATCCGCCATAAAGTCGGCGATCTGTGGCTGTCCGCGCGCATTATCGAAACCGAAGCCTATTACTGCGAGGAAAAAGGCAGCCACGCCTCCCTCGGCTACACAGAAAAGCGTAAGGCTTTGTTTCTGGACGGCGGCCACATCTATATGTACTACGCCCGCGGCGGCGACTCCCTGAACTTCAGCGCCCGGGGCCCTGGCAATGCCGTACTGATCAAGTCCGCCTATCCCTGGGTCGATGAAGTCTCCGGCCCTGCCAGCCTGGCGCAGATGCTGCTTAACAATCCGGACGCCAGTGGCCGGCCGCGCCCCGCGCAAAAGCTCTGCGCCGGCCAGACCCTGCTGTGCAAGGCCCTGGGCCTGAAGGTTCCGGTCTGGGATGCGAAACGCTTCGATCACGAGATCCTCTTCGTCGAAGATGTGGGCGCCGCCGTGCCACACATCCTCCAGACCACCCGCCTGGGCATCCCCCATGGGCGTGACGAACACCTGATGTATCGCTTTGTCGATGCCGCCTACGCCCCCTACTGCACGCGCAACCCAATGCGTCGCGGCCAGGTCGAAGGGCGCGACTACCTGGTGCTCGGCTGACGCCACCGTCCCACCTCTGCAAAAAACAACAACGGAGTTGAATTTATGGGCCCATGGCTCGACAGCGTGACCGCCTGGCTAACCAGCAACCCCCAATGGCTGGCAGCCGCAGTGTTCATCGTGGCCTGCATGGAATGCCTGGCAATCGTGGGCCTGATCGTGCCGGGCACGGTCCTGCTGTTCGCAATTGCGGTACTGGCCGGGAATGGCGCCCTGTCACTGGGGGAAACCCTGCTCCTGGGTGCTGCCGGCGGATTGCTGGGGGACGTGATGTCCTATCTGCTGGGACGGCATTTCCACCAAGGCATTCGCCGCTTGCCCGGCCTTCGTCACCACCCTGAATGGATCAGCGGTGCGGAAAGCTACTTCCAGCGCTATGGCATCGCCAGCCTGCTGGTGGGCCGCTTCATCGGCCCGCTACGGCCAATGCTGCCGATGGTGGCTGGAATGTTCGACATGCCGTTCCCACGCTTTCTCGCTGTCAGCCTGCTGGCGGCGGCGGGCTGGTCGTTGGCCTATCTGCTGCCGGGCTGGGCCACGGGTGCGGCGATTCGCCTGCCCCTGCCCGAAGGCTTCTGGCCCCAGGCGGGCATCGTCATTGGCAGCCTGGTGGTGCTTGTCGGCCTGAGTGTCAACAGCAGCCTGCGGCGTCATCGCCGGGCAACCCTGTTGATGTCCGGCCTGAGCCTGCTGATTCTGGCAGGGCTGTTCATCGGCTATCCGTACCTGACGCAGTTCGACCAGGGCCTGATCGCCCTGGTACAGGAGCACCGGGACCCGGCTCTGGACAAGATCATGGTCATGGTCACCCAGATCGGCGAGTTCCGCGCCATGTTCATCCTCAGCGCAGTGCTGACCCTGCTGCTCCTGGCCCTGCGCCAATGGCGCCAGGCCGCGTTCGCCGGAGCGACCCTGCTGTGTACTGCCCTGGCCAACACCGGCAGCAAATGGTTCTTCGCACGGGTACGCCCTGAAGTGCTGAGCGAGCCTCTCACCAGTTTCAGCATGCCCAGCGGTCACTCTTCCGGCTCTTTCGCCCTGTTCTTGACCCTGGCAGTTCTGGCCGGCCGTGGCCAGCCACCCCGCATGCGCCTGACCTGGCTGTTGCTGGGCTGCCTGCCGGCGGCCTCCATTGCCTTGTCCCGGGTCTATCTGGGGGCCCATTGGCCAACCGACATTCTCGCCGGCGCCATGCTCGCGGCCTGTGTCTGCGCCGCCAGCCTGTCCCTGAGCCAATGGCAAGGCCCGCTCAAGCCGATGCCGGCCAGGGCCTGGTGGCTACTACTGCCGGTCATGCTGTTGATGTGCGGATACATGGCGACACGGCACTTGCCTCACGCCCTGCTGCGGTACGCCTATTAAAGGCGCCAGAGGCAAGCTGCGGCCGTCACTACAGGCTGCGGCTCAGGCGAAGAGTTCGCCTTGCAGCTCGTCCAGCAACTGCTGGATGGCATCCAGACGCTGCTGCGGGTCATCCAGTTGCAGCAGGTCGATCTTGTCCTGTTCGGAAAAAGGCAGCAGGTAGGCCAACTGATTGGCCAGTGACAGCTGCCCCGTAGCCTCGACCCCCATATCCAGGGCCTCGACCATCGGATGCTCGGCCAAGGCCTTGAGCAGCGCAATCAGGTCCGCATCCTCATCCTGCAACGGCTGCTCGGGGGCCTCTTCCAGCCATTGCACCCGGGCCACCGTCAGTTGGTCTTTCTGCACTTCGCTTTGCAGAATGCGAAAACGCCGACCGCCCCTGACCCTGATTCCCAGCAGCCCGTTGTCCTGCTGGTGGAAGTCGGTGATCAAGGCTTCACAGCCAATTTGCGCATAGCCCTGGGCGGCCGTCCCGACCTCCTCCCCTTCAAGGATGCACACCACCCCAAACCCGCTGCCCTGCTTCATGCAGCGCCCGATCATGTCGAGATAACGCGCCTCGAAAATCTGCAGATCGAGAATGCAATCGGGAAACAGCACGGTATTCAGAGGAAAAAGCGCCAGGTTCATACTTCCTTCCTTAAACCAGCAACGACACCGCCAACGGCAGCAACACTGCCGTGGCCACGCCCATCAGACTCATCGCCAGCGCCGCAAAGGCGCCGCACTCCTCACTTTCCTGCAAGGCCACCGAGGTGCCCACTGCGTGGGCGGTCATGCCCAGGGCCATGCCTCGCGCTTCCGGGCCATGCACCCCCAAACGGTTGAGCAGGCCCGGGCCAAATATCGCTCCGATCACTCCGGTAATCAGCACGAAGACCGCCGCCAACGCCGCCACGCCACCAATCTGCTCGGCCACCAGCATGGCAATGGGCGAGGTCACCGACTTGGGCGCCATGGTCATTAGGATCATGTGCTCGGCACCAAACCACCATCCCAGCAGTACGCCCAGGCTGGTAGCCACGACGCCACCCACCACCAGCGTAGCCAATATCGGCCAGAACAATTGGCGGATCCGTCGCAGGTTGAGGTACAGCGGCACCGCCAGGGCTACCGTCGCCGGGCCCAGCAGAATGCTCAGGATTTCGGTGCTCTTGCGGTACTCGGCATAGCTCAGGCCGCAGCCGAGCAGCACGCCGATCACCAGTAGCATGGACACCAGCACCGGCTGCAGGAACATCCAGCGGGTCTTCTCGAACGCCGCCAGCACCAGTTGATAGGCACCCAGCGTGATGCCGATGCCAAACAGCGGGTGATGGATCACCGCGGCCCAGGCCCCCTGCCAATCGAAGATCATTGACTGTCCTCCTGCCGGCCCTGGCGCTTGACCAGGCGCTGCATCAGCACGCCGACAAAAGCCATCGAGATCACCAGGGACAACACCAGCGCGCCGGTAATGGCCCAGAAGTCCGCGGCGATGTCCCGGGCATAGACCATGACCCCCACCGCAGGCGGCACCAGCAGCAGCGGCAGGTAACGCAGCAGGCTGCCAGCCGCGAGATTCAGCGGCTCGCCCACTTCACCGCGCACCACCAGGAAAACCAGCAGCAGCAACAGGCCGATGATGGGCCCGGGAAGCACGGGCAACAGCAGGTGATTGAGCGCCGTTCCGAGCAATTGGAACAGCACCAGCCATGTCAAACCGCGTAACAACATACCGCCTCTCCAGCCAGATCCCGTCGCGCATTATAAGCACGCAGGTGCTATGAACCGGCATTCGCCAAAAGCATGGATGTTTACCGGGAAGGATCGCCATGATGATCTAAAGTGGAAGTTTCAGAGCGCACCACACAACGTCGAATACTAATAAATCGTTGATCCAAGGAGAGTCTCAATGCCCCATGTTCCTGTTGCAGAGCTCAAAGATTATGTCGGGAAGGAACTCGGACGTTCCCCATGGCTCACCATCGACCAGGAGCGCATCAACCTCTTCGCCGAGGCGACCGGTGACTTCCAGTTCATCCACGTGGATCCGGTCAAGGCCGCACAGACCCCGTTCGGCAGCACCATTGCCCACGGTTTCCTGACCCTGTCGCTGATCCCCAAACTGATGGAAGACATCCTCGTGCTGCCCCAGGGCCTGAAGATGGTGGTCAACTACGGCCTGGACAGCGTGCGTTTCATCCAGCCGGTGCCAGTCAATTCCAAGGTGCGGCTCAAGGTCGACCTGACTGAAGTCACCGAAAAGAAACCCGGTCAGTGGCTGCTCAAGGCGACCGCCACCCTGGAAATCGACGGCCAGGAAAAACCGGCCTATATCGCCGAGCCGCTGTCGCTCTGTTTCGTCTGAAATCCCTCCGATGCGAAACAGCTCACGCTGTTTCGCTCAACCTCTCTATATATAAGACACACCGCTGCGGCATACTCGGTCCCCTAATTATCCGGAACCCGTTATGCGCCCACTTGCACCCCTGGTTTTGACCCTATTGCTCAGTGCCTGTGGCGACGGCGAATCGCTGTTGCCGCCCGATGCCCGCCTGCCGGACGGCGGGCGCTATCGAGGCGACCTGGTCAATGGCCTGCTCCAGGGACAAGGGCGCATCGACTACCCCAACGGCAGTTGGTACGCCGGCCAGTTCGACAAGGGCCAGTGGCATGGCCAGGGGGAATGGCACGGCAGCAACGGCGAGGTCTATCGCGGCCAGTTCCAGCAAGGGCTGTTCCATGGTCAGGGCACGCTGACCACCAAGGACAGCAGCTACAGCGGCGGCTTCAAGCTCGGCCGCCGGGATGGCGAAGGCACCCTCAAAGAAGACGGCATGACCTACCGCGGCGAATTCAAGGCCGACCTGTATTCGGGCCTCGGGCGCCTGGAACTGGACGACGGCAGCCAGTACCAGGGCCAGTTCGCCAAGGGCAAGCCCAATGGCGAAGGCCAGCGCAGCGACGCCAGCGGCAACCAGTTCACCGGCAACTTCGTCAACGGCCAGCTGGAAGGCAACGGCACCTTCAACAGTGCCGAAGGCGACATCTACGTCGGCGGCTTCAAGCACAACCAGCTCAACGGCAAGGGCCGCTACGAAAACTCCGACGGCGACGTCTGGATCGGCCAGTTCAAGGAAGGCGCCCTGAGTGGCAAGGGCGAACTGACCGGCGCCGACGGCAGCCACTATGTCGGCACCTTCAGCGACTGGCGCTTCAGCGGTGAGGGGCGGCTCAACCTCAGCGATGGCAGCTTCTACGTTGGCGGCTTCGACAGTGACAACTACCAAGGCCACGGCGTGCTGGTACTGCGCGATGGCAGCGTGCAAAGCGGTGTGTGGAACAACGGCCTGCGGGTTCGCGACGCCGATGGCAAGCTACTGCCAGACCCGCTGGAAACTGCGCTGCTGGTCCAGGGCCGCTTGCTCAAGGAAGCCCTCGATACGGTGCCCGCCTCCACCCCGGCCATCGAACTCTACAGCCTGACTCTGGCCGGCGACGGCAAGCAGAGCGTGTTCCTGCGCGAGGCCGACTATGTCAGCAACATGCTCGCCAGTCGCTTCGGCGCCTACGGCCAGATCCGCCTGGTCAATCACCGCGACCACCTGATGAACCGGCCCATGGCCACCCGGGAAAACCTGCGCCGCGCCGCCCAGACCCTGGCCGAACGCAGCGGCCCGGAAGACCTGGTGTTCATCTACCTCACCAGCCACGGCACCAGCGCCCACGAACTGGTGCTGGACCAGCCGCGCCTGGAGCTGGCAGACCTGCCCGCCGATGAACTGGCCACCGCCCTGGCCCCGCTGAAGAACCGCGACAAGATCATCGTCATCTCTTCCTGCTACTCCGGCGGCTTCATTCCGGCCCTCAAGGATGAGCGAACCCTGATCATGACCGCATCCCAGGCAGACCGGGTGTCCTTCGGCTGCTCGGAAGAGGCCGACTTCACCTACTTTGGCGATGCCCTGTTCGCCCAGGCGCTGAACCAGACCGACGACCTTGAGCATGCATTCAAGCTGGCCCGGGGCATAGTTGCCGAGCGTGAGCAGGCAGACGGCTTCGAAGCGTCGGAACCGCAGATCTGGGCGCCCAGAGGCGTCATTGCCCATTGGCAACAATTGCGCAAACAGCAGGCACGAAAGGCCCTGCAGAGTGTCTCTATAAGCAGCAAGGAAGCACAGAGCAACTAAGCTGAAACAGTATCAAGGGGGAATGACCATGTACTTGACGCCTCAGCATATCCTGCTCGCCGGCGCCTCCGGCCTGACCGGGGAGCAACTGCTCGATCGTCTGCTCAACGAGCCCACCATTATCCGTGTTCTGGCACCCAGCAGACGCCCACTGAGCGAACACCCACGCCTGGAAAACCCGGTCGGCGACCCCGCCGTATTCCTGCCGCAACTCAGCGGCAAAGTGGAAATCGCCTTCTGCTGCCTGGGTACCACCCTCAAGCAGGCCGGTTCCGAAGCCGCTTTTCGTGCGGTGGACCTGGACATGGTGGTGGCCTTCGGCAAACGCGCGCGGGAGCTGGGCGCACGGCACCTGATCGTGATCAGCGCCCTGGGCGCCGACCCCAAGTCGTCGATCTTCTACAACCGGGTCAAAGGTGAAATGGAAGAAGCGCTGAAACTGCAGGGCTGGCCACAACTGACCATCTGCCGACCATCCCTGCTGCTGGGGGATCGCATCGAACCGCGCCTGGGCGAACAGCTGGCCGGACCACTGTCGCGGCTGATACCGGGCAAGTACCGCGGGATCGAAGCCTGCCAACTGGCCCGGGCCATGTGGCGCCTGGCCCTGGAAGAGCAGACCGGCACGCGGATCGTCGAGTCCGACGAACTACGCAAGCTGGGCAAATGAATCGCTCGCCCGCAAGCCGCTCCTGCACGTACCTGTAGGAGCCGGCTTGCCGGCGAAGCACTACAACCCGCCCGTTGCCTGAAACCCCACCCCCAATACCGTCAGCACCGACAGCGGCAGCAACAGGGTATCGAGCAGGGCACTGGCTGGCAGATCCACGCCAGGATAGCTCGGTGCCTCGGCGCCAAAGCGGTCCATGGCGCAGCACCCACCCTGCATCGCATACAAGTCCAGGCGCGTCCCCGAATACACCACCGGCGCCCCGGGCTGGGCGGCATTCAAGGTCCGGGCCGTGGCACAGCCGCCCAGTTGCAGGGCGGCCAACAGCACCAGCAGGGACTTACTCATCGCTGCTCAGATGATGCTCGCCCCAGCGCGGCAACATGTCCTGCGGGATGTTCAACAGATTGAGAATCCGCGCCACGACAAAATCCACCAGGTCATCGATAGTCTGCGGCTGGTGATAGAAGCCCGGCGAGGCCGGCAGAATGGTCACGCCCATGTTCGACAACTTGAGCATGTGCTCCAGGTGGATGCTGGAGTACGGCGCCTCGCGAGGCACCAGAATCAACTGCCGGCGCTCCTTGAGGGTCACGTCCGCGGCGCGCTCGATCAGGTTGTTGCAGGCACCGGTGGCAATCGCCGACAAGGTGCCGGTGGAGCACGGCACCACTACCATCGCCGCCGGCGAGCCGGAGCCCGAGGCCACCGGCGACATCCAGTCCTCCTTGCCATAAACGCGGATCTGCCCCGCCGACGCACCGGTGTATTCGGTGAGGAAGGCCTGCATGGTCTGCGGCTTGGGCGGCAGGGTCACATCGGTTTCCGTGGCCATGACCAATTGTGCAGCCTTGGAGATCAGAAAATGCACCTCTCGGTCCTCACGCACCAGGCAGTCCAGCAGGCGCAGGCCGTACTGGGCGCCCGAGGCACCGGTCATGGCCAGGGTGATGCGTTCCGGGCCGTTGTTCATCGCAGCGCCTCGGCCAGTTTGCCGTGCAGGCCGCCAAAGCCGCCGTTGCTCATGATCACCACCTGGGTGCCCGGCTTGGCCTGGCTCTTCACCCGCTCGATGATGCCTTCCAGAGAGTCGCTGACAATCGACGGCACCGTGCACAAGGCCGCCGTGGCGGCCAGGTCCCAGCCCAGGTTGGCCGGGGCATACCAGATCACCTGATCGGCCTGGTTGACGCTTTCCGGCAGGCCATCGCGGTGCGCGCCAAGCTTCATGGAGTTGGAGCGCGGCTCGATGATGGCGATCACCGGGGCATCGCCAACCCGCTTGCGCAATCCATCCAGCGTAGTGGCGATGGCCGTCGGGTGATGGGCGAAGTCATCGTAGATGGTCACGCCATGCACTTCGGCGACTTTCTCCATGCGCCGCTTCACGCTCTTGAACGCGCTCAGGCCGGCAATGCCCATCGACGGCACCACGCCCACATGGCGTGCCGCAGCCAGGGTGGCCAGGGCATTGGCAACGTTGTGCTGGCCGGTCAGCTCCCACTCCACCACGCCCTGGCTCACGCCTTCGAACATCACCTCGAAGGCCGAACCGTCGGCGCTCAGCAACTTGACCTGCCACTGGCCGCCAGCGCCGGTAGTCTGCACCGGGGTCCAGCAGCCCATCTCGATCACCCGCTGCAAGGCAGGCTCGGTGGTGGGATGGATCACCAGGCCTTCGCTGGGAATGGTCCGCACCAGATGGTGGAATTGCCGCTCGATAGCCTGAAGATCAGGGAAGATATCCGCATGGTCGAATTCCAGGTTATTGAGGATCGCGGTCCGTGGGCGGTAGTGGACGAACTTCGAGCGCTTGTCGAAGAAGGCGCTGTCGTACTCATCAGCCTCGATCACGAAGAACGGCGTACCGCCCAAGCGCGCGGAGACGGCGAAATTCTGTGGCACGCCGCCGATCAGGAAGCCCGGGCTCATGCCCGCATGCTCCAGGACCCAGGCCAGCATGCTGCTGGTGGTGGTCTTGCCGTGGGTCCCGGCCACCGCCAGTACCCAACGCCCCTGCAGCACATGGTCGGCCAGCCATTGCGGGCCGGACACATAGGGCAGGCCCTTGTTCAGCACGTACTCCACCGCCGGGTTGCCGCGGGACATGGCATTGCCGATCACCACCAGGTCCGGCGCCGGGTCCAGCTGGGCAGGATCGTAGCCCTGGGTCAGCTCGATGCCCTGGGCCTGCAGCTGGGTGCTCATGGGTGGATACACGTTAGCGTCGGAACCGGTGACGTGATGGCCCAGCTCTTTGGCCAGAACCGCCATCGACCCCATGAAAGTGCCGCAGATACCGAGAATATGGATGTGCATAGTCGACCTCGAAAAACATCGGCGCAGGTTAGCGTAGAGGGCTGCAAATCGCACCCATTAGCTGACCGGGAGGTTGCTGCTGGCCTGCGCTGGCGCAAGCCCGACGGGCCGCCAGCTCGGACTAGCGCGCGATGCCGTGCTTGCGCAGCTTTCTATAGAGGGTGTTGCGGCTCACGCCCAACTGCTCGGCGGTATGGGTCATGTGCCAGCGCTGCTGCTCCAGGGCCGCCAGCAACGCCACCCGCTCGGCGTCCTCCAGTGGCCGCTCCAGCACCTCTGCTACCGCTTCGCCCAGCGGCGCCGGGCGGCTGTGGCGGATCAGCGGCGGCAGATCATCCAGGCCAATGCGGCCGTTTTCACACAAGGCCGCCAGGGTGCGCAGCACGTTGCGCAATTGCCGCACGTTACCCGGCCAGGAATAACTCAACAGGCTCTGGCGCACCGCGTCCTCCAGCATCACCGGCTGGCCGCCCGCCTCTTCGGCCAGGAGGAAATCCAGCAACTGGGATTTGTCGCTGCGATCGCGCAAGGCCGGCAAGGCGATCTCCAGGCCATTGAGCCGGTAATACAGGTCCTCACGGAAGCTACCGTCGCGCACCCGCTCCAGCAGGTCACGGTGGGTCGCGCTGATGATGCGCACGTTGACCGGTTGCGGCTCGCCGCCGATCGGCACCACCAGCCGATCCTCCAGTACCCGCAGCAAACGGGTCTGCAGGGCCAGGGGCATATCGCCGATTTCATCGAGGAACAGGGTACCGCCGTCGGCCTGCTGCAACTTGCCGCGCATGCCCTCCTTGCGCGCCCCGGTAAAGCTGCCGCCGCGATAACCAAACAGCTCGCTCTCGATCAGGCTTTCCGGGATAGCCGCGCAGTTGAGCGCGACAAAGGCCTTGTCCGCCCGCGCGCTGCCCTGGTGCACCGCCTTGGCGAAGGCCTCCTTGCCGGAGCCGGTCTCGCCATTGATCAGCAACGGCACATCGCGCTCGAACACTCGCGAGGCGCGGCGAAAATCGTTCTGCAGGCCGTCATCCCCCAGGCAGATCCCCGAGGGCCGCGCCGGCGCAATGGCCTGCGGTGCCCGCAGCACCGCTGGTTGTGCGGCCGGCTGTGGCTGGCCGCGCAACAAGGCGAACAGGCGTCGCCCGTCCCGGGTGCGCAATGGCCAACTGGCGCTGGCATTGATACTGGCGCGGCCGAGCAGTTCATCCAGGGAGCAGTCGAAAAAGCTTTCCACCGGCTTGCCCAGCAACCCGCCGCGAATATGCCCCAGCAGGTTCAGGGCGCTCTGGTTCACCGCACAGATCCGGCCATCGCCATCGAACGCCAGCAGGCCCTCGCTGAACAGCCCCACCGACTCCGCCTGCAGATGAAAGCGCAGCAGCCACTGGTTCTCGAAATAACGCAGGAAATAGCAGCTCTCGATCATCTTCGCCGACAGGTTGACCAGGGCCATGGTGTGGAACTGGCTCTGCCGGGACACGTCCTGGCGCGCCGACGACACATCCAGCACCGCCAGCAACTCGCCATGGGGGTCGAACACCGGGCTCGCAGAGCAGGTCAGGCCGGTGTGCCGGCCGCGGAAATGCTCGCCCTGGTGAATGGTCAGCGGCTGGCGCTCCACCAGGCAGGTGCCGATGCCGTTGGTGCCCTCCCGGGCCTCGCTCCAATCGGCGCCCAGCCACAGTCCGGCATGCTCGAAGATCTTGCGTTCGCTGGGGGCGGTAATGCAGTTGAGGATCACGCCCCGGGCATCGGTCAGCAGCACCGCATGCCCGGCGCCGGACAGTTGTTGGTGCAGGTTGGCCATCTCGGTGCCGGCTATCTGCAAGACATCTTGCAGGCGCTCGCGGCTCTCCAACAGGCGGCCATGTTCAAGCACCGTAGGGGCCATGACCTGGGCCGGGTCGAGATGATAGTCCTCGAGGCAGCGCAGCCAGGAGCGGGCAATGGAAGGATCGCTGCCCGGGCCCTGCAAATGAGCCTTGCCCTGGGCCACGGTGAGCACCTGCTGGGCATGCCGGCTCAAGTAATTGCTAGTGTGCATTTCTTATTATTCTCCTGCTGCGCTGTCACGCTCAGACGAAATACTGTCGCCACTGCCGGGCTGCAATCGACTATGAAGGAGGAATGCTCATCAGACTTGTCCGACAAGATTCGACACGCGAACCAGCATCCTCCAGGCGCTGCTGCATTGCAATGCCGGCTTGACTCCCGAGTCACAGGTTGTGCCACTTAGGTTACAAACTGTCACTCAAGCCTGTACCGGATCCGTCACAGCGCCCCGTAGCGGCCCTCTCGAAACATCCGCAAACCCTTGATGCATATGGCCTGTAGCACGCTGGCCCGACCTTTGCTCTACGCTTGATATGCGCTACGGCGCGTCCTCCCCCATAAGCATAAAAGCCAGGAGATACCCACCATGCGTTACGCACACCCCGGTACTGAAGGCGCTATCGTTTCGTTCAAGAGCAAATACGGTAACTACATCGGCGGCGAGTTCGTCGCGCCTGTCAAAGGCCAGTACTTCACCAACACCTCGCCGGTCAACGGCCAGCCGATTGCCGAATTCCCCCGCTCCACTGCCGAAGACATCGACAAGGCCCTGGACGCCGCCCATGCCGCCGCTGACGCCTGGGGCGCGACCTCGGTGCAGGCGCGCTCGCTGATCCTGCTGAAGATTGCCGACCGCATCGAACAGAACCTCGAACTGCTGGCCATCACCGAAACCTGGGACAACGGCAAGGCCGTGCGCGAAACCCTGAACGCCGACATTCCCCTGGCCGCCGACCACTTCCGCTACTTCGCCGGTTGCCTGCGGGCCCAGGAAGGCAGCGCTGCGGAAATCGACGGCAACACCGTGGCCTATCACATCCATGAACCCCTGGGCGTGGTCGGGCAGATCATTCCGTGGAACTTCCCGATCCTGATGGCCGCCTGGAAACTCGCCCCGGCCCTGGCAGCGGGCAACTGCGTGGTACTCAAGCCCGCCGAGCAGACCCCGCTGGGCATCACCGTGCTCATGGAAGTGATCGGCGACCTGCTGCCACCCGGCGTACTCAACGTGGTGCAAGGTTTTGGCCGCGAAGCCGGCGAAGCCCTGGCCACCAGCAAGCGCATCGCCAAGATCGCCTTCACCGGCTCGACTCCGGTGGGCTCGCACATCATGAAGTGCGCCGCCGAGAACATCATTCCGTCCACCGTGGAACTGGGCGGCAAGTCGCCGAACATCTTCTTCGAAGACATCATGCAGGCCGAGCCCAAGTTCATCGAAAAGGCCGCCGAAGGCCTGGTGCTGGCATTCTTCAACCAGGGTGAAGTCTGCACCTGCCCATCCCGCGCCCTGGTGCAGGAATCGATCTACGACGAATTCATGCAAGTGGTGATGAAGAAGATCGAGCAGATCAAGCGTGGCGACCCACTGGACACCGACACCATGGTCGGCGCCCAGGCTTCCGAGCAGCAGTTCGACAAGATCCTCTCCTACCTCGACATCGCCAAGAACGAAGGTGCGCAGCTGCTCACCGGCGGCAAGGTGGAAAAACTCGAGGGCGACCTGTCCAGCGGCTACTACATCCAGCCGACCCTGCTCAAGGGCACCAACAAGATGCGCGTGTTCCAGGAGGAAATCTTCGGCCCGGTGGTCAGCGTCACCACCTTCAAGGACGAAGCCGAAGCCCTGGCGATCGCCAACGACACCGAGTTCGGCCTGGGTGCCGGGGTCTGGACCCGCGACATCAACCGTGCCTACCGCATGGGCCGCGGGATCAAGGCCGGCCGCGTGTGGACCAACTGCTACCACCTGTACCCGGCCCACGCCGCGTTCGGTGGCTACAAGAAATCCGGCGTCGGCCGTGAAACCCACAAGATGATGCTCGACCACTACCAGCAGACCAAGAACCTGCTGGTGAGCTACGACATCAACCCGCTGGGCTTCTTCTGATCGATCCTCCCGGCGGCCCAGGCCGCCGGGAGGCCTTTTCGCGGCCTTGCCGCACAGGTTCACCTGCTCTGATCCGGTGCCGACGGCTTGCCGGACGGGACACTGCTGTCGGAAGTTCTGCGCCAAACCAGTCGTGCACAGACCCTGCTTGAAAAACAATAACAAGGGACAAACGCAATGGATCAGATCGGCAACTACGTGCTCTACCTCATCATGCTCTGCGCCGTACTTGGCGCCTTCGCCGCCATCTATGACAGCGAGCGAGGCCTGGGCAAGGAATTCATGGAAGGCATTCACGCCACCGGCTACATCTTCGTGCCGGCCGCAGGCATCATGGCCTCCATCCCCTATCTCACCGTGGTCATCGAAACCGTCTTCGGACCGTTCTTCAATTCCCTGGGAGCCGATCCGGCCCTGGCGGCGACCATGATCATCGCCTCGGACATGGGCGGCTATCAGCTGGCCTCGGCCCTGGCCGCCAGCAAGGAAGCGCTGGTAATGGCGCTGATCACCGGCTTCATGGGTGGCGCCACCATCGTCTTCTCGATCCCCATGGGCCTGGCGATGCTCGACAAGCGCGACCACAAGTACATGGCCCTGGGGATCATGTCCGGGATCCTCACCATTCCCGTGGGCGTAATGATCGCCAGCCTGATCCTGGCTTTCAGCAACCCGCAGGTACGCGAACTGGTCAGCACCAGCGGCGAAGCCAGCTACCAACTGGCCCTGGGCCTGGGCAGCATCTTCGCCAACCTGCTGCCGATCCTGATCTTCGTCGTGGCCCTGGCCCTGGGCCTGCGCTTTTTGCCGGACATGATGATCAAGGGTTTCATCATCTTCGGCCGGGCCATGGACGCGGCGATCAAGCTGGTACTGGTGTTCTCCATCGTCGAGTACTTCACCGGGGCCTTCTCCGCGGTGTTCGGCGGCTGGGGCTTCCACCCGATCATCGCCGACGCAGAGGACCAGACCCGCGCCCTGGAAACCGCCGGCTACATCGGCATCATGCTGGCCGGCGCCTTCCCCATGGTCTACCTGCTGCGCAAGTACCTGGGCAAGCCCCTGGAAAACCTCGGCGGCAAGATCGGCCTCAGCGCGGTAGGCAGTGCCGGCATGCTGGCCACCATCGCCAACATCCTGGCCATGTTCCGCCTGGTGCGCTTCATGCCGCCCAAGGACAAGGTGGTGAACATCGCCTTCGGTGTCTGCGCCGCCTTCCTGCTGGGGGACCACCTGTCCTTCACCGCCAACTTCCAGCCGACCATCATCCTCCCGGTATTGATCGGCAAAATCAGCGCCGGCTTCGTCGCGGTGGGACTGGCCTATTGGCTGTCGGTGCCCAAGGCCCTGCAACTGGAAGCCCAGGACCGGGCTGCCGGAATCATCGGCGAAGGCGAGTACCTGGGCGGCACGGCCCTGGAAACCCCGGAACCGGCAGGCCAGAAGGCCACGGCCTGACTCCGTCGCGGCGAGGAACGCCTGCATGCAAGCCTTCACCGGCGGCGCCCAGGTCTTGCTGCTGGGGCTGGACTTCGGGTCCACCACCAGCAGCGTGCTGATTGCCCAGGCCAGCCTCAGCAGCCACTGCATCACCGGGCGCATGGCCCTCAACGAACCCCGGGTGCTGTTTCGCGGCGACCCGGTGTTCACGCCCTTCAAGGATGAGGTCATCGATGAAGCCGCGATCCGCGGCCTGATCGAAACCTGGCTTGAACAGGCGGACGTGCGTCCGCAGCAGTTGTTTTCCGGCGGGGTGATCATCACCGGGCTGGCGGCCCGTCGGCACAACGCCCAGGCCCTGGCGCAACTGGTGGGGCAACTGATCGGTAACGCACTGATCACCCGTGCCGACGATGGCGGCCTGGAGTCCTGGCTGGCGTTCATGGGCAGTTGCTCGGCCCTGAGCCGCTTTCACGCGCAGCAGCCCATGCTCAACCTGGATATCGGCGGTGGCACCACCAATGCCGCCTGGGGCCTGGAGGGCAATGTGCTGGCCAGCGGTTGCCATTTCATCGGTGCCCGGCACCTGCAATTCGAGCCGGGCAGCTATCGGCTCAGCGGAATGTCGGAGTTCGGCCGGGCCCTGCTCGATCACCTGGCGATTGGCAAAACATCCGGGCAACTCCTCGACAGCTCACAACTGCAGGCCGTGCTGGATTGGTACATCGACGCCCTGCTGGCGCTCGTGTCGGGGGACCGAGCGTTCTTTGCCAGCCCGCTGGGCCGGTTGACGGAGCAACTGCCGCTGAACCTGCCGGCTCACGAACCTGATGTGGCGCTGACCTTTTCCGGTGGCGTCGGCGAGTTGCTGTATCGGCACTTGCAGGGTGAAACCCTGCCCGGCACCACCCACTACGGCGACCTGGGCATCGACCTGGCCCTGGCCATTGCCCGCCAGCCGCGGCTGGTGCGTGACGCCCGCCGCCTGGTCCCGGAAAACCGTGGCCGGGCCACGGTCTACGGGCTGACCCTGCACAACACCGAAATCTCCGGCAGCACCTTGTTCCTGCCCCGGCCCGAAGCACTGCCGCTCAAGGACCTGCCCATCGTGGCCCGTCTATCGGTGCGCGCCTCCCGGCAGCAACTGGAGGCGGCCCTGAAACTGGCCCTGAGCAGCCGCGACGGTGCCTGCCTGCAACTGCTCGATGGCGGCCAGGCGCCGGGCCTGGAAGAAATACGCCACCTCGGCGCCCTGCTGTGCCGGGCCCTGGGCACTGCCCGCCCGGCAGCCCAATGGCCGCTGGTGCTGCTGTTGGAGAGCAACGTCGGCAAGGTCCTGGGCAACTACGCCACGGATTGGGGGCGCAGTTCTTGCAACCTGATCGTCATCGACGAAGTACGTGAACGCTCGGCGCACTTCATCAATCTGGGAACACCCCATCAGCACATAGTGCCCGTCGCCTTTTACGGTGTGCACTGATGCCGATGCCGGCCAAGGAGAGTCTTGCCATGTCACTCACCGAACTGCAGCACATCCGCCTTCCCGTCGTCCCGGCCGAACGTGGCTACAGCACCCGGGTGCTGGATCGCCAGATCGCCTTCGACAGCCTCAAGGCGGTGCTCGGCGCCGCCGACATCAGCAAGGCCGGGGACCGTGTGGCGGGGCTGGCCGCCGTGGATGAAATCACTCGCGAAGCAGCGCGCAAGGTGCTCTCGGAACTGACCCTGGATCACTATTTCCAGCACCCGCTGACCGACCGCCACGGCCATATCGACAGTGTCATGCAGGTCAACTACGACATCGACCACGAAGTGTTCGGGGAAATCGCCCCTCTTACCCTGGGCGCCCTGAAAGATCGCCTGCTGCGCAGCCACGGCACCGAAATACGCCGCATCGGCCGCGCCCTGACCGGGGTGATGGTGGCCGCCCTGGCCAAGCTGCTGGATGTGCATGAACTGATCCTGCTGTCGAAAAAGCTCAAGAGTGGCGCGGCCGCCAAGGCCCGAACCCTGGTGGGCCTGCCCGGCACCCTGTCGTCGCGCTTGCAGCCCAACCATCCCACCGACAACCTCAGCGGCATCACCCTGCTGGTCTACACCGGCCTGAGCATGGGCTCGGGGGACGCGTTGATCGGCCTCAACCCGGCCATCGATACCGTGGACAACATCAGCGCCACGCTCCACCACCTGGACAAGCTGCGCCGGGAAACCGGAGCACCCACCCAAATCTGCGTGCTGTCCCATATCAAGACCCAACTGGCCTGCCTCGACCAGGGCGCTCCAGTGGAGATCATGTTCCAGAGCCTGGCGGGCACCGAACGTACCCTGACCGACGAGTTCGACGTTACCGTGCAACTGCTGGACCAGGCCTGGCAGACCATGGCCGAGCGCGGCCCGCTGCGGGACGTGGCGGAAAACTTCATGTACTTCGAGACTGGCCAGGGCAGCGAGCTGACCTACGGCAAGCACGAAGGCATCGACATGACCACCTGCGAAGCCCTGTGCTACGGGCTTGCCCGGCGCTACCGGCCGTACATGGTAAACAACGTCACCGGCTTCATCGGCCCGGAAACCCACCTCGACAACTTCGAGATGACCTATTCCTGCCTGCAGGACCAGTTCATGGGCAAGTTGCTGGGCCTGCCCATGGGCATGGCCCCCTGCTACACCCTGCACTCGCAAGTAACCCTGGAAGGCCAGCAGATGGCCACCGAGTTGCTGACCGCGGCCGGGGCCAACTTCTTCATGGACGTGTACCTGAGCACCGACCGCATGCTCGCCTACTTCGACACCAGCGCCCACGACAACCAGACCCTGCGCGAGGTGCACGACCTGGCACCGGCCCCGGAATACCTGCGCTGGGCCCTGGGCAAGGGGATTTTCCAGGAAGACGCCCACGGCAACGTGGAACGCGGGCCGAACTGGGGCAACCCGAGGATTTTCTGCCAGTCGGACATCGACTTCCAGCGCCTGCTGGAATCCACCCCGGCCACCTACGGCTTCGACAACGCCGGGCCGCGCCCGGCCAACAGCGTGTCGCGTACTGTACGCGCCAACCTGGCAGTGGCCCGCGAGGCAATCTACGTCGACTTGCGCCCCAGCGAAATCGGCGCCATTCCCCTGCGTGAGTTGCGCACCGCCGCCCCGGACAAGCTGGCCCATCTGCAAGACCCGGAGCTGGGCGCGCGGCTGACCGAGGAAGTGCTGCGGCGCCTTAAACCAGAATACAACGACGTGCAGATCGTGATTTCCGACGGCCTCAGTGCCGAGGCCATCCACCACAACATTCCCGAGCTGCTGCCGGTGCTGCTGGACGGCTTGCACAGCCGCGAGCTGCGCATCGGCCAGCCGATCCTCGCGCCCTATGGCCGGGTCAAGCTGGCGGAATCGGTGGGCGAGGCCCTGCAACCCCAGCTGATCATCGTGCTGATCGGCGAGCGGCCCGGCGGCGATGCCCTGGCCTCACGGAGCATGTCCGCCTACCTGGGCTACCGCCTGCCGGACGAGCAGGCCCGCCGCGCCGCCGCCCAGTTCAGCGGCAATGCCGACATTCGCTATGAATACACCGTGATCTCGAACATCTACAGCGGTGGCCTGCCGCCGCTGGAAGGCGGCAGCCTGGTGGCGGAAAAGGCCTTTGCCATCCTCCATCACCGGGCTGCCGGCAACCGTCTGGAAAACCTGCTGAAGAAGGTGGCATCCTGATGATCCGCCAGCACTCGGCAACGCCCCTACATCGTTGAAACGGAGACTGAGATGGCCCAATTTTCCCACAGCGTAGGTTCTCAGACCTATCGCTTCGACAGCCTCAAGGACGTCATGGCCAAGGCCAGCCCGGCCCGTTCCGGCGACTTTCTGGCCGGGGTTGCCGCCCTCAACGACGGCGAGCGGGTTGCCGCCCAGATGACCCTGGCGGATATCCCACTCAAGCACTTTCTCGAAGAGGTGCTGATTCCCTATGAGTCCGACGAAGTCACCCGGCTGATCATCGACACCCATGACCGCGAGGCCTTCGCCACGGTCAGCCACCTCACCGTGGGCGGCTTTCGCGACTGGCTGCTCAGCGACGCCGCCGACGAACAGAGCCTGCGGGCCCTGGCGCCGGGCCTGACCCCGGAAATGGCCGCCGCGGTGTCGAAGATCATGCGCGTACAGGACCTGATCCTGGTGGCGCAGAAGATCCGCGTGGTGACCAAGTTCCGCGGCACCCTGGGGCTGCGTGGACGCCTGTCCACCCGCCTGCAGCCCAACCACCCCACCGACGAGCCGGCGGGCATCGCCGCAAGCATTCTCGACGGCCTGCTGTACGGCAACGGCGACGCGATGATCGGCATCAACCCGGCCACCGACAGCATCGCCTCGATCTGCGCCATGCTGGAAATGCTCGATGCCATCATCCAGCGCTACGAGATCCCCACCCAGGCCTGCGTGCTGACCCACGTCACCACCTCCATCGAGGCGATCAATCGCGGCGTGCCCCTGGACCTGGTCTTTCAATCGATTGCCGGCACCGAAGCGGCCAATGCCAGCTTCGGCATCAACCTCAACGTGCTCCAGGAAGGCTACGAGGCGGGCCTGAGCCTGAACCGCGGCACCCTGGGGCAGAACCTGATGTACTTCGAGACCGGCCAGGGCAGCGCCCTGTCGGCCAACGCCCACTTCGGCATCGACCAGCAGACCTGCGAAACCCGCGCCTATGCCGTGGCCCGGCACTTCAAGCCGTTCCTGGTCAATACCGTGGTCGGCTTCATCGGCCCCGAGTACCTGTACAACGGCAAGCAGATCATCCGTGCCGGCCTGGAAGACCACTTCTGCGGCAAGCTGCTGGGCGTGCCCATGGGCTGTGACATCTGCTACACCAACCACGCCGAAGCCGACCAGGACGACATGGATAACCTGCTGACCCTGCTGGGGGTGGCAGGAATCAACTTCATCATGGGCATCCCCGGGTCCGACGACATCATGCTCAACTACCAGACCACGTCCTTCCACGACGCGCTCTATGCCCGGCAGACCCTTGGCCTGAAACCCGCTCCCGAATTCGAGCAATGGCTGGCCAGGACCGGCATCTTCACCCAGGCCGACGGCAAGGTGCATTTCGGCAACAACCTGCCGCCGGCTTTCCGCCAGGCGCTGGCCCAGTTGGGATAAGGAACAGGCTCATGCAAAAACACCCCACCGATTCGCAGAACCCCTGGCTGGAACTGCGCCGCCTGACTCCGGCACGCATTGCCCTGGGCCGTACCGGCACCAGCCTGCCCACCGATGCTCAACTGGACTTCCAATACGCCCACGCCCAGGCCCGGGACGCCGTGCACCTGCCCTTCGACCACGCCGGCCTGAGCGCCCAATTGGCCGAGCGCGGCCGTGACAGCCTGCTGCTGCACAGCGCCGCCACCGACCGCCACAGCTACCTGCAACGCCCCGACCTGGGACGCCGGCTCAGTGACGACTCGGCCCAGGCCCTGCGCGACTACGCCAGCGCCCATCCCGGCGGGTTCGATCTGGCAGTGGTGGTAGCCGACGGCCTGTCGGCCCTGGCGGTGCATCGCCATACCCTGCCATTTCTGGCACGCATGGAGGAACAGACCGCCGCCGAAGGCTGGTCGCTGTCGCCCGTGGTGCTGGTGGAACAGGGCCGGGTGGCGGTGGCCGACGAGGTCGGGCAACTGCTGGGGGCGAAGATGACGGTGATCCTGATCGGCGAACGCCCGGGGCTCAGTTCCCCCGACAGCCTGGGGCTGTATTTCACCTACCAGCCGAAAATCGGCCTCACCGACGCCTATCGCAACTGCATCTCCAATGTGCGCCTGGAGGGCCTGAGCTACGGCATGGCCGCTCACCGCCTGCTCTACCTGATGCGTGAAGCCTGCCGCCGCCAACTGTCGGGGGTGAACCTCAAAGACGAGGCGCAAGTGCAGACCCTGGACAGCGACGAGCCGGCAGATATGAAGGGCAACTTCCTCCTGGGCCCGCCCCAAGCGTGACTTTGCAAGACGATTGCGCTTTTTCGCCGCTTTGGGCAGCATCGCAACACGGCTGCCCGAGTCATCCAACCTGTGCCGTCACATCCACTTGAAGTTGAGAGCCACCATGCGGATTACTCAAGCAACCCTCGAGCACCTGGATCTGTTGACCCCCTTATTCGTCAAATACCGCGAATTCTATGGCGCACTGCCCTACCCGGATTCGTCCAGGGCCTTCCTGGAAAAACGCCTGCGGCGCAAGGAATCGGTGATCTACCTGGCCCTGGCCGACGACGACAGCAACAAATTGCTGGGCTTCTGCCAGCTGTACCCGAGCTTTTCCTCCCTCTCCCTCAAGCGTGTGTGGATTCTCAACGACATCTACGTTGCTGAAGACGCCCGGCGCCAGCTGGTGGCGGACAACCTGATGCGCACCGCGAAGAAGATGGCCAAGGAAACCAACGCCGTGCGCCTGCGGGTGTCCACCAGCAGCAACAACGAAGTGGCACGCAAAACCTACGAATCCATGGGTTTTCGCGAAGATACCGAGTTCAAGAACTACGTCCTGCCCCTCAGCGACGACTGACTCTGCAGACAGCGGCCCCAGGGCCGCTTTGGTATTTCCGCCCCTGGCGCGCGCCCTCCCGGCAACCTACCAAGCACCGGCCAAGCCGAAACGCCCCGCTACAATCTGAACACGCATTTCACTTGTCAGCCCTTATAATGCCGACCTTTTCGGATCGTAAGAAAAGCTACACCCCCCTGTAGTCCCTTTCTCCGAGTCATCGCACAGGCCTGCCGAGCCAGGCTGTCATCACAGGTGCCCCAATGGATTTCAACCCGATCGACCTAATCCTTCATCTCGACGTTTATCTCGACATGCTGGTGACCAACTACGGGCCCTGGATCTACGCCATCCTGTTCCTGGTGATTTTCTGTGAGACGGGCCTGGTGGTAACCCCCTTCCTGCCCGGCGACTCCTTGCTGTTCATCGCCGGCGCGGTGGCCGCAGGCGGCGGCATGGACCCGGTGCTGCTGGGCGGCCTGCTGATGCTGGCGGCGATCCTTGGCGACAGCACCAACTATGTGATTGGACGAACGGCAGGGGAGCGGCTGTTCAGCAACCCCGACTCGAAGATCTTCCGCCGCGACTACCTGCAGAAAACCCATGACTTCTATGAAAAGCACGGCGGCAAGACCGTGACCCTGGCGCGCTTCCTGCCGATCATCCGCACCTTCGCGCCCTTCGTCGCTGGCGTGGCGCGCATGCCTTACCCACGGTTCTTCGCTTTCAGCGTGGCCGGCACCATCCTCTGGGTCGGCGGCCTGGTGACCCTGGGCTACTTCTTCGGCAACGTGCCCTTCATCAAGAAAAACCTCTCGCTGCTGGTGGTGGCCATCATCCTCCTGTCCCTGGTACCGATGATCATTGGCGTACTGCGCAGCCGTTTTGGCCGCAGTACCGAAAAAGCCGAAACCCGCTAAGCGCCATGTGGTCCCTCAGCGCCTGGCGCCGCAAGCGCCGGCTGGCCAGGCACCCGGTCAGCGATGAAACCTGGCAGCGGGTACGCCAGCACCTGCCCTTCCTCGACGGCATCAGTGCCACCGAGGACCAGTGGCTGCGCGAGGCCAGCGTGCTGTTTCTCGACGACAAGCACCTCACCGCCCTGCCCGGGGTCGAGCTGCACCAGGAACAGCGCCTGCTACTGGCGGCCCAGGCACAGCTGCCGCTGCTGCACCTGGGGGACCTGAACTGGTATCAGGGCTTCCACGAAATCATCCTTTACCCCGACGACTTCCTCAGCCCGCAACGCCATCGCGACGCCAGCGGTATCGAGCACGAATGGGATGGCGAGCACAGCGGCGAAGCCTGGCAGCAGGGGCCAATCATCCTCGCCTGGCCCGGAGTCCTGGCCAGCGGAGGCTGGGAAGCCTACAACCTGGTGATCCACGAACTGGCCCACAAGCTGGACATGCTCAACGGCGACGCCAACGGCCTGCCGCCGCTGCACAGCGACATGCGGGTCAGCGAGTGGGCGCAAGTGATGCAAAGCGCCTACGACGACCTCAACCACCAGTTGGACCGCAATCCAGACGCAGAAACCGCCATCGACCCCTACGCCGCGGAAAACCCGGCGGAATTCTTCGCCGTCACCAGCGAATACTTCTTCAGCGCCCCGGACTTGCTGGTGGCGGCCTATCCGAAAGTCTATGCACAACTACAGCTGTTTTATCGGCAGAATCCACTGGCCCGGTTACAGCAACTTCAAGCAGAAGATCCGGTCTATCAAACGCACCACTAATGTCCTGTCGCGCTATTTAAGCTGTTCATCTGAAGACCGGTTACCTGACAACCAGGCCGCCGGTCGCTCGGTAAACCCGAACACGCCCGCGACACAGTACAACCAAGGTTCTACGACCCTTGGTACGTGGCATCGGTAGCGGAGTGTGTCTATAATCGCCGCCACTTTTTGGTCAATCCGGCCAAGTCATTTGGTCAACTAACGGGGGCAACGCCCAATGAGCTACAGCAAGATTCCGGCGGGCAAAGACCTGCCGAACGACATCTACGTCGCTATCGAAATCCCGGCCAACCACGCGCCGATCAAGTACGAAATCGACAAAGACAGCGACTGCCTGTTCGTTGACCGCTTCATGGCCACCCCGATGTTCTACCCGGCCAACTACGGCTTCATCCCCAACACCCTGGCTGACGACGGCGACCCCCTCGACGTACTAGTCGTGACCCCTTACCCAGTAGCGCCAGGCTCGGTGATCCGTGCCCGTCCAGTGGGCATCCTGAACATGACCGACGACGGCGGCGGCGATGCCAAAGTGATCGCGGTACCACACGACAAGCTGTCCCAGCTGTATGTCGACGTGAAGGAATACACCGACCTGCCAGCCCTGCTGCTGGAACAGATCAAGCACTTCTTCGAGAACTACAAAGACCTCGAAAAAGGCAAGTGGGTGAAGATCGACGGCTGGGGCAATGCCGATGCAGCCCGCGCCGAGATCCTGAAGTCGGTTGCTGCCTACAAAGGCTAAGCAGCAACTGCAAGCTTGGAGCAACAAGCTTCAAGAAAGAGCCCCGGTCATCCGGGGCTTTTTTATGCCCGCACGCAGCACCGGTTGCCTGCTGGCGCCCGCTTGCCGGTGAACCGCTTCCTCGGGCTGACCACGCATCCAGCAACATATTCTTCGCACTTTTTACTGCTTCAAGGCCTCTGGAACGCGCTTCGCACTGGGAATTCCCGGCGAATATGCGTATGCTGCGCCCCACATTTGCGCATCGACCCTTCAAGCGGTCAGAGCGCCTGACGAAGCGGATGACTTTCTCGCCCAGTCCCACAGCCAGCCGCAAGAGCTGGGTGTACGTTTTGAAGGCTGGTGCGGTTTACCAAAAATGAACCAAGCCAGTCCCCGAGAAGCCGGCCACAAGCCGGCTTTTTAATGCCTGGAACCCGAGCACGGGAAGGACTGGCCACTCCGACAGCAGGTGCAGGATGCACGACCTACGCAGCTTTGCAGCTCCCACAAGATCCCCTGCGGTGAATTTTCAGCCCCTGCGGCGAGCCATCAACGGTGCATTGCTGGCGGCGCTGACAGCCCTTGGCCTTTGCGGGTGCGTGGGTGCCTGGATGGATATGCCCGAAAGGCAAGTCACCAAGACCGACGCTCACCAAACGCTGGTGGGCCACTCCATGACCCCAGTCATCACCCGCACGCAGAAGAGCCCCGCCGAACGCCAGTGGTGCGGCACCACCGTTTTGCTCGTGATCCTGCCAATCCCGCTGAAACTGCCGGTTTGCGAGTCCTACAGCGCCACCTCGTACGGCAACGATATAAACGGCGCCGAAGCTGCGTTGCTGTATGTGAACCAGAAAGTCGGTTCGGACTTCTACGCCTGTGGCCCATTCATGTTCCTCGGGCCAATCGCGCACGGTTACCAGGGCAACGCGCTTTGCGGGAGGTTCCGCTAGGACCTTCACTCCTTGCCCCCCACACCAAGGCACTCACGTTCTCGCTACAATCCCGCCCATTGATGGCAATTCGCCCGCTCTGCAGCGGCCGGCTTCGACTCCTGCCCCTTGAGCGCGACGTTAACGAGAATTCCGGACATGGCCCTGCACATCCCCACCCTGCTCGTAGTCTCGGTGTTCATTTTCTTTCTGATGAGCCTGCTGACCTTCCACGCCTGGCTACGGGAAACCCGTGAGCGGCCACTGGCTTATCTGGGCGGCATGATGCTGCTGGCGGCGGTGGGCGTGGTGCTGGTCAGCCTGCGCGACACGGGCATGGACTTCGTGCCGAAAATCCTCGGCAACGTGGTCCTGCTGCTGAGTGCCGGCCTCAACTGGACAGCGATGCGGGTCTTCGCCGGGCGTCGCCCCCATGTCCCGGGCCTGCTGGCCGGGGCCGGCATCTGGCTGATCCTGTGTGTGGTGCCGGCGTTCTACCAGTCAATGCCGGTTCGGGTCTCGGTGTATTCGCTACTGGCGGCGGCCTATGGCGTGCTGACCCTGCTGGAGTTCTGGCGCAGCCGCCAGCAGTTGGAGGTCGCCTATATGCCGGCGGTGGTCCTGACCCTGCTGCACACGACGTACTACATCGTGCGTGCCCTTATTGACCAGGGTGTGGCCATGGATCAGGCGCTCAAAGGCTACGGTGCCGGGGTGCCACTCTTCTCCTTCATGCTGTTCGAATCGATGCTGTATGTGATCGGCATTGCCTACGTGACCCTGTGCATGGTCAAGGAACGAGTCGAACTGCGCTTCAAGGCGGCGGCCTTCTGCGACGCCCTGACCGGTATCGGCAACCGCCGGGCGTTCATGGTCAATGGCGAGCGGATGCTGATCGAATGCCAGCGCCGGGGCTCACCAATGGCCCTGCTGCTGTGCGATCTGGACCATTTCAAGCGCCTGAACGACGCCTACGGTCATCAGACCGGCGACCAGGTGCTGGTCGCATTCAGCCAGGTACTTGCAGAAACCCTGGGTACAAAAGACGTATATGCCCGCATTGGCGGTGAAGAGTTCGCCTGCCTCCTGGCCGCGACCGATGAGCAGGCCGCAGTAACGGTAGCCGAGCGGGTTCGCCAGGCTTTTGCCCGCTTGCCTCTGCTGGAACCCGGGTTGCTCAGCGTCAGCATCGGTGTGGTCAGCAGTGAAACCCGGGGCTACGACCTGCCGCGCCTGTTGTCCCTGGCCGACGAAGCCCTGTATGACGCCAAGCACCAGGGGCGCAACCGAGTGCACACGGTATCGCGCAGCGCCCTGGAGTTGCAGCCGGACTGAACGGCCAAGCCGCCTGGCTCCTGCGTGGTTTTGCCAATCAGCGGGATAACTGTGATACGCCCCCCAAAGGCGGCAAATAAGGCACTTAGCCAGTATTTCCGGCGCCCTTGGGCAAGAATAAACTCGCCGCTCTCCAGGACTCTCGGATGACAAGGAATGTGGAATAAAGAAGCCGCTATCAGTCACTTGAACGCTCACGCTCACGCCGGTAGTACGGGGCGCTGTGCGGCCTATACTCGCCAGGCGATCGAAGCCGGTGGCGGTGGGGTGATTCTGCACAGGAAGCACTCGGCCAAGGACTTCGGCTCATCATTGACTTCTGCAGGTTTCATCGAACAGCCGGCCGGCCAGACGCCCGCAGCGGGCGATGTGGTGATCATCCAGCCCATTCCAGGGCACCCCCACGGTCACATGGCGATGTTCAACGGCACACTCTGGGTGTCAGACTTCAAGCAACTGCACGGTTTCTACCCGGGGCATTCCTACCGGGTGCAGAAACCTGCCTACAAAATCTATCGCCATCCGTAAGGGGTCCCCCATGAGAATGCTGTTCTGCTCGCTGCTGGCAGCGGTCGCGATGCATCAGTCGGTCGCCCTGGCCGACTGCGCCAGTTCGCCAAAGCCCGCAACCCAGGCGTTTTATAGCTGGTACCTGCAAACCTTCAGCGAAGACAAGGATCCGTTGACCGACAACGTGGCGGAAATGAAGAAGTACGTCTCCGACTCGCTGATCACCAAGATCAAGAAACAGATGGCCAGCCCCGACGGCCTGGAAGAGGACTACTTCCTCAAGGCCCAAGACTACATGGATGAGTGGCTGACCCAGATCAAGGTCAGCGAACCACAAGTCCAGGGCTCCAGCGCCAAGGAGCAAGTGACGTTGGGCAACACCCCGGACACCACCCAGATCGTCGATGTGCGGATGATCAAGGACAAGGGCTGCTGGAAGATCGATGAAGTGATTTCCACTGCCGACCAGAGCGATTGACCTACCGCTTCGGCGCTGACTCCGGCCACAGCGCGGGTCGTCCATCCGGGCGATCCGCCATGCTAAGCTGCGCGCCGTTTCGGGCAACGGCCCGGGACCTCCTTCACTGAAAAAGGACTCTCAGTCATGTCGTTGCCGGCCGCAGTACGCCTGCCCCTGTCATTTATCTCGCTGTTCAGCGCTCTCAGCCTCAGCAGTTCCTGGGCCCATGCCGATGCGCAACAGGACGTCGCCAAGGGGCGCTGGCAAGGCCTGGCCGGCATGGCCAACCTGTACCTGGACGAAGCCACGCCAGCGGATTTCATCGAGGCCGGGGACAATGAGAAGAGCCAGCACGACAACTACGCCGGCGCCCTCGCCTACTACCTGACCGCTGCCCGCCTCGACCCGAAGAATGCCTACGCCTCCTACCAGGCCGCCGGCAGCCTGGCGGCCATGGACAAGAACAAGCGCGCCGCCGAATACCTCGACCAGGCCCGCGAGCGTGGCTTCTGGCAGCTGGTGCTGCTCAAGGAAGACGACGAACTGGAATCGTTGCAGCAGGACCCGGCCTACAAGAAGCTGTTGCAGGCCGCCGAGAAGAACTACCCGGCCAAGGCCAGGGATGCGGGCCTTGCGGCCTTCAGCATTCCCCAGGGCAAGGTCCCGAGCGAGGGCTGGCCGGTAGTGGTCTGGCTGTCGGGGTTCGGTACCGAAGGCAGCGACGGCATCGACATGCGCACGGACCTTGTGGGGGAAAAAGCCGTGCTGGTGGGCATCAACGGCACTCTCAAGCGCGACGAGCACCAATTCATGTGGCAGCAGCATTCGGTAGCACCGACCGAAGAAGCGGTCAGCGCAGCGCTGAAGAAACTGGAAAAGCAGACCCGTATCGATCGCTCGCGCATCGTCCTGATGGGTTTCTCCCAAGGTGCCGAGCACGCCTCGCACCTGATCGCCGAGTACCCGCAGCATTACAGCGGCGCGCTGCTGCTGTCACCCGGCGGCTACCGGATTCCCTTCGGCGAAACCAAGGCCCGGGACAAGCGCATCGTCATCGTCCATGGCGCCAAGGAGCACGAGAGCAACCAGAAGCTCACCGCCGCCACGCAACAGGCCCTGGAACCCGGCAACCAGGTCCAGAGCCATGAGCATGAGCAAGGCCATACCTTCCAGGACGACTGGCGCCAGGTGTATCCGGGCTACCTGAAGTTCGCCCTGAACCTCTGATGCCAGGTGCCGGGGCTTGAGCCCCGGCTGCTATCACTTGGCCGGAGTCATGGGCCCGGGGGCCTTTACCTGGGTCATCAGGTCATCGTCCCACTGCCCCTCGACCTTGACCTGAGCCAGGGCCCCCAACTCCATGGCCTCGATCAGGTTGTGGTTGAGGTACACGTAGGTGCCCGGCTGCTTGAAGGTGTAGAGCGCCGCCAGGGCCGAACCGCCGGGGATGAACCAGGTCTCCAGGTTGCGTTGCGGGGCGTTGGCGAACTTGCCGGTGGTCCAGACCCAGTCGCCATGGCCGCCGATCAGGTGCGGACGGCTGTCGCGGTTGGCCTGGGAGTGGATGAACAGCACGCTTTCGCCGACCTTGGCGGTCAGGGCGTTGGCTCCGGTCAAGGCGCCGACACGGCCGTTGAACACCACGTGGCTCGGGGTCAGGGTACGCATCACTTCACGGGTGTCCTGGTAGCTGGAGGCCAGGTCCGGGTAGCTCTTGTAATGCCCGTCCTTGTCCTTGGGGATGTACAGGTCGAACTCGCCGATGGTGTAGGCCCGGTCATAGTGCAAGGGCTTGCCGGCAGGGTCCTGCAAGCCTTCGCGCGGCAGCACCATCAAGGTCCCGCTCATGCCCGAAACCACGTGCCAGGGCACCATGCCCGGCGGCGCGCAGTGATAGACGAAGGTCCCGCTGCGGTCAGCCTTGAAACGCAGCACCACTTCCTGCCCCGGCAGCACCTGGGTCAGGGCCGCACCGCCCAGGGCACCGGTGGCCGCATGGAAGTCGATGTTGTGGGGCATGCTGTTGCTGGCCGGATTGCTCAGGGTCAGCTCGACGTAGTCGCCCTCGTGCACCACCAGGGTCGGCCCCGGCATAGAGCCGTTGAAGGTCATGGCCTGCAGGGTGGTGCCCTGATCGTCCACCACCATCTTTTTCTCTTCCACGTTCATGCGGAACTGCACGACCTTCGGCGGCCCGCTGACAGCCTGCTCATGAGCATGCACCTGGGGCGGCGCCACCAGGTCCACCTTGACCCGCTGCAAACCGTCGGCGCCCGCGGCCAACACCAGGCTGGAGGCACAGCTTCCGGCCACTACACAGCACTTCAACCACGATTGAAAAGCACCCATGTTCTGCATTTCCCTGCCAATGAATGGTGATTCATTGCAAGGCAAACACCGGGGGCCCGTATTGTCTCAGGGCAATGAACGGATGGCCGGGAAAGCGCATCCGTTGAGCCCGGTCATGGATAACTGAAACTGCGCACCAGGGTCAGTTCCCCGGGGGCGCGCATCGGCACCACAAAGGTCTCGCTCTTTTCATCCGGCGTGCCTTCCTCGGTAATCACTGTGACCTGGGCGGTGGTCAGGGGCTGCACGGCATTTTCCTGGCCGCCGTCTTCATCGTCGTCACTGCGATAACCGCCACCGTAGTAGTTCACATAGACCAGGTACTGGCCCTTGAGCGGCGCCGGCATGGAGAAGATCTCCGGGCCGTAGCCCGTGGTCACGTCCACATCCAGGGTCGCGCCGTTCGGAGCCACGCGGTCGCCGTACCAGATGTGCGCGCCGTCCGGGGTTACCAGGTGCAGGTCGAGGTCGGTATTGTCGCTGTCCCAGGACAGCAGCACGCGCAACTTGGGCGGGGTCACGCCACCGCCGGTGTTGAGAAACTGCACGCGCTTGCGCTGCTGGCCATCCGGGCTGCGCACTTCGACGCTGTTGCTGCCGTTGGGGAAGGCGTACGGCCGGTCGAAGCTGCCTTGCTCATCGAACTTGAGCGGCATGCTGACGCCATTGACGATCAGCTTGCCGGGCTCTTTGTTCGCCTTGGGCGCACCCTTGATCTGCCCGCGAATACGCGCGGTATCGGCCTGGCCCTGGGGGGTATTCACCGAGGAGGCCGGGTAGTTGACCTCCTGAAGGTACTGTTCACCATTCATTGCTCGAGTGCGCCAGCCGCCCTTGGGGGTGTCGAGCTGGATGCCGCTGTCGGCCAGGGCCATGGGCAGGCTGAACATTCCACAAAGGAACAGGAGGACCGGGGGAGCAGGAAGTTTCATGGCCTATTCCAATAAAAGATGACGGGCGAGCCCTTCGATGTAGGTTTCATCCTGGCCGTTGGGATGAGCTTCAAAGGCCAGGTGCAGGTATTCGTGAGTCAGGTCGAGGCGGTCTTGCAGCGAGAGCACGCCCCGCACATAGATGCGTTGCCGTTCACGGTCGACGTAGGGCCGGCCGAAACTCAGGCGGCACACGGCGAACTGGCTGATTTCGTTGTAGCCGATCTCTTGCTCCAGCGGTTGGCGCCAGCGCCGGCGCTGCTGCAGCAGCCACTCCTGGGCCGCCGGCAAGGGTTCGCAGGAGGCCACGGGGTTGTCCCAGCGGCTGAGGCTGGCCCGGGGATAGGCGTGCAGCAGGATGGCGTCGTAGCGTTGCCCGGACCGGGCCTGCTCCACGGCCTGTTGCCAGGACAGTTTGTCCGGCGCCTTCAGGTCCGAGTGATAGGTGACTTGAGTGCCGGCCAGCACCAGGTCGCTGGTCCAGGCGGCAATGGCCCGGGCCTGGGCAGTGGCCGGGCGCGGCGCGACCCGCTGGCGGTTGCTGCTGTCGTCGATGCTCAGGCATTCGCCGCTGCGCCCGGCGTTCTGCAACAGGTAGGTACGGATGGCCACGGCCAGCGCCTTGGCGGCCTCCACTGGCTCACTGGTGGCTTCGCGCTGCAGTACCCGAGCGACATATTCCTCACGGTCCAGGCGCGCCACCAGTCGCTGGGCCGCAGGGTCTTGCTGCAGGAACAGCTCGCCGGCGCTGTGGATATCCAGCTGGTTGCCGTTGGCAAACTCCACCCGGTAATCCCCTTGCAAGGCACCCGGTTTAGCCGGCTGGCCGCCCTGGCTGACGCTTCTGAGCGGGTAGCGGGAAAACAGGCTGACCTCCACACAGCGGCCTTTATCCACAGGCGGGTTGTCCGGCAGTTCCTGGTTCAGGGCCTGGGCGTAGTCCTTCAACACCCGTTGGCTGGTGCCACGCCCGCCCACCCACAGAGGTGTGCCATCCACCAGCCAGCCGGCAAAACCACCCTGGCGCGATTGCGGGTCCTGATCCGCCAGCCAGCTCCAGGTCTTGACCCGCAAGCGCCCGCCCAAGGCGCCCACTACAGCGCCGTCGGCGGCATTGAGCACCACATCCAGCAGCACGCGCCGGGCCGTGTCCCGGGCCGGCAACAGCGCCAGCACCTGCAGCAGTTCCGCTACCGGGACCCGGGTCTGGGGCTGCAGCTGGTTGAGGTCCTGCAACCAGTCGGGAGCGTTGCGGGCCTGCCAGTAATGGCGCCAGTCAGCGGCGGACAGTTGCAAGCGCTGGGGCTCGAAATACAAACCGCAGGAACGTACCAGCGCCTGATCACGGGCGATGCTGGCGCCCACCGCACAGCAGTAGACCTCTTCCTTGGACTTGCCCTGGCAGGCATAGGCCGGCTCCTGGGCGCCGGTGTCCACCAGCCAGGCGTAGACAAAGAGTTTCCAGACACTGCCCAGGGGCGCTTGCAGATCCTTGGGCAACGGCTCGCGAGACAGAACCTGGGTCTTGCTCAGGCTCACCAGCTCACTGTCCGGGGCGGTTTTCCAGGCCAGGCGCAGAGGCTCGTCCTGGGCCGTCACCCACCCAGGAAGCAAACACAGACATAGCCAGGCCCAGCACCGCACCATGTTATTTGACCGTGACCTGACCCAGGGCCGGGGTGCGTTCCTGAGCCTGATGCTCCGGTGCGTACACCTGGTAGAAACGTGCCGGCGGCAGATTGAACTGGCCTTTCTGGGAGAAGCGAACCAGATGGCGCAGGCGCACTTCGCTGCCGTCGTTCAACGCATCCAGCGGCACCGCGTAGCTCATCTGCCCAGGTTCGGAACGAGCCTTCTCCAGGGACGCCGCCTCCGTACCGGCCGGGCCGGCCAGCTTGATGCCCCAGGTGGTGCGCTCGACATCGGCACCCGGCGGCAGCGGCACTTCCAGCATGCCGTACAGCAGCGGCCGGTTGCCTTCGTTGGCGATGATCACTTCGTCCAGGTACAGGCCGTCACTGGCGATCGGCTTGTTGCCCACCGGTTCCAGCTTGAAGGTGAAGGCTTCGTCCCCCGGCACCAGGCGCAACAGGCGGCGGGTGATGTTCACCGGCGACGGCGTGCCCATGTCCAGCTTGCTCAGGTAGCTCACCGACGCCCGCAGCGGACGTTCCGGCACAGAGCCCAGGGCCAGTACCGTCGGCACCTGCGCCCCTTGCCACTGCCAGTAGCTTTCACCGCTGGCGCCCTGGCGCTGTTGCCAGCCCTGCCCCGGGTTCAAGGCCACCGCCGGGGTCGACTGGGCGATGCTGCGCTGCAGCCAGGTCAGGGCCAGGGCCCGTTCCAGGGTCGATTGCGACGGCAGCAGGCGTTGCAGCAAGGCACGCGCCGCGCCTTGGTCGAACGGTTTGAGCGACAGGCTCAGGGCCTGGGTGAACGGCTGGGAGCTGATATCCAATTGCTGCTGCGCCGCTTCCAGTTGGGCGACGAACGCCGCGGGTGGCGTGACCTTGGCATCCCGCGCCAGGGCCGCGGCCAGCACCCGGGCGCTGGCCAGGCCGAGGGCCGAATCCGGATCGTCCATCACCAGACTGTCGCTGCCGTTGTCCTGCATGCTGGCTGCCGGGCCGCTACCGGCCTTGGCCAGGTCGTCCATCAGGCCGCTGACCAGGGTGTTGATCGGCAGTTTCATTTCACGGGCGAACGACAGGATCAGCGCCCGTTGCAGCAACGGCGTATTGCCAGCCTGCTTGGCGTAGACCTCCAGCACCCGCTGCCAGTGCTCCGGCGGCAGGTTCAGGTCCAGCACCTTGCTCGCATTCCAGTCGGCGTAATAGGCGTAGGCGGTGAGGAAGGCATCCGGCTCGGCATCTTCGCCCCACCAGGTGAATGCCGCTTCCGGCCCGGCCATGTGCACCAGGCGCAGACGGCTGTTCTGCATCATCAGCCGCAGCCGGTCGCGGATCTGCGGATTGCTGGCCAGCGCCGGGTAGGCAACGCTCAACGGCAGCAACTGGCTGGCGGTCTGTTCGACGCCGCCATACGGGTATTCCAGCAGGTCATCCAGGGCCGAACGGAACAGCGCTTGCGGGCTGTCGTCCAGGCGCAGGCGAATGTCCGCAGCATCGGCCGGCAGGCCCAGCGGCGTGCTGATGGTGACCACGTCCAGGCTCTGGGTCTGCACGCTCTGCCAGCCGGCCGCACTGCTCACCAGGCGCACCGCCAGGGCATCCACGGTCTTGCCGCCCTGCACCAGCTCGGCGCTCCACTCGCCATTGCCTGGGGCAATGGCCGGCAGCGCCACATAGTTGATGCCGCTGTTGAGGGTCAGCGGCAGGCGCTGGGACTCCCCGGCGTAATGGATCACCAGTTCGGCCTTGGTGGGTTGTTCGGACTGGCTGAAGGCGAATACCCCCAGGTCCGGCTTGTCACCCGTGCGGAAGCGGGTCGGACCGCTCCACTTCAGGTACAGGGCCTTGTCGGAACGCACGAACTGCTTTTTCTGCCCCACTTGGCCATCATCGGCGATGGCCCGGGCAGTGATGCGCCAGCGGGTCAGGGAATCCGGCATGCGGAAGGTGAAACGCGCCTTGCCGCTACCGTCGGTGACCAGCTCAGGCTGCCAGGCAGCGGTGTCGACGTCTTCGCGCCGCGGACGCTCCAGTACCTTGACCCCGCGTTCGCTGCGGTTGGCCTTGCCCGGGGCGGTGGGGCTGCC
The DNA here is from genome assembly GCF_900103205.1 of Pseudomonas sp. NFPP12. Classification (NCBI taxonomy): domain Bacteria; kingdom Pseudomonadati; phylum Pseudomonadota; class Gammaproteobacteria; order Pseudomonadales; family Pseudomonadaceae; genus Pseudomonas; species Pseudomonas sp. NFPP12. The sequence continues at coordinate 213,439 of NZ_FMWW01000007.1, forward strand.
CGGCAGGGCCACGTCGTAGCTGATGAACGACAGGCTGGCGCTGGTGCGCACATTGTTGCGCCGCGGGTGGTAGAAGAACTGGTCGATGCTCGGCGCCACTTCCGGTTGCAGGGCGTAGACCATTTCGTCCACCACGCTGACCGTCAGGTGTGCGGGCACCGGCTTGCCGGCGAACTGGGTAGACAGGTCGACGGTGACCATGTCACCCGGCTGGTATTTGTCCTTGTCGGTATGGATGGCCACATCGATCTGCGGCGTCAGCACCTTGATCCCGGCGTTCTGGAAGCTGTACTCGCCGCCCTTGGTGTAGAGCACGGAAAAGGTCAGGTTCGGCGCAAAGCCGTCCTTCACCGGCACCCGGGCGCGGTATTGGGTGGGGCTGAGTTTTTCCACCTTGAGCCAATCGCCGCCCTTGGACAGCAGCGCCGTGGCCTCGACCTTGTCCCGCTCCAGGGACAGCAGGGCGTCGTTGATCGGCTCCGGGAAGGTGATCAGCGCCAGGGCTTCGTCACCAGCCTTGTACTCGGGCTTGTCGAGGACGATTTCCACGGTGCCCGGCACCGCTTTCACGCCCTCGCCAGTGACCGAGTGGCTGGTGCCGCCCAGTACACGATCGTGCTCGTCGCGCAGGGTCAGGTTGTAGGTACCGGGGCGCTCGAAGGCCAGGGCGAAACCGCTGTCGGCGGCAGCCAGCTTGCCCTCGCCGGTGGACTGGTCCTCCATGCGCACCCAACCGTAGCGGCTCGGCTTGACGTTCTTGCTCTGCTCGCTGGTGTTCTGGTTGGCGTAGCTGAACTGCACCTTGTCGCCGGCCGCGCTGAAACGCTGCGGCGCGCTGAGGCTGAAGCTCGCCGCGCCACGCTCGATGAGGATTTCCTTGGTGGTCTTGACCCGATACGCAGCGCCATCACTGGCGAATACGGTGAGCATGTAGCGGCTGGGCTTGTCCGCCGCCGGCAGGTCGAGGGTCGCACTGCCCTTGGAATCGGTGGTCAGTTCGGCGCTGGTCAACTCCACCGGGAACTGGCCCATGTACTGCAGTTCGTTGTCCACCATGGACAGCTGCTGGGCCCGCAGGCTCAGTTGCAGGCGAGCGTTGGCCACCGGTTTGCCGTCGGGGTAGAGCAGTACCAGGTTGCCCTTCACCGGCTCGCCGGTCTTGAAGTCCGGCTTGGCCAGGGCCAGGGAAACTTCAAAGTGCGGTTTGATGTACTCGGCCACGCGGAAGGCACTGCTGTAGACCTGGCCCTTGTAGCCAAAACGCAGTTCATAACCACCGGCCACGGCATTTTCCGGCAGTTGGAAGCGGCCCTGGGTGCCGGACTTGGAGTCCAGGTTCAGGGTCATGTTCTGCAGGGCGGTGCCGGCGGCATCCAGCACGCTGACGTTCACCGTGCCGGCACCCGGCTGTACCGAGTCCCGGGCGTTCTTGAACTCGCGACCGACGATCTTCAGCGATACCCAGTCCCCCGGGCGATACAGCGGCCGGTCGGTGAAGGCATACAGTTTGGTGTCGTAGATTTCGCTGTCGTAATAGAAGTTCTCGGAGACGAACACCCCGCCTTCCTGGTCTTCGCCGATCACGTAGGAGCGCTCGGGACTGACGTGCTTGAGGCGCACCAGGCCCTGTTCGTCGGTGGCGCCGCTGTTCATCACGCCGAGGCCGTCGGTCCACAGCACATTGACCTTGGGCACCGAGTTGCCTTCATGCTTGCCCGCGGCCCAGACCAGCAGTTCGTCGCCGGCGATCTTGCTCACCGCCACGGTGTTGGAAACAAAGACCATGGTGGTGGCGCGGTACTTGCCCACCAGGGCCTCCACCAGGTACAGGCCGGGCTTGAGCTGCCCCAGCGGGATGTAGACGTTGCCCGGGGCGACGGTGATGAACTGGCTGGAGGAACCGGACAGGTTTACCCCGGCCGGCGGCTGGATCGGCTTGGCCTGCCACAGCGGATAACGGAACTGGGTCACCAGAGGCAGCCCCGGGATCAGGGCGAATTGCGGCTGGGCGTCATACGGCGTCGGCGCCAGCATGGAGTTGCCCACCTTCAGTTCCGGCACCTCTTCGGTGACCTGCTTGCGTGACTCGTAGGAGAAGGCGCGCTGCATCACCCGGCGGGATTTGCGGTACCAGTTGTCCCACAGGTAGGCCAGGGTGTTGGACAGGCCCTCGCCCTTGAACTGGCCGTCGCTGACCACCCGGTGCAGGTTCTTCTGGCGCTTGAGAAAGTCCAGCGGCTGGTCGATCCGGTACACCCGGATGTCCGCGCCGCCATAGGGCTCCATGCGAAAGCGCCGGTAGTCACGGCCCGGGGCTTCGAGGCGCACCATGGCCTGTTCGTCGCTGGCGAAACTGCTGTCGGCCAGGAGGAAGAAACTCTCGCCGGAGACCGCCGCATAGTCGCTGGGCGGCACCGAGTCTTCGGCGTTGACCAGGGCCACGGGGGTGAGCAGGGTCAAGGCCAGGGTCAGGCGAAACAGAAAACGGGACATACGGGATTCGCTCATTGGGTGAGGAAGTTCAGTCGATAGATGCCGATGAAGTTGGGGTTGGCTGAGTCGGGTATCCATCGAGTGTCCTTCCATGTCATCAGTTGCTGCACGCTAGCCGAGCGCATGCCGTTGTCGGTGGGAGTGGTGGTGCCGGTGTGATAGGCGATGTTGCGGCCCATCCAGATCATCAGGTGCTGGTCGTCGCCCTGGTCGAAGAACAACAGGTCACCGGGGCGCGCCTGCCCCAGGTCACGGCTCACCAGATGGCTGTTGAACTGGATCAGCTTGATGGCATTGACGTAGGGCCCGGTCTGGCCGCCGCCCTGCTGCCACTGCTGGGCCAGGCCGCGCTGGCCTTCGCTCAGTTGCAGCTCCGGCGGCAGGTAGCGATTGGACATGCCGTTGGCCCGCAGCCATTTGTTGTCGTGGACCTTGAGCGCTTCGTTGGCGGCAAAGCGCACCAGGCCCGCGCAGTCCTGCTGGTACCAGCGCGGGCTCGGGCCCTGGCTCAACTGCTCCTGGGCGATGCGCACGAACCAGGCACGGAACACCTGGGACTGCTGCACGTCCAGGGGCGGAGCCTGGGTCGCGCCCACGGCGCTGCTCAGCAACAAGGCCAACAGGCCAAGGCTGCTCAGACCTTTGCGCAGTGCACTCACAGGGCACGCCATTGCAGAGGCAGCCATTGCCAGTGACCGTCGGGCTCGCTGCCTTCGGGCAGGGTCAGGGCGTACTTGCCATAACCGCCGAGGGTACGCAGCTTGGGCACCAAGTAGGTTTGCGCGGCGTTGTTGAACACCGGCTCCATGTCCTGGGGCAGGCTGTCGAAGGTTTCCTGCTGGATCAGCTGGGCCAGGGACTGCGGGCCCAGGTACACCGGCATCAGTGCATCCTTGGGCACCACGTCCGCCAGGGGCGGGAAGCGCTTGTCCAGGGTGCCCAGGGCCTTGCTCACAAGCTTGTCATCCAGGGAGAACACCAAGGTCGAGCCATGGCGGGCCAGGCTGACCTGCATGAAGGCGCGACCGGTGATGGTTTGCGGGTCCTTGGCTTCCTTGGCCGGGTACTGGCCGAAGTTGGAACTGACCTGGCGCTGCCACTGGTGCACGTCGCCGTTCTGCTGCTCGACCACCGGGAAGATGCGCTCCGCCACCTTGCTTTCCCGGGTGCCGACCATGGAGCCGAACAGCTTGCCCAGGTCCGCATCGAGCTTGGCATTGTCCTTGTCCTTGAGGCTGGCCACCAGCAGCGGTGTGTACAGCCGCGAGTCGGCGTACCAGCACAGGCCGGCGGTCCCGGCCATGTGCTCGGTCAGGGTGGTGGCCACCGCTTCTTCGGCGCCCAGCTTGACCAGCAACGGCTTCTGCTGCTCCGCCGCCAGGGGCAAGGCTACGCAGGCGCTGGCGCCCATGGGCATGGCCTGCCAGATCGGCTTGAAGTCGAACGCCGGCTGGTTGTCCTGCTCTTGCATGGCCAGGTAGCTGTGCCAGCCCTTGTCGTCCATGTCGAAGCGCAGGCCGGCGAAGTTGGGGATAAAGCGCTGGTAACCCATGGCCAGAACGCTGGAATTGACTGCCAGCCGCTGCTGCACTTCAGGCTTGCGCGCTTCCAGGCCAAAGGCCTCGGGGAACAGTTTGTCGCCGTTGAGCAGGGCCTCCAGGGCGGTGGTGGACACCGCACCATGCTCGTCGTCGGCGCCGGTGGCGGGGTCATACAGCTTGGCGGGGTTGGACAGCACCACCAGCTTGTCGCCGTGGGAGGCGAATGCCAGGGACCGGCTGGCGTTGTAATTCAACTGGTACAGGGTCACCGCATCGCCACCGACCTTCAGGTCCGCCAGCTTGCTCAACTGGGTGTCATCCAGGGCCACCTTGGCCAGGGGCTCCAGCAGCTTGGCCAGGCCGCCGCGGTCCATCACCAGCAGGAAGTCCTTGAGACGCCCGTCGGCGCCGCGCCACAGCGCCACGTCGGCCGGCTGGTCGAACAACTGCTCGATCAGGTTGTCCTGCAGCTTCAGGTCATGCTCGTAGATGATCCGCCGCAGGCTGCCGATCAGGCCCAGGCGGTCGGCGTGGGTCTGGTAATAGAAGACGAAATCCTCGGTCAGGGTTTCCTTGAGGAAAGGCACTGCCAGCAGGGCCTTGGGCAACTGCGCCAGGGAATGGGTTTCCAGCAGCCCATCGGGGCGGCTCAGGCCCAGCTTGTCGCCGGCCAGCTCCGCCACCGGAGTCTTGGGCTTGCAGCCCACGCCGGTGACCGCGGCCGCCACCAGGCACAGGCCCATGACCAGGACCGGCCAGCGCCGCTTGCTGGCGGGTTGTTCAGTACCGGGCACGCCGGCTGCCGGGGATGCTGTGTTTTCGCTCATGATTCACAAAGCCCAATTCATCCGTGGTGCGGGATGTTCAATAGTTGAAAGACTTGACCAGCAACAGGTCGCCGATGGCCCGCATGGGCACGATAAAGGTCTCGCGTTTCTCATCGACGGTGTTTTCGTTAAGGATCAGGTTGATCTGCGAGGTGATCACCTCGTTCTGATTGCTGCCTTCGTCGAAGTTGTATCCGCCGCTGCCGAAGTTGCCCCAGTAGTTCACGTAGATCAGGTAGGTGCCCCGCAGCGGTGCGGTCATAGTGAACATTTCCGGGCCCGGGCCATCGACGCCGTCCGGGTCCAGGCCGCCGCCATTGGTCAGGCCGGGGTGGCCGAAGAAGGCGTGCTGACCGTCGGGGGTAATGATGTGCATGTCCAGCTCGGCCTTGGGATCGTCCCAGCCCAGCACTACGCGAATGCGCGGTGGAGTCTTGTTCAGGTTGGCTTCATAGAACTGCACGCGCTTGAGGGACTTGCCCTCGGAGCTGCGCACTTCGACGCTGTTGGAGCCGGCACCGAACGCATAGGGCCGGGCAAAACGGCCCTGCTCGTCGGTATAGAGATTCAACGGGTTGCCGTTGACCGACAGGCTGTGGGGCTGGCGCAAATGGCCAATGGCCTTGAGCTGGCCTTCGATCAGGGTGCGGTTGCGCTGGATGCCGCGGTCGATGGGCGGCGTCGGATAGGCCACGCGATCCTGCTCGGTGCGGTCCAGCAGGCCGGAATAACGCCAGCCGGCCAGGGGTTCCTGCAGCTCGGCAGAAGGCTCGGCGAATGCCGGCCCGGCCAGCAGCAAGGTCAGCAGAAGGGAGGATAGAGCGCGCATGTAATGCGTCCTGCCATGCATGGGAAAACCCTGGCGCCAGATCCTCGGCGCGGCTGCAAATATTCAGAAAGAGTGCCCGGCAACAAAGGGCGTTGGAAAGGCCGCAGATTAGCGACTTGGCGCCTGTTGCACAATTGCCGGAAAAGGAATTTGCGAGGGAATCGGCAATGCCCTGAAACCCCCGCAGCAAGTGCCATTACAGCGCCATCACCCCCCTTCAATCCCGGGAGCAATGCGCGTCGTGAAAACCCCAACCCCCCTACCCCAACGCCCCCCGCCCGAAGCCCGCCAGCGGGCGCTTCTCATTTGCCCGAAACCCCGCTGTCTGCTAGTGTCGCGCCGGTTTAACGTCAACCGGGATAGCCGCCATGGCCCGCAAAAAAGCTGCCTTAGATTTCGAACAATCCCTCGCCGACCTGCAAACCCTGGTCGAGCGTCTGGAGAACGGCGAGCTGTCGCTGGAAGACTCGTTGACCGCCTTCGAGCAAGGCATCGGCCTGACCCGCGATTGCCAGGCGGCCCTGGCCCAGGCCGAGCAGAAGGTGCAGATCCTCCTGGAGCGCGATGGCGAGTTGGCGGAACAGCCCTTCGATGCGGAACAGCCGGAATGATTACCGCCTATCAGGCCTCCAGCCAGGCCCGCGTCGACGCTGCAATGCACACCCTGTTCACCGCCCCTAGCCCCGAACTTGCCCGCCTCTATGAAGCCATGCGCTACAGCGTGATGAATGGCGGCAAGCGCGTGCGCCCGCTGCTGGCCTACGCCGCCTGCGAGGCCCTGGGCGGCAAGCCCGAGCAAGCCAACGGCGCCGCCTGCGCGGTGGAGCTGATCCACGCCTATTCCCTGGTGCACGATGACCTGCCGGCCATGGACGATGACGACCTGCGCCGCGGCCAGCCCACTACCCACAAGGCTTTCGATGAAGCCTGCGCGATCCTCGCCGGCGACGGCCTGCAGAGCCTGGCCTTCAGCGCCCTGCTGGACCCGGCCCTGAGCGACGCCAGCGCCGAGATCCGCCTGCGCATGGTCACCACCCTGGCCCAGGCCGCGGGCCCGGCGGGCATGGTCGGCGGCCAGGCCATCGACCTCGGCTCCGTGGGGCTCAAGCTGGACCAGCAGGCCCTGGAATACATGCATCGGCACAAGACCGGGGCACTGATCGAAGCCAGCGTGATTCTTGGCGCCCTGGCCAGTGGCCGGGCCGAAAAGGACGAGCTCAAGGCCCTGCAAACCTACGCTCAGGCCATTGGCCTGGCGTTCCAGGTGCAGGACGACATTCTCGATGTCGAAAGCGATACCGCCACCCTGGGCAAGCGCCAGGGCGCCGATATCGCCCGGGACAAGCCGACCTACCCGGCCTTGCTGGGCCTGGCCGCAGCCAAGGAGTACGCCCTGGAACTGCGCGACCAGGCGCTGCATGCCCTGCGTCCGTTTGACGCAGCGGCCGAGCCGCTGCGCGAGCTGGCGCGCTATATCGTCGAACGCCGCAGCTGATCGGCGGTCCGTAGCAGGACCGCATATCGGCCAAGTTCGGCGCTCTGCGTGGGCAGCTTGCGATGCATAAGGTAAACTGCCGCCTCTTTCTATACCTATAACGATTCGCCTGATGCCCACGACGTTTCATGAGATTCCCCGCAAACGCCCGACCACGCCGCTGCTCGACCGCGCCCAGACGCCGGACGGCCTGCGCCGGTTAGGCGAAGCCGAGCTGGAAACCCTGGCCGATGAGTTGCGCCTGGAATTGCTCTACACGGTCGGCCAGACCGGCGGGCACTTCGGTGCCGGCCTCGGGGTCATCGAGCTGACCATCGCGTTGCATTACGTGTTCGACACCCCGGACGACCGGCTGGTGTGGGACGTGGGTCACCAGGCGTATCCGCACAAGATCCTCACCGGGCGCCGTGAGCAGATGGCCAGCCTGCGCCAGAAAGACGGCCTGGCCGCTTTCCCGCGGCGCTCCGAGAGCGAGTACGACACCTTCGGCGTCGGCCACTCCAGTACCTCCATCAGCGCTGCCCTGGGCATGGCCATCGCCGCACGCCTGCAGAACAGCGAGCGCAAGGCCATCGCCGTGATCGGCGACGGCGCCCTGACCGCGGGCATGGCCTTCGAGGCCCTGAACCACGCGCCGGAGGTGGACGCCAACATGCTGGTGATCCTCAACGACAACGACATGTCGATCTCGCGCAATGTCGGCGGGCTGTCCAACTACCTGGCCAAGATTCTCTCCAGCCGCACCTACGCCAGCATGCGCGAAGGCAGCAAGAAAGTGCTGTCGCGCCTGCCCGGGGCCTGGGAAATCGCTCGCCGCACCGAAGAATACGCCAAGGGCATGCTGGTCCCCGGCACCCTGTTCGAAGAACTGGGCTGGAACTACATCGGCCCCATCGACGGCCATGACCTGCCGACCCTGATCGCCACCCTGCGCAACATGCGCGACCTCAAGGGCCCGCAGTTCCTGCATGTGGTGACCAAGAAGGGCAAGGGCTTCGCCCCGGCGGAGGTCGACCCGATCGGCTACCACGCGATTACCAAGCTGGAACCCCTGGACGCCCCGGCGGCCGCGCCGAAAAAGGCCGGCGGGCCGAAGTATTCAGGTGTGTTCGGCGAATGGCTGTGCGACATGGCCGCCGCCGACCCGCGCCTGGTGGGCATCACCCCGGCGATGAAGGAAGGTTCGGACCTGGTGGCCTTCAGCGAGCGTTTCCCGCTGCGCTACTTCGACGTGGCAATTGCCGAGCAGCACGCCGTGACCCTGGCGGCCGGCATGGCCTGCGAGGGCGCCAAGCCGGTGGTGGCGATCTATTCGACCTTCCTCCAGCGCGGCTATGACCAACTGATCCACGATGTGGCGGTACAGAACCTCGACGTGCTGTTCGCCATCGACCGCGCCGGCCTGGTGGGCGAAGACGGCCCGACCCACGCCGGCAGCTTCGACCTCTCCTACCTGCGTTGCATCCCCGGCATGCTGGTGATGACCCCGAGCGACGAGAACGAGCTGCGCATGATGCTCAGCACCGGGCACCTGTACAACGGCCCTGCGGCCGTGCGCTACCCGCGCGGCACCGGCCCCAACGCACCGATCGACAAGAGCCTGGAACCGATCGAGATCGGCAAGGGCGTGATCCGCCGCCAGGGCAGGCAAGTGGCCCTGCTGGTGTTCGGCGTGCAACTGGCCGAAGCCCTGCAAGTGGCCGAGAAACTCGACGCCACGGTGGTCGACATGCGCTTCGTCAAGCCACTGGATGAAGCCCTGGTACGCGAGATCGCCAGCAGCCACGAACTGCTGGTGACCATCGAGGAAAACGCCATCATGGGTGGCGCCGGCGGTGCGGTCAGCGAATACCTGGCACGGGAAAACATCCTCAAGCCGATCCTCCACCTGGGCTTGCCGGACGCCTACGTCGAGCACGCCAAACCGGCGCAGATGCTCGCCGAGTGCGGCCTCGACGAAGCCGGCATCGAGGCCTCGGTGCGCCAGCGCCTGGCGCTGCTGGGCCTGGCTTGATCCACAACGGCCAGCTGTAGCCGCTGTTGCACGCCCGCCATGCGGGCGTCGCTTTTTGGCCTTCACTGTGCAGCCTCTCCCACTTTGCGGCAAAGGCCGAGCCGCGCCAACGGAATAGCCATGAAACTCTCTCGCCTGGCCCTGCCGCTTTGCCTTTTGCCCTGCGCCGAACTCTTTGCCGACACCCCCGACCGCGATCAGGCCCTGAAACTGCCCGAAATGCTGATCAGCGCCAACCGCCAGGTAGAAGCGCGCAATGACAGCAGCGCCGCCAACACCGTGTTCACCCGGGAAGACATCGACCGCCTGCAACCCACCAGCCTCACCGACCTGCTGCAGCGGGTGCCGGGGGTGCAGGTAGCCCAGGGCGGCGGGCGCGGCAACCTGCCGAATATCTTCATCCGCGGCACCAACTCGGCCCAGAGCCTGGTGCTGGTGGACGGCCAGCGCATCAGCAGCTCATCGAGCGGCGACAGTAACCTGCAGTTCATCAGTATCGAGCAGATAGAAAGGGTGGAAGTACTGCGTGGCTCGCGCTCAGTGATCTATGGCAGCGACGCCATTGGCGGGGTGATCCAGATCTTCACCCGACGCGGAGCGGACTCGGGGCTCCATGGGCGCATGCGCGTCGCCGCTGGCAGCAACCAGACCTGGGAGCGCAGCCTGGGACTGTCCGGTGGAGATCAACAGACACGCTTCAGCCTCGGCGCCAACCTGGATGAAACCGCCGGGATCGACTGGACCCACGAATCGTTCCCCAGCGATGCCGACCATGATGGTTACCGCAACAAGTCGTTGAGCTTCACCCTCAGCCATGCGCTGAACGATGACCTGGAGGTAGGCCTCAACCTGCTGGATAACCGTGGTCGCACGCGCTATGACAACCCCTTTGGGCGCTACGACTCAAGCTACGACGTCTTCGCCCAGGATCCTTACACCGACTTCAGTGTCAGCAGCGTCAACGGCTATCTCGATGCGCACATCAATGATTACTGGACGTCGCGAGTAGAGCTGGGGCATAGCGAGAACCGCGACCTCAAGCGCGACAAACTCAGTGACGAACGAAACGTATTCAATACCTACCGGGACTCGCTGAACTGGCAGAACGATCTGCGCCTGGACGAACACAACAGCCTGATCCTCGGCGCTGACTGGTACGAAGACCGGCTCAATACCAGCCCGGCGCGATTTGCCGAAGACAGCCGCTGGAACCGGGCGGCCTTCATTCAGCACCGCTTTCGCGGTGACAGTTTCTCCACCGAGCTGGGTCTGCGCCGCGACCAGAACCAGCAATATGGCAGCCAGAACACCTGGAGCGGCACCTTTACCCTGCCGCTCAACCCGGACAATGACTTGCTGCTCTCCTATAGCGAAGGTTTCCGGGCGCCCAACTTCAGCGACCTGTATTACCCCGGCTTCAGCAACCCCGACCTCAAGCCGGAACACTCCAAGAGCTATGAATTGCAGTGGCGTAACCAGCTGACGCAAAGCACTCGCCTGGAGACCTCGATCTTCCGCACCGATATCAAGGACGCAATCATTTATGACCGCATAGCCCAACGCCCGGAAAACGTTGGCGCAGCGAGAATCAACGGTTTCGAAGCGGCCCTGAAACAGGAACTGTTCGGCTGGCAGACCAGCATCGGCACCGCGATCATTGATCCGCGCAATCGCAAGGATGGCCATCAACTGCCGCGCCGTGCCCGCCGCACCTTGAATCTGGATCTAGACCGGCAGTTCGACCGATTGGCGCTAGGTGCCAGTTGGCAACTGGTGAGCAAGAGCCGTGAAGACTTGAGCACGAAAAAGCAGGTCCCGATTGGCGGCTACGGCCTGCTCGGACTGCGAAGCAGTTGGGCGATCAATCAGGAAGTGAAGCTGGACCTGAAACTCGACAACATCTTCGACAAGTCCTATAGCCGCGCGCTCTACGAGTACAACGGCAACGACTATGGCTACCGCAGCGAAGGCCGTACCTGGATGCTCGGCGTGACCTGGACGCCTGAGCTGTAAGGTCCGCCGCCTTCGCCGGCAAGCCGGCTCCTACAGGCCCCTAGGGCAAGGCCTGCCGGTGAAGGGGCTCAGCGCTCAGGTGCGATCAAGGCACAGAGCCTGGCCGTCGCGGCAATCATCTGCCCGCTGGGCCGCTCCAGGCCCTTGTCCCTTACCAGCAGCAACCGCCCTTGCCGCACCGCCGCGACCTGCGGCCAGTCCTTCCAGGCATCCAGTTGTCCCTGGGCGGTGGCGAGGATCGCCTGCGGATTGCGCTGCAACACCGACTCGATACTGACCTGGGGCGCCGGCAGTTGCTGGTCGGCAAACACATTGCGCGCGCCGCAGACACTCAAGGCTTCGCTGATGATCTGCCCACCACCCACGGTGTACAGCGGCTGGTCCCAGACCTGATAGAACACCGGCAACGGCGGTTCGCGGTGATAGCGGACGCGCAATGCAGCCAGTTGCCCGTTCAACTCGGCGGCCAGCTCGCGGCCGGCCGCCGGGCGACCCAGGCGCTCGCCGATCTCGGCAATCTGCGCGGTCAGTTGCGGGAAGTCATGGGGTTCGGCAACCAGGGTGGGGATCCCCAGGCGCGCCAGTTGATCGCGCTGGGCCGGGCCGACACTGCCCGGCCAGAGCAACAGCAGATCAGGCTTGAGGCTCAGCAAACGCTCGATATCCAGCTGGCCGTAGCGCCCCACCGAAGGCAGGTCCTTGAGCGGCGCGGGCCGTTCACCGGCATCCAGCACGCCCACCAGCAGCTCGGCGGCCCCCAGCTCTACAACGATTTCCGAGAGCGATGGTGCAAGACTCACCACCCGCTGCGCCGCCAGCGCCGGAACACTGGCCAGCAGGCACAGGACCGCCAGCCAGCGCAGCATCAGCCCAGTTGACGCGGAATGCGATAGAGGTAGAACAGCACCGCCGTGGACACCGCCAGAAGCATCAGCGGCACCGCTTCCAGGCCGACGAACACCGCCAGGGTGCCGATCCAGGCCGGCAGCGACGCCGCCAGGAACGCCACCCGCCGGCTGGCCGCAAGGTTGATCCAGGCCGCCGGTTCCTCGGGAGTGTCCAGGGCTTTCTGGGTGGCGATCAGGGCGTGCTTGTAGCCGCCGAAGAAGCGCAGGCTGACGAACATCGATGCCACCCCGGCAATGAAGAACGGCATCGCCAGCACCGGCAGGATGGGCTCGCCCTGGCCGAACAGCGCGTTGATCACGAACAACGGCAACAGGCCCAGGGCCAGGTATTGCCACCAACTGACGGTCAGGCGCCGCTTGACTTGGCCCCGGGTCACGCGCGGTCGACCTCGCCCTGGTGCTCGTTGCCCATCATGTGGTCGAGCTTGCTGGCCTTGGTCGCCAGGTAGAGTTTGTTGTGCGGGTTGTGGCCGGTGTGCAGCGGTACGCGCTCGGCGACCTGGATCCCCATCTCGGTCAAGGCCTTGACCTTGCGCGGGTTGTTGGTCATCAGGCGCAGGGACTTGACCCCCAGGTGCTCCAGCATCGGCAGGCACATGGCGTAGTCGCGCTGGTCGGCGGCAAAGCCCAGGCGTTCGTTGGCTTCCACGGTATCGGCGCCACCGTCCTGCAGTTCGTAGGCGCGGATCTTGTTCAAGAGGCCGATACCCCGGCCTTCCTGGCGCAAGTACAGCAACACCCCACGACCTTCGCGGGCGATGGCCTGCAGGGCGGCTTCCAGTTGCGAGCCGCAGTCGCAACGCTGGCTGAACAGTGCATCGCCGGTCAGGCACTCGGAGTGCAGGCGGCCGAGAACCGGAGCGCCGTCGGCGATATCGCCCAGGCTGAGCACCACATGCTCGCGGCCGGTAGCTTCATCGAGAAAACCATGCATGGTGAATTGCGCAAAAGGCGTAGGCAGCTTGCAAGCAGCAACAAAAACGACGGGCACTGTTGTGCTCCTGATCTGTATGAGGACTGGAGATTCGCAGAGGCGGCATTGTAACAGCAGCCTCCACTGGACGCTTAGGCTGAATTATCGGAGATAAAGATCGATAAGTTTGATCAACGCACCGCCGGCTAAGGGCTCCCGTCAAAGGGATAAGGCTGTTTCCAGCGCTCGAAGATCGGCCGCAAACGCCCGGTGCTCACCAGTTGCGCCATGCGCTGGTCGTACAGTTCGCGCATTTCCCGCCCGCGCGGGTTGCTGGCGAACCCCAGGTACAGCGGCAGCTCGGTCAGGTGGGTACGCTTGAACTGGCTCGGATCGGAGGCCTGCCCCAGCACGTAGTCGATCTCGGTCTGGGCATCGATGTAATAGTCGGCGCGGCTGTACAGCAGCATCGGCAGGATGCCGATGCGCCGGCGGATCTCGTTGTAGCGACGGATATTGGGCAGGTAGTCCTGGTACTTGTAGCCGCGCACCCAGACCAGTCGGTAACTGGCGATAGTCGCCAGGCTCAACTCGGGGTTGCTGGCCAGTCCCAGGGCGTAGATGTGATCGGTGTCGTAGTTCCAGTGGGGGTAAAGCACACCCGGCGACTCATCACGGTAGGCACCCATGTGGGCGTCCACTTCGCCGCGCTGTACCAGCCCGACCGAACGGGTATAGGGCACGCTGCAACGTTCGATGGTCACACCCAGCGGCTCGAAGACTTCGCGCAGGATGTCCCAGCCCAGCCCCTCGCCGTTGGCTTCGGTGTAATCGCTCCAGACCTCGCTGGCGATGCGAATGTGCCTGGGCTGCGCCTGCGGCTCCGCGGCCCGAACGCTGCAACAGCTCAAGGCAACCAGCAATACCAGCAGCGCGCGGCACACACCCATGCCTATTTCCTCAGCTGAAGCACCACACCAGCCCTTGCATCGCCAGCCAGGCAAACACCCCGGCGAGGACGTCGTCGAGCATGATGCCGACGCCGCCATGCACATGCCGGTCGATCCAGCGAATCGGCCAGGGCTTGAGAATGTCGAAGAAGCGGAACATCAGGAAACCTGCCAGCAGCCAGTACCAGCCTTCGGGCACCAGCCACAGGGTGATCCACATGCCGACCATTTCATCCCAGACGATGCCTTCATGGTCATGCACTCGCAGATCGTCGGCTACCTTGCCGCACAGCCAGAAGCCGAACAGCATGGTGATGCCGAGCATCAGCCAGTAGCCCCAGTCCGGCAACATCTGCCACAGCGGGATAAAGGGTAGCGCAACCAGCGAACCCCAGGTGCCCGGCGCCTTGGGCAAGGTGCCGGAACCAAAGCCGAAGGCCAGGAAATGCCAGGGGTTGCGCCACACCGACGGCGGTACGAACTCCGCCGGGACCTGTTTGGGATGATCTGTCACTGTGTCTCCGGAAAGTGTTGATAACCCCGGGTGCCGGGGGTGATGTCCTGCCCATCGGCATCCAGCAGGGTCACCCCCTGCCCGGCCACCACTCGCCCGACCACCCGCACTGGCCAGCCGGCCGTCAGTAGCGGCGCCAGTTCGGCCGGTGGCAGGGTGAAGGCCAGGACGTAGTCGTCACCGCCACTCAGGGCCGCGGCGCGAGCGCGCTGCTGGCCGAGAAAGCCCAGCAGCGCCGGCGACAGCGGCAGCTTCTCGACCTCGACCTGCAAACCAACCGCCGAGGCCGTGGCGATATGGCCGCAGTCGGCCAGCAAGCCATCGGAGATGTCCAGCGCCGCCGTGGCCTTGCCCCGCAGCGCCTGGCCCAGGGCCAGTTGCGGTTGCGGCGACCAGTAATGGGCCAGCAGTGGCTCAGCCAGCGCCGGCTCGGCGCTGCGCTGGCCCAGAACCAGCGGCAAGGCGCCGGCGGCGTTGCCCAGGTCACCGCCGACGCACAACAGATCGCCCGCCCGAGCACCGCTGCGGGTCAGGGCCAGGCCGGCAGGTACCCGGCCGAATACCGTCAGGGTCAGGGTCAAGGGGCCGCGGGTGGTATCGCCACCGATCAGGCGCACCCCGCAGTTCTGCGCCATGGCATTCAAGCCTTGGGCATAGGCCTGCAGCCAATCGGTGCTTACCGTCGGCAGGGTCAGGGCAAGGGTAAAGGCCAGTGGCGTAGCGCCCATGGCGGCCAGGTCGCTGACAGCCACCGCCAGGGAGCGTTGGCCAAGAAGAAAGGGCTCGCAGGGATCGGCGAAATGCACACCGGCCACCAGGGTGTCGGTGGAAATCGCCAACTGCTCGCCAGGGGCAACTGCCAGCAAGGCGCAGTCGTCGCCGATCCCCAGGGCAACACCCTCGCCGCCCTGCGCACAAGGCGCGGCAGCGAAGAAGTTACGGATCAGCTCAAACTCGCCCATGGCAGCTGCAAGCGCGGTTCAGCGCTTGAACGCCTTCACTTCAGCTTCGCGCAGGCGTGGGGCCAGCTTGTCGAGTACGCCATTGACGAACTTGTGGCCATCGGTGGAACCGAAGACCTTGGCCAGTTCGATACCTTCGTTGATCACAACGCGGTACGGCACGTCGACGCGCTTGAGCAGTTCCCAGGTGGACAGGCGCAGAACCGCCAGCTCCACAGGGTCCAGCTCATCGATGGCCAGGTCCAGGCAAGGCACGAGCGCGGTGTCGATCTCGTTCTTGTTGGCCGGAACCCCGTGCAGGATCTCACGGAAGTAGGCGCCATCGATGTCAGTGAAATCGTTGTCGACCCGAAACTGCGCTTCGATCTCGTTCAGCGAATGCTTGGCCATGTGCCATTGGTACAGCGCCTGGGTCGCGAGCTGACGGGCTTCGCGACGCTTGGCGCTCTTGGATGGCTTGCCGGCATTGGCAGGCTTGGGATCGCGCGGGTTGAAACGATCGCTATCGTCGCTAATCACTTGGCCTCCAACTGCGCCAGCAGGCTGACCATTTCCAGGGCGGACAGGGCAGCTTCAGCACCTTTGTTGCCGGCCTTGGTGCCGGAACGCTCGATGGCTTGTTCGATCGAGTCAACGGTCAGCACGCCGAAGGCCACTGGCACGCCGAACTCCATGGACACCTGGGCCAGGCCCTTGGTGCACTCGCCAGCCACGTATTCGAAGTGCGGGGTACCGCCACGAATGACCGCGCCCAGGGCGACGATTGCCGCGAACTCACCCTTTTGTGCCACTTTCTGTGCAACCAACGGAATTTCGAAGGCGCCAGGAGCACGGATGATGGTGATGTCGCTTTCGCTCACGCCGTGGCGAACCAGGGCGTCAACCGCGCCGCTGACCAGGCTTTCGACGACGAAGCTGTTGAAACGGCCGACCACCAGGGCATAGCGGCCTTTAGGGGCGATGAAGGTACCTTCGATGGTCTTCAGGGTCATTCGACAAATCTCTTAAAGAGCCAGAGCGTGTCTAGTACACGCTCTTCAGTGATATTTGAACCGCGAATAGGCTGCCGGAAACAGGCGGCTTTTATTCGGAGGGCACGTATTCTACAACTTCCAGGTCGAAACCGGATATCGCATTAAACTTCATCGGCGCACTCATCAGGCGCATTTTGCGTACGCCCAGGTCGCGCAGGATCTGCGAACCGGCACCGACGATGCTATAGGTGGTGGGCTTCTTCGCCGGCTGGTGCTCCGCGGTTTCACGGATATGTGCCAGCAGCACATCACCATCCAGCGGGTGCCCGAGCAACAGCACCACGCCACTGCCGGCCTCGGCCACCGTGGCCATGGCCGCCCGCAGGCTCCAGCGGCCCGGTTGCTTGACCATCAGCAGGTCGCGCAGCGGATCCATGTTGTGCACCCGTACCAGGGTCGGCTCTTCAGCGCAGATCTCGCCCAGGGTCAGGGCCATGTGCACGTCGCCTTCCACGGAATCACGATAGGTCACCAGGTTGAACTGGCCCAGTTCGCTATCCAGCGGCTGCTCGGCAATCCGCTGAACGGTACGTTCGTGGATCATCCGGTAGTGGATCAGGTCGGCAATGGTGCCGATCTTGATGTTGTGCTCGGCGGCGAAGGCTTCCAGTTCGGTGCGACGGGACATGGTGCCGTCGTCGTTCATCACTTCGCAGATCACCCCGCTGGGCTCGAAACCGGCCATGCGCGCCAGGTCGCAGGCGGCCTCGGTGTGGCCAGCGCGGGCCAGGGTGCCGCCGGGCTGGGCCATCAGCGGGAAGATGTGGCCCGGGCTGACGATGTCCTCGGCCTTGGCGTCCTTGGCAGCGGCGGCCTGCACGGTACGGGCGCGGTCAGCGGCGGAGATACCGGTGGTCACGCCTTCGGTGGCCTCGATGGAGACGGTGAACTTGGTGCCAAACCCCGAACCGTTGCGCGGCGCCATCAGCGGCAGCTTGAGCAGCTCGCAGCGCTCGCGGCTCATGGGCATGCAGATCAGGCCGCGGGCGTGCTTGGCCATGAAGTTGATGTGTTCGGCCTTGCAGCACTCGGCGGCCATGATCAGGTCGCCTTCGTTCTCGCGGTCTTCGTCATCCATGAGGATGACCATCTTGCCTTGGCGGATGTCTTCAACCAGTTCTTCGATGCTGTTGAGCGCCACTCGGCACCCCCTTGAGTCAGGATTTGAGATAGCCGTTAGCGGCCAGAAAACTTTCGGTAATGGTGCCGCCCGTGGCCTCGGCCGCCTTGTCGCCCAGCAGCAGACGCTCCAGGTAGCGCGCCAGCAGGTCCACCTCAAGGTTGACCTGCCGACCCGGCCGGTAGTCGGCCATGATGGTTTCCGCCAGGGTATGGGGAACGATGGTCAGCTCGAACTCGGCGCCATTGACCGCGTTGACCGTCAGGCTGGTGCCGTCGACGGTGATCGAGCCTTTATGGGCGATGTACTTGGCCAGCTCTTTCGGTGCACGGATGCGGAACTGGATGGCCCGGGCATTTTCTTCCCGCGCCACCACTTCACCGACGCCGTCGACATGGCCACTGACCAGGTGACCGCCCAGGCGGGTGGTCGGGGTCAGGGCTTTCTCCAGGTTCACCCGGCTGCCGGCCTTCAACTGATGAAAGGCGGTGCAGTCCAGGGTTTCACGGCTGACATCGGCCCAGAATCCATCGCCAGGCAGTTCAACAGCGGTCAGGCAGACGCCGTTCACCGCGATGCTGTCGCCCAGTTTGACGTCGGCCAGATCAAGCTTGCCGGTTTCTACATAGACCCGCACATCTCCGCCTTTTGGGGTCAATGCGCGAATGCTGCCGATGGATTCGATGATGCCGGTGAACATGGAGTCCTCCTCGAGAACAGGGCCGCCGGGTAGGCGAAAGTCGGGAATTATACGCTCGCTGGCGGGGCCGGGATGGCAGTGACTCGCCAGTCATCGCCCACCGCACGCATTTCTATGATCTTCAGCAATGGCGCCTGGCTCATCTGCGCCAGCGGCCAGTCCAGCAACGGCCGCGCAGAGGAACCGAGGAACTTGCCGGCGACGAATATCTGGTACTCGTCCACCAGGCCCTGCTGGGCAAAGGCCCCGGCCAGGCGTGGGCCGGCTTCCACCAGCACTTCGTTGACCCCACGGGCCGCCAGCTCCAACAGCAGGCGACGCAGATCCACCTGGCCATCGGGGCCGGGAACAATCAGGCATTCCGGGCCGTTGGCGTATTGCTCTTCCACCGCCGCACAAGTGGCAACCAACGCTGGGCCGGCCTTGAAGAATGGCGCATCCAGAGGCACCCGCAGGCGGCCGTCGATCAGCACCCGCAGCGGCGGCCGGCTCATGGCCAGGGCGGTCTGTTCGGCATCCAGGCCCAGTTCGGCGGCGCGCACGGTCAGCCGCGCGTCGTCCGCCAGCACCGTGTCGGCGCCGGTCAGTACCACGCTGGACTCGGCCCGCAGGCGCTGCACTGCAGAGCGCGCCGCAGGGCCAGTGATCCACTGGCTCTCGCCACTGGCCATGGCGGTGCGGCCATCCAGGCTCATGGCCAGCTTGACCCGCACATAAGGCAGGCCGTGCTCCATGCGTTTCAGAAAGCCTTTATTGATCGCCCGCGCCTCGCCTTCCAGCACACCGTCAAGGGTATCGATGCCGGCCTGGGCCAGGCGCTGCAAGCCACGGCCGGCCACTTCCGGGTTGGGGTCCTGCATGGCCGCGACCACCCGTGCCACACCGGCATTGACCAGGGCGTCGGCGCAGGGCGGCGTACGCCCGTGATGGCTGCAGGGTTCTAGGGTCACATAGGCGGTGGCGCCACGGGCCAGTTCACCGGCCGCGCGCAGGGCATGTACCTCGGCATGGGGCTCGCCGGCCCGCACGTGCCAGCCCTCGCCCACCACCTGGCCGTCGCGCACGATGACGCAGCCGACACGCGGGTTGGGATGGGTGGAGTAGCGACCCTTGCGCGCCAGTTCCAGAGCACGGGCCATGTAGTGGGCGTCGAGGACCGCTTGCTCGGCAGGCTGGTTCATTGCTTGGCCGGCTCACGGGCGAGACGGTCGATCTCTTCGCGGAATTCGTTGAGGTCCTGGAAACGGCGATAGACCGAGGCGAAGCGGATGTAGGCGACTTCATCGAGCTTCTGCAGCTCGGTCATCACCAGCTCACCCACGACCAGCGACTTGACCTCGCGCTCGCCGGTGGCGCGCAGCTTGTGCTTGATGTGCACCAGCGCCGCCTCCAGACGCTCGACACTCACCGGGCGTTTTTCCAGGGCGCGCTGCATACCGGCGCGCAGTTTTTCTTCGTCGAAGGGCTGACGGCTGCCGTCAGTCTTGATCAGGCGCGGCATCACCAGTTCGGCGGTTTCGAAGGTGGTGAAACGTTCACCACAGGCCAGGCATTCACGCCGGCGGCGCACCTGTTCGCCCTCGGCGACCAGACGCGAGTCGATGACCTTGGTGTCGTTGGCACCGCAGAAGGGACAGTGCATGGTGGCAGGCAACAAAAAAAGGGAGGGCCATGGTAGCGCATCCCACTGGCAAGACAAGCCATAGCCTTTACGGTATACAGACCGACTATTATGTTTCGCACACGGAAATTCGCCTTGTTGGAGCTTCAGATGCCGCTCAGACCGCTCGTTCTGCTCAGTCTTGTCAGCCTGTTGGTCGCTTGCAGCAGCGATGCGCCAAAAACCGCGGCCCCCTCCACTTCACAGCAGCAGGCGGTGAAAAAAAATCAGGAACCGGCCGATCCAGGCCCCCTGCCGGCCTACCAGCGCGAGTTGAGCGGCACCCTCGAGGGCGTACCGGCCGGCGCCGACGTCGAGCTGGCCCTGCTGGTGATCGATGAGCGCGGCCGTCCGCAACGCCTGCTGGCCAGCAGCAACCTGAGCGGCACCAGCCAAGCCCTACCGTTCCGCCTGCGCTTTGCCACCGAAGCCTTTCCGGCCGGCGCCCGGGTCGAACTGCGCGGCCGCGCCAGCCAGTCCGGCCAATTGATCCTGCACCTGCCGGCCCAGCGCATCGACCAACCCACCAGCCAGGCCCTGGGCCAACTGCAATTTATCAAAGCCCCATGAATGTCCCGCTCGACCTGCAAGCTGCCCTCAGCGAACTGCTGGGGGACGCGCGACTGGTAGCCTGCGAGCTGCCCGATACCACGCTGAAGCTCTGGCTGATCGACGCCGACAACATGGACCGCGCCTTCACCCCGGAAGAAACCCGGCGCATCCTCCACGAGCCGCCCTACTGGAGCTTCTGCTGGGCCAGCGGCCTGGCCCTGGCGCGCTACCTGGCCGAGCAGCCGCATTGGGTCGCGGGCAAGCGGGTGCTGGATTTCGGTGCCGGTTCCGGCGTGGCGGCGATTGCCGCGGCCAAGGCCGGGGCCCGGGAAGTGGTGGCCTGTGACCTTGACCCGCTGGCCATTGCCGCCTGCCGGGCGAATGCCCGACTCAATGGCGTCGAGCTGAGCTATTCCATGGATTTCTTCGCCGAGGCCGACCGCTTCGACCTGATCCTGGTGGCGGACGTGCTCTACGACCGGGCCAACCTGCCGCTGCTGGACCAGTTCCTCAGCCGTGGCCGCCAGGCCCTGGTGGCGGATTCCCGCGTACGGGACTTCCAGCACCCGCTCTATCAGCGCCTGGAAATGCTCAATGCCCTCACCCTGCCCGACCTGGCCGAACCCTGGGAATTTCGCAACGTGAGCCTCTATCACGCACAGCGGCGATAGCGATTTTCAGCCTCCCGGCCAGCCTTTATAGTGGTTCCATTCCCGCTTATTCGAGATACCCCATGAGTCAGGAAACGCCCTACATCTTCGACGCCCGCACCGCTGATTTCGACCAGTCGGTGATCGAGAACTCCTTTCACAAGCCGGTCCTGGTGGACTTCTGGGCCGAGTGGTGTGCGCCCTGCAAGGCGCTGATGCCGATGCTGCAGCAAATTGCCGAGAGCTATCAGGGCGAACTGCTGCTGGCCAAGGTCAACTGCGACATCGAGCAGGACATCGTCGCCCGCTTCGGCATCCGCAGCCTGCCCACCGTGGTGCTGTTCAAGGACGGCCAGCCCGTAGACGGCTTTGCCGGTGCGCAACCGGAATCCGCGGTGCGGGCCATGCTCGAACCCCATGTGCAGATGCCGCCACCGCCGGCCGCCGATCCGCTGGAACAGGCCGAAACCCTGTTTGCCGAAGGCCGTATCGGCGATGCCGAGGCCCTGCTCAAGGTGCTGCTGGGCGAAGACAACAGCAACGCCAAGGCGCTGATCCTCTACGCCCGCTGCCTGGCCGAGCGTGGCGAGCTGGGTGAAGCCCAGACCGTGCTCGACGCGGTCAAGAGCGATGAGCACAAGGCGGCCCTGGCCGGAGCCAAGGCGCAGATCACCTTCCTCAAGCAGGCCGCGGACCTGCCGGACGCCGCCGAGCTCAAGGCGCGCCTGGCCAAGGACCCGCAGGACGATGAAGCGCTGTACCAACTGGCGATCCAGCAACTGGCGCGCCAGCAATATGAAGCGGCGCTCGAAGCCCTGCTCAAGCTGTTCATGCGCAACCGCAGCTACAACGAAGGCATCGCCCACAAGACCCTGCTGCAAGTCTTCGACCTGCTGGGCAACGACCACCCCCTGGTGACCGCCTACCGCCGCAAGCTGTTCGCCGCCCTGTACTGAGCCGGAGGAGCTGGCTTGTGTAGGAGCTGGCTTGCCAGCGAAAGCGTTCTGACAGGCCGAACGCATTCGCCAGCAAGCGGGCTCCTGCAGGGTCATTGCACCCAGCTGTAGATCGGCGTATCGGCGCCGCTCACCACCTTGACCTCGGCGCAGTGGCGCAAGCGCACCAACAAGCGCTTGCCTGCCGCCGCGCTACCGGTCAGCCCTTCCAGTTGCTCCAGCAACTCCGGCCCGCTGAGCTGCCCGGCCTTGCGCAGCAACTCCTTGGTGGTCTGCCACAGGGCATCGTCCTGGCTGGCCGGCTTCGCCGCCACCGCGACGCTCTCGGGCTTGGCCGCCTGCAACTGCGCACCCAGTTGCGCCCAGTCGCCTTCGTCCAGTTCCAGGGTCAAATCCACCGGCCAGTCGCCGATGCTTCCACGAATCCGCAACATTGCTGTGCTCCTGAATTTTTCTGACGAGCATGCTCCCACGCGTCTTGCGCAACGCCAAGCGGCCGGTCAAACTCAGCGGCCAATTGTTATAAGATCACATAACATTTATTTCATCTTCGCTCCGGAGACTTGCTATGCGCCGTCTGCTACTCGCCCTGCCGTTCGCCCTGTTGCCGCTGGCCGCCGCCCAGGCCGCGCAAGCCCATGATCACGAGCATGAACATGGCAGCCTCGGCGCCCACGAACATGGAGTCGGCCGTTTGAACGCAGTGCTCGACGGCCAGACCCTGGAACTGGAGCTGGAGAGCCCGGCAATGAACCTGGTGGGCTTCGAACACGCTCCGAGCACCGACGCCGACAAGGCCAAGGTGGCTGCCGCCCGCACCCAGCTGGAACAGCCGCTGGTGCTGTTCAGCCTGCCCAAGGCAGCGGCGTGCGTGGTGGCCAAGCAGGAGCTGGAGAGCCCGCTGTTCGGCGACCAGCCCGATGCCGATGATCACGATGACGACGACCACGACGAAGATGCCAAGGATGCCGCTGGCCACGAGCATCACCATGAGCACAGCGAGATCCACGCCCACTACCAGTTCACCTGCGCCAAGCCGGATGCCCTGAAGACCCTCGATCTGGGGCAGGTCTTCAAGACCTTCCCCGCCACCCAGAAAATTCAGGTACAACTCATTTCGCCGAATGGCCAGCAGGGCGTCGAAGCCAGCGCCACGGCGGCAACCCTGAAGTTCTGAGCGCCAACCCTGTAGCCGCTGCCTTCGGCGGCTACAACACTCATCCGATGATCGACCCGACATGACCCAAGCACTTATCGAACTGTCCAACCTGGGCTTCAACTGGCCCGGTCATCCACCGTTACTGGACATTCCGGACTTTCGCCTGGAAGTCGGCGAAACCCTGTTCCTCAAGGGCCCCAGCGGCAGCGGCAAGACCACCCTGCTGGGCCTGCTGGGCGGCGTGCAGAAACCCAACCAGGGCAGCATTCGCCTGCTGGGCCAGGAGCTGACCGAGCTTTCGGCCGGCGCCCGCGACCGCTTTCGCGTCGATCACACCGGCTACATCTTCCAGCAGTTCAACCTGCTGCCGTTTCTCTCGGTACGCGAGAATGTCGAGCTGCCCTGCCACTTCTCCAAGCTACGGGCCGGCCGCGCCGCACAGCGCCATGGCAGCGTCGACCAGGCCGCAGCCACCCTGCTGGCCCACCTGGGGCTGAAGGACCCGGAGCTGCTCGGCCGCCGCGCCGATTCGCTATCCATCGGCCAGCAGCAGCGGGTCGCTGCGGCCCGAGCGCTGATCGGCCAGCCGGAACTGGTGATTGCCGACGAACCGACTTCGGCGCTGGACCACGACGCCCGGGAAGCCTTCCTCCAATTGCTGTTCGCCGAATGCCGCGAAGCCGGGGCCAGCCTGCTGTTCGTCAGCCACGACCAGAGCCTGGCAGCGCTGTTCGATCGCAACCTGTCGCTGGCCGAACTCAATCGCGCCGCCAAGCCCGCAGAGGTCTGAGATGTATCTGTTCCGTCTAGCCATGGCCAGCCTGGCTAACCGTCGCTTCACCGCGATCCTCACCGCCTTCGCCATTGCCCTCTCGGTCTGCCTGCTGCTGGCGGTGGAGCGGGTGCGCACCGAAGCCCGGGCCAGTTTCGCCAGCACCATCAGCGGCACCGACCTGATCGTCGGCGCCCGTTCCGGCTCGGTGAACCTGCTGCTGTACTCGGTATTCCGCATCGGCAACGCCACCAACAACATCCGCTGGGACAGCTTCGAGCACTTCGCCAGCAACCCCAAGGTAAAGTGGGCGATCCCGATTTCCCTGGGCGACTCCCACCGCGGCTATCGGGTGATGGGCACCACTGACTCCTATTTCCAGCACTACCAGTACGGCCACCAGCAGAACCTGCAACTGGCGGTGGGCCGGGCCTTCGCCAGCGACCCCTTCGAAGTGGTGCTGGGGGCCGAAGTCGCCGATGCCTTGCACTACAAGCTGGGGGACAAGCTGGTACTGGCCCATGGCGTGGCGGCCATCAGCCTGGTCAAGCACGACGACAAGCCCTTCACCGTGGTCGGCATCCTCAAGCGCACCGGCACTCCGGTGGACCGCACCCTGCACATCAGCCTGGGCGGCATGGAGGCGATCCACATCGACTGGCACAACGGCGTGCCGGCCCGTGGCGAGGGGCGCATCAGCGCCGACCAGGCGCGCAACATGGACCTGACGCCCCAGGCCATCACCGCCTTCATGCTGGGCCTCAACAGCAAGATCTCGACCTTCGCCCTGCAACGGGAGATCAACGAATTCCGCGGCGAGCCGATGCTGGCGATCCTGCCCGGCGTGGCCCTACAGGAACTCTGGAGCCTGATGGGCACCGCCGAGAAAGCCTTGTTCGTGGTGTCGCTGTTCGTGGTCCTGACCGGCCTGATCGGCATGCTCACGGCGATCCTCACCAGCCTCAATGAACGCCGACGGGAGATGGCCATCCTGCGCTCGGTGGGCGCGCGCCCCTGGCACATTGCGACCCTGCTGATCTTCGAAGCCTTCGCCCTGGCGCTGTTCGGGGTGCTGGCCGGGCTTGGCCTGCTGTACCTGGGCATCGCCCTGGCCCAGGGCTACGTGCAGTCGAATTACGGCCTGTACCTGCCACTGTCCTGGCCCAGCCAGTATGAGTGGACGCTGCTGGGCGGTATTCTGATCGCCGCGCTGCTGATGGGCAGCGTGCCGGCCTGGCGCGCCTACCGGCAATCCCTGGCCGATGGCCTGTCGATTCGTTTATGAGCCCTGGTTTATGAAGACCCAACGCTTGCTGCGCTCTCTGCTTGCCCTATCGCTGCTGTTCAGCTCACCGCTGTGGGCGGCGGGGGCTCCGAAGGACCTGACCTGGTCGGAAATGATCCCGCCGGACGCGCCGCCGGAAGTGCCGAACATGAAGCCGCTGCACGACCTGTCGCAGATGAGCGATGCGCTGTCCGCCGAATCGGCCCCCGCTGCCAAGCAAGACCTGCCCAATGCCCCGGTGGTGAAGAGCCTCGACGGCCAATCGGTGCGTCTGCCCGGCTACATCGTGCCCCTGGAAGTGAGCGAGGAAGGACGCACCACAGACTTCCTGCTGGTGCCCTACTTCGGCGCCTGCATCCACGTACCGCCACCGCCATCGAACCAGATCGTCCACGTCACCAGCGAAGTCGGGGTGAAACTCGATGAGCTGTACCAGCCGTACTGGATCGAAGGCGATATGCAGGTCAAGCCCTCCACCAGCGAGCTGGCGGATGCCGGCTACCAGATGGCGGCGCAGAAGATCTACGTCTACGAGTTGCCAGAGTAAAAGAGTGCGGGCGGGCGATGCCCGGGGAACGTCAAAAGAGTGCGGGGCAAAAGAATAGTTCACCCCGCCAACCGGGGTTTGCCATTTCATTGAGCTGAGTCAAGGCGGTCAACTTGACGATCCTTACCATTGGACATAGCCAATCTGAATCGTCCTTTGGAGCTCCCATGCACAAGTCTCTGCTTAGCGCCTCCCTGATCGCGCTCGCACTCGCCGCCCCGATTGCCAACGCCCACGAAGCCGGTGACATCATCGTTCGTGCCGGTGCGATTACCGTCAATCCAAAAGCCAACAGCTCCGACGTCAAAGTCGATCGCGGTCCTCTGGCCGGCACCAACCTCGGCGGCAAGGCGACCATGAGCAGCGACACTCAGCTGGGCTTGAACTTCGCCTACATGCTGACCAACAACATCGGTATCGAACTGCTGGCCGCCACCCCGTTCGAACACGATGTGAAGATCAAGAACACTGCCCTGGCTCCGGCCAACGGCAAGCTCGGTACCCTCAAGCACCTGCCGCCAACCCTGAGCGTGGTGTACTACCCGTTGGATAACAAATCGGCGTTCCAGCCCTATGTCGGTGCCGGTATCAACTACACCTGGATCTACGACGAGCACGTCGGCAGCCGCGCCCAGACCGCCGGTTTCGACAACTTCCGCGCCAAGAACTCCTGGGGCCTGGCCTGGCAGGTCGGCGCCGACTACATGCTGACCGACAACATCATGATCAACGCCCAAGTGCGTTACATCGATATCGACACCCGCGCCTATGTGGACAACAACGGCGTGGCTCCAGGCACCCGTGCCAAGGTCAATGTCGACGTCGACCCGATGGTCTACATGGTTGGCCTGGGCTACAAGTTCTAAGCCCGCCAGACATGAAAAAGGCGCCTTGCAGGCGCCTTTTTCATGTCCGCAATTTCATTCAGCGGCCCATCAGGCGAGCCAGGCCAACACTCATCGGCGTGGGTTCGGGGAAGGTAAAACGCTGCAGCAGTCGCTGATTGCCGGCACGGGAGTGACGAATATCACCGGCACGGGCCGGGCCGTAGCTGATGGGTGGCAAGGCACCCACCACCTCGGCCAGGGCCGCGAGCATCTGCTTGAGGGTCGTGGCCTGGTTCAAGCCAACGTTGACCGCTCCCACTTCCAACTGCGGCGCCTCGATGGCCTGCACCAGCACCTGAACCAGATCGCCGACGTAGACGAAATCCCGGGTCTGCTCGCCATCGCCGAACACGGTGATCGGCAAGCCTTGCTGGGCGCGTTCGCTGAAGATGCTGATCACTCCGGAATAGGGCGAAGACGGATCCTGGCGCGGGCCGAAGATGTTGAAGAAGCGAAAGACCGCCGGTTCCAGCCCGTGCTGGCGCCGGTAGAAATCCAGGTAGTACTCGCTGGCCAGCTTGTCCGAGGCATAAGGGGTCAGCGGCGCCTTGGCCGTGTCCTCGTCGATGGACTGGCCTTCCCCGTTGTTGCCATACACCGCGGCGCTGGAAGCGAACAGCACTCGCTTGACGCCGTGCTCACGCATGGCCTCACAGACATTCAGGGTGCCGATGAAATTGCTCTGGTGGGTCTGCACCGGGTCGTCCACCGAGGCCTGCACCGAAGCCACCGCTGCCAGGTGCGCCACAGCGCAGCAGCCTTGCATGGCCTGGCTGACCAGCGACGCATCGGCCACATTGCCTTCGATCAGCTCGACTCGCGGATCAGCCAGCGGCAGGTTGCTCGGTTTACCGGTGGACAAGTCGTCCAGCACCCGCACCGCGTAGCCCTTGGCGAGCAGGGCATCGGCCAGGTGCGAGCCAATGAAACCGGCACCGCCGGTGATCAATACGAGGCCTTCAGCCATGACGATAAAACCTATCCAGTAAAGCCGGGAGCGCGGCACGCCAGGCGCGCGGCTTGATCCCGAAGGTATGAAGGATTTTCTTGCAGGCCAGTACTGCGTGCTGCGGTTCCTCGGCGGCATCGGCGCTGGCGGCATGGGCCTGGGCGGTCGGCGCCTCGATGGCCAGCGGGTGCAATTGCCGGGCTTCGGTCAGCACCGCCTGCCCCAGGGCCAGGGGCGTGGTGGCTTCCTGGCCGGCGTAGTGGTAAGTGCCCCAAAGCGGCGCGGCGCAATCGAGCTGCTTGAGCACCGAGATGATCACCCGCGCGGCATCGTCCACCGGGGTCGGATTACCCCGCCGGTCGTCGGCCATCAACAGTTCGTCCGGGGATTCGGCCCGGGCCAGGAAACGCCCGAGAATGCCGTCCGGGCTGTCATCCAGCAGCCAGCCGAAACGCAGCAGCACGTGCTGCGGGCAGGTAGCGCGAACGCTTTGCTCGATCCGCCACAGAGCCTGGCCGCGCAGGCCCAGGGGCACCGGCTCGTCCTTTTCGCTGTAGGCAGTCGCCCGGGAGCCGTCGAACACCCGATAGCTCGAAGGCTGCAAGAGGATGATGTTGTGATGCTGGCAAAGCTCTGCCAGGCGCTCGACCGCCCGTTCCTGGCCGCTCAAGCGCGCCTCGCTCACGCTCTCCGCCTGAAACCAGTCGAAGTAGTAAGCCAGGTTGATCAAGGCATCCGGGCGGGTGTCGTCGAGCAGTTGCGTAAGGCTCGCGGCATCCCAGCCGTCTTGCGGCGGACGGGGGGCGAGGAAACCGATGTCTTCCTCCGCACCCAGGCGAATCAGCGCCTGCCCAAGGGCATTTCCGCCGCCCAGTAACATAAGGCGCATTCGCATAGAGTCAGCAGGCCCAGTCTGTTCAGAACGATGGTTGGAGTCGGCCAGTCTCGTGGGGCTGGCCGTCGATAATTGCCGGAATCGTTGCATTTTGCGGGTTTGTGGCGCAAGCGTCACTCAGAAAGTGTCGAGGCCCCCATGGAATCAACGGCGCTTGCAAGTTGCCGGGTGCGGCCGCATAAATCCATCCATGAACCTTGCCCAATCCGTTAATCCGGTGCTGGACGGCTTCCACCCCGCTGTCAGCGCCTGGTTCAAGCATACCTTTGCCGCTGTGACCCCGGCCCAGGCCCGTGCCTGGCCGCTGATCGCCCAGCGCCGCTCGACCCTGATCGCCGCGCCCACCGGCTCCGGCAAGACCCTGACCGCCTTTCTCGCGGTGATCGATGACCTGGTGCGCCAGGGGCTGGCCGGCGGTGGCCAGCTGCCGGACGCCACCCTGGTGGTGTATGTGTCGCCACTCAAGGCCTTGAGCAATGACATTCAGATCAACCTGCAGCAGCCACTGGCGGGCATCACCGAGCAATTGCGCCG
Organism: Pseudomonas sp. NFPP12; assembly: GCF_900103205.1. Taxonomy (NCBI): domain Bacteria; kingdom Pseudomonadati; phylum Pseudomonadota; class Gammaproteobacteria; order Pseudomonadales; family Pseudomonadaceae; genus Pseudomonas; species Pseudomonas sp. NFPP12. The sequence goes on from NZ_FMWW01000007.1 coordinate 242,598, forward strand.
CATGGGCCTGCCGGAACTGTCCATCAGCACCGCGGTGCGCACCGGCGATACCCCGCAGAAAGACCGCAACGCCATGCGCAAGAGCGCGCCGCAGATCCTCGTCACCACCCCGGAATCCCTCTACGTGCTGCTGGGCTCGGATTCCGGCCGCAGGATGCTGGCCAGCACCCGCAGTGTGATCATCGACGAAATCCACGCCCTGGCCGGCAGCAAGCGCGGCAGCCACCTGGCCCTGAGCCTGGAACGCTTGCAGGCCTTGTGCGCCGCCCCCTTGCTGCGCATTGGCCTGTCCGCCACGCAGAAGCCCATCGAAGCCGTGTCGCGCTTTCTGGTGGGCCACGGCCGCCCTTGCGAAATCGTCGATATCGGCCACGCCCGCCCCCGGGACCTGGACATCGAAGTGCCGCCGGTGCCGCTGTCGGCGGTCATGGCCAATGACGTCTGGGAGCTGGTGTACGAGCGCCTCGCCAACCTGGCCAGGGAACACCGCACCACGCTGATATTCGTCAACACCCGGCGCCTGGCCGAGCGCCTGGCCCGCCACCTCAGCGAGCGCCTGGGCAAGCAGGCGGTGGCCGCGCACCACGGCAGCCTGGCCAAGGAGCAGCGCCTGGAAGCCGAGCAGCGGCTCAAGGCCGGCGACCTGCAAGTGCTGATCGCTACCGCTTCCCTGGAGCTGGGGATCGATATCGGTGATGTCGATCTGGTGTGCCAGATCGGCTCGCCACGCTCGATCTCGGCCTTTCTGCAGCGGGTCGGCCGCTCCGGCCACCAGGTGGGCGGCACGCCCAAGGGCCGGTTGTTCGCCCTGACCCGCGACGACCTGATCGAATGCGCCGCCCTGCTCGACTGCGTGCGCCGGGGCGAACTGGACACTCTACTGATCCCCCATGCCCCCCTGGATGTGCTGGCCCAGCAGATCGTCGCTGAAGTCAGCTGCCAGGAGTGGTCGGAAGCCGCGCTGCTGGACATGCTGCGCCAGGCCGCGCCCTACGCCGACCTGGATCAGGCCCACTACCAGGCGCTGTTGCAGATGCTCGCCGAGGGCTTCAACGGGCGCCAGGGCCTGCGCAGCGCCTACCTGCACCGCGACGCCCTGGCCCGCACCCTGCGCGGGCGCCGAGGCGCCCAACTGACCGCTCTGACCAGCGGCGGGACCATCCCCGACAACGCCGACTACAGCGTGCTGCTGGAGCCCCAGGGGCTGAACATTGGCAGCGTCAACGAAGACTTCGCCGTGGAAAGCATTGCCGGCGACGTGTTCCAGCTGGGCAACACCTCCTATCGCATCCTGCGGGTGGAAACCGGCAAGGTGCGGGTCGAGGATGCCCAGGGCCAGCCGCCGAACATTCCCTTCTGGCTCGGCGAAGCCCCCGGGCGCAGCGCCGAACTCTCCGGTGCCGTGGCGCGCCTGCTGGCCCAACTCGACGAGTTGCTCGGCGCCACGCCCGGCCAGTTGCAAGCGGCCATCCACTGGTTGCACCACGAACTGGGCCTGAACCTGGCCAGCGCCGAGCAACTGGTGGATTACCTGGCACCGGCGCGCCTGGCCCTGGGCGCGCTGCCGTCCCAGGACACGCTGATCATGGAGCGCTTCTTCGACGAGTCCGGCGGCACCCAACTGGTGATCCACAGCCCCTTCGGCAGCCGCATCAACCGCGCCTGGGGCCTGGCCCTGCGCAAGCGTTTCTGCCGCACCTTCAATTTCGAATTGCAGGCGGCCGCCAGCGAGGACGCGATCGTCCTTTCCCTGTCCACCAGCCACAGCTTCGCCCTGGACGAGGTCTGGCGTTACCTGCACAGCAACAGCGCCGAACACATCCTGGTCCAGGCGCTGCTGGACGCACCGCTGTTCGGCGTGCGCTGGCGCTGGAACGCCGGAGTGGCGCTGGCCCTGCCGCGCTACAGCGGCGGGCGCAAAGTGCCGCCGCAGATCCAGCGGATGAAAAGCGAAGACCTGATCGCCAGCGTGTTTCCCGACCAGATCGCCTGCCTGGAAAACCTGGCCGGCGAGCGCGAGATTCCCGACCATCCGCTGGTGGAGCAGACCCTCGACGACTGCCTGCACGAAGCCATGGACAGCGAAGGCTGGTTGAACCTGCTGCGGCGCATGGAACAGGGCCAGGTGCGCCTGCTCAGCCGCGAACTGCCGGCGCCCTCGCCCCTGGCGGCGGAAATCCTCAGCGCCAAGCCCTACACCTTTCTCGATGACGCGCCCCTGGAGGAACGCCGTACCCAGGCGGTGCTGGCCCGGCGCTGGAGCGACCCGCAAGCCACCGACGACCTGGGCGCCCTGGATGCCGAAGCGATTGCCGCGGTGGCCGCCGAAGCCTGGCCAGCCCCGGCCAGTGCCGATGAAATGCACGAAGCGCTGATGAGCCTGGCCTGTATCAGCGAAGCCGAGGCACAGGCCAACCTCCACTGGCCCGAGTGGCTGCAAGCCCTTTCCAGCCAGGGCCGCGCCTGCCGCTTGCAGGCCGGCCCGGGCGGCGGCTTGTGGCTGGCCCTGGAGCGCATCTGCTGTCTGCGGGCGCTGTACCCTCAGGCCGCCTCGCAACCCGCGCTGCAACCGGTGCCCGGTTTCGACCAGGCCTGGGAGGAACAGCCGGCCCTGGTGGAGCTGATTCGCGCCCGCCTCAGCGGCTTCGCTCCCCTGACCCTGGCGCAGATCGCCGCCCCCCTGGGCCTGCCCGCTACCAGCATCCACCAGGCGCTGATCCAGCTGGAGAGCGAAGGTTATGTGCTGCGGGGGCGCTTCAGCCCTGGCGGCGATGAAGAACAGTGGTGCGAACGTCACCTGCTGGCGCGGATCCACCGCTACACGGTGAAGCGCCTGCGCCGGGAAATCGAACCGGTGGCCTTGCAGGATTTCATGCGCTTTCTGTTCGACTGGCAGCACCTCTCCCCGGGTACCCAGGGCCAGGGCAGTGCCATGCTGGCCGAGGTGGTCGCGCAGTTCGAAGGCTACCCCGCAGCGGCCTCGGCCTGGGACAGCGACCTGCTGCCGGCGCGCCTGAAGGATTACTCCGCCAGTTGGCTGGATGACCTGTGCCGCAGCGGCAAGGTGGCCTGGAGCCGGATCAACAGCAGCGGCAAGATCGCCGGCAGCGCCCTGCGCAGCACCCCCATCGTGTTGCTGCCCCGGGCCCGCGTGGCGCTCTGGAACGCCCTGACCTGCCCCATCGACAGCAGTGACTTGTCACCCAAGGCCCGGAAGGTTCACGCCGTACTGAGCCAGCTGGGCGCACTGTTTTTCGATGAACTGCTGCAGGAAGCCCACCTGCTGCGCAGCGAACTGGAAACCGTGCTGCAGGAACTGGTAGGCGCCGGATGGGTGAACGCCGACAGCTTCGCCGGGCTGCGGGCCCTGATCACCCCGGCCAGCAAGCGCCAGAACCGCAGCAGCCGACGGGGTCGCGGCGCCTTCGTCGGAGGAATGGACGACGCGGGGCGCTGGGCCTTGTTGCGCCGCGCCGCCAGCGAGGATAGCGCCGCCACCCTGGAGCACGTGGCCATGACCCTGCTACGCCGCTATGGCGTGGTGTTCTGGCGCCTGCTGGAGCGCGAGGCCGACTGGCTGCCCAACTGGCGTGATTTGCTGCGTACCTTCCATCGCCTGGAAGCCCGCGGAGAAATTCGCGGCGGCCGCTTCGTCAGCGGCCTGGCCGGCGAGCAGTTCGCCCTGCCGGAAGCCATACCGCTACTGCGCGAAGTGCGCCGCCGGCCCCATGACGGCAGCCTGATCGCGGTGTGCGGCGTCGACCCGTTGAACCTTGCCGGGACCCTGCTGCCCGGGCCCAAGGTCCCGGCCCTGAGCGGCAACCGCCTGGTGTTCCGCGACGGCCTGCCGGCGGCCGCCGACATCGGCGGCACCCAGCACCTGTGGCTGGAGCTGGAACCCCAGGCCGCCCAGGCCCTGCGCAACAAGCTCATCCGGCACTGACCTCCCCCCGTAGGAGCCGGCTTGCCGGCGAAAGGGCCCATGAGCCCTTCGCCAGATCCAGCTGCCTTTACGCTGGCAAGCCAGCTCCTGCATGGCCGTCGTTGCGCAATCATTGCGGGCGGGGGGATTCGGGGAGTAGCAGCGCCGAGTCGTCCTGTTCCGGTTCGTCTTCATGCACCCGCCGCGCCGGTAACACCACCGGCTGTGGATAAGTCTGGGCGAAATGCACCCAGGGGCAGTTATCCACAAGCTTTTTCAGACGCTGGTTGAAGGCCCGGCTCACCGCGTACTGGCCGCCGGACACCGTGCGGAACTGGGCCGTCAGCACCACACCGTTGAGGTCCATCTTGTCCACCCCGAACACGTCCAGGCCGCCTTGCAGGTTGTAGCGCAGGAAGCTGTCCTCGCTGATGGAGCGCCCGGCTTCGCGGATCAGTTCGATGGCCTTGTCGACGTCGGTGTCGTAGGTGAACTGCACCGAGAAGAAGGCATAGGCGAACTGCCGCGACTGGTTGGTGACCGCCTTGATCTGGCCGAACGGCACCGAATGCACGAAACCCTTGCCGTCGCGCAGGCGCAGGGTGCGGATGGTCAGGCCCTCGACGGTGCCGGCATGCCCGGAGTCGAGCACCACCCAGTCACCAATGGACAGGGTGTCTTCGATGATGATGAACAGGCCGGTGATCACGTCCTGCACCAGTTGCTGGGAGCCGAAACCGATGGCCAGGCCCACCACCCCGGCACCGGCCAGCAGCGGCGCGACGTTGATCCCCAGATTGGCCATGGTGGTGATCGCGCAGATCACCACCAGGATGATTTTGATCGCATTGCGCAGCAGCGGCAGGATGGTCTTGACCCGGGTACTGGGCTGACGCGCCGAACGCTTGTTGGCCGGTGGCTTGAGGGCCTCCTGGATCGCTGTGTCGAGCACCACCCACAGCAGCCAGGTCACCAGGAAGATCAGGCCGATGCTGCTCAGGGAGTCGCTGATGGCCCGGCCCACGGTATTGCGCTGGGCGAACTCGAACAGCGAGATCCCCCAGATGCGCCCGAGGATCTCGATGAAGGCGATGGCCATGACGATCCGCAGCAGGGCGTGCAACAGGCTCAGGAAACGCTCCTTGTAGGCGCTGCTGCGCTGAATCGTCTGGGCGCTACGGGACTTGAACAGGTGCTGCAGCACGGTGCTGAGGAACACCGTGGCGATCAGCAGCACCGTGGTCAGCAAGGCGCAGCGCAGGGCCTGCTGGCTGTCCTCGCCGGCACCGATCAGGCTCACCGCCGAGACCAGCACCATCAGCAGGATCGGCCAGTACCAGAGCCCGGAAAAGATCCGCAGCGACTCCTGCAACGCCGGCTGTTTCAGACGCTGGGCCAGGGAGCGGTTGCGGATCAGGTGCGCCACCGGCCGGCGCAGGCGGATCACCAGCACCGCGAAGATCAGCGAGGCCAGCAGGCCGGTGAACACCGCCACGCTGCTGGTGATATTGCCCCCCAACTGGCGGGCGATCTGCGGGCTGGTGAGGGCATCGCTGAGAGCCGCAAGGAAACCGATCAGAAACAGCGGTTTCGGGCAGTAGCCACGGATGATCCGCACCGCGGGCCGCTTGTGCCCGACGTTGAACATCACGATCAGGCACAACAGCACCGAGGTCGAGACGATGCCGCTGCTGGTGGCATAGGCCAGGCACAGGGCCAGCGCCCGCCCCACCGAACCGTTCAGGGAATGGCTGACGTAAAGCGTCAGCGGCAGGCAGACCAAGGCCGGCAAGGTGTAAGGCAGCAGGTATTCCAACAGGCCCTGGCCTCGGGGCCGGGCTTGCAGCCAGGGCCGCTGGCTCAGCCGCCGTACCAGCAGCCCGGCCAGCACCGTGAGCAGGGCGAAGCCGCCCAGCCAGGTGCCGGACAAGGTGAGGAAATCCCCGGCCACGCTCCAGCCCGAACGGTCCGAGGGTTGGTTCACCAGGCGCCCCACTTCGTCCGCCGCGCGGTCGGCCCGCAGGCGCCAGGCGTCGATCAGGTTTTCATTGAGGTCGAGCTTGTCCTGGACATCGTCGATGCTTGAACTGATGGCGCCCAGCAGGCCCCCTTCTACCAGCAGTTCCGGCTTGGCCGGGGCCGCCGCCGGAGCTGTTGCGGCAGTGGCGGCGCAGAGCTCGCTGCTGCCCAGAACGAGCAGCATCCCGAGCAAGATCGCGGTCTTGAAATTCAACACAACGCAGGGCTCCTTCAGCAGGGTCTGTAAGGAACTGATCAGCAAACGCCCGGCAAGTTCGCTTCAGTTGCCCCGGGGCCGGCGCGCCGGTGAACGACGGGCTCCGGGATCCTTGACCCACAGGCAAATATCTTGTGCCGATAGGGCTATTTTTCCGCACGAGTCAAACCCGGACACTGCGCGCCAATCCCACTTTCACCGGAGTTGCAGTGATGCCCATTGCCCTGCTCGCGCTAACCCTCAGCGCATTCGCCATCGGCACGACCGAGTTCGTTATCGTTGGCCTGCTACCCACCATAGGTACCGACCTCGGGGTCAGCCTGCCGTCCGCCGGGCTGCTGGTCAGCCTCTACGCTCTGGGCGTGGCGATTGGCGCCCCGGTGCTCACCGCCCTCAGCGGCAAGGTGCCGCGCAAGCTGTTGCTGCTGTCGCTGATGGTGCTGTTCACCCTTGGCAACCTGCTGGCCTGGAAGGCACCCGGGTATGAATCCCTGGTGCTGGCACGGATTGTCACGGGCCTGGCCCACGGGGTGTTCTTCTCCATCGGCTCGACCATCGCCACCAGCCTGGTGCCCAAGGAAAAAGCCGCCAGCGCGATCGCCATCATGTTCACCGGGCTCACCGTGGCCCTGGTCACAGGCGTACCCCTGGGCACCTTTATCGGCCAGCATCTGGGCTGGCGCGAAACCTTCCTCGCAGTGTCCGCCCTGGGGGTGATCGCCTTTATCGGCAGCCTGCTGTTCGTGCCGAAGAACATTACCCACCGCCCGCCGGCGTCGCTGCTGCAACAACTGCAGGTGCTCAAGCAGCCGCGCCTGCTGCTGGTGTACGCCATGACCGCGGTGGGCTACGGCGGCTCGTTCATCGCCTTCACCTTCCTGGCGCCGATCCTCCAGGACATTTCCGGCTTCAGCGCCGGCACCGTGAGCCTGGTGCTGCTGGTGTACGGCGTGTCGGTGGCGGTGGGCAATATCTGGGGCGGCAAATTGGCGGACCGACGCGGACCGATCGGCGCGCTGAAGATCATCTTCGCCCTGCTCGCCGCGGTGCTGCTGATGCTCAGTCTCACCGCCGGCAACCCATGGCTGGCGCTGCTGACCGTGCTGCTGTGGGGCGCGGTGGCGTTTGGCAACGTACCGGGGCTGCAGGTCTATGTGGTACGTCAGGCCGAGCACTACACACCCCAGGCGGTGGACGTGGCGTCCGGCCTGAACATTGCCGCCTTCAACCTGGGGATTGCCGGTGGAGCCTGGCTGGGGGGCTTGATCGTCGCTCACCTGGGGCTGATCCACACCGCCTGGATCGGCGCGCTGGTGGTGCTGGTGGCCCTGGCCCTGACCGTCTTGAGCGGCCACCTGGATCGCCGCAACCCGCTAGCGTTCGCGCCGACCGGCGGCAGCGCCCGGGCAGTGGCCGGCCACTGAACAGGCCGCAGCCGGGTTACGGTACCCGGCTTGCAGCCGTAGAGGTGGCACCGAAGCGATTGCGGTATTCGCTGGGCGCCAGCCCGGTGATTTTCCGGAACAGGCTGCGAAAGGTGGCAGGGTCCTGATAACCCACGGTCCAGGCGATGTGATCGATGCTGCCGTTGGTGAACTCCAGCAGTTCCCGGGCCTTGCCCACCCGCAGGTGCTGACAGTACTGGGTCGGCTTGAGGCCGGTGGCCGCCCGGAAGCGCCGCAGCAAGGTGCGCGGCTCAAGCCCCGCCTGCTGCGCCATCACCGGCAGCGAAACATCCACCGCGCCATTGGCCTGCAGCCAGTGCTGGAGCTTGAGAATCGCCCCGTCGCCGTGGCTGAGGATCGGCGCGAAATTGCTGCCGCACTGGCTCGCGCTGGCACTGTGTTCCATCACCAGAAAGCGCGCCGTGGCACTGGCGATGCTCGGCCCCAGCAAGCGGTTCACCAGGCGCAGACCAAGCTCGGCCCAGGCCATCAGCCCGGCGCTGGTGATCAGGTCGCCGTCATCGACAATGGGTTTGTCCGCTTCCAGGCGCACCTGTGGGTAACGCTCGGCGAAGGCCTGGGCCGAGGTCCAGTGGGTGGTGGCGCTGCGGCCATCGAGCAGGCCGCTTTCGGCCAGCAGGATCGAGCCCACACAGACCCCGCCCAGGGTGGCTCCAGCGGCGTGTTGCTGGCGCAGCCAGCCCATCAGGGCGGCAGATGACTGATGGCTTGAGAAGCCCGCCAGCGAAGGCGGGATCAATACCGCCAGCAAGGCCCCGGGGGCTTCGGCCAGGCTGTCGTGGACCCGCACCGGAGGCCGTTCGCCGCTGGCCTGCCAGTGGCTGACGCGCAACCGCGGCAACTGCGCCTGCGGCTGTTCGCCGGCAATCCGGTTGGCCACCTCGAACAAGTCGCTCAGGCCATGTACCGCCGCCATCTGCACACCGGGATAGAGCAGTACCCCCAATTCGGCGTGCGTGCCTTGAATACCCACTGTCAGTTTTCCCCCGGTTAATGTCGGTGCGGCCAATCCTCTAAGGAACGACCGGTGGCGATACTGGCTCCCACGTCAATCACTCACCCGCAGGTATTACCCATGGCCAGACAGGCACTCATCGTAATCGATATCCAGAACGACTACTTCGCCGACGGCAAGTGGCCCCTGATCGGCGTCGACGCTGCAGCGGACAACGCCGCCCGGCTGATCCAGGCATTTCGCCAGAACGCTGAACCTGTGGTGCACATCCGCCACGAATTCACCTCCGACGACGCTCCCTTCTTCACTCCCGGTTCCCCCGGTGCGCAGTTGCACCCCAAGGTACAGAACCACGCCGATGAGCCGGTGGTGCTCAAGCATTTCGTCAACGCGTTCCGCGACACCGAGCTGCAATCGCTGCTCACGCAGCAGGGCATCGAGGAACTGGTGATCGTCGGCAACATGAGCCACATGTGTGTGGAAGGCACTGCCCGGGCCGCTGCCGACCTGGGCTACCCGGTCAAGGTGATCCATGACGCCTGTGCCACTCTCGACCTGGAGTTCGCTGGCCAGCGCGTGCCCGCCGCCCAGGTACAAAGTGCGGTGATGGCGGCACTGGCGTTCGCCTATGCCAGCGTGCTGTCCACCGAGCAGTTTCTGGCGGCCGGACAGGCCCCTGCGGCTTGATCACCCGCAAGCGGTGAGCCGTGGCTCACCGCAACTTCATGGCACAAGGCATTTCCCGGATTAAATTCGCCGCTGTTTACCGAGAGGTTAATAGCGGTAAATGCCGATAGTTGCAGGAGCTACAAGTTAACCACAATGGCACGAATGATTCCTATTAACAAAAAACACTCCCCGACAACCCGCTCGGACAGCTCTATGGAACAACTAAATAACTCCCCCATTAATAAGCAAGCCATTAAATAGCTGACTAATAGTAATCAAGGGTTAATCCGTTATTTCAAAACCTGATTTGAAACATTTTTAAAAATCCATCAAGAGCTGTCCTCGCACATTACTTAGTGCGCTTTCATGAAACGATTTTTTCTATATATCCAATTTTCATAACCTTTATAGCAAAGTAAAAAACAGCCCCGCTGCCTATACCATCCCCAGCATTCATTGAGCAAGAACAGGCTCCACCAGACTTCTTGCAAGACGTTCAGCGGAGCCGTCCCGGACTAAACACGCACTTTCCCCTGAGGCCATAAAAATGCCTTGCAGGCCACTTCATTCAACTTACTTGCAAAACCCTCGGTCTTGACTAAGTTGATAGCTACTCGCCACTGAAGTGTTCTTCAGGCGCCAGAAGATCAATAAAAACCGTCGAGGAATTCAATAACCAGACGCCCTCCCGCCCTACCCAGCTGACACTGACACGGAATCCAGTCATATCAATCAAGAGGGATGCTTGATGAAGCGCAGCTCGTTGTCTCGTGCCTTCTCACTCAAGGGTGCGGCCGAAAATTATTGGCTCTCGTTATTACTATTCTCGATCCTGGTTATCGCCAGTTTCCTGTTGTTTGAACAGCAGATCCAACAGCTGCTGAGTCACCTGGGCACCTTCCTTCCCACCGATCCCGTACAGCGCCTGAGCCTGGCCCTGTTGCTGGTAACCCTGCTGGCCCTGGACGTGCTGCTGCCCGTGCCCTCCAGCCTGGTGGCACTGCTGGCCGTGGCGGCCCTGGGCGCCATTGGCGGCTACCTGGTGATCTTCATCGGCCTGTGCCTGGGGGCCAGCCTCGGCTACTGGCTGGGGGCCGGCTACTTCCGCCTGCTGTCCAATTGGCTGGGGCTCAGGACCTGGCAACCCGGGCAACTGGCCTATCGCCTCAGCACCCTGTCCCTGGTGTGCCTGCGTGGCGTGCCGGTGCTGGCAGAAACCTCGGTGCTGGCCGCCGGCATGCAACGTTATCCGCTGCGCCAGTTTCTCCTGGTCACCACCCTGGCCAACGCCGGGCTGGCCCTGGCCTATGCCGCCATCGGCAGCCTGCTGGTGGAACAGAACGCCCTGCTGGCAACCATTCTCGCCAGCATGGTGCTGCCCGGGCTGTTCCTCGGCACCCGCAGCCTGTTCAAGAGCCGCCTGGCCCAGCCCCGATACGATCAGGCGCAGCCTCTGGAGGGCCGCTTCCAGGTGAGCTACCACTACCCGGTGCTGTTTACCGATCACATCTTCCAGGCCGACAACCCCTGCCTGCATCAGCAACTGACCCGGCAGAACCCGGGGCGCACCACGGTGCTGGTGTTTGTCGATGAACAACTGCTGCTGTGCTCGCCCCAGTTGCCGCAGCAGATCGACCACTACTTCAGCGCCCACGCCGCCGACCTGCATCTGCAGGCCGCACCGATCGCGGTGCCGGCCGGCGAATTGAGCAAGACCCCGGACGTGCTCCAGCAGCTGTACGCGCAAATGCTGGAACACGGCCTGGATCGCCACTGCTATGTGCTGGCCCTGGGCGGCGGCGCAGTGCTGGACGCAGTGGGCTATGCCTGCGCCACCTTCCATCGGGGCATGCGCCTGATCCGCATCCCGTCCACCGTGCTGGCGCAGAACGATGCCGGCATCGGGGTGAAGAATGGCATCAACGCCTTCGCCCAGAAAAACCTGCTGGGGGCCTTCTACCCGGCCACAGCGGTGATCAACGACTTCCAACTGCTGCTCAGCCTTTCCCACCGGGACCAGATTGCCGGCCTGGCCGAAGCGGTCAAGGTCGCGGTGATCAAGGATGCCGCGTTCTTCCAGTGGATGGAGCAGCAGGCCGAAGCCCTGGCCGGTTTCGAGCACAACGCCAGCCGCTACGCCATTCGCCGCTGCGCCGAACTGCACCTGGGCCATATCACCGGTGCCGGCGATCCGTTCGAACGGGGCAATGGCCGCCCCCTGGACTACGGGCACTGGGCCGCCCACAAGCTGGAGAACCTCAGCCAGCATCGCTTGCGCCACGGTGAAGCGGTGGCCGTGGGCATGGCCCTGGATGCGCTGTATGCCCACGCCAGCGGCCTGCTGTCCGACGCCGACTGCCAGCGCCTGCTGCGACTGCTGGACAGGCTCGGCTTCAACCTCTGCCCGCCGGAACTGAGCCTGCGGGACAGTCAGGGGCGTTCGCCGATCCTGGTGGGCCTGGAAGAGTTCCGCCAGCACCTGGGGGGCCAGCTGTCGATCCCGATGCTCAACCGCCTGGGCCAGTCGGTGGATGTGCACCAGATCGACATGCCGCTGATGGAACAGGCCCTGCTGCGCCTGGCGGGTTTCGGCGGGCCGGATTTCGCCTGGGGCCCGGGGTGCGCGCAATGACCCAATCGTCGCTGACCACCTGGCTGACCCTGGGCCGGGTCTCCAACCTGCCAACGGTATGGACCAATGCCCTGGCCGCCGCGCTGCTGGCCAGCAGCGCTACCACCCTGGCGCCGCCCTCGCCGCTGGTCTGGACCCTGCTGCTGGTGGCGCTCTCGGCGCTGTACCTGGCGGGCATGCTGCTCAACGACCTGATGGACGCCGACTGGGACCAGCAGCACCACAACCCGCGCCCGATCGTTCTCGGCCTGGTCAGCCGCGCCCAGGTCCGCCTGGCCACTGCCGCGCTGCTGCTGCTGGCGGCGCTGGCGGTCCTCGGCCTGAGCCGGACGATTGCCCAGCCCCACTGGCTGCTGGCCAGCGCCGGATTGCTGCTGCTGTTTATCCTTGGCTACAACCTTCTGCACAAGAAATATCCCCACAGCGTCTGGCTGATGGGCGGCTGCCGCTCGGCGCTGTACCTGACCGCCGCCGCCAGCCTGGCCATGCCGCCCCAGCCATTGTGGCTGTGCGCCGCGCTGCTGGGCACCTACATCGCCGGCTTGACCTACCTGGCCCGCCTGGAGCATCGCAACCAGTTGCTCAGCCGCCTGCCGCTGCTGCTCATGCTCAGCCCTCTGCTCCTGGCCGCCTATGCCGGCAACAGCGTGTTCTGGCTGGTCCTGCTGCTGTGGCTGGGCTGGTTGGGCTGGCACTACCAGCGCCACCTGGCCAACCCGCAACAACGGCAGGTCCGCGCCTTCATCGGTGCCGGGCTGGCCGCCCTGCCGCTGTTCGACGCCCTGGTGCTGGCGGTGGCCAACCAGCCCTTGGGCAGCCTGCTGTGTGTGCTGGTGTTCTTTCTGCTTCCCCACCTTCAACGCTGGATCAAGCCGACATGAACATGGACCCCATCGCCCCTGCGCCGCCGGCGCTTGCCATTCGCCATGGTGCCTTCGCCGAGCGCCAGCAATTGCTGGAACGGCATCTGGACGACGACAGCCGAAGCTGGTGGCAGCAAGCCCGGGAACAACTGGCCCGGCAGCCCTCGGCCAACACCCTGATGCTGCTCAGCAGTCAGTGTCGGCGCCGCTTGGCCAACGCACCGCTGGCCCCCAGCCCGGACTGCAACCGCACTCAACTGGCCCGGGCGCTGCTGCTGGCCCAGTTGCTGGAGCAGCAGGCCGGCGCCGGGCAACTGGCCCTGTTGCGCCAGCTGTTTCTCTGGGGCGACGACCAGGAAAAGGCTGCCCTGCTCAAGGCCCTGGATGACCTCGACAGCCAGGGGGCCAGCCTCGACCTGGCGCTCCAGGCCGGGCGCACCAACAACCGCGAGGTGTTCGCCGCCATCGCCCTGGACAACCCCTTTGCCGCGCGCCACTACCCGGAACGGGCCTTCCACCAGTTGGTGCTCAAGACCCTGGGCATGGGCCTGGACAGCCGCCACATCCACGGCCTGGCAGAACGGCGCAGCGTCGACCTCAACCAGTTGGCCCTGGACCTGATGGAAGAACAGCTGGCCGCCGAACGCGAGGTCGCCGACGGCCTGCCCCAGGCCATTGCCTTCGAGCTGTTGAGCCAGGCCCAGTTGCAGCGCCTGCGAGGCCTGTACCAGCAGGGACGATTGCCTGCGCACTGGCGCGACCACTTCCCGGCAGGCGGTTGACCCCCGCCAGCTGAGCCCACGATTTTTCCCGCACTCAAGCAAGGAGCCACCATGGCGAAGTACTTCGACCCGCACATTCATATGGTCAGCCGCACCACCGACGACTACCAGAACATGGCCGCCGCCGGCATCACCGGGGTCATCGAGCCTGCGTTCTGGCAAGGCCAGGCGCGCACCAGCGTCGGCAGCTTCATCGACTACTTCGACACCCTGCTGGGCTGGGAGCGCTTTCGCGCCAGCATGTTCGGCATCCACCATTTCTGCACCATCGGCCTCAACCCCAAGGAAGCCAACGACCTGTCGGTGGCTAACGAGGTGCTGGAGATCCTGCCGCGCTACCTGGTCAAGGACGGCGTGGTAGCGGTAGGGGAAATCGGCTACGACGACATCACCCCGGAAGAAGATCGCTTTCTCGCCGCGCAACTGGAACTGGCCAGACAGTTCAACCTGCCAGTGCTGGTGCACACCCCGCACCGCGACAAGATCGGCGGCACCAAGCGCACCCTGGCGGTGATCCGCGAGGTGGGCATCGCCGAAAACCTGGTGATCATCGACCACCTCAACGAACTGACCCTGCCCCTGGTGCTGGACAGCGACTGCTGGCGCGGGCACTCGATCTACCCCAACACCAAGATGTCGGAACAGCGCATGGTGGCCCTGCTGCAGGAATACGGCAGCGAAAAAATGGTGGTCAACAGCGCTGCCGATTGGGGCATCAGCGACCCGCTCAAAGTGCCCAAGACCGGCCAGGCCATGCTCGCCGCCGGCTTCAGCGAGGCCCAGGTGGAGCAGGTGCTGTTCCACAACCCGGTGGATTTCTTCGCCCAGAGCGGGCAGTTGGACAAGCAACTGGTGAGCACCCCGCTGCCGATCGACCAGCGCCGCCAGTGGCAGGACAACTCGGCCCTGAGGGGCCAGGAACCGGTGGTCAAATGAGTGCCCGGGCCGGCTGGAACGCCGCGCAGATCGGCTACTGCAGCAACGTGCACCCGGCCCGTGACGTGGCAGGCCTGCGGGCGTCGATCCAGGAACATTTCCAGGGCGTGCGGCGTCAGCGTGGGCTGGCGGTGCAGGACAGCGGCCTGTGGATCAGCGCCCAGGCCGCCGCCGAACTACAGGTGCCCGAGGTGCGCGAGGCCTTCATCGAACTGCTGCACGATTGTGGCCTGCGCCTGACCTCGCTCAACGGTTTCCCCTATGGCCAGTTCCATGAAGGCGCGGTGAAGGCCGAGGTCTACCGGCCCACCTGGGCCGAACCCCAGCGCCTGGAATACAGCCTGCAACTGGCGCATCTGCTGGCCGCCGCTCTGCCCCTGGATTGCCAGCAGGGGGTGATTTCCAGCGTGCCCTTCGGTTATGCCGCCACCTGGGACGAGGCCCAGCAGCAACAGGCCGAAACCCACCTGCGGCAACTGACCGCCGAGCTGGCCAGCCTGCATCGCAGCAGCGGCAGGAAGATCCTGGTGTGCCTGGAGATGGAGCCGGATTGCGTGCTGGAAAACACCGATCAGGCCCTGGCCTTTTTCAGGCACTGGCAGGCCACCGACCCCCATCATGGCTACCTGGCGCTGTGCTTCGACGTCTGCCATCAGGCGGTGGTCTTCGAAGACTGCTACCAATCCCTGCAACGGCTGCTGGATGCGCGGGTTCCGGTGGGCAAGATCCAGCTGTCCAACGCCCTGATCTGCCAGTTGCCGTTTGCCGATCGCCCACGCCGCCAGCAGGTACTGCAGGCCCTGGGCAACTTCGCCGAAGCCACCTACCTGCATCAGGTCAAGGCCCGGGATCTGGCCGGGCAGCTACTGGCCTGGGCCGACCTGCCCGGGGCCCTGGACGCCGCCGAACCTGCCCAGGGGCAATGCCCCGAGTTGCGCATTCACTTTCATGTGCCGCTGTTCAGCGAACAGTTTCTACTGGCCGAGCTCAGCGGCAGCCAGCAGGCCTTGCTGCGCACCTTCGACTTTCTCGCCGCGCACCCGAACTTCCAGCCGGTGCTGGAGGTGGAAACCTACAGCTGGAACGTACTGCCCGGTGCGCTGCGCCCGGACAGCGAGCAGGCCTTGCTGCAAGGCATCGCCGCCGAGCTGCAATGGGTCGAGGGCCAACTGCGCCAGCGGCATCTGCTGCGTACCCACTCGTCTGCCCTGGAGGCTCCGGCCCATGCCTTCTGAACGCCCGCGCCAGCCCTTGCTGCTGATCAATGTGGTGGGCCTGACACCCAGCCTGCTGGGACCGGCCACGCCGCGGATCAACAACCTGCTGCAACGGGCGCGGATGGCCCGGCTGCGCCCGGTGTTCCCCGCCGTGACCTCCACTGTGCAGGCCTCGATCCTCACCGGGCTGCCGCCTTCGGAACACGGCATCGTCGGCAACGGCTGGTATTTCCGCGATCAGGCCGAGGTGCGTTTCTGGCTGCAGCCCAACGCGCTGATCCAGGGTGAAAAGGTCTGGCAGGCGCTGCAACGGGAGATCCCCGGCCTGCGCTGCAGCCAGCTGTTCTGGTGGTTCAACATGTATGCCCAGGTGGAGGCAGCCATCACCCCGCGCCCCCACTACCCGGCCGACGGGCGCAAGATGTTCGGCCTCTATTCGTCGCCGCCGGGGCTGCACGAACGCATCGAACAGCAGATCGGCGAGTTCCCCTTTCCGAGCTTCTGGGGCCCGGCCGCGGGGATTGCCTCCAGCCGCTGGATCGTCGACTGCGCCATCGCCGAGTTCCAGATCAGCCGCCCCGACCTGCAACTGATCTACCTGCCGCACCTGGACTACAGCCTGCAACGCCTGGGGCCGGAGCATCCGTCCATCAGCGACGAAGTGCGGGCCATCGACCATGAAGTCGGGCGCCTGCTGGATTTTGCCCAGCAGCAAGGCGCGGCCGTGATGCTGGTCTCCGAATACGGCATCGAGGCGGTGCAGCAGTCCATCTCGATCAACCGCGTGCTGCGCGAGCAAGGTCTGCTGCAGGTACGTCGTTCACTGAGCTGGGAGCTGCTGGACCCCGGCGCCAGCGCGGCCTTCGCCGTGGTCGACCACCAGATCGCCCACGTCTATGTGCGCCAGCCCGAGGACATTGCCCGGGTCAAGGCCCTGCTGCTGCGCCAGCCCGGTATCGAGCAGGTGCTGGACAGGAGCGAGCAGCAGGCCTGCCAGCTCGATCACCCACGCAGCGGCGAGCTGGTGGCGGTGGCCGCCCCGGGCTTCTGGTTCGATTACTACTACTGGTTCGACGACCGCCTGGCCCCGGATTTCGCCCGCACTGTGGATATCCACCGCAAGCCGGGCTACGACCCACTGGAGCTGTTCATCGACCCGGCGATCCGCTTTCCCAAGCTGCGGGTCGGTCGCCGGCTGCTGCAGAAGAAGCTCGGCTTTCGCTACTACATGGACCTGATTCCCCTGGACACCTCACTGATTCGCGGCAGCCACGGACGCTTGCCCAGCAGTGCCGAGGTAGGGCCCCTGCTCATCACCGATTGCGATTTACCCCTGCCGGCGCACCTGCCGGCCACCGCGGTAAAGCACCTGCTCCTAGAGCATTTCCTAGGGCGCCCCTATGACGATACGGCTCAGGCCAAGGAGATTCCATGCGGCGAACCATCCCTATAGTCGTGCTCGGTGTGTTGAGCGGCCTCGCTCACGCACAGACCACGCCCGCCTTCAATTGCAGCAACTTCCTGACGTTCAATGGTGACCAGGCCGGCACCCTGAGCACCTTCAAGCAGAGCCCGGAAACCATGGCGTGGAACTGGTTTGTGTGCCTCAACCAGCCGGCCGGCTCCGGGAACCCGGAGCGGCTCTGGGAGACGTTCAAACCATCCGATGAGGTCTACCTGAGCAAGGGGCAGGCTCCCCAGCCCTACAGCACCCAGGCCAACCTGCCGAGCCAGGTGCAGACCCAGGCGCAGAAGATCCCGGGCATGAACACCAGCGGGCTGTTCCTCAACCTGGGCAACGACACCGACGGCAGCACCGACAACGGCACCCAGCAGGTCGATGGCCTGGCCCTGGAAATGGGCAACCAGGTGCCGGAAGCGCAACGGGGCCAGTCGGTGCGTTTTCACATGTTGATGGGCCAGGACACCTTCAACTACATCGTCCAGCAGAAGATCTACAACCGGAACGGCATTGCCGCCCTGACCAGCAGCCTGAACTTCCCCGCCACGGCCTGGGAGCTGAAGACCTCCTGGTTGTGGATCGGCAGCGATAGCACCTTCCAGGCGCAACTGGCAAAGGATGGCTACTTCATCGCCCAGGCCTACTACGTCGACAAGCAGGGCCAATACCACACCGGCTACGCCGGCCTCAGCGGCATGCACGTCATCAACAAACTGACCCACGACTGGGTCTGGACCACCTTCGAGAACCGCAACAACAGCAAGTACACCGTGACCAACGGCACGCCGGCCAAGCCCATGACCAACATCACCGGGCCCACTGACGCGGCCCAGCCGGTGAATGCCACCTTCCAGCAGCAGAACCCCACGCTGGCCCAGTACGAGTTGATCGGCGTGCAGTACGACCAGGCCCAGGCCGAGCCCAAGCTGCTGGCCAACTCCCAGCTGGAATCGGCCTTCCAGAGCCACTCCTCGTGCCTGGCCTGCCACAACACCGCGGCCTACTCAAGCAACAACACCTACTTCAACTTCGCCTTGAAAGAGGATGGCGGGATCGTCTACCCCACCACCGTACTACCGGACTCCGACTTCGTCGGCTACCAGAAACTGGACTACGTCTGGTCGCTCAAACGCGCCCAGTGGCAGCGCTAAGGAGCAGCTCATGAGCGTCTTGAACTTTCCCCGGATCTACTTCAATGGCCACATGTTCTGGAACCCACCGACGGCCAACAACAACGACGTTTTCCCGCTATATGACGCGGTGAAGATGCGCATGAACTGGCCGTTCCTGTCCTACTACGGGATCAACGACCAGAACGCCCCGCAACAGCTGATGCCCTGGACCATCGCCCCGCTGGCCTACGAGAACGTGCCGGACTACGTGCTGCAGGTGCCCACCAATGGCTCGCCCAGTGGCTACCCGATGATTCCCGCCGAATGGGACCTGTTCGGCGACAACGCCTGCGGCTTGGTCGACTACGAGCAGACCCGCTCGGTGATCGTCGGTGGCGAGTTCCAGGCCAACACCTACATCGACAACGACCCGCTGGTGAACAAGTGTTACCAGTTGCAGGGCAACCCGTTCGGCAGCGCCGCGCCCACAGCCGCGCGCTTCGTCGATATCAGCCCCTGGCAGAACACCTTCACCGCCCTGTACTTCGACAAACTGGTACTGGGGGACGCCACCTGCGGCCTGACCTTGAAGCGCCGGTACCGCATGCTCGACCGCTTCCTCAACTTCAACTGGGGGGCCTTCGGCGGCTTGAGCTACGTGACTACCACCTGGCAGACCTGCTTCCCGAAAGACCAGCTGCAGTGGATCGTCGGCGACTCGCAACTGCTGAAGACCCTGCAACAGGAGATGATCAACCAGAACGCCAAGGGCCTGATGTTCCGGTTCACCACCTACCTGACCTTCTACGACAAGAACGGCATCTTCAACGACTTCCCGGTGGTGGACAGCCACTCCAAGACGCCCGAAGCCATGGCCGCACTGCAGGCGATGTACCAGAAGGGCCTGGATAACGTCGCCGACATCTTCTTCAACCCGGCCTACAGCCGCACCGCCGGTACTCTGGGCCTGTGGTTCGACAATGAATACCCCACCGCTCCGGCCGGCCGGCGCCTGGAACCCAAGGCCCCGGTGCCGGTGTGCAAGGCGGTTCCCAGAGACACCAAGCCTGCGGCCATGACCCTGGGGGTGATCAGCGCCCAAGTGCACGACAACACCCTGTCCCTGGACCTGGGCAATACCTTTCCGTTCTATCCCGCCGGAGACAGCGCCGCACTGCCGCCCACCGACACTGACCTGAGCCAGGGAATTCCGGTGCCCGGGAAATACCTGGCCGGTGATTACGACATCGGGGTACGGCCCACTGGCGGCGCTTTCCACAAAGTCGCCAGTTTTGGCTTCGAACAGTATCGCCAGACCGCCTTCGACAAGCGCGCCGGCCTGCTGGACCTGCCCATCAGCCCCGCCGACCAGGCCGCGTTGCAACAGGGCGCCCTGGAGCTGCAGTTGCAGGGCAGCCAGGAACTGGTCGCCGCCGCCCAGAATATGTGGACCGCCGAGGTCCTCGACAGCGGCTGCTTCATCGATGTGGGCGACACCCGGGTCCTGAGCATCATGGTGCAGTACGACGGCCAGCCCGCGCCCGCGGGCACCGCGCTGTGGGTGGCGGAGTACAACAACGCCTACATGCTGACCACCAGCGACTATTACCTGGCCTTCAGTAACGCGGCCAACTTCACCTTGTTCAACAACTACCCGAAGGACCCCGGGAGCAACACGTCGAACCGACCGCAGTTCGTCGGCACCCAGACCGCTGAAAGCCTGTTGCACGTGGGCAGCGGCCGCCGGCTCAGCGCGGTGCTGAACGTCGAGGACAACGAGCCATCCGAACCCATGCTCTACCAGAGCTTCCTGACCACGCCCTCGGCCGTGGCCCTGAGCCCCCGCCTGCAGTTCACCAATGGGCAGGCACGCAGCGGCACCCTGGCAGACCCGCTGAACGCTACCGTGCAGTACAGCCTGGCGCAGATCCTGACCGACGCCAATGGCATCGCCCAGGTATCGGTCAAGGCCGTGGCGGCCGGCTTCCCGACCTTGCGCTTCTTCATCCAGGACGGCCAGCAGCAACCGACGGTGCCCTTCAGCTTCAACTACACCGACGCCTACACCGACTTCCTTGCGCCCCTGCGGGTCCTGCCCCAGGAGCCGGAGATGCTCAAGGACTTCATCGACTGCTGGAACCGGGTGTGCACCCAGGACGACGCCAGCGTGCGGATCTGGAAGGAGTTCATCTTCCCCAGAATCCTCCAGCCTTTCTATTACCTCTACCCGATCATGAACAAGTTCATGCCGCTCAACTCCCTGCAACGCATCGAGGGCGCGATCAACCAGTTCATCGTACTGATCAGCAAGGACTATCAGGAGGAAAGCACCCTGGCCATGCCGATCACCCGGGACCTGCCGCAAAGCCGGCGCAGGGTGCTGGAAATCTGGGCCCAGGACCTGGTGAGCAAGGGCTACCCACCGATCCCGCTGAAACTCAGCGACTACCCCCACGGCTGAGCCGCAAAGGCCAGCCCATGGAATGCCGGGCGACCCCGTCGCCCGGCGCTTTCAAAGGAGTGTCAGATGAACGCCAGTCTCTTCAAGCAACTGCTGTTGGCCGCCAGCCTGCTGAGCGCCAGCCAAACGCTATGGGCCGAGACCTACCCCGACAACGTCTACTTCAACATGGGCGTGCACAACGACCGGGGGTGCGACGCCAAGACCAACAACTGCATCGCCAAGCGCAAACCCGGCGAGCCGGCCGATCCGCTCTACCCGGCAACCTGGGTCAGTGACTGGATCATGTACCGGGTCACCGCCAACTACGTGAAGAACCCACCGCCCTACAGCAGCCCGCCCAGCACCCTGAAACCGGCCGACTACACCGTGTCCCGGGGCACCAGCTACTACGACAACGATTATGTGCCGGCCGACAAGGACGGCACCGGGGCGATGATGGAGCACTACGAGAAGTACTGCCTGCCGATCTTCCCGATCAAGGACAACAACTACACCTGCTCCTTCGTTTCCCTGGGCAACAAGGCCTACTTCCTCACCTACCCCGAGGACCGGCCAAAGGACATGCCGGCCTGCTGCATGTTCTCGCCCATGAACCATCCGCCGCGCCGGGACTTCATCAAGCACCTGCCCTACAGCGCCGCCCGCAGCCAGCATCTGGATGGCAGCGTGCAGGCCTACGCGCTGGAGATCCCGGTCCAGCCGAGCCCGATTCTGTTCGGCTATGCGTTCTACAAAAAAGCCAGCAGCGACGGCCCGGGCCAGCCGGCCTATCAGCATCCGCAATCGTTCTATTTCTCCGGTGACGAGAGCGTCGCCAACGCGCCAATCGTCAGCCAGAACTACCTCAACTGGCGCACCGAGAAACCAAATCCGGCCACGACCTGGGACCATGTGGCGAAGATGTGCCCGGCCAACCCGCCGGACTGCCAGCTCTTCACGCCCCCGCCATCGCTGAAGAACGGTGCGCGGCCGCAGTGGAACCAACTTTCGCCCCCCTCGCCATGACAGGAGCCGCCTCATGAACCCCTTGAGCCGTTTCACCGCCCTGTTGTTGCTTGGCCTGGGCAGCCAGCAGGCCAGCGCCCTGCAGCCCAGCGCAGCGGCGCCGCAGACCAGCTGCCCGCCCACGGCTGCGGTGCCTGCTGCGGGCGCGTCGCAGCAGGCTTTCGATCAATACAGCTGGAAGATGTTCATCAACCTGAACTGGCCGGCCCAGGCGGGACAGCGCGGAGTGGCCGATTGCAGCAAGCCCCTGGGCAGCCCTGGCGATACCGTGTGGCAGACCTACAAGAGCGTCAGCGAGACCTTCCTCCCCGGGGCCAAGAATCCGGGCCTCTGGAACTCGCAACTGCCCCGCAGAAATCTCAGCCTGATCAACATCGCCGCGGTCAAGAACACCCAGGTGGTGCAATCGGACAACCAGGCGGTGGGCGGCTGGCTGATTGACCAGCGCGGCAACCCGACCTACTACGACATCGCCGCCAACGAGGTCTCCTACAACTACATCGTCGATAACGACTTCTACAACGCGGTGGTCGTCAACGCAGCGAAGAACATCAGCTTTCCCAACAACGCCGGCGAGATCAAGAGCAGCTGGCGCATCCTCGGCAGCGCCGACGACAGCAGCCGCTATCTGACAATGAAGGCCCTGGTCACCCAGTTCGACAGTCAGGGACAGCCCAACGGCACCACCGAGGCCACTTTGGGATTGGTGGGGTTGCACATCATCAGCAAGGTGGAGGGGTTCCCGCAGTGGATCTGGTCGACCTTCGAGCAGGTCGACAACGTGCCTCCCAAGACCCAGCTGGGGGGCCGTTGGGTGGACCAACCGGTCTCGGGGATTTTCTACTCCTACTTCAACGCCAAGGCGCCCGCCGAAAGCCTCAACCAATCCCCCTGCCTGTGGCAGCAACAAGCTGGACAAATGGTCTGTACCCCAAAACCCGGTAACAGCTTCAGTACCCCGGACCCACTGAACCGGGTCACCCCGATCACGGACGTCACCCAGCAGATCAATACCCAATACCAGGGCGATCCGCAGGTACAGCAAAGCGTGTTCAAGTACTACCAGTTGATCACCACCCAACGCCCGCAGTCGCCGGATAACCCCGGCAACCCCTTGGGGCAACCAACGCCATCACTGTCGGCCAACGTCACCATGGAAAGTTACATCCAGACCAACAGCAGCTGCATGAACTGCCATTCCATGGCCGCACCGCTCAACAGCCAGTACAAGAGCGACTTCTCCTTCCTGTTCAGATTCGCCCAAGCCCCAGTCACCAGCGTCGCCAAGGATAAGGAATAGATCATGAGCATATTGAATGGACCCCGACTGAACTTCTGGGGCGGCATCTCTACCGACGTCAGCGTGCCAAACAACTCACCGACCTTGCCCAATGGCATCGCCACCTCCCTTGAGCTGTTCGACCTGACCACCTCGACCGTGGCGGACCAGGCCAAGACCTATAGCGATGAGCACCTGTACCAACTGATCAACGCCCCGGACCCGAGAATCGGCCCCAACAGTCGGTACACGGCCGGCGGCTGGAACCACTATGGCGAACACGTGGTGACGCTGCACAACGCGCTGATCAGTTCCCAAGGCACCCCGGGCAACATTGCGCTGGAAGGGGATATGGTCGGACAGCCGGTTTACCTGCTCGGCTCCGTGACCCCCGGCACCGGACAAGGTCCCTACTCCGGCCCAATGATGGTCGACCTGGACCCCACAGCCAGCACCACGACCCAGATCTTTGTCGGAGGCCTGCAGATCGGCAACGGCAACACGCCTCAGCTCTTGATTCGCTGGGATACCGTGTGCAGCAGTTTCGACCTCAATACCCGGGTGCTGGAGCCTGCAACCATGGACTCGCCGGGCTCCTTCCACGCCAGCGGCACCTTTCAACTGACCTTTCCGCTGAGCAGCATCGTCAGCTACAACAAGGAAAGTGCCGGACTCCGGGCCCTGATCGAGGCGCCCAACGCTACCGGGATCGTGCTGCGTTTCGTGATGTTCGAAATGTGTCCGACCCTGACCACCGAGCAACTGAATGCCGACTACGCAGCCAACCAGTTCAGCCCGAACCCGAGCATCGGCCGGGTCATCGGTACCCTGGCCACGGCGTTTACCGATGAGCCGCAGATCTGTCCGCCGGGCCGCCAAATCATCAATGCCGACAAAGACCTGAACATCAACAGCGTGGCCTATGCCGAGGTCGCCAACGGGCAACTGAGCATCGACATGGTCAACCTGATCCCCAAGCAGACGTTCAGGGCTGTACGCGACGACATCACCAGCCCCATCGGCCCCAACGCCGACTTCGGGACCGTCACCATCGCGGCCGGAACCACGCCCCTGGCGAGCTTCGAGCCCAGCAATCCGCTGCTGCAAGACTACTACCGGTACGGCGGCATCATCGACGTCCCGCTCAACTCGACCCAGACACAGGTGGTGCAGAGCACGCCCTTGTGCATTAGTGCCCCCGGGACCACCCGCAACCCGGCGCTGTCGGCCCCCGAATGCCCCTATCGGGTCTACAGCGATCAGCGCAACACCTACCTCGATCCCGACAGCACAGGCGTGCAGATCACCTTGCAAGTCCGTTATCTGGGAGCGCCGGTGCAGAAGGCTACGCCGATCAGCATCGATGCCTCGGCGACCGCCGTCTATCAAGCCAACCGCTACTGGAACTTCCTGGAGCTTCCGAACTCGGTAACGGTGCCGGCCGGTCAACCTTCGGTGAGTTTCAACGTCGTTCCCGTCGCCGGTTCCAATACCCAGGCTGGCTTCACCACACTGACCTACACCATCGACAACAACCCTCTGACCCAGAGCTTCAGCAACTTCCGCAAGTACGCCTGGAGCGACTTCGGCGTTCCAACAGGCAGCATCGTCACCTGGGAACAGGCGTTTCAAAACGTGCTGCGCTTTCATTACCTGGCCTTCCCCGCCATGTCGCGCTACATCCAGCTCAATCAGCCCGACGCGGTGATGGGTTACAAACAGGCGATCCTGGCCCGGATATCCCCCGAGTACCAGAACACCACCTTGTACATGTCCGTGGTGCGTTCGATGTCGCCAAGCCAACGCTCCCTACTGACCGCCTATCTCAATGGCACGCCCTGGCAGCCTTGAACAAGGAGAAGACCATGCCCGTTGCTCTGCATATTCCCACCCAGCTCGAGCAGGTGCTGCGACTGGATCACGTCATCGCCGAGGGCCTGCTCAACCCTCGCGGGGTTTGCCTGCAAGGCGATGGCAGCCTGCTGCTGGCGGAAGCCGGCTCGGGCCTGCCGGACCAGCCGTTCAGCGGCCGCATCAGCCGCCTGCGGCCGGATCCGGGCCAGCCGGGCGCCTACCTGCCGCCCCAGGTCGTGGCTCAGGGTTTTCGTTCGATGAACATGCAATCGCGCATGCTGCGCGACGAAATCATGGGCCTGTCGGACATCGCCCTGGGCGACGGGCGCTGCCTGGCCAGCCAAACCGACTACGTCGCCGGCTCCAAGCTGCTGGACCTGCAATACAACCCGCCCGAGCCGCTGTTCCATAGTCGCGGCAACCTCAACTCGCTGTGCTATCACCCGTCGCGCCGCAGCTGGCTGGCGGTCAAGCCCGATAGCAACCAACTGGTGGAGTTCAGCGAGGGCGGTGAACAAGTCCTGGCGCAACTGCCCGATCTGGATCAGGGCCAGGAAGCCGTGCCGGTGACCTTGGTGCACGAGCCGCAGACGGATGCCGTGCTGATCAGCCTGTTCTCCGGCGAGCTGCGCCGGGACCCGGCGCGGATGGGTATCGACTTCGCCGACAAGGCGGGCCAGGTGATCCGGGTCTGGCCCGAGAGCGGCAGGATCGAGGTGCTGATTCGCGGACTGCAACTGCCCACCGGGCTGGCGCTGGACCCGCAGGAGCGGATCCTGGTGCTGGAACTGTGCGACCGGCTGCTGCAACCGTTGCCGCCGGACTGGGCCGGCGAAGTCCTGCACGGCGGCTTCGCCCGCTTCAGTGGCCGCCTGCTGCGCTGCGATTTGCAGCAACGCAGCGTGCAAGTACTCGCCAAGGGCCTGGATACGCCTTCCAACCTGTGCTGCGTCGGAGACGCGGTGCTGGTGAGTGAAGGCATGGGCCTGAGTGGGCGGCCGATTCCGACGCCGGAGCAGCAGGTGGTTGCACTGAGCGGCCGACTGCGGCGAGTGACGCTTTGAGCTGAGTGATGCGGCACACCGGTTAAACCCGGGCATAAAAAAACGGGGCCATCTGCATGGCCCCGTTTTTATCGATGCTGAACGCTGAAAACAGCGATCAGAACGGAATATCGTCATCGAAGCTGTCGAAGTCCGGAGCCGGCTGCGGAGCGGCCTGCTGTGGCGCTGGACGCGACTCACGCTGAGGCTGCGGAGCAGGACGGGACTGCTGTGGACGCGGTGCCGAGTTGGACATGCCGCCCTGGCCTTGCTGGTCGCCCTGTGGACGGCCACCCAGCAGCTGCATGGTGCCCTGCATGTCGACGATGATTTCGGTGGTGTAGCGCTTGATACCGTCTTTTTCCCACTCGCGGGTCTGCAGCTTGCCCTCGATGTAGACCTGCGAACCCTTGCGCAGGTATTCACCGGCGATCTCCGCGACCTTGCCGAACATCGACACGCGGTGCCACTCGGTGCGCTCGACCTTCTGACCGGTCTGCTTGTCGGTCCACTGCTCGCTGGTGGCCAGACTCAGGTTGGTCACGGCGTTACCGTTAGGCAGGTAGCGAACTTCGGGATCCTGGCCGCAAGTGCCGACCAATATGACTTTGTTAACCCCACGGGCCATAACGTTCTCCTAGGCTTCGCTCGCCGACGGCGCTGGATTGACCAGTTGCTCGAGGGTCGTGCGATCCAATAATTCGGTGTCCAATTTGATGTAAATGGCGGCCTCTTCGGCCACCACTACGGCATCTGTTACCCCAACAACGGCCTTCAGGCGCTCGACCAGGCCGGCTTCGCGGATCGCTTCGGGCGATAACGGCAAGCGCAGGCTCGTCACATACGGGGGCTCGCGCATGGTAACAGCAAAGGCCAGCCAGAGTGCAGCCAGGACTGCGCATCCAAGGAACACAGCCGACAAACCGCCATGCTGGAACAACCAGCCGCCGAGGATGCCGCCCAGTGCCGAACCGAGGAACTGGCTGGTGGAATACACCCCCATCGCCGTTCCTTTACCACCCGCCGGCGAAACCTTGCTGATCAGCGACGGCAAGGACGCTTCCAGCAGGTTGAACGCGGTGAAGAACACCACGGTACCAATCACCAGCGCCCGCAGGCTGTCGCCGAACTCCCAGAAGAATAGCTCGGTGAGCAGCAGCGTACTGACCGCGCCCAACAGAACTCGTTTCATTTTGCGTTTCTTCTCGCCGTAGATGATGAACGGGATCATGGCGAAGAACGAAATCAGCAGTGCGGTGAGGTAGACCCACCAGTGCTGCTCCTTGGGCAGGCCGGCTTTTTCCACCAGCGCCAGGGGCAAGGCCACGAAGCTCGACATGAGCATCGCGTGCAACACGAAGATACCAAGATCCAGGCGCAGCAGATCGGGGTGCTTGAGGGTCGGGATCAGCGCCTGGCGCGCCACTCCGGATTCCCGGTGCTGCAGCGGCCCGGTTGAGCGCGGCACCATGAAGGCGATGATCAGAATGCCCACCAGGGCCATGGCCCCGGTGGCCAGGAACAGCCCCGAAAGTCCGAAACTGCGGGTCAGCAGCGGGCCAACCACCATGGCCACGGCAAAGGACAGACCGATGGTCATGCCAATCATGGCCATGGCCTTGGTCCGGTGCTGTTCGCGGGTCAGGTCGGAAAGCAGCGCCATCACCGCCGCGGAAATTGCGCCGGCGCCCTGCAGGATACGCCCGGCGATCACCCCCCAGATCGAATCGGCGTTGGCCGCCAGCACACTGCCCAGGGCGAACACGATCAACCCCAGGTAGATAACCGGACGACGACCGATACGGTCGGAAATGATCCCGAAGGGAATCTGGAACACTGCCTGGGTCAGGCCATAGGCACCAATCGCCAGCCCGATCAGGGTCGGGGTCGCTCCTGCGAGATCCATTCCATAGGTCGCCAGGACCGGCAGTACCATGAACATGCCAAGCATACGGAAGGCGAACACCAGGGCCAGCCCGCTTGCCGCGCGGGTCTCGCTGCCACTCATGCGTTCGTTGTGGGGATCGTGCATGGATAAACCTCATGTGAACCGGCGGCGATTCTACCAGTCGGATCGATTGAGGGGGTATATGGCGACGCTTTGCCGCGCAGCCCATGCCAGCGATCAAAAAAGCGCCGAACGATAGTGTGCATCCATCCAGTGTTTGGTTTTATACTCCTGCCTTTACGCCCGCCGATCGAGGCCACTTTTGGACAAGATTCTGATTCGTGGGGCCCGCACCCACAACCTGAAGAACATCGACCTGACCCTGCCGCGGGACAAGTTGATCGTCATCACCGGGCTGTCTGGGTCCGGTAAGTCGTCCCTGGCTTTCGACACGCTGTATGCCGAAGGCCAGCGCCGCTATGTCGAGTCGCTCTCGGCCTATGCCCGACAGTTCCTGTCGATGATGGAAAAGCCCGATGTCGACACCATCGAAGGCCTCTCGCCGGCGATTTCCATCGAACAGAAATCCACCTCCCACAACCCGCGCTCCACCGTCGGCACCATCACCGAGATCTACGACTACCTGCGCCTGCTCTATGCCCGCGTCGGTACTCCACGCTGCCCGGACCACGACATCCCGCTGGAAGCCCAGACCGTCAGCCAGATGGTCGACCTGGTGCTGGCCCAGCCCGAAGGCAGCAAGCTGATGCTGCTGGCCCCGGTGATCCGCGAGCGCAAGGGCGAACATCTGTCGGTCTTCGAAGAGTTGCGAGCCCAGGGCTTCGTTCGCGCCCGGGTCAACGGCAAGCTGTTCGAGCTGGACGAGCTGCCGAAGCTGGATAAACAGAAGAAGCACTCCATCGATGTGGTGGTCGACCGCTTCAAGGTCCGCGCCGACCTGCAGCAGCGCCTGGCCGAATCCTTTGAAACCGCCTTGAAACTGGCGGACGGGATTGCCCTGGTGGCGCCGATGGACGACGAGCCGGGAGAGGAGATGATCTTCTCCGCGCGCTTCGCCTGCCCGATCTGCGGCCACGCCATCAGCGAACTGGAACCCAAGCTGTTCTCCTTCAACAACCCGGCCGGTGCCTGCCCGACCTGCGACGGGCTGGGGGTCAAGCAGTTCTTCGACATCAAGCGCCTGGTCAATGGCGAGCTGACCCTGGCCGAAGGGGCGATACGCGGCTGGGACCGGCGCAACGTCTATTACTTCCAGATGCTCGGTTCGCTGGCCTCTCATTACGGCTTCAGCCTGGAAGTACCGTTCAACCAACTGCCCGCGGATCAGCAGAAGGTCATCCTGCACGGCAGCGGCACCCAGAACGTCGACTTCAAATACCTCAACGACCGGGGCGACATCGTCAAGCGCTCCCACCCGTTCGAAGGGATAGTGCCGAATCTGGAGCGCCGCTACCGGGAAACCGAGTCGGCCACCGTGCGTGAAGAGCTGGCCAAGTTCCTCAGCACCCAGCCCTGCCCGGATTGCCGTGGCACCCGCCTGCGTCGCGAAGCGCGGCACGTCTGGGTGGGCGAGAAAACCCTGCCGGCAGTCACCAGCCTGCCCATCGGCGACGCCACCGATTATTTCGGCACCCTGAAACTCACCGGGCGCCGTGGCGAAATCGCCGACAAGATCCTCAAGGAAATCCGCGAGCGCCTGCAGTTCCTGGTCAACGTCGGGCTCGACTACCTGACCCTGGACCGCAGCGCGGACACCCTGTCCGGCGGCGAAGCCCAGCGTATCCGCCTGGCCAGCCAGATCGGCGCCGGCCTGGTGGGGGTGATGTACATCCTCGACGAGCCGTCCATCGGCCTGCACCAGCGGGACAACGATCGCCTGCTGGGAACCCTGAAACACCTGCGTGATATCGGCAACACGGTGATCGTGGTTGAACACGATGAAGACGCCATTCGCCTGGCCGACTATGTCGTCGATATCGGCCCGGGGGCCGGTGTGCACGGCGGGCGAATCGTTGCCGAAGGCACCGCCGCAGAGGTCATGGCCCATCCGGACTCCCTGACCGGCAAATACCTCTCGGGCCGGGTGAAGATCGTGGTGCCGGCCAAGCGCACGCCGCGCAACAAGAAGCTCTCCCTGACCCTCAAGGGCGCTCGCGGCAACAACCTGCGCAATGTCGACCTGGAGATCCCCATTGGCCTGCTGACCTGCGTCACTGGGGTATCGGGCTCGGGCAAGTCGACCCTGATCAACAACACCCTGTTCCCCTTGAGCGCCACCGCACTGAATGGCGCCACCACCCTGGAAGCCGCGCCACACGACAGCATCAACGGCCTGCAGCACCTGGACAAGGTAGTGGATATCGACCAGAGCCCGATCGGCCGGACTCCGCGCTCCAACCCGGCGACCTACACCGGGCTGTTCACCCCGATCCGCGAGCTGTTCGCCGGGGTACCCGAGTCGCGCTCCCGGGGCTACGGGCCCGGGCGCTTCTCCTTCAACGTCAAGGGTGGGCGCTGCGAGGCTTGCCAGGGCGATGGCCTGATCAAGGTGGAAATGCACTTCCTGCCGGACATCTACGTGCCCTGCGACGTGTGCAAGAGCAAGCGCTACAACCGCGAAACCCTGGAAATCAAGTACAAGGGCAAGAGCATCCACGAGGTGCTGGAAATGACCATCGAGGAAGCCAGGGAGTTCTTCGACCCGGTGCCTGCCCTGGCGCGCAAGCTGCAGACCCTGATGGATGTGGGCCTGTCCTACATCAAGTTGGGGCAGTCGGCGACGACCCTGTCCGGTGGCGAAGCGCAGCGGGTCAAGTTGTCTCGCGAGCTGTCCAAGCGAGACACCGGCAAGACTCTGTATATCCTTGATGAGCCGACCACGGGCCTGCACTTTGCGGATATCCAGCAGTTGCTGGACGTACTGCACCGCCTGCGCGATCACGGCAACACCGTGGTGGTGATCGAACACAACCTGGATGTGATCAAGACCGCCGACTGGCTGGTGGACCTGGGGCCGGAAGGCGGTTCCAAGGGCGGCCAGATCATTGCCGTGGGCACCCCGGAGCAGGTTGCGGAGATGCCCCAGTCCCATACCGGGCACTACCTCAAGCCGTTGCTGACCCGCGACCGCGCCTGAGGCCCATGAAAAAGCCCCTGGCACTTGACGGTGCCAGGGGCTTTTTTGTCTCTAGGGGTTGCTGCCCCTCCCGCAGAAGCGAGCTTTACTCGCGAACAGGCAGCAACACCTAACGCAATCAGAACTGCGATTGCAGGTAGTTCTCCAGGCCGATGGACTTGATCAGGCCCAACTGCTTCTCCAGCCAGTAGGTGTGATCTTCCTCGGTATCCGCCAGCTGGATGCGCAAGATGTCGCGGCTGACATAGTCCTTGTGCAACTCGCACAGCTCGATGCCTTTGCACAACGCGGCGCGCACCTTGTATTCCAGGCGCAGGTCGCTGGCCAGCATCTCGGGCACCGTGGTTCCGGTGTCGAGATCGTCAGGGCGCATGCGCGGAGTGCCTTCGAGCATCAGGATGCGGCGCATCAGGGCGTCGGCGTGTTGCGCCTCTTCTTCCATTTCATGGTTGATACGCTCATAGAGCTTGGTAAAGCCCCAGTCTTCGTACATCCGCGAGTGGATGAAATATTGGTCTCGTGCTGCCAGCTCGCCCGTCAGCAACGTGTTGAGGTAATCGATTACGTCCGGGTGACCTTGCATCGCCCTACATCTCCCTGCTTGAAAGTGGATAGTTTGAACCAAGCTGACTTGCAGGTCACTTAGAAATAGCTGAAAAAGTGAAGAATATCTGAGAAAACCAGTAGAAATAACGCAAAAACCGCCCAAATGAGGGCGGTTCTGCTTCTTATTTAGACTTACTTGAGCGATACGCCCAAAGCTTTGGCGATGCCTTCGCCGTAAGCCGGGTCGGCCTTGTAGAAATGCTGCAACTGCCGATCAACCACATCAGCCGTCACTCCAGCCATGGCGCCCGCGATGTTATTGATCAGCAATGCCTTCTGCTCATCGTTCATCAGGCGGAACAACGCACCAGCGTGGCTGTAGTAGTCGGTGTCTTCACGATGATCGTAGCGGTCCGCAGCACCGCTGAGTGCCAGGGCCGGCTCGGCATAACGTGGAGCCTGCTTCGGCGCATCGCCATAGCTGTTGGGCTCGTAGTTAGGCGCCGCACCACCATTGGTACCGAAAGCCATGGAGCCGTCGCGCTGGTAGCTGTTCACCGGGCTCAATGGAGCGTTCACCGGCAACTGTTGGTGGTTGGTACCCACACGGTAGCGATGCGCGTCGGCGTATGCGAATACTCGGCCTTGCAGCATGCGATCCGGCGAAAGACCTACCCCAGGTACCATGTTGCTAGGGCCGAATGCAGCCTGCTCGACCTCTGCAAAGTAATTCAACGGGTTGCGGTTCAGTTCCAGCTCACCCACTTCGATCAACGGGAACTCTTTCTGCGACCAGGTCTTGGTCACATCGAAGGGATTCTCGTAATGCGCGGCGGCTTGAGCTTCGGTCATGACCTGAATGCACACGCTCCATTTCGGAAACTCACCGCGCTCGATCGCATTGAACAGGTCGCGCTGGGCGTAATCAGGATCGGTACCGGCCAGGCGCGCTGCGTCAGCCGGCGCCAGGTTCTTGATGCCCTGCTTGGTCTTGTAGTGCCACTTGACCCAATGCCGCTCACCCTTGGCGTTGATCAGGCTGTAGGTGTGGCTGCCAAAGCCATGCATGTGGCGGTAGCCGTCCGGAATACCCCGATCGGAAAACAGAATGGTTACCTGGTGCAGCGCCTCGGGCGAATGGGACCAGAAATCCCACATCATCTGGGCACTTTTCAGATTGCTCTGGGGCAAGCGCTTCTGGGTGTGGATAAAGTCGGGAAACTTCAGCGGGTCGCGAATGAAGAAAACCGGGGTGTTGTTGCCTACGATGTCCCAGTTGCCTTCTTCGGTGTAGAACTTGAGGGCAAAGCCGCGTGGGTCACGCTCGGTGTCTGCCGAACCACGCTCGCCGCCTACCGTGGAAAAACGCAGGAAGGTCGGAGTCTTCTTGCCTACCGCCTCAAACAGTTTGGCGCTGGTGTATTCGGTGATATCACGAGAAACGGTGAAAGTGCCATAGGCGCCCGAACCCTTGGCGTGCACGCGACGCTCGGGAATATTCTCGCGGTTGAAATGGGCGAGCTTTTCGATCAGGTGAAAATCGTCGAGAAGCAGAGGGCCCCGGGGGCCGGCGGAACGAGAGTTCTGGTTATCAGCGACAGGAGCGCCACTTGCGGTAGTAAGAGTTTTGGTCTGGCTCATGCTCAATCTTCCTCTGTCAGTCTGTGAAACTGCCGGCTAATCGGCTGACAAAGAGTATTGACCACCAGTGTTACAACATCCAATGCATTACACATTAGTTAACGATAGAAATATCCAATATAGGCAGACACAAAAAACCGGGCGCTAGGCCCGGTTCCTTGTTTCAGACTGACGTCTTACTCAGCGGATACAGCTTCACCGCCGACAGCACGATCAACCAGTTCAACGTACGCCATAGGAGCGTTGTCGCCAGCGCGGAAACCGCACTTGAGGATGCGCAGGTAGCCACCCTCACGGGTAGCGTAGCGCTTGCCCAGGTCGTTGAAGAGCTTACCAACGATAGCTTTCGAACGGGTACGGTCGAAAGCCAGACGGCGGTTAGCCAGGCTGTCTGTCTTGGCCAAAGTGATCAGCGGCTCGGCAACGCGGCGCAGTTCTTTAGCTTTCGGCAGTGTAGTTTTGATCAGCTCGTGCTCGAACAGCGACACCGCCATGTTCTGGAACATGGCCTTGCGGTGCGAGCTGGTGCGGCTCAGGTGACGCCCACTTTTACGATGACGCATGGTTCATTCCTTACCAAACACAACGTTCGGTGATTACGACGATCAGGCAGTCGCCTTGTCGTCCTTCTTAAGACTTGCAGGCGGCCAGTTGTCGAGGCGCATGCCGAGGGACAGACCGCGGGAGGCCAGAACGTCCTTGATTTCAGTCAAGGATTTCTTGCCCAGGTTCGGAGTCTTCAACAGTTCTACTTCGGTACGCTGAATCAGGTCGCCGATGTAGTAAATGTTTTCCGCCTTAAGGCAGTTAGCCGAACGTACAGTCAGTTCCAGATCGTCAACCGGGCGAAGCAGGATCGGATCGATCTCGTCTTCCTGCTCGACTACCACTGGCTCACTGTCACCCTTGAGGTCGACGAACGCAGCCAACTGCTGTTGCAGGATGGTTGCAGCACGACGGATAGCCTCTTCAGGATCCAGAGTACCGTTGGTTTCCAGATCAATAACCAGCTTGTCCAGGTTAGTACGCTGCTCGACACGGGCGTTTTCCACCACGTATGCGATACGGCGAACCGGGCTGAACGAAGAGTCGAGCTGCAAGCGACCAATGCTGCGGCTTTCGTCTTCATCGCTCTGACGCGAGTCGGCCGGTTCATAACCACGACCACGAGCTACTACGAGCTTCATGTTCAGGGCGCCGTTAGACGCCAGGTTAGCGATTACGTGATCGGGATTAACGATCTCGACATCATGATCCAGCTGAATATCGGCAGCGGTAACCACCCCCGAACCCTTCTTCGACAAGGTCAGCGTAACTTCGTCACGGCCGTGCAGCTTGATAGCCAGACCTTTAAGGTTCAACAGGATTTCAATTACGTCTTCCTGTACACCTTCGATGGCGCTGTACTCGTGGAGCACACCGTCAATCTCGGCCTCGACTACTGCACAGCCGGGCATTGAGGACAACAGGATGCGGCGCAGCGCGTTGCCCAGGGTGTGGCCAAAACCACGCTCGAGAGGCTCGAGGGTGATCTTGGCGCGGGTTGGACTGACAACCTGCACATCAATGTGGCGGGGTGTCAGGAACTCATTTACCGAAATCTGCATGGATGCACCTATTTTCTAGCCCTTACTTGGAGTAGAGCTCGACAATCAGGCTTTCGTTGATGTCGGCGGACAGATCACTGCGAGCTGGAACGTTCTTGAAAACGCCCGACTTCTTCTCAGTGTCTACTTCTACCCATTCTACGCGGCCACGTTGAGCACACAGATCGAGAGCTTGGACAATGCGAAGTTGATTTTTTGCTTTCTCGCGAACAGCGACCACGTCACCAGCACGAACCTGGTAGGACGGAACGTTAACGGTCTGACCGTTCACGCTGATCGACTTGTGCGATACCAGCTGACGGGATTCGGCACGAGTAGAACCGAAGCCCATGCGGTACACAACGTTGTCCAGACGGCATTCGAGCAGTTGCAACAGGTTTTCGCCGGTTGCGCCCTTCTTGCCAGCTGCTTGTTTGTAGTAGCCGCTGAATTGACGCTCGAGTACGCCGTAGATACGACGAACTTTTTGCTTTTCACGCAGCTGGGTGCCGTAGTCGGATTGACGACCGCGACGCTGGCCGTGGATGCCAGGAGCTGCTTCGATGTTGCACTTGGATTCGATAGCGCGCACGCCGCTCTTCAGGAAGAGATCGGTGCCTTCGCGACGAGCCAGTTTGCATTTTGGACCAATGTAACGAGCCATTCTTTACAATCTCCTGGATTACACGCGGCGCTTCTTCGGCGGACGGCACCCGTTGTGCGGGATTGGCGTCACGTCGGTGATGCTGGCGATCTTGTAGCCACAGCCGTTCAAAGCGCGGACTGCGGATTCACGACCTGGACCTGGACCCTTGACGTTGACGTCGAGGTTTTTCAGGCCATATTCCAGCGCAGCTTGACCAGCACGCTCAGCAGCTACTTGAGCAGCGAACGGGGTGGACTTGCGAGAACCGCGGAAACCCGAACCACCGGAGGTTGCCCAGGAAAGAGCGTTACCTTGACGGTCGGTGATGGTCACGATGGTGTTGTTGAAAGACGCGTGGATGTGGGCGATGCCATCAACCACTGTCTTTTTAATCTTTTTACGAGGACGAGCAGCAGGTTTTGCCATGACTAAATTCCTGTCGATTCGCTGGTGCGATTACTTGCGGATCGGCTTACGCGGACCTTTGCGAGTACGCGCGTTGGTCTTGGTACGCTGACCGCGCACTGGAAGACCACGACGATGGCGCAGACCGCGGTAGCAGCCCAGATCCATCAAGCGTTTGATTTTCATGTTGATTTCGCGACGCAGGTCACCTTCAGTGGTGAACTTCGCCACTTCGCCACGCAGCTGTTCAATTTGCTCGTCGCTCAGATCCTTGATCTTCGCAGCTGGGTTGACCCCAGTCACCGCGCAGATTTTCTGCGCAGTAGTGCGACCAACACCATAGATGTAGGTCAGCGAGATAACAGTATGCTTGTTATCTGGAATGTTAACGCCTGCAATACGGGCCATTCAGTGGGACTCCAATTGACAGCTACCTACGCCCCGGAAGCCAAGAAATAGGGCGCGAGATAATATCGCTGTAATAACAAATAATCAACCCGGCAGCGCACTAGCTGCCGGGCTTGAAGCACAATCACACTCAGCCTTGGCGCTGTTTGTGACGCGGTTCCGCGCTGCAAATTACTCGAACAACACCTTCGCGGCGAATAATCTTGCAGTTACGGCACAGCTTTTTCACCGATGCACGAACTTTCATCACCAACTCCTCGAACCTTATGGATTAGCGCAGCATGCCGCTGCCGTAACCCTTCAGGTTGGCTTTCTTCATCAGGGATTCGTACTGGTGGGAAACGAGGTGCGATTGTACTTGCGACATAAAGTCCATAACAACCACGACCACGATCAGCAACGAGGTCCCGCCAAGGTAGAACGGAACGTTTGCAGCAACCACCAGGAACTGGGGCAACAGGCAGACGGCCGTCATATATAGAGCACCGAACATGGTCAAACGAGTCAGAACGCCATCAATGTAGCGCGCCGACTGCTCACCTGGACGGATGCCCGGAATAAAGGCACCGGACTTCTTCAGGTTTTCCGCTACGTCTTTCGGATTGAACATCAACGCCGTATAGAAGAAGCAGAAGAAAATAATCCCTGCACTAAACAGCAGAATATTCAACGGCTGACCAGGAGCGATCGACTGCGAGATGTCCTGCAACCAGCCCATACCTTCAGACTGACCGAACCAGGCACCCAACGAAGCCGGAAACAGCAAAATGCTGCTCGCGAAGATAGCAGGAATAACACCGGCCATATTCACTTTCAGCGGCAAGTGGCTGGTCTGCGCAGCAAATACCTTGCGGCCCTGCTGACGCTTGGCGTAATGAACAGCAATACGACGCTGACCACGCTCAATGAACACCACAAAACCGATAATCGCTACTGCCAGCAAACCGATCGCAACCAGGGCAAAAATGTTGATATCACCCTGACGTGCAGACTCGAAAGACTGCCCGATCGCTCTCGGAAGACCGGCGACGATACCTGCGAAAATCAACATCGAGATACCGTTGCCAACACCACGCTCAGTAATCTGCTCACCCAGCCACATCATGAACATCGCACCAGCCACAAAAGTGGATACCGCGACGAAATGGAAGCCAAAGTCACCAGTGAACGCAACACCCTGACCCGCCAAGCCAACGGACATGCCGATAGCTTGAACCAGGGCCAGGATGACAGTGCCGTAGCGGGTGTACTGGCTGATCTTGCGACGGCCAGCTTCACCTTCCTTCTTCAACTGCTCCAACTGCGGGCTGACGGCTGTCATCAGCTGCATGATGATCGATGCCGAGATATACGGCATGATCCCCAGTGCAAAGATGCTCATCCGTTCCAGCGCGCCGCCGGAAAACATGTTGAACAAGCTAAGAATGGTCCCCTCATTCTGTCGAAACAGGTCCGCGAGTCGGTCAGGGTTGATACCTGGAACCGGGATGTGTGCGCCTATTCGGTAGACGATAATCGCCAAGAACAGAAAACGCAGACGAGCCCAAAGTTCAGACATACCGCCTTTGCCGAGCGCAGAGAGAGCACCTTGCTTAGCCATTTATTCCTCGAACTTGCCGCCAGCTGCTTCGATAGCCGCACGCGCACCTTTGGTGGCTGCGATACCCTTGATGGTCACAGCGCGAGTAACTTCGCCGGACAGCATGATTTTCACACGCTGAACGTTTTGGTTAATCACGTTGGCATCTTTCAGGGACTGCACGGTGACGATGTCGCCCTCCACTTTAGCCAGCTCGGACAGACGCACTTCTGCGCGATCCATGGCCTTCAAGGAAACGAAACCGAACTTCGGCAGGCGACGATGCAGCGGCTGTTGACCGCCTTCAAAGCCTGGAGCAATGGTGCCACCGGAGCGGGAAGTCTGACCTTTGTGACCACGGCCACCAGTCTTACCCAAACCACTACCGATACCACGGCCCGGACGATGCTTTTCGCGACGGGAACCCGGCGCTGGACTCAGATCATTGAGTTTCATCGATTAACCCTCGACACGCAGCATGTAGTAAGCCTTGTTGATCATCCCGCGATTCTCGGGAGTATCCTGGACTTCTACAGTGTGACCGATGCGACGCAGACCCAGACCCTTAACGCACAGTTTGTGGTTAGGGATACGGCCGGTCATGCTTTTGATCAGCGTTACTTTTACGGTAGCCATGATCAGATGATCTCCTGGACGCTTTTGCCACGCTTGGCGGCAATGGATTCAGGGGACTGCATTGCTTTCAAACCCTTGAAAGTGGCGTGAACCACGTTTACTGGGTTAGTCGAGCCGTAGCACTTGGCCAGAACGTTCTGAACGCCAGCTACCTCGAGGACAGCACGCATAGCGCCGCCAGCGATGATACCGGTACCTTCAGAAGCAGGCTGCATGTACACCTTGGAAGCGCCGTGAGCGGACTTCATTGCGTACTGCAGAGTGGTGCCGTTCAGGTCAACTTGGATCATGTTGCGGCGAGCAGCTTCCATTGCCTTCTGGATCGCAGCAGGCACTTCACGCGACTTGCCACGGCCGAAGCCAACACGGCCCTTACCATCACCAACCACGGTCAACGCGGTGAAAGTGAAGATACGGCCGCCTTTTACGGTTTTGGCTACGCGGTTAACTTGAACCAGCTTCTCGATGTAGCCTTCGTCGCGCTTTTGGTCGTTATTTGACATAACTTAGAACTCCAGCCCAGCTTCACGAGCAGCATCAGCCAGCGCCTTGACGCGGCCGTGGTACTTGAAGCCAGAGCGGTCGAAAGCCACCTGCGAGACGCCAGCGGCTTTCGCACGCGTAGCGACCAGCTGGCCAACCTTAGTGGCCGCGTCGATGTTGCCAGTGGCGCCATCACGCAGTTCTTTATCCAAAGTCGAGGCACTTGCCAGGACTTTGTTGCCGTCGGCCGAAATGACCTGGGCGTAGATGTGCTGCGAAGAGCGGAACACGCAGAGACGCACGACTTCGAGTTCGTGCATTTTCAGGCGTGCTTTGCGAGCGCGACGCAGTCGAGTAACTTTTTTGTCGGTCATTTGCTATGCCCTACTTCTTCTTGGCTTCTTTACGACGGACGACTTCGTCCGCGTAGCGCACACCTTTGCCTTTGTAAGGCTCTGGTGGACGGAAGTCGCGGATCTCAGCGGCCACTTGACCTACCAGCTGCTTATCGATGCCCTTGATCAGGATATCGGTCTGGCTAGGAGTCTCAGCGGTGATGCCTTCCGGCAGTTCGTAATCCACTGGATGCGAGAAGCCGAGGGCCAGGTTCAGCACTGTGCCTTTTGCCTGTGCCTTGTAACCAACACCGACCAGCTGGAGCTTGCGCTCGAAGCCTTGGCTTACGCCTTGGACCATGTTGTTTACCAGAGCACGAGTGGTACCGGCCATTGCGCGAGTTTGTTGGTCGCCGTTGCGAGCAGCGAAACGCAGCTCACCAGCTTCCTGAACAATTTCAACGGACGAGTGTACGTTCAGTTCGAGAGTGCCCTTGGCACCCTTCACCGAAAGCTGTTGGCCGGCGAATTTGACTTCGACACCAGCTGGCAGCTTAACGGGGTTCTTAGCGACGCGAGACATGCTTATCCCCCCTTAGAACACAGTGCAAAGAACTTCGCCGCCGACACCGGCAGCGCGCGCAGCACGATCAGTCATCACACCTTTGTTGGTGGAGACGATAGACACGCCAAGACCGCCACGTACTTTCGGCAGTTCTTCAACGGACTTGTACTGACGCAGGCCTGGACGGCTAACGCGCTTCACTTCTTCGATGACCGGACGGCCTTCGAAGTACTTCAGCTCGATGGACAGCAGAGGTTTGATTTCGCTGCTGATCTGATAACCCGCGATGTAACCTTCGTCCTTCAGGACTTTTGCTACAGCCACCTTCAGCGTGGAAGACGGCATGCTTACGACGGACTTTTCAGCCATCTGGGCATTACGGATTCGAGTTAGCATGTCCGCTAACGGGTCCTGCATACTCATGGGCTAGATGCTCCTGATACAAAAAGAATTAGCCTTGCGGCTACAACTGTCGCCGAGAAATTCCGGGCAAAAAACACGGGCTCAGGCGAGCCGGTCATTCTAGACACACCCCAGAAATGAATCAAGCCCCAAAAGGGGCTTGATTCACGTTCAAGGCCACCGGTGATCGGGATCTTGCGAGCCCGAACACCGAGACTTTGATAGCTATTACCAGCTGGCTTTAACCAGACCCGGTACGTCACCACGCATTGCGGCTTCACGCAGCTTGTTACGGCCCAGGCCGAACTTGCGGTAAACGCCGTGCGGACGACCAGTCAGGCGGCAGCGGTTACGCATGCGCGAAGCGCTTGCATCACGTGGCTGCTTCTGCAGAGCTACGGTAGCTTCCCAACGAGCTTCTGGACTTGCGTTCAGATCCACGATGATAGCTTTCAGCGCTGCACGCTTGGTGGCGTATTTGGCAACGGTGAGCTGACGCTTCAGCTCACGGTTCTTCATGCTCTTCTTGGCCATTTTCCTACTCCAATCAGTTGCGGAACGGGAATTTGAAAGCACGCAGCAGAGCGCGGCCTTCATCATCGTTCTTAGCAGTGGTGGTCAGGGTAATGTCCAGACCGCGGAGAGCATCGATCTTGTCGTAATCGATTTCCGGGAAAATGATCTGCTCTTTAACGCCCATGCTGTAGTTGCCACGACCGTCGAAGGACTTGGCATTCAGGCCGCGGAAGTCGCGAACCCGAGGCAGGGAGATCGACAGCAGACGATCCAGGAACTCGTACATACGCTCACGGCGCAGGGTCACTTTGACGCCGATCGGCCATCCTTCGCGGACTTTGAAGCCAGCGATGGATTTACGAGCGTAGGTCACAACGACTTTCTGGCCGGTGATCTTTTCCAGGTCAGCAACAGCATGCTCGATGACTTTTTTGTCGCCGATTGCTTCGCCCAGACCCATGTTCAGGGTGATTTTGGTAACGCGCGGAACTTCCATCACGTTCGAAAGCTTAAGTTCTTCCTTAAGTTTCGGAGCGATTTCCTTCCGGTAAATCTCTTTTAGTCGTGCCATGGTCTTCTACCTAGCAGTGTTCAAGCATCAACCGCTTTTTGGGTCGACTTGAAGACACGAATTTTTTTGCCGTCTTCTACTTTGAAACCAACGCGGTCAGCCTTGTTGGTTTCGCTGTTGAAAATGGCGACGTTGGAAGCGTGCAGTGGCGCTTCTTTCTCGACGATACCGCCCTGTACGCCCGACATCGGGTTAGGCTTGGTATGACGCTTGACCAGGTTCAGGCCACCGACGACCAGACGGTCGTCAGCCAGAACCTTAAGCACCTTACCGCGCTTACCTTTGTCTTTGCCGGCGATCACGATGATCTCGTCGTCACGACGAATCTTTTGCATGTCGGATCTCCTTACAGCACTTCTGGGGCGAGCGAGACGATCTTCATGAACTTCTCGTTGCGAAGTTCACGGGTCACTGGCCCAAAGATACGGGTGCCGATCGGCTCTTGCTTGTTGTTCAACAGAACAGCAGCGTTGCCATCAAAGCGGATGATGGAGCCGTCTGCACGACGAACACCATGGCGAGTGCGGACTACAACAGCAGTCATCACTTGGCCTTTTTTCACCTTACCGCGAGGAATTGCTTCCTTGACGGTAACTTTGATGATGTCACCGATACCAGCGTAACGACGATGGGAGCCACCCAGCACCTTGATGCACATAACGCGGCGAGCGCCGCTGTTATCGGCCACATCGAGCATGGATTGAGTCTGAATCATATAATTTCTCCGACCCCTAGCCCTTAGACTTCCACAGCGCGTTCGAGAACATCAACCAGGGCCCAAGACTTGGTCTTGGCCATCGGACGAGTTTCACGAATAGTGACTTTGTCGCCGATGTGGCACTGGTTGGTTTCGTCGTGCGCGTGCAGCTTAGTCGAACGCTTAACGTATTTACCGTAGATAGGGTGCTTAACGCGACGCTCGATCAGAACGGTGATGGTCTTGTCCATCTTGTCGCTGACAACACGGCCAGTCAGCGTACGGACAGTTTTTTCGGCTTCAGCCATGATTACTTACCTGCCTGCTGGTTGAGCACAGTCTTCACGCGAGCGATGTCACGCTTAACTTGCGAGAGCAGATGAGACTGCCCCAACTGGCCAGTTGCTTTCTGCATACGCAGATTGAACTGGTCGCGCAGCAGGCCGAGCAGTTGCTCGTTCAGCTGCTGTGCGGATTTTTCACGAAGTTCATTCGCTTTCATCACATCACCGTCCGTTTAACAAAGGAGGTGGCGAGCGGCAGCTTTGCAGCAGCCAGGGCGAAAGCCTCACGCGCCAGCTCTTCAGAAACACCCTCGATTTCATACAGGACTTTGCCTGGCTGAATCTGGGCTACCCAGTATTCGACGTTACCCTTACCTTTACCCATCCGAACTTCGAGAGGCTTTTTGGAAATAGGCTTGTCCGGGAATACACGGATCCAGATCTTGCCACCACGTTTTACGTGACGGGTCAGAGCACGACGCGCTGACTCGATCTGACGAGCGGTGAGACGACCACGAGCAACAGACTTCAGCGCGAACTCGCCGAAGCTGACTTTGCTACCGCGCAATGCCAGACCACGGTTGTGGCCGGTCATTTGCTTGCGGAACTTCGTACGCTTTGGTTGCAACATTTGGCGTACCCCTTACT
The DNA here is from genome assembly GCF_900103205.1 of Pseudomonas sp. NFPP12. Classification (NCBI taxonomy): domain Bacteria; kingdom Pseudomonadati; phylum Pseudomonadota; class Gammaproteobacteria; order Pseudomonadales; family Pseudomonadaceae; genus Pseudomonas; species Pseudomonas sp. NFPP12. Next base: position 285,488 of record NZ_FMWW01000007.1, read on the forward strand.
TAGCAGCTTTTTTACGAGGCGCAGGTGCTTGCGGCTTCAGCTCTTCTTGGCGACCACCAATTACTTCGCCTTTGAAGATCCAAACCTTCACACCGATCACACCGTAAGTGGTGTGAGCTTCGTAGGTGGCATAGTCGATATCGGCACGCAGGGTGTGCAGTGGCACACGACCTTCGCGATACCATTCAGTACGTGCGATTTCAGCACCGCCGAGACGACCGCTCACTTGGATTTTGATGCCTTTGGCACCAATGCGCATGGCGTTCTGTACGGCGCGCTTCATAGCACGACGGAACATTACGCGACGCTCCAGCTGCTGAGCTACGCTCTGCGCAACCAGCATACCGTCGAGCTCCGGCTTGCGGATCTCTTCGATATTGATGTGCACAGGCACACCCATTTGCTTGGTCAGGTCCTGACGCAGCTTCTCAACATCTTCACCTTTCTTGCCGATCACGATGCCGGGACGAGCGGTGTGGATGGTGATGCGTGCAGTTTGAGCCGGACGATGGATATCGATACGGCTTACGGACGCGCTTTTTAGTTTGTCTTGGAGATACTCACGCACATTCAGATCTGCGAGCAAATAGTCCGCATAAGTCCGACCGTCTGCGTACCAGACGGAGGTGTGCTCCTTGACGATTCCCAGGCGAATGCCAATGGGATGTACTTTCTGACCCATCTCTTCGACTCCGTTACTTGTCAGCAACCTTGACAGTGATATGGCAAGACCGCTTGACGATGCGATCAGCACGGCCTTTGGCACGTGGCATGATGCGCTTCAGCGAACGCCCTTCGTTGACGAAAACGGTGGAGACCTTCAGGTCATCAACGTCTGCGCCTTCGTTATGCTCGGCGTTGGCTACGGCCGACTCCAGCACTTTCTTCATGATCTCGGCGGCTTTCTTACTGCTGAAAGCCAACAGGTTGAGCGCTTCGCCCACCTTCTTCCCGCGGATCTGGTCGGCGACCAAGCGGGCTTTCTGGGCGGAGATTCGAGCGCCCGACAACTTAGCGGCTACTTCCATCATTCCTTACCCCTTAACGCTTGGCTTTCTTGTCAGCCACGTGCCCGCGATATGTACGGGTACCGGCGAACTCGCCCAGTTTGTGGCCGACCATGTCTTCGTTCACGAGAACTGGAACATGCTGACGACCGTTATGCACAGCAATGGTCAGACCGACCATTTGTGGCAGGATCATGGAACGGCGCGACCAGGTCTTAACTGGTTTGCGATCGTTCTTTTCCGCCGCCACTTCGATCTTCTTCAGTAGGTGAAGATCAATAAAAGGACCTTTTTTCAGAGAACGTGGCACTGTCGTATCCCTCTATTTACTTGCGACGACGGACGATCATTTTGTCGGTACGCTTATTACCACGAGTCTTCGCGCCCTTAGTCGGGAAGCCCCATGGCGATACCGGATGACGACCACCAGAGGTACGACCTTCACCACCACCATGTGGGTGGTCAACCGGGTTCATGGCAACACCACGAACGGTTGGGCGAACGCCACGCCAGCGTTTGGCACCAGCTTTACCCAGCGAACGCAGGCTGTGCTCGGAGTTCGAGACTTCGCCCAGGGTCGCGCGGCATTCAGCCAGCACTTTACGCATCTCACCAGAACGCAGACGCAGGGTCACGTAGACACCTTCACGAGCGACCAGCTGAGCCGAAGCGCCAGCCGAACGAGCGATTTGCGCGCCTTTACCTGGCTTCAGTTCGATGCCGTGTACGGTGCTACCAACTGGAATGTTGCGCAGTTGCAGAGCGTTGCCCGGCTTGATCGGTGCCAGAGCACCTGCGATCAGCTGGTCGCCAGCGCTCACGCCTTTAGGGGCGATGATGTAGCGACGCTCGCCATCTGCGTACAGCAGCAGAGCGATGTGAGCAGTACGGTTTGGATCGTATTCGATACGCTCGACAGTGGCAGCGATGCCATCTTTGTCGTTGCGACGGAAGTCGACCAGACGGTAATGCTGCTTATGACCACCACCAACGTGACGAGTGGTAATGCGACCATTGTTGTTACGACCACCAGACTTCGATTTCTTCTCGAGCAGCGGTGCGTGAGGAGCGCCTTTATGCAGCTCCTGGTTGACCACCTTGACCACAAAACGGCGGCCAGGGGAAGTCGGTTTGCATTTAACGATTGCCATGATGCACCCCTTCCTTACTCAGCACTGCTGCTGAAATCGAGATCTTGGCCTGGCTGAAGGGAGATAACTGCCTTCTTCCAGTCATTACGCTTGCCCAGACCGCGAGCGGTACGCTTGCTCTTACCCAGAACGTTCAGGGTAGTAACGCGCTCCACTTTCACGCTGAACAGGCTTTCGACGGCCTTCTTGATTTCCAGCTTGGTTGCGTCAGTAGCAACCTTGAAAACGAACTGGCCTTTCTTGTCTGCCAGAACCGTAGCCTTCTCGGAAACGTGCGGGCCAAGCAGAACTTTAAATACGCGTTCCTGGTTCATCCCAGCAGCTCCTCGAATTTCTTCACGGCCGACACAGTGATCAACACTTTGTCGTATGCGATCAGACTAACTGGATCGGAACCTTGCACGTCACGAACATCAACGTGTGGCAGGTTACGAGCAGCCAGGTACAGGTTCTGATCAACAGCGTCCGACACGATCAGAACGTCGGTCAGGCTCATGTTGTTCAGCTTGCCCAGCAGATCTTTGGTTTTCGGAGTTTCAACAGCGAAATCCTGAACCACGACCAGACGATCAGTACGCACCAGCTCAGCAAGGATGGAACGCATTGCTGCGCGATACATCTTCTTGTTCAGCTTCTGGGAGTGATCCTGAGGACGAGCTGCGAAAGTGGTACCGCCGCCACGCCAGATTGGGCTACGGATAGTACCGGCACGAGCACGGCCAGTACCTTTCTGACGCCATGGGCGCTTGCCGCCACCGGAAACGTCGGAACGGGTCTTTTGCTGCTTGCTACCTTGACGGCCGCCGGCCATGTAGGCCACGACTGCTTGGTGAACCAGCGTCTCGTTGAATTCGCCGCCAAATGTCAGTTCGGAAACTTCGATCGCTTGAGCGTCATTTACATTTAATTGCATGTCAGCTTCCCCTTAACCGCGAGCCTTGGCCGCCGGACGTACAACCAGGTTGCCGCCAGTAGCGCCAGGAACAGCACCCTTGACCAACAACAGATTGCGTTCAGCGTCGACGCGCACTACTTCCAGGGACTGCACGGTCACGCGCTCAGCGCCCATATGACCGGACATTTTTTTGCCCTTGAATACACGACCAGGAGTCTGGCACTGGCCAATAGAGCCCGGGACGCGGTGGGAAACGGAGTTACCGTGGGTGTTATCTTGACCGCGGAAATTCCAACGCTTGATGGTACCGGCGAAGCCTTTACCTTTCGACTGACCGGTAACGTCTACCAGTTGGCCAGCAGCGAAGATTTCTGCATTGATCAGATCGCCAGCTTGGTACTCGCCTTCTTCAAGACGGAATTCCCAAACGCCACGACCGGCAGCAACGTTCGCTTTAGCGAAGTGACCTGCTTGAGCAGCAGTCACGCGCGAAGCACGACGCTCACCTACAGTGACCTGCACTGCACGATAGCCATCGGTTTCTTCAGTTTTGAACTGGGTGACGCGATTCGGCTCGATCTCAATGACCGTGACCGGAATGGAGACACCTTCTTCGGTGAAAATACGGGTCATACCGCATTTACGACCGACTACACCAATAGTCATGTTGTAAACCTCATGAGTGTACGGGGCTTTCACCCGCTATGGCCGCCCATTTCAGAGCGTTACACGACTAAGACCGAGTCTTAGCCGAGGCTGATCTGCACTTCCACACCTGCCGCAAGATCAAGCTTCATAAGAGCATCAACGGTTTTATCCGTTGGCTGGACGATGTCCAGTACGCGCTTATGAGTACGGATCTCGTACTGGTCACGCGCGTCTTTGTTGACGTGCGGGGAGACCAGAACGGTGAACCGCTCTTTACGGGTAGGCAGTGGAATTGGACCACGCACTTGAGCACCAGTACGTTTCGCGGTTTCCACGATTTCCTGGGTGGATTGGTCGATCAGGCGATGGTCGAAAGCCTTCAACCTGATACGGATTTGCTGATTTTGCATTGGATTTCAGACTCCAGGCTGCTATTCCCACCGGGCGCAATACGCCCGTTAAAAGGAGGCGCAATTCTATAGACGGCCCCACAGAGTGTCAACCCAATAAAAAAGCCCCCGCAAGCGGGGGCCTCTTCATGAGTCGTCGATTACTCGATGACTTTGGCTACGACGCCAGCGCCGACGGTACGACCGCCTTCACGGATAGCGAAACGCAGACCATCTTCCATCGCGATGGTTTTGATCAGAGTGACAGTCATCTGGATGTTGTCACCTGGCATTACCATTTCAACGCCTTCTGGCAGCTCGCAGTTACCAGTTACGTCAGTAGTACGGAAGTAGAACTGTGGACGGTAGCCTTTGAAGAACGGAGTATGACGGCCGCCTTCTTCCTTGCTCAGAACGTAAACTTCAGCGGTGAACTTGGTGTGCGGCTTAACGGTGCCTGGCTTAACCAGAACCTGGCCACGCTCAACGTCGTCACGCTTGGTACCACGCAGCAGAACGCCGCAGTTCTCGCCAGCACGACCTTCGTCGAGCAGCTTGCGGAACATTTCAACGCCGGTGCAGGTAGTTTTCTGAGTGTCGCGCAGACCAACGATCTCAACTTCTTCCTGAATGCGAACGATACCACGCTCAACACGGCCAGTTACCACGGTGCCACGGCCGGAGATCGAGAATACGTCTTCGATTGGCATCAGGAACGGCTTGTCGATTGCACGCTCTGGCTCTGGGATGTAGGTATCCAGAGTTTCTACCAGACGCTTAACAGCGGTGGTACCCATTTCGTTGTCGTCTTGGCCGTTCAGAGCCATCAGAGCCGAACCGATGATGATCGGAGTGTCGTCACCTGGGAAGTCGTAAGTGCTCAGCAGATCGCGCACTTCCATCTCAACCAGTTCCAGCAGCTCAGCGTCGTCAACCATGTCAGCCTTGTTCAGGAAGACAACGATGTACGGAACGCCTACCTGACGGGACAGCAGGATGTGCTCACGAGTTTGTGGCATCGGACCATCGGCAGCCGAGCAAACCAGGATCGCGCCGTCCATCTGGGCAGCACCAGTGATCATGTTTTTGACGTAGTCGGCGTGACCTGGGCAATCAACGTGCGCGTAGTGACGAATGTTCGAGTCGTACTCTACGTGCGCAGTGTTGATGGTGATACCACGAGCCTTTTCTTCTGGGGCGCTGTCGATCTTGTCGAAGTCAACACGAGCCGAACCGAAAACTTCGGAGCAAACGCGAGTCAGAGCAGCGGTCA
>NZ_FMWW01000017.1:0-4397 GCF_900103205.1 Pseudomonas sp. NFPP12
GTTTGCAACTGGCTCTTGCCGCTTTTGGACAGGCCGAGGAAACCGGACTTGGTCTTCTTGCTGTAGGAGCCGTGCTCCTCGACACCGGAGAGGATCGCCACATCACCGGTGGCACCGACCATCAAGTCTGCACCGGCCTTGAGCTGGCTGCCGATCAGCGTGACATCGCGGCCACCGTTGATGCTCATGCCGCCATCGGCTTTCTTGCTGGTGTTGAGGGTCAGGTCTTTCCCGGCCTCGACCACGGAGGCGATGTTGGTGCTGTGGTAGCTCTCCTGCTGTTTGCTGCTGCTCTGACCAAAGGAGCCTTTGCCCTTCTTGGACATGAAAGAGGCAGTCTCATCCTTTGCCGACAGCACATTGAGATCGCGAGCAGCATCCAGGGCGACGTTCTGCCCCCCTTTAACCCGGCTGGCCACCAATGTCACGTCCTGGCCTGCCTTGATCGACAGATCACCACCCGCCTCTACCCGTGAAGACTGCTGGCGAACCTGATCGTCAGAACTTCTACCGTTACTGGTTTTGAACGAGCTATGACCCGCATTGGCCGCAGACTCGATGGTCACATCTCGCGCTGCAACCATCGACAAGCTTTGCTGGGTAGCAACCTTGCTCGCCACAACTTGAATGTCTTGACCCGCTGTTGCTTTCAGACTGCCGGCTATCTGGACGTCACTGGCATTTTGTGTGGTCTGACTACGCGTCCAGAGATCCTTCTTGAACTGGCCATTGCTGCTGTTCGCCTGTTCGGTGGACGTAATGGACAGGTCACGCCCAGCGCTGAGCACCGCATCACCGCCTGCGGTCAATGCACTGCCGGTATTTTTCAGGTCCCGGCTTGCAGTCAGGGTCAGATTGTTCGTGGCCTCGATGCGCGCTGCACTATCAACAAAATCGCGTTGCTCATTACTGGTGGAAGTGGAGCTCCGATGACGAGTCAAGGTTCGCTCGTTAACCACGTCCCCATCAGTTGCCGTCAAGACCACATCACGCCCAGCGACAACACCACCGGCCTTGTTCAGCAGATCCTTGCCCGCCGTCAGATTCAGGCCTTTGCCCGCCTCCACCAACCCACTATTGACCAGGTTCGCCCCCGCCACCGCCGACAGGTCATTGGCCGCGCGCAGGGTGCCGACGTTGTTCAAGTCCTTGCCGGCAATCAGGCTCACGTCCTTGCCGGCGATCAGGGCGCCGTTGGGCGCCAGGCGGTTGTTGGCCTGGGCCAGGTACAGCACTGGCACCAGCACCTGTTCGCCGTTCACTTCATGGCTTTCCAGCCAGACGATGTCGTGGGTCAGGGCGGCGACTTGCTCGGAGGTCAGGGTCACGCCCACCGAGAGATCAAGCTGTTGCTTGCTCTGGAGGGCGTTGTCCATCAGGTGCTTGAAGAGCTTTTCGTTGCTGTCCTGGCCGTCGATAAAGCGCTGGCCGGTGCGGGCCACCATGGCTTGCTGGATGAGTTTCTGTTCGTAGAAACCGTCCCCCAGGCGCTTGGTGCTTTCATCGGGGTTGTAGCCCAGATTGGACAGCAGGTAGTCCGAGCTCATGAACTGCTTGAGGTTGGTCAGCGCCGGGTTGGTTTCGATCAGGTACTTGTGCGGCCGGGACAGGCTCGCGGCGTCCGGCAGGCCGGCGATCTGCGCAGGCGTCGGGGCCTGGGCCAAAGTGCTGCCCTGGCCGCTGAGGCGGAACAGGCCGTTGCCGCCGGTGGGCAGGGTGAAGCCCGGCAGCTCCAGGGGGTTGACCTGTTGCTGGGCCAGTTCCGGGGGCAGTTGCGGGTTGATCCGGATCGGCGTCGAGTAGCCGTTGCCAACGCCGGTGTCGGTCAGGGTCTTGCCGGCGCCGACGTACTCGTAGAAGGAGCGGATCACGCTGTTGTCGAGGATCTGGTCAGCCTTGAGGTTGACCTTGCCACCGGCCTGGATGGTGGCGGCGAAGGATTGGTCGCCGTCCACCACCTTGCTGCTGGAGGACAGCATCACCCCGGTCCAGGCAATGAAGGCGCTGAGGTCGGAGGCGAAGCTGCTCGAAGGCGTCGGGTTGTTGCGGGCGTTGAACGCGGCGGCTAGGGCTGCGGCGGTGCCGGTTTCGTTGACGAAGCTCCAGTAGCGCCGCAGGGTGGTGATTTCCTGGGGTTGCAGGCCCTGGTTGTGGACGGTCTCGGCCTTGATGTTGATGTCGCCGGCCGCGGTAATCAGGCTGCTGGTGTTGGTCAGGGTCTGGGTGTCGATCTGCAGGTCGGCGCCGCTGTTGAGGCTGGCGGCGGCGCTGCTGTTGGTCACCCGCAGGCGGTCGGTCTCGGCCACTTCCCACAGGCCGTTGATGCGGCCTCCGCCGCGGTCGTCGCAGCCGGCGACGGGAATCAGGGTGCAGGACAGGCGAGTGATACTGGCGGCACTCTTTTCGTGCTCGGTGTACTGCAGCACGTCCATGACGTTGTTGAGGGTGCTGGCGGCGATGGTCAGCTTGCCCAGGCTTTCGATATCCCCGGAACGGTTGTCCAGCAGGTCGGCGCGGGTTTGCTGGTCGTCCTTGGCGATCAGCGCGGTGCCCAGGCTGTACACCTGGGCGTAGCGGTTGCTGAAGCTGGTGGTCAGCAGTTGCATATTGCCGCCGCTGGAGATCAGGCCGTGGTCGTTGACCAGGGTGGCGGCGGTGAGGTTCAGGTCTTCGCCGCTGCCCAGGGTGCCGTGGTTGTTGATGCTGGCGGCTGTGAGGTGCAGGTTCTGCTTGGCGGTGATGCGCCCGGCGCTGTTCAGCGCGCCGTCGACCTTCAGGGTGCTGTTGGCGCCGCCGGCGATGCTGGCGCTGTCCGCTAGATCCAGTTGGGCGGCATGCAGGTCCAGTTGACCAATGCTGCTCAGGCGCCCCTTGCCGCTGTAGTTGCCGCTCAGGTCGAGGTTGAGTGCGGCGTCGCTGCCGATCAGGCCGTCGTTGCTCCAGTGGCTGCCGCTGCCGGTCAGGCCGTTGCCCGCCAGGAGCTGGCCGTCGGCGGTCTGGGTCAGGTGGTCGACCTTGACCAGCAACTGATCGGCCTGGATTGCACTGCTGTTGGTCCAGCGCTCGGCCTCCAGGGTCAGTTGGCCGGCGGTCTTCAGGCGGCCGCCGACGTCTTCGAGGTTGGCCATGGAGAGGCCGAACACCCCGCTGCCGCTGTGCAGCAGGCTGCCGCCACGGTTGTTGAAGCCGCCGGCGTCGAAGGCCAGGTCGTGGTTGGCGGTTTCCAGGAAGCCGTCGCGGTTGTCGAAGGTGCCAGCGATGCTGAACCGGGTCTTGCTGGCCAGGCCCAGGGCCCGCAGTTGCCCGCGCTGGTTGTCCAGGCTGGCGGCGGCGGTGCTCAGGGTGCTGCGGCTTTCGATCAGGCCCTGGCGGTTGTCCAGGGCACCAGCGAGCTCCAGCTCGATCTGCCGGGCGCTGATCTGGCCGGCGCTGTTGTCCAGGTCCTTGGCGCTGATATGCAGCGCCTGCTGGGCGAAGAGCGCGCCGTCGCGGTTGTCGAGGCGGCCATCGGCAGCGGTTTCCAGGGTGGCGCCGCCGTTGAGGGCGGACACCTTGCCGGCCCTGTTGTCGAGGTGGCCCGCCTTGAGCGTCAGGTCGCCCTGCTGGGCAATCACTTGTCCGCCTTGGTTGCCGGCGTCGGCCGCCACATCGAGACCCAGGTTGGTCTTGGCCTGCAGCAGGCCTCTGGCGTTATCCAGACGCTCGGCATTGAGTTGCAGGTCGGCTTCGCGGCTGAGGATCTCGCCGCCATCGCTGTTCTGCACTTCGCCACTGGCGCTGATCAACACCGATTCATTGGCCGCGACACGGCCTTTCTGACGGTTGTCCAAGTGTTCGGTGAACAGCCGCAGCCACTGCTGGCTGGAGAGTTCGCCGCCCTGGTTCTCAACCTTCGTGCTGCGCTTGAGCAGCAAAGGGCCAGCGGCGGACAGGGTGCCCTGGTTGTTGATCAAGTGTCCCAGCAGGTCGAGGGTAACGCTCTGCTTGCCGGTGAAGGTGCCGTGGCTGTTGTCCAGGTCGCTGCCGATGAACCCCAGGTCGCCAACGGCGTTGACCGTGCCGCCCTGGTTGCCCAGGGTCATGGCCTGCAGGGTCAGGGTGGCGGCGCTGTCGATGGAGCCGCCCTGGCTGTTGTCCAGCCGGTCGCGCAGCTTGAGGCTTTGCTCACCGGCGCTGGAGATCACCCCCTGGTGGCTGTTGTCGAGGCTGGCGGCCTTGACGTCCAGGGCCTGCTGGCTGACCAGGCCGCCGCCCTGGCTGTTGTTCAAGGCGTCGCTGAGGGTGACCTCGACACCGCCTTTGAGGCTGGAGACGGTGCCTTTGTTGCTGTTGTTCAGGCCTGTGCCGTTGAGGGTCAGGCCCTGCCAGCCCGACAGCAGCCCGCCCTGGTTGTCCAG
>NZ_FMWW01000008.1:0-280732 GCF_900103205.1 Pseudomonas sp. NFPP12
GTTTGCAACTGGCTCTTGCCGCTTTTGGACAGGCCGAGGAAACCGGACTTGGTCTTCTTGCTGTAGGAGCCGTGCTCCTCGACACCGGAGAGGATCGCCACATCACCGGTGGCACCGACCATCAGGTCTGCACCGGCCTTGAGGTGGCTGCCGATCAGCGTGACATCGCGGCCACCGTTGATGCTCATGCCGCCATCGGCTTTCTTGCTGGTGTTGAGGGTCAGGTCTTTCCCGGCCTCGACCACAGAGGCGATGTTGGTGCTGTGGTAGCTCTCCTGTTGCTTACTGCTGCTACGCCCGAAGGAGCCTTTGCTCTTCTTCGAGTAGAAAGAGGCGCTCTCGTCCTTGGCGGACAGCAGGCTAAGGTCGCGAGTGGCATCCAACGCGACGTTTTGCTCGCCCTTCACCTGGCTGGCCACCAAGATCAGGTCCTGACCCGCCTTGATCGACAGATCGCCGCCAGCGGTCACCGAAGACGCCTGCTGACGTACCTGATCGTTACTGCTGGTGACCTTCTTGCTCTTCGACGCGCGGTGGCTCTCATTGGCCGCAGCTTCGATGGATACGTCACGCGCCGCTGCCAATGCCAGGTTGCCCTGGGCAGCGACCTTGCTGGCCACCATCTGCAGATCCTGGCCGGCCGTGGCGGAAAGATTGCCACCGACCTGCACTTCACTGCCGTACTGGGTGGTCTGGCTCTGGCTCCAGTTGGTCTTCTTGTGGCGTCCGCTGCTGCTGTTCACTTGCTCGGTGGCCACCAGCGCCAGATCACGCCCCGCCTTGAGACTCGCATCGCCCCCGGCCTGGAGCACGCTGCCGCTGTTACGGATATCCCGTCCGGCGTCGATATTCAGGCTGTTGTCCGCCTCGACCCGAGCCGCGTTGTTGAGGTAGTCGTTGTGCTGGGCCCCGCCGCCATAACGGGTGTCCTGGCTGACTTTCGAGCGTTCGTTGATGACGTCGCCCTGGGTCGCTACCAGGCTGACGTCCTGGCCTTTGAGAATCCCGCCCTGGGCGTTGCGGATGCTTTGGGTGGCCAGCAGCGACAGGCGTTCGTTGGCGTCCATCAGGCCGCTGTTGTCGATGTTCTGGGCGCTGGCTTGCAGTTGTGCACTGGCGCGCAGGGTGCCCTGGTTGGCCAGGGTGCCGCCGGAGATCAGGTTCACGTCGCGCCCCTGAATCAGTGCGCCGTTGGGCGCCAGGCGGTTGTTGGCCTGGGCCATGTACAGCACCGGTACCAGGACCTTCTCGCCGTTGACCTCCTGTTCCTGCATCCAGACGATGTCGTGGGTCAGGGCCGCGACCTGGGCTGAGGTCAGGGCTATACCGGGTGACAGGTCAAGGGCGGTCTTGCTGGCGATCGCGTTGTCCATCAGGTAGCGGAACATCGCTTCGTCGCTGTCCAGCCCAGCAATAAAACGCTGGCCGGTGCGGGCAATCATCGCTTCGCGGATCAGCCGTTGCTCATAGAGCCCGTCGCCCAGGCGGCGCTGGGCCTGGTCGCTGTTGAAACCGATGCGGTTGAGCAAGTAGTCGGAACTGATGAACTGCTTGAGGTTGGCGAACGCCGGGTTGGTTTCGATCAGGTATTTGTGTTGCAGGTTGCTGCTGACTCTGAACAGGCCGCTGTCACCTTGCGGCAAGCTGAAACTGGGCAAGGCCAGAGGGTTGACCGCTTGTTGCTGCAGGTCCGGAGCGGCTTGCAGGTTCAACTGCGGCAGAGCCTGGGTGCTGCTATCCACAGCTGTCATGCCGACCCGGCTGGCACTGGCGGCCACGGCTTCACCCGGACGAATCACGCTGTTTTCCAGCAGTTGGGTGCCGGTGATGTCCACCTTGCCGGCGCCCTGGATGACTGCCGCGGCGACTTCGCCACTGCCGGTGGTCTCGACCTTGCTGAAGCCGCTCAGGCTACCGAGCGCAATCGCTCCCAGCGGCATCGCCGTAGGGTTGTAACTGGCAGAGTTGGGGTCGTTGTAGGCGTTGTAGCGCCCGATGTTGTTGACGAAGGTGTAGTAGGCACCTTCGTCCTTGGTGTAGACCGAGTAAGCGTAATTGCGAATCTCGCCGCCGCCGGCACCGATGTTCTTCAGGCTGTTGCTTTGCAAGCTGATATCGCCGGCGGCAGAAACGGTACTGAACTGGTTCTCGAAGCTGTCGCCCTTGAAGGTCAGCTCGGCGCCGGAAATCAGGTTGCCGCGCTGGGAGTCCTCGGTGATTTTCGTGCCGTAGACCTCGGTCACCGAGTAATAGGCTTCGCAGTGCTTACCCTTGCAGTTATCGGTAAAACCGAGGTTGATGCGCCCGGAGGTCAGGGCCGGAATAAAGGCGAACTTCTCCTTGCGGTTGACCAGGCGATTGGCCAGCAACTGCATGCCATGGGCGCTTTCAATGGTGCCGGAAATGTTTTCGATCAGGCTGGCCGGTTGTTGTCCCGGGGCATTCACGTCCAGGCGCCCAAGGCTGTAGATGTCACCCTTGTCGTTGGTCAGGCTGCTGGTTTCCAGCTGCATGTCGGCGCCGCTGAAGATCAGCCCGCCCTGGTTGACCAGGGTCGGGGTTTCAATATGCAAGGCATTGCCCGCCCCCAGGGTGCCCTGGTTGGTCAGGCTGTCGACCTTGAGTTGCAGGTCTCCGGCAGCCGTGAGCGTGCCGAGGTTCTGCAGGTGACTGCCCAAGGTGAAATCGGCCACACCGCCACTGCGCACCTCGGCCTCCTGGCCAAGGTCGGCACGGGCGGCAGCGAAAGTCATGCGCCCCTGGCTCTTGAGCAGGCCGTTGCCCTGGTAAGAACCACTGAGAATCAGCTTCAGGTCGCCGTCGGTTTCCAGGCCGCCGTCGTTGATCCAGTGGTTACCACTGGCTTCGACGCCCTCCACTGAAATCAGCTTGCCAGTGCGGGTCTGGGTGAAGGTCCCGACCTTCAAGCCGATCTTTTGTGCCTGGATCTGACTGGTATTGCTCCAGTCCGCCAGGTCCAGATCCAGCCGGCTGTTGGTGATGAAACTGCCGCCGGCATTGCCGGTGTCCGCCAGGGACAACGCGAAGCCTTGTTGCCCCAGGTGGCGCACCAACCCTTGCTGGTTGCTCAGGCCCCCGCTGCTCAGCAGCAAGCGCTGATTGCCGATCTCCACCAGGCCCTGGTCGTTATCGAAACGGCCACCGATGCTGAAGCGGCTCTCGCCCTGCTCGCCCAAAGCCCGCAAACGGCCCTTGGCATTGCTCACCGAACCGGCTTCCACCGCGAGGCTTTCCCGGGACTCGATCAGCCCTGCGTCGTTGTCCAGCTTGCCGGAAAGTGCCAGCCCGATGGTTTCGGCGCTGAGGCTGCCCTTCTGGTTCTGCAGACTGTCGACGGAGAGTTGCAGGTGCTTCTGGCTGGCGATCTCGCCCTCGTTGTTGCGGACCTCGCCGCCCTTGAGTTGCAAATCGCCTGCGGTGGACAGTACATGCCCCTGAGCATTGATCAGACGGGAGCTGCTGCTGATCTCGACTGCCGCCCCGCGGGCCTGACCCCGAGTGTTGTCGAAGGTCGCGCTCTTGACTTCGAGCTTGCCAGTCTGGGCGTTCAGTCGTCCTTGCTGGTTGCGCAGTTCATCGGCTTCCAGGCTCAGTTTGCCGGCACCCGTGAGGATCTTGCCGCCGCCATTGTCGAGGACCTGCTTGACCCTGGCCTTGAGCTCGCCCTGGTTGGCTTGCAGGGTGCCCTGGCGGTTATCCAGGCTGCCGGCATTCAAGGTCAAGTCTGCGCTTTTGCTGAGAATCAGGCCCTGATCGCGGTTGTCCAGGCTGTCGACCGCCACCTTGAGTGACTGCTCGGCGGCCAGGGTCCCGCCACGATTATCCAGACTGTCACCCTCAACCTTCAGGGCTTGCTGGCCAATCAACTGACCGCCACGGTTATCGACACGACCGGCCTTGAGGTGCAGATCCCCCGCTGCCACCAGTTCCGCGCCCTGGTTATCCAGGCGCTCAAGATCAGTCGTGAGACTGCCCCGGGCGTTGATACTGCCCGTGTTGATCAGACTGCCACCCTGAAGCTGCAGATGGCTGGTGGGGTTGATGGTCTCGATACCCTCTTGCCGCTGAAGCCCCGCATTGAGCTGACCGCGACTGACCACCTGCTGGCCTTCGAGGTGCAGGTTGCCGCCCGCGGTCAGGTTTTTGTCCACTGTCAGTTTTTCAGCGGCAACCACTTTGGCGTTCCGGTCCGCATACACCGACTCGGTCAGTTGCACCGCTTGCGCCTTGAGTTGCACGTCGCCCTGGGCTTGAGCACGAGCCAGGGTCAGCTTGCCGTTGGCATCGATTTGCAGGTCACCACCGCTGGTAGCCATATCACCTGCCAGCTTCACCCCTACACCGGCTTCAGTGCCCACCAGCTTGATCGCCCCGGCGTACATGCCGCCCAGGGCCGAAGAGTCGATCGCCAGTTGCGGCGCATCCGCCGGGTTGGCGGTGCGGGCGGTGGCGTTCAAGGTCTTGGCGTCGACGTCATTGGCCCCGGCGATCACCGCCAGATGCTTGGCCTGGATCTCGGCGTTGATTTTCGCGCTGCGGGTGATGATTTCGAACTGGTCGATATTGCTCGCGTTGAGGCCCGCACCCTCGATGGCGACGCTGCCCTGGTCCACCTGGTAACGCTGGACCTGGCCGTTCTCGATCACCGGCTTGCCGGTGGTCAGGGTGGCCTTGGGGGTGTTGATGAAGCCGCAGCCGTTGCAGCTCACGCCATAGGGGTTGGCGACAATGACATGGGCCGACTGCCCGGCCACTTCGGTGTAGCCCTTGAGCTGGCTGGGGCTGCCGCCGTTGACCTCGTTGAGGATCACATTGGCCGCGCGGCCACCCAGGTTGGGGTTGCCGATAATGTAGCCACCCAACTGGGTGCTCTGCAGCTTTTGCGTGGCGTTGTTGAGGATCACCCCCTGCTGGCCAACGTTGTAATCGCTGAACTTGTTATGGGACAGCCCGCCGCCATTGGGCGTGGCAATGTTGACGATGGGCACGCCATTAGCCGCTTGCCCGAGGCTGGTGCCGCTGCCGTTGACCACGATGCCGTCGGCCATCACCACCAGCGGCTGCCAGAACATCACGTTGGCCAGGATGAACGCCAGTCCGCGTTTCGGCAGGCCCAAAAAGGACTCACGGGATTGCAGGGCAGCCGAAGGCTGGCGGGCCAGAAAGGCAAACTGACGAACGTCCATGTCGAATATCTCAGGCAAAAAGCGGAATTAGAGGAACAGGTCCTGGTCGCCGGGGTTGAAGGTCGGTGCGGGCAAGGGAGCGGCAATCGCCATGTGCACGGGGCCGGCCAGCAACAGGCAAGACAAGGCACAGCACAACCTCATCCCGAGGGCGGAGATAGGCATATTCGGTCCTTCGAAAGGGCAGCAAGGGTCAAGACAAGGCGAGCGATGCTAATGTGCCACTACCTTGGCGTCAAACAAGCGCCGAGCACCCCGACAAACTGCGTATACCCCCCGGAATACGGGCCTTGCAGTGGGCGCCGATACTAGATTGATCCCGGTAACCACCACATCGGATTGATCTGAATTTTCGAAAGAGGTTTCTTGGTAGCGGACTGTTGATCCGCCAGAGGCGTTTCTTAGAGCCATCGGCTACCCGCGCAGATTTCCACCGAAGCCATTTCCAGGCGTACCGCCCAACACCTGTTCATGAGGCATGAACAGGCACATTCTGCAGCGCCGAAAAAGCAAAAAAAGCCAACACTCGTTGGCTTTTTCAAGCAGGCAGACAGCCCCTAACTCACCGAGGACAAGACAAAGGACGTCACGGTGTTTTCCACCCCGGGCAAGGCGGCGATGTCATTCCACACCCGATGCACCCGTTCCGCCGTGGCGGCGCTGACCCGCACCAGCACATCGAACTCGCCGCTGAGCACTTCGCACTGGACGATCTCCGGCATGGCACGCAAGGCCTGCAGCACTTCGGCACCGCGCATGCGGTCGTAGCGGTAGACGAAAATCAGCGCATTGATCCGGGTGTCCGCGCCCCGCCCCTCTCCCACGCGAATGGTGTAGCCCTGGATCGCCCCGTCCCGCTCCAGGCGCTCGATACGCTGGCGCACGGCGTTGCGCGACAGGTTGACCTTGGCCGCCAGCTCGGCGTGGGCGGCCCGGGCATTGAGGGTCAGTTCGGCCAGGATGCGCTCGTCCAGAGGATCAAGAATCCGCTTCATAGGCTCACCTTGCACCGGCCCATCACCAGGACTCCAGGCAGTGCAGCAGCGCGCCAAAGTCATCCGCGGCCAGCGTCTGCCACTGCAGCGTCGAAGGCTGTGCCACCGGCTCTTGCGGCAACCCGGGGATGCCCAGCGAGCTCAGCAGGCGCGCCGACTTGGCCGGTGCAATCTCCCCCAGGGTGACCATCGGTGCCACCAGGCTGCGGCGGTACAGGCGCGCCGCCAGGACGCCGGTGGCGGCATGGGGGTCAATGACGTAGCCGGTGTCCCGATACAGGCTGACGATCTCCTTGCCGGTCTCTTCATCACTGACCGAATAGGAGTCGATGATCATCCGCGCCTGGAGCCAGGCCTCGTTGTCCAGGGTCATCTCGCCGCTGTCCTCGAAGCCCTGCATCAGCACCGCCACCGCCTGCGGGTCCTGGCCATACAGCTCCCAGACCAGGCGCTCCAGGTTGGCGAACAGCGACAGGTCCATGGCCGGCGACAGGCTCTGGCTGGCCTGCCCCCGGGAATAGTGGTTCTTCAGGAACAGTTGATGCAGGGCGTCATTGCGGTTGGTGGCCACGATCATCTGGGTGATGGGCAGGCCCATTTTCTGCACGATGTAGCCGGCATAGACCTCGGCGAAACTGGCCGCCGGTACGCTGAAACCGATGGGCCGCTGGCCCCCGCCCAGTTGCAGCACGGCGTGGA
Organism: Pseudomonas sp. NFPP12; assembly: GCF_900103205.1. Taxonomy (NCBI): domain Bacteria; kingdom Pseudomonadati; phylum Pseudomonadota; class Gammaproteobacteria; order Pseudomonadales; family Pseudomonadaceae; genus Pseudomonas; species Pseudomonas sp. NFPP12. The sequence continues at coordinate 6,902 of NZ_FMWW01000008.1, forward strand.
AATACAGCACCAGCTGGGCCATGACCCCGACCCAGTTGCTGGAGTTGAAGCCGATCACCTCATGCTCGGCCAACGGCCACTGACGCAGCAAGCGGCCGACCAGGGTCTGGCAGTCATCGAAGCTGCCCTCCACGGCGAAGCGCCACAGGCCCGGCTGGTGCGCCGCCTGCAACTGTCGCCCTTGCTGCTCGGGCACGCCGTGCTGCGGATAGAACACCAGCAGTCGCGTCTGCGGGCAGTCCTTGAAGGCCTCGATGGCCGCCAGCCCGGTGTCGCCATTGGTGGCCCCCACCAGCACCCCACGCCGCTGCCGGCGCTGGAGAAAGTAGCCCACCAGTTGGGCCTGCAGGCGTGCGGCAAAGTCCTTGGCCGAACCGCTGGGGCCATGAAACAGCTCCAGCAGCCATTCATTGCGATCGATCTGGCGCAGCGGCGCCACCGCACGATGGCCAAAACCGCTGTAGGCCTGGCGAAGCAGCCCCTTGAAGTCGGCCTCGGGCAGGCTGTCGCCGACAAAGGGCCTGAGCACGCGAAAGGCCAGTTCGGGGTAATCCAGGGTCGACCAGTTGGCGATTTCCTGGGGGCTGAAACTCGGCAACTGCTGCGGCACATAAAGCCCGCCGTCGGCCGCCACGCCTGACAGGACTACGGTTGCAAAATCCACCTGCTCGGTGGCACTGCGGGTACTCACATAACGCATGCTTGGCTCCGGCCAGTCATTTGTAGCGATGGGCCTGCTCCACCAGCCAGGTGGAAAATTCCAGCGCATCGGGGTGTGGATCGGCCCCGGCGCCACGCACCAGGTAAAAGGATTCGCTGGCCTCGATGCGCTGACTGAAAGGCTCCAGCAAGCGCCCGTCGGCGAGCATCTGGTCGACCATGGAGGAACGGGCCAGGGCCACGCCCAGGCCCAGTTCGGCCATGCGCAAGGTGGAAATCAGGGTGTCGAACTGCATCCCCCGGGACGAATCCACTTGCTCGGCGCCGGCCCGCTGCAGCCAGTAGCCCCAGCCCTCTTCGTAGCCCAGCACATGCAGCAGCGGGTGCCGGGCCAGGTCCGCCGGCACCTCTAGCGGCGCCTTGTCCAGCAAGGCCGGGGCGCACACCGGGAACAGCGTGTCCCAAGTCAGGCGCTGGGCCACCAGCCCCGGCCAGTGGCCGTGGCCCCAACGAATTTCCAGGTCGTCTTCGCCGTCCAGCTCCTTGACCCAGATATTGCTGATGTAGCGGATATCCACCAGCGGGTGCCTGTGCTGAAAATCCGCCAGCTTGGGCGCCAGCCAGTGGACGAAAAACGCCAGGCTGCCGCGCACCTTGATCGGCCGGCGCTTGTGCTGGCCGAAAATTTCGTTGGTGCCCACCGCCAACCGGGTGATCGCGTCCTGCACCACCGGCAGGTAGGAGCGGCCCTCCTCGGTCAGGTCCAGGCCGCGGGGCAGGCGCTTGAACAGCGCCACCCCGAGGTGGCTTTCCAGCTGGCGGATCTGTTGGCTGACCGCGCCCTGGGTGAGGAACAGTTCCTCGGCGGCGTGGGTGAAGTTAAGGCAACGGGCGGACACCTCGAAGGCGCGCAGCCAGTTCAGCGGGGGCAAGCTTTTCTGCTTCATGGCCTGGCTCTCATGGACACCCTGGGCGCCGGGCGCACCCGTCAACCCTGCAGGGCATCGGAGGGCCGAGCCAGGGCTGCCAGGGACAGGCGCCGCTGGCGGCTACTGCGGGTAATGTAATACACCAGGTAGCACCAGGCGATGAAGGGCAGGCCGAAGTACAGGGCCACGCGCTGCTCGGGGTCGAAACCGATGCCGACACAGGCCAGGGCGCAGCACAACAGCGCCCCCAACGGCACCCAGGGGTAGCCACGAACACGGAATTTCAAGTCGCGCACGTCACCGCCGTTGGCCACGAAGTGCCGGCGAAAGGCGATCTGGCTGGCGGCGATGCTCATCCACACCACCACCACCGCCAGCCCGGAAATCGACACCAGGGCCAGGTAGATGGTGTCCGGGGCGAACACGCTGCTGAGCAGCGAGGCGGCGCCACCGGCCATGCTCACGATGATCGCGTTGAGCGGCGTGCCCATGCGGGTCAGGGCCGAGAACTGCTTGGGCAGGTGGCCCTGGTCGCTCAGGGTCCAGAGCATCCGCGAGGCGGCGTACAGCCCGGAGTTGGCGGCGGACAGCAACGCGCTGATGATCACGAAGTTCATGATGTCGGCCGAGTACGGAATGCCGATGTAGGTGAACACCGTGACGAACGGACTTTCCACCAAACCGGCCTGCTCCCGGGGCAACAGGGTGGCGAGGACGAAGATGGTGCCGACAAAGAAGATCGCCAGGCGCAGCACGGTGGTGCGGATCGCCCGTGGCACGTTGCGTTGCGGGTCGCGGGTTTCACCGGCGGCAATGCCGATCAGCTCAGTGCCGGAGAAAGCGAAGGCCACCGCCAGCAGGGTCATGGCAATCGGCATGAAGCCAGTGGGGAACAGCCCCTCGCGGGTGAAGTTGCTCAAGCCGATGCTGTGGGCCTGATCGATGTTCAACAGGCCCAGGATCGCCCCGCCGCCCACCGCCAGGAACACCAGCACGGTGATCACCTTGACCAGCGACAGCCAGAACTCGGTCTCGGCGAACAGCCGCACCGAGACCACGTTGGACAGAAACACCACCATGGCGAACAGCGCGCTCCAGATCCACACCGGGGTGTCGGGGAACCAGCGGGCCATGAGGATGCCGGCGGCGGTGAATTCCGAGCCGATGGCCACGGTCCAGGTCAGCCAGTACAGCCAGGCCACGGTGTAGCCGGTGCCTGGGCCGAGAAAGCGCGTGGCGTAGGTGCTGAAGGAGCCGGTCTCGGGCATCTGCACCGCCAGCTCGCCGAGGCACATCATCACCAGGTACACCATCAGCGCGCCGATGATGTAGGCGATCACCGCGCCCAGCGGGCCGGCCTGGTTCACCGTGTAGCCGGACGTGAGGAACAGCCCGGTGCCTATCACCCCGCCCAGGGCGAGCATGACAATGTGCCGGGTCTGCATTTCTTGCTTGAAGCCGCCGCGCAAGTCGGTCTGTTGTTCTTGTAGGGACATGATGGTTCTCATGAAAGTTGTCAGGGCAAGTCTCAATTTCTGCGACTGTGGAAATGGGCAGAAAACAAATCGGATGCCACCAGGTTTTTATTGTTATTCCTCTTCATGAAGCCCCCACTGGCTGCCTTGCTGTGGGGGTGTTGCGCGCTCTTTTCAGTGGGCGACCTCGGCCCGCGGGTCCTGGGATGGGATGGCGCCAGGCGCCGCATTCTGCTTGAGGGATTGGCGCAGCCAGGCGAAGGCCTGCTGCAGGTCGGCCAGCAGGTCATCGGTGTCTTCGATGCCCACCGAAATCCGCACCAGGCCTTCGGAAATGCCCAGGGCCTGGCGCTCTTCCAGGGTGTTCTCCACATGGCTGGTAGTGCGCGCCGGGCCGTAGATGGTTTCCACCGCCCCCAGGTTGCCGGCGCAGTGGGCATAGCGCAGGCGCGGCAACAGCAGCTTGACGCTGTCCATGCCGCCCACTAGGACAAAACTGACGATGGCGCCGAAACCGCGCATCTGCGCACAGGCCACGGCGTGATTCGGGTGGCTGGGCAACCCTGGGTAGTTCACCGCTTCCACCAGCGGCTCATTCAGCAGGAACTGCGCCAGTTGCGCGGCACTGTGCTGTTGCTGACGCATGCGCAGGGCCAGGGTCTTGATCCCGCGAATGATCAGGTAGGCCGAGAACGGATCGAGGCTGGCACCGTTGATTTCCCGATAGTGACGCACCTGGCTCATCAGCGCTTCGCTGCCGCAGGCCACGCCACCAAGCACATCGCCGTGACCGCTGAGGAACTTGGTAGCGCTGTGGATCACCACATCCACGCCCAGCGCCAGGGGGTTCTGATTCAGCGGCGTAGCGAAGGTGTTGTCCGCCACCACCAGGGCGCCGACCTGTTTCGCCGCGGCGACCAGACGCTGGATATCGACGATCTTCAGGGTCGGGTTGGTCGGCGTCTCCAGGTACAGCAGGTCGCAGCCCTTGGCGATCTCGGCCTCGATCTGCTGCTGGTCGAAGGTTTCGCAGAGGGTCACGGCCACGCCCATGCGCGGCAGGAATTCCTCGAAGATCTTGTTGGTACCACCGTAGCTGTCCTTGGTCGACACCACCCGCTGGCCGTGGCGCAGGAAGCTGTAGAGCACGCCGCTGATGGCTGCCATGCCGCTGCTGAAGGCCACCGCCGATTCGGCGTTTTCCAGATCCTGCAGCTTGGCTTCCAGGGTTTGCACCGTGGGGTTGCTCATGCGGCTGTAGATAAAGCCAGGGGCCTTGCCCAGGGCCACGTCGTACCACTGGTCGATGTCGTCGTAGCCATAGGCGGCGCTGGCGACAATCGGGGGTTGCGTGGCGTTGTAGGGATGACGGACTTGCTCTCCGCCCCAGACCACCCGGGTAGCGGTTCCGGGGTTTTCCAGCCCTGTGCGTTCAGGTTTTTTATTCATTGCAACGGCTCACCATAAAGGGTGCGCGGCCTGTTGCCGCGCTGGATCTGGTGGCCAATATAGAGAAAAGCCCAAGCCCCGAGAAACGATGTTATCGGGGCCAAAGGGGCGGTTTTTTTAATGGCTGCACAGCCCTGCAAACGGCCTGCGCACGAGGCTTTTGTGACACCTCTTGCATTGCGGCACCGGGGCTTGCGAAGCTGCTGCGCGCCAGCCCGCAAACCCCGAAAGGAACCGCAATGAACCGCACCGAGCACCTGTGCCTGATGGCTCGCTACAACCAGTGGATGAACAGCAAGCTGTACAGCGCCGCCATGGGCCTGTCCGATGCGCAACTGGCTCTGGACCGGCAGGCCTTTTTCGGCTCGATCCTCGGCACCCTCAATCATTTGCTGGCCGGCGACACCATCTGGCTCAAGCGCTTTGCCCAGCACCCGGCGCGGTTTGCGGCCCTGGCGCCGCTGCAGCAGGTGGCCCTGCCACAGGACCTCAAGACCCTGCTGTTCCCAAACCTGGGCGGGCTCTGGCAGCAGCGTCAGTGGCTGGACCAGTTGATCCTCGATTTCAGCCAGACCCTGAGCGACGCCGACCTGGACAGCAGCCTGCATTACGCCAACACCCGGGGCGTGGTCGCCGAGCGCGATTTCTATAGCCTGCTGGTGCATTTCTTCAACCACCAGACCCACCACCGCGGCCAGGCCAGCACCCTGCTGACCCAGGCCGGGGTGGATATCGGCGATACCGACCTGCTTATGCTGATACCCAGCGATATCTGATCAGGCTCGAGCCCAACGGGCGCACAACAGGGGCAGGCCGCGCTCGTGCCAGAAGCCCATGGAAATCCCGCCGCTGGACATGCCGCCATGGGCAAAGGCCTCGACGAAGAAGTGCCCTGCCGAGCTCCAGGCCCTGCCGGTCAGTTGCTCGAAGGCCTGGACGATCAGGGCTTCCAACTGCTGCGCCGTGGCCGGCCAGGGCGTGTGGGCCAGATGCGTGGCCATGGCTCGCCACAAATAGGGGTCACCCCGCAGCCCCCAGGACAGCGGTTCCTCGGCGAACAGCCGTGCGACGCTGCGCTCTTCCTCCATCGAACCCTCCCGGCACTGCGCCCAGTATTTATTCAGCGCCCAATCTAGCGTCTGCAGCGGGCTTCTGCGACCATGCGCGCGGAAAAACCCGCTTGCTAAGGAATGGCGCCATCAAAGCCCTCAATGCTCTGTTCGTTGTGTCCCTGCTGTCCCTGGTGGGCTGCGGCACCCTGATCGCCCGCACCCCCAATTCCCATACCAGCTACGACTACTACAAAGGCACCCAGGCCAATATCGAACTGCTGACCATGCGCGGAGCCAGCGGCTACGACGGCTACGTCACGCTGTTCTGCTGGATGAGCATTGTCTGCCCGGTGGTGGCCATCGTCAGCCTGCCGGTGGACGCCGTGGCCGACACCGCGCTGCTGCCCTATGACGCGATGAATCACTGATTCGCGCCCCCTGCCAATGGCCTGAATGGAAGAGCGATCATCCGAATCATCAATTACCTGTTGCTGCTCAACACCCTGCTGCTGTCCGGCTGCGGCACCTACATGACTCGCGGCAATGCCCTGGACTTTCGCGACGACCGCTACTACCGCAGCGTCAAGACCAACGCCCAAGTGCTCACCGGCTATGACATGGGCTACGCACGCATGATCACCGGCGGCTGCTGGGTGATGGTGGTGTGCCCGATCCTGATGATCGCCAGCCTGCCCCTGGATGCGGCGCTCGACACCGTGCTGCTGCCCTACGACGCGCTCCAGCCGGAGCGGCCCAAGCGCAACATGCACGTGGATATGAAGGAGATTCCCGAGCAAGACCTGCAGGCATTGCCCATCAGTGCCGAGGTGCAAGACCCGACGGCCCACACCCCGCCCATCACCCCGCAGGCTGATTGACCCCCTTCAGGCGGGCATGCACCCGGGCTACGCCTGATCCGGCGTGCACAGCTGGGGCACCCGCTGCGCCAGGCGGCAACGTCGCCCCAGGCGATCCACCTGGGGGCGGCCGAACAGGTAGCCCTGCCCCCACTCGCCACCACAGGCCATGGCCAGGCCCTGGTCGGTGGCAGTCTCCACCCCTTCGATGATCACGCAGGGCGCCAGGGTCTTGCACAGTTGCACCAGGTGGCTGAGGGTCTGGGCGCTGTTGAGTTCGCTGCGGGCGCGCTGGATGTAGCCCTTGTCGATCTTGACGATGTCCGGCCGGGTCTGGCGGATGAACTCCAGGGTGCCCAGGCCCGCGCCGAAATCGTCGATGGCCACCCGGCAGCCCAGTTCGCGCAGGCACAGGACAAACTCGCTGGCCGCCTCGATGCTCGGTGGCGTGGCGCTTTCGGTAATCTCGATGACCAGCCGCGCGGCCACGCCGGGAAAGTCTCGCAACTGCTGGACAATGGGGTACCAGAATGAATCGATGATCGCGCTCTGGGCCGAGATATTGCACCCCAGGCGCAGGCGTTCGTCCCGTTGCAGGCTGTCGATCACACAGAGCACCACGCTGCGGTCCAGCTCGCGCATCACCTGGTGTTTTTCCAGTAGCGCCAGGGGGTAGACATCCCCGCCCTGAGCATCGACATGGCGCAGTAACCCTTCGTGGTAGAGCACCCGGCTGCTGTCGGGCAGCCACACCACCGGCTGGAATGCCAGCATCAAATGGCCCTCGGCCAATTCACGATAAAAGTCTTTGATGCTTTGCATGACAGATCCATAGGCAAGCCAACGACGCACCCTCGAACGTGGCACGACGAGCCCGCCGCCGCACTCGCCCAAGGGTCCCTGCCCAACCATGATCGACCCTGCCCGGGCCACCCGGAAGTGTTCCCGGATACCTTTCGCTTGTCCTCGGAAACCTGGGCCGGTGCTTATTCGTCTGTGGCCTTTTGTTTATTGCAATCATGCAAAAGGCCTCATCGATATCATTTAGCCACTAGTCCAGGAAGACCTATGCACAGAATGACCAGCGCCAGCTTTCGGGTGCTTGCCGATGTCATGAGAGAAGGCGGCGCGAATGTCGACGCCCTGCTCAGAACCTTCGGCAGCAGCATCCAGGACGTTGAGGAAAATCCCAAGGGCGTGAGGCTGGAACTGGTCTATCAAGTAATGCGCGAAGCCACCCGCCGCACTGGCAACCCGGACCTCGGGCTGCTGGCCTACAGCAAGGCCCACCCGGCCAACCTGGAGGCCCTGGGCTATGCGGTGATGTCTTGCGCGACCCTGGGGGCAGCGCTGCAGCGCCTGGTGGACTACCAGGCGCTGACCAGCAACGGCTTCTGCATGTGCCTGGAACGCAAGCCCGACGCGTTACAACTGATCGGCTTCGACGTCACCGCCGAGCCTTCGCTGATCCCCCGGGCGGTGATCGACGCCGGCGCCGCCCAGACCCTGGGCCTGCTGCACTGGCTGCTGCCCCAGCACAAGCCGCGGCCGCTGGTGGCGGCCTTCACCTACCCCGAGCCTGAGGACACGCGCATGCTGCGCCGGCTGATGGGCGACAACCTGCAGTTCTGCGCGCCCCACAACAGCCTGACCTTCAGCAGCCAGGACTGCGCCATCGCCCTGCCCACCGCCGACCCGGCGCTGGATGTGCTGCACATGGAATACGCCCGCAACCGCCTCAATGTGCTGCTCAGCGGCTCGATGACTGCGCGGGTGCGCCGCGCCCTGTCCGAATCCCTGGCCCAGGGCGCGCCCAGCGACCTGCCGCATATCGCCCAGGCAGTGGGGGTCAGCACCCGCAGCCTGCAACGCAGCCTGGGCCATGAAGACGTGCACTTTTCGGCGCTGCAGGACGAGGCGCGGCTGATGCTGGCCCACAGTTTTCTGCGCAACTCCATGCGCAGCGTCAAGTACATCGGCGCCCTGTTGGGCTTTCGCGACCAGAGCAGCTTTCACAAGGCCTGCCTGCGCTGGTTCGGCATGACCCCGGGGCGCTACCGCGAGCAGTGACAGCAACGCCGAGCAAAGGCTCGGCGCAAGGTGACAGGAGCCTGGATCAGTGGCTGGCTTGCAACTGCGGCTGCACTTGCGGCATGGCCGAAGAGTGGTGATTGAGGATTTTCCACTGCCCGCCCAGGCGTTCGTAGAGGAAGGTGTAGCGGGCCTGGACCTGCTGTTTCTTGCCGTCGGCGGCAGTCAGGGTGAAGGTGTAGACGCCGCTGTCCATGGCCGCATCCGGGCCCAGGTGACGAATCTCCCGGTAGTTGATCTGGCCCACCGGCCGCGAGGCCATGAAGTGCTCGAAGTAGTCCTGGATCTGCGCGTGGGTGCTACGCACCTGGTTGGAGACCGTGGGTTGCAGCACTGCATTGGCCGCATAGAGGCTGACCACGGCTTGCGGGTTGCCGGTCTGCAGGGCGCTGTTCCAGCGGTCGAAGAGGCCGGCGATTTCCCGGTCCTGCAGGTTCTGCGGCTGCTCGGCCACGGTGCGGTACACGTAAGGGGTGGCTTCCAGGGCCTGAGCCAGTGGCGCGCTCAGCACGAAGAACAGGGCCAGGGCGGTGCTTTTCAGTTTCATTCACGGACTCCAGTGGGTTTCAATGAGCCCCACTGTGCCCCGGGCCGTCGCCCCTGCCATCGGCCAACTGGAGCCTGCGGCCTATGCCATTCGGCAGATAGGCGCGATACCGGGCACGGGGGTCTAATACCCTGCCCCGAACCACTGCACCGCCCCCACCCTGGAGTTTCCCGATGCCCAGCCCGCCCCTCGATCCCGCCAGCGCCCTGGCCCTGCGCAGCCAGTACCGGCAGTCGCAAAGCCGCGCCGCGCGCCTGCGGCTGCTGGTGGACACCGGCCAGGAGCTGCTGCAACTGCCCCCCGGACAGATGCGCCAGCGGGTGGTGCAGCGGGCCTGCGCCTTTGTCGCCATGGACCAGGGGCTGTTGCTGGAATGGAGCCGCGACGGCGTGGCCCACGCCAGCGCCGAACAGGGCCATGGCGAATGCCTGCAAGCCCTGCGCGCCGTGGCCGGGCAGGCCCAATGGCTGGAGCGCCCGCTTGCGCAAACCGGGGTGCTGCGCGTACTGCTGCACCGCGCCGACGGCCAGCCCTTCGGCGCCCTGCTGCTGGCCAACAGTGTGCCCATCAGCGCGCCGGACAGCGAAGACCTGGAATCCCTGCAACTGCTGGCCACGCTGTTGGCCACGCACCTGGAAAACCAGCGCCTGCTGCAGGACCTGCAAGCCCGGGAGCGCAGCATGTCGGAGCTGGTGCAGCGCCTGTTCAGCGCCCAGGAGGATGAGCGCAAGCGCGTCGCCTACGACCTGCACGACGGCCTGGCGCAAACCCTGGCCGGGCTGCACCAGCGCCTGCAGGGTTTCGCCGGGCGCTGCCCGCCGCTGCCGGAGCCCCTGCACGATGAACTGCAGACCATCCTGCAGCTGGCCCAGGGCTGCGTCGGCGAAGGCCGGCAACTGATCGGCGGCCTGCGCCCCCATGTGCTGGACGACTTCGGCCTGTTGCGGGCCATCGACCGCGAGGCCGACCGCCTGCGCGACGCCGGGCTGGCGGTGCACTGGCAGCAGCGCTACCCGGAGCGCCTGCCGGCGGCCCTGGAAATCGCCCTGTTCCGCATCGCCCAGGAAGCCATCAACAACATCCTCAAGCATGCCCGGGCCCACAGCGTCAGCCTGAACCTGGCCCTGGAAGCAGGCCAGGCGGTGCTCGGCATCAGCGACGACGGCGCAGGTTTCCAGCCGGCATCCGGCCAGGGCATCGAACAGTTGGGCCAGGTGGCCATGCAGGAACGCGCCCATTTGCTGGGCGGGCGTTTCACCTGCCACAGCCGGCCCGGCAGCGGCACGCGGATTCTCGCCCGCGTCCCCGTCCCCTCCCTGGAGCACGCGGTATGACAGCGGTGATACGCCTGGTCCTGGCGGACGATCATGAAGTCACCCGCACCGGCTTCATCGCCCTGCTGGCGGGCAACCCGGAGTTCGAGGTGGTGGGGCAAGCCAGGGATGGCGAGCAAGCCCTGGCCCTGTGCGAGCAACTGCGCCCGGACCTGGCCATCCTCGATATCCGCATGCCCCTGCTCAACGGCCTGGGGGCCGCGCGCCTGCTGCAACAGCGCCAGCCCGAGGTCAAGGTGGTGATCTTCACCATGGACGACAGCCCCGATCACCTGGAAGCCGCCATGGCCGCCGGCGCCGTGGGCTACCTGCTCAAGGACGCCAGCCGCGAAGAGGTGCTCGACGCCCTGCAGCGCGTGGCCCGGGGCGAAGAGGCGCTCAACAGTGCGGTCAGCGCCCGCCTGCTGCGGCGCATGAGCGAGCGCGGCAACGGCCAGGCGCCCCAGGCTCAGGCCCTGACTGCCCGCGAGCGCCAGGTGCTGGGGCTGGTGGCCGGTGGCTTCAGCAACCGCGAGATCGGTGAAAAGCTGGGCATCACCACCGGCACCGCCAAGGCCCACGTGGAACGGGTGATCGGCAAGCTCGGCGCCGCCGACCGTACCCAGGCCGCGGTGCGCGGCATGGCCCTGGGGCTGGTGGCGCAACCTGCCGGGCAGTGGCCGTGAACCTGCTCAGCGCCCGGCGCTGGGCCGACCTGCCGCTGCGGGGCAAGGCGCTGGTGGTGATCTCCCTGCCGCTGGTGATCCTGCTGCTGTCGCTGGTGCTGATCTACAGCACCGAGCGCCAGACCGCCCGCGCCGAGGAGGACGTGCGCCGGGTGCTGCTGGTGCAGGGCGATATCCAGGCGGTGCACACCCTCCTGGCCGAGGCCGCCGCCAGCGTGCGTGGCTACCTGCTGACCCGGCGCGAGGACTTTTTGCCCGCCTACCTCCAGGCCCGGCCGCAGATCGAGGCCGCGCTGCAACGCCTGGACCAGAATGTCCAGGACCCGCGCATGCGCGACTACCTGCAGACCATCACCCCGCTGATCCGCACCAAGCTCGACGGCCTGGTGGCCCTGCGCAACGGCAGCCGCGACGACGCCGCCACGGTGACCGCGATCCTGATCGACAACAAGCAGGTACTGGACGTGCTGCGCGAGCAGATCAGCGCCATGCGCGTGCGCGAGGATGCGCTGCTGGCCGAACGTAGCGCAGCCGCCGCGGCAACCCGCATGCGCCTGCTGTTCGCCACCTTGCTGGCCGCCGGCTGCGGGCTGTTCGGCGCCATCGTCGCGGTGCTGTTGCTGTCCCGGGGCATCGTCACCCGGGTGCAGCAGGTACAGGGCAATGCCCAGCGCCTGGCCCTGGGCCAGCCGCTGCGCCCGCAAGCGCCGGAACAGGATGAAATCGGCCAGCTGGGCACGCGCCTGGTGGAGGCCGGGCAACTGCTGGCCGAGCGCGAACGGGCCCTGCGCGACAACGAGGAACGCCTGCGGCTGATCATCGACGGGGTCAAGGACTACGGGATCTTCGCCCTGGACACCGCAGGCCGGGTTACCACCTGGAACGTCGGCGCGGAACGGATCAAGGGCTACAGCGAGCAGGAAATCATCGGCCGGCATTTTTCCCTGTTCTACCTGCCCGAAGAGTGCCCCCAGCACCCGGACATGGCCCTGCGCGAGGCCACCGCCCACGGCCACTACATGGAAGAGGCCTGGCGCTGTCGCAAGGACGGCAGCCGCTTCTGGGCCAGCGTGGTGATCACCGCGCAGTACGACGCCAGCGGCGCCCTGCGCGGTTTTTCCAAGATCACCCGGGACATAACCGATCGCCGTGCCGCGGAAATCGCCCTGGGCACCGCCCGCGAGGAAGCGGAAAGCGCCAGCCGCGCCAAGAGCGAATTCCTCTCGCGCATGAGCCACGAACTGCGCACGCCGCTGAACGCCATCCTCGGCTTCGCCCAACTGCTGGACATGGATTCCAATGCCGGCCAGCGGCCCCAGGTCGGGCATATCCTGCGGGCCGGGCAGCACCTGCTGGGGCTGATCAACGAGGTGCTGGACATTGCCCGTATCGAGGCCGGGCGCCTGCCGCTGAACGTCGAGCCCATGGCCCTGGCGGCGGTGCTGCACGAAGCCCTGACCCTGGTGTCACCCATGGCCGCGGACGCCGGCATCACCCTGGCGCCGCTACCGGAACTGGCGGCGGACAGCGGCGTGATCGCCGACCGCCAGCGCCTGATCCAGGTGCTGCTCAACCTGCTGTCCAACGCCATCAAGTACAACCGCGCGGGTGGCCGGGTCAGCATCGACGTGGCGATCGAGGCATCGCGCCTGCGCCTGAGCGTGCTCGACACCGGCGCCGGCATCACCGCCGAGCGCCTGGAGCGCCTGTTCAAGCCCTTCGAACGCCTGGACGCCGACCCCAGGGTCGAAGGTACCGGCCTGGGGCTGGCCCTGAGCAGGAGCCTGCTGGAAATGATGGACGGCAGCCTGGGCGTACAGAGCAACCCGGGCAGCGGCAGTTGCTTCACCCTGGAGCTGCCCTTCGTGCGCCTGGCCGCTGCAGCCGCCGTGGCGCCCTGCAACGCCCCGGCGCTGAACGTGCCGGCGCCACAGCCCGCAAGCCGCTACCAGGGCAAGGTGCTGTGCATCGAAGACAACCTGCAAAGCCTGGCGCTGATCGAAACCCTGCTGCAACGGCGCCCGGGCATCCAGCTGCTGTCGAGCATGCAAGGCCAGATGGGCCTGGACCTGGCCCGCCAGCACGCGCCGCAGATGATCCTGCTGGACGTCAGCCTGCCGGACCTGCCCGGCCTGGAGGTGCTGCAACGCCTGCGGGCCTCCAGCGCCACGGCCGACATCCCGATCCTGATGATCACCGCCGACGCCAGCGAACCGACCCGGCGCGCCCTGCTCGACGCCGGGGCCACGGCGATCCTGACCAAGCCCATCCACATCCCGGTGTTCTTCGCCCACCTCGATGCCTGTCTTCCGGAGCTCCCATGACTGCCGATCTGCGCATCCTCATCATCGATGACCAGCGCCCCAACCTCGACCTGATGGAACAGCTGCTGGCCCGCGAAGGGCTGCACAACGTCCTCAGCAGCACCCAGCCGCTGCGCAGCCTGGAGCTGTTCAACAGCTTCGAGCCGGACCTGGTGATCCTCGACCTGCACATGCCCGAGTTCGATGGCTTTGCGGTACTGGAACAGCTCAACCGACGGATCCCGGCCAACGACTACCTGCCGATCCTGGTACTCACCGCCGACGCCACCCGCGACACTCGCCTGCGGGCGCTGGCCCTGGGCGCCCGGGACTTCATCAGCAAACCCCTGGATGCCCTGGAAACCCTGCTGCGGATCTGGAACCTGCTGGAGACCCGGGCCCTGTACAAGACCCTGCGCACCCTGGTGCCGCCGGAGCGCATCGAACTGCTGCGCCCACCAAGAACCTGACCTGCCGCACCTGGCCCCACCACCGCCCCCTGTAGCCGCTGCCGCAGGCTGCGGCTACAGGAAGCTCGGGGGGTCAGAGGTCGCGGAAGAACTCCCCCGGGGTGGCGTCGAACTGCTGGCGAAAGGCGGCGATAAATGCCGAGGTCGAGTCATAACCACAGGCCAGCGCCACATCGGTGACCCGCTCGCCCTGCTCCAGGGGAGTCAGGGCGCCCAGCAGGCGCAGGCGCTGGCGCCAGGCACGGAAGGTCAGCCCGGTGTCCTTGAGGAACAGGCGGCTGAGGGTCTTCTCCGTCACCCCAAGCTTCTGGCTCCACTGGCCCAGCGTCGTGGCCTGCTCCGGGTGCGCCTGCAGGCTGCGGTAGATCGCCCGCAGGCGCACGTCGTGGGGCAGCGGCAGCATCAGGTCCAGCTGCGGCGCGGCGGCCAACTGGTCCAGCAGCACCTGGGCCAGGCGCCCGTCGGCGCTGTCCTCGACATATTCCACAGGCAATTCACTGAAGGCGCGGATCAACTCCCGCAGCAGGCTGCTGACCGCCAGCACCTGGCAGCTGTCCGGCGCCGCCCAGGTGGTAACGCTGCAATCGAGGTACAGGCTGCGCATCTCGGTGCGCGGCGAGCTGAACACCCGGTGCGGCACCCCGGCGGGAATCCACACCGCCCGTTGCGGCGGGGCGATAAAGCGCCCGCCGCTGGTCTGGATCTCCAGCACCCCGGCAATGGCGTAGGACAATTGCACCCACGGGTGGCTGTGGCGCCGGGTCAAGGCGCGATTGGGCAAGGATTCGGTGCGCCCGTACACCGGCCGCGGCAGGCTGGGCAAACCGGGAATACTGCGCCGGACGATCTTTTCATGTCCTTTAGGCGGCATTAACTGGCTCCTTGGCGTTAGTCGGTAAAACGCAGCCACGTTAGAGTCGCCCCACCGCACTTGGCAACCCCCGGATGATCCCGCTATGACTCGCTCGCGTCTTTTGCCCGACAACTTCACCCTGACCCTGATCGGCGTGGTGCTGCTGGCCAGTTTCCTGCCGGCCAGCGGCCAGGTGGCCATAGGTTTCGGCTGGCTGACCAACATCGCCATCGGCCTGCTGTTCTTCCTCCACGGCGCCAAGCTCTCGCGCGAGGCAATCATTGCCGGGGCCGGCCACTGGCGCCTGCACCTGCTGGTGTTCAGCCTGACCTTCATCCTCTTTCCCGTGTTGGGCCTGGCGCTCAAGCCGCTGCTGTCACCGCTGGTGGGCAACGACCTGTACATGGGCATGCTGTATCTGTGCGCCCTGCCGGCCACGGTGCAATCGGCGATCGCCTTCACCTCCCTGGCCCGGGGCAATATCCCGGCGGCCATCTGCAGCGCCGCGGCGTCGAGCCTGTTCGGGATCTTCCTCACCCCGCTCTTGGTGACACTGCTGCTGAACGTGCACGGCGAAGGTGGCTCGACCCTGGACGCCATCCTCAAGATCAGCGTGCAGTTGCTGCTGCCCTTTATCGCCGGGCAGATCGCTCGACGCTGGATCGGCGCCTGGGTCGGGCGCAACAAGAACTGGCTGCGCTTCGTCGACCAGGGCTCGATCCTGCTGGTGGTCTACGGCGCCTTCAGCGAAGCGGTGAACGAAGGCATCTGGCACCAGATCCCGCTGTGGGAACTGGCCGGCCTGGTGGTGGCCTGCTGCGTCCTCCTGGCGCTGGTGCTGCTGGCGTCGAGCTTTCTCGGCAAGCTGTTCGGCTTCGACCAGGAAGACCGCATCACTATCCTCTTCTGCGGCTCGAAAAAGAGCCTGGCCACCGGCGTGCCCATGGCCCAGGTGCTGTTTGCCGGCAGCACCATGGGCGTGCTGATTCTGCCCCTGATGCTGTTCCACCAGATCCAGCTGATGGTCTGCGCCGTGCTGGCCCAGCGCTACGCCAAGCGCCCGGAATCGGTGGCCGAGCTGATGGGCCAGGTCGACCCGTAACTGTTCCTGCAAGGCGGCCCGGCGGCTGGCCGGGCCTGCGCGCAGATGGCGGTGAAGATCGCGCAATGGCATGATGCCGCGGCGAAAATCATCAAGGACCGCTGATGTTTCCCCATCGAATTCAAACCCCCAGCCAGGCCGACCTGGAACTGCAGGTTAGCGCCCGGCTGGAGGCCGATGACCAGGCCCAGGTCATCGTCCAGTTCGCCAAGGCCGAACAGTACGACGGCGAGCTGCTGAGTCAGCTCGACACGCTCTGCGCCCGTTTCGGCGAGCGCCTCAATGTGCGTTTCTACAGCCACTATCCGGGCAGCGCGTTTGACGGACGCACCTTGCTCGCCCTGCCCAATGTTCACTCCCTGAGCCTGGATTGCCTGGACACGCTGGAACACTTCGAAACCATTGGCAGCCTGCACAAGCTCAAGGATTTCGCCCTGCAAGTCATCAGCGCCGACCTGCCGGGCCTCTTGGCCCTGCCCAACTTGAGGGGGCTGCGAACGCTGCGCCTGTCCCTGGACAAGGGCCCGGCCATCGATCTCGCGCCCCTGGCCACCATGGCCGAGCTGCACACCCTGTCCCTCAGCGTGCAAAGCCATCACCTGGACGTACTGAGCCAGTGCCCGGGCATCCGCCACCTGGACCTGCATCGCATGCCGGCCAAGACGCCCCTGGGCATGGTCGCCGGCATGACCGGCCTGCTCAACCTCTCGGTAACCTTCGGCAGCCGTGAGCAGATGCCGGAGCTGCGCAATCCCCAGGTCAAGGAACTGGAGATCATGCGGGTGCGTGGCCTCAACCGCCTGGACCTGGATGGCTTTCCCCTGCTTGAAGTGTTGAAGATCGAGGACCAGGCGCAATTGAGCCAACTGGACCTTGGTGGGGCACCGCAGTTGCGCAAGATGAGCCTGATCAACCTCAAGGCCCTGGGGGAACTCAGCGGCCTGAAAACCTCGAACATCGCTGACCTGCGCATCATCAAGGCCCCACAGTTGGATCTACTGGCACTGATCGACAGCCACCTACCGGCCAACGTGCAGCACCTCAAGCTGCTCAGTGGCAAACGCGCCGTGGACAACCAGGTCAGAGCCCGACAACAGCAACTGGGCATTCCTGAACCCCGCGGCCCCTATTGACCCACCCTTGTAGGCGCGAGCTTGCTCGCGAAGGACGTCAACGATAACGCGCACTTGCAGGGAAGCTGCGGCGCGTTGGAAATCATCGCGAGCAAGCTCGCTCCTACAGATTCACCGCCCCTTCCGTGATCACCCGCACCCGTGGCGCGCATTGGCACCCCACGGCTGTGCTAACGTTCGCCAACCCCAAAGTTTGAAACCCTGCCCCATGTCCATCACTGAGAATCTCCTGGCCTTCACCCTGGCCGCCACGCTGCTGACCCTGACCCCGGGCCTGGACACCGCCCTGGTGCTGCGCACCGCCACTGTGGAAGGCCGGCGGCAGGCGCTGCGCGCAGCGTTGGGCATCAATGCCGGCTGCCTGATCTGGGGCGCGGCTGTGGCCTTCGGCCTGGGGGCCTTGATCGCGGTGTCGGAACTGGCCTTCAACCTGTTGAAGTACTGCGGCGCCGCCTACCTCGCCTGGCTGGGACTGAACATGCTGCTGCGCCCGCGCCACTCGTTTGCTCCCACAGGCGCGAACAGCGACCCCGGCACCAACTGGTTTCTCAAGGGCATGCTGGGCAATGTGCTCAACCCCAAGGTGGGAGTGTTCTACGTGTCCTTTCTGCCGCAGTTCATTCCCCAGGGCCAGCCGTTGGTGGCCTGGACCTTCGGCCTGGTGAGCATTCACGTGGTGCTGGGGCTGGTCTGGTCGCTACTGCTGATCGCCGCCACCCGGCCCCTGGCCGGTGTGCTGCAGCGGGAAAAGGTGATCCAGTGGATGGACCGCACCACAGGGATGATCTTCGTACTGTTTGCCGCTCGCCTGGCCTTGAGCAGGCGTTGAACATCGCTCCCCTCAAACCTCAGCCAGCACCGCCCCACGCTCCTCCAGCAGCTTCACAAAACTGCTCAAACTCTGGGACACGGTGCCGCGCCGCCAGACCAGCCAGGTGTGCAGGAAGCGAAAACGCGGGGACAACGGCCAGACGCTGACCGTGGCGCAGCCGGGCATGCTTTCCAGCATGCTGCGGGGCATCAGCGCCAGCCCGGCGCCGGCGCTGACGCAGGCCAGCATGCCGTGGTAGGACTCCATTTCATGGATCTTGCCCGGCACCGCGGCGTCCTGGGTGAACCAGCTTTCAAAGTGATGACGGTAGGAGCAGTTGGCGCGAAAGGCATAGATGCTTTCGCCGTTGACCTCCCGCGCCCGGGTAATCGGCGCATGCCCCAGCGGGGCGATCAGCACCATTTCCTCCTCGAACACCGGCAGCCCTTCCAGGGCCGGGTGGCGCACCGGGCCGTCGACGAAGGCGGCCACCAGGCGGCCAGACAGCACGCCGTCGATCATGGTCCCGGAGGGGCCGGTGGACAGGTCCAGTTCCACCTTAGCGTACTGCTGGTTGTAGGCCGCCAGCAGCGCCGGGATGCGTACCGCCGCCGTGCTTTCCAGCGAGCCCAGGGCGAACGGTCCCTGAGGCTCCTCGCCGGCCACAGTCAGACGCGCCTCGGCCACCAGGTCGAGAATGCGCCGGGCGTAGTCGAGGAAATTCCAGCCGGCGGGGGACAGGCGCATGCGGCTCTTCTCGCGGATAAACAGCTCCACCCCCAGGTCCTGCTCCAGTTGCTTGATCCTGGTGGTTAGGTTCGACGGCACCCGGTGGATCAGTTGCGCGGCGGCGCTGATGCTGCCCTGCTCGGCAACGGCCTTGAAAATTTCCAGCTGGACCAGATCCACGGCATTCTCCAAACGTGAACGACTTGCTCAATATTATTCAGTTTTCAGCAAAGATCCAGCACCGTAACCTGCCGCCATTCCCACCCGAGCAGGACGGTGCCATGAGCCTTGTTTCCAGCCACACCCACGCCTTGTCCATCAACCCCGCCACTGGCGAGCAGATCGGCGCCTACCCCTACCAGTCCGAGGCTGAGCAGGACGCCGCGCTGAGCCGTGCCGCCGCTGGTTTCGCCCAGTGGAAACGCCAGAGCATCGCCGAGCGCGCCAGCCGCCTGAACGCACTGGCCCAGGCCCTGCGGGACAACAGCGAGGCCATGGCCCGCATGATCAGCCTGGAAATGGGCAAGCCCCTGCCCCAGGCCCGGGGCGAAATCGAAAAGTGCGCCCAGCTGTGCCTGTGGTACGCCGAGCACGGCCCGGCCATGTTGGCCCCGGAAGCGACCCTGGTAGAAAACAACAAGGCACGCATCGAGTACCGGCCACTGGGCCCGATCCTCGCGGTGATGCCGTGGAACTTCCCGATCTGGCAGGTGCTGCGCGGCGCGGTGCCGGCGCTGCTGGCGGGCAACACCTACGTGCTCAAGCACGCCCCGAATGTCATGGGCAGCGCCTACCTGCTGCTGGACGCCATGCAGCGCGCCGGTTTCCCTGAAGGGGTGTTCGAGCTGCTCAACGTCACCCCGGACGGCGTATCCAGCGCCATCGCCGACCGCCGCATCGCCGCCGTGACCCTCACCGGCAGCGTGCGCGCCGGCATCGCCATCGGCGCCCAGGCCGGCGCCGCGCTGAAGAAGTGCGTGCTGGAACTGGGCGGCTCCGACCCCTTTATCGTGCTCAACGACGCCGACCTCGACGAAGCGGTCAAGGCCGCGGTGATCGGGCGCTACCAGAACACCGGCCAGGTCTGCGCCGCCGCCAAGCGCCTGATCATCGAGCAAGGGGTGGTCGCGGAGTTCACCCGCAAATTCGTCGAAGCCACCCGCGCTCTGGTGATCGGCGACCCGCTGGCCAGCGACACCTATATCGGCCCCATGGCCCGCTTCGACCTGCGTGACGAGTTGCACCAGCAGGTCCAGGCGACCCTGGCCGAAGGCGCCACCCTGCTGCTGGGCGGCGACAAGGTCGAAGGCGCCGGCAACTATTACCAACCCACGGTGCTGGCCAACGTCACCGAGCAGATGACCGCCTTCAAGCAGGAACTGTTCGGCCCGGTGGCCGCCATCATCAGCGCCCGGGATGCGCAACACGCCCTGGAACTGGCCAACGACAGCGAGTTCGGCCTCACCGCCACGATCTTCACCCAGGACCTGGAACGGGCCCGGCAGATGACCGACGAGCTGGAAACCGGCGGCGTGTTCATCAACGGCTACAGCGCCAGCGACCCCCGGGTGACCTTCGGCGGAGTGAAAAAAAGCGGCTTCGGGCGCGAGCTGTCGCACTTTGGCGTACGCGAATTCTGCAATGCGCAGACGGTGTGGCTGGATCGCCGTTGAGGCTCGGAGGCCACGTCATAGGCTGAACGACCCCGGTGAAAAGCGGACCTGGATCAGGTCCGCTTTTTAATCGGATTAGAGGCCGGTTCTGGTGCGAATCAGAACTTTCCTAATGAAAAAGCGCCGTATTTTTCATTCTTTTAAGAATTTTCTTGAAGCAAGCAAGCCTGCCTCATTCTTATGATGCTGCTCTTTGGCATTACTCTGAGGTCCGCTATGTGCTCCTCCCTGCAAAAGTTCATCGTTCGTCTTCCAGGCGACCTGCACAACCAGCTCAAACACATTGCCAAACGAGAAAACCGCAGCATGAACAATGAAATCGTCGACCGCCTGGAAAAGTCCCTGGTCGTCGATGAAACCCGTGAGATGAATGAGAAGCTCATCAGCCTGCTGCTGCGCAAGGTCGATTCCATGGAGGAGCGGATCAAGTACCTGCAGATGGGCCACCCGGAGCCCGAGCAGGATTGCCCACCGCCGTGTTACGCAAGGACTTGAAGCGGCCACTCCCGCCACGCGATCTTCTACCTTTCCCGCCTTTACCCCCTCGCTGCAGCTTGTATGATGGCGCCTGCCCGACAGTACCCAGCGGCAACCGCCAGGCCCCGGCCTGATGCTCGCAGGGCTCCCCCGCTGTTCCTCACTACACACGCAGGTCGACGCTCGTAGCCTTCCCAGGAACCTCCCCCGGCTTCTGCCATGGGGCCGCGTCGCCTTCTAGGATTGTTCATGAGCCGGATTCACCCGACTGCCCGCGCGCGCACCTGCAGCTCAGCTTTGCCCCTCAACCGCCTGACCCTGGGCCTGCTGCTGGCCGGCAGCAGCGCCGTGGCCAACGCCGCGGGCACCCAGTTGCCGACCCAGACCGTCAGCGGCGAAGAGCCCTACGGCTATCGCGTCGACAGCGCCTCGGTGGGTGGTTTCAGCGAGACGCCCTTGCTGGATACCCCGGCCTCCATCAGCGTGATCAATGAAGACATGATCCTCGACCAGCAGGCCCGCCTGCTCAGCGACGTGCTGAAGAACGATGCCTCGGTGGGCCAGAGCTACGCGCCGGTGGGCTATTACGAAAACTTCGAGGTGCGCGGCTTCTCGCTGAATGCCGCCAGCAGCTACAAGATCAACAACCGCACCATCACCGGCGAACAGAACGTCGCCCTGGAAAACAAGCAGCGGGTGGAATTGCTCAAGGGCCTTTCCGGCCTGCAAAGCGGGGTCAGCGAGCCCGGCGGGCTGATCAACTACGTGACCAAGCGGCCCACGGACATTCGTTCGGTGACCGTTTCCACCGACGACCGCGGCAGCGGCTACCTGGCCACCGATGTCGGCGGCTGGTTCGGCAGCGAACAGCAGTTCGGCCTGCGTGCCAACCTGGCCCATGAAGACCTGCACTCCTACGTCGAGCACACCAATGGCCAGCGCGACTTCGCCTCCCTGGCCCTGGACTGGAACATCAGCCCCGACGCCCTGCTGCAACTGGACATCGAATACCAGAACAAGCAGCAGCGCTCGGCACCGGGCTATCAACTGCTGGGGGGCTCCAGCCTGCCCCACCACGCCTCGCCGAAAAGACTCCTGGGGCACCAGAGCGGGTCAAAGCCGGTGACCAATGAATCGCTGAACATCGGCGGCAACTTCGAGTACCGCTTCAACGATGACTGGAAGGGCAACCTCAGTGCGTCGCGCAGCAAGGTGGTGATCGATGACTACAGTTCGTTTGCCTGGGGCGGCTGTACCACCGGCTGCATCAATGCCAACGGCAACTACTTCAGCCCCGAAGGCAACTACGACATCTACGACTTCCGCAGCCCCGACGACACCCGGCGCAACGATGAAGTGCAGGCGGTGCTCAATGGTCGTTTCGACACCGCAGGCCTGGGCCATGAGTTGAGCGTGGGAACCAGTGCGTTTCGCCGTGTAGTGGACCGGCGCGAGTCCATCAATCAATGGATTGGCACGGGCAATATCCAGAGCGAGCCTGAGAACTTCGGCCGCTACGACGGCGCCCTCAACGACACCCACAAACGCCTGGACAGCCGCCAATACGGCCTGTTCCTCAGCGACCGCATCAGCTTCAACGAACAGTGGCAGACCGTCCTCGGCGGGCGCGAAGTACGCCTGGACGAAGAGAGCTTCGACAAGGACGGCGTGCGCGATCGCCACACCCAACGCTATGTGTTCCTGCCCCAGGCCGCATTGATCTACAAACCGCTCAACAACATTTCGCTGTACACCCAATACAGCAAGGGCCTGAGCCTGGGTGGCCAGGCACCCTGGTTCGCCAGCAACAATGGCGACACCCTCGCCCCCACCGTCTCGCGCCAGATCGAAACCGGCATCAAGTACGACTGGCAGCGCATGAGCTTTGCCGCCGCCCTGTTCCAGATGCGCCAGGCCTACCAGTACTCACGCCCGGATGCTGCTGGCGGTTTCACCTACGTCCAGCAGGGCCAGCAAAAGAACACTGGCCTGGAGCTCTCCGCCAACGGCTGGGCCACCCAGCGCCTGCAGATTGCCGCCAGCGTCGCGGCGATCCGCTCCCGGGTGGAGGGCACCGGTACCCCGGCTTACGAGGGGCACCAGACCCTCAACGTCCCGCGCCTGCGAGCCAGCCTGCAGGGCGACTACGCCCTGCCCTGGCTCGACGGCCTGGCCCTGCTGGGCGGCATGCAATACAGCGCCAGCCAATACGCCGACCGCCAGGGCAACGTCGCCACCGGCGCCTACGCCATCTTCAACATCGGCAGCCGCTACAGCACCCGCATCGATGGCTACGACACCGTGTTCCGCCTGACCGTGGACAACCTGTTCGACAAGCGCTACTGGCGCGACACCGGGGAATACATGGGCGACGACTACCTGTTCCAGGGCGCGCCGTTGACGGCGCGGTTGAGTGCTTCGGTGAATTTCTGATGCAGACCGCCCCTTCCTACCTCTCCCGTAGGAGCCGGCTTGCCGGCGAAGGCGATCTCGGGGGCCCCTTCGCTGGCAAGCCAGCTCCTACAGGCCAGCGGCCGGGGTCAGCCAGTCGCGCAGCAGTTCGGTGGTGCGCTGGGGATGCTCCAGGGGCGGCAGGTGACCGCATTGCGCCAGCACTTGCAGGCGTGAACCAACAATGCCCTGGTGCAGGAACTGCGCTTCGGCCAGAGGGGTGATGGCGTCGTTTTCGCCCACCACGATCAGGGTCGGCACCTTGATGCTCGCCAGCAGCGGGCGGTAGTCCGCACGGTCGATGATCGCTTGTTGCTGGCGCACAAACCCCTCTTTGCCAATGACCAGGGCCATGTCCTGCACCAGTTTCGCCACCGGCGTGTCCAGGCAGCGCGGGTGCATCAGCCGCGGCAGCAGGTGCGGGGTCACGCCCTTGAAACGGCCCTGACGGGCCAGGGCCAGCAAGCCGCGACGCATCCGCGCCCGGGCCTCGTCGTCCGGGCGGGCCATGGTGTCGAACAGCGCCAGCTTCAGCACCCGTTCGGGGGCCTGGCGCAACATTTCCATGGCCACATAGCCGCCCATGGACAAGGCCGCCAGGGCGAATTGCGCAGGCGCCTGTTGCAGGGTGCGGCGGGCCATCTCGGCAATGCTGGCATCCAGGCTGAGGTCGGCAATCTGCACCTCGCGCTCTGGCCCCAGGGCCCGTGCCTGTTGCTGCCACAGGCGTTCATCGCACAAGAGCCCGGGCAGCAGGACCAGGGGCAATGGTTTGTCAGTGCCTGAACCCGGCATCTCAACCTCCATTGGCAGCCACCTGGAACCGGGCGATGTGCTGCCACATCAGGCCCGGGTTGGAATACATGGGGAAATGCCCGCAGTCGGGAATCCGTGCCAGTTGCACACCCCGGGCCTGGAGCTGCGCCAGGTAGGACAGCCCGGCATTCTGCTCGCCGTACATGAACATGCGCGGGCACGGCAGGCCGAGAAAACGCTGCATCAGGTTGCCGTGATCGGATAGCTGGACCATGGATTCGAAGATGCCGCGAACCGCGCCTGCCCGCACCTTGTGCCCCAGGCTCGCGGCATACAGGGCACTGGCATAGGCCGGGGCATGGCGCGCGCGCTCGATGAAATCGTCGAGGAAACGCTGCGCGTCCGCCTCGGGGTAGTCGACAATCTGCCGGCTGAGGAAGCAGTCCTCAGGGGCGATGTTGCCTTCGATATCGACAAAGCTCAGCACCCGCTCAGGGCAGCGGTCCGCCAGCATCAGGGCCGTCAGGCCGCCCATGGAATGCCCCACCAGATGGAAGCGCTCGATACCGAAATGCTCCAGTACCTGCAACGCGGTCTCCAGCAGGAACGGGATGGAGATCCGCGATAGGTCCTCACACTGGCTTGCCCCACAACCTGGCGCGTCGTAAGCGATAAAGGGCTGGCCGGCGAAGGCCGAGTGACGGGTGATATCGGCGTAATCCTCCTTGGTGGAACCAAAACCATGGAGGAACAGGATCGGCGCACGGGTGCCGCCGCGATGCAGGGTGGCGATTTGCAGGGGCACGCCGGCCACGTTCAGCGGCAGATGGGTGTGGGTGAACTCGGGGGCTGATGGCACGAAACAATCCTTGGGCTTCAGGCAGGCGCAGGCGACAGGAAGGCCAGTCTCGGGGCCGGCAAGCTGCCTGTAAATTCCCCATTGCAGAACACAGCCATAGGGCAAAGCTATAAAACCCCGCCACTCAGTTGGCGCCCTGGAACTGCGCCACCAGCGCCTGCACCAGGGGATTGGCCCGGGTCGAATTCCAGGCCATGGCGGTGGTCACCACGTTCAGCCGTTGGCTCAGAGGCCGCAACACCACGTTGTCCGGCGCCACGGTCTTCAGCGAGGCCGGCACCAGGGCAATGCCCTGGCCGCAGCTGACAAAGGCGATCTGCGAGGCCACCGAACGCACTTCATGCAGCACCCGGGGCGAGAAACCGCTGTCGCGGCAGGTGGCGATCAGGTTGTCGAAATACACCGGGCTGACCCGCCGGGAAAACATCACCAGCGGCTCGTTGGCCAGGCTCGACAGGCTGATGCGCGAACGCGAGGCCAGCGGGTGATCGGCGGGCAAAGCCACCGCCAGGCGGTCCTCGGTCAAGGGCAGCGAACGCACGCTGGCCCCCAGGTCGCCTTCCAGGCGGGCGAAGGCCAGGTCGATATCGCCGGCTTCCAGCGCCGGAATCGCCTCGACGCTGTCGATCTCGCGCACCGACACCGTCAACTGCGGGTAATCGGCCTTGAGCTGTTCGATCAGCGGCGGCAGCACATCGAGCATGGCGCTGGTGATGGCGCCGATAGTCAAGAGCCCGGTCTGCCCCGCCACCGCCTCGTGCACCGCCAGCTCCAGGCGCTCCAGTTGCTCGGCGAACTTGCGCACCGCCGGCAGGATCGCCGCCCCCACCGGGGTCAGCTGCGCGCCACGGCGCGAGCGGTCGAACAGCTTGACCTTGAGGGCGTGCTCCAGCACCTGGATCTGCTCGGTCAGCGGTGGTTGGGACATGCCCAGGCGCTTGGCGGCGCGGCTGAAATTCTGCTCTTCGGCCACCGCGAGGAATAGCCAGAGGTGGCGAATCAGGCGGAAATTGATCATGGAAATTCCATAGGTTGAACGTATGAAAGGCTTCTGCGATTCGTAATATACCTATCAAAGCCCAGCCTCGACACTGGCACCTCCTTCACCACGGGAGCCACCCATGCCCAGTGCCAATTCTCTCCAGCGCCTTGCCGCACTGGACAGCAACACCGTCTCCGACGCCCTCGACTTCCTCGCCCTGCCCGGCGCCACCCTGGGCCTGCGGCCCTTGTGGAACTGCGAAAAAATCGTCGGCCGCGCCAGCACCGTACTGCTCGGGCCCAAGACCGACCAGCAGCCCACGGCGCACCTGATTACCCCGGTAGTGGAGCAGATTTGCAGCACTGACCGGGTGCTGGTGATTGCCGGAGGCCTGGAGGGCATTTCCTGCTGGGGCGACATCCTGGCCAATGCCGCGAGCGCCAAACAGGTTCGCGGCACGGTGATCGACGGCTACAGCCGCGACATCGACGGTAGCGCGGCCATCGGTTACCCGGTCTACGGCCGTGGAGTGACCATGATCAGCGCCCGCAACCGGGTGGTGCAGCTGGCCAGCGCCGTGGCCATCGAGGTCGCGGGCACCTGGGTCAATGAAGACGACTACGTGATCGCCGACAACTGCGGCACGGTGTTCGTCGCCGCAGAGCATATCGAGCAAGTGCTGGAGCTGGCGGAACGCATCACTCGGCGCCAGGACGCCATGGTCGCCGCCGTGCGCAGCGGCCGCTCGGTGGCCGAGGTGATGCACGACAGCCACTTCGACGCCATCCAGCAGGAGCCGGCCCAATGAACAGCCAGGACCAGGAACTGGTGGCGCTGTTCGCCGGCCTCGACACCCCCGGAGTCTCCGATGCCCTGGACAAGCTCGGCCTGCCGGGCCAATGCCTGGGCCTGATGCCCCTGGACAACTACCGACAGACGCTGGTGGGCCCGGCCTTTACCGTGCAGTACGTCAGCGCCAGCGTGCCACCGGGCACCGTGGGCGACTTTATCGACGACGTGGCGCCCGGGGACGTGCTGGTGATCGACAACGGCGGACGCAGCGACTGCACCGTGTGGGGCGACATCATGACCCAGTACGCCGGGCGCAAGGGTATCGCCGCCACGGTGATCGACGGCGTCTGCCGTGATGTCGGCAAGGCGCTGGGCGATGGCTACCCGGTGTTCAGCAAGGGCCGCTACATGCGCACCGGCAAGGACCGGGTGCAAGTGCAGGCCTTGAACCAGCCGATCTCCATCGGCGGCGCCCGGGTCTGCCCCCGGGACATCGTAGTGGCCGACGCCAATGGCGTGGTGGTGGTGCCCCGCGAGCACGCCCGGGAAGTGGCCGCCTGCGCCCGCCGGATCGAAACGGTGGAAGCCGATATCCGCGCCCTGCTCGACCAGGGCCAGACACTCAAGCAAGCCCGGGAAACCCTGGGCTATCACCAGTTGCAGAGGAAATCCTGAGCATGTTCAACGACCTCAAGGCCCAGGCCAAGCGCCTGGGCAGCTCGACCCTGTATGAAGCCAGCGGCCTGCCCTGCGCCGTGGACAGCCGAATTCGCCCGATCTGGGACGGCGCCTTCATCGCCGCCCCGGCCTTCCCGTTGCAGTGCTCCCCCGGCGACAACCTGGCCTTGCACCTGGCCATGGAGCGGGCGCCCCGGGGCAGCGTGCTGGTGGTGGCCACCGGCAATTTCATCGCCGGTTACTGGGGCGAAGTGCTGACCGTGGCCGCCGAAGCCGCCGGCGTGGTGGGCCTGGTGATCGACGGCGGCGTACGTGATGTGGCGGCGCTCAGGGCCCGGGGCTTCCCGGTGTTCGCCCGAGGCGTTTCAGTGCAGGGCACGGTCAAGGCCAGCGCGCCCTCGGTCGGCCAACCCTTCAACTTCAACGGCGCCGCCGTGGCCCAGGGCGACCTGGTGGTGGCGGATGATGACGGGGTGATCATCATTCCCCAGGCTCATATCGCCCGCACCCTGGCCGAGGGCGAAGCCCGAGCGCAAAAGGAAGCGCAGATGATGCAGGCCCTGGAGCAGGGCCATTCGACCCTGGAACTGATGCAACTGACGGCCTGGAGAACACCGGCATGAACACAGACCAGCAACGCCTCAACCAGCGCCTGGCCGCCACCCAGCCTTCAGCCACCTACCGCATCATCGATCGGGTGGCCGAACGCCGCGCCGCGGGGGCCAGGGTCATCTCGCTGTGCGCCGGCGAGCCGGATTTCGACACCCCGCCCCACGTGCGCCAGGCCGGCATCCAGGCCATCGAGCATGGCCACACCCGCTACACCCAGGTGGCCGGCAGCCGCACCCTGC
This sequence comes from Pseudomonas sp. NFPP12, assembly GCF_900103205.1. Classification (NCBI taxonomy): domain Bacteria; kingdom Pseudomonadati; phylum Pseudomonadota; class Gammaproteobacteria; order Pseudomonadales; family Pseudomonadaceae; genus Pseudomonas; species Pseudomonas sp. NFPP12. The sequence goes on from NZ_FMWW01000008.1 coordinate 34,881, forward strand.
GCGAAGCGGTGGCGGCCAAGTTCCGCCGGGAAAACGGCCTGGAAGTGGAGTGGCAGGACACCCTGGTGTGCAACGGCGGCAAGCAGGTGATCTACAACGCCCTGGCCGCCACCCTCGATGAGGGCGATGAAGTGCTGGTGCCGGCGCCCTATTGGGTCAGCTACCCGGAGATGGTCCAGCTGTGCGGCGCCACCTCGCGGATCATCCGCTGCGAGGCCGGCAGCGGCTTCAAGTTGACGCCGGCCGCCCTGCAAGCCGCCATCACCCCGCAGACCCGCTGGCTGATCCTCAACTCACCGTCCAACCCCAGCGGCGCGGTGTACCGCCGCGAAGAGTTGCAGGCCCTGGCCGAGGTGCTGCTCAAGCATCCCCAGGTGCTGGTCCTGGCGGACGACATTTATGAACACCTGATCTTCGATGGCCAGGCCTTCCACACCCTGGCCCAGGTGGAACCGCGCCTGGCACCGCGCACCCTGACCATGAACGGCGTCTCCAAGGCCTACGCCATGACCGGCTGGCGCATCGGTTTTGCCACCGGGCCGCGCTGGCTGCTGGCGGCCATGGAAAAACTCCAGGGCCAGCAGACCTCCGGGGCTTGCGCCATTTCCCAGCAGGCCGCGGTGGCGGCGTTGAACGGGCCCAAAGACTTTATCCTGCACAGCCGAGAGGTATTCCAGCGACGACGGGACTGGATGGTGGCGCGTTTGAACGCCATTCCCGGGCTCAAATGCGCAGTGCCGGCCGGGGCCTTCTACGTGTTTGTCTGCTGCGCCGGCTTGCTCGGCCGCACCTCCCCCGGCGGCCGGCTGCTGAACAGTGATGAAGACCTGGCCCATGCCCTGCTGGAGGAAGCCGATGTGGCCGTGGTCCAGGGCAGCGCCTTTGGCCTGGGGCCCTACCTGCGCATTGCCTACGCCCTGGATGACCCAGCGCTGCAGCGCGCCTGCGACGCCATCGAACGCTTCTGCACCGCCTTGTAGGAGCCGGCTTGCCGGCGAAGGCGATCTCGGGGGCCTCTTCGCTGGCAAGCCAGCACCTGCAGAGACCTGCCGCCATCTGCCCCCGCGATAGCGCCATCTCCAATCTGCACGACCCACCCTCTGCGTATGCAGTTACGATATGGGCAACTCCCTCCCCACCCCGGCCTGACCTTCCGTGCGGTGCGAACAACAAACCGGAGATTGCCTGATGCTGCCCCCTGCCCCCGATACCGCCCGACTCCAGCCCCTGCCCGTCGCCCTGGTGGATGAACTGACCACTCTGCTGGGCCAACGCTTCAGCACCTCCGCCAGCGTTCGCGAGCACCATGGCCGGGACATCTCCGCCCTCGATCCGCTGCCGCCGCAAGGGGTGGCCTTCGTCAATCACCTCGACGAAATCATCGCCGTGCAGCAGGCCTGCCATCGCCATCGGGTGCCGATCATTCCCTACGGCAGCGGCAGTTCCCTGGAAGGCTGGCTGCATGCGGTGCACGGCGGGGTGTGCATCGATGTGTCGGCGATGAACCAGATTCTGGAAATCCGCGTCGACGACATGGACGTCACCGTGCAACCCGGGGTAACCCGCAAGCAGCTCAACGCTGCGCTGCACGGTACCGGCCTATTCTTCCCCATCGACCCCGGCGCCGACGCCTCCCTGGGCGGAATGGCGGCGACCCGGGCCTCGGGCACCAACGCCGTGCGCTACGGCACCATGCGCGAAAACGTCCTAGCCCTGACCGCAGTGCTGGCCGATGGCCGAGTGCTGCACACCGGCGGTCGGGCGCGCAAATCCTCCTCGGGTTATGACCTCACCCACCTGCTGGTAGGCTCCGGCGGCACCCTGGCCACAGTGGCCGAGCTGACGGTGAAACTGCACCCGATTCCCGAAGCCATTTCCGCCGCGGTGTGCAACTTCCCCAGCGTCGACCAAGCGGTGCAAACGGTGATCCAGGCCATCCAGCTGGGGGTGCCGATCGCCCGTATCGAACTGATTGACGCCCTCACCGTGCGTGCCCTGAACGCCTACAGCAAAACCCGATTGAACGAGGCGCCGTCGCTGTTCTTCGAGCTGCACGGCTCGCAATCCTCGGTCCAGGAACAGGTGGAAACCATCCGCCTGCTGGCCGATGAACACGGCGGCCAGGACTTCGAATGGGCCGTGCACCCTGAAGACCGCAGCCGCCTGTGGCAGGCGCGGCACGACGGCTACTTCGCCGCCGTGGCCCTGCGCCCCGGCTGCCGCGCCCTGACCACCGACGCCGTGGTGCCGATCTCACGCCTGGCCGAATGCATCGAAGCCACCGCCGCCGACCTGCAGCAGCAAGGCTTGCTGGCGCCGATTTTCGGCCATGTCGGCGACGGCAATTTCCATGCGGTGATCCTGGTCAACCCCGACGACCCCGAGGAAGTGCAGCGCGCCGACGGCGTGGCCCAGCGCCTGGCGGAACGGGCCATCGCCCTGCAGGGTTCCTGCACCGGCGAGCACGGCGTCGGCCTGACCAAGCAGGCCTATATGAGCCTGGAGCACGGGCAGAACGCGGTGGACGTGATGGCGGCGATCAAGGTCGCCCTCGACCCGCGGCAACTGATGAACCCGGGCAAGATCTTCCCCCGCGGCCCGGCCGTCGACTAAGGCAGCGGCCCGCCAAGGAGCCAGCATGGAAATCCGCCAGCTGAAATACTTCGTCGCCGTGGTCGATGCCGGCAGCCTGTCCCGCGCCGCCCGGGAAGTGCACGTGGCGCAATCGGCCCTGAGCAAGCAGATGTCGGCCCTGGAAGCCGACCTCGGCGCGCAGCTCTTCCATCGCAGCAACAGCGGCATCCGCGTCAACGACGCCGGCAAACTGTTCTACGAATACGCCCAGGGCCTGCTCAAGCACCTGCAGGACGCCCGCGCCGCAATCAGCAGCGAACCCGGCGCCCTAAGCGGCTCCATCGTCGTCGCCCTGCCCCAGAGCGTGGCCAGCACCGTGGCCCTGCCGCTGATCCAGGCCGTGGCCCGCACCTACCCCAAGGTCGAACTGCACCTCAATGAAGAGCTCACCGGCAACCTGGTGGACCAACTGGTGCGGGGCCGGGTCGACATTGCCCTGTTCACCCCCATCGGCCTGCCGCCGCAAGTCAGCTTCAGCCCGCTGCTGGAAGAAGACTTCTACCTGATCCACCGCGCCGACGACCGCCATGCCCCGCCACCGGGCAGCGTCACCCTGGCCGAAGCCGTGGCCCGGCCGCTGGTGTTTCCCAGCCGCGCCCACAGCCACAGCACCCGGGCCTGCGTCGACCAGGCCCTGGAACGCCTGCACTTGCCACCGGCCCAAGTGGCCATGGAGGTCAACTCGGTGCACATCCTCAAGAGCGCGGTGGAGGCCGGCATCGGCCCCAGCATCATGCCGCTGAACCTGGCCCTGCGCGAAGTCGCCGAAGGCCGGCTGGTGGCCCACGCCATCCAGCCCCGGGAAGTCTTCCGCACCCTGGGCATTTGCGTCTGCGAGGCCCTGCCCGGCAGTAACCTGCGCAGCGCCATTGCCAACCTGATCGCCCAGGTGGTGCGCGACATGAGCCGCTCCGGCGAATGGCCCGCCACCCGCCTGCTGCCCGAGGCCTGAACCGCTGTTTCACCCATTGCTTCGACAACAAGAATAAAGAGGCTAGCCATGAACCCACCTTCCCCGCCGCCTGCGTCCCTCGACGACGCAGCCCTGCACTCGGCCTACCGCAAGACCGCCTGGCGCATCATCCCGCTGCTGATTTTGTGTTACCTGGTGGCCTACCTGGACCGGGTCAACGTCGGCTTCGCCAAGCTGCAGATGCTCGACGACCTGAAGTTCAGCGAAGCGGTGTACGGCCTCGGCGCCGGGATCTTCTTCGTCGGCTACCTGCTGTTCGAGATCCCCAGCAACATCGCCCTGCACCGCTTCGGCGCGCGGCGCTGGATCGCACGGATCATGGTCACCTGGGGCCTGCTGTCGGCGGCCATGATGTTCATCGAAACGCCACTGACCTTCTACGTGTTGCGGCTGCTGATCGGCATTGCCGAAGCCGGCTTCTTCCCCGGCATCATCTTCTACCTCACCACCTGGTTCCCCAGCCAGCGCCGCGGGGTGATGACCGCCCTGTTCATCATGGCCCTGCCGATTTCCAACCTGTTCGGCTCACTGATCTCGGGGCTGATCCTGCAACACCTCAACGGCGTCTCCGGCTACGCCGGCTGGCAATGGCTGTTCGTCATCGAAGGCCTGCCCGCCGTGGCCCTCGGCGCCGCGGTGTTCTTCCTCCTGCGCGACCGCATCGCCGACGCCCACTGGCTCAGCCCCGAAGAACGCCACGGCATGCAGGCCGCCATCGACCGCGAAGCTGCCAACAAACAGAGCCACCGCCTGCGCGACGGCCTGCTCAACCCCCAGATCTGGCTACTGGGCGCGGTGTACTTCTGCCTGGTACTGGGCCAATACGTCATCAGCTTCTGGCTGCCCACCATCATCCGCAACAGCGGCGTGCAACAGCCCTGGGCCATCGGCGCCCTCACCGCCCTGCCCTACGCCGCCGCAGCGGTGGCCATGGTCATCGTGGGCCGCAGCTCCGACCGCCACGGCGAGTACCGCTGGCACCTGGCGGTCTGCGCGGGGATTGGTGCGCTAGGCGTGGCGTTTGGCACCTTCTTTGGTGACAACCTGATACTGGCCATGTTCGGCCTGATCGTCGGCACCGCCGCCATGATCAGCAGCCTGCCGGTGTTCTGGGGCTTGCCCACTGCCGTAGTGGGCGGCGCGGCCGCCGCGGCGGGCGTGGCATTGATCAACACCCTGGGCAATGTGGCGGGGTTCTTCAGCACCATCGTGGTGGGCTGGCTGACCCAGGTAACGGGAAACACCCAGACCGCAATGTACTTCATGGCGGCCATCCTGCTGATCGGCGGCGGGCTGGGCTTGATGGTCAACCACGTACGCAAGACGGCACGACTACAAACTGCCTGACGCGCCCCCTGTAGGAGCCGGCTTGCCGGCGAAGGCGTCCACAAGACCGCCCTCGCCGGCACAAATAACACCATCGCCGAGCACCTGAATCAGTCCAGCCACCAGTTCAACAGCGTTTCGTCCTCATCGTCATCGAGGTTTTTATAGACATTGGCGTAGTACCACTGGATCCCGGTTTGCTCGCGGAAGCGATCGAACACCGCGTTGATACGGTCCATGCCATTCCTCGCGGGAACAGTGAATGACAGGTTCCCCTCGAACAGCCCATCCAGGGTTCCGCCCAGTTCACCAGCGACCTCGTTTTCAAGCGCACTGATCACCGCCGGATCAATGTAGTCGGCATAGATCTGAATGCAGAAATTCCCGCCCCGCTTCAGCACTTGCGCCGGCGCATCGGGATTGCGGATGGAAACGATATCGCCCCGCGCCAGGTTCTGCGCCAGGCCCGGTGAGGAGAGCAACTCGTAGGTATCCTCATCGATGCGCCGCGCCAGCAGTTCCTCGCGAACGGCGCCATCGTCATCGGCCATGTACACCTGAATCAGCACAGGAGATTGCTTGTCGTCCATACGGGGCTCCACAGTTTCCACGTTCTACACCGGACCCTTGTTCTGTTACCCAGCGCTTCCATCCCCTGCCTCAGGGCAACGGCTCAAAGCGCCCACTGCCCACATTCCACGCAAACCCCGGCAACGTGCAGTCCTGAAAGCCAATCCGCAGTTGCTCCCCCTCAGCCTGCACCTGCAAGGTATCCACCCCCAGGTTGCGACACCCCGGCGCCGCAACCGCCAGGCTCTGCAACAACTTGCCGGAGGCCTTGTCCATCACCTCCACCGTCGTGATCCGCTGATCATTGCCCGGCATCGGCACCTGGAAATACCAGCGTTTAGTGGAAGCACTCTGCAGCAGCGTGGTGACCGGCTGCGGCCACGAGCGATCCGAATCCACCAGGCCCACCAGCTTCAGCGCAATGGGCAAGGTCTTGCCCGTGCGATAACTGGTCCAGGTGCCGCGCACCTGCTCCTGCTGGCGGGAGTTCATCAAGTCATTGAACTGCAGACGCGCCACCGGCAAGCCCTGCTCGTCCAGCTCATCCATGGCCAGCGTCTTGTTGCTGTAGCTGAAGGTTGGCTTGAGGCGGATCGGCGTGCGATAGCGCTGATAGGCATAGGTGCCCTGGTAGACCGCATTCTGGCTGCCCAGGGTCAAGACAACCGCCTGCTTGCCCACCGTGCCCTCATACACCCCGTGGGACGCCTGCGCCGGCAACAGCCACAGCGCCAACACCAGCACCGCCAGCCCCCGAGCAACATCAAACCCACGCATCAGAAACGCTCCTCGCCCGACGACAGATATTCCAGCCGATCAGGGCTGATCACCCGGTAATAATCCCAACGCCGAGTGCGCTGGTCGTAATTGATGAAGTCCTGCTTGCTGAACTCCATCTGGCCACCGGGGGAAAAGCGCAGATCACCGTCCACCGCGAACTGCTCCAACTGCGGATGACGCAGGTATTCCCGGCGTTCACGGTTATAGAGGTAGTACTGAGTAGGCGAGCACCACAGCCGGCCATCCGACTCCGCCAGGCGATAGCCCTGGGCCTGAAAATCAATCCGCGCCTCGGCCTGGAAATGCCCGAAAGTCAGCGTCCTGGTACCGACCGGTGACAGGCACCACTGCCCACTGATCTCCTGCACCCGCCGCCCGGTGGTGCGGCTCATCACCCGAATACTGTCCACCCGCGCCACCTCCTCCCCGGCCTTGCGCGCGGCATGCACACTGAAATAGAAATCCCGATCGAACACCGGCTGCAGCAACTCCCCCTCAAAAGCGCCCAGCTGACTGTCACCAAAACGCGTCACCCGCTGCAACTGCAACGGCTGCTGCGTGCCCGTGCGCAGATCCACCAGACTGCCCTGCAGCGCCTGCGCCCCCTCGGCGAACGGCTGCAACGACACCGCCGTCGCCGGCAGGGTCGGGTTGTCCATGATGTTGATCAAGAGCGCAGAGCCGGAATGGAAAGGCGTGGACTCCAACGCCATGGGCAGGCGCTCGGACTCGGAAAACCAATAGCCGGACATACCGCCGCCGTATTGGGAATCGTAGGTGAGCGCTAGTTCAACTGGAGTGTCGCCGAGGGTGCCGCGGTAGGTGGTGGTGGGGTTGGCTTGGGCGGTGGGGGTGATTAGCCCGAGGCCGAGCAAGAGTGCTGCGGTCAGGCGGAACAGGAGGTGTGGCAGGTGACGCTGTTGGCCAGCCCTTGTTTGTGAACTGCTGCCAATGGGCTGGGTCATGCCTGCGTTCCTTGCGGTGGGAAAAAGGGGCGCAGGATAGCAAAATCGCTGGGAGGCAGAGGGTATTGCTGATGCAGCTCGCCTCTATGCGGATATGAAATCTTCAGGAAGCTCAGCCTGTCCCTACCCGGAAGAGAGACCATTCCTACAGGGCTGCCATTGCCCCTGATTGACCGCGTCCCTATAGTTTTCTCGTCCGCTGAATGTTGTCAGCGGCAGGGTTTCGCAGCCCAAAAGAAAGAATCAAACAACACAGTCCATGCCAACTCAGGCAAACTTCGCCTGCGTTTCGTTTATGGCAGCTGTGCGTGGGAGACCTCCGGGTCTGCCGGGTTTGTTTCTTTCCTCGGTCTGCGAACCCGCGTACAGCTGCCACCCAGTTGATTCGCAGCAACAGGTGGCGATTTTTCATTTTCTTGGAAGAAACGACACCATGAATACTCAAGATTTATCCGAACGTTTTATCCCCATGACTCCAATCGCCAGCGATGGGCCAGTGCTGTTTATCGACAGCCAAGCGCCGTTGGTGGATTTGCATGCGTGTGCGAGTGAGCGATTGGTGACTGCGCTTGATTATCTGAATCTGATGACTTGCATTACGTTGCGTGATGCGAGCGATAAGGACATTGGTGCCGTCACCAATACCGCTAGGTTGTTGCTTCAGGATGTGCGGGATGTATTGGGGATAATTGAGACCAAGTCGTTTAGCGTTTGATATAAAGCTCAAGAAAGCCGGCCAAAAGCCGGCTTTTTAATACCTCAAATATCTGAAAAATATCATTTTTTATCTTACATCGACATCAGCCCATGCTTCGGCCCATATCCGAACTATGGGCATTCAGACCACATATGATGAGATCTAAGTAGGTTCGCTGACGGGCGCCTGCTTGATTAGCGGCAAAGACAATCCCGTCTTCTCATAAATTCTTGTTCTGAGAGCGAGAACACCCTCAAAAGTAGTACCATCTTGCCACCTCTATGGATTGCAATGGCAAGGTAGCTTGATGACTCTAAACCAGACTCCGGAGCAGATTGCTCGCGACCGTATCGACGCCCAACTCACTGCAGCCGGCTGGGTGGTACAAAAAAAAATTAACTTTAGCTCCGGCGTCGGGATAGCAGTAAGGGAATATCAAACAAGCGTAGGTCCCGCCGACTATGTACTGTTCGTCGATGGCAAACCGGTTGGAGTGATTGAAGCCAAGCGAGAAGAGATTGGCCACAGCATTACTGCTGTGGAGGTTCAGACCCAGGGTTATGCCAATGCCCAGCTGAAATGGATCAAGTCCAATGAGAATCTGCGCTTTCTCTATGAAAGCACCGGCATCATCACCCGCTTCACCGATACCTGCGATCCTAAGCCACGTTCCCGTGAACTGTTCAGCTTTCAGCGCCCAGAAACCCTGCGCGACTTGCTGACCCAGCCATCCACTCTGCGCACACGCCTGCAGGCGATGCCACCACTCAACCCTCAGCAGCTGCCAGCCAGCGAGCTGCAGCTACGGGCCTGCCAAGAGATCGCTGTAAACAGACTGGAAGCCTCTTTTAAGGGCGGAAGACCACGAGCACTGATCCAGATGGCAACAGGCGCCGGCAAGACCTACACCGCTATCACCGCTATTTATCGGCTGCTGAAATACGCTGGCGCCAAACGCATTTTGTTTCTGGTTGACACCAAGAACTTGGGCGAACAGGCCGAACAGGAAATGATGAGCTATCTGCCGATAGACGACAGTCGCAAGTTCACCGAACTGTATCCGGTGCAACGACTGAAATCGCCTCATATCGCCAGCGATAGCCTGGTGTGCATCAGTACTATCCAGCGCATGTATGCCACCCTCAAGGGCGAAGAACTGGAAGATTCGGCTGAAGAGCTTAACCCAGCGGAGCAGATGACCAAGCCCAAAGCACCACTACCGGTGGCATACAACGAAAAAATCCCACCGGAATTCTTTGATTTCATTTTCATCGACGAATGCCATCGCTCTATTTATAACCTTTGGCAACAAGTGCTCGACTACTTCGATGCCAGCCTAATCGGCTTGACCGCCACCCCAGACAACCGCACCTACGGCTTCTTCAACAAAAATGTCGTTAGCGACTACAGTCATGAAAAGGCTGTGGCCGACGGTGTCAACGTCGGGAACGAGGTTTACCTGATTGAAACTGACGTCACTAAGGGTGGTGGACAGCTCAAAGCCGAGCAACTCGTCGAGCATCGGGAGCGCCTAACCCGACGCAAGCGCTGGGAAGCACAGGACGAGGATGAAGCCTACTCGTCAAAACAGCTCAACCGAGACATCGTCAATCCGGACCAGATTCGTACAGTGATTGGCACATTTCGCGACAAGCTCCCTGAAATATTCCCCAATCGTATTGACCAAGATGGCCAGTTCCAGGTGCCTAAGACACTGATATTTGCCATGACCGACAGTCATGCCGACGACATAATCCAGTGCGTACGCGAGGAGTTCGATGAGGGAAATGCCTTCTGCAAGAAGGTGACCTACCGCGCCTCTCAGGATCGGAAGGACGCAGATGGTAACGTCATCGAAAAAGGTGAAGATCCCAAATCGGTGCTGGGCCTTTTTCGCAATTCTTACTATCCGCGCATAGCCGTTACCGTCGATATGATAGCTACCGGCACAGACGTAAAAGCGCTGGAGTGCTTACTCTTTATGCGCGACGTCAAAAGTCGCAACTACTTCGAACAGATGAAGGGGCGCGGCACCCGAACCCTGGATAAGGACGACCTACAAAAGGTTTCTTCCGCAGCCAAAACTGCCAAAACCCACTACGTCATAGTCGATGCAATAGGCGTCACGAAGTCACTGAAGACCGCCAGCCAGCCGCTGATCAGCAAGCCCTCGGTGCCGCTCAAAGATCTGGCCATGGGCGTCATGCTCGGAGCTAGCGACAGCGACAGCGTTAGCTCGTTGGCAGGAAGACTGGCACGGCTGGCCAAACAGCTGGATCCGACCGAACACAAGAAAGTCGAAGCAGCCAGTGGTGGTGTACCGCTGAATACCTTGGTTGGACGCCTGTTCAATGCGATAGACGGCGACGTAGTTGAAGTACGAGCGCTGGAGCTGGCTGGCCAGCCGATAGGCACCGATCCCGGCGATGCCTTCCGCGACCAGGCTCAGGCCGAGCTGGTCAAGCAGGCGGCCAGCATTCTCAATGGTGAATTGATCGAACTTATCGAGCAGATCCGCCGCGACCGGGAACAGAAGGTAGATCACGAAACACTAGATCAAGTCACTTTTGCCGGATGGCAGCAGCAGAGCGCGGAGCAGGCACAAAATCTGAAACAGGATTTCGCCGCCTACCTCAAGGAGCACAAAGAGGAGCTGGAGGCACTGAACATCTACTTCAGTCAGCCGCAACGTCGCCGCGAAGTTACATTCGAGCAGCTGCATGCGGTACTTGAAGCAATCAAGGCAGACCGCCCGCACCTAGCACCACTCAATGTCTGGGAGGCTTACGCCCGGCTGGACAACTACCAGGGTCACTCTCCGCTCAACGAACTCACTGCGCTAGTAGCGCTGATCCGCCTCGTATGTGGACTAGACAATACCCTAATGCCATTCGAAGACACGGTCAGCCGCAACTTCAAGGACTGGATATTCAAGCGCCACTCGGGGGCTGGTGAAAAATTCACCGAACAGCAGATGCAATGGCTGCAGATGATCCGTGGCCATATCGCCGGCTCGATACATATTGACAGCGAAGCGTTAAACTTCGCCCCCTTCGACGCTCATGGCGGGCTGGGCGGGTTCTATGAACAGTTCGGTGATGACTACGAGGCGATGCTAGATGAAATTAATGAGGCGTTGGTGGCGTAATGAGTAAGGCAGAAGGATGCACTCAAGCAGAAGAACATAGTGATTTGCCAACCAATTGGGCCATTGCCCCCTTGGGCGAGGTTTACAACGTGGTTGGCGGCGGCACGCCTTCAACTGAAAAGCCTGAATACTGGGGGGACGGTACCCCATGGGTCACGAGCGCAGATATCCTCGGCGTGCGTGACATCAGGCCCCGTAAGAAAGTAACCGACAAGGGCATAGAGAACAGCACGACTAATAGCGTTCCCAGCAGGACCCTGCTGGTTGTTACTCGTGTGGGCCTCGGAAAAATCGCCATTACTGAAGCACCAACTTGCTTCAGCCAAGATGTTCAAGGCCTGATCCAGAGCCCTGACTTGGTAGTTCCTGAGTACGCACTGCATTTCCTGAGTTATGAACTGCAAATTCTGAAGTTCCAGGGGCGTGGAACTACCATTTCAGGGATCACCAAGAAACAGTTGACCGATCTTGCTTTCCCTCTAGCACCACTTGCTGAGCAAAAGCGAATTGTCGCGAAAATTGAAGAATTGCTATCTGAGTTGGAGAAGGGAGTGGAGTGTTTGTGCACCGCCCAGCAACAGCTCAAGATTTACCGTCAGGCACTGCTCAAGCAAGCTTTCGAAGGAAAACTGACCAGCGACTGGCGAGCGCAAAATTCCGACAAACTTGAATCTGCTGAAATCCTGTTGACGCGTATCCAGCTGGAACGCGAAGTGAGCTACCAAGAGCAGCTCCTTGAGTGGACAGAGGTGCAGAAAATCAAGGAAAAACCCTATAAGTCTGATAGAGAGCCGGCCAAACCCAAGGCGCCGAAGATCTTACCGCCATTGTCTGTCGCTGAGCTATCGGAGTTGCCCGAACTTCCGGAAAGCTGGAAGTGGGTACAGGTTGGAGAGGTTTTTGGTGTGTATGTCGGCTCCACGCCAAGCCGTGGAGATTCGAGCTACTGGGGCGGGGAAATACCTTGGGTTAGCAGTGGTGAAGTGGCTTTTTGTCGAATAAAAGACACGAAGGAAAAAATCACTGAAGCCGGCTACCTCAACGCTTCCACTGAAATACACCCAGCCGGCTCGGTGATGCTGGCTATGATTGGGGAAGGGAAAACCCGTGGGCAGGCTGCAATTTTGGACTTGCCAGCAACCCACAATCAAAATACGGCAGCCATCCGAGTTTCTGAAGCGGGCTGTATGCCAGAGTTCATGTACTTTTATCTCTGTTTTCAGTACGAAATGACCAGAAAGCTTGGCTCTGGAAACAACCAAAAGGCTTTGAACAAGGAGCGAGTTTCAGTAATGAAGTTACCCTTTTGCTCTCTCTCAGAACAGAGAATGCTAGTTCAGTTGCTCGAAGAAAAGCTTTCAGTGGTGGAACAGCTCGAAAAAACCATCACCGACTCTCTGCAACAGGCAAGGGCTCTGCGCCAGTCGATCCTGAAAAAAGCTTTTTCCGGTAAGCTGGCGGATCAGAATAGCGAGGACGAGCCGGCCAATGTACTACTGGAGCGCATCCGATCCGAACGTGCCATCAAGCCAGCCAAGGCCCGCAGCATCAAAGCCAAGGCTTGAATATGTTACACACGGTGATGCATATGAAGAAACAGTTAACGGGTAAGTGCAACGCCCCAGTCGAGGTCCTACTCACTGTTCTAATCGACGATCCACTGCAGAAAAAGACGCCGGTCGGCAACAGGCATATTGCCTGACAGCCACGGGCAGGCATATCTGAACTCCCAGGAATGAATCATCCATGAGCACCCATGCAATTGTCTCCAAGGTCTGGAGTTTCTGTACAACCCTACGCGACGACGGGGTCAGTTACGGAGACTATTTGGAGCAACTGACCTATCTGATCTTCCTCAAAATGGTCGATGAGTACGCCCGCCCACCGTTCATCCGGGATGTCGGCATTCCCGCAGGCTATGATTGGGAAAGCCTGAAAAACAAACGTGGCGCTGAGCTAGAGGTGCATTACGTTACCCTACTGCGAATACTGGGTGGCACGACCGGTATGCTAGGGCAGATCTTCACCAAGGCGCAGAATAAGATCCAAGACCCAGCCAAACTCAGCCGCCTTATCAGCATGATCGACGAAACACGCTGGGTGACCCTAGGTGCGGATGTGAAAGGCGACATCTATGAAGGTCTTTTAGAAAAAAACGCCGAGGACACCAAATCAGGCGCCGGCCAGTACTTCACACCCCGGGCACTGATACGCACCATGGTCGACTGTATACGCCCGGAACCGAATAAGACTATTGCCGACCCAGCTTGCGGTACCGGCGGTTTCTTCCTCGCTGCCTATGACTTCCTCGCTGGCAATCCAGCCCTAACCAAAGACCAGAAGGTTTTCCTCAAGAACGAAACCTTTTACGGCAACGAGATCGTAGCCAGCACCCGCCGCCTTTGCCTGATGAACATGCTACTGCACAATATCGGCGAAATAGATGGCAACAGCTCAGTTTCACCCAACGATGCACTGATTGCCGACAGTGGCCTGCGTGTCGATTATGTTCTAGCCAACCCCCCCTTCGGCAGGAAGAGCTCGATGAGTTTTACCAATGCCGAGGGCGAACAAGAAAAGGACGAACTAACCTACAACCGCCAGGACTTCTGGGCCACCACCTCGAACAAACAACTGAACTTTCTGCAACACATCCATAGCATGCTCAAGACCACCGGCCGCGCTGCAGTGGTATTGCCGGATAACGTGCTGTTCGAAGGTGGTGCGGGTGAATTAGTACGACAGAAGCTTCTGGAGACTACCGAGCTACACACCATACTACGCCTACCGACCGGTATCTTTTATGCTCAGGGCGTGAAGGCCAACGTGCTGTTCTTTGACAACCGCCCGGCTAGCAAAGACACACAAACGAAAGAGGTATGGTTCTACGACTACCGCACCAATATTCACCACACCCTGAAGAAAAAACCTTTGCGCTTCGAGGACATGCAGGACTTTATCACTTGCTACCACCCGCAAAAACGCCACGAGCGCAGCGAGACCTGGAACGAGATTTCCAACCCCGAAGGCCGCTGGCGTAAATACAGCCTCGATCAGATCTTGGCCCGCGACAAGACCAGTCTGGATATCTTCTGGATAAAGGACAAATCTCTATATGACCTGGAAAACTTGCCGGAGCCAGACGAACTGGCCGGCGAGATCATCGAGAATATCGAGGCTGCCTTGGGCAGTTTCCGTGAAATCCTCAAAGGGCTCGGTTAGTCTCAGACGTCTAGCGTAGGTCATCAATCCATGTTCAGCGTCCGCTCCGGCATCAATGCCGAAGAAGCCTTGGTGCATGTGTCGTTGCTGCTGGACTGTGCGGTACAGGTCAGCGATGAAATCACCGAGCGCGCCAGCGGTGTGGAGCGTGGGTTGATTTGGTCGATGATCCATTCGGTGGAGATGGCCAGAGCAGTGGTGGATTCGTTGCTAGATGCCAATAAACCAGCGCAGCCTCGGTAATCGACTAGATACTCAGAAGTCCGAAAAATATGGAAGCGGGGTGAAGGCTGATTTGCCCCGTTTCTGTTAGGCCGCTTTCGCTGGCAAGCCAGCTCCTACAGATGCTGTAGCCCTTCGATATTGCTTAAGCTCTCTCACTGCCCAGCCACGGCCATAGACACGTGGTGAGAGGCAACGCGTCCCTTCCCTGCTCGTCCCGTTTCCTACTCACTAGTGAACTCCCAAACCAGTTGCGAAAAGAATATCCTTACGGCCTCTTACGCTGTTTCGTACAGCGAATCGGGAAACCTACGGATAGCCCCCCGCATGACCTCTGCACCTATCAGCAATCAATCCAACCCTGCTTGGAGCCGCGACGAGCTCGTTCTTGCCCTGAACTTGTACCTCCTTCACCGCAACGGTTTACCCGGGGTGAATCATCCGGATGTTTTGGCGTTATCGCAGTCTCTTAATCTCATCGGCAATGCCACCGGGGTGAGCAAGAATCAGAGCTTTCGCAATGCCAACGGTGTGTGCATGAAGCTCAACAACTTCCGGCGTTGGGACCCGAGCTACACCAACAATGGGCGTACGGGGCTTGCAAAAGGCAATAAGGATGAGCAGTTGGTGTGGCTGGAATTTGCCAATGACCCGGAGCGTCTTGCTGAGGTTGTGGCGGCGATCAATGCCAACGTTCAGACGATTCCAGCTAGCCCTATCGATTTAAGTGCAGCGGATGACCCGGGCTTCTTCGAAGCAGAGGAAGGCAAAGTGCTCACTCGGGTGCATCGGGTACGGGAAAGAGACAAGAAAATCGTTAAGCGCAAAAAGGAAGAGGCACTGAAGCAGCATGGGGCACTGCAGTGTGAGGCGTGTGGTTTTAACTTCAGCCAAACCTATGGTGCAGATGTGGAGGGGGTGATTGACGTCCACCACACTAAACCTCTGCACACGCTCCAGCCGGGCGACAAAACTAAGCTCGCTGATTTGGCGTTGTTGTGTGCCAATTGCCATCGGGTGGTGCATTCGCAACGCAAGTGGCTGAGCGTGGCTGAAGTGAAGGAGCGCTACCAAACAAACCTAAAATCAAATACCCATTAATGATTGTTAAATACCATTTCGCTGACGGCTAACGCCTTCTGGAAAAGAGGACAGCTTAATCGCCCTTGCAAGCTCCAGGGCAGGCCCTACCCCTTATCTGTTACCTGAAAATTAGTTGATTTAAACCAGTTGTCGCTCCGCATGACTTTGATCGCGATGCCAATTTTTCCAGATTGCTTCTTCCTCTTTAAACGACTCTGCACACTCAATTCTTGGACGGCGGGCACGCATATCGTGTTTTTTTGTAGAGAACACATAACGATAAGCGTGCTCCACAATGATTTTTTCTATCTGCATAGCAAACTCAATGGACACTTTCTTTCCACGAGGAGGCATACGCTGACCAAAACTTGTGAACAATAGATGCTTAGGACTTAGAGGAAGCAGGATAAAGCCACTTTCGCCGCCCCATCTTCCTTTAAAGTTATACGGTTTGCTCAACGTATCCAGGCGTATTACAGGATCGTCACTGGTAGACCATTCGAAATCACCAGGTGCAGTGAAAATCGTCCACTTGTGCTTCATCAGCTCAGGCATCACGTTTTGCAGTACATACCGCGTGGCATCCACCCAAAGCTTGCGGCCAATGAGAGTCTTCGCCTGAATCGTACCGCCTGGTCGATCCGAATGGGGCTCAAAGGTCACTTTTACTGGTGCTGAATCGAGTTGCTGCTGAGTAGGAACTTGAATGTCCAGACCGAGGCTGGCTTGGGTTTCCAACTGTTTAAGAGTACGCGGGAGCACCTCGTCTAGTTGGCTTGGAAGATGCTCCTGCTGATACACAAGAAACTCCCTTAGTCGGGCAGGCGTCCGAACATCTTGCGCAGCGAGATACCGTATTAAAAGTTCCCAATCTCGCGGAGTTAAGCGCTGCCCAGTTGTCGCCCTCTCAATGGCAGCTTTAGCCGGAGACTCAAACTCGCTATCCAGCCATCGCTCGAACTCGTCGGTTTCACCTTTGGCGTAGGTGTAGACATAAAGGTGCCGATAGTAAGCAATACCTTTGGGCGTGTACTTTTTCCATTGAGGTACGTTGGGGTTTTGAACCAGCAGTCGATAGGCAAGTACTTTGCCCTCAATCGCCCATTGCTTGAGATACAGCTGTGGAACGTAGTGATTGTCATTGTGTTGCTGGGACATGCAGCCTCCTTGCTGACGCTGGCCTGTGGACTTCAACAAAGCTCGACGTTCTCAGCCGTTTTGGCTATAGGTCATCAATCGGGCGCCGAACTTATTAAAGCGACCACTCGATGTCAATCAAGACGACAACACCTGTACCGGAATGTGAGCCAGTACGTTAGTTAATGCGATGAAGTCGAAAGGTCTAACGCACATTCCTATACAGCATCAGGCGCGCCGTTTCGTGCAGCCCCCTAGTCAATTCCAGCAACCGCTGAAACTCTTCGGGGTGTTGCTGGGCCACGTCGTCGCGTGGGGTGGGTGAGGCCAAATCGTGAAGGGTCGGTCCGCTACCGTCGTGCTGCATCTGCAACAAAAAGTCCTTGGTCACGCCGCCAATCACCGGGAAGATTCCTTCCCTCAACACCAACGGCACCACCCGCTCGCCTTCCGGTGCAGGCTGTTGAATGTCCCGCCCCATGGCGCCATTGGTGAAGGGCATCCCGGCCATGCCGGCCACGGTGGGCAGCAGGTCGGCGAGGCCGACGGCTTCTTCGATCACTCTGGGCTGCAACATCCCCGGGGCATGAATCAGCAGCGGTACGTTGTTGCTTTCCAGCCCCAACTGTTCAAACGCCGGGGCCATGTGGGGGATCTGGCTGATGCGGGTGTTGTGGTCGCCGAAGAACACGAAAATCGTGTTGTCGTAGTAACCGCCCGCTTTGGCGATCTCCATCAGGCGGCCGATGTTGAAGTCCAGCAGGCGCACGGCGTTGTATTGCTCCAGGCTGCGGGAACCGGCGGCCTGGACTTGTTCCAGGGGCAGGTCCTGAGTTTGGAAGCCGTCGTTGTCCTTGGGAATGGTGAACGGGCGGTGGTTGCCGGAGGTTTGCAGGTAGGCGAAGAACGGCTGGTCCTGGGGGATGGCGCGCAGCAGGCGGTCGCTTTCCTTGAACAGGTCGAGGTCGGAGATGCCCCAGACGTCCACCTGGGGCGATTGCCAGTGGCTTTCGTCGTACAGGCGCACGTTGTCGATGCTCTGGCGGATCAGGCCGTTGATGTTGGCCCAGCCGGCGTTGCCGCCGATCAGGTAGAGCCTGTGGTAGTCGCTGAAGGCGTTGATCAGGCTGTGTTGGCGGGTGATCAGGGGCTGGCGGGTGGCGGTCTCTTGGCGGGTGACGTCGGGCACGCCGGTGATGCTGGCCCACACGGTCTTGGCGGTGCCGGTGACCGGGACGTAGAAGTGTTTGAAGAACCAGCTCTGGCGGGCCAGGCGGTCGAGGTTGGGTGTGGGGTTGAGCGGGTTGCCGTAGGCGCCCACGGCGCTGGTGCCGAGGGATTCGAGCATGACGAAGATGACGTTGGGCGGCCGGGGGCGGTCGATGCGGTACGGCTGCACGCCTTGCTGGCGGGTGAAGTTCAGGCGCTGCGGGTCGGGGTTGTCGACGCCGAGGTAACGGGCCAGGGCCGGGTAGTGTTGGCGCACCTGGGCTTCGTCGTACTGGGCCTGGCCGGCCTTGAGGGTGTCGTAGAAGAACAGCAAGGGGTTCAGGCCCAGGGCGGCGATCTGGCTGTTGCCGGAGAAATAGGCGTCGCTCCAGCGCAGGGGCACGGGGTTTTCCAGGTTGAGGTTTTCTACCCGGCCCAGCAGGCCGAGGAACACGGCGGCGATGCCCAGGGCGCTGACGCTGGCCAGGGGCAGCCGGCCCACGGCTTGCGCCGGGCGGTCGAGGGTCAGGCGTTCCAGGCGCAGCAAGGCGTAGCAGCACAGGGCCAGGGCGCTGCCCCAGGCGAGGACGATCCACAGCACCGGGTAGCTTTCCCAGAGCATTTGCCGGGAGATCTGTGCGTCGTCCAGGTAGCGCAGCACGGTGGCGTTGATGCGCACGCCGAGGTAGGCGTAGTGGCCGAAGTCGATGATGTACAGCAGCCCTACCCCGCCCAGTACCAGCAGCAGGTAGGCCCGGGCCAGCCAGCGCAAGGCCGGCAGGCGCAGCAGGTTCCAGCGCGGCAGCCAGGCCAGCAGGGCCAGGGGCAGCAGTATCAGCAGGGTCAGGCGCAGGTCGAAGCGCAGGCCGATGCCGAGGGTCTGGAGGATGGCTTCGCGCTGGTCGGCGGCGCTCAGGTCCACCCCGGAAAAACCCACGGCGAACAGCAGCCGCAGCAGTGCCAGCAAGCCGAATACCAGCCCGATTGCGCCCACGCCGTAGCGCAGGCGGCGTGATTGCAACCCGCCCATCATTGACCTCTGTGTGGTGTTGTCGAAGGCCGCCGCGCGGCCTGTTGGTTTACCCGGCAAGGGGTTGCCCGCGGCTGCGCTGGGCAAAGCGGCGCCACAGCCACAGCAGCAGCCCGCCGCTGCCGGCGATCAGGCAGTAGCCCGCCAGCAACGGGTCCAGCAGGTAGTCCCAGTAGTTTTCCGAGGGCTTGAGGCGCAGGGCAAAGGCCAGGGTCCCGGCTGCCAGCATCAGTACCCCCAGGAGGTTGCGCTGCCACAGCAGCACCAGCGCCGCCAGGCCCATCAGCACGATCATCGGCCGTGGGTTGTAGCCCCAGCGGTAGGGGTCGAGGTAGGTCAGGCCCAGGGTCGCGGGGTACAGGCTCAGGGTCAGGCCGATAAACAGCAGCAAAACCTGCACCCGGTGTTTGGCTGGCAAGGGCGCAATCACCCCCAAGTGCCGCAGGCTGACCCAGCCCAGCAGCACCAGGGTGCTGATGGCCAGATCATCGGTGAAGCTGCGCACATAGGCCGCCAGCGGCAGCTGGTTCAGTGGAATAAAGCTGACCAGCGCCAGCACCGGCAGCAGCCAGGGCCGCCAGGGCGCGGTCAGGCGCAGGCTGCCAAGCAGCACGAAGCCCAGGAGGATAAAACTCAGGTGGGCTTGCCATAGCGACATCATCACAAGCGCTCCGCCAGCCACGCCGCGTTGAAGCTGACGTGCTTGATAAAGGTGTTGTTCCAGGAATAGACCAGGTGGTACAGGCCGTCCGCCCCGCGGCTGAAGTAGGGGTATTCGTACTCGAAGTCGCAGCCCTGGGGCTTGCACACCCGGTAGTCGAGGTTGCTCAAAAAGCGCTGTTCCAGGGGCAGACGCCGGGCGCCGCTGGAGGCACGAAAGCCTTCGCCGATGATGTCCTTGTAGGCCTCGTGGGAAAACGGCTGGCCCAGGGGATCGGGGGACTGGTCCAGTTCCACCAGGGGCCGCCACTGGCTGAGGCCGGCGTCGGTGCCGTACAGACTGAGTTTGAAGCGCCCGTCCTGCAGATCGTTGAGGGCCACCAGCAGGCCCTGGTGGTCGGTGCCCACCGCCGCCAGCGATGAGTTGGGGTTGGACGGTTGCAACGGATAGGGCTCGCTCCAGGTCTGCCCGGCGTCTTCGGTGCGGCTGGCCAGGACCTTGTGGTGGGTGTCGCCGGCGTAGCGCAGCATGGCCACGGCGCGGCGTTCGTCCAGGGGCACGATGGTCGGTTGCAGGGAGTGCTTGCCACGGCTGATGCGGAATTTGTCGATCACCGCGCCATCGGCGCTCAGGTACAGGTACTCGGCGAACTTGCCCATGAACTCGTGGTACACCGGCAGGCCGATCGAGCCGTCGGCATGGAACACCGGCGCGGCGCGCACCAGGGTGCTGATGTTGAAGAACGGCGAGGTCACCAGCTGTCGCGGCGCCGACCAGCTGCGCCCCAGGTCATCGGAAACCATCAGGTTGATGGCGCTGGTGGCCCAGCCGCCCACCGACACCGAAACGTAAAACATCCACAGGCGCTGGTCCGGGCCCAGGGCGATCACCGGGTTGCCGAGCTTGCGGATATAGCGCCCGGTGCCGTCACGGGTCGATTCGCGGGTGGCCAGTACTTGCTCGGCGCCCCACTCGCCGCTCTGGGCGTCAAAGCGTGCGCTGCGCACCTGGACGTCGGCGGCGCCTTCCCGGGAGCCGGCGAACCACACGGCCATCAGGTCGCCGCCGGGCAAGGCGGTCACCGAGGAGGAATGCACGAAGTCATCCAGGTCCGAAGAGACGAAGCGGCTGTTGTATTGCGGCGTGCTGTTGGCTTTAGCCGCATCGCTGCCGACGGCGGCCTGGGCGAACGGCGCCAGTTGGTGAGGCGGATGGCTGCGCCAGGCGGCGATAAAGACGACGGCCAACAGCAGGCTGCCGCAGAGGAAGATCAGGCGAAAGGACAGCGCACGCATACAGGAGCCCGTGGCAAATACAGGGTGGGAACAAGGGAAAAACCATTAGCGCTTATCACTGCCCGGCAAGGGCCGGCGGCGGCCGGTGAGCATCGACAACGGCAGATTGTCGCGCACCTGCAGGCTTTCAAAAATCGCCGCGCACAGGTGCAGCAGCACCAGCCCCACCAGCACATCGGCGCTGGTCTCATGCACTTGCAGCGGCCAGTCGGCGCCCCACAGGGCATCGACCTCTTGCATCAGGAAACCGCTGATGCCGATCAGCAACAGGGCCAGCAGCATCAGCAGCATCACCAAAGCCCCGAGGGGCGAATGCCCCAGGCGATGCTCGGGACGCCCGGCCAGCAGCGAGCGCAGGTGCCGCGCCAGCCGGGCCCGGGTCGGCCAGAAGTCGGACCAGCGCGCACTGCGCGGCCCGACAAATCCCCAGGCTGTGCGCAACAGCAGCCAGGCCATGGCGTAGTAGCCGAGCCAGACGTGCCAGTCGTCACCGGCTTCATTGAAGAAGTAGTTGCCGATAAAGACCCCGGCGATGGACAGGTGAAACAGTCGCACCAGCGGGTCCCACAGCCGCAGGGAAGCGTGCGGCATCAGCCTTTGATCTCGGTCTTCACCGCTTTGCCGGTGACCGGGTCGTGGTAGATCTCGACCTTGCGCTGGTCCTTGTCGAAGCCGTAGATCTCGTAGCAGTTGCCGTCGGTGACCTTGAACTTGCTGATCTGGTAGCCCTGGGCCTTGAGCTGTTCCTGAAAGGCCTTCTGATCCTGCCATTGCGAGCGTTCGGCGGTGGTGCATTGCGGGCCGGCGAGGGCCAGGGGGCTGGCGAGAACCAGGGACAGCAGGAGGATCTTGCGCATGGAAAACGCTCCGGTGATGGGGGAGATTCCACTGTGCAAAACCAAGCTTAGTGAAAGCTTAGTTGGCAACGCGCGGTAACATTTTCCCCGCGAAAAACCCCTGCCGGCCAAGCTTGGCCGGCGTCATCATGCGCCCCTTCCCTGCCCCTCGCCCGACCGAGAACCACCCATGCGCCTGCTGCTTGTCGAAGATGATCGTGCCCTCGGCCAGGGCATTCGCGTGGCCCTGAGCGCCGAAGGCTACACCCTGGACTGGCTGCAGGACGGCGCCAGCGCCCTGCACGCCCTGCGCACGGAAAGCTTCGACCTGTTGCTGCTGGACCTGGGCCTGCCGCGGCTCGACGGCCTGGAGTTGTTGCAGCAATTGCGCGCCGCCCAGCAGGACCTGCCGGTGCTGATCCTCACCGCCCGCGACGGCACTACCGAGCGCATCGCCGGGCTGGATGCCGGGGCCGACGACTACCTGGTCAAGCCCTTCGACGTCGAGGAATTCAAGGCCCGGGTCCGCGCCCTGCTGCGCCGCAGCCAGGGTCGTGCCCAGCCGTTGCTGGAACACGCCGGCATCCGCCTCGACCCGGCCAACCAGCAGGTGCAGTACCACGACGCCGAGGTGGTGCTGACGCCCATGGAATACCAGTTGCTGCACCAGCTGATGGTACGCCCGGGCAAGGTGGTGACCCGCGAGCGCCTATCCCGGGCGCTGTACGGCTGGCAGGACCGGGTCGAGAGCAACACTCTGGAAGTGCTGATCCATAACCTGCGCAAGAAGCTCTGCAGCGAGCTGATCCGCACCGTGCGCGGCGTCGGTTACGTGCTGGCGCTCAAGCCATGAACTCGGTGCGCACGCGGATTCTGCTGCCGGTCCTGGTGCTGGTGCTGCTGGGGGATTTGCTGATCAGCTGGCTGGTGCTGCGCGACAGCCACCACGAAATCGAAGAGGTCTACGACGCCCAGCTGGCCCAGAGCGCGCGCCTGCTGCAAGGGGTGCTGCGCCAGCGCGACCCGGCTCAAAAGCCGGACGCGGCGGACTGGGAGCGCCTGCACCAAGCCTTCGACCAGGCCATGAGCCGGGTCGGCGTGGACGGCGCCGCCCACCCCTATGAAACCCGCCTGACCTTCCAGGTCTGGCGCGACGATGGCCAGTTGCTGATGCGCTCCGCCGAGGCCCCGCTGCTGGAGGCGCCGCCCACCACCCTTGGGGCCCACGACATTCTGGAAAACGGCAAGGACTGGTGCGCCTTCCTGCTGGCCGACCCACAGCAGGGCTTGCTGATCTGGGTCGGCGAGCGCGATGACATCCGCCAGGACCTGATCCAGCGCATCGTCCGCCATACCCTGTGGCCGACCCTGATCGGCGTGCCGCTGCTGGCGTTGCTGGTCTGGCTGACCATCGGCTGGGGCCTGGCGCCGCTGCGGGCCATGGCCCGGGCCATTCGCGGACGCAGCAGCGACACCTTGCAGCCGCTCGGGCTCAAGCCCCTGCCCCAGGACCTGGAGCCAATGCAGACCGCCCTCAACCAGTTGTTGGCCCAGATCGACAGCCTGCTGGAGCGCGAGCGGCGCTTTATCGCCGACGCCGCCCATGAACTGCGCACGCCCCTGGCGATCCTGCGGATTCATGCGCAGAACGCCCAGAGTGCCGGCAGCCCGGAGCAGCGCCGGGAAGCCCTGGATTTTCTGGTGAGCGGCGTCGACCGGGCCACCCGCATCGGCAGCCAGTTGCTGACCATGGCCCGCATCGAACCGCAGCTGAACAGCCCGCGCCTGAGCCGCATCGACCTCAGCGCCCTGGTGCGCGAAGAGCTGGCGGAACTGACGCCCCTGGCCCTGGAGAAAGACGTCGAACTGGTGCTGGAAGGCGA
Source organism: Pseudomonas sp. NFPP12 (assembly GCF_900103205.1). Lineage (NCBI taxonomy): Bacteria > Pseudomonadati > Pseudomonadota > Gammaproteobacteria > Pseudomonadales > Pseudomonadaceae > Pseudomonas > Pseudomonas sp. NFPP12. The sequence continues at coordinate 58,552 of NZ_FMWW01000008.1, forward strand.
CGAAGGCTGCCTGATCGCTACCGACCCGGTGGCCCTGGCCATCGCCCTGCAGAACCTGGTGACCAACGCCCTGAACTTTGCCCCAGCGGGCAGCGAGGTACGGGTCGGCCTGCGACCTCAGGCGGACGGCGCGATGCACCTGTGTGTGGAAGATGCGGGGCCGGGTATCGACGAGCAGCAGCGCGAGCGTTTGCTGGAGCGCTTCTACAGCCAGGGCAACGCCAATGGCGCCGGGCTGGGGCTGGCGATTGTGCAGATGATCGTCAGCAAGATCGGCGGTCGCCTGGAGTTGCGCAATCGGCCTGAGGGCGGGCTGTGTGCGTTGTTGTTGCTGGGGCCGGCGCTTTAGTCGGCGGCGCGAAGGGCCTATCCTGTGCGCCGCTCGGGAATGGGGGCGGCCTTGCGGGCGTATTCGCTGGCAAGCCAGCGCCTACACAAGCACGCCCCCGTAGGAGCCGGCTTGCCGGCGAAAGCATCCGTAAGATCGCCTTCGTCGGCAGCCGACTCCTACAAACGAAATGACAATCAGGGAGACACCCATGGCCATGCCGGAACGGCTGAAACCAACACCCGCCACGCCGAAAATACGTGCGCTGATGAAGGGCTTGCTGAAGCAGATCCTCGACCGCATCTGGGACAACCAGGAACGGGAAAGCCCCGAGATCAGTGCGCTGATCCAGCAGTGGAACAGCCACGCCGGCCGGCCTTTCGAGTTCCACGAATTTCGCGATATGCACAGCCATACCAGCGCGGCGAACTTTCTGCGCACGGCCTTTCATCAGGAGCGCTACGTTGACGACCTGAGCTTCGCCGAGGCCTGCGCCGTGGCGGATTTCATCTGCCAGTGCGAAGGCACGGAGTCTGATACGGACTACGCCCTGAACCTGCTGGAAACCAACTTCCCCGAGGCCAATGCCTCGGACCTGATCTTCTGGCCCAACGAGTGGTTTGGCGATCAAGATATGTTGCATATCGAGCTGAGCTCGGCGCAGATCATCGGTTATCTGATGGCGCAGTCTTCGCGGCAACTGCAGGATGCACCGCCGATCACCTTGCCCTACCCCATTCCACCGCAGCCATAGAGGCCCTCGGGCTGGCCAGCTGCATAAGCACCGCCGTGGCCAGCCACAGGTAAGGGCGTCCAGTTCGCCCCTCGTTCAGCCCTGATCGCCGCCGCCCACCGGCAGCACCGTGCCGGTGATATAGGAGGCTTCGTCGGAGGCCAGGAACAGAATCGCCGCCGCCTGCTCGTCAACGCTGCCGTAGCGGTGCATCAGGCTGCTATCCAGGGTCTGGTCGACGATCTGCTGGTACCAGGCCTGCTCTTCGGTACTGGGCTCGGCGCTGTTGCGCGGAATGCGCCGCGGCGGTGCCTCGGTGCCGCCGGGAGCGGTGGCGTTGACCCGCACGCCGCGGCCGGCGGTTTCAAAAGCCAGGCATGCAGTGAGTGCATTGATGCCGCCCTTGGCCGCGCCGTAGGGCACGCGGTTGAGGCTGCGGGTGGCGATGGAGGAAACATTGACGATGGCGCCGCGGCCCTGCTCCAGCATCTGCGGCAAGGCGGCGTGGCAGCACCACAGGGTGGGGAACAATGAGCGACGCACTTCGGCTTCGATCTGCGCCGGCTCGTAGTGCTCGAAAGGCTTGGCCCAGATGGTGCCGCCAACGTTGTTGATGAGGATGTCGAGGCGGCCGAAGTGGGCGATGGCGGCGGCCATGATCCGGCTGCATTCGCTGTACTGCTCCAGGTCGGCGGTCAGGGCCAGGATCGGGTAGCGGGGGCTGAGTGCAGCGGCCAGTTCGAAGACCAGTTCCGAGCGGTCCACCAGCACCACGCGAGCGCCCTCCTCGGCCAGGCGTTCGGCAACGCGACGGCCGATGCCCTGGGCGGCGCCGGTGACCAGGGCGACTTGGTTGTGGAAACGGTTCATGGAAACCTCGTGAATGCAAAAAGATAGGGAGAACACCACCCAACGTAGGAGCCGGCTTGCCGGCGAAGAGGCCCTCGAGCCTTGCAGCGCTCTTGTGGACGCCTTCGCTGGCAAGTCAGCTCCTACAGCGGCGAGGCGCTCTTCAGGCGGCGCTGGCGGCGAACTTCTCGTAGTAGAAGTTCGCCGGCGCGATGCCCTGCTCGCGGATGAACTGGCTCACCGCCTCCACCATTGGCGGCGGCCCGCACAGGTAGACATCCACATCGCCCTGGTTGAGGTGCGTCGGTTCGATGTGCTGGGTCACGTAGCCCTTGCGCGGGTACTGGCTTTCGGGGTTGGCCACGCAGGCGCTGAAGCTGAACTGCGGGATACGCGCGGCAAAGTCTTCCAGGCGCTCCAGTTCCACCAGGTCGAAGTCGTTGGTCACGCCGTAGATCAAATGCAGGGGGTGTTCGCTACCCTGCTCGGCAATCTTCTCCAGCATGGCGGTGAACGGCGCCAGCCCGGTGCCGCCGGCCAGCAACAGCAGGGGCCGGCGGATGTCCCGCAGGTAGAAGCTGCCCAGGGGCCCGGCCAGGGTCATGCTGTCGCCGGCTTTGGCAAGACCGGTGAGGAAGCTGCTCATCAGGCCGCCGGGCACATTGCGGATCAGGAAGCTGACCTCGCCATCGCGCTGCAGGGAGCTGAAGGAATAGGCGCGGGTCTGCTCGCTGCCAGGCACGCCGAGGTTGACGTACTGCCCCGGCAGGAACGCCAGCTGGTTCAGGGCCTCGCCCTTGATCGACAGGGCGATGGTGCTGTCGGACAACTGGCGCACCGCGCTGATGCTGGCCTGGAAGGTGGCCTGCCCGGCCCGGCAGACCTGGGACGAGGCCGGCACCCGTACCACGCAATCACCGAGGGCGCGCATCTGGCAGGTGAGGACAAAACCCTGCTCGGCCTCGTCGGCGCTCAGGGCGTCTTCGATGTAATCCTCCCCCAGCTCGTAGAGCCCCGCCTCGGCAAAACACTTGCAGGTGCCGCAGGCGCCGTCGCGGCAGTCCAGGGGAACATTGATGCCCTGGCGGTAGGCGGCGTCGGCCACGGTTTCGCCCGGGTTGGCGTTGACGAAACGGGTCACGCCGTCTTCGAAATTGAGTGCGATTTGATGGCTCATGGCGGTCGCCTCAGAGGTGGTAGATATCGACGACCTGACGAACGTAGTCGTTCTTCAGGATGACTTTCTTGGCCAGGATCAGCGGGTTTTCGCCCCGCAGGTCGAGGGTGTAGAAGCTGCAGCCGAAATAGCTGTCCACAGTCTTGTAGCGAAAGCTCAGGGTGTGCCAGTTGAAGCGCAGCTTGCACTGGCCGTCGCCCTGCTCCAGCAGCTCGATATTGCTCAGGTTGTGGGAGGTGCGGGTGTCGGGAATGCTGGCGCTGGAGCGCTCGGTCTTGATGCGGAACACCCGGTCTTCCAGGCCGCTGCGGTTGCCGTACCAGATCAGCGAGATTTCCCGCTGCGGGTCTTCGGTCAACTGATCGCTGTCGTCCCAGGAGGGCATCCAGAAGGTGGCGTCCGGGGCGTAGAGTTCCAGCCAGCTGTCCCAATCCTTGTCGTCCAGGTAGCGGGCTTCGCGGTACAGGAAATCGCGCACGGCGTCGTAGGAAATGGTCATTGCACGGCCTCCACGTCGATCCGGCGAGAGGCTTCAAGCTCCAGGGCCGCGAGCAGGGTTTGCTGCCAGTACTTGTGCTGCATCACGAACAGGCCCTCGTCCTCGGTGCGCACCCCGCTGAGGATCGGTTGCAGGTCGATTTCTTTCGCTGCGTCGTCCGCGCCCTGGACCCAGTGCTCGGCGCCGCGGGACATGTCGTTCCAGGCCGTGGTGCTGCCCTGGTAGCCGAGCTGGCAGGAGCGGAATTCCTCCAGGTCGTCGGGGGTGGCCATGCCGCTGACGTTGAAGAAGTCTTCGTACTGGCGGATGCGCCGGGCCCGGGCTTCGTCGCTCTCGCCCTTGGGGGCGATGCAGTAGATGGTGATTTCGGTGCGGTCCACGGCGATCGGCCGGGCGATGCGGATCTGCGAGCTGAACTGGTCCATCAGGTAGACGTTGGGGTACAGGCACAGGTTGCGCGAGTTCTCGATCATCCAGTCGGCGCGGGCCTGGCCAAAGTCCCGGGCCAGCTCGTCGCGGCGCTCGTAGAGCGGGCGGTCTTCGGGGTTGGACCAGCGGGTCCAGAGCAGCATGTGGCCCTTGTCAAAGGAGTAGAAACCGCCGCCCTGCTTGGCCCAGGTGCCGGCGCTCATGGTGCGGATGTCTTCCCCGGCCTCGCGCTGCTTGCGCTGGTTCTGGGTGGCGGCGTAGTTCCAGTGCACCGAGCTGACGTGGTAGCCGTCGGCGCCGTTCTCGGCGGTGAGCTTCCAGTTGCCTTCGTAGATATAGCTGGAAGAGCCGCGCAGCACTTCCAGGCCGTCGGCGGACTGGTCGACGATCATGTCGATGATCTTCGCCGACTCCCCCAGGTGTTCCACCAGGGGCAGCACGTCGGGGTTGAGGCTGCCGAACAGGAAGCCACGGTAGGACTCAAAGCGCGCGACGCGGGTCAGGTCGTGGGAGCCTTCGCAGTTGAAGCTGGCCGGGTAGCCCGCGGCGGCCGGGTCCTTGACCTTGAGCAGCTTGCCGGTGTTGTTGAAGGTCCAGCCGTGGAACGGGCAGGTGAAGGAGGCCTTGTTGCCGGTCTTGTGCCGGCAAAGCATGGCGCCGCGATGGCTGCAGGCGTTGATGAAGGCGTTGAGCTCGCCGTTCTTGTTGCGCGCGATGAAGATCGATTGCCGGCCCATGGTGGTGCTGTAGTAGTCGTTGGGATTGGGGATCTGGCTTTCGTGGGCCAGGTACAGCCAGTTGCCTTCGAAGATGTGCTGCATCTCCAGGTCGAACAGCCGGGGGTCGGTGAACATCTCCCGCTTGCAGCGGTAGACGCCCTGGTCGGGGTCTTCTTCAAGCAGGGAATGCAGGTATTCGGGTCGCAGGGACATGGCCGCCGCCTCCATTGTTTTTATTCAGGCAGGGCCATGCTAGGGCGGGCTGGGAACGGGCAATAGCCAATGCCTGCAGACCTGTATCCGTTTTCTGCAGGCTGCGAACGGCCCGAAGGGACGCCAGGATCCCAAGGCCGCTGGAAGTCCGGCTGGCGATCGCCAGGCAAGGTCCTGCGGACCTTTTCGCAGCCTCGCAGGCTCGGCAGCGGCTACCAGCCGCCGAGCCGAGAGGCGGGCCCATCAAGGGCTCAGTGCCGACGCTTGAGGGTGTCGGAGGGCAGTTCGCCGTATTGCTGGCGGTAGCTTTGGGCAAAACGCCCAAGGTGCAGGAAGCCGAAATCCAGGGCCAGTTCGGTGACGTTGCGCACCGGGCTGTGCGGGTCGCTGAGGCAGGCGTGCACCCGTTGCAGTTTCTGCTGGCGGATGTAGTTCTTCGGCGTGGTGCGGGCGTTGCGTTCGAACAGCGCGTACAGCGAGCGCAGGCTCATGCGCGCCTGTTGCGCCAGTTCTTCGCAGCCGATGTCGTGCTTGAGGTTGCGTTCGATGTAGTCGGCAATCCGTTCGAAGGTCGCCGCCGAGGCGCCCAGGGCACCGCGCTGCACGTTGGTCTGCATCAGCCCCAGCAGTTTGCCCACCAGGATGTGCGCGTAGTGCTCCTGGACCTTGGGCATGCTTTCCAGGGCTTCGGCTTCCTGGCACAGCAGGCTCAGCAAGGGCACGAAGCCTTCCAGTTCCTGCAGTTGGTAGCGCTGGCGCAGAAAGCGCACGCCCTGCCCCGGGTACTGCCAGCGCTGTTCCTGGCAGGCGTTTTCCACCAGGTGGGTGGGAATCTTGATGATGAATTTTTCGCAGTCGTCGGAATAGGTCAGGTCCACCGGGTCGTCGGGGTTGATCAGCAGCAGTTCCCCCGGGGCGAAGTAGTGCTCCTGGCCCGGGCCACGCCACCGGCAGTGGCCCCGCAGCAGTACTTGCAAGTGGTAGATGCTTTCCAGGGCCGGCGAGGTGACGCGCACGCTGGCGCCGTAGCTGATGCTGCACAAATCCAGGCTGGCCAGGGCCCGGTGCTGCAGGCTGGCCTGGGGATGGCCGGCCCGGGGCAGGCGGATGCAGTGGCTGCCCACATGCTGGTTGACGTAACCGGATACGGCATAGGGATCGGCTTGAACAAACACGCTGCTGCGCTCACTCAACAGATGCATCTGCATGATCGGGTCACTCTGATGGTTCTTATTGGGTCTGCGCTTCAGGCACGCAGCGCAGTCTCGTCAGGCCCGGCATAACGGCAAAAGCCACGGGCACCTGGGTCGGTGCTCCGTGGCCGGGCCAGGCACGGTCGGCGCTTCAATCCTCCAGGGCGCGGACCCGCTCGTGGCGCTGCTGCTCTTGCGGCTGGGCCGAAGACTGCAGGGTGAAGTCGAACTCGATCTCGGCAAAGCGCCCGCTGACCCCCAGGGCCTTGGCCCGAGCCTGGTCTTCGCTGAAGGTGATCTGGGCGATCAGCTCGTCGCGAGTGGCGTAGGCAAAATCGTCGTGCAGGTACTGGTCGCCATCCAGGTTGATCTGGGTGGTCAGATGGCGATGGTCATCGGCCGAGATGAAGAAGTGGATGTGCGCCGGGCGCTGGCCATGGCGGCCCAGTTGGTCCAGCAGTTGCTGGGTCGGGCCATCCGGCGGGCAACCGTAGCCGGACGGCACGATGCTGCGAAAGCGGTAGCGGCCCTCGGCGTCGGTGACGATGCGCCGGCGCAGGTTGAACTCCGACTGGCTGCCGTCGAAGTAGGAATAGGTGCCGCCGGTGTTGGCGTGCCAGACATCGACGATGGCCCCGGCCAGTGGCTCGCCGGCGGTGTTGCGGACCTGCCCCTGCATGAACAGCACCACCCCCGGGTCGACGCCGTCGTCCAGGCGCGCTTCGCCCTGGCTCAGCGGTGCACCGGCCACGTACAGCGGCCCTTCGATGGTGCGCGGAGTGCCGCCGGTCTTGCCCACCTGTTCGTCGGCGGCGTCCATCAGCAGGTCCAGGTAATGCTCCAGGCCCAGGCCCGCGGCCAGTAGCCCGGCTTCCTGGCGGGCGCCGAGAACGTTGAGGTAGTTGACGGCCTTCCAGAACTCTTCCGGGGTGATCTCCAGGTCTTCGATGATGTTCACCGAATCCCGCAGGATGCGGTAGATGATGGCCTTGGCCCGGGGGTTGCCGCCCTCGGTGAACTGGCCGCTGGCTTCTTCAAGAAACTGCTGGGCGCTGGCAGTGTGGGAAATTCTGACGTTCATGATTAATCCTCATCTTGTATTTATTAGAGTGGTGAACGGGCTGGCACGGTCTCAGCGGTCATCCTCATGAATGGAAGAAGGATGCCTGCACATCGCATCAACTTCGATGGCCATGTAGGGGTACAGCGGCAATTGCATCAGGGTGTCGTGCAATTCCTGCACGCTGTCGACGTCGAACACGCTGTAGTTGGCGTACAGCCCGGCGATGCGCCACAGGTGGCGCCACTTGCCTTCGGCCTGCAGGCGTTGGGCCAGGGCCTTTTCGTCGGCTTTCAGCTGCGCGGCGCGCTCGGGGTTCATGTCGACCGGCAGGTTCACGGTCATTTTCACGTGGAATAGCATGCAGCCCTCCTCAGGTGTGATGCAGCACGGGGGTGGTTTTGTCGCGACGGAAGAACGCCAGGCGCTCTTCGTCCAGGCTCAGGCCAAGGCCCGGTGCCTTTGAGACATGCAGGTGGAAATCCCGGTACACCGGCGGCTCGGCGAGGATGTCCTCGGTCAGCAGCAGCGGGCCGAACAGTTCGGTGTCCCAGCTCAGTTTGTTCAGGGTCAGGAAGGCGTGGGCCGAGGCCAGGGTGCCGATGCCGCCCTCGAGCATGGTGCCGCCGTACAGGCCGATGCCCGCCGCCTCGGCAATTGCCGCGGTGCGCAGGGTGGCGCGGGGGCCGCCGTTCTTGGCGATCTTCAGGGCGAATACCGAGGCCGCCCCTTCCCGGGCCAGGTTGAAGGCGTCTTCCACGCACTCGATGGATTCGTCGGCCATGATCGGTGCCGGGCTGCTGGCATTCAGGCGCACCATGCCGGCGCGGTTGTTGCGCGAAATCGGTTGTTCGATCAGGTCGATGCCATTGCCGCCGAGGATGCGGCAGGCGCGCAGGGCCACGGCTTCGTCCCAGGCCTGGTTGACGTCGACCCGCACGCTGGCGCTGTCGCCCAGGGCCTTCTTGATGGCGATCACGTGGGCCAGGTCGCGGTCCACTTCACCGGCGCCGATCTTCAGCTTGAAGATGCGGTGGCGGCGCAGATCGAGCATCTTCTGCGCTTCGGCGATGTCCTTGGCGGTGTCACCGCTGGCCAGGGTCCAGGCCACCGGCAGGGCATCGCGCACCCGGCCGCCCAGCAGTTCGCTGACCGGCAGCCCGAGGCGCTTGCCCTGGGCGTCGAGCAAGGCGCTTTCGATACCGGATTTGGCGAAGGTGTTGCCGCGGATGCTCTGCTCCAGGCGCAGCATGGCGGCGTTGATGTTGCTGGCGTCCTGGCCGATCAGCAGCGGCGCGACGAAACGGTCGATATTGGTCTTGATGCTGTCCGGGCTTTCATTGCCATAGGCCAGCCCACCGATGGTGGTGGATTCCCCCAGGCCTTCGATGCCGTCGGCGCAGCGCAGGCGGATCAGCACCAGGGTCTGGTTCTGCATGGTGTGCATGGCCAGCTTGTGGGGGCGGATGGTCGGCAGATCGACGATGATCGTCTCGATCGATTCAATGGCAGAAGCGTGCATTTCCATACCCATCAGGTTCTTGAAGTTCTGCCAGCGATTCTGTCCCGGCTTTTTCCGGGGTTCCAATATAGAATTGGTCTGGCTTGATACCTTTAAGGTATGCACTTCACCACTGGGGAGCTGTCATGGAACTGCGTCATCTGCGCTATTTCCAGGTGCTGGGGGAAACCCTCAATTTCACCCGCGCCGCCGAGCGCCTGCACATCGCCCAGCCGCCGTTGAGCCGGCAGATCCAGCAGTTGGAAGACGAGTTGGGGGTGCTGCTGCTGGAGCGTGGCCGGCCGTTGCGCCTGACCGCCGCCGGGCGGTTTTTCTATGAACATTCCAACCGGGTACTGGAGCAGTTGGGCAAGGTCTGCGACAACACCCGGCGCATCGGCCTGGGGCACAAGACCTGGCTGGGCATCGGCTTTGCCCCTTCGACCCTGTACGGCGTGCTGCCGCAACTGATCCGCCGCCTGCGCAGCAACGGCACCCTGGAACTGGAACTGGGCCTGTCGGAGATGACTACCCTGCAGCAGGTGGAAGCCTTGAAGGCCGGGCGCATCGATATCGGCTTCGGGCGTATCCATATCGACGACCCGGCCATCGTGCAGAAGGTGCTGACCGAAGACCGCCTGGTGGTCGCCCTGCCCGCCGGCCACCCGCTGCTGGGGCAACCGGTGAGCCTGGCGCAACTGGCGGACGAGCCTTTCGTGCTGTACCCGGCCAACCCGCGCCCGAGCTACGCCGACCATGTGATCGCGCTGTTCAACGCCCGCGGCCTGAACCTGAAGATCGCCCAGTGGACCAATGAACTGCAGACCGCCATCGGCCTGGTGGGCGCCGGCATCGGCATTACCCTGGTACCGGCCTCGGTGCAGGTGCTGCACCGTGACGACATCGGCTTCTGCCCGCTACTGGAGGCCGAGGCCACCTCGCCGATCATCCTCAGCCGCCGCATCGGCGAGCCCTCGCCGGGCCTCACCCACTGCCTGCACCTGATCGCCCAGTTGCGCAGCGAGATCGGCCGCGAACACCCCATCGTCAGCTGAAAGCACAACCGCCGGCCCCATCGAAAGACGGGCACCGGCGGCTCTCTTGCAGCTTGGAACGGGCGGCTGCCCTTAGAAGGTCAGGCCCACCTTGAAGCCATACTCGTTACGCTTGAGCTTGGTGTTGTCAGCCACAGGCGTATCTTCGTCCAGCTTGTACTCGGTGCGGGTGTAATAGACCCCGGCCATGACTGGCAGCGAGCCGTTCTGGTTCATCAAGAAATTCACCTCGGCGTAAGGGTTGGTGCGGTCCTTGAGGTCCACGGTGTCGCTGCCGACGTCATCCACCTTGAGCCGCGCCTTGCCGTTGATGGTATGGCGCGCACCCAGCTCGACGCGCATGGTCAGGTCGTCAAACTGGTGGTTGTAGCCCAGGGCAGCCTTGGCGAAGGGCGACTTGTTGGTGAGCTTCATGTCGTAGTCGCCGGTGTCCGGCTCGTAGCGGGTCCAGGTGTAGCCACCCCCCACCAGCACATCGACAAAGTTGCGTGCGTCCAGGGCGGCGCGCCAGCCCAGGTCGAGGTCGGCCTGGCCCTCCTTGAGTTTGTTGTCGTGCTTCTTGCCGAACTTGGCCTCGACCCCGGCCTGGTAGATCAGGCCCGATTCGGCGGTCATCTTGTTGCCGAAGTTGTAGAACACACCCCCTTCACCCAGGTGCTCCTTGTCGCTTTCACTACCGCCTTCGAGCTTGAAGTCGTTGTAGCTACCGAGGATACCCAGGGTGGAAATCGGCCCGGTGGCCGGGGCGGCCATGGCGCTGCTGGAAAGGGCCAGCAAGGTGGCTGCAGAGGTGCTGGCCAGAAGGGTTGCGAATACCTTTGACATCGTGTGTAGATCTCCCTGTTTGAATAAGGCAAATGCTGCAGGAGCCTTTTCGAGGGAAGCCAAAAGCAAAAGGTTCTAATTATTTTTCACGTTTTTTTCACATCCCTGTGAAGCCTCGCCCCCGCAGGGGCTTTAGGCCTTACAATAGGGCGCTCAATACAGGGCGTAGTCTTTGGGGCAGTGCATGGAAGTATCGAGAGCCGGCCTGATCATCCGGCGCATTCTGGCTTATCTGGTCGACGGCCTGCTGGTACTGCTGCTGTGGTTTGTCCTGTGCCGACTGGCCGAACGCCTCCAATACCCGGATATGGAGCAATTCTCCACCTGGTGCCTGCTGGCCACCTGGTGCCTGTATTTTCCCCTCAACGAATACCTGTGGCGTGGCTACACCACCGGCAAGGCACTTTGCGGCCTGCAAGTGATCAATGGCATCGGCCAGCCCCCCTCGCTGTTGCAGGTATTGATCCGCTCGGCGACCCGCCCCTTCGAAGCGGCCATCAGCCCGGTGACCCTGCTGATCTGCTGCGAATCAAGCCGCGGCCAGCGCATCGGCGACCGGCTGGCGCGCACCTATGTCATCCCGTGCAAGGATCTGGCGCGACTGCGTGGCTTGATGGCCGCTCAGCCGAACCTGCCTTGAGCATCCGGCCGTAACCCATTCAGTCTTGCGCCCTGGCGTGGCGCTTTTTCCGGGAGTCTTCATGGCAATCGATCAACACCCGCATGAACAGGCCTTGGTCACGTTCCTCGAACAGCGCCCCGAGCTGCGCGAACAGCTGGACAACCTCAACCCCCTGGAAGCCCGGGCCCGGGGCGAAACCCCGGCGCAGTATCGCGCCGAGCGCCTGCATGAAGCCTTCGAGGCCGAAGCCGAACGCCTGGGGCTGTTCGCCTGGGAACTGAGCCTGCAACTGACCGCTGCCAACCCCGAGGAATTCCACGCCCAGCGCCTCGAAGTGCACCGGGAAGTGGCGGAGATGGCCGGCATGCCGTGGGACGAGTACTGCACCCTGCACCACCTTGACCCTCGGCCTTGACCCGCACGCGCCCCTCGCAGTCCCTGTTCAGGAGAACCGACGATGTTGCCTTCGACTTCCACGCAATCGGCCAGCGCAGCCCTGCAGCACACGCAGAAATGGCGCGGACGGGTCGGCCTCGGGCTGGTGGCCTGCCTTTCGGTGCTGGCGGGGATGACCGACGCCATCGGCTTCATGGCCACCGGGGATTTCGTTTCCTTCATGAGCGGCAACACCACGCGCATGGCCGTAGCCATCAGCGATGGCGAACCGGGCCTGGTGCTGCGCCTGCTGCTCCTGGTGGCGACCTTTATCGTCGGTAACGCCCTGGGCGTGGTGGTCAGTCGCCTGGCCGGGCACCGTGCCCTGCCCTTGCTGCTGAGCATCGGAGCCTTGCTCTGCGCCTCTGCCGCCTGGCCTTTCGAGCAGCAACTGCCGGCCCTGCTGGCGGCCATCATTGCCATGGGCATGCTCAACGCCGCGGTGGAGGAAGTGAACGGCCTGCCCATCGGCCTGACCTACGTCACCGGCGCCCTCTCACGCTTTGGCCGCGGCCTGGGGCGCTGGATGCTCGGCGACCGGCGCAACGGCTGGCGGGTGCAACTGGTGCCCTGGAGCGGCATGTTCGCCGGGGCGGTGCTGGGCGCCTTGCTGGAACAGCACCTGGGGCTCAAGGCACTGTATGTCAGCGGGTTGTTTGCCGTGCTGCTGGGTGTGGCGTCATTGAAGATCCCCCGCCGCTGGCAACTGGGCTACAAGAACCGCTGACATTGAGCATGGCTATCAGCTGAACAGGCCGCCGCTGTCGGTATCGATCACGATCGACGACAGGCTGATATGCCGCGGCCGGGTCAGGGCGAAGATCACGGCCTCCACCACATCACGGTTGGTGCCCTGCTCGCCCTTCTGCCGCGCCGGAATCTGCTGCCAGGCCTCATCCAGCGGCGAGACATCCTCCAGGTACGGCGGGTGCACGCACAGCGAGCGCACCGGCGTGCCCTTGAGCATCTGCCGCAGGCCATCGGCCAGGGCCAGTTGCCCGTGCTTGGCCGCATAGAACGGCAGCGACACGCTGTGCAGCGGTGCATTGGGCAAGCCGCTGATGGAGCCGATGGTGACGATGTCCGGGCGCTTGGAAGCCTTGAGCACCGGCAGCAGGCCCTGGGTCAGGAGGAAGGTGCCGCTCAGTGCGGCGTCGATCACCCCGGTGACTTCAGCGGCGCTGTGGGGCTGCTCGCTGGCCTCCAGCCACATGGCGCCGTTGTTGATCAGGATGTCCACTTGCGGGTGGCGGACGTGGATCTCAGCCAGGGCGGCCTTGACGCTGTCGCTGCTGGCCAGGTCCACCACCACCTGATCGGCGGGGCTGCCGGTACGCGCCTCGATGGCCGCGCTGACCTGCGCCAGGGCCTCGGGGTTGCGCCCACAGAGAATCAGCTTGCAGCCCTGGTCCGCCAGGCTGATGGCCAGCGCGGCCCCCAAGCCCCTTCCGGCCCCCGTGACCACTACCACCGCCGAATTCAAATCCATCATCCCTTGCTCCTTGTCCCCGGTTGAATGAAGGCGCGAGTCTATCCCTCGCTTCGCAGTTTGGGGCCGGGCAAAGCTTTACCCGATATGTCCTGCATGCCTGGAACCAGAGCCCCAGGGGCGAAACGGGTTTAGCCGATGTTCGGAGAAAGCTTTATCATGGCCGCAGTTTTATCCATCGAGTCCGTCATGAAGTTCGCCATCGCCCTGTTCTCTGCCGCCCACGCGCCTTCCTCGCGCCGCGCCCTGCTGTTCGCCCAGGCGGCGCTGGCGGGCGGGCATGAAATTGTCCGGCTGTTTTTCTACCAGGACGGCGTGTACAACGCCGCCAACAGCATCGTCACGCCCCAGGACGAACAGGACCTGCCTCGGGAATGGCGCGAGTTTGTCGGCCAGCATCAACTGGACGGCGTGGTGTGCATCGCCGCAGCCCTGCGCCGGGGTGTGTTGAATGCTGACGAAGCCCAGCGCTATCAACGCACGTCGGTGAGCGTCGAAGCCCCCTGGGAGCTCTCGGGGCTCGGGCAATTGCATGACGCGGTACAGGCCGCCGACCGCCTGATCTGTTTTGGAGGGGCGTGACATGGCCAAATCCCTGTTGTTGATCAGCCGCCAGGCGCCGTGGACCGGCCCTGGCGCCCGGGAAGCGCTGGATATCGTCCTGGCCGGCGGCGCCTTCGACCTGCCCATCGGCCTGCTGTTTCTCGATGATGGCGTGCTGCAACTGGCGCCCGGGCAACAGGCCTCGCTGCTGCGCCAGAAAGACCTGAGCGCCAACCTGCAGGCGCTGTCGCTGTTCGGCGTCGACGAACTGTTTGCCTGCAGCGCCAGCCTCGCTGCCCGCGGCCTCGACCCGGCGAGCTTGAGTCTTGACGATGTACAGCTGCTGGACGCCCCGGAACTGGCCGGGATCATCGACCGTTTTGACCAGGTGATTACCCTCTGATGTCGACCTTGCATGTGTTGTCCCACTCGCCCTTCACCGACACCCGCCTGAGCAGTTGCCTGCGTCTGCTAGGCAGCGCCGACGGCCTGCTGCTGTGCGGCGACGCCGCCTATGCCCTGCAACCGGGCAGCGCCATTTGCAGCGAACTGAGCACCCGTAGCGGCTTGAATCTGTACGTGCTGGAAGAAGACCTGAACGCCCGCGGCCTGGCCCTGCCGGCCTGGGCCCGCGCGGTGGACTACCCGGGCTTCGTCGAGCTGTCCCTTCAGCATGACAAGGTCAACACCTGGCTATGAGTACCTTGACCGTGGGCGCTCGCGCCATCGAACTGGACAAGGACGGCTACCTGGTCAACCTCGACGACTGGTCCGCCGACGTGGCCCAAGCCCTGGCCGCCAATGAAGCACTTGAACTGAGCCCGGAACACTGGGAAATCCTCGAGCTGCTGCAAGGCTTCTATAGAGAGTTCCAGCTGTCCCCGGCCACCCGCCCGCTGATCAAGTACACCGCCCTCAAGCTGGGCCCGGACAAGGGCAACAGCCTGCACCTGAACCGACTGTTCAAAGGCACTCCCGCCAAACTTGCCGCCAAGCTGGCGGGCCTGCCCAAGCCGACCAATTGCCTATGAACGATTTCGCCCCCCTGCTCACCCAAACCCCGGAAGAACACCCTTTCGCCCAGTTCGTGCGCATCCTTGGCAAGGGCAAGCGCGGCGCGCGCAACCTGACTCGCGAGGAAGCCCGGGAAGCCATGGGCATGCTGCTGGACGGCAAGGTCGAGGACACCCAGCTGGGCGCCTTCCTCATGCTGCTGCGGCACAAGGAAGAAAGCCCGCAAGAGCTGGCGGGCTTCACCGAAGCCTTGCGCGAACGCCTGAACGCCCCGGCGATTGCCCTGGACCTCGACTGGCCGACCTACGCCGGCAAGAAGCGCCACCTGCCCTGGTACCTGCTGGCGGCCAAGTGCCTGGCACAGAACGGCGTGCGCATCCTGCTCCACGGTGGCGGCGCCCACACCGCCGGGCGCTTGTACACCGAACAATTGCTGGAACCCCTGGGGATTCCCCTGTGCCGTGACTGGCAGGCGGTCGGCCAGGCACTGGACCAGGGCAACCTGGCCTTCATGCCCCTAGGGGACTGGGCGCCGCAACTGCAGCGCATGATCGACTTGCGCAACATCCTCGGCCTGCGCTCACCGATCCATTCCCTGGCGCGAATCCTCAACCCCCTGGGCGCCCGCTGCGGCCTGCAGAGCATCTTCCACCCCGGCTACCAGGCAGTGCACCGCGATGCCAGCGGCCTGCTGGGGGACAACGTCATCGTGATCAAGGGCGATGGCGGCGAGATCGAGATCAACCCGGACACCGCCAGCCATCTGTACGGCAGCACCGGTGGCGTCAGTTGGGACGAGGAATGGCCGGCACTGTCGGCGCAACGCCATGTGAAACCTGCCAGCCTGGAACCCGAGCACCTCAAGGCGCTGTGGCGCGGCGATGTAGAAGACAGCTACCCGCAACTGGCCCTGCTGGCGACCATGGCCCTGGCCTTGCGCGGCCTGGGCACGCCCCGGGAGCAAGCCTTCGCCCTGGCCCAGCAGTACTGGGATGCCCGGGACAGATCGATTTAATCGATCAAAACCGCCCATGCTTTGCGCTTTTTGTTCGAACCCAGGGGCATAGACTGCACTCCAACGCAAAACAGCCGAGGAGCATTTCATGGGTCTGCTGATCGAAGGGCGCTGGCATGACCAGTGGTACGAAAGCGGCAAGGACGGCGCCTTCCAACGGGAACAGGCGCAACGTCGCCACTGGGTCACCGCCGATGGCCGCCCCGGCCCCAGCGGTGAAGGCGGCTTCGCTGCCGAGGCCGGGCGCTACCACCTTTATGTGTCCCTGGCCTGCCCCTGGGCCCACCGCACGCTGATCCTGCGCAAGCTCAAGGGTCTGGAAAAGCTGATCGACGTCTCGGTGGTCAGCTGGCTGATGCGCGAGAACGGCTGGACCTTCGACACCGCCTACGGCTCCAGCGGCGACCCCCTGGACCACTTCGACTTCATGCACCAGCGCTACACCGCCGACACCGCGGACTACACCGGCCGCGTCACCGTACCGGTGCTGTGGGACAAACAGCGCCAATGCATCGTCAGCAACGAATCGGCGGAAATCATCCGCATGTTCAACAGCGCCTTCGACGGCTTGACCGGCAATGGCCTGGATTTTTATCCGCAGCCATTGCGCGCACGCATTGATGAACTCAACGCGCGCATCTATCCGGCACTGAACAACGGCGTGTACCGCGCCGGGTTCGCCACCTCGCAAAAGGCTTATGAGACGGCGTTCGATGATGTCTTCGCCGAACTGGATGCGCTGGAGGCCCTGCTCGACACGCAGCGCTACCTGGCCGGCGAGTACCTGACCGAAGCCGACGTGCGGCTGTTCACCACCCTGATCCGCTTCGATGCGGTGTACTACAGCCACTTCAAGTGCAACCTGCGGCGGATTGCCGATTACCCGAACCTGTCGAACTGGCTGCGGGAGCTGTACCAGTGGCCGGGGATTGCCCAGACCGTGGACTTTACCCACATCAAGGGGCACTACTACGCCAGCCATCGCACCATCAATCCGACCGGGATTGTGCCCAAGGGGCCGTTACAGGACTTCAGCCGCGGCCATGATCGGCAGCGGTTGAGTGGGCAAGGGGTTTGGTGCAGGGGTTGAGGACGCTTTCGCCGGCAAGCCGGCTCCTACAACAGCGGAATGTGTAGGAGCCGGCTTGCCGGCGAAGCTTTTCAGACCTCGGACTGAGCGCCTTCGAACCAGGCCAGCTTCTCGCGTAGCTGGACCACTTCGCCAACGATCACCAAGGTCGGGGCATGCACTTCGTGTTCCGCCACCAGGGCCGGCAGGTTGCCCAGGGTGCCGGTGAAGACACGCTGGTTGCTGGTGGTGCCCTGCTGAACCAGCGCCGCCGGGGTGTCGGCGCCGCGACCGTGCTTGATCAGTTGCTCGCAGATGGTCGGCAAGCCCACCAGGCCCATGTAGAACACCAGGGTCTGGGCCGGCGCCACCAGGTCGCTCCAGGGCAGGTTGCTGGTGCCGTCCTTGAGATGGCCGGTGACGAAGCGCACTGACTGTGCGTAGTCACGGTGAGTCAGGGGAATCCCGGCATAGGCCGAGCAACCACTGGCCGCGGTAATCCCCGGCACCACCTGGAACGCAATGCCGTGGGCCGCCAGCTCTTCGATCTCTTCGCCACCCCGGCCGAAGATGAACGGATCACCACCCTTCAGGCGCACCACCCGCTTGCCTTGCTGGGCCAGGGTCACCAGTTGCTGGTTGATCTGTTCCTGGGGCACGGCGTGATCGGCACGACGCTTGCCGACGTAGATGCGTTCGGCGTCGCGGCGGCACAGCTCGAGAATCGCCGGCGCCACCAGGCGGTCGTAGAGCACCACATCGGCCTGCTGCATCAGGCGCAGGGCGCGGAAGGTCAGCAGGTCCGGATCACCCGGGCCTGCACCCACCAGATACACCTCGCCCGGCGCATGAGGCGCCTTGCCCGCAATCTTGGCCTGCAACAGACGTTCGGCTTCCGCCCCCTGCCCCGCCAGCTGACGATCGGCAATGGGCCCTTGGAACACGTCCTCCCAGAACGCCCGGCGTTGCTGCACATCCGGAAACAGGCCTTTGACCTGGGCGCGGAAACGCGCCGCCAACCCGGCCAGTTGGCCGTAGGTGGAAGGAATCCAGGTTTCCAGCTTGGCCCGGATCAGCCGCGCCAGCACCGGCGCATCGCCGCCACTGGAGACTGCGATGACCAGCGGCGAACGGTCGACGATGGCCGGGAAGATCACGCTGCACAGGGCCGGCGCGTCCACCACATTGACCGGCACGCAACGCCGATGGGCATCGGCGGAGACCTGGGCATTCAGGGATTCGTCGTCGGTGGCGGCGATGATCAGGGTGCAGCCGTCGAGGTCCGCCTCGACATACCCGCGCAACAGGGACTCACCGCCGCTGGCGACGATCAGTTCCTGCAATTGCGCTTCTATTTCAGGTGCGACCACTCGCAGCTGCGCACCGGCATCGGCCAGCAGACGGGATTTGCGCAAGGCAATCTCCCCTCCGCCGACCACCAACACACGACTGCCGCGAAGGTTGTGAAACAGCGGCAGATATTCCATTTAGCCGATGACCTCAAGGCCACCCATGTACGGCTTCAGCACATCCGGCACACGGATCGAACCGTCGGCCTGCTGGTAGTTCTCCAGCACCGCCACCAGGGTGCGACCCACGGCCAGGCCGGAACCGTTGAGGGTGTGCACCAGCTCCGGCTTACCGGTTTCCGGGTTGCGGAAGCGCGCCTGCATGCGGCGGGCCTGGAAGTCGCCACAGTTGGAGCACGAGGAGATCTCGCGGTACTTGTCCTGGCTCGGTACCCAGACTTCCAGGTCGTAGGTCTTGACCGCACTGAAGCCCATGTCGCCGGTGCACAGGGCCAGTACGCGGTACGGCAGTTGCAGCAGTTGCAGGACTTTCTCGGCGTTGGCGGTCAGGCCTTCCAGGGCTTCCATGGAGGTCGACGGCTCGACCACCTGGACCATCTCGACCTTGTCGAACTGGTGCTGGCGGATCATGCCGCGGGTGTCGCGACCCGAGGCACCGGCTTCACTACGGAAGCACGGCGTGTGGGCGACGAACTTCAGCGGCAGTTGCTTGGCGTCGAGAATCTCGCCAGCGACGATGTTGGTCAGCGACACTTCAGCGGTCGGGATCAGGTACAGATCGGCTTCGCCTTCGCGAGTGATCTTGAACAGGTCTTCCTCGAACTTCGGCAACTGGCTGGTGCCCACCAGCGCCGGAGCCTGCACCAGGTACGGGGTGTAGGCCTCTTCGTAGCCGTGCTCGCCGGTGTGCAGGTTGATCATGAACTGCGCCAGGGCGCGGTGCAGACGGGCGATCGGGCCGCGCAACAGGGCAAAACGCGCGCCGGACAGCTTGGCGGCGGTTTCAAAGTCCAGCCAGCCGTGGGTTTCGCCCAGGGCCACGTGGTCCTTGATCGGGAAATCGAAGGCGGTCGGAGTGCCCCAGCGGCGCACTTCGACGTTGCCGTCTTCGTCTTCGCCCACCGGCACCGACTCATGGGGCAGGTTGGGAATGCCGAACAGGATCGAATCCAGTTCGTTCTGGATGTTTTCCAGCTCCGCCTTGCCGGAGCTCAGCTCGTTCCCCATGCGCTCAACGTCGGCCATCAGCGGGGCGATGTCTTCGCCGCGTTGCTTGGCCTGGCCGATGGACTTGGAGCGCGCGTTACGTTCAGCCTGCAGTTGCTCGGTGCGGGTCTGCACGGTCTTGCGCTGTTCTTCCAGCGCTTCGATGCGTGCCACATCCAGGGCAAAGCCGCGGGATGCCAGACGATCCGCTACGTCCTGGAGGTTGCTACGTAACAGTTTGGAATCGAGCATGTCGTTCTCTCGTTTATCAAAGTTTGGTCAAGGACAGGCCGGCCCAGGTAGCAAGCAGCCCGCCGAATACACTCAGTGCCGCGTAGCCCAGGGCCAGCGCCACTTGTCCGCTTTCCAGCAGACGCACGGTATCCAGTGAAAAGGATGAAAAAGTCGTCAGGCCACCGAGGAAGCCCACTATCAATCCGGCACGCACTTCGATCGGCACTTCCGGACGGACCAGGAACAGCCCGTACAACACGCCGATCAGCAGGCAGCCCACGATATTAACGGCCAGCGTCGCGGTATAGAAGTGCCGCGGCCAATTGGCGTTGATCCAGTTGCCGGTGGCAAAGCGCAACAGGGTGCCGGCCACGCCGCCGGCGGAGACTGCGAGGATCAGGGGGATCAAGGTTTTCTCCGCTGCAAGGGGCTGGCCCGGTCCAGGGCGGCCAGGTGCTTGAGCTTCTCGCCGATCTTCAGTTCCAGGCCACGGGGCACCGGCTGGTAGAGCGGCAAGGGTTCGAGTTCTTCGGGGAAATAGTCTTCACCGGCGGCGTAGGCATCCGGCTCGTCATGGGCGTAGCGGTATTCGTCGCCGTAGCCCAGTTGCTTCATCAGCTTGGTCGGAGCATTGCGCAGATGGATCGGCACTTCCAGCGAGCCGTGCTCGGCAGCAGCGCGCATGGCGGCCTTGAAGCCCATGTACACGGCGTTGCTCTTCGGCGCACAGGCCAGGTAGGTGATGGCCTGGGCCACTGCCAGCTCGCCTTCGGGGCTACCCAGGCGCTCCTGCACATCCCAGGCCGCCAGGCACAGGCTCAGGGCCCGCGGGTCGGCGTTGCCAATGTCTTCGCTGGCCATGCGCACCACGCGCCGGGCCAGGTACAACGGGTCGCAGCCGCCGTCGAGCATGCGCGCGAACCAGTACAGGGCGCCGTCGGGATTGGAGCCGCGCACCGACTTGTGCAACGCGGAAATCTGGTCGTAGAAGGCTTCGCCGCCCTTGTCGAAACGCCGGCGGGTGTCACCCAGCAGGCTTTGCAACAGATCGACACTGATCTCGCCACCGTCTTCCGCCAGGTCCGAGGCGTTTTCCAGCAGGTTGAGCATGCGCCGGCCATCGCCATCGGCGGCCGACAGCAACATCTGGAAGCCTTCATCGCTGAGGCTCAGCTGGCGCTTGCCCAGCCCCCGCTCCTCGGTCAGGGCGCGCTGTACCAGGGTGCCCAGGGCCGCTTCATCCAGGCTCTTGAGCACATAGACCCGCGCTCGGGAGAGCAAGGCGTTGTTGAGCTCGAAGGACGGGTTTTCCGTGGTGGCGCCGATAAAGATCAGCGTGCCGTCTTCCACGTAGGGCAGGAAGGCATCCTGCTGCGATTTGTTGAAGCGGTGCACTTCGTCGACAAACAGAATGGTTCGCCGACCGTATTGCCCGGCCTGCTGCTTGGCGACTTCCACCGCCTGGCGGATCTCCTTGACCCCGGCCAGCACCGCCGAGACGGTTTCGAAGTGGGCATCCGAGACTTCCGCCAACAGCCGCGCCAGGGTGGTCTTGCCGACCCCGGGCGGGCCCCAGAAGATCATCGAATGCAGCGCGCCCTGCTCCAGGGCCTCGCGCAGCGGCTTGCCCCGGGCCAACAGGTGCTGCTGGCCAACGTACTCGTCCAGGTTGGTCGCACGCAGGCGTGCGGCCAGTGGCTGGGCAATCGGGGCACTACGAAACAGGTCCATGGACTACCTTCGAAACCTTGCGGTTGCGGCTGCTTACTCTTGGATCACATCGGCACCCTTGGGGATGTCGAACTTGAACTTGGACGCCGGGATGGCTTCGTTGGCCTTGACCCCGGTGAACAGGATATTGGTGCGCTGGCCAACGCTGTCGATCAACTGCATGTCGTTGATCATGCCGTTGCGAAACGACAGGCGCAGGCTGTCGAACAGGGTGTCGCGGGTTTTCGGCTTGAGGGTGAAGTCCATCACGCCGCCGGCTTCCTTGGAGGTGATGTCGAAGCTTTCGCTGATTTTCGACACGTCACCGGAGAGCAACAGGGCCGGGGTCTGGGTTAGGCGCTGGTCGAGCTTCTTGATGGTCACCTGCTCCAGGTCCGGGTCCCACAGGGAGACTTTCTGGCCGTCGGAAACCATCAGCTGTTCTTGTGGCGCATCGGTGTGCCAGTAGAACAGGCCCGGGCGCTGCAGGGACATCTCGCCGGCGGTTTCCTGCAACTGGGTGCCGCTGCCATCCAGGGTCAGCTGGGAGAAACGCGCGGTCAGGGTCTGGGACTTTTCCAGCAACTGGGTCAGGCGCGCCACGTCTTTGGGGTCGGCGTGGGCCGACAAGGTGGTCACAGCCAATACCGGCAGCAGCAACATGCGAATCAGGCGCATGGAATTCCTCATTAATTGGATGGGTATACGAGCGGCGTGACTTCACGCCGCTGCAAGCGAAACAGGGATCAGTCGCGCGTCGGGCCCGGCGCCAGCACTTCGCGGGAGCCGTTGGTGTTCATCGCCGTCACCACCCCGGCCATTTCCATGGCCTCGATCATCCGGGCGGCGCGGTTGTAGCCAATCTTCAGCTTGCGCTGTACCGCCGAGATCGAGGCCCGGCGGCTTTCCAGGACGAACTGCACGGCTTCGTCGTAGAGCGCGTCGGCTTCCGGATCATCGCCGTCACCCCCGCCGCTGCTACCTTCGAAACCACTGCCCGCCTCTTCGACACCGTTGAGGATATCGTCGTTGTATTCCGGCGCACCGCGCAGCTTCCAGGCCTCCACCACGCGGTGCACTTCATCATCGGAAACGAAGGCGCCGTGGACGCGGATCGGCAGGCTGGTGCCCGGCGGCATGTAGAGCATGTCACCGTGGCCCAGCAATTGTTCGGCACCGCCCTGGTCGATGATGGTCCGCGAGTCGATCTTGCTCGACACCTGGAACGCCATACGGGTCGGAATGTTGGCCTTGATCAGGCCGGTGATCACGTCCACCGATGGGCGCTGGGTGGCGAGAATCAGGTGGATACCGGCGGCACGGGCCTTCTGGGCGATACGGGCGATCAGTTCCTCAACCTTCTTGCCGACGATCATCATCATGTCGGCGAATTCGTCCACCACCACCACGATGGTCGGCAGCTTGGTCAGCAGCGGCGCTTCGTCGTGGATGCTTTCGCGGTTGTACAGCGGGTCGGCCAGCGGGGTACCTGCTTCAATCGCTTCCTTGACCTTGGCGTTGAAGCCCGAGAGGTTGCGCACGCCCATCTTGGCCATGAGCTTGTAGCGCCGCTCCATCTCAGCCACGCTCCAGCGCAGGGCGTTGGCCGCGTCCTTCATGTCGGTCACCACCGGGCACAGCAGATGCGGAATGCCCTCGTAGATCGACAGTTCGAGCATCTTCGGGTCGATCATGATCAGCTTGGCGTCTTCCGGGCCGGACTTGAACAGGATCGACAGGATCATCGCGTTGACCCCCACCGACTTACCGGAACCGGTGGTACCGGCCACCAGCAGGTGAGGCATTTTTGCCAGGTCAGTGATGATCGGCTTGCCGCCGATATCGTGACCCAGGGCCAGGGTGACCGGGGATTTGAAGTTGTCGTATTCAGGGGTCGAGAGCACTTCGGAGAAGCGCACGATCTGCCGGTCTTCGTTGGGAATCTCGATGCCCACGGTGGTCTTGCCGGGAATCACTTCCACTACGCGAACACTGGTCACGGCCAGGGAACGCGCCAGGTCCTTGGCCAGGTTGGCGATCCGGCTGACCTTCACCCCTGCCGCCGGCTGGATTTCGTAACGGGTAATCACCGGCCCCGGGTGGATCGAATCCACCGAGACTTCGACGCCGAACTCCTTGAGCTTGATCTCCAGCAGGTGGCCAACCGCCGCCAGGGATTCGGGGGAATAGTTCAGCTGTTTCTTTTCTGCCGGGTCGAGGATCGAGATCGGCGGCAAGGTGCCTTCCACCGCGCTGTCGACGAACAACGGCACCTGTTTCTCTTTCTGCACGCGCTTGCTGGGCTCCGGCGCCTTGGTGGCGATCGGCGTGATCACTGGCGGCACCTGCTTTTCGCGCTCGGACATGTGCTTGCTCAGGGCCTGCTCGCGCTCGATAAGGCGCTCCTTGACCTTGGCCTGCTCGCGCTTGTCGGCCACGTTCGGGGTCACGACTTCATCGACCCGGGCATCCACTTCGCGCAATTGCGCCACCAGTTGCTTGCGCTCCACGCGCGCATCCCACCAGCGGTTGGCGGCGCCCTGGAACAGTTCGAACAGGTCGAGGGTGATCTTGCCGGTCACGTCCATCACCTTGAACCACGACAGGTCGGTGAACACCGTCAGGCCGAACAGGAACAGGGCAATGAACATCAGGGTGCTGCCCTGCACGTTCAGGGCATTCTTGGCCAGGTCGCCCAGGCTTTCGCCCAGGGCGCCACCGGCACCGGCCGGCAGGCCCGTGGCGGCATGGAAATGGATATGGGCCAGCGCGGCGCCCGACAGCACCAGGAACACCAGGCCGATCAGCCGCCAGGAAAACAGCCAGCCGCTCCACTGCCAGGGCTCATGGCGCTGGCGGAAGATCTGGTAGGTCTTGATCGCCAACAGCAGCGGGAAGATATAGGCGAAGTAACCCAACACCATAAACAGGATATCGGCGCTGTAGGAACCGGCCGGGCCACCGAAGTTCTGCACGTCTTCAATCTTGCTGTTATGACTCCAGCCCGGATCATCTTTCCCATAGGTCAGAAGTGCCATCATCAAGAACAGGCACAGGGCGCCAATGGCGATCAACGCACCTTCCTTGAGCCGGTAGTGCAATTGTTGACGCCAGAGCGGAACAACAGGTTTAGGTGCTGCGGTGGATTTCTTCAAAACGCGTCTTTTCCTGCGCCAAGGGCGCGTCCAACGGGTGATTGACTACAAGATACTGCTCAATCCGAGCAGGTAAATAAAGTTGACCGGCGTAACTGGGGCTACTTTTAACACTCTGCCCCTTGCTTCTGAAACAGTGCAATTCTGAATAAACCCGGTACAGCGTCGTATTGTACGGGTTTGTTCACGCCATGCCACGTCGGAACCCTCCGACCAGCATAGTCAACGGCCTGTTACGCACTGTTCAATTGGAGCATGCATTCTCTTTTGTGACAAAGGCTTATGAGGTGTTTTTATGAACGATGCGAAGCATTCACGCCTGATCATTCTGGGCTCTGGCCCTGCCGGTTACAGCGCTGCCGTCTATGCCGCTCGGGCCAACCTCAAACCGACGGTGATCACCGGTTTGCAAGCCGGCGGCCAACTGACCACCACCACCGAAGTCGACAACTGGCCCGGCGATGTCGAAGGCCTGACCGGCCCGGTGCTGATGGAGCGGATGCAGAGACACGCCGAACGCTTCGACACCGAGATCGTCTATGACCACATCCACACCGCACAGTTGCAGCAGCGGCCGTTTATCCTCATCGGCGACAGCGGCACCTACAGTTGCGACGCGCTGATCATCGCCACCGGCGCCTCGGCGCAATACCTGGGCCTACCCTCCGAAGAGGCCTTTGCCGGCAAGGGGGTTTCCGCCTGCGCCACCTGCGATGGCTTCTTCTACCGCAATCAGGTGGTGGCAGTGGTGGGCGGCGGCAACACCGCCGTGGAGGAAGCACTGTACCTGTCGAACATCGCCAAAGAAGTGCACCTGGTGCATCGCCGCGACAAGCTGCGGGCCGAGAAGATTCTCCAGGACAAGCTGTTCGACAAGGCCGCCAATGGCAATATCCGCCTGCACTGGAACCAGCACCTGGAGGAAGTGCTGGGCGATGCCAGCGGCGTGACCGGCGCCCGCCTCAAGGACAGCCACAGTGGAGAAACCAAGGATCTGGCACTGGCCGGGGTGTTTATCGCCATCGGCCACAAGCCCAATACCGATCTGTTCCAGGGCCAACTGGAGATGCGCGACGGCTACCTGCTGGTGCGTGGAGGCAGCGAAGGCAATGCCACGGCCACCGGCATCCAGGGGGTATTTGCCGCCGGCGACGTGGCCGACCACGTCTATCGCCAGGCCATCACTTCGGCCGGCGCCGGCTGCATGGCAGCGCTAGATGCGGAAAAATTCCTCGACGACAACTAAGCCCTCGCCCTACGCTTGTGGCGGGCCCGCAATGGCTCGCCACCGCCCTCCCCTGCCGCAAGTCTGGATACCATGCTGACCTGGTTACAACGCAACACACTCGACTTCCCGCCGCTGGAAAAGGCCATGCGCGAGCCCAATGGCTTGCTGGCCGCGGGCGGAGACTTGTCTGCCGACCGCCTGATCCAGGCCTATCGTCACGGCTGCTTTCCCTGGTTTTCCGAAGGCCAGCCGATTCTCTGGTGGTCCCCCGATCCGCGCACAGTGTTATTCCCGGACGAACTGCATGTTTCCCGCAGCCTGGGCAAACTGTTGCGCAAACAACGCTATCAGGTGACCTTCGATCAGGACTTTGCCGCAGTCATCAGCGCCTGTGCTGCGCCTCGCGCCTATGCCGACGGCACCTGGATCAGCGAAGCGATGCAACGCGCCTACCTGCAACTGCATCAACGCGGCTACGCCCATTCGGTGGAAGTCTGGGATCAGGGAGTCCTGGTAGGCGGCTTGTATGGACTGGCCATGGGGCAGCTGTTTTTCGGCGAGTCGATGTTCAGCCGCGCCGACAATGCCTCGAAATTCGGCTTTGCCACTCTGGTGGAGCGCTTGAAGGCGTGGGGATTTGTGCTGATCGACTGCCAGATGCCCACCGAACACCTGCACAGCCTCGGCGCCCGATCCATTTCCCGGCCAGAGTTCGCGAATTACCTGAAACACCACCTGGACCTGCCGAGCCGCGCCATATGGGTTTCCTAGGCGGGTTTGCCGGGGGTGGCTTACACTTAATTGCAAAGCTTATTCCGAGGGTTGACTCATGACCGAGTTGGCGCGCCTGAAGTTCTATGCCACCCAACCCCACTCTTGCAGCTACCTGCCCGACGAACAGGCGACCACTCTGTTCCTCGATCCCAGCCAGCCCATGGACGTGCATGTCTACGCGGATCTGTCGGAAATGGGCTTTCGGCGCAGCGGCGATCATCTGTATCGCCCCCACTGCCAGAACTGCAACGCCTGCGTGCCGGCGCGCATTCCTGCTACACAGTTCCTGCCCAGCCGCCAGCAAAAGCGCATTCTCAAACGCAACAGCGACCTGACCGTACACGCGGCCAAACCCTGCTTCAGCGAAGAGTATTTCGACCTCTACCAGCGCTACATCGAGCAACGCCACGCCGATGGCGACATGTTCCCCCCAAGCCGCGACCAGTTCTCGACCTTCCTGGTTCGAGACCTGCCCTTCTCGCGCTTCTACGAGTTCCGCCTGGACGGCCGCCTGCTGGCCGTGGCGGTCACCGACCTGCTGCCCAATGGCCTTTCAGCGGTCTACACCTTCTATGAACCCGACGAAGAGCGCCGCAGCCTCGGGCGCTTTGCGATCCTCTGGCAAATCGGCGAAACCCTGCGCCTGGGGCTGGATGCGGTGTACCTCGGCTACTGGATCAAGAACTGCAAAAAGATGAACTACAAGACCCAATATCGCCCCATAGAGCTGCTGGTTAACCAGAGATGGGTGATCCTCAACTAGAAGGTCTTGGCTTAAACCCCACTTTTCGGGCACAATGCACGCCGCTTTTGCCTGGCGCAGTTGCACCGGGCCATTCATTGGACACCGAGGGCTTTACTGCATGTCGAAAGAAGACAGCTTCGAAATGGAAGGCACTGTCGTCGACACCCTGCCCAACACCATGTTTCGTGTGGAGTTGGAAAATGGGCACGTCGTAACCGCGCATATTTCCGGCAAGATGCGCAAGAACTACATTCGTATTCTTACCGGTGACAAAGTGCGCGTCGAGCTGACGCCCTATGACTTGAGCAAAGGGCGCATCACTTACCGCGCTCGCTAAGCAAGTCAATACAAGACGCCCGGTTATGCCGGGCGTTTTTGTTCGTCTGCAAAAAAACGTTTCAAACGCCAGATAGCACAAAGGCACCTCCCGGTGCCTTTGGCTGTACTGCTGCGTTATGCGGCGATCAAGCCATTTCCGCCGTGGTCTCGAAATCGAAGGTCAGCTCGCCATCCTTGATGTCGATGTGGACCACACCGCCATGGTCGGACAACTCGCCAAACAGGATCTCCTCGGCCAGGGGACGCTTGATCTTGTCCTGGATCAAGCGCGCCATCGGACGGGCGCCCATGGTCACGTCGTAACCACCGGCGGCCAGCCAGCTGCGAGCGGCATCGGTCACTTCCAGCTGCACGCGCTTGTCTTCCAGCTGCGCCTGAAGCTCGGTAAGGAACTTGTCCACCACGCTCTTGATCACTTCGTGGCTCAGGCGACCGAACTGGATAATGGTGTCCAGACGGTTGCGGAACTCCGGCGTGAAGCTCTTCTTGATCACTTCCATGGCATCGGAAGAGTGATCCTGATGCGTGAAACCGATGGAGGCTCGCGCCGCGGTTTCAGCACCGGCGTTGGTGGTCATGATGACGATCACATTGCGGAAATCCGCCTTGCGCCCGTTGTTGTCGGTCAGGGTCCCGTGGTCCATCACCTGCAGCAGCAGGTTGAAGACTTCCGGGTGGGCCTTCTCGATTTCATCGAGCAGCAATACGCAATGCGGCTGCTTGGTGATGGCCTCGGTCAGCAAGCCACCCTGATCGAAACCAACATAGCCGGGAGGCGCACCAATCAAGCGCGAGACGGTGTGCCGCTCCATGTACTCGGACATGTCGAAGCGTACCAGCTCGATCCCCATGGCCTTGGCCAACTGCCGCGCCGCTTCGGTCTTGCCGACACCGGTAGGACCGGCGAACAGGAAGGAACCGACCGGCTTGTCCGGCGATTTCAGGCCTGCACGGGACAGCTTGATCGCGGTAGACAGCGAATCGATCGCCGCATCCTGGCCAAACACCGTCAGCTTGAGATCGCGCTCAAGATTGCGCAGCAGCTCTTTATCGGAACTGGTGACGTGTTTTGGTGGAATCCGCGCGATTTTCGCCACGATGTCTTCGACCTGGGCCACTTCGATGCGCTTCACGCGCTTCTCCGCCGGCTGCAGGCGCTGATAGGCCCCTGCCTCGTCGATGACGTCGATGGCCTTGTCCGGCATATGCCGGTCATTGATATAGCGCGAGGCCAATTCTGCAGCGGCACGCAGGGCTTCATCACTGTATTCGATACTGTGATGCTGCTCGAAACGCCCCTTGAGGCCGCGCAGGATGCCAATGGTGTCTTCAACCGAGGGCTCGGACACATCGACTTTCTGGAAGCGCCGCGCCAAGGCCCGGTCCTTCTCGAAAATGCCACGGAACTCCTGGAAGGTAGTCGAACCGATGCAACGGATATCACCCGAGGACAGCAGCGGCTTGAGCAGGTTCGAGGCGTCCATCACCCCACCGGAGGCCGCACCGGCACCGATGATGGTGTGGATTTCGTCGATGAACAGGATCGCCTGAGGGCGCTTTTTCAATTCGCCCAGCAGCGCCTTGAAGCGCTTCTCGAAATCGCCGCGGTATTTGGTACCGGCCAGCAACGCCCCGAGATCCAGCGAGTAGACGACGCTGTTGACCAGCAGGTCCGGCACTTGATTGTCGACGATGCGCTTGGCCAGGCCCTCGGCAATCGCGGTCTTGCCCACGCCTGCCTCACCCACCAGCAGCGGGTTGTTCTTGCGCCGGCGCGCCAGGATCTGCGCTACGCGCTCGACTTCCTGCTCGCGCCCTACCAACGGATCAATGCGACCCTGACGGGCCAGTTCATTGAGGTTGCTGGCATAGGCATCCAGAGGATTGCCCGAAGAAGACGACTCACCACCCTCTTCGTCCTGCATATCCTGTTCACCTTCAGAATGATCGCCATGCCCGGGCACCTTGGAGATGCCATGGGCGATGTAGTTGACCACGTCGATACGGGCAACGCTCTGCTGTTTCAGCAGGAACACCGCCTGGCTCTCTTGCTCACTGAAGATTGCCACCAGCACATTGGCACCGGTGACTTCACGCTTGCCCGAGCTCTGTACGTGAAAGACAGCACGTTGCAATACGCGCTGGAAACCCAGGGTTGGCTGAGTTTCGCGATCCTCGTCGTGCACGGGAATCAGCGGCGTGGTGGAGTCGATGAACTCCTGCAGGTCGTGCTTGAGTTTGTCGAGGTTTGCTCCGCAGGCACGTAAAACGGTGGCGGCGGCCTCATTATCCAAAAGAGCCAACAGGAGGTGCTCGACGGTCATGAACTCATGACGCTTCGAACGGGCCTCCTTGAAGGCGAGATTGAGGGTGACTTCGAGCTCGCGGTTTAACATAGCTTCACCTCATACCCAAGTGGTCGGCGTTAACCGTCCTTCTCGATTTCACAGAGTAGCGGATGCTGGCTTTCCCGGGCGTACTGGTTGACCTGCATGGCCTTGGTCTCGGCGATGTCGCGGGTAAACAATCCACACACTGCCCGCCCTTCGGTATGGACGGCCAGCATGACCTTGGTCGCCAGCTCGCGATTCAGGTTAAAAAACATCTCGAGCACTTCGACGACGAAATCCATCGGCGTGTAGTCATCGTTGAACAAAACCACCTTGTACATCGGCGGCGCCTGGAGAGCAGGCTTAGCCTCCTGTACTGCCAAGCCAGCGGAATCGTCGTCGTGCAAGTCCGGGCGATCCTGATTGAATGTTAGTCGAATCTGGCTGATTGCATGCATGGAAAGAAAGGTTCGTCAGTTGTGCAAATACAGTGGTGGGGGCGCCCTGGAAGGATTTCAACTCCGACCGCCGGGTCAACTTGACTATCGGCAAAACGGTGTTACAACCAATAGGGCCCACATTGGGTAATAAACGTCCGCGGCGTCAACCTTTTTACCAAGCTTGGCGGCGGATGAACTGGATGATACTCCAGTGATGGAGTCTGTTGCAGAGGGATATGAGTATGGCTAGCGGTAAGGTCAAGTGGTTCAACAACGCCAAGGGTTATGGCTTTATTAATGAGGAGGGCAAGACTGACGATCTGTTTGCCCATTACTCGGCCATCGATATGGATGGCTACAAGACCTTGAAAGCCGGACAGGCTGTGAGCTTCGAGATCATCCAAGGGCCCAAGGGCCTGCATGCGATCAAAATCAGCGCGTTGAAGGTGCCCGGCGAAATCGTCAGCGCCGAGGCCCAGCCCGAAAGCGCCCTTAGCTGATCCAACCAACATCCAGTCATAAAAAAACCGGCCGACTCAAGGGATTGAGTCGGCCGGTTTGCTTTGGGCGCCGTACAGCTTACATGTGCGAGATCAGCGCATCGCCGAAGGCCGAGGAAGACAGCAGGGTTGCACCGTCCATCAGGCGTTCGAAGTCATAGGTCACGGTCTTGGCCGAGATTGCGCCATTGGTGCCCTTGATGATCAGGTCGGCTGCTTCGGTCCAGCCCATGTGGCGCAGCATCATCTCTGCGGAAAGGATCAGCGAGCCCGGGTTGACCTGGTCCTTGCCGGCATACTTGGGCGCGGTACCGTGGGTGGCTTCGAACATGGCCACGGTATCGGACAGGTTGGCGCCTGGTGCAATGCCGATGCCGCCCACTTCCGCCGCCAGGGCGTCGGACAGGTAGTCACCGTTGAGGTTGAGGGTCGCGATCACATCGTATTCGGCCGGGCGCAGCAGGATCTGCTGGAGCATGGCGTCGGCGATAGCATCCTTGACGATGACGTTCTTGCCGGTTTTCGGGTTCTTGAACTGCATCCAGGGACCGCCGTCCAGCAGGGTCGCGCCGAACTCTTCGGCCGCCACTTCATAGGCCCATTCCTTGAAGGCACCTTCGGTGAACTTCATGATGTTGCCTTTGTGCACGATGGTCAGCGAGTCACGGTCGTTATCCACTACATATTGCAGCGCCTTGCGCGCCAGACGCTTGGTGCCCTGCAGGGAAACCGGCTTGACGCCGATGCCGCAGTTTTCGTCGAAACGGATCTTGGTGACACCCATTTCCTCCTTGAGGAACTTGATGACCTTGGTGGCTTCTGCCGAGCCGGCTTTCCACTCGATGCCGGCGTAAATGTCTTCGGAGTTTTCACGGAAGATGGTCATGTCCACGTCACCCGGCTTCTTCACCGGGCTGGGCACGCCTTCGAACCAGCGCACAGGGCGCAGGCATACATAAAGATCGAGTTGCTGACGCAGGGCCACGTTCAGGGAACGGATGCCACCACCGACCGGAGTGGTCAGCGGGCCCTTGATGGAAACCACGTAATCCTTCACTGCGTCCAGGGTTTCCTGAGGAAGCCAGGTGTCCTGGTCGTACACTTGAGTCGCTTTTTCCCCGGCATACACTTCCATCCAGGAAATCTTGCGTTCGCCGCCGTAAGCCTTCTTAACCGCAGCATCGACAACCTTGATCATGACCGGGCTGATATCAACACCAATACCGTCGCCTTCGATGAAAGGAATAATCGGGTTGTTAGGAACATTGAGAGAATGGTCTGCGTTGACGGTGATTTTGTCGCCGACTGCTGGAACCTGAATCTTCTTGTATCCCATGCTGAACTCCGTTGTGTGGATTGAACATCTGGCTGCGTTCGAGCGTACCCCAGTTGAATCTGGACGGGAACCTCATGTTCCACCCATATGCCGTGAAAGCTGCACAGTTCGCGGCCTACAAGCCTGAAAGCAAAGGGAAAAGTGCCAAAGTAAAGCACCCCGAGCGACTCTACGCCTGCACCCTGCCTGCGACCTTTAGACCAATGGACGAGAACGGGCGCCTATGAAGCATCGGCGTTTTGCTAGCTACCTATGTATAATGCCGCCGCTGACCACAGAGTCACGACGGCCGAACGCTCTGCTACCGACAAAACAAGCCGAGAATGGCCGCCCAAAGCCGGGTTGTTACCGCAGCCCACCCGCTTGACGCTCGACTGATGCACCCAACATCACCGCGAAGAAACCTCGACATTCGGCTCATGGATGACCTTTGAACGAAAGCGCTTACCCGGCGCACCTCGAGTTTCTGCGCACGCTTTAGCAAAGAAGAGAGTTAATCCGAATATGCCCACCCGCTCGAAGATCATCTACACCTTCACCGACGAAGCCCCGGCCCTCGCCACCTATTCCCTGCTGCCTATCGTAGAAGCCTTCACCGCTTCGGCTGATATCGCCGTGGAAACCCGCGACATCTCCCTGGCCGGCCGCATCCTCGCCAGCTTCCCTGAGCAGTTGGGTACCAAAGCGGTGCCGGACCACCTTGCCGAACTGGGCGAGCTGGCGGTCACCCCAGAAGCCAACATCATCAAGCTGCCGAACATCAGCGCCTCGGTCCCGCAACTGCAAGCCGCGATCAAAGAGCTGCAGGCCCAGGGCTATGCGCTGCCGGACTACCCAGAAACCGTGACCTGCGACGCCGACAAAGACGCCAAGGCGCGTTACGACAAGGTCAAGGGCAGCGCCGTGAACCCGGTCCTGCGTGAAGGCAACTCCGATCGCCGCGCTCCGCTGTCGGTGAAGAACTATGCGCGCAAGCACCCGCACAAGATGGGCGCCTGGGCCAAGGACTCCAAGTCCCACGTTGCCCACATGAGCAACGGCGACTTCTACGGCAGCGAAAAAGCGGCCCTGATCGAAGCAGCCGACAGCGTCAAGATCGAACT
This sequence comes from Pseudomonas sp. NFPP12, assembly GCF_900103205.1. Lineage (NCBI taxonomy): Bacteria > Pseudomonadati > Pseudomonadota > Gammaproteobacteria > Pseudomonadales > Pseudomonadaceae > Pseudomonas > Pseudomonas sp. NFPP12. Next base: position 91,730 of record NZ_FMWW01000008.1, read on the forward strand.
GATCGCCCAGGACGGCACTGCCACCGTCCTGAAGGAAAAGACCGCCGTGCAAGCCGGCGAGATCCTCGACTGCGCCGTAATGAGCAAAAAGGCCCTGCGCGCCTTCATCGCCGCTGAAATCGAAGACGCCAAGAAGCAAGGCGTACTGCTCTCGGTACACCTCAAGGCCACCATGATGAAGGTCTCCGACCCGATCATGTTCGGCCAGATCGTTGCCGAGTTCTATCAGGATGCCCTGAGCAAGCACGCCACCGTACTGCAAGAAATCGGCTTCAACCTGAACAACGGCATCGGCGACCTGTACGCCCGCATCAAGGCCCTGCCGGCCGACCAGCAAGCTGCGATCGAAGCCGACATCCAGGCCGTCTACGCAGCCCGCCCTGCCCTGGCCATGGTCAACTCCGACAAAGGCATCACCAACCTGCACGTGCCGAGCGACGTGATCGTCGACGCCTCGATGCCTGCCATGATCCGTGACTCCGGCAAGATGTGGGGCACCGACGGCCAGCTGCACGACACCAAGGCCGTGATCCCGGACCGTTGCTACGCCACCATCTACCAGGCCGTGATCGAAGACTGCAAAGCCAATGGCGCGTTCGATCCGACCACCATGGGCAGCGTGCCGAACGTTGGCCTGATGGCGAAAAAAGCCGAAGAATACGGTTCCCACGACAAGACTTTCGAAATCAAGGCTGACGGCGTGGTTCGCGTCACCGACAGCAAAGGCAGCCTGCTGCTGGAGCAGAAAGTCGAAGCCGGCGACATCTTCCGCATGTGCCAGACCAAAGACGCGCCGATCCAGGACTGGGTCAAACTGGCGGTCAACCGTGCTCGCGCCAGCAGCACCCCGGCCATTTTCTGGCTGGACCCGATGCGTGCCCACGACGGCGTGATGATCGAGAAAGTTCAGGCCTACCTGAAGGATCACGACACCAGCGACCTGGACATCCGCATCATGTCCCCGGTCGAAGCCATGAAGTTCACCCTGTCCCGCACCCGCGACGGCAAGGACACCATCTCGGTGACCGGCAACGTACTGCGCGACTACCTGACCGACCTGTTCCCGATCATGGAACTGGGCACCAGCGCCAAGATGCTGTCGATCGTGCCGCTGATGAACGGCGGCGGCCTGTTCGAAACCGGCGCCGGCGGCTCGGCTCCCAAGCACGTACAGCAGCTGCTGGAAGAGAACTTCCTGCGCTGGGACTCCCTGGGTGAGTTCCTGGCCCTGGCCGCTTCCCTGGAGCACCTGGGCAACACCTACAACAACCCCAAAGCCCTGGTGCTGGCCAAGACCCTGGACCAGGCGACCGGCCAGTTCCTCGACAACAACAAGTCGCCATCGCGCAAGGTCGGCAACATCGACAACCGCGGCAGCCACTTCTACCTGGCGCTGTACTGGGCTCAAGCCCTGGCCGCCCAGACCGAGGACGCTGCCCTGCAAGCGCAGTTCAGCACCCTGGCCAAGACCCTGACCGAGAACGAAGCGACCATCGTCGCCGAGCTCAACGCCGTACAGGGCAAGCCCGTGGACATCGGTGGCTACTACAGCGCCAACCCCGAGCTGGTGAGCCAAGCCATGCGCCCGAGCGCCACCCTCAACGCGGCCATCGCTGCGCTGGTGTAAGCACGAGCGAACACACAAACCCCGGCCCCGCGCCGGGGTTTGTGCTTCTGGAGTCCGCAGCAACCGGCCTGTCGGCGAAACAGACAGCGCTCGCTTCGCCGGCAAGCCGGCTCCTACAATGTTCACCCTTTATAAAGGAGTGCCTTTATGGAATGGCAACCGCATATTACTGTCGCCACCATCGTCGAGGACCAGGGCAGCTTCCTGTTCGTCGAGGAATACCAGGGCGAACAAGCCGTGCTCAACCAGCCCGCCGGGCACCTGGATGCCAATGAAAGCCTGCTCCAGGCCGCCGTCCGCGAAACCCTGGAAGAAACCGGCTGGGACGTGGAGTTGACCGGCGTGGTCGGCATCTACCTCTACACCGCCCCCAGCAACGGCGTGACCTACCAGCGCGTGTGCTTTGCCGCCAAGCCACTGCGCCATCATCCGGACTATCAGTTGGATGACGGCATCATCGGCCCGCGCTGGCTGAGCCGCGAGCAACTGCTGGAGCAACGGGCCAACTGGCGCAGCGAGCTGATCCTGCAGTGCCTGGACGATTACCTGGATGGCCAGTTGCACAGCCTGGCACTGATCCGACCAATGCTTTAACCGCAGTTTTAGCCTTGCAGGCCTCAGCCTGTTAGAATCGCGTCCTTTTTCAAGACACCCGTTGAATTCCTATGCGTGATCCAGCCCCTTCTGATAACCAAAAGAAGCGCGTCATTGTCGGCATGTCCGGCGGCGTGGATTCTTCCGTTTCCGCCCTCCTGCTGATGGAGCAGGGTTACCAGGTGGAAGGCCTGTTCATGAAGAACTGGGAGGAAGACGACGGAACCGAATACTGCACCGCCATGGACGACCTGGCCGACGCCCAGGCCGTGTGCGACAAGATTGGCATCAAGCTGCACACCGCCAACTTCGCCGCCGAATACTGGGACAACGTGTTCGAGCACTTCCTGGCCGAATACAAGGCCGGCCGCACGCCGAACCCGGACATCCTCTGCAACCGCGAAATCAAGTTCAAGGCCTTCCTCGACTACGCCATGATGCTTGGCGCCGACCTGATCGCCACCGGCCACTATGTGCGTCGTCGCGACATCGATGGCCGCACCGAACTGCTCAAGGGCCTGGACCCGAACAAGGACCAGAGCTACTTCCTCCACGCCGTTGGCGGCGAGCAGATCGCCAAGACCCTGTTCCCGGTAGGTGAGCTGGAAAAGCCCGAAGTGCGCGCCATTGCCGAAAAACACGACCTGGCCACGGCGAAGAAGAAAGACTCCACCGGCATCTGCTTTATCGGTGAGCGGCGCTTCAGCGACTTCCTCAAGCAATACCTGCCGGCCCAGCCCGGCGAGATCAAGACCACCGAAGGTGAAGTCATCGGCCGCCATCACGGTTTGATGTACCACACCATTGGCCAGCGTCAGGGCCTGGGCATCGGCGGCCTGAAAGACGCCGGCGAAGAGCCGTGGTACGTGCTGATCAAGGACCTGGAGCACAACGAGCTGATCGTGGGCCAGGGCAATGATCACCCCTGGCTGTTCTCCCGCGCCCTGCTGGCCTCCGACATCTATTGGGTCAACCCCATCGACCTGAGCCAGCCGCGACGCCTGACCGCCAAGGTGCGCTACCGCCAGAGCGACCAGCCCTGCACCCTGGAAAAGACCGCCAACGGCTACCGCGCCACCTTCGACGACCCACAGCGCGCCGTCACTCCCGGCCAGTCCGTGGTGTTCTACGACGGCGAGATCTGCCTCGGTGGCGGCGTGATCGAAGTGGCCGAACCCTGGAGCAGCAAGGACGCCCGTCCATGAGCCCGATTCAGGAACAACTGACGGCGCTGGGCGGTGTATTCCTGGCCGCCGTGCTGGTGGACCGGATCGCCAAGACCGGCCAGGTCAGCGAAGCGGCCTTGAGCTGCATGCTCGGCAGCCTGCTGATCCGCGACCCGAAAGACACCCTGGAAGTCTACGGCGGCGACGACATCAACCTGCGCGAGGGTTACCGGGCCCTGATCGGCGCCCTGGAGCGCGACCCCAGCACCCTGCAGCGCGAACCGCTGCGCTACGCTTTGTCGATGCTCGGCCTGGAGCGCCAGCTGGCCAAGCGCGACGACCTGCTGGAGACCATCGGCAAACGCCTGCCGCAGATCCAGTCCCAGGTAGAACATTTCGGTCCAGCTCACGAAAACGTCATCGCCGCGTGCGGCGGGCTGTACCAGGACACCCTGAGCACCCTGCGCCAGCGCATTCAGGTGCACGGCGACATGCGCAACCTGCAGCAGCCCAGCAATGCCTCGAAGATCCGCGCCCTGCTGCTGGCCGGCATCCGCTCGGCACGGCTGTGGCGACAGCTGGGCGGCCATCGCTGGCAACTGGTGATCAGCCGGCGCAAATTGCTCAAAGAGCTTTATCCGTTGATGCGCAGCAGCTGAGCTGCGCCTGATTTTTCAAGAGCTGCGCGTAAGACGCTGGTCAGTTGGCAACGGACCGGCGGATATTTTCATGTATGATACGCGCCCCATTTCGTTGCCCGACTGTCCGAGAACACCCCATGCAGCTCTCTTCGCTCACTGCGGTTTCCCCTGTTGACGGCCGCTACGCCGGCAAAACCCAGGCCCTGCGCCCCATTTTCAGCGAATACGGCCTGATCCGTGCTCGCGTCCTCGTTGAAGTGCGCTGGCTCCAGCGCCTGGCCGCCCATAGCGCCATCAGCGAAGTGCCGGCGTTCTCCGCCGAAGCCAACGCCGTCCTCAATGCCCTGGCAGAGAACTTCTCGCTGGAGCACGCCGAGCGCGTCAAAGAGATCGAGCGCACCACCAACCACGACGTCAAGGCCATCGAGTACCTGCTCAAGGAACAAGCCGCCAAGCTGCCTGAGCTGGCCAACGTCAGTGAATTCATCCACTTCGCCTGCACCAGCGAGGACATCAACAACCTGTCCCACGCCCTGATGCTGCGCGAAGGCCGTGATGAAGTGATGCTGCCGCTGATGCGCCAGACCGCCAACGCCATCCGCGAACTGGCGATCCGTTTCGCTGAAGTGCCGATGCTCTCGCGCACCCACGGCCAGCCGGCCTCGCCGACCACCCTGGGCAAGGAACTGGCCAACGTCGTTTACCGCCTGGAGCGCCAGATCGCCCAGGTCGCTGCCGTGCCGCTGCTGGGCAAGATCAACGGCGCCGTGGGCAACTACAACGCCCACCTGTCGGCCTACCCGGACATCGACTGGGAAGCCAACGCCCGCGCCTTCATCGAAGACGAACTGGGCCTGGCCTTCAACCCCTACACCACGCAGATCGAGCCGCACGACTACATCGCCGAGCTGTTCGACGCCATCGCCCGCTTCAACACCATCCTGATCGACTTCGATCGCGATATCTGGGGCTACATCTCCCTGGGCTACTTCAAGCAGCGCACCATCGCCGGCGAAATCGGTTCCTCGACCATGCCGCACAAGGTCAACCCGATCGACTTCGAAAACTCCGAAGGCAATCTGGGCATCGCCAACGCACTGTTCCAGCACCTGGCAAGCAAACTGCCGATCTCCCGCTGGCAGCGCGACCTGACTGACTCCACCGTGCTGCGCAACCTGGGCGTGGGCTTTGCTCACAGCGTGATTGCCTACGAGGCCAGCCTCAAGGGCATCAGCAAACTGGAGCTCAACGCCCAGAAAATCGCCGAAGACCTGGACGCCTGCTGGGAAGTCCTGGCCGAGCCGATCCAGACCGTGATGCGCCGCTACAACATCGAAAACCCCTACGAAAAGCTCAAGGAACTGACGCGCGGCAAGGGCATCAGCCCAGAAGCGCTGCAGACTTTCATCGACGGGCTGGACATGCCCGCCGCGGCCAAGGCCGAGCTGAAACAGCTCACCCCGGCCAGCTACATCGGTAATGCCGCAGCCCAGGCCAAGCGCATCTGACCGTTTGCTCGACCTTTTGACGCCCGGCCGCGCCGGGCGTTTTTATTCCTGCTAGAAAAGTACACTTTTTCAATAGGTTACACATGAATCCTGATATTCCTCTTCAACTTCTGGGCGGCATCACTGCACGGGAATTTCTGCGTGACTACTGGCAGAAGAAACCCCTGCTGATCCGTCAGGCCCTGCCTGACTTCGAAAGCCCGATCGAACCTGACGAACTGGCCGGCCTGGCCCTGGAAGAAGAAGTCGAATCGCGCCTGGTGATCGAGAACGGCGAGCGCCCATGGGAACTGCGCCGCGGCCCCTTCGCCGAAGACGAGTTCAGCAAGCTGCCGGAACGCGACTGGACCCTGCTGGTCCAGGCCGTGGACCAGTTCGTCCCGGAAGTCGCTGAGCTGCTGGAGCACTTCCGCTTCCTGCCGAGCTGGCGCATCGATGACGTGATGATCAGCTTCGCCGCACCTGGTGGTAACGTCGGCCCGCACTTCGACAACTACGACGTGTTCTTGCTGCAAGGCTTTGGTAAGCGCAACTGGAAGATCGGCCAGATGTGCGACTCCGAAAGCCCGCTGCTGCAGCACGCGGACCTGCGCATCCTCGCCGAATTCGAAGAAACCGAAAGCTGGGTCCTGGAGCCCGGCGACATGCTCTATCTGCCACCGCGCCTGGCCCACTATGGCGTTGCGGTGAACGATTGCATGACCTATTCGGTCGGTTTCCGCGCCCCGAGCGCCGCCGAAGTCCTGACCCACTTCACCGATTTCCTCGGCCAGTTCCTGCCGGACGAAGACCGCTACACCGACGCCGACGTGCAGCCGGCCAGCGACCCGCACCAGATCCAGCAGGACGCCCTCGACCGGCTCAAGGGCCTGCTGGCCGAGCACATGAGCGATGAACGCCTGCTGCTGACCTGGTTCGGCCAGTTCATGACCGAACCACGCTACCCGGAACTGGTGACCGGACCCGAACTGGAAGAAGAAGACCTGCTGGGCAGCCTGGAACAGGGCGCGATCCTGATCCGCAACCCGAGCGCGCGCCTGGCCTGGTCGGAAGTGGATGAAGACCTGCTACTGTTCGCCAGCGGCCAAAGCCGCCTGCTTCCCGGTAAGCTGCGCGAACTGCTGAAAATGATTTGCGCCGCCGACGCCCTGCATATCGATAACCTCGGCCAGTGGCTGGCGGATGACGATGGGCGCGGCCTGTTGTGTGAACTGGTCAAGCAAGGGAGCCTGGGGTTTGCCGATGAATAAGATTCACGTACGTGTCGCAGACTGGCAAAAGGACAACGCCGAGATCCGGCGCATCCGTGAAGCCGTATTCATTGCCGAGCAATCGGTGCCGCCCGAACTGGAGTGGGATGCCGACGACGACAGCGCCGTGCACTTCCTGGCCTTCGAGGGCGACTTCCCCATCGGCACCGCTCGCCTGCTGCCCGACGGCCATGTGGGCCGGGTTTCGGTACTCAAGGACTGGCGCGGCCTGAAGGTTGGCGACGCGCTGATGCGCGCGGTGATCGATGAAGCCGAAAAGCGCGGCCTGAAGCAGCAGATGCTCAGCGCCCAGGTCCAGGCCACGGCGTTCTATGAACGCCTGGGCTTCTCCATCGTCAGCGAGGAGTTCCTCGAAGCGGGCATTCCCCACGTCGACATGGTTCGCGGCGCCTGACCGACACACCGCTCGCGGCAACGGCCAGCCAAAACGCCCCGCCATCCCTCCTCCGGCAACTAAGCTGGAGACCAGGATGCCGGGGCGTTTTGCCGTGCGCGATTCAACTTGCCCCACCCAAAGCCGACAAAGTGTCAAACTCAAGGCTTTACGCCAGCTACTCGCGGAGATAACGGATATGTCCCTACGCACCCTGCTCACGACGCTGCTGCTGACCTTCAGCTGTTCGGTCATGGCCGCCACCGAGATCGTGCCCCTCAACAACCGCACCAGTGCCGACCTGCTGCCGGTGGCGCAGAACTTCCTCGGCAAGGACGGCAAGGTCAGCGCCTATGGCAACCAGCTGATCGTCAACGCCGAGCCGGGCAAGATCGCCGAACTGCGGGCTTTCATTGCGCAATTGGATACGGCGGCCAAGCGCCTGCTGATCACCGTCGATACCAATGAAAACAACTTCCAGGACAATCAGGGCTATTCGGTCAACGGTGCGCCCCAGACCCGAATCATCAATCGCAGCACCGAGAGCCGCGATGGCGGCATCCAACAGGTCCAGGCCAGCGAAGGCGTGCCGGCGCTGATCCAGGTCGGCCAGAGCGTGCCGTTGACCACCACCCAGACCGACCCCTACGGGCGCCTGCAGAACCAGACCCAGTACCGCAACGTCACCCAGGGTTTCTATGTCACCGCCAGCGTCACCGGCGAGACCGTGCACCTGAGCATCAGCACCAACCGTGACCGCATGAGCCAGGAACGTCCCGATGTAGTGAACGTGCAAAGTACCGACACGACTGTCAGCGGGCGCCTGGGCGAGTGGATCACCCTGGCCGGGGTCAATCGCCAGACCCAGGCCGATAAACAGGGCCCGGGCCGCAGCTACTCGACTCAAGGACGGGATGACATGACCTTGCGCGTCAAGGTCGACGCCTTGGACTAAAGCACCAAAAACTGACTGATTAGTCGTATTAGACCAAAGATGTAGTGCTACAAAAAAAGCACTACAAAACATTTGACGAGCCAAAAAACCGCGGGCATGATGGCCTCGCTCCCGCTAATCAGGGGCCCTGGCAAGGGCCTTCGGATCGCCGCTCTAACCTACCCACCTGAGCCGATTCGTGTCTGTACCGCCCACAAGGTGTGTTTGACGAGATTGCGACTGGAACGAAGTTGTCCCGAGGGACGGAAGCGTAATTAGGTAGATCGGCAACACACTGATGGAACGCACCAAGGCCCACGACGCCGGCATGCGCCCCGCAGCTCGCCTTCACCTGCTCACTTTCCCCTCGAGCCCATCGTTCACCCGTCGCCATCCCCGCCAGACCCGACTTGACCGCCATAAGCTTCCTGGTCAGCGAGCAGCCTTTTACGCAGCGTTATGACGCGTGATCGGCGGAGCCGGAATTCTCCAACCAAGAACGACTTTTTACACAAGACGCGACGAGGTTTATCTCCATGGCACTGACACGCGAACAGCAAATTGCAGCCCTTGAAAAAGACTGGGCTGAAAACCCGCGCTGGAAAGGCGTGACTCGCACCTACTCCGCTGCCGACGTGGTCCGTCTGCGTGGCTCGGTTCAACCCGAGCACACCCTGGCACGCATGGGCGCCGAGAAGCTCTGGAACCTGGTCACCCAAGGTGCCAAGCCGTCCTTCCGTCCTGATAAAGATTTCGTCAACTGCATGGGCGCCCTGACCGGCGGCCAGGCTGTACAACAGGTTAAAGCCGGTATCCAGGCGATCTACCTGTCGGGCTGGCAAGTGGCTGCGGACAACAACTCCGCCGAATCCATGTACCCCGACCAGTCGCTGTACCCGGTGGACTCGGTTCCAACCGTGGTCAAGCGCATCAACAACTCGTTCCGTCGCGCCGACCAGATCCAGTGGAAAGCCGGCAAGAACCCGGGCGACGACGGCTACATCGACTACTTCGCACCGATCGTGGCCGACGCTGAAGCCGGTTTCGGCGGCGTACTGAACGCCTACGAGCTGATGAAGAGCATGATCGAAGCAGGCGCCGCCGGCGTTCACTTCGAAGACCAGCTGGCTTCCGTGAAGAAGTGCGGCCACATGGGCGGCAAGGTACTGGTGCCAACCCAGGAAGCCGTACAGAAGCTGACCGCTGCCCGCCTGGCGGCCGACGTTGCCGGCGTACCGACCATCATCCTGGCCCGTACCGACGCCAACGCTGCCGACCTGTTGACTTCCGACTGCGACCCGTACGACCAGCCATTCGTGACTGGCACCCGCACCCAGGAAGGCTTCTACAAAGTGAAAGCCGGCCTGGACCAGGCAATCGCCCGCGGCCTGGCTTACGCTCCGTACGCCGACCTGATCTGGTGCGAAACCGCCAAGCCGGACCTGGACGAAGCCCGTCGCTTCGCCGAGGCGATCAAGAAGGAATACCCGGACCAGATCCTGTCGTACAACTGCTCGCCTTCCTTCAACTGGAAGAAGAACCTGGACGATGCGACCATCGCCAAGTTCCAGCGCGAACTGTCCGCCATGGGCTACAAGCACCAGTTCATCACCCTGGCCGGCATCCACAACATGTGGCACAGCATGTTCAACCTGGCGCACGACTACGCCCGCAACGACATGACCGCCTACGTGAAACTGCAAGAGCAAGAGTTCGCTGACGCCGCCAAGGGCTACACCTTCGTGGCTCACCAGCAGGAAGTGGGCACCGGCTACTTCGACGACATGACCACCGTGATCCAGGGTGGCTCGTCCTCGGTAACCGCGCTGACCGGCTCCACCGAAGAAGAACAGTTCCACTGATTTAGGCCTCACGGCTTGATCGAGCGGCCAATGCAGACCCGGTAAAAACAACTGCATTGCTGTACAGCTGACGCCCCGACTGGTTCGGGGCGTTTTTTTTGCCCACCCCTCCTGTAGGAGCCGGCTTGCCGGCGAACCTCTACCCTGCGCGCCCTCCTCAAAAGCCTCGCCATGCCCGCTCCCTGCAAAAAAGCTGGCCAAACATTGATCCAGGGCGGTGTTAGCAAGGGCGAAAGAGGTTAAAAGGTGCGCCCCTGCTACTTGCAGTAACAGGGATATAACAAGCAACTTTCCCACTCCCCGAAGAAAAGCAGATTAAAACAGCCTCCAAACAATATTGATTATCATTTAGCAGTTGTAACTTTCGTTACAGCAGCTACAAAACATAATTAACAAAACCTCCCCTAATGCCCGCAGGCCGCGGCTTACGGGGCTGCCGGGGTGAGCTATGTCCTTATTACGATAAACAATTTCGCTTTAGAAATTTTACTTGCCCGGTGTTTAGCCATAAAATCAGCGCGATTGATTGCGCTGCGACATATCGTCACTGCTTTATTTCTTTATCAAGCTCAGAGACTCTTGCTCTCTGTTAAGGATTACCAGCATGCCCGAAGCGACAGGACTCATGGCCCACAACTGGGGCTTTGCCATTTTCCTTCTGGGCGTTGTCGGCCTTTGCGCCTTCATGCTCGGCGTCTCCAGCCTCCTCGGGTCAAAAGCCTGGGGCCGCAGCAAAAACGAACCGTTCGAGTCCGGCATGCTACCTACCGGTGGCGCCCGCTTGCGGCTCTCAGCCAAATTCTATCTGGTCGCGATGCTCTTCGTGATCTTCGATATCGAAGCCCTCTTTCTCTTTGCCTGGTCTGTGTCCGTCCGCGAAAGCGGCTGGACCGGATTCGTCGAAGCTCTCGTTTTCATAGCAATTCTGTTGGCAGGTCTTGTCTACCTTTGGCGGGTGGGGGCTCTTGACTGGGCTCCGGAAGGTCGTCGTAAGCGGCAGGCGAAGCTAAAACAATGAGGCTTTGGCGATGCAATACAATCTCACCCGGATCGACCCCGATGCTCCTAACGATCAGTATCCGATCGGCGAACGGGAAATCGTTTCCGATCCGTTAGAGGATCAGGTCCACAAAAACATCTTCATGGGCAAGCTCGAAGACGTGCTGAGCGGCGCGGTCAACTGGGGGCGTAAGAACTCCCTGTGGCCGTACAACTTCGGCCTTTCCTGCTGCTACGTGGAAATGACCACCGCCTTCACGGCGCCCCACGACATCGCGCGCTTTGGCGCCGAGGTTATCCGGGCATCGCCGCGTCAGGCGGACTTCATGGTTATCGCCGGGACCTGCTTCATCAAGATGGCGCCGATCATCCAGCGTCTCTATGAGCAAATGCTCGAGCCAAAATGGGTTATCTCCATGGGTTCGTGCGCCAACTCCGGCGGCATGTACGACATCTACTCGGTAGTCCAGGGGGTGGACAAGTTCCTGCCCGTGGACGTCTACGTACCTGGCTGCCCGCCCCGTCCCGAAGCGTTCCTGCAAGGCCTGATGCTCTTGCAGGAATCCATTGGCCAGGAGCGTCGCCCACTTTCCTGGGTCGTCGGCGACCAAGGCGTGTATCGCGCCGAGATGCCGTCGCAAAAGGAACAGCGCCGCGAACAGCGTATACAGGTCACCAACCTGCGCAGCCCTGACGAAGTCTGATCCAGTTCTGTTCTTACAAAGAAACGAACCTGGCTTCACTCTTTACGTTGACCGAAAGCGATAAAAAACCATGACTACAGGCAGTGCTCTGTACATCCCGCCTTATAAGGCTGACGACCAGGATGTGGTCGTCGAACTCAATAACCGTTTTGGCCCTGAGGCGTTCACCGCCCAAGCCACCCGCACCGGCATGCCGGTGCTGTGGGTTACCCGCTCCAAGCTCGTTGAAGTCCTGACCTTCCTGCGCAATCTGCCCAAGCCATACGTCATGCTCTATGACCTGCACGGCGTGGACGAGCGCCTGCGCACCAAGCGCCAGGGCCTGCCAGGCGCCGACTTCAGCGTGTTCTACCACTTGTTGTCGATCGAACGTAACAGCGACGTGATGATCAAGGTGGCCCTGTCCGAAGGCGACCTCAGCCTGCCCACCGTGACCGGTATCTGGCCTAACGCCAACTGGTACGAGCGTGAAGTCTGGGACATGTTCGGCATCGACTTTGCCGGCCACCCTCACCTCTCGCGCATCATGATGCCGCCGACCTGGGAAGGTCACCCGCTGCGCAAGGACTTCCCGGCCCGCGCCACCGAGTTCGACCCGTTCAGCCTGAACCTGGCCAAGCAGCAGCTGGAAGAAGAAGCCGCGCGCTTCCGTCCGGAAGACTGGGGCATGAAGCGTTCCGGTGCCAACGAGGACTACATGTTCCTCAACCTGGGCCCGAACCACCCTTCGGCCCACGGTGCCTTCCGCATCATCCTGCAGCTGGACGGTGAAGAGATCGTCGACTGCGTACCGGACATCGGCTACCACCACCGTGGTGCCGAGAAGATGGCCGAGCGTCAGTCCTGGCACAGCTTCATCCCTTACACCGACCGTATCGACTACCTCGGCGGGGTGATGAACAACCTGCCGTACGTGCTCTCGGTCGAGAAACTGGCCGGCATCAAGGTGCCGGAGAAGGTCGACGTCATCCGCATCATGATGGCCGAGTTCTTCCGGATCACCAGCCATCTGCTGTTCCTGGGCACCTACATCCAGGACGTCGGCGCCATGACCCCAGTGTTCTTCACCTTTACCGACCGTCAGCGCGCCTACACGGTGATCGAAGCCATCACCGGTTTCCGCCTGCACCCGGCCTGGTACCGCATCGGTGGCGTCGCCCACGACCTGCCGCGTGGCTGGGAGAAGCTAGTCAAGGACTTCGTCGAATGGCTGCCCAAGCGCCTCGACGAATACACCAAGGCCGCCCTGCAGAACAGCATCCTCAAGGGCCGGACCATCGGCGTTGCCGCCTACAACACCAAGGAAGCCCTGGAGTGGGGCGTCACCGGTGCCGGCCTGCGCTCCACCGGTTGCGATTTCGACCTGCGCAAGGCCCGTCCGTACTCCGGCTACGAGAACTTCGAGTTCGAAGTCCCGCTGGCCGCCAACGGTGACGCCTATGACCGCTGCATGGTTCGCGTCGAGGAAATGCGCCAGAGCATCAAGATCATCGACCAGTGCCTGCGCAACATGCCGGAAGGCCCGTACAAGGCGGATCACCCGCTGACCACGCCGCCGCCCAAAGAGCGCACCCTGCAGCACATCGAAACCTTGATCACGCACTTCCTGCAAGTTTCGTGGGGCCCGGTGATGCCGGCCAACGAATCCTTCCAGATGATCGAAGCGACCAAGGGCATCAACAGTTATTACCTGACGAGCGATGGCGGCACCATGAGCTACCGCACCCGGATCCGTACCCCAAGCTTCGCCCACCTGCAGCAGATCCCTTCGGTGATCCGCGGCAGCATGGTCGCGGACTTGATCGCGTACCTGGGTAGTATCGACTTCGTTATGGCCGACGTGGACCGCTAAGCATGAACAGCACGCTTATCCAGACAGACCGTTTCGCCCTGAGCGAAACCGAGCGCTCGGCCATCGAGCACGAGATGCATCACTACGAGGACCCGCGCGCGGCGTCCATCGAAGCCCTGAAGATCGTCCAGAAGGAACGTGGCTGGGTGCCTGACGGCGCGGTCTACGCCATCGGCGAGATCCTCGGCATTCCTGCCAGCGACGTTGAAGGCGTGGCGACGTTCTACAGCCAGATCTTCCGCCAGCCAGTGGGCCGCCACATCATTCGCGTCTGCGACAGCATGGTCTGCTACATCGGCGGCCACGAATCCGTGGTCAGCCAGATCCAGAGCGAGCTGGGCATCGGCCTCGGCCAGACCACCGCCGACGGCCGCTTCACCCTGCTGCCGGTGTGCTGCCTGGGCAACTGCGACAAGGCCCCGGCGCTGATGATCGACGACGACACTTTCGGCGACGTGCAACCTGCTGGCGTGGCCAAACTGTTGGAGGGCTACGTATGACCCTGACCTCTTTCGGTCCTGCGAACCGCATTGCGCGCACCGCAGAAACCCATCCCCTGACCTGGCGCCTGCGCGACGACGGCGAGCCGGTCTGGTTCGACGAGTACCAGGCCAAGAACGGTTACGCGGCGGCCCGCAAGGCCTTCGCCGACCTGTCCCAGGACGACATCGTGCAGACCGTCAAGGATGCCGGCCTCAAGGGTCGCGGCGGTGCGGGCTTCCCCACCGGCGTGAAGTGGGGCCTGATGCCCAAAGACGAATCCATGAACATCCGCTACCTGCTGTGCAACGCGGACGAAATGGAGCCCAACACCTGGAAAGACCGCATGCTGATGGAGCAACTGCCCCATCTGCTGATCGAAGGCATGCTGATCAGTGCTCGCGCACTCAAGACCTACCGCGGCTACATCTTCCTGCGGGGCGAGTACACCACCGCCGCCAAGCACCTGCGTCGTGCCGTGGAAGAAGCCAAGGCCGCAGGCCTTCTGGGCAAGAACATCCTGGGCAGCGGCTTCGATTTCGAGCTGTTCGTCCACACCGGCGCCGGGCGTTACATCTGCGGTGAAGAAACCGCACTGATCAACTCCCTGGAAGGCCGTCGCGCCAACCCGCGCTCCAAGCCGCCCTTCCCTGCCGCCGTGGGCGTGTGGGGCAAGCCGACCTGCGTGAACAACGTCGAGACCCTGTGCAACGTGCCGGCGATCATCGGCGACGGCGTGGAATGGTACAAATCCCTGGCCCGCGAAGGCAGCGAAGACCACGGCACCAAGCTGATGGGCTTCTCCGGCAAAGTGAAGAACCCCGGCCTGTGGGAGCTGCCCTTCGGCGTGACCGCGCGCGAGCTGTTCGAGGACTACGCCGGCGGCATGCGCGACGGCTTCAAGCTCAAGTGCTGGCAGCCAGGCGGCGCCGGTACCGGCTTCCTGTTGCCCGAGCACCTGGACGCCCAGATGTATGCCGGCGGCATCGCCAAAGTGGGCACCCGCATGGGTACCGGCCTGGCCATGGCGGTGGACGACAGCATCAACATGGTGTCCCTGCTGCGCAACATGGAGCAGTTCTTCGCCCGCGAGTCCTGCGGCTTCTGCACACCGTGCCGCGACGGCCTGCCCTGGAGCGTCAAGCTGCTGATGGCCCTGGAAAAAGGCCAGGGCCAGCAAGGGGACATCGAGACCCTGCTGGGCCTGGTGGGTTTCCTCGGCCCAGGCAAGACCTTCTGTGCTCACGCACCGGGTGCCGTGGAGCCTTTGGGCAGCGCCATCAAGTATTTCCGTCCAGAGTTCGAAGCCGGCATCGCGCCCACCAGCGCCGCCGTCCCGCCTCTGGCCCGACCGATCGTAGTCGGCGCGTAACGCTTAAATGAGGGCGCCGGGTCCGTGCCCTGCGCTCGACGTGCGATGACGCCGTGAACGGCTGTGTTGATTCGCACGCATAACAAGATTCCATTAGCCACGCCCGCTGACACCGGGCCAACGAAGAACTTTGAACCATGGCCACTATCCACGTAGACGGCAAAGCGCTCGAAGTCGATGGGGCGGACAACCTGTTACAGGCTTGTCTGTCACTAGGCCTCGACATCCCTTATTTCTGCTGGCACCCCGCTCTCGGTAGCGTCGGTGCCTGTCGCCAGTGCGCGGTCAAGCAGTACACCGACGAGAACGACACCCGTGGTCGTATCGTCATGTCCTGCATGACCCCGGCCACCGACAACACCTGGATCTCCATCGACGATGAAGAATCCAAGGCGTTCCGCGCCAGTGTCGTCGAGTGGCTGATGACCAACCACCCCCACGACTGCCCGGTCTGTGAGGAAGGCGGTCACTGCCACCTGCAGGACATGACGGTGATGACCGGCCACAACGAGCGCCGTTATCGCTTCACCAAGCGTACCCACCAGAACCAGGACCTCGGCCCGTTCATTTCCCACGAGATGAACCGCTGCATCGCCTGCTATCGCTGTGTGCGCTTCTACAAGGACTACGCCGGCGGCACCGACCTGGGCGTCTACGGCGCCCACGACAACGTGTACTTCGGTCGCGTTGAAGACGGCACCCTGGAAAGCGAGTTCTCCGGCAACCTCACCGAGGTCTGCCCGACCGGTGTGTTCACCGACAAGACTCACTCCGAGCGCTACAACCGCAAGTGGGACATGCAGTTCTCGCCGAGCATCTGCCATGGCTGCTCCAGCGGTTGCAACATCTCCCCGGGCGAGCGCTACGGCGAGCTGCGCCGCATCGAGAACCGCTACAACGGTTCGGTGAACCAGTACTTCCTCTGCGACCGTGGCCGCTTCGGCTATGGCTACGTCAACCGCAAGGACCGTCCACGCCAGCCACGCCTGGCCGATGGCACCAAGCTGACCCTGGACCAGGCACTGGATCAGGCCGCAGACCTGCTGCGTGGCCGTAACATCGTCGGTATCGGTTCGCCCCGCGCCAGCCTGGAAAGCAACTACGCGCTGCAGGAACTGGTCGGTGCCGAGCACTTCTACTCCGGTATCGAAGCCTCCGAACTGGAGCGCATCCGCCTGGTTCTGCAGGTCCTGAACGACAGCCCGCTGCCGGTTCCGAACATGCGCGACATCGAAGACCACGACGCCGTCTTCGTTCTCGGTGAAGACCTGACCCAGACCGCCGCACGCATGGCCCTGGCCCTGCGCCAGTCGGTCAAGGGCAAGGCCGAGGAAATGGCCGATGCCATGCGCGTCCAGCCTTGGCTCGACGCTGCGGTGAAGAACATCGGCCAGCACGCGCTGAACCCGCTGTTCATCGCCAGCCTGGCTGAAACCAAGCTCGACGACGTGGCCGAGGAGTGTGTACACGCCGCTCCAGACGACCTGGCGCGCATCGGTTTTGCCGTGGCCCATGCCATCGACGCCAGCGCCCCTGCCGTGGAAGGCCTGGACAGCGAAGCCCTGGAACTGGCCAAGCGTATCGCCGATGCCCTGCTGGCAGCCAAGCGCCCGCTGATCATTTCCGGTACCTCCCTGGGCTCCAAGGCGCTGATCGAAGCCGCGGCCAACATTGCCAAGGCCTTGAAGCTGCGCGAGAAAGCCGGCTCCATCAGCCTGGTGGTGCCAGAGGCCAACAGCCTCGGCCTGGCCATGCTCGGCGGCGAATCCGTGGACGCCGCCCTGCAGGCGGTGATCGACGGCCGTGCCGACGCCATCGTGGTACTGGAAAACGACCTGTACACCCGCACCGACGCGGCCAAGGTGGATGCAGCGCTGAACGCGGCGAAGGTGGTGATCGTTGCCGATCATCAACAAACCGCTACCCTCGAGCGCGCGCACCTGGTGCTGTCGGCGGCGAGCTTTGCCGAAGGCGACGGTACCCTGGTCAGCCAGGAAGGTCGCGCCCAGCGCTTCTTCCAGGTCTTCGATCCGACCTACCTGGACGCCAGCATCATGGTCCACGAAGGCTGGCGCTGGCTGCACGCCCTGCGCAGCACCCTGCTGAACAAGCCGGTGGACTGGACCCAACTGGACCACGTGACCGCCGCCTGCGCCGCGAGCACGGCGCAACTGGCCAGCATCGTCGATGCCGCACCTTCCGCGGCGTTCCGCATCAAGGGCCTGAAACTGGCGCGCGAACCGCTGCGCTACAGTGGCCGTACCGCCATGCGCGCCAACCAGAGCGTGCACGAGCCACGTACCCCGCAAGATCCGGATACCGCCTTCGCCTACTCCATGGAAGGTTACTCGGGCTCCGTCGAACCGCGCTCGCAAGTGCCGTTCGCCTGGTCGCCGGGCTGGAACTCGCCACAGGCCTGGAACAAGTTCCAGGACGAAGTCGGTGGCCACCTGCGCGCCGGTGACCCGGGCACTCGCCTGATCGAAACCCAGGGCGACCGCCTCAACTGGTTCGCCAGCGTGCCACGGGCCTTCTCCCCGGCCCCGGGCACCTGGCAGGCCGTGCCGTTCTACCACCTGTTCGGCAGCGAGGAAAACTCTTCGAAAGCCGCTCCGGTGCAGGAGCGCATCCCGGCTCCGTACGTTGCTCTGGCTAAATCCGAAGCGGATCGCCTGGGTGTCAACGACGGTGCCCTGCTCGCGGTGAACGTGGCTGGCCAGACCCTGCGTCTGCCGCTGCGCATCAACGAAGAGCTGGGTGCTGGCCTGGTGGGCCTGCCTGCCGGCCTGGCGGGTATTCCTCCGGCAATCGCAGGCATTTCCGTTGATGGTCTGCAGGAGGCGGCACAATGAGTTGGTTTACCCCTGAAGTGATCGACGTGATCCTGACGGTCGTCAAGGCCATCGTCATCCTGCTGGCCGTAGTGATCGCCGGTGCGCTGCTGAGCTTCGTCGAACGTCGCCTGCTGGGCTGGTGGCAGGACCGTTACGGTCCGAACCGCGTTGGCCCGTTCGGCATGTTCCAGATCGCCGCCGACATGCTGAAGATGTTCTTCAAGGAAGACTGGACCCCGCCGTTTGCCGACAAGGTGATCTTCACCCTGGCACCGGTGGTGGCCATGTCCGCCCTGCTGATCGCCTTCGCGATCATCCCGATCACCCCGACCTGGGGCGTGGCGGATCTGAACATCGGCCTGCTGTTCTTCTTCGCCATGGCCGGTCTGTCGGTCTACGCGGTACTGTTCGCTGGCTGGTCGAGCAACAACAAGTTCGCCCTGCTCGGCAGCTTGCGTGCCTCGGCGCAGACCGTGTCCTACGAAGTGTTCATGGGCCTGGCCCTGATGGGCATCGTGGTACAGGTCGGCTCGTTCAACATGCGCGACATCGTCGAGTACCAGGCGCAGAACCTGTGGTTCATCATTCCGCAGTTCTTCGGCTTCTGTACCTTCTTCATCGCTGGCGTGGCCGTGACTCACCGTCACCCCTTCGACCAGCCGGAAGCGGAGCAGGAACTGGCCGACGGCTACCACATTGAATACGCCGGTATGAAATGGGGCATGTTCTTCGTCGGTGAATACATCGGCATCATCCTGATCTCGGCGCTGCTGGTCACCCTGTTCTTCGGTGGCTGGCACGGTCCGTTCGGCATCCTGCCGCAACTGTCCTTCGTCTGGTTCGCACTGAAGACCGCGTTCTTCATCATGCTGTTCATCCTGCTGCGCGCTTCCATCCCGCGTCCGCGTTATGACCAGGTGATGGACTTCAGCTGGAAATTCTGCCTGCCACTGACCCTGATCAATTTGCTGATAACCGCTGCGGTTGTGTTGTGGAACACACCTGCGGTTGCGGTTCAGTGAGGATTTGACCCATGTTCAAATATATTGGCGACATCGTTAAGGGTACTGGTACCCAGTTGCGCAGCCTGGTCATGGTCTTCGGCCATGGCTTTCGCAAGCGCGACACCTTGCAATACCCGGAAGAGCCGGTCTACCTGCCTCCACGCTACCGTGGCCGCATCGTCCTGACCCGCGACCCCGATGGCGAAGAGCGTTGCGTAGCCTGCAACCTGTGCGCCGTGGCCTGCCCCGTGGGTTGCATCTCGCTGCAGAAAGCTGAAACCGAAGACGGTCGCTGGTACCCGGACTTCTTCCGCATCAACTTCTCGCGCTGCATTTTCTGTGGCCTCTGCGAGGAAGCCTGCCCGACCACCGCGATCCAGCTGACACCGGATTTCGAGATGGCCGAGTTCAAACGTCAGGACCTGGTTTACGAGAAAGAAGATCTGCTGATCTCCGGTCCCGGAAAGAACCCTGATTACAACTTCTATCGTGTTGCAGGTATGGCCATTGCCGGTAAGCCAAAAGGCTCCGCGCAGAATGAAGCCGAGCCGATCAACGTGAAGAGCTTGCTGCCTTAAGGAAGAAAGATGGAATTCGCTTTCTATTTCGCGTCAGGTGTTGCGGTTGTCTCCACACTCCGTGTGGTCACCAATACCAACCCTGTGCACGCCCTGCTCTACCTGATCATTTCGCTGATCGCCGTGGCCATGACCTTCTTCAGCCTTGGCGCGCCGTTCGCCGGTGCCCTGGAAGTGATCGCCTACGCCGGTGCCATCATGGTGCTGTTCGTGTTCGTGGTGATGATGCTGAACCTCGGCCCGGCCGCGGCTCAGCAAGAGCGCATCTGGCTCACGCCCGGCATCTGGATCGGCCCGGTCATCCTGGCCGCGCTGCTGCTGGCTGAACTGCTGTACGTACTGTTCAGCCATCAGAGCGGTGCCGGTATCGGTCAAACCACCGTCAGCGCCAAGGCCGTGGGCATCAGCCTGTTCGGCCCTTACCTGCTGGTGGTCGAACTCGCCTCGATGCTGCTGCTTGCCGCGGCCGTCACGGCGTTCCACTTGGGCCGCAACGAGGCGAAGGAGTAATACGATGCCTACTATCTCTCTCGGTACTATCCCGATGGAACATGGCCTGGCGGTTGCCGGTATCCTGTTCTGCCTCGGTCTGGTCGGCCTGATGGTCCGCCGTAACATTCTCTTCGTGTTGATGAGCCTGGAAGTGATGATGAACGCCTCTGCACTGGCCTTCATCGTTGCGGGCGCCCGCTGGGCGCAGCCGGATGGACAAGTGATGTTCATCCTGGTGATCAGCCTGGCAGCCGCCGAGGCCAGTATCGGCCTGGCGATCCTGCTGCAGCTGTACCGCCGCTTCCACACTCTCGATATCGATGCAGCCAGCGAGATGCGCGGATGAACCTTCTCTTTCTGACTTTCGTATTCCCCCTGATCGGTTTCCTGCTGCTGTCGTTCTCCCGTGGACGCCTCTCGGAAAACCTCTCGGCCCTGATCGGTGTCGGCTCCATTGGCCTCTCGGCCATCGTTGCTGCCTACGTGATCTGGCAATTCAACGTCGCGCCGCCCGAGGGTGGCCACTACACCCAGGTGCTGTGGCAGTGGATGTCGGTGGACGGTTTCGCGCCGAACTTCGCCCTGTACCTGGATGGTCTGTCCGTGACCATGCTGGGCGTGGTGGTGGGCGTGGGCTTTTTGATCCACTTGTTCGCGTCCTGGTACATGCGTGGTGAAGTCGGCTACTCGCGCTTCTTCGCCTACACCAACCTGTTTATCGCCAGCATGCTGTTCCTGGTACTGGGCGATAACCTGCTGTTCCTGTACTTCGGCTGGGAAGGCGTGGGCCTGTGCTCCTACCTGTTGATCGGTTTCTACTACAGCAACCGCAACAACGGTAACGCCGCACTCAAGGCCTTCATCGTTACCCGTATCGGCGACGTGTTCATGGCCATCGGCCTGTTCATCCTGTTCCAACAGGTGGGCACGCTGAACGTCCAGGAACTGCTGGTGCTGGCCCCGCAGAAATTCCAGGCCGGCGACTTCTGGATCACCCTGGCAACCCTGATGCTGCTGGGTGGCGCCGTGGGTAAATCTGCCCAGTTGCCACTGCAGACCTGGCTGGCGGACGCGATGGCCGGCCCGACCCCGGTTTCGGCACTGATCCACGCCGCAACCATGGTCACCGCCGGTGTCTACCTGATCGCCCGTACCCACGGCCTGTTCACCCTGGCGCCGGAAATCCTGCACCTGGTGGGCCTGGTCGGCGGCGTGACCCTGGTACTGGCCGGTTTCGCCGCGCTGGTGCAGACCGACATCAAGCGGATCCTCGCCTACTCCACCATGAGCCAGATCGGCTACATGTTCCTGGCCCTGGGCGTTGGCGCCTGGGACGGCGCGATCTTCCACCTGATGACCCACGCCTTCTTCAAGGCCCTGCTGTTCCTTGCTTCCGGTGCGGTGATCGTTGCCTGCCACCACGAGCAGAACATCTTCAAGATGGGCGGCCTGTGGAAGAAACTACCTCTGGCCTACGCCAGCTTCATCGTCGGCGGCGCGGCCCTGGCGGCCCTGCCTCTGGTGACCGCAGGCTTCTACTCCAAGGACGAGATCCTCTGGGAAGCCTTCGCCAGCGGCAACCATGGCCTGCTGTACGCCGGCCTGGTGGGTGCGTTCATGACCTCCCTGTACACCTTCCGCCTGATCTTCATCACCTTCCACGGTGAAGCCAAGACCGAAGCCCACGCCGGCCACGGGATCTCCCACTGGCTGCCGCTGGTGGTGCTGATCGTGCTGTCCACTGCGATCGGCGCGATGATCACCCCGCCCCTGCATGGCGTGCTGCCGCAAAGCGTCGGCCATGCCGGTGGCGAAGCCAAGCACAGCCTGGAAATCGCCTCGGGTGCCATCGCCCTGGCCGGTATCCTGCTGGCCGCCCTGTTGTTCCTTGGCAAGCGTCGCGTTGTGACCGCCATCGCCAACAGCGGCATCGGGCGTCTGCTCTCGGCCTGGTGGTTCGCCGCCTGGGGCTTCGACTGGATCTACGACAAACTGTTCGTCAAGCCATACCTGGCCATCAGCCACGTACTGCGCAAGGACCCGCTCGATCAGACCATCGGTTTGATCCCGCGTATGGCCAAGGGGGGTCACACCTCCCTGAGCCGTACCGAGACCGGTCAACTGCGTTGGTACGCCGCCTCGATGGCAGCCGGTGCCGTGCTGGTCATCGGCGCCATTGTGCTGGTAGCGGTCTGATATGAACCTTGCGAACTTGCGAAAGGAATTGAGCCCGTCATGATTCTGCCTTGGCTAATCCTGATCCCCTTCATCGGCGGCCTGCTGTGCTGGCTGGGTGAGCGCTTCGGCGCCACCCTCCCCCGCTGGATTGCGCTGTTGACCATGACCCTGGAACTCGCCCTCGGCCTCTGGCTGTGGGCCCACGGTAACTATTCATTTGCTCCGGCGCCTGGCGCCGATCCAACTTGGGCCATCGAGTTCAAGCACGTCTGGATCGAGCGCTTCGGCATCAACGTGCACCTGGCGCTGGACGGCCTGTCGCTGCTGATGATCCTGCTGACCGGCCTGCTGGGTATCCTCTCGGTACTCTGCTCCTGGAAAGAGATCCAGCGCCACGTGGGCTTCTTCCACCTGAACCTGATGTGGATCCTGGGCGGCGTTGTCGGCGTGTTCCTGGCGCTGGACCTGTTCATGTTCTTCTTCTTCTGGGAAATGATGCTGGTGCCGATGTACTTCCTCATCGCGCTCTGGGGTCACAGCTCGGCAGACGGCAAGAAAACCCGGATCTACGCAGCGACCAAGTTCTTCATCTTCACTCAGGCTTCCGGCCTGATCATGCTGGTGGCGATCCTGGGCCTGGTGCTGGTGAACTTCAACAACACCGGGGTCATCACCTTCGATTACGCCCAGTTGCTGAAGACCAAGATGTCCACCGCCACCGAGTACATCCTGATGCTCGGCTTCTTCATCGCCTTCGCGGTGAAGCTGCCCGTGGTGCCATTCCACTCCTGGCTGCCTGACGCTCACGCCCAGGCACCGACCGCCGGTTCCGTGGACCTGGCGGGCATCCTGCTGAAGACGGCGGCCTACGGCCTGCTGCGTTTCGCCCTGCCACTGTTCCCCAACGCCTCGGCAGAGTTCGCACCGATCGCCATGACCCTGGGTCTGGTCGGGATCTTCTACGGTGCCTTCCTGGCCTTCGCCCAGACCGACATCAAGCGCCTGATCGCCTTCTCCAGCGTTTCCCACATGGGCTTCGTGCTGATCGGGATCTACTCCGGCAGCCAGCAGGCCCTGCAGGGCGCGGTGATCCAGATGCTGGCCCACGGTGTTTCGGCAGCCGCGCTGTTTATCCTCAGCGGCCAGCTGTACGAGCGCACCCATACCCGCGACATGCGTGAAATGGGCGGCCTGTGGTCACGTATCGCCTACCTGCCGGCCATCAGCCTGTTCTTTGCAGCCGCCTCCCTGGGCCTGCCGGGCACCGGCAACTTCGTCGGCGAGTTCCTGATCCTGATCGGCACCTTCGTCAGCGCTCCATGGATCACCGCGATCGCGACTTCGGGCCTGGTGTTCGGCTCGGTCTACTCGCTGATCATGATCCACCGTGCCTACTTCGGCCCGTCCAAGTCGGACGCGGTGCTGCACGGCATGGATGCTCGCGAACTGATCATGGTGCTGGGGCTGGCGGTACTGCTGATCTACATCGGCGTGTACCCGCAACCGTTCCTCGATACCTCTGCCGCCACCATGCATGGCGTGCAGCAATGGCTCAGCACCGCCTTCACTCAACTCGCTTCGGCCCGGTAAGAGCGCTATGGACTTTACGATTCAACACTTTATAGCCCTGGCGCCGCTGCTGATCACCAGCGCCACCCTTGTGGTGGTGATGCTGGCGATCGCCTGGCGGCGCAACCACGCCCAGACCTTCCTGCTATCGGTGGCCGGTCTGAACCTGGCATTGCTGTCGATCTTCCCGGTGCTGAAAGTGGCACCGCTGGCGGTCACCCCGCTGTTGCAGATCGACCAGTTCGCCTGCCTGTACATGGCCCTGATCCTGGTGGCCACCCTGGCCTGCGTCACCCTGGCCCACGCCTACCTGGGCGATGGCAGCAGCGGTTACCCGGGCAACCGTGAAGAGCTGTACCTGCTGATCCTGCTGGCCGCCGCTGGTGGCCTGGTACTGGTCAGCGCGCAGAACCTGGCCGGCCTGTTCATCGGCCTGGAGCTGCTCTCGGTACCGGTCTACGGCCTGGTGGCCTATGCCTTCTTCAACAAGCGCTCCCTGGAAGCCGGCATCAAGTACATGGTGCTGTCGGCCGCCGGTTCGGGCTTCCTGTTGTTCGGCATGGCCCTGCTCTACGCAGAAGCCGGCAGCCTGAGCTTCAGCGGTATCGGCCAGGCCCTGGCCGCCACCGGCCTGCCAAGCCCGCTGGCGCAACTGGGCCTGGGCATGATGCTGATCGGCCTGGCCTTCAAGTTGTCGCTGGTGCCGTTCCACCTGTGGACCCCGGACGTCTATGAAGGCGCCCCGGCCCCGGTGGCCGCCTTCCTGGCCACCGCCAGTAAGGTGGCGGTATTCGCGGTGCTGGTGCGTCTGTTCCAGCTCTCGCCAGTGGCCAGCAGCGGTGTCCTGAGCAACGTGCTGACCGTGATCGCCATCGCCTCGATCCTGGTGGGCAACCTGTTGGCGCTGACCCAGAGCAACCTCAAGCGTCTGCTGGGTTACTCCTCCATCGCCCACTTCGGTTACCTGCTGATCGCCCTGGTGGCGAGCAAGGGCCTGGCCATGGAAGCCATCGGCGTGTACCTGGTCACCTACGTGATCACCAGCCTGGGCGCCTTCGGTGTGATCACCCTGATGTCTTCGCCGTACAAGGGCCGTGATGCCGACGCCCTGTACGAGTACCGCGGCCTGTTCTGGCGCCGTCCGTACCTGACCGCCGTCCTCACCGTGATGATGCTGTCCCTGGCCGGTATCCCGCTGACTGCAGGCTTCATCGGCAAGTTCTACATCATCGCTACCGGTGTCGAAGCGCACCAATGGTGGCTGGTCGGTTCCCTGGTAATGGGCAGCGCCATCGGCGTCTTCTACTACCTGCGGGTGATGGTCACCCTGTACCTGATCGAGCCGAACCTGCGTCGCGTCGATGCCCAGCTGCACTGGGAACAGAAAGCCGGTGGCGTCATGCTGCTGGCCATCGCGCTCCTGGCGTTCTTCCTCGGCGTATACCCACAGCCGCTGCTGACCCTGGTCCAGCATTCGGGCCTGGCAGGTTGACCGCTTAAGCTTCAGCGCAACAAACAGAACGGCACCTTCGGGTGCCGTTTTGCATTTCAGGGCCCTGCCCTCCCCTCTTCCCAGCGAAACTCGGAATCGCCCTTCCTGTCACGTCGACCCGGTCCGACATTCAGCCCACTGCCGCAGACATAGACTGTTGCCAGATCAAACGCGGCGCTCAGCGAGCCTTGACCAAAGCTGCAGCGTCATCCAGTCTATACGCAGGAAGCGTATGAAATGAATGCTCTGTTTATTGAACTACCGGCATTTGCGCGATACCGAAAGGGCTTCCTTGACGACGAATTGTTCTGCGAACTGCAGATCGAGTTGCTGCGCCACCCGCACGCGGGTGTTCTGATTCAGGGCACTGGCGGCTTGCGCAAGATGCGTTTCATCGATGAGCGACGCAACAAGGGCAAACGTGGCGGGCTGAGGGTGATTTATTACTGGTGGTCCGGAGGAGCACAGTTCTGGCTCTTCACCCTGTTCGACAAGGAGCAGATGGACGACCTGCTACCGCAGCAGCGACAACAGCTCAAACAACTGCTGGAACGTGAAATCGAGGCCAGAAGACATGACCAAACGTGACATCTTTTCCGAACTGGTTGAAGGCATCGACGCCCTCACCCAGGAACGCCAGGGCAAGATCACCCTGCGCAGCCATAAAGTGAAACTCGACAAGCTGCCCCCCATCACCGCCGCCGAGGTGATGAACATCCGCCAGCAACTCAACCTCTCGCGCTCGGTATTCGCCATGTACCTGCGCACCAACACCCGCACCCTGGAGAACTGGGAACAGGGCCGCGCCATACCCAACGCCCAGGCCACGACCTTGATACGCCTGGTGGAACGCTACCCCGATACAGTGGAGCGCCTCGCCTCGCTGGCCTGATCCGGCCCTGTTCGAAGGGCAACAAAAAACCCGCACCAGGCGGGTTTCTTGTTGCAGCGAACGCAGGCTCAGTCAGCCAGGCGCCAGGTCGTACCGCCCTTGCCGTCTTCCAGGATCACGCCCATGGCGGTGATCTGGTCGCGGATCCGATCGGACTCTGCCCAATCCTTGTTGGCACGGGCCGCCAGGCGGGCCTGGATCAGCGCCTCGACCTGTGCCGCATCGACCCGACCTTCGGCACCGGCCTGCAGGAAGTCGTCGGCCTCCAGTTGCAGCACGCCCAGCACACTGGCCAGTTCCTTCAAGCGGGCTGCCAGACCGGCCGCCGCATCGATATCGCTCTCACGCAGGCGGTTGATCTCGCGTACCATCTCGAACAGCACGGCACAGGCTTCCGGAGTACCGAAGTCGTCGTTCATCACCTGGGTGAAACGCTCGACGAAGGCTTCGCCACCGGCCGGTGCCACCTTCGGCAGGCCCTTGAGCGCATGGTAGAAACGCTCCAGCGCGCCCTTGGCGTCCTTGAGGTTGTCTTCCGAGTAGTTGATGGCGCTGCGGTAGTGGCTGGCCACCAGCAGGTAACGCACCACTTCCGGATGGTACTTGTCGAGCACGTCGCGAATGGTGAAGAAGTTGTTCAAGGACTTGGACATCTTCTCGCCATTGATGCGGATCATGCCGCAGTGCATCCAGGCGTTGGCGTAGGTTTTGCCGGTAGCCGCCTCGCTCTGGGCGATCTCGTTCTCGTGGTGCGGGAACTCCAGGTCGCTGCCGCCGCCATGAATGTCGAAGGTCTCGCCCAGGCAGCAGGTGGACATCACCGAGCACTCGATGTGCCAGCCCGGACGACCGTCACCCCAAGGCGATGGCCAGCTCGGCTCACCCGGCTTGGCGGCTTTCCACAGGACGAAGTCCAGCGGGTCCTGTTTCGACTCGTCGACTTCGATCCGCGCGCCGATGCGCAGGTCTTCGATCTTCTTGCGCGACAACTTGCCGTAGCCCATGAACTTGCCGACGCGGTAGTACACGTCGCCATTGCCCGGAGCGTAGGCGTAGCCCTTGTCGATCAGGGTCTGGATCATCGCGTGCATGCCGGGGATATGGTCGGTGGCGCGCGGTTCCATGTCCGGCTTCTTGATGTTCAGCCGCGCCTCGTCCTCGTGCATCGCCGCGATCATGCGCTCGGTCAGGGCCTCGAAGGCCTCGCCGTTCTCATTGGCACGATTGATGATCTTGTCGTCGATATCGGTGATGTTGCGCACATAGGTCAAGTCATACCCGCTGAAACGCAGCCAGCGGGTAATCAGGTCGAAGGCCACCATGCTGCGGCCGTGCCCCAGGTGGCAGTAGTCGTACACGGTCATGCCGCACACGTACATGCGCACCTTGTTGCCATCCAGCGGCTTGAAGACTTCTTTGCTCTTGGTGAGCGTGTTGTAGATCGTTAGCACGTTAGTTCCTTGACTGAATCACTGACCCCAGGAGTCGCGCAGGGTCACAGTACGGTTGAATACCGGAGCGCCTGGTTTCGAGTCCTTGATATCCGCGCAGAAGTAGCCTTCGCGCTCGAACTGGAAACGGTCTTCCGGCTGTGCGTTGCCCAGCGAGGGTTCGGCACGACAACCAGTGAGCACTTGCAGGGAGTCAGGGTTGATGTTGTCCAGGAAACTCGCGCTGTCCTCGGCCTTCTCCGGGTTCGGAGAACGGAACAGACGATCGTACAGACGCACTTCGCACTCGACGCTGGCGGCAGCCGGCACCCAGTGGATCACGCCCTTGACCTTGCGGCCTTCAGGGTTCTTGCCCAGGGTGTCCGGATCGTAGGAGCAACGCAGCTCGACGATATTGCCCTCGGCGTCCTTGATCGCTTCATCGGCACGGATCACGTAGCTGCCACGCAGGCGCACTTCGCCGTTAGGCTCCAGACGCTTGTAGCCTTTGGGCGGCTCTTCCATGAAGTCGTCACGGTCGATGTAGATTTCACGGGCGAACGGCAGCTGGCGCACGCCCAGCTCTTCTTTCTGCGGATGACGCGGCAGTTCGAGGTTCTCGACCTGGCCTTCCGGGTAGTTGGTGATCACGACTTTCAACGGACGCAGCACGCACATGGCACGCGGGGCATTCGCGTCGAGGTCCTGACGGATGCTGAATTCCAGCATGCCGTAGTCGACCACGCCGTCGGAGCGGTTGGTGCCAACCATCTCGCAGAAGTTGCGGATCGAAGCCGGGGTGTAGCCACGACGACGAAAGCCCGACAGGGTCGACATGCGCGGGTCGTCCCAGCCATTGACGTGCTTCTCCTCCACCAGTTGCTTGAGCTTGCGCTTGCTGGTGATGGTGTAGTTCAGGTTCAGGCGGCTGAACTCATACTGGCGCGGGTGCGCGGGCACCGGCAGGTGCTCAAGGAACCACTCGTACAGCGGACGGTGGCTTTCGAACTCCAGGGTGCAGATCGAGTGGGTGATACCTTCGATGGCGTCCGACTGGCCGTGGGTGAAGTCGTAGTTGGGGTAGATGCACCACTTATCACCAGTCTGATGGTGATGGGCGTGGCGAATGCGATACATGATCGGGTCGCGCAGGTTCATGTTCGGCGAGGCCATGTCGATCTTGGCCCGCAGCACGCGGGCGCCGTCCGGGAACTCGCCGGCGCGCATGCGGGCGAACCAGTCCAGGTTCTCTTCCACCGAGCGATCGCGGAACGGGCTGTTCTTGCCTGGCTCGGTGAGGCTGCCGCGGTATTCCTTGGCCTGCTCAGGGGTCAGGTCGCAGACATAGGCCTTGCCCGCCTTGATCAGTTCCACGGCCCAGTCGTGCAACTGGTCGAAGTACTGCGAGGCATAACGCACTTCGCCGGACCACTCAAAACCCAGCCACTTGACGTCGCTTTCAATGGCGTCGATGTATTCCTGATCTTCCTTGGCCGGGTTGGTGTCGTCGAAACGCAGGTGCGTGACGCCACCGAATTCCTGGGCCAGACCGAAGTTCACGCAGATCGACTTGGCGTGACCGATGTGCAGGTAACCATTGGGCTCCGGAGGGAAGCGGGTCACGATCTGTGTGTGCTTACCCGAGTCCAGGTCCGCCTGGATGATCGGGCGCAGGAAGTTGACCGGTACGGCCGGTCCAGTCTTGGAATTCGAGGTAGGGTCGACAGTGGGCTTGCTCATAGGATCCTTGAACGTACAAGTGCGTGGCCGGGTGCGGCCTGACAAATCAAAACGGATATCATAGCCGATGCTGTCAAGTGCCTGACAGAGCGCAGCTTTAAAACTGCGGCTATTAATGGCAGGCCGGTGAAAAAACAGCCTCGAAATTCGTGGCTGTCACGCTAAACTGCGCTCCTTGGCTGCAAGATGGCCAAACCGGTCCGGGCTGCCCACGCGTCCCGATACCCAGGATTTTCTTGAAAACGCTTCTCCTTATAAAGAGTACCGACCATGACCCAAGTCAAACTGACCACCAACCACGGCGAGATCGTGCTGGAACTGAACGCCGAGAAAGCCCCGTTGACCGTGGCCAACTTCGTCGAATACGTGAAAGCCGGTCACTATGAAAACACCGTTTTTCACCGCGTCATCGGTAACTTCATGATCCAGGGCGGCGGCTTCGAACCTGGCATGAAAGAAAAGAAAGACAAGCGTCCAAGCATCCAGAACGAAGCTGACAACGGCCTTTCCAACGACAAGTACACCGTTGCCATGGCCCGCACCATGGAGCCGCATTCGGCTTCCGCGCAGTTCTTCATCAACGTTGCCGACAACAGCTTCCTCAACCACAGCGGCAAGACCGTGCAGGGCTGGGGCTACGCCGTATTCGGCAAAGTGATCGCCGGCACCGAGGTGGTCGACAAGATCAAGGGCGTGGCCACCACCATGAAGTCCGGCCACCAGGACGTACCCGCAGACGACGTGATCATCGAGAAAGCCGAGATCATTGAGTGATACTGCTGATTTCAGATCTGCATCTGGAAGAGGAGCGCCCGGACATCACCCGGGCGTTTCTGGAATTACTCGGTGGGCGCGCCCGCGCCGCCGAGGCGCTGTACATCCTCGGGGACTTTTTCGAGGTATGGATCGGCGACGATGCCATGACCCCCTACCAGCTTTCCATTTGCCAGGCATTGCGCGAGCTCAGCGACAGCGGCACGCAGATCTTCCTGATGCATGGCAATCGCGACTTCATGCTCGGCAAGGCCTTCTGCAAGGCGGCCGGTGCCACCCTGCTCAAGGATCCCAGCGTCGTCGACTTCTACGGCGAGCCGGTATTGCTGATGCACGGTGACAGCCTGTGCACCCGTGACGAAGCCTACATGCGTATGCGCCGCTACCTGCGCAACCCGCTGAGCCTGTGGATTCTGCGCCACCTGCCCCTGGGCACCCGGCGCAAGCTGGCGCGCAAACTGCGCAACGAAAGCCGGGCCCAGACCCGCATGAAGGCCAACGACATTGTCGATGTGACCCCGGACCAGGTACCGCAGGTCATGCAGGAACACGGGGTGCGCACCCTGGTTCACGGCCACACCCATCGCCCGGCGATCCACAAGCTGCAGATCGGCGAACAAGCCGCCAAGCGCATTGTGCTGGGGGACTGGGACCGTCAGGGCTGGGCGCTGCAGGTGGATGAACAGGGTTTCCAACTGACGGCGTTCGATTTCGTACCGACGCAACTGGCGCTGCCCGGTTCGCCCTGAACGGACGCCCTCGCTACCGTAGGAGCCGGCTTGTCGGCGAAGGGGCCAGCAAGCCTTGCATGGCCCTTTCGGACGCCAGAGCCTGCGACGAAAGGCATCAATGCCCCGCCGCGGCTGGGCCGGCCTTGGCAGCGAACGGCGGCTTGGCCAGCCAGACCAGCAGAATCAGGCCCATGAAGCCCCAGCCCAGCAAGGTGAAATAGTCCACGGTCGAGAGCATGTATGCCTGGCTGGTCAGGACTTGATCCAGTTGCGCGTAAGCCTTGGTGCTCGCGCCTCCGAGATTGTTCAGCGCATCCCGGGTGACCGGGTCGAAGATGCTCATGCTTTCGCTCATGTAAGCGTGATGCTGGTCTGCCCGGCGAATCCAGATCCAGGTAGTCAGCGACGCCGCAAAACTGCCCCCCAGAGTCCGCAGGAAGGTCGCCAGGCCAGCGCCGTCGGCGATCTGGTGCGGTGGCAGGTCGGACATCAGGATGCTCAGGGTCGGCATGAAGAACAGCGCCACGCCGATGCCCATGAACAGTTGCACCAGAGCGATGTGCTGGAAGTCCACCTCATTGGTGAAACCGGCACGCATGAAGCAGCTCAGGCCAATGGCCAGGAATGCCAGCCCGGCCAGCAGGCGCAGGTCGAACTTGTTCGCGTACTTGCCGACAAAGGGTGACAACAGCACCGGCAGGATGCCGATCGGTGCCACCGCCAGCCCTGCCCATGTCGCGGTGTAGCCCATCTGGGTCTGCAACCATTGCGGCAGGATCAGGTTAATACCGAAGAACCCGGCGTAGCCCAGCACCAGCACTATCGTGCCAATGCGGAAGTTGCGGTGCGCGAACAGCCGCAGGTTGACCACCGGATGTTGGTCGGTCATTTCCCAGATGATGAACACCGCCAGCGCGATCACCGAAATCGCCGCACCAATGATGATGAAGTTCGACTCGAACCAGTCCAGGTCATTGCCCTTGTCGAGGATCACCTGCAACGCGCCGACGCCAATGACCAGTGAAATCAGCCCGACGTAGTCCATCGGCTGACGGCTGGTGACCACCGGGCGCTTGGACAGCTGCGAACGCACCACCATCACCGCAAAAATGCCGATCGGAACGTTGATGAAGAAAATCCACGGCCAGCTGTAACTGTCGGTGATCCAGCCACCAAGAATGGGACCAGCAATCGGCGCCACCACCGTGACCATTGCCAGCAATGCCAGAGCCATGCCGCGCCTGGCGGGTGGATAAACGGCGATCAACAGGGTTTGCGTCATCGGGTACAACGGCCCGGCCACCAGGCCTTGCAGCACACGAAAGCCGATCAGCTCAGGCATCGAGGTCGAGATGCCGCAGAGAAACGAGGCCAGCACAAACAGCATCGTCGCCCAGAGAAACAGTTTTACCTCGCCAAAGCGCCGGCTGAGCCAGCCGGTCAGCGGCAACGCAATCGCATTGCTCACGGCGAACGAGGTAATCACCCACGTGCCCTGCTCCGAACTCACACCAAGGTTGCCGGAAATGGTCGGCAACGCCACGTTGGCGATGGTGGTGTCGAGCACCTGCATGAAGGTCGCCAGCGACAGGCCGATGGTGCTGAGCAACAGGCTGGGCGGCGTGAAAGAAGCGTTATTGCTCATCGCGAATCCTTTGAAACCGGGGTGGCGCTGCGCCCCTGTGGGGCGAGCATGCTCGCACCCACAGGGTCAGTGGCGAATCAGCGTTGCGCGGTTTTGCTGACCACAGCGCTGTTGTCATGGATCAGCTGAGCGATCATCGCATCGGCTTCGGCCAACTGCCGGTCGTAGACGTTGGTGCTGAACGAGGCCTTTTGCTGCGGTTGCTGCGCCAGTACCGGGCCGCTCTGGTCATGCAGGTTCACTTCAACATTGGTCGACAGCCCAACCCGCAGTGGGTGCTTGGCCAGCTCTTCGGCATTGATGTGAATCCGCACCGGCACACGCTGCACGATCTTGATCCAGTTGCCGGTGGCGTTCTGCGCGGGCAACAGAGCAAACGCGCTGCCGGTGCCGGCGCCGAGGCTGTCGACGGTGCCACTGTATTTCACGCTGCTGCCGTAGATGTCGGACTCGATGTCCACGGGCTGGCCGATGCGCATGTCACGCAGTTGGGTTTCCTTGAAGTTGGCATCGATCCACAGTTGATCCAGCGGGATCACCGCCATCAACGCCGTACCCGGTTGCACTCGCTGGCCGAGCTGCACGGTGCGTTTGGCAACGTAACCGGTGACCGGCGCGATCAGGGTGCTGCGCGCATTGGTCAGGTAGGCCTGGCGCAGATCCGCAGCCGCCGACATCACGTCCGGGTGCGACGAGACCACGGTGTCATCGACCAGCGCACTGGTGGTTTTCAACTGCTGCTTGGCGTTGGCCAGGGCGTTTTGCGCCGAGGTCAGGTCGTCGCGGGCGTGGGACAGTTCTTCCTGGGAAATCGCGCCGCCAGCGGCAAGGTTTTTCCGGCGGTTGAAGTTGTCCTGAGCCTTCTGCACTTCAGCCTGTTGCGCGTTGACCTGGGCTTTCATGCCGTCGACATTGCTGTACAGGCCGCGAACCTGACGCACGGTACGCGCCAGTTTCGCCTGGGCACTTTGCAGACCGACTTCGGCATCGTTAGGGTCGAAGTTGATCAGCACCTGACCTTCGTGGACCAGGTCACCATCGTCGGCGCCGATGCTGACCACGGTACCGGTCACCAGCGGAGTGATTTCAACGACGTTGCCGTTGACGTAGGCGTCATCGGTACTCTCATTCCAGCGCCCGATGAATTCGTGATAAGCCCAGACACCGGCACCGGTGAGGGCTACAACGATGGCCAGCACCAGCAGCATCACTTTGCGCTTGCGCGGATTGCCGGTGTCTTGCGAGTTGTCTTGAGCTTGGGTGTTTTCGGCAGTGGCCATGACAAATACCTGAATTAGTTGTGCGGCGTGGCTGGGATGGCGTTGGCTGCGCTCAGGGTCTCGCCCTGAAAGCCCCCGCCCAGCGCTTGCATCAGTTGAATCGACAGATCGATCTGCTCGGCATTGAGGTTGGCCAACTGACGTTGGGCCTGCAGCAGTTGCTGCTCGATGCTGAGTACGTCCAGGTAGTTGCCGATGCCGGAACCGTAACGCTGGACCACGGTGTTATAGGAATCCTGAGCAATGTCGGTGGCGTGCTGTTGCGCGCCGATTTGCCGGCCGATGTCACGCAACTGGTTGATCGTGTCGCTGACATCACCCAGCGCTTTCACCAGGCTTTTGTTGTACTGCGCCACCGCCAGATCGTAATCGGCGTCACGCGAATCGAGGTTGGCGCGCAGGCGCCCGCCATCGAAGATGGGTAGCGAAATGGTCGGGGCGATGCTGAAGAAACGACTGGCCGAACCAAACATTGCGTCACCCAACAAGGATTCGGCACCGGCGGACGCCGTAAGGTTCAGGTTGGGATAGAAGCGGGTTTTCGCCGAATCGATGTCTTTGCTCGCGGCCTCTACACGCCAGCGGGCGGCGACCAGGTCCGGGCGACGGCCAAGCAGCTCTGCCGGAAGAACCGAGGGTACTGCCACGGCGCTGGCTTGCAATACTTTGGGCCGGGCGATTTCACTGCCGCGATCCGGGCCTTTGCCGAGCAGCACGGCCAGGGCGATTTTCGCACTGCTCAGACGTTTTTCGGCGTCGATCAGGCTGGCTTCGGAACTGGCTTCCAGACTCTGGGTTTGCTGGAACTGGTACTGGCTGTCGATCCCGGCGCTCAAGCGACGCTGGCTCAGATCGAGCATTTGCCTGGTGCGCTTGAGGTCGTCGCTGGCCAGGTCATAGACGATGTGCGCCTGCCCCAGATCGCTGTAGGCCCGGGCCACATCGGCGGCGAGGGTCAATTGCGCGGCCTGACGGTCGACTTCAGCAGCACGGGCCTGGCCGAGTGCGGCTTCCCAGGCATCACGCTGGCCGCCCCACAGGTCGAAGTTGTAATTGAAGCCGGCGCTGATGTTACGCACGGTGGCGTAGGCATCGCCCTGCCCCAGCGGATCCTGATCCTTGGCCAGGCGCGAACGGCTGATGCCGGCGCTGGCGTCGAGGGTCGGATAGCGTTCGGCATCGGCGGCATACGCGGCGGCGCTGGCCTGATGGGCACGGGCGGCGGCGATCTGCATGTCCGGGCTGTCGCGCAGGGCTTCGCGGATCAGACCGTCGAGCTGTGGATCGCCAAGGCTGGTCCACCAGTCGCTTTTCGGCCATGCCGCAGGCGACAGGGTCACACCGTTGAGGGATTGGCCGGCCTTCAGGCTTTTCGCGTCGAGATTTTTGCCTTGGGTATCGAGGCCGCTGTAATTGGCGCATCCGGCAAGGATCATCGCCGACAGCACCAGCGTCAGGCTGCTGCGCAAGGTTTTACTGCTCATTGTGTTCACCTAAGCGCTGGATGGTGATCGGGTCACCGGCGGCCAGCAGGATTTTCTTGAGGATGTATTCCAGGGTCTTCAACTCGTCCGGGGAGATCGCGCCAGCCAGTTCATTCATCGCGTCGGCGCCGATCTGCGGCAGCCGATCGGTCAACTGCTGGCCCTGTTCGGTCAGGGTCAGTTGCACTTGGCGGCGATCACCTTCGCTGCGTTGGCGAGCCAGGAAGCCCTTCTGCTCCAGACGATCGAGCATGCGTGTCATCGAACCGCTGTCCAGCGACAGGTGCCGGCACAGCTCGGCCGGGGTATCGACGCCGAACTGGGCCATGATGATCAACACTTTGAACTGCGCGGCAGTGATGCCGTGGGGTTCCATGTGGGTGTCGATGATCCGGTCCTTGAGCAATGCGGCGCGGCCCAGCAACAGGCCGAGATGGCAGGTTTTGAATTCGTCCGGGGTGAAATGCTTCATGTGCTCACCTAATAACTGCCTAGGCAGTGAATATATGTCGAGATGTTACTGCCTAGGCAGCGAATGTCAACGCAATAGTTAGGTTGCTTTGTAATTAGTTGACCAATGGACTGGGTCTTTATGTTGAACAGGCGAGCGTCATCGCCAACCTGCTGGCGACGGGTCGTTTCCATCCCTCTGCCTGCTGCCTGTGAATCATCGGGGTTGGCCTATTCCACGATGACTTCGACAAAGGCTATGGCTCGCACGTGCCCCCGGTATCACCCTCCTTCAGCGAATTGAAGATGGAGCGCATACAGGTGCACGACTGCAACGCCAACGAGGACTGGCGTAGGCGCCGACCTGCATTGCTCGGCTCGGTCACCCGTCGGGTCTAACGGTGATGGCGGGAAGCTTGGAGACCGCGCAAGAACTTGATCTGTTGCATAAAATCGACTGCACTCAGACTCAGGGTTTCCTGATCTTTCACGCCATGTCTTCGGATCAATTCCGGCAGTTGCTGTCCCATGACGGGCCGGCAAACGCGTACGGATTGGCAAGCGGGTGTTGATACCCGTCACTTGCCATCGAGATCACTGCGTCCAACGGCTCTCCCATCACTGCTGCCCAGGTCCTCTAATGCCACATCCCAATGCCTTTCTGGAGAAACTCGCCAGCAGTTCCTCGCGCCTGAACAAGAGCCTGCTGGTGCTCGGTGCCCTGGTGCTGCTGTTGCTGGGCATCAGCTATGTAGGGGTGACGCGCATGATCGAAGAGCGGCGCGAAACCTTGCAATTTCACTTCGCCCGGCTGATGGAGAATGTCCACGAACAGGAAGTGTTCCTGCAGGATATCGCCCGGGAAAGCGTCAAAGGCGAACGGCTGCCCAATGCCATGTTGCCGCCCTACTCACAAAAAAACCTACCCGATGAAGGGCCGAACATTTACGAGGGCCGCGGCCTGCCGTTTTCGCTGCCCTATAGCTTGAAGATCAATACGGACAGGATTGCCCCCAGCCAATACCCGAAAATCTTTGCGCTGGGTACCCATCTGGCGGCCTATTACAGCGCGTTCTGGTCGGCCTCACACTATCAGTCGCCCCAAGTCGTCCTGATCAATGGCCCCGACAATTTTGATCTGGCCGTACCCTCCGCCGGGCGTTTGCGCGGTACCGGGCAGCTACCGATGCAGATGGGCGACCTGATTGATGCGATGACCCGCTTGAACAAGCGCCTGCGCGGGCAGGACTTGCCATTGCCAGATCTGCAGGTGCACTGGGAACCCTATGTCTCTTTCAATGACGACAAGAGCGCCCCCACCCTGCTGGCTTACGTGAGTATCAACCTGGCTAAAACCGCATTGACCGTCGAGGGTGCCGATACCTGGGTGGTACTGGGCTCACTGATGAACCTGTCCCAGGTCAACAACATCGAGCGGTTGATGCAGTGGTCGATCTACGATGACTTCACCTTGATCACCCCCCGTGGCGTGGTATTGACCGGTGCTCTGAAACCCGGCCAGGTGCTGGATGAAGGGGTGAACTTCAACCGCGACGGCCTGGTATTCAAACTGAGCAGCCCCGGGGAGCAACACTGGACGGCGATCTACGTCATCAGCCTGCGCAGTTTCCTCGATTACGCGCTGTGGCCATTGCTGTGCCTGGTTGCTCTGGTGCTTGCGCTGCTCGGTTGCAGTCGGGCGGTCAATCGCTGGTACCAGGCCCGGGTCATCCTGCCCGCGCAGAGGGCGCACGCCAGCATCGCCGAAAGCGAGGCGTTCAGCCGCACGGTGATCGACACGGCGCCGACCGGCCTGTGCGTGATCCGCCGCAGCGATCACCACGTCCTGCTGGAAAACCAGCGCGCCCAGCAATGGCACGACAACGGCCAACTGATGAGCTTGCTCACGCCCCTCACGGGCCCCGGTCATGCCGATCTTGAAATCAATGGACGCCACCTGCACGTCGCCTTT
Organism: Pseudomonas sp. NFPP12; assembly: GCF_900103205.1. Lineage (NCBI taxonomy): Bacteria > Pseudomonadati > Pseudomonadota > Gammaproteobacteria > Pseudomonadales > Pseudomonadaceae > Pseudomonas > Pseudomonas sp. NFPP12. The sequence continues at coordinate 129,658 of NZ_FMWW01000008.1, forward strand.
GTGCCCACCCGCTATCAGGGCCAGGACGCCTGGTTATGTGCGTTGCATGACGTGACCCGGCATGTCGAAGATGCGGCGGCGCTGGAAGAGGCGCGCCAGGCCGCCGACTCGGCAAACCAGGCCAAGAGCCGTTTCCTCGCCACCATGAGCCACGAGATCCGTACTCCCCTGTACGGCGTCCTGGGAACTCTGGAGCTGCTTGGCCTGACCTCGCTCGCCCCGCGCCAGCAGGATTACCTGCACACCATCCAGCGCTCCTCCGCCACGTTGTTCCAACTGATCAGCGATGTACTGGATGTGTCGAAAATCGAAGCTGGACAGATGACCCTCGAATTTCAGGATTTCTGTCCGCTGCAACTGACCGAAGACACCGTGCGCACCTACAGTGCCTTCGCCCGATCCAAGGGCCTGCTGCTCTATGCCTGCATCGACCCGGCGCTGCCGGATCGGTTGCGCGGCGACCCGATACGGATTCGCCAGATCCTCAACAACCTGCTGAGCAACGCCATCAAGTTCACCGATAGCGGTCGCATCGTATTGCGGGCTCAACTATTGGCAAGCGACAACGATCGCGCCCATGTCCAGTGGCAGGTCAGCGATTCTGGAAGGGGGATTGCCCAGACGCAACAACAGCAACTGTTCGACCCTTTCTATCAGGTCAACGATGCCACTGAACAGGCCGGTGCCGGATTGGGGCTGGCCATTTGCAAATGGCTGTGCGAATTGATGGCGGGCCAGTTGAACGTGGTCAGCGAGCCTGGGCTCGGCAGCAGTTTCATCCTTCAACTCTCGCTGGACCACGCAGTCGGTGACCTGGCCGCTTGCCCTGTGTTCGGCCCCGGCAGCGCCACCGTCTATGTACGCGCGCAGGTCACTGAACAGGCACAACACCTGATGGCCTGGCTCAAGCGTTTCGGCCTCGACTGCCGCCCACTGACGGCCGGTACACCGGTGTCATCGGCACTGCTGGTAGAGCTTTGCTCGCCGGCCAATACCGCGGCCTGGCCCGGTCCGAGGGTCGTCGCCAGGGCGGATGGCCCCAACCCTTCGCAATTGCGCGGTACCGACCGAGAAGTCGACGCCCATGATGTCCGCGCGATCGCCTGGGCGATATATCAGGTCCAGCATGGCGCCAGCACCGACAGCCAACCTTCGTCGCCGGAAAAGCCTCGGCAGTTGAATCTGCAAGTGCTGGTGGCGGAAGACAATGTGATCAACTCGGCGATCATCAAGGAGCAACTGGAAGTGCTGGGCTGCTCGGTGGTCGTCGCGGCCAATGGCGAGCTGGCCCTGGCGCAGTGGTCGCCCGGACGCTTCGACCTGCTGCTGACCGACGTCAACATGCCGGTCATGAACGGCTACCAATTGACCACGGCGTTACGACAACTGGATCAGGCCTTGCCGATTATCGGCGTCACCGCCAACGCCTTGCGCGAAGAAGGCGAGCGCTGCGCTGGCGTCGGCATGAACGCCTGGATGGTCAAGCCACTGAACCTTGCCACCCTGCGCGCGCACCTGGAAAGACATTGCAAAATCACCCTGCCGGCGACCAGCGTAGCGCCTCTAAAGCTGTCACCGGACATGCGCGAACTCTTTGTCACGACGCTGCGCCAGGACATGCAGACCACGCTGACGGCACTGGACAACGCCGATGCCCATCGCGTGGCGCAACAGCTGCATAGCATGGCCGGTGCATTGGGTGCGGTACAGCTCGAGGCACTGGCCACAACCTTCGTCGAGCTGGAGTGCCGCTTGAACGGCATGAGCGTGACCCGCACCCTGGACCTGGAAGTGCGCCAGAATCTGGCTCGATTGAAAGACCTGCTGGACACCCTTGAATAATTTCAATGCGGATGATCAGCAATGAAACCCTCAGGGTTGCCATTGCCGATGACCACCCCATCGTCCCGGTGGGGTACGAGAGCGGGTTGAGCGTGGCCAATGCTTTCGCACTGATGGCATACCTGACGCGGCAATTCCCCAACGTGCTGGTGCTGACGATAATTTCCAATCAACTGAGCCTGACGCGTCTGCAAGAGCTCGGACAAGCCGGTGCGCACCAGCGCCGAGCGCTTTACTCACCTATTGCTAAAGGAAAATAAAATAGTGCATTTATTTGTTCCGGGAGTGGGAGTTAGCGACGACTGACTTAAGAGCGCAAAGATAACAAGCATTCAAAAGATGTTCGCCACGAGAAAACTTGAGATCAACAGCAACTATAAAAATTTGAATTGCCATACATAACAAGAACCAATTCAAACTAACAGACAACTACATTCCAGCTGCAATCAACTTCTAGGAATCGTCTGATGTACCACCAAAAATTCGCGTTATATCGTGTTGTTGTTTTAAACCTAACCATTGGGAAACAACATGAAAAAGCTAACTCGCGCACTTCTCGCCCTTTCAATCATTGCCGCCACTGGCAACGCCCTGGCAGACGACCCCGTCAAGGCTGGCAGCGGCACTATCAACTTCACCGGTACCATCAACAACGATGCCTGTTCGGTCGAAGGCGCCGGAAACAACAAGACCATTTCAGTCGCCATGGGCGAAGTTTCGATCAAGGACATGGGCACCGCCACTGCACCTAAAGGCAACGGCACCCTGAGCGCCGAGAACTTCGACATGAAGATCAACTGCAACGCTGGAACCAAGGTCGCGATGATCTTCGAACCAACCAAGGGCGCAGGTTCGGGCATTGAACCCGGCACCAAGGTGCTGCGCCTGATCGATGGCCTGGGGGCTGCGAAAGGTATCGGCATTGCGCTGCTTGACTCCAATGGCGCCGTGATCGACCTCAGCTCGCCGAGCGCCGCAAAAATCGAAAACACTCTGCAAGACAGCAACGCAACCCTCAAATTCTCCGCAGCCTACGTAACCACCGTCGATCCGAAACTGGCTGTTGCCGGTCGTGGCGACGCCACCCTACCGTTCACGCTGCAATACGAATAATCCGCGCGAACATACAAGCCTGGTGCGGGGCCTTTCGGCCCTGCATCCTCATTCACTTGCGCGGTAGCCCTCATGTTTTATCGTCACTCACTGTCCTTTTGTGCAGGCCTGCTGGGCCTGTTCGCGGTCAATCAGGCCGTGGCCGGAATTTCCTTGAGCAGCACCCGTCTGATTTTCGACGGCCAGCACAAGGAGGCCGGAATCACCGTGCGTAACAGCGGTGAAGATGTGTTGATCCAGTCGTGGATCGACACCGACTCCAGCGAAACCGCAGCCGTACCCTTTGCTGTGACGCCGCCCCTGGTGCGCGTCAGCGGCGACGAACAGCAAATATTGCGGGTGATCTACGAAGGCGCGGGCATGCCGACCGACCGCGAGTCGGTGGTGTGGCTCAATGTGCAAGAGATCCCTAAAGCGGCGAAATCCGAGAACACGTTGCAACTGGCCGTGCGCCAGCGCATCAAGGTGTTCTTCCGCCCGGCAGGCCTGAAAAACAACGCCTATCTGGCACCGAGCGAACTGACCTGGCGCCTGACAGAACAAGCCGGCAAGAGCTTGTTGGTGGTGAATAACCCAGGCCGGTATCACGTGTCGATTGCAGATATCACACTTCAATCCGGCACCATCAGTGAACACCCCTTCGATTCGATGATGATTTCCCCCGGCGAACAAAAAAGCTTCCCTCTTAAACAACTTCACACCCCCAATACAGCTCGCCTTTCATTCAGCAGTATTAATGACTATGGCGCACAAGATCGTTATGGCGCGCAACTTTCCAACAGTGCTGACACCCAAGCCAGTTTAAATAAACAAACCCCATAACTTACGTGCCGCTATGACGGCTGCACTTCCACTGTATTTCTCTTCGCTCCGTTAGTTGGTATCGGAGGTGATATAGGGTTCCTGAATGTTTTTACTCAAGCGCGACGGATGGGCGCCGTTTTCGATTGCCCTGGTTTTCAGCTGCACCTGCCTTGCCGATGACGAAGAACAGTTCAATACCTCGTTTCTGCAAGGCGCAACATCTTCTGTCGATCTGCAATCACTGTTTGCCAGCAGTCGCGTGCTGCCCGGTATCTATCGGGTGGACCTGTACGGCAACGAGACGCTGGTCGGGCGCCGCGACATCGATTTTCGTCGTTCTCCCGGCACGAACAAGATCGAGGCCTGCCTGACTCTGGAGATGGTGCAGCAATTAGGGGTCGACATCGACAAACTGCAGGCCAGCGGCAAACTGGGCAGCGATGATCCCGAAACCTGCCTGGACCTGCCCGCCTTGATCGATCACGCCAGCGTGCGTTACGACGTGCCCCGCCTGCGCTTGATGGTCAGTGTCCCGCAAAGCGCCATGGCGCGTGGCCGACGTGGTTATGTCGACCCGGCCCTGTGGGACGAAGGCGTTCCCGCCGCGTTCATCAACTATCAATTGAGCAGCAGCCGCAACGGCACTCGGGGTGAAAATACCCTGTCCAACAACGTCGGCCTGCGCAACGGCATCAACCTCGGCGCCTGGCGCTTGCGTAACGAATCGAACTTCAGCAGCAGCACCGGCCGCCCCAGCACATTCAAAAGTAACCGCAGCTATCTGCAACACGACGTGACAGCCCTGAAGGGTCAGTTCAGCGCCGGGGATATCTTTTCAGATGCCGACCTGTTCGACAGCGTGCGCTATCGCGGCCTGAAACTGGCGTCCGACGACGGCATGCGTGCCGACAGCGAGCGCGGTTATGCGCCAATCATTCGCGGCATTGCGCAGTCCAGCGCCACCGTGGAGATCCGCCAGGACAGCTACCTTCTCTACACCGCCAACGTGCCGCCGGGGCCATTCGAGATCAGCGATATCTACCCCAGCGGCTCCAACGGCGACCTGGAAGTGACGATTATCGAAGCCGATGGCCGCCGCCGGGTGACGGTGCAGGCATTTTCCAGCCTGCCGATCATGGTCCGTGAGGGCCAGTTGAAGTACAGCGTCTCGGCCGGCCAGTACAACAGCAACAGCGATGACCAGAAGTCACCGCAATTTGTCAGCAGCACCCTGGCGTACGGCATCAGCAGTAACTTGTCCGGGATCATCGGGGTGCAGGCCTCGGAAAACTTCAAGGCGCTGTCCGTCGGAGCTGGCCGCAATACAACTATCGGTGCCGTCTCACTGGACTTGACCCACTCCATGAGCAGCACTTTCGGCGCAACCATCACCGGCAACAGCCTGCGCGCCCTGTATGCGAAGACGTTCACCGGCACCGACACCAACTTTACCCTCGCCGCCTATCGCTACTCGACCGAGGGCTATCGCACCCTCACCGAGCACGTCGAGGAACTGAGCAACGACGGTCACAAGCGTATCGGCAACTCGAAAACCCGTACCGACCTGACCGTCAACCAGAGCCTGGGCCGAAACCAGCGATACGGCAGCATCTACATCAACGCCAGCGACCAGCGTTACTGGGGACGCGGTGGTTCGCAAAGCCTGTCGGCGGGTTACAGCAACTATTGGGGCGATGTGAGCTACAACCTCGGCGCCACCTACTCCAAGGATGTCGGCAACTACGGGCCGGCGAACAATGACACGCTGGTGAACCTGTCCGTATCGTTCCCGCTGGGCTCCAAGCCTCGTGCACCCCGCGCCTTCGTCTCGGCCAGCACGCAGAAGTCCGGCGATACCACGCAAATGGGCATCAACGGCTATCTGTCGCAAGACAGCGACACCTATTACTCGGTGCAAGCCGGCAACAGCAGCACTGGCGGCAGCTCCGGCTCGGTCAACCTCAGCACCCGCACCTCGGTAATGGATATCAGTGCCGGCTACAGCCAGGGGCGCGGCTACAACTCGCAAAACCTTAACCTGTCAGGCTCGATCGTCGGCCATGCCGGCGGGATCAACCTGGGACAGACCGTGGGCGAAACGTTCGCGCTGGCGCAGGTCGAAGGCGTGGAAGGGGTGAAAATCGGCAGCTTCTCCGGAGCCAGGACCGGCAGCAACGGCTTCGCCGTGGTCCCCAATGCGCAGCCCTATCGCGTGAACTGGATCAACCTCGACACTCGAGACCTGGGCGCCGATATCGAGATCGACAGTGCGACCCGGCAAGTGGTGCCACGTCGTGGTGCCGTGGTGCTGGCGCGTTACACCAGCAAGACCGGACGGCGAGTGCAGTTTGCGCTGTTCGACGCTCGACACCAGCCGATTCCGTTTGGCGCGTCGCTCGAGGACAGCACCGGCAAACAGCTGGCGATTTCTGACCCTGGTGGCAAGGCCCTGGCGCTGGTTGAAGCCGACGCCGGTACCCTGACCATCAACTGGCAGGGCCAGCGCTGTGAAGCGCCTTATGCGTTGCCCGAACGCAACGCCGCGCTGAACTACGAGCGGGCGACACTGGTGTGCCGCCCCTGACTCCTCAGAAATCGCGCTTGTAAAAGATATCCAGGGAGCTGGCGAAACCGCTCGCTGCTTCCAGATAGACCTTCTTGCTCAGCTTGTAACGCAGAGCGATGGTACTGGCCGGCTCAAAGACCCCGACGCCATAGCGCAGGCTGAGCCTTTCGGAAATGGCGCCGCTGGCCACCACGCTGGTGTTGTTGCCGCTGCCCTGGGTATCGAGCTGGAAGTCCTGAATGCCCAGGTTCTTGGCAATGCCGCCGGTCAGTTCCGAACTGCCCATCAGCCCCAGCCCGAGAGCCGCCTGGGCCAGCATGTTGTTGTCTTCACCGGTGGATGTCAGCGGGCGCCCCAGAACCAGATAGGACAGCGCCTGTTCCTGGCTCATGGCCGGCTCCGAGAAGATCTGCGTCGCCGGTTGCTCGGCGCTGCCGCTCAGGCGGATGCCGGCAATCACGTCGTCAGTCTGGCGCACGGCCTCGATGTCCAGGTAAGGCTGGTCGATGGGGCCGGCAAACAGCAGCCGCGCACGACGCACGGTCAAGCGCTGGCCGTAGGCCCGATAGCGGCCGTCGTTGAGCCACAGCTCACCGCGGGTATCCATGTTGTCACCAATGTGCACGTGCCCCTGCAGGTTGGCAGTCAGGCCGAAACCGCTGAAGGCCAGCTTGTCCTGGCCCACCTCCACATCGATGTTCATGGCCATGGCCATGGCCTTTTTGCCGTCGTCGGTCTGCTGGCCGACGATCACCGTGTCGTCGGAGACCTTGACTGTCGAGGGCGGCAATTCGCGCACGGTGATCTGGCCCTTGGGGATCAGCACCTTGCCGGCAATCGCCAGCTTTTCCTCCTGCAGCGAGATCTTCAGGTCCGGCGCCACCTCCAGCGCTGCATAGGGCTCCACCGTCACCGGCAGTTGGGTGCCCTTGAGGCTCAGGTCCACCAATAGCGCCCGGCCCCAAGCGATGTTGCCATTGAGGCTGCCCTGCCCGGCCTTGCCGCTTTTCCAGCCGCCGTTGAGCTGCACGCTCTCGCCAGCGATCTGCGCGCTCAGTTGCAGGTCTTCAAGGCTGATGGGCAACTCGGAGCCGGACACCTCGCCCCCGGACAACTGCACGTTGCCGTTGACCTGAGGCGCCAGCAGGCCGCCAGACAAACGACCGCTGCCATTGAGGCTGCCGCTGAGCTTTTCCACCATGGGCACGAACGGCCGCGCCACGGACAGATCCAGGCCACTGAGGCGGAAATCACCGGACAGCGGTTTGCTTTTCGGCAACGGATTGATCTGCGCCTGGAGCATCAGCTCACCCAGTTTGCCGCCGTCGAACTGCAACTGCGTGTCGATGCGCCGCGGGGTGAGGCGGGTATTGAGCTTCAACGCCTGATAGGGGAAATCCAGCCACTGGTCCTTTTCCTTGACCCGCAGGGTGCCACCGCTGGCGTCCAGCATGATCTGGCCCTGGGGCCCGCTGGCCGGCAAGTCCAGCTGCACATCGGCATTGAGCATGCCCTTCCAGGCGAAATCCTTGGGCAGCCACTGCGCCAGGCTGTCTAGGGGGAAACGCTTGAGGTGATAACGCAGTTTCGGGTCCGGCATCAGCCGCTGGTCTTCACCGCACAGGCTGGCATCGCCGCTGGCCCAGCAGTGGGCACCGAAGTTCAGCGTGCCGTTGGCCAGCCGCTCAAGCCGGGCCGGATTTTGCAGCTTCCAATCCTGGCCGCCAGTCTGTACATCACCGCTGGCCAGGCGCCCGCGCCAGTTGCCCTGGTCCAGGACGCCATCCAGGCCCAGGGCCAGTTTCAACAGCGGTCCTTGCAGGTCCAGTTGCAGTTTCTGTTTCTTGATGTCGCCCTGGCCGGCCAGGGTCAGGGTCCCCAACTGCGTGTCGCCCAGTTGAATCCCGCTGCCCTTGAGGTCCACCTGGGCCTTTTGCGCACCATCCAGAGTGGCGTCCAACTTGAGGTTCTGCAGGCGGTTTTCGGCAAAGGCCAGTTGCTGCCCGGCCAGGTCCAGCTTGCCCTGTGGCGCCTTGAGGGTGCCGGCCAGGTCCAGCCGACCGTTGAGCTGCCCACGCAACTCGGGCCAGAGCTGACCCAGGCGCGGCATCTTGATCTCCAGCTGGCCGGCGATCTTCTGTTGCAGGCTGCCGGAGCCGTTGATCCGGTTGTCTCCCAGGCGGATGTCCAGCGCGCCCAGGGTCCATTGCTCGCCCGCTCCGTCGGCCTTGGCCTGGAGAACCGCCGGCTGTCCGCGCAAGCGTCCCTTGAGGTCGAGGTTGGCATTGAGCTTGAGTTGCTGGTTCTTCATTTCGCCTTGGCTGCGCAGGGGGCCGGCCAGGGTTCCGGGCAGCTCCGCCACCCAGTACGCGGGGTTGATGGCCGACAGATCCAGGGCGGTATCCCAGGCAATGCCGTCGGCGAACTGCAGGTTCAGGTGGCCCTCGGCCTTGCCCTGGCCCGCCGCCAGCTTGAACTGCGGCAGATAGATTTTCGTCAGGTCGCCGCTGAACGGGCTGCTCAGGCTGAACGCGCCTGCCGGGCCGTCCAGGTCGCCCTTGAAGTTGCCCAGGTAGTTACCGTCACGGTAAGCCACTTCGGCATCAAAACTGCGGACCCGCACCGCCGGCTCGTCAATCAGCGGATACAGGCGGTGCCAGGGGAAGTCCAGCCAGGCCAGCTTGGCCTCGGCGGCGAAACCTTCGCTCCAGTCCAGTTGCCCACTGAGCTTGAGGTGTTGCTTGTCGTTGGCGCTCAGGTCCAGGGCGGCAATCTGTGCGCCCTTGGCGTCGACCTTGCCTTGCAGCAACAGGGCCACCGGGCCCTGCTCCGCCGGCAGGCTGGCCTTGCCGGCGAGCTGGTAGCCGCTTTTCAGGTCGCCCTGGCCAGTCAGCTCCAGCTGATCCAGTTGCAGGGTGTCCGGCAGATCGGCGCTGGCCTTGAACCCATCGGCAGTGATGCGCACCTGGGCCGGCAGGTTCTCCACCAGGGGCTGCACCTGGCCGCTCAATTGCCCTTGCAGGTAGCCACTGCTGTCGGCATTGAGCCGCAGAGTCTTGAGCAGGTCGCCTTCAACCTTCAACGCCAGGGACCAGGGGCCACCACCGGGAGCGGGCAAGCCGAGGTTGCCCTGGGCGGTCAGGGGCCAGTCGCCACTGGGTTGCAGCAGCCCGGAAAGGTCCAGACTCAGTTCATCGCGCTTTAGGTGCAAAGAGTCGATCTGCAGGCCTTGGGCAGTCCAGTGCGCCGCCAGTTGCAGAGTCTTGAGTTCTTCACTGCCATTGAACAGCAGGCTGCCCACACGCACTTGCCCCAACTCGATGGCCAACGGCAGCTTCAATTCCGGCAGGCTGATGGGCTCCGAACTGGTTTCGGTTTCGCCGCTCGGAGGGAACAGCAGGCTGACCTGATCGGCTTCCAACTGCTCGATGCACAGGGTCATGCGCAGCAGGCAGCCGGGCGACCAGGTGAACTGCACGGCGTTGAGCTCGACCCGGTTGCCCTCCTGTTGCCAGAGCAAATGATCGGCGCTCCAGTGCCCGCCAAGGCGGCCCTCGAAATTGTCCAGGGTCAGCCCCGGCACTCGCGCCAGGGCCCAGCGGCTGCCAGCCTGGGTTCCGAGTACGCTGGCCACGGCCAGAATGATCAGGATCACCAGCGCAACAATTGCCAGCAGCGTTATCTTCAAACCACGCTTCAAAGCTCTGGCCCCATGGAAAAGTGCAAGCGGATGCCGCCGTCGTCATTCATCGCGTGGGCCAGGTCGACCCGGATCGGTCCCACTGGCGAAACCCAGCGTACGCCGACGCCCACCCCGGTCTTGAGGTTAGGCAGTTCCAGCTTGTTGAAAGAGTTGCCCTGGTCGACAAAGGTCGCGATCCGCCATTTCTCGGCGATCGAATACTGGTACTCGACGCTACCGGCCACCATGTAGCGGCCGCCAATGCGATCACCTTCGGAGTTTTCCGGTGACAGGGTCTGATAGTCGTAGCCCCGAACGCTCTGGTCGCCACCGGCAAAGAAGCGCAAGGATGGCGGAATCGACTTGTAGCCATTGGTGGCACTGCCACCGAACTGCACTCGCCCGAGAAAGCGGTGGTTGTCCCAGACCGTGGTCAGTCCCTTCAGCAGCACCGTGCCATACAGCAGGTTGGTGTCGGAACCGACCCCTTCCTTGGCCAGCTTGGTGTCGAACTGAATGCGATAGCCGTTATGCGGGTCGATGCGATTGTCGCTGCGCAGGTAGGAATAAGTCAGGCCAGGCATCAGCAGATTACTCAGGCCCGAGTCGTCCCCGAGGCGATATTCCTCTCGCTGATACTTCAGCGACAGCACCCGCTGCCAGCCGCTGGGCAACTTGCTGTGCCACTCGGGACCGATGGTGAGCAACTTACTCAGGGTATCGGTGCCAGCAATCTCTTCATTCTGGTAACCACCGGCGAACCGCAGCTTGTCGGTCAGAGGCGGGTCCAGGGGAATGTCGTACCACAGGCCGACGTTCTGCCGCGGAGCAGAAACTTCTGCCTCCCAGCCGTAACTGTGGCCCTGGGGGTTGACCCAGTGCCGGGTCCAGTTGGCCTTGACCCGCGGCCCCACGTCGGTGGAATAGCCGAGGCCGAGGCCCATGGTCCGGGGCTTGCGGGTTTCCAGCTGGACCGCCACCGGAATCACCTCGTGCTCGGCGGCAGTAGGCGCGGCGTCCACCCGCACGCCCTCGAAGTAGCCGCTCGACTGCAGGGCCTGGTTGAGTTCGGCAATCAGTTCGGAGTCGTAGGGCGCACCGGCCTTGAACGGCACCATGCGCCGCAACAGGTCTTCATCGAACAGGGAGTCACCGCTAAAGCTGACCTTGCCCAGCGCGTAGCGCGGGCCGCTGTCATAGACCAGGTCGATGTCCGCGACACCTGCCTGGGGGTCCACCGACAGTTTCTGCTGGGTAAAGCGCCCGCTGAAAAAGCCATAGCGCGAAGCCTGGTTCTGGATCAGGCGCTTGGCGTCTTCGTAATGGCCATGATTGAGCACGGCACCAGGCTTGAGCTGGTCGCCGTCGGGAAGGCGAAACGACTTGAGGGAGGCCGCCGGGCCTTCGACCCGGACTGTCACGTTGCGCAGGTGCACCGGTTCGCCGGGGTCGATCCGCAACGTCAGGCGCGGTTTGTCACCGCCACGCACCTCACTCTGGATATGCGGTTGGTAGTAGCCCAGGGCCTGGGCGGCTTTCTTCGCCTGCTCCTCGGCGCCCCGGCTGAACCGCAGCAAGGCTTCTTCATCGCGATCGCCGACACTGCCAATGTAACCCTCCACATTGGCCTTCAACTCGTCATTGGCGGGCTTGACCCTGACATCCAATTCGCTCTGCGCCAGCGCCGCACAGCTTGTGAACAACAGCAAAAAGCCGCTGGTAAATCTTCCTGGAAACTTCATAGGCGCGGATGCTATCACGAGCTTGGGAGGGCGATAGAGCGCTCAGGTGCACGGAAAGTTCTATATCAGGCTGTTGCTCTTTGTAAGTGCTGCGGGTTGGGGTGAAAAAATACATGCTCACGCACCGGCCCCACCGCAATCTCACCGACCTCTTCATAGCCCTGACGCTTGTAGAACTCCAGGTAACGCGGATTGCCGGTGTCCAGCACCACACCCTGGGAATGTTCGTCCACGGCGCACCAGTTGTGCACCGCCGCCAGCAATTGCTCACCGAAATGCTGGCCCTGAAACTGCGGATGTACCCCCAGCAGCGGCAGCACATGCACCGCATCATTGGGCAGGCAGGCCTGCACCGCCTGGTGATACTCCAGATAGCGCTGGGTGCAGCGAAACCCGGTGCTGAGCACCATGCGCAGGCGCCATGCCCAACTTTCGGTGATGCCCAGGCGCCGTTGCGGCGGCGCGATCAGGGCGATACCGATCAGCCGGTCATTGACCAGCAGGCCGATGGCCGGCAGGTCCTGAAGAAAATGCTGCTTCACCAATTCGCGCACTGTGGCTCGTACCCGCTGTTCGTAGCCGGGGCGATCGGCTTCGAAAATGAAGCCGAAGGTCGGCTCATGGCGGTAGGCCTGGTACAGCAGCGACCGCGCTTCGCGGGAATAGCCGCTGTCGAGCTGGTGAATATCGGCGATGACATTGGAGGAATCAGGCATGACGGTCACTCTCCCCTGGACCCGGCTCAAATGGCCGCGTTCTTGTTAGTACGAGCCCTGCGCGCCGCTGATCGTTCCCGCGCCCCTGGGACATTAGCAGCGCATCCGCCACGCCGCCACGCTGGCCGGCCCGGGCGTTGTCAGCTAGCATCGCTGTTTTGCCAGGACCGCCGACCATGAAAATCGTCTCGTTCAATATCAACGGGCTGCGTGCCCGCCCCCATCAGCTGGCGGCGCTGATCGACAAACACCAGCCGGACGTGATCGGCCTGCAGGAAACCAAGGTCGCCGACGAACAGTTCCCCCTTGCCGACATCCAGGCCCTGGGCTACCACGTGCATTACCACGGCCAGAAAGGCCATTACGGCGTAGCCCTGCTCTCGCGCCAGGCACCATTGGCCCTGCATAAAGGCTTTGAAGGTGACGACGAGGACGCCCAGCGGCGCTTTATCTGGGGCACCTTCGCCGATGCCAACGGCACCCCGGTGACCATCATGAACGGCTACTTCCCCCAGGGCGAAAGCCGCGACCATCCCACCAAATTCCCGGCCAAAGAGCGCTTCTACCAGGATCTGCAGCACCTGCTGGAAAGCCGTTTCAGCAATGACCAGCCCCTGGTGGTGATGGGCGATGTGAACATTTCCCCGGAAGATTGCGACATTGGCATCGGCGCCGAGAACGCCAAGCGCTGGCTGAAGACCGGCAAGTGCAGCTTCCTGCCGGAAGAACGCGAGTGGATGGCCCGCCTGAAGAACTGGGGCCTGGTGGACAGCTTTCGTCACCTGAACCCCGAGGTGAACGACCGCTTCAGCTGGTTCGACTACCGCAGCCGCGGCTTCGAGGATGAACCCAAACGCGGCCTGCGCATCGACCTGATCATGGCTTCCCAGGGGTTGTTGCCACGGGTCAAGGACGCTGGGGTCGACTATGAACTGCGGGGCATGGAAAAACCTTCGGACCATGCGCCGATCTGGCTCGAACTGGGCTGATCGACAGGCACAAAAAAGCCCATCTGCCGATGGGCTTTTTTTTGCGGTTACAGCTGTATGTGCTCGACCCGCTCCGTGGTACCGGCACTGGCGATAGCGCTGATGGCGCTCTCGAGGGTGGCTTCCGAATCGTACAAGTGGCTGACCAGAATCACTTCCTTACCGGACTTGAGCTTGAAAAAAGGTTTGCCGCCCGACGAAATTTTCTTGACGTAGCGTTCCGGGGAAGCGCAGTGTGCGCGGAACAGGCCGAGAGCCGCCTCGGCACTGTCCCGGCAAGGGTAGCGGTCGCTTTGAAGCATGGTCTGCGCCTCCTTTGTCTTCAGCAAGAATCTGCATGCACCACTGCCATACTGCTTCAGCTCGAACCAGGCACTCATTTGTAACTCCTTTGCATACTACGAAATAGCAGCTCAACACTGCCGAGGCATCCGCGGGGGATGACGCGTTGGCAGTCGCCCCAATCCCCGCCAGACAAAGTTGCCCACTCTACGCGCCGTTCCGAGGTTGGTCTTTAGGACAAATCTCAAAAAATCTAGAGAAAACAGCTATTTATGATGTAGGACTTTCGCCATTTCTCTGCAAATAGCCCCGTCCGTCACATCCCTGTCACCTCCCTGACTTAATGTCCCCAGCACTTACCTCCTCCCTCTATATAGAAGGCCAGTGCCGCCATGCCCCGCGCTTCCACCGTCAGCGAACGAGATATCTGGTGCCGGACCATCAGCCTGTTTCTGATCGGTTTCGTTTGCTACGCCCTGCCCTGGTCGGTATTCGCCGCCCTGCCCTCAGCCCCGGACAATGCGCCCGTCCTGCGCATCCAAGGCTCCAATACCATCGGCGCCCGGCTCGGGCCGGCCCTGGTCAGGGGCCTGATGGAAGAACAGGGCCTGCGCGATATCAGGATCACCGCCAGTGGCAAAGACAATGAACAACAGGTGGTGGGGCAAACCGCCCAGGGCCGAGCGGTGCGGGTGGAAGTGGCCGCCCACGGTTCGAGTACCGGCTTTGCCGCTCTGAAAACCGCCCGGGCCGACCTGGCCGCCGCTTCACGGCCTATCAAGGACAGCGAGCTGGTGGACCTTGAAAGTCTGGGGGACCTGAAAAGCCCCAGCGCCGAACAGGTGATCGCCATCGACGGGCTGGCAATCATCCTGCATCCGCACAACCCGCTGAACCAACTGGACACCGAGCAACTGGCCCGGCTGTTCAGCGGCGAAGCCAGGACCTGGGAAGAACTGGGTGGCATTGGCGGCGCGGTACATCTCTACGCCCGGGATGACCAGTCCGGCACCTACGACACCTTCAAGGAACTGGTACTCAGCCGTCGCGGCAAGGCCCTGGGCCCCGGCGCAAAACGTTTTGAATCCAGCGAGCAGTTGTCCGACGCAGTCAGCCATGACCCCCAGGGCATAGGCTTCATCGGCCTGCCCTATGTACGCCAGGCCAAGGCGGTGGCCATTGTCGACGGCGACTCACAGCCGATGCTGCCGCTCAACAGCCTGATCGCCACCGAGGATTACCCGCTGTCACGGCGCCTGTATCTGTACCTGCCGCCCAATGGGCAGAACCCCTGGGCCGATGCCCTGGTGAGATTTGCCCAGGGCAGCAAGGGCCAGGCCATCGTCGCCGCCAACGGCTTTATCGCCCAGACCGTGCAGGCCATGCGTGTCGCTCCCAGCCCGCAGATGCCGGAGGCTTATCAGGCGCTCACCCGCCAGGCGCAGCGCCTGACGGTCAACTTTCGTTTTGAGGAGGGCAGCGCCAGCCTGGACAACAAGGCCCGCCAGGACCTCAATCGGGTACTGGATTACCTGCGCCAGCACGGCAAGATGAACCGCCAGGTAACCCTGGCCGGCTTCGGTGACGCCAAGAACGATCCGGCCCGCGCGGCCCTGCTGTCCAAGCTGCGGGCCATGGCGGTACGCCGGGAACTGGTGAAGAGCGGCGTGGTGTTTCGCGAGATTCGCGGCTTTGGCGGCGAGCTGCCGGTAGCGGCCAACAGTGCCGACGAAGGGCGGATCAAGAACCGCCGCGTGGAGGTCTGGGTGTACTGAACTCACAGCGGCCGGCCTTGCGACAGGCCGGCCGCATCGCCCTCAATGCCCGCTGCGCATCAGCTCCTTGGGTACATACTTGCCGATTTCATACTTGCCGATCGCCGCGCGGTGCACCTCATCCGGGCCGTCGGCCAGGCGCAAGGTGCGCTGCATCGCATACATATAGGCCAGCGGGAAGTCGTTGGAGACCCCGGCCCCGCCGTGAATCTGGATCGCCCGGTCGATCACCCGCAGGGCCACGTTCGGCGCCACGACCTTGATCTGGGCAATCTCGCTCTTGGCCACCTTGTTGCCCACGGTGTCCATCATGTACGCGGCCTTCAGCGTCAGCAGCCGGGCCATGTCGATCTCCATCCGCGAATCGGCGATCTTGTCGATGTTGCCCCCCAGGCGCGCCAGCGGCTTGCCAAAGGCAGTGCGGTTCACCGAACGCTTGCACATCAGTTCCAGCGCCCGCTCCGCCATGCCGATGGAACGCATGCAGTGGTGGATCCGGCCCGGGCCAAGGCGGCCCTGGGCAATCTCGAAACCACGGCCCTCACCCAGCAGCACGTTCTCGTAGGGCACCCGGACGTTGTCGAACAGCACTTCGGCGTGGCCATGGGGTGCGTCGTCGTAGCCGAACACCGGCAACGGGCGAACAATCTTCACCCCGGGGGTATCCACCGGCACCAGGATCATCGAGTGCTGTTGATGGCGCGGCGCATCCGGGTTGCTCAGGCCCATGAAGATCAGGATCTTGCAGCGTGGGTCGCAGGCGCCCGAGGTCCACCATTTCTTGCCGTTGATCAGCCACTGGTCGCCGTCGCGTACCGCACGGGCCGCCATGTTGGTGGCATCGGAGGACGCCACGTCCGGCTCGGTCATGGCGAACGCGGAGCGGATCTCGCCACGCAGCAATGGCTCCAGCCAGCGCTGTTTCTGCTCTTCGTTGGCGTAGCGCACCAGCACTTCCATGTTTCCGGTATCCGGTGCCGAGCAGTTGAAGGGTTCCGGGCCCAACAACGACCGCCCCATGATTTCCGCCAGCGGCGCGTACTCAAGGTTGGTCAGGCCTGCCCCCAACTCCGACTCAGGCAGAAACAAATTCCATAGCCCGGCCTCCTTGGCCTTGAGTTTCAGCTCTTCCATGATGGCGGTCGGCTGCCAGCGATCGCCTTCGGCAACCTGACGCTCGAAGACCGCTTCAGCCGGATAAACATAGGCATCCATGAACGCGGTGACACGCTCACGCAGTTCCTGAACCTTGGGGGAATAGGCGAATTCCATGGGCAGCTCTACCTTTGTGACGATCGGGTGTTGGAGGACTGAAATCGATGCTAGATCAGCTACGAAAATTTACCTAGCCTATTCTCGGCATGTATTAACATTCATCACCGATATATGATCGGCTGATCCGACAGGCTTCCGAGCCCTCCCACAGGCCCTAACAATAAGAGTGCAGCGCAATGAATCTGAGCAAGGTCGATCTCAACCTCTTCATCGTTTTCGATGCGATCTACACCGAAGCCAACCTGACCCGCGCAGGGCAGATCGTCGGCATCACCCAACCGGCGGTATCCAACGCCCTGGCACGCCTGCGCGAGACCTTCAACGACCCGCTCTTCGTGCGTACCGCCCAGGGCATGGTGCCCACGCCCATGGCGCAGAACATCATCGGGCCGGTGCGCAATGCCCTGTCGCTGCTGCGGGTTTCGGTCCAGGAAAGTCGCATTTTCAACCCCCTGCAAGCGGTCAAGACCTACCGCATCAGCATGACCGACCTCACTGAAGCGGTGATCCTGCCACCGCTGTTCCAGCGCCTGCGGCGCCTGGCGCCGACGGTGATCATCGAAAGTTTTCTCTCCAAGCGCCGGGAAACCACCAAGGAGCTGGCAGCCGGGCGCCTGGACTTTGCCGTCGACGCACCGCTCAATACCGACCCCCAGGTGCGTCACGTCAAGCTGATGGAAGACCGCTATGTGTGCGCCATGCGCAAGGGTCACCCGCTGGCGGGCAAGGAAAAATTCAGCCTGGACGATTACCTGTCCCTGACCCACATCCATATCTCCAGCCGCCGCAGCGGCCTCGGGCATGTCGACCTGGCCCTGGGCAAGATGGGTATCCAGCGCAAGATCGCCCTGCGCTCCCAGCATTACCTGATGGCTTCCCAGGTGCTGCAGCAGACCGACATGGTGATGACCGTACCGGAGCGCTTTGCCCGTCGCCATGAACTGCACGCGTTCAACCTGCCAGTCAATGATGTTCCGCCGGTGGAAACCCACCTGTACTGGCACGAGAGCACCGACCAGGATCCGGCCAACCGCTGGATGCGCGAGCAGATGATCGAACTCTGCCAGCAGGTCACGGCCTACGAAAAGAAGCTCGACCAGCAGACCGCCTGAGCCCTTTCGCCGGCAAGCCCTCACTGCAGGAGCCGGCTTGCCGGCGAACGGGATCGGCTCGGACTGCTTGACGTATACGTCAACCTGCCTTTAGCTTAGCGCCAAGCCCCCTCTTGAGCGCCTCCATGAGCAGCCAGACCTACAGCATTTCCGACCTCGCCCGCGAGCTCGACATCACCACCCGGGCCATCCGCTTCTATGAAGAGCAGGGCCTGCTGGCTCCCGAACGCCGTGGCCAGGAGCGCATCTATTCGCCCCGGGACAAGGTCAGCCTGAAACTTATCCTGCGGGGCAAGCGCATCGGCTTTTCCCTGGCCGAGTGCCGCGAACTGATCGAGCTCTACGACCCGAGCAGCGGCAACCTGAAGCAGCTGCACAGCATGCTGGCGAAAATCGCCGAGCGTCGCGAACAGCTCGAACAGCAATTGCTCGACATCGAACAGATGAAGCTGGAACTGGACACCGCCGAAGAGCGCTGCACCCAGGCGCTGGAACAGACCATCCTGAACCAGAAAAGCACCGCCCGATAATCATCGGCACACCTGCGCCCGGGCGCCGGTATCCGCCACTCCCTATAAGAAGGTGAACCTCTATGTCACTCCCCAGCCATGTACGCCTGATCGAAGTCGGCCCCCGCGACGGCCTGCAGAACGAAGCCCAGCCCATCAGCGTCGAAGACAAGGTGCAATTGGTGGATGCCCTCACCGCCGCCGGCCTGGGCTACATAGAAGTCGGCAGTTTCGTGTCTCCCAAATGGGTGCCGCAGATGGCCGGTTCAGCCGAGGTCTTCGCCCGTATCCAGCGCAAGCCCGGGGTTGTCTATGGCGCACTGGCGCCCAACCTGCGGGGTTTCGAAGATGCCCTGGCGGCTGGGGTCAAGGAAGTGGCGGTGTTCGCCGCGGCCTCGCAAGCCTTCTCCCAGCGCAACATCAACTGCTCCATCAGCGAAAGCCTGGAACGCTTCGTGCCGATCATGGACGCCGCCAAGCAGCACGGCATCAGCGTGCGCGGTTACGTGTCGTGCGTGCTGGGCTGCCCTTATGAAGGTGAAGTGGCCCCGGAACAGGTGGCCATGGTCGCCCGCGAGCTGCATGACATGGGCTGTTACGAGGTCTCTCTGGGCGACACCATCGGTACCGGCACCGCCGGTGCCACCCGGCGCATGTTCGAGGTGGTGGGCGCCCAGGTACCACGGGAAAAACTCGCCGGGCACTTCCACGACACCTACGGACAGGCCCTGGCCAATGTCTACGCCAGCCTGCTGGAAGGCATCGCGGTGTTCGACAGCTCCATCGCCGGCCTCGGCGGCTGCCCCTATGCCAAGGGCGCCAGCGGAAACGTCGCCACCGAAGACGTGCTCTACCTGCTCGATGGCCTGGGCATCCATACCGGTATCGACATGGACCGCCTGATCGACGCCGGCCGGCAGATCTGCAACGTGCTGGGGCGCCCCTCCGGCTCCCGCGTGGCCAAGGCGCGTAACGCCAGCTGAGGCATTGTGCGGCCGGGTGTTACCGGCCACTCCGATCTGGGGCGGGAACGAGTAACACGGAAACAGTTTGTCGAATTTGTTGCGGTACAGATTGTCCTACAAAATTATCAAGTCATTGATTTTAAAGGACTTTAAAAAGTTGGCACGGCTTCTGCTATCTCTATGGCATAACAAGAATAAAAAGCAGCAAACCTAATAAAAATAAGACGTAACGACTCTGAGATAACAAAAACAACACGGCAGAGACGCAGCTAACAGATTTTTTTGGAGAGGATGCACTGTGCAGGAGGGCTTGCAAGAGCCACCCGCAACCGGTCAGAGAACAATAAAACTACCCTGAGGTAGCTCCCGAACTGGTTGGATCGCCCTGGCGACACATTGAATCAGCGCTCAAAAAAATACGTTTGCTCTTGATCCCGGATGGGGATCGCCAAAAACAGCAGTAAAGGGCAACGGTTGCCAAAAACAACAATAGACCGCCCCTCAATAATAAAAAAAGAGCACGCAACGACAAAATTAAAGGGGAGCTTCGGCTCCCCTTTGTGCTTTCTGCGATCCCTCTTTGCTGCCCATAAAGCGTGCACCGGCGCCGATGCACGCTCCATCCGGGTTCACCCCTTGTTCATGCGCTCACGCAGCTCCTCGATGCTGATTTCGCGCATGCGGAACTTCTGGATCTTACCGGTCACGGTCATGGGAAACTCTTCAACGAACTTAAAGTAACGCGGCGTCTTGAAGTGCGCGATACGCTCCTTGCACCAGGTCTGCAGCTCCAGCTCATTGGCCGAATGGCCGGGGTGGAACTTGATCCAGGCGACGATCTCCTCGCCGTACCTGTCGCAGGGGATGCCGATTACCTGCACATCGGCCACCGCAGGATGGGTGAAGAAGAACTCTTCCAGCTCTCGCGGATAAATGTTCTCGCCACCGCGAATGATCATGTCCTTGTTGCGCCCGGCAATGCACACATAACCCTGCTGGTTCATGGTGGCCAGGTCACCGGTGTGCATCCAGCCGGCCTGATCGATGGACTCGCGGGTGCCCTCAGGGTTGTTCCAGTAACCGAGCATGACGCTGTAGCCCCGGGTGCAGAGCTCACCGATGGTGCCGCGAGGCACCACATTGCCGGCCTCGTCGATGATCTTGCTCTCCAGGTGCGGCTGGGTCCTGCCCACGGTGGTCACCCGCAGTTCCAGGTCGTCGTCCGGCCCGGTCTGCAGCGACACCGGGCTGGTTTCGGTCATGCCGTAGGCGATCTGCACTTCGCTCATGTGCATTTCGCTGATCACCCGGCGCATCACCTCGATCGGGCAGGTGGCCCCGGCCATGATCCCGGTCCGCAGGCTCGACAGGTCGAACTCGCTGCGTCGGGGCTGATCGAGCACAGCGATAAACATCGTGGGTACGCCGTACAGGCCGGTGGCGCGCTCTTCGGCCACCGCAGTCAAGGTCAGCAGCGGGTCAAAGGCGTCATTGGGATAGATCATGGTGGTGCCGTGGGTGATGCACCCCAGGTTGCCCATGACCATGCCGAAGCAGTGGTACAGCGGCACCGGGATCACCAGCCGGTCGGCAGCAGTCAGGCCCAGGCTCTCCCCCACCATGTAACCGTTGTTGAGGATGTTGTAGTGGCTCAGGGTCGCGCCCTTGGGGAAACCGGTGGTGCCGGAGGTGTACTGGATATTCACCGGCTGGTCGAAATCCAGGCTGTCCTGGCGCGCCTGCAACTGCTCGGCCGTGGCCCCCGCCCCCAGCGCCGATAGCTGCGACCAGGGCAGGAAACCCGACGGCGGCTGCGCATCCAGGCTGATCACCCCGCGCAGCTCGGGTAACCGCTCGCTGTGCAATTGGCCGATGGACTGTTGCGCCAGCTCGGGCACCAGGCCCTGGAGCATGCCGTGGTAATCGGACGTCTTGAATGCTCCGGCGCAGATCAGCCACTGGCAGCCGGACTGCCTGAGCACATACTCCAGCTCGGAACTGCGGTAGGCCGGATTGATGTTCACCAGAATCGCGCCGATCTTGGCGCTGGCGAACTGGGCGATGCACCACTGGGCGCAGTTGGGGGCCCAGATCCCCAGGCGATCGCCGGTCTTGAGCCCCAGGGCCAACAGCGCCCGGGCATGCAGGTCGACCGCCTCGCGCAGTTGCTGCCAGGTGTAGCGCAGCTGCTGGTGGCGCACCACCAGAGCCTCGCCCTGGGGATAGGCGGCGACGGTGTTATCGAAAGCCTGGCCGATGGTCAACGCCAGCAGCGGCTGGTCTTGCGTACCACGGGTGTAACTGCGATCCGGCTGGAAACCCGAGTGTTCCATGACGACCCCTATTGTCTTTATTAGTGGGTGTGCAGGAGCCAGGCGAAAGGTGCAAAACAGCCTGGCTCCAATCGAAAGCCTCGCTACTCTGGCGCAAGTTGACGTTTACGTAAAGGGCGATTGACAGCCACCGGTCGCAGGTTTACGTTAACGTAAAGGTGAGAGCCAGGCCGCGCCGCTCTCGACATGCTGTTCCCTCAATAAAAACAAGTTTGAAGGTGCCCCGCCATGAGTTACCCGACCCTGAACTTCGCCCTCGGTGAAACCATCGACATGCTGCGCCAACAGGTCCAGGCCTTCGTCAAGGCGGAGCTGGCACCCCGGGCAGCGCAGATCGATGTCGACAACCTGTTCCCCGCCGACATGTGGCGCAAATTCGGCGACATGGGCCTCTTGGGCATCACCGTGGCGGAAGAATACGGTGGCGCCGGCCTGGGTTACCTGGCGCATGTGGTCGCCATGGAGGAGATCAGCCGCGGCTCGGCCTCGGTGGCGCTGTCCTACGGCGCGCACTCCAACCTCTGTGTGAACCAGATCAACCGCAACGGCAACCACGAACAGAAGAGCAAATACCTGCCCAAGCTGATCAGCGGCGAACACATCGGCGCCCTGGCCATGAGCGAACCCAATGCCGGCTCCGACGTGGTGTCGATGAAGCTGCGGGCCGACAAACGCGGCGACCATTTCGTGCTCAACGGCAGCAAGACCTGGATCACCAACGGCCCCGATGCCAACACCTACGTGATCTACGCCAAGACCGACCTGGAGAAAGGCCCCCACGGCATCACCGCGTTCATCGTCGAGCGCGACTGGAAAGGCTTCAGCCGCAGCAACAAGTTCGACAAGCTGGGCATGCGCGGCTCCAACACCTGCGAGCTGTTCTTCGATGACGTGGAAGTGCCGGAGGAAAACATCCTCGGCGTGCTCAATGGTGGCGTCAAAGTGCTGATGAGCGGCCTCGACTACGAGCGCGTGGTGCTCTCCGGCGGCCCCACCGGGATCATGCAGGCCTGCATGGACCTGGTGGTGCCCTACATCCACGACCGCAAGCAGTTCGGCCAGAGCATCGGCGAATTCCAGCTGATCCAGGGCAAGATCGCCGACATGTACACCCAGCTCAACGCCAGCCGCGCCTACCTGTATGCGGTGGCCCAAGCCTGCGAGCGCGGCGAAACCACCCGCAAGGATGCCGCCGGAGTGATCCTCTACAGCGCCGAGCGCGCGACCCAGATGGCCCTCGACGCAATCCAGATCCTCGGCGGCAACGGCTACATCAATGAATTCCCCGCCGGCCGCCTGCTGCGCGACGCCAAGCTCTACGAGATCGGCGCCGGCACCAGCGAGATCCGCCGCATGCTGATCGGTCGCGAACTGTTCAACGAAACCCGCTAACGGAGCTGTCCATGGCTATCTTGCATACCCAGCTCAACCCGCGCTCGGCGGAGTTCGTGGCCAACAGCGAGGCGATGCTGGCCCAGGTCGACGCCTTGCACAGCCTGCTCGCCCAGGTCCAGCAAGGCGGCGGCGCCAAGGCCCAGGAGCGCCACACTTCGCGAGGCAAGCTGCTGCCCCGCGAGCGCATCAACCGCCTGCTCGACCCCGGCTCGCCGTTCCTGGAAATCAGCGCCCTGGCCGCCTATGAGGTCTACGGCGAAGACGTACCCGCCGCTGGAGTGATTGCCGGTATCGGCCGGGTGGAAGGTGTCGAATGCATGATCGTGGCCAACGACGCCACGGTGAAAGGCGGTTCCTATTACCCGCTGACGGTGAAAAAGCACCTGCGGGCGCAGACCATCGCCCAGCAGAACCGCCTGCCGTGCATCTACCTGGTGGACTCCGGCGGCGCCAACCTGCCGCGCCAGGATGAAGTGTTCCCGGACCGCGAGCACTTCGGGCGGATCTTCTTCAACCAGGCCAACATGAGCGCCCAGGGCATCCCGCAGATCGCCGTGGTGATGGGCTCCTGCACCGCCGGTGGTGCCTATGTTCCGGCCATGGCCGACGAAGCCATCATGGTCCGTGAACAAGCCACTATCTTTCTCGCCGGCCCGCCCCTGGTGAAAGCCGCTACCGGCGAAGTGGTAAGTGCCGAGGACCTGGGCGGCGCCGATGTGCATTGCAAGATTTCCGGGGTCGCCGACCACTATGCCGAGAGTGACGAACACGCCCTGGCCCTGGCCCGACGCAGCGTGGCCAACCTCAACTGGCACAAACAGGGCCAATTGCAACAACGCACGCCGATCGCTCCGCTGTATGCCCGCGATGAACTCTATGGCGTGGTCCCGGCCGATCCCAAGCAGCCGTTCGATGTACGTGAAGTCATCGCCCGGCTGGTGGACGGTTCGGTATTCGATGAGTTCAAGGCCCTGTTCGGCACCACCCTGGTCTGCGGCTTCGCCCACCTGCACGGCTACCCGGTGGCCATCCTCGCCAACAACGGCATCCTCTTCGCCGAAGCCGCGCAAAAAGGCGCGCACTTCATCGAACTGGTCTGCCAGCGCGGGATTCCGCTGCTGTTCCTGCAGAACATAACCGGTTTCATGGTGGGGCAGAAATATGAGGCTGGCGGCATCGCCAAGCACGGCGCCAAGCTGGTGACCGCAGTGGCCTGCGCCCAGGTACCGAAGTTCACGGTGATCATCGGCGGCAGTTTCGGTGCCGGCAACTACGGCATGTGCGGCCGGGCCTATGACCCGCGCTTCCTGTGGATGTGGCCCAACGCGCGCATCGGCGTGATGGGGGCCGAGCAGGCCGCCGGAGTCCTGGTGCAGGTCAAGCGCGAACAGGCCGAGCGCGGCGGGCAAAGCTTCGACGCCGCCCAGGAAGCCCAGATCAAGCAGCCGATCCTCGACCAGTACGAGCATCAGGGGCACCCTTACTACTCCAGCGCACGGCTCTGGGATGACGGCGTCATCGACCCGGCGCAAACCCGTGACGTACTGGCCCTGGCCCTGTCTGCGGCCCTCAACGCCCCCATCGAACAGAGCCGCTTCGGCGTGTTCCGCATGTAATCCTGCGCGAGAAGAACATGAGCGACTTCAATACCCTGGAACTGCTGCGTGACCCTCGAGGCTTCGCCACCCTGTGGCTCAGCCGCGAAGACAAGAACAACGCCTTCAACGCCGAAATGATCCGTGAACTGATCCTCGCCCTGGATCAGGTGCAGGGCGACCCGAGCCTGCGCTTCCTGCTGCTGCGCGGGCGCGGCCGGCATTTCAGCGCCGGCGCCGACCTGGCCTGGATGCAGCAATCGGCCGAGCTCGACTACCACACCAACCTCGACGACGCCCGGGAACTGGCGGAGCTGATGTACAACCTGGCCAAGCTGAAGATCCCGACCCTGGCGGTGGTGCAAGGCGCGGCCTTTGGCGGGGCCCTGGGCCTGATCAGTTGCTGCGACATGGCCATTGGCAGTGACGAGGCGCAGTTCTGCCTCTCCGAAGTGCGCATCGGCCTGGCACCAGCGGTCATCAGCCCGTTCGTGGTCCAGGCCATCGGCGAACGCGCTGCCCGCCGCTATGCCCTCACCGCCGAACGCTTTGGCGGCCAGCGGGCGCGGGAAATCGGTCTCCTGGCAGAAAGCTATCCCGCCGCAGAGCTGGATCAACAGGTCCAGCAGTGGGTCGACAATCTGCTGCTCAACAGTCCCCAGGCGATGCGCGCCAGCAAGGACCTGCTGCGGGAAGTGGGCAACGGCGCGTTGACCACCGCCCTGCGTCGCTATTGCGAAAACGCCATCGCCCGCATCCGGGTCAGCGCCGAAGGCCAGGAAGGCCTGCGGGCATTCCTGGAAAAACGCCCGCCCAGCTGGCAGTCCGAGACCACGTCCAAGGAGTTCCGTTGATGAGCGCCCCTGTTCTAGACACCCTGCTGGTGGCCAACCGCGGCGAGATCGCCTGCCGGGTGATGCGCACCGCCAAGGCCCTGGGCCTGACCACCGTGGCCGTGCACAGCGCTACCGACCGCGACGCCCGGCACAGCCGTGAAGCGGATATCCGCGTGGACCTAGGCGGCAGCAAGGCTGCCGACAGCTACCTGCAGATCGACAAGCTGATTGCCGCCGCCCGGGCCAGCGGCGCCCAGGCCATCCATCCCGGGTATGGGTTTCTCTCGGAGAACGCCGGTTTTGCCCGAGCCATCGAAGCCGCCGGGCTGATTTTCCTCGGCCCGCCTGCCGCGGCCATCGACGCCATGGGCAGCAAGTCGGCAGCCAAGGCGCTGATGGAAACCGCCGGGGTGCCCCTGGTTCCGGGTTACCACGGTGAAGCCCAGGACCTGGAAACCTTCCGCAATGCCGCCGAACGCATCGGCTACCCGGTGCTGCTCAAGGCCACCGCGGGCGGTGGCGGCAAGGGTATGAAAGTCGTCGAGGACGTCAGCCAACTGGCCGAAGCCCTGGCCTCGGCCCAGCGCGAAGCCCAGTCGTCCTTCGGCGATTCGCGGATGCTGGTGGAAAAGTACCTGCTCAAGCCACGGCACGTGGAGATCCAGGTGTTTGCCGACCAGCACGGCAACTGCCTGTACCTCAACGAACGCGACTGTTCGATCCAGCGCCGCCACCAGAAAGTGGTCGAGGAAGCTCCGGCCCCGGGCCTCAGCCCCGAACTGCGCAAGGCCATGGGCGAAGCCGCGGTGCGCGCGGCCCAGGCCATTGGCTACGTGGGTGCCGGCACCGTGGAGTTTCTCCTGGATGCCCGTGGCGAATTCTTCTTCATGGAGATGAACACCCGATTGCAGGTGGAACACCCGGTCACCGAGGCCATCACCGGCCTGGACCTGGTGGCCTGGCAGATCCGCGTGGCCCGCGGCGAAACCCTGCCCATCAGCCAGGAGCAGGTGCCGCTACGCGGGCATGCGATCGAAGTACGGCTGTATGCCGAAGACCCGGCCAACGACTTTCTTCCGGCCACCGGGCGCCTGGAGCTGTACCGCGAATCGGTTGCAGGCCCCGGTCGGCGGGTGGACAGCGGTGTCGAGGAAGGCGACAGCGTTTCGCCCTTCTACGACCCGATGCTGGGCAAGCTCATTGCCTGGGGCGAAGACCGCGAGCAGGCGCGCCTGCGGTTGCTGAGCATGCTCGACGAGTTCGTCATCGGTGGCCTGAAGACCAACCTGGCGTTTCTGCGGCGCATCATTGCCCACCCGGCCTTTGCCGAAGCGCAGCTGGATACCGGCTTTATCCCTCGCTATCAGGAGCAGTTGCTGCCAGCCGCAGGCGAGCTGAGTGCAGACTTCTGGCAAGCGGCCGCCCACGCCTTCAGCCAGAGCCAGCCGCCACGCACACGAAGCGATGATCCCGACTCGCCATGGTCCGCCATCAACGGCTGGCGCAACGGCCTGCCAGCGCAAACCAGCCTGCACCTGAGCTGCGCCGGCCAGGATCAGGCCATCAGCCTTGGCGCTCGCACTGCGGCCTTTGAGCTGCAGGGCGAGCACCTATGGACAGAGCAACAGGGACTGCGCCGCGAGCACCGGGCCATCCGTCGCGACGACACCCTGTACCTGAACTGGCAGGGCGACACACATGCCGTCAGCGCCTATGACCCGATTGCCGCGGCCGAAGCCAGCCATAGCCAGCAAGGCGGGCTGACTGCGCCGATGAATGGCAGCATCGTTCGGATATTGGTCAGCCCGGGTCAAAGCGTCGAGGCCGGTGCACAACTGGTGGTGCTGGAAGCCATGAAGATGGAACACAGCATTCGTGCACCCCAGGCCGGGGTCATCAAGGCGCTGTATTGCCAGGAAGGCGAAATGGTCAGCGAAGGCAGTGCACTGGTGGAGTTGGAATAACTCCCAAGTAAGAAAGCCCCTTCCTGTTTGCAGGAAGGGGCTTCTAGGGAAAGTTAAAACTTCGCAGTAGCTTGTACGACTACACCAATAATCCGGCACTTGTCGCTGTAGAGCATCTTCGGATAAGTAGGATTGAGCGGAACCAGGTAACGCAAACCACCCTCTTGCACCAACTTGCGGAAGATCGCCTCGTCACTACCAGGACACTGTACAACCACCAACTTCCCGGGTTCGGCGCCAATCGCCGGGTCCACCAGGATCAGCATGTCCTGGCTGATGCTCAGACCGCTGGGAGCGATCATCGCGTCGCCGACCACCACCAGCCAGAATGCCGCGCCCCGGGCCTGATAGTCGGAAAGCTCGTAGCGCTCCGGCACGTAGGCAGGCTGCCCGTCTTCGCGAACCTCGCCGGCCACCCGCCAATCGCTCACCGGGTAACGGAAGTACGGGTTGTACTTGTTGAGCAGCGCAGGCCCGTCTGCCAGGGGCTCGCCATCGTCTCCTAGCAAGGGTTTCTCGCGGACCACCAGGGCCACTTCGAGAAAGCCCATGCCGATCTCTTCCAGCACCCGGTTCATGTCTTCGATCTTCGGTTGGCGGCGCTTGCTCAACCAGTGACCGATACCCCCTTGAGACATGCCCAGGCGCTCGGCGAGCTTTTCCTGTGTGACCTTGCGGCCTTTCATGTTGGCTTTGACCAACTCGATCCATTTGTCCATGGGCCGAACAATACGTTGTGTATTTCCAGCCTCAACACACAACTTGTAGTATTTGAAATCCCGTCACAATTACAATGTGTATTAACATCGCCCTACCCCTATTTCCTTTCTCAGACAGGGCAGAACACTTCATGAACACAAGCAGCAAGGACGTGCCGGAACTCGATACAGAGACCACATTAAGCTCACTCAAGGACAGCCAGGCTGCCCGACGCGCAATGGACTATTACTTGAAGCCGGCCATTACCGAGTCAGACAAGGAAGAGAAGTTCTTCGAAATCAGGCGCAGCCTGAGCAGCGAGGAAGCCATGATCCACGCCTCCGACCTGCTGCGCTGTGCAGCGGCCACCGCCTACGATGCAGCGGACAATCTGCGGGGAGCCAATCGCGACCTGGCGTTTTCAGTGGTGCACATGATCGATCTGGCCAAGGCCCTGGTGGACAAATCACTGGAAAGCCAGCGCGTTGAGTCGAACTGAAGCCCTGCGCAGGGCTGGACGTGAAGCCAGCGACGGGAAAAAACGGAAGTGGAAAAATATTTTCCGGAAGGCGGGGAAAAACATTTGACTTGCAAATGATAATGATTATTATTGCAAGCAACTGGTCGCGAGATCAGTCGATAGCCCAAAGGACCTTAGGTCGGACCTTTGGATTATCTCCTCATCAGGCTAATCACGGTTTTTGACCCGGCTTTTTGCCGGGTCTTTTTTTTTGCCAGTTTTTCTGGCTTGGCTTCAGGCTAATGAAGACTGTAGGTGCCGCAAAAAATAATGGCGGCGATGATAGCAAAAGAATGTCCTTTTGCAAGCAAACGCCCGTCGTAAAAGCCCTGCAAATCAAAAAGTAGCGCTTGAGAATCAATCGCATAGCCACTAAGCTTCGTCTGCGTCAAGGACGACGCCCCCCTTCTTTTACCCCCCCTTCTGTGTAGAGTAGCGCTCATAACAATCCTGATAAGGAATCGATTATGACCGTGGGCAATCACACTTCTTTTGATATTTGCGCTGATTTCGACAGTGGCAACATCGACGTACTGGATATCAGCAACCCGTTGCAGGCACTGCTGGCCATCCGCCCGGATACCCGCAGCCCGCACTTCCAGTGGTTTCATTTCAAGGTCAGCGGCCTGCATGTCGGCCAGGAACACTGGTTTCGCCTGACCAACGCCAGCCAGTCCTCCTACAACAAAGCCTGGACCGGCTACCAGGCAGTGGCCTCCTACGACCATGTGAACTGGTTTCGCGTACCGACGATCTTCGAAGGCGACGCCTTGCGCTTCAACCTGGAAGCCACCCAGACCCATGCCTGGTTCGCCTACTTCGAACCCTACAGCCGTGGCCGCCACGACTGGCTGATCGACCAGGCCCTGACCAAGGCCGGCACCGAGTTGCTGGCCGTGGGTAAAAGCGTCGAAGGCCGGGACATCCAGTTGCTGCGCAAAGGCAGCGGCGCGCCAGGCCAACGCAAGATCTGGATCATCGCCCAGCAGCATCCCGGTGAGCACATGGCCGAATGGTTCATGGAGGGCGTGATCGAGCGCCTGTTCCGTCACGATGATGCGGAGCTCAACGCGCTACTGGCCAAGGCCGACCTGTACCTGGTGCCGAACATGAACCCCGACGGCGCATTCCACGGCCACTTGCGCACCAACGCCCAGGGCCAGGACCTGAACCGTGCCTGGCAGACCGCCAGCCAGGAACTCAGCCCGGAAGTGCTGTTCGTCCAGCAGCAGATGGAACAATACGGCGTCGACCTGTTTCTCGATGTGCACGGCGATGAAGAGATTCCCCACGTGTTCACCGCCGGCTGCGAAGGCAACCCGGGCTATACCCCGCGACTGGAGAAGCTCGAGGAGCATTTCCGCAGCCACCTGAAACGCCAGACCCGGGACTTCCAGACCACCCACGGCTACACCCGGGACAAACCCGGCCAGGCCAACATGGCCCTGGCCTGCAATGCCGTCGGGGAAAAGTACGACTGCCTGGCCCTGACCCTGGAAATGCCCTTCAAGGACCACGATGACAACCCCAACCCGCTCACCGGCTGGTCGGGCAAACGCTCCATGCAACTGGGCAAGGATGTGCTGAGCACCCTGGCCGACCTGGTGGATCACCTGCGCTGAACCCGACTGAGGGCTGCGCCCCCCGTTGCGCAGCCCTCAGTCACCCTCCCCGACCGGCACCCGCCGGCAATCCTCCGGCCCCAGCAAGCGCCCGTCCGCCGAGCGCAGCTCCAGCGCGCGCAACGGCTGCCCGGTCTGCCGGTCGACCATCCGTGAATGCGCTTCCCCTTCCTGGTAGAAAAACGCTTCGCCCCATTGGCGCAAGCCGATGATCAGGGGAAACAGCCCCCTGCCCTTTTCCGTCAGCACGTACTCCTGGTAGGCACTGCCATCGGACGCCGGGACAACCTCGAACACCCCATGTTCCACCAGGGTCCGCAGACGTGTGGCCAGGATGTTCTTGGCCATGCCGAGGTTGCGCTGGAACTCGCCAAAACGGCGGATTCCGTCAAAGGCATCCCGCACGATCAGCAGGGACCACCAGTCGCCAATGGCGTCCAGTGAGCGGGCAACCGGGCACTCGGCATCTTGCAGGCTGGTGCGCTTGACCATGTTGGGCATTCTCCGATCAGGCCAAAGGAAAGTGGTTGCAATATAAAACCATGATCTTTACCGTACAACTGGTTTCATTATGAAACCAAAAACCGGAGCCCAACATGTCAGCCAATTCTTCCCCTCACGCCTCGCCTGCTCTTTCCACCAAAGTGGTGCTGCTGTTCGCCATCGCCTGCGGTCTGGCGGTGGGTAACGTCTACTACGCCCAGCCACTGCTGGATGCCATGGCTCATACCTTCGACCTGGCGCCGGCCACCGTGGGCATCGTCATCACCCTGACCCAGGTCGGCTATGGCCTGGGCCTGCTGTTGCTGGTGCCCTTGGGGGACCTGTACAACCGGCGACGGCTGATCGTGACCCAAACCCTGCTCTCGGTGCTGGCCCTGCTCACCGTGGCCCTGGCCCCGAGCAGCGCCTGGCTGCTGCTGGGCATGGCCTGCATCGGCCTGCTGGCGGTGGTAACCCAGGTACTGGTGGCCTACGCCGCCAACCTGGCCTCGGCAGCGCAACGCGGCCGAACCGTGGGCATGGTCACCAGCGGCGTGGTGGTAGGCATCCTGCTGGCCCGTACCGTGGCCGGGACCATGGCCGACCTGGCGGGCTGGCGTTCGGTCTATCTGTTGTCCGCCGGGCTGACCCTGCTGGTGGCCCTGGCCCTGTGGAAAACCCTGCCTACCCGCGAGCAACCCAAGGCCACCCAGGGTTACGGGCAATTGCTCGGTTCGCTGCTGCAACTGTTCAGGGAGGAAAAGGTGCTGCGGGACCGGGCGGTGCTGGCGATGCTGATCTTCGCCGCCGGCACCGTGCTGTGGACGCCATTGGTGTTGCCATTGAGTGCCCCGCCACTGTCCTTGTCCCACACCGAGATCGGCCTGTTCGGCCTCGCCGGCGCGGCAGGCGCCCTGGGCGCGGCACGGGCCGGGCACCTGGCCGACCGCGGCCTGGCGCAGTGGACCAGCGGCCTGGCACTGGGCCTGATGCTGCTGTCCTGGCTGCCCATTGCCTTCACTCAATCGTCCCTCTGGGCCCTGCTGTTCGGGGTAATCAGCTTCGACCTGGGCCTGCAGGCCGTGCACGTCACCAGCCAGAGCCTGATCTACAGCGTGCGCCCCGAGGCGCAGAGCCGACTGGCCGCCGGCTACATGCTGTTCTATTCCCTGGGCAGCGCCGCAGGTTCCATCGCCGCCACCGCCACCTACGCCTGGGCCGGCTGGACCGGGGTCTGCCTGCTGGGGGCCGGGATCAACGGCGTGGCGCTGATCTACTGGCTATGGAGCCTGGCCCCGGGCAAAGCCGCGGCCAGGGTGCGTTGCGCCACTTGAGCCCGGCGCCGCCGGGTTCAATCAACCGCGGCCGCGCAACATGCTCTGCAGCACACCATCGCGACGCACCCAGCCATGGAACAGCGCCGCGGCCAGATGCAGCAGCACGGTGAAAAACAGCAGGTACGCCAGATAACCATGGGCCTTGCGCAACACCGCAAACAGCTGGGCATTGGCCGGCAGGATCGCCGGCAGTTGCAGCGAACTGCCGAGCATCACCGGGTCACCGGCCGCCGAGATCATGCCCCAGCCCAGCAGCGGCAGGCTCAGCATCAAGGCGTACAGCAGCACATGGGAGGCCTTGGCCGCCAGCACCTGCCAGCCCGGCAGGTCTGCCGGCAACGGCGGTTGTCGGGTGTAGAAACGCACCCATAGGCGCACCAGCACCAACAGCAGGATGGCGATCCCCAGGGGCTTGTGCAGGTGGATCAGCCATTCATGACGCGCGGAAACCGAGGCCACCATGCCGGCGCCGATGAACAGCATGGCGATGATCAGCAACGCCATCAGCCAGTGCAGCAGGCGCGCCAGGGGGGCGAAATGTCGAGGTTGGCTATTCATGGACGTGGCTCCTGGGCGCCGGGCAATTGGCTGACTTCGCTGGTGCGACGCAGGTAGGAACTGGCGTAGGCCGCAGAGCGCGCTGCCAGCAGGGGGTCGTCGGACGCCTGGATGCCGCTGGGCAGGATCAGCGGGTCGTAATTGATGTCCCGACACTCGCCGCTGTTCTGCGCCTGGGTGCTTTGCAGCACCAGGGTCCCGGCGTTGATTACCGGCCGCTGCGCCGGCCAGGCCTTGCTGGCGTCATCCGTGGGGTCACCGGGCGCCGCCAGGGTGATCTGCAAGCGCCAGCGCAGCGGCCCTTGGGCCAGGCGCCGAGCCAGGTCCTGCTCCAGGTAGTCGGCGCCTTGCGGGGCACTGCCTGCATCAGGCCCATCACGGGTCTCGGGCACTACCCCCCAGCGCACTGCCTGGCGCTTACCGCTGCCATCCACCAGATAGAAGGCATTGATCCCGTTGTAGCTTTCACTGGCATAGCTGGCCGAAGGTTTGGCGCCCTTGACCCATTGCAGGAACGGCGCCGCCTCGGGATGGCTGGCGAAGAATGCCGGCACTTTGCTCGGGTCCGGCTTGCCCGTGGCCGGATCAGGGGAGCCGGCCTGTTGCAACTGATAGAAGGCTTCGGGAGTGCCCACCGGGAACACCGGCATGCTGTTCATCCCGGTCCGCCACTGCTGGCCGTTGGCCTGGAGGAAACGCAGCGCCAGGCTGCGGATCGGCACGCTGCTGTCCGGCGCATAGGGGTTGCCACTGGGCAGGGCAAAGCGCCCCACCACCGGCGTGCGTGCCTCATTGAACACCTGCGCCGTGGAGTAGGCCCGGGCCTCGCCGCTGCTTTCGAAGTAGCCGATGACGCACACCCCCTTGGCGTGGTTGCGGCGATACCCCGGGTGCACGCCATTGTTGGTTTCCAGCACATCCACCAGGGCCTTGGGGGTCAGGCGACCGGGATCGAGGCTGCCATGCACATAGGCCAGAACCCCCGCAGCGACGGCAACCACCAGGGCGATTGCCCCCAGGCGCAGGGTCAGGCTGACGGGCCCCAGGGGTGGGCGGTCGGGCTTTGATGAAGGATCAACCATGGGACATCTCCAATACGCGAAGCCATGAGGGCAAGGACCTGTCAGACGCAGCTCGCCCAGGGTTATTCCATGACCGGTATTTATTTTTCTGCGGCTGGAATAACCTGCTGTGCGGCGCGTCTTCCTAGCCTCAAGCCTAGTGACTGGCCCAGCATCCGCAGGATTTCATGAACGATCTCGACCAACAGCTACGCCCGCTGATTCCAAGGCTGCGCCGCTTTGCCCTGTCCCTGACGCGCCAACCCAGCAGCGCCGACGATCTGGTGCAGGCCTGCCTGGAACGCGCCCTCGCCGGATGGACCGGGAAACGCCCCGAAGGCGACCTGCGGGCCTGGCTGTTCGCCATCCTCTACCGGCAGTTCCTCGATGCCCACCGGCGTTCCCGACGCTACGCGCGGATGCTGGAGTTCTTCACCGGCCGTGACGACAGCCAGCCCTCGGTGGAGCGCACGGTGATGGCGCAATCGACCCTGGAAGCCTTCGACCGCCTGAATGCCGAACAGCGCGCCCTGCTGCTCTGGGTGTCGGTGGAAGGCTTGAGCTACAAGGAGATCGCCGAGATTCTCCAGGTGCCCACCGGCACCGTGATGTCGCGCCTGTCCCGGGCCCGCCAGGCCCTGCGCCAACTCAGCGACGGCGAAATCAGCAGCCCTTCTCTACGGATACTCAAATGATCAGCCTGCCCCCCAGCGACAGCGACTTGCACGCTTATGTCGATCACCAACTCAGTGAGCAGGACCGCCGGCTGCTGGAACACTACCTGGCCAGCCACCCGCAGGTGGCGGCCCGGGTCCAGGCCTGGCAGCAGGACGCCCAGCACCTGCGGGCGGCCCTGGGTGGTGCCCTGCTGCAGCCGGCCAACCCGGCGCTGGACCCTGTGCAGATCCGCGCGCGCCTGAAGCAACGTAGCCTGCGCCGCCTGGCCAGTGCCGCGGTGCTCCTGATGGCGGTGGGCGTGGGCGGCCTGAGCGGCTGGCAGGCGCGGGAACTGACCCTGGCCGGCAGCAGCGTGCTGCCCATGACCGACGCCCTGCAGGCCTATCGTCTGTTTGCCGAGCAGGGCATGCTCCCCGCGGACTTCAAGGTACAGGGCAATCAGAGCATGCAGGCCTGGCTGGACCGCTACTTCACCCAGGCCAGCCCATTGCCGGATCTGCAGGGGGCCGGGTTCAGGGCCGTCAGCGGGCGCCTGCTGAGCACCGAGCAAGGCCCGGCGGCCATGGTGCTGTACGAGGATCGCGAGGGGCGCAAGGTCAGCTTCTACATCCGCCCGCCAGGGCCGCAGAACAAACTGCTGCCCCCGGGCAGCCGCCGCGAGGGCCCGTTGCAGGCGCAGTACTGGTCCGGCCAGGGCTACAACTACGCCATGGTCGGCCCGGCGGAAATTCCCCTGTAGCCCTCAGAAGCCCACGTCCAGCACCACGTTGTCGATATAGGTGCCGGCCGGGGGGGTGCTCTGGTCGGTGTAGATCCTGGCGTTGTAGTTGAAGATCTGGCTGCCGGTGCCCAGGCCGTTGCCGGGGTTCACCTCGGCATCGGTGCTGGAGCGCCGGGCACTGCCGACACTGCCCCAGCGGGTGCTACCGGCACTCTTGAAGATGTCGTAGGCCAGGTAGTTGCTGCCGGAAATCATCTGCCTGCGCCCCCCCGCACTTACCGGGTGCTGGCCGTCGCTCAGGCCCACGGTGTAGGCACTGCCCTTGGTGCAGGCCAGGTTGATGGTCTGCCCGGTCACCGTCGCGAAGGCGCTGATCACCGGCGCGCTGCCGAAACTGATGTTCGGCGCAGTGATCACGCAATCGTTGGACACCGTCATGTTCACGGTCAGGCTCTGGGTACCGCTGCCGACATCCCGGCCCAGACAGATCCCCAGGGCGCCGATTCCGGAGCAATAGTTCCAGCTCCAGAGAATGCTCAGGTTCTCGGTATAGACCCCCGCCGCCACGTTGCTGCCGGTGAGGGTACCCAGGTAGATGGGCACCGTCTTGGCCACGGTCGGGCTGCCCAGCAGGCCCAGCAGGTCGATGATGGAATTGCGGGCGAAGTCGAACTGCACCCCGCGGGTGATCGGATAGCTGGTGCTGTTGTTGGCGTACAGGGTGTAGCTGATGACGTCGCCGGTAGGTCCCACCATGCCGCTGGTGGTGGAGGTGATGGTGGCGTAGAAATGATCGTTGCTGGCCAGAATGCTCAGCAGCGAGCCGGTACAGCTCAGCCCGGCATTGGTGGTGGAGGCCGGCTGCGAGGTGGTGCGCACCAGGATCGAGCTGACGGTACCGAAGCCTGCCGGCGCGGTCGGGACCGTCGTGCACAGTGCCTGGGCCGTGCACGACAGCACGCTCGCCAGCAGCCCCAGTATTGCCTGTCGCCATCCCTTGCCCGCATTCACACGCCACGCTCCTTGATCCGGTGATACCGCCGTTACTGACAGATCAGCGGGCCGATCAACGGCACCTGCTGCTGTTGCATGTCGATGTCGAACTGCGCCCGGCAGGTCTTGCCGTCGGCCAGTTCCACGTGCAGGGTGTTTTGGGCCGCGAGGTTTTCCAGATAGACCAGCCCATCCCAGCCGACCACCGTCCGCGCCCCGCTCTGCTCATGGGTGACGTTGCTGCCCAGGGGCAGCTCGCGCTGCTGGGCGTCCACCAGCACCACGCTGGCGGCAATGATCCGGGTCAGCGGAAACTCCAGCAGGTAGCCGCTGCCACGCCGCACCGCCACCCGCTGCTCGACATTCGGGCTCTGCACGTTGGCCGGCAGGTTCAGCGGATCGATCTCGTACTTGCCGCGGTAATAGGCGCTGCTCCAGGGCACCAGCAGATGGCCGTTCTTGTCGGTCTGGCCCACCAGCTGGTTTTCATAGCGCACCGGGATGTCCTTGTAGCCGTCGGTACTGACCACCACGAAGGCGTCGTCGATCTGGTTGGCGGCGAACACCTGGCGGTCCATCCACACCAGTGAACCGCTGGCATCGGCCCAGCGGGTTTCGGCATCGCTGGTGCCATAGACCCCGGCCTGCAGGCGCACCGACTGCAGGCGCCAGGTTACGTCGGCCTGGCGATAGTCGGCGCCACTGCCGGTGGCGTAGCCAAGGTTGTAGCCAACCCCGCCTTCGATCGGCACCGAGCGGCTGAAGTTGACCCGCTGGCGGCTTTCCCCGGTCTTGCTGCGCTCGTTGCTCAGGCTCAGGCTGCCGTGCAGGTCGAAGGGGATCACCAGTTGTGCCTGCATGGCCCAGTGGCTGTCGCCGATCTCGCGGTTGGCCGACAGGTAGAAGCTGCTGCTGTGCCACAGCGGCTTGCTCCAGGTCAGGTTCAACAGCCGGGTACGGGTCGAGTCGGCGGCGCGCACATCGAAATAACCGGCGCCCAGGCTGCCGAAGCGCTCCAGGTTGAGGCTCAGGGTCAGTTGCTCGCTACGCTGGCTGAGGCTGGTGTAGGGGCTGTCGACCACCGTCAGGTCGGCGTACTGATCACGCCGCTGCACCCGCTGGTAGGCGACGCTGTAGCGCTGGCTGCTGTACTGATAGCCAAGGCTCAACTGCTGGCCGCCGTCGCCGTCGAAACGGCTCTGGCTGACGGCGGTATTGATCACCCCGAACTGCCCCAGCCGCAGGTTGCCGCCGACCCCGCCCAGGGTCAGGGAGTCCGAGGCTTCGGCATGGCCTTCCAGGGTCAGGCTATCGCTCAGGCCGTAGCGCAGGCTGCCGGAAGTCACCCCCGGGCCATAGCCGAAGTCGCGCAGGGTGTAGTCCCGGCGCAAGGTACCCGCGGCCACCGAGAAGTCCGTCAGGCCCTTTTGCAGCAAGGTGCTGGTGACGTAGAACGGCACCGTGGTAGACACCTGCCGGCCAAGGGCATCGGTGGTGACCACCACCGCTTCGCCGGCGCCGTTGATGAAGGGAATGTTGGTCAGGGTGTAGGGGCCGGGCTGCAGGTCGGCGCTGCTGGATTTGTAGCCGTTGATGAACAGGTCCACCGAGGACGGCACCGCTGCTTCCCCGGCGAACTGCGGCAAGGGATAGGTCACCAGGTCCGGACGCACCGAGAAATCCCGGGACAGTTGCACCCCGCCCAGGCGCACCGAGTTGCTCCAGGGCAAGGCGCCACTGATCAGGTCACCGGCCTCGTAGGTCAGCAGGCGTTCATCGTCGGAAAAACGCCAGGTGGTGTCATAGCGTCGGTAACCGTTGTTCAGGGAGCTGTTCCCAACCCCCGACAGGGTCTGGCGGTACTGCCCGGTGTTGGACAGCGTGCCCCAGGAGTCGAACAGCCGCACCTCGTTCCAGGCCGCCAGGTAGGTGCCGCCGTCATCGGTGTCGTTGAGGTACAGGTCGTAGTTGAGCAACCCGCCGAAGCTGCTCAGGGCCGGGGTCCGTGGGTAGGCCTGGCGGCTGCCGATGAATTGCTCCGGCAACCAGTCGGGCGGCACGTCCAGCAGCAGCCGCTGGCCCTGGCTGTCGTAGTCGCTGTGCAGGCCCGGCAGGCTGTCCAGGTCGACCTCGGCGCCCAGCCCCTCGGGCAGCTTGATCCCGGTTTCACGCAGGGTCTGCGCCGGCAGAAACAGCCGGCCGGAGCGCTGCTCCACCGCCACCACCTTCCCTGTGTTCATCTGATTGATCACCAGTTCCAGAAACAGCTGTGCATCGGCCATCGACTCCAGGCTGCTGGGCGGCGGCGGCAGTTCGCCCGCCGGCACCCCTGCGGCCAGCATCAGGCTACACAGGCCGGTCACCAGCCCTTGCCACCTGCGAAAACGCCGAGCCGGGTCCTGGCTCATTGCGGGCTCAAGTCCATCTATGGACATCTCCATCCCGGGGCGGATGCGCCACCGCGCTCACATCCGTCCGTACCTCTCCCCACCGGCCGTCCGACTGGCGGCCGCGTTGCGCCCGAGGCTCAGTGCGTAGGCGCCAGGTCCTGTACCTGCGGTGCTCCATTGACCCGCAGTTGCAGGGTCGACTCGGCCGCCAGGGTTTCCGGCACCGGCCAGCGCATCACCGCCCCGGGCAACACATAGCCCAGCAGCCCAGGCGCCACGGGCCGGGCCTGCCCGCCCTGCTTGAAGGCCACATCGGTCAGGCGGGCGTGCACCGCGCCCTGGTTGCGCAGCTCGAAAAACGTCTTGCCGTCCACT
Organism: Pseudomonas sp. NFPP12; assembly: GCF_900103205.1. Lineage (NCBI taxonomy): Bacteria > Pseudomonadati > Pseudomonadota > Gammaproteobacteria > Pseudomonadales > Pseudomonadaceae > Pseudomonas > Pseudomonas sp. NFPP12. The sequence goes on from NZ_FMWW01000008.1 coordinate 168,590, forward strand.
GCCACCTTGCGCCAGCTCAGGTCCGGCACGCCGGCCCCCTTGGGATCGCGTGGACGGGAGGTGTCTTCCTTGCTCCACAGCCCGGCGCCATAGGCGAACAAAGGCACCGAGTAGCGCATCTGGAAGCGGATCGCTGCCGCACTCTTGGCATCCCCTTCCGGGGTGATGGGCTTGGCCGAGGGAATCTCGTCGATGATGATCCGGTACGCCAGCTCCTGCCCCGGTGGCACCTCGCGGGTGCGGGTCAGGCGTACCAGTTGCTTCTGCCCCGGCTCGATCTTCGCCACCGGCGGGCTGCCGATGACATCGCGCTGGTTCTGGTACTGGTCGGCAAAGCCGCTCTGGCTCCAGGCAAACACCCGGATCTGCAGGTTGGCGGTCTCGGTACCGCGGTTCTCCAGCCACAGCGCGCTGGCCTGCTGATCGGCCTCCAGTACCGGGTCGATCGGCCAGATCAGCACCGAACTGGCGGCCTGGACCCTGGGTACAACTGCCAACAGCCCCGCCAGGATCAGATAACCGGTCCCCCGCATGCCCTGCAAAGGTAAATGCATACTGCTACTCCTTGTCCGCCTGCCGGCTGGTTATGAATGCGCCCCATCACCACGACAGCTGCACCTGCAGCACATCGCTGTACGTCCCCCCAGGCTGATTGCCCGGCAACTGCACCTGCCCGTAGATCGGCAGGCTGATGTTATTGGCATCGCTGTAGGCCACGGCCACGCTCTGGCCTATCCCCAGGCTCTGGCTGTAGCCCGCATCGCGAAACAACTGATAGGCCACCCGCGCACTGCCGCTATTGAGCTGCATGTGCCGGCCGCTGCTGTTGTACTGGCCTCCGTCCACCGTCATGTTCAGGGTCACCCCCGGCGTGCACTGCAACTGCACGCCCCCGGTGAGCGCCACTCTGACCGTGCTGGTGGACAGCGCCGACTGGCTGCCGAAGGCCAGGCTGCCGTAGTTGCTGACGCCCCCCACCACCAGGCACCCGGCGGTGATGGTGGCGCTGACCTGGAAGCTCTGGCTGGTGGCCGCAGCGATCCACCCCGGCCAGGCACTCGCGCAGGCCAGGAGCAGCAGCGCACAAGCGTGGCTGGCCATGGCATCAGAAGGTCAGTTGCACGGACACCGTATCGGTGTAGGTGCCGGCCGGTAGCCCCGCCTTGCCCACCGCCTGGCCATAGAGGTTCACGGTTTGCGCCACCCCGGTGCTTGGCGCCAGGTTGATCACGCCGTTGATCGCGACGATCTGCGAATGCCCGGAGTCGGTGTACAGGTCATAGGGCACATAGTTGGCCACCCCGTCGAACAGGGCCCGGGTGCCACCGGTGGACTTGCCGTCATTGGCGCCACCCTGGATGGTCAGGGTCGGCGTGGTGCCGGTGGAGCAGAGGATCGACAGCGCGCCGCCACCGCCGCCCAGCACCTGGCCGGTGGCCGTGGTGAACAGGCTGTTGGTGGTGCCGAAGTTCAGGGCACCGAAGTTCAGCCCGGTGCTGCCGCCGACGCCGTTGACCTGGCAACTGCTGGTGAGGATCAGGGTCGAGCTGATCTGCCCGGTGACCGTGGTGGCGGCATTGGCCGTTGAAGCCATGACCAGCCCCAACAGAGGCCAGCCGATTCTGGATACAAGCGCGTGCATGATGTGTGTCCTCTCATGGTTTACCAATCCAGCGTGATGGTCAGGGTGTCGGTGTAGAGCCCTGCCGGAACCGCGCGGGTATTCGCGACCACAGAGCCGAACACCGGGATGGGAATCCGTCTGCCGCTGCTCACTGCGAAATTGCGCTGCTGGCCGATGCTGTAGCTGTCGCTACCGGATGCATCGACGAACAATCGATAGGGAATGGTCTGGCGGCCATTGCTCAAGCGCCGGGTCGTGCCGTCGCCGTTGAGGCCGCCATTGATGGTCACGGTGAAGCCGGTGACCGAGGAGTTGCAGGCCACCTGCAGCTGGCCCTCGGCGCTGTTGGTGAGGCTGGCCTTGATCGGCGCGACCCAGGTCGGGCCCTGCTGGCCGAAGTTGAGCATGCCCGGGTCGCCGATCGGGCTGGCAGACGGATCGCCGCCGCTGCTGACCTGGCAGGCAGCGGTAATCACCAGGCGTGCCTGGATCTGCCCGCTGATTGCCGCCTGGGCGTCGTCCGCCAACAGGCACAACGAACCCAGGGCGACAATCGTCCAGGTCCTGCCTTTCATTGCAGCCATCCCAGTTCCATCAGGACTCCCACATGGGCCGTTCACCATGAACCGCCCTCCCTGCTCTGCCCCGTTACTCGTGGCAGCATTCATGCCCCGGCCCTACCAGGTCAGGGTCACTTTCAATACATCGGAATAACCGCCGGCCCGAGGGATCTCGGCCAAAGGTTCGATACGCCCGTACAAGGGCAGGTCCACCGTGCCGGAATCCGGCACCCGGCCACTGACCGGTACATTCACCGGCAGCGGAATCCGCCGGGCCGGGTCCTGGTAGAGGCGATAAGGAATGGGTTTGCCGGCCTGGGTGTTGCTGGCCAGGTAGCGCACTTCGCCGACGCCACCGTGCAGGCCGCCGTCGATGCGCATCTGATAGGGGGTATCGGGGTTGCATTCCAGGCGCGGCTGGCGGCTGCCCGGCAGTGCCGCCGACAAGGGCCCGGCCGGGTCGTCCAGGCGTGCGGTGCTGCCGAAGTCCAGGGTACCGAGCTGTTCGATCCCCGCTTCGCGCTGCTGGCCGACCAACTGGCAGCCACGCAGCACATCGACCCGGACCTGCACCTGCAAGTCCGCGGCCCCTGCTGTCGCGCTGAGCAATGCGCTCATCACTGCCACACCCTTATATCCATTCAAGGCCTCAATCCTTATGAGGAGCATTCGCTGAAGTCAGGTTAGCAACCCGCGGGGAAACCGCCAGTTAGCGTATTAATTGCTCACGGCATGAGCGCTGCGCCGGGACGGCTGCAGCCATGCCTTTTCGAGATGACTGGCCGGGGCATTTTCTATTGGTTAAATTGGCGCGCCGCTCTTAAGGTGAGCGGCCTGGAACCATCGGGGTAATCAACATTGGCCGCTTTACCGCCAAAACCTGCACAGACTCGATCTCCCTGGCGTCGCCTGTTCGCCAGGCCCGCCCGCCGCCCGAGCGCCGCTGGCGCGCTGATCCATGACTACTTTCGCCATAAGGCCCTGGACCTGGGCTACACCCTGAGCCATGGCCAGTTGCAGGTGATCGAGCGCATGGGGCAACTGGCCGACGCCCTGGAGCAGGCCACCCCGCAGGCGCCGAGCCTGTACCTGTATGGCGCCGTGGGGCGGGGCAAGAGCTGGCTGCTGGACGGTTTCTTCCGCGCCCTGCCCATCACCGAGAAACAGCGCCTGCATTTCCATGACTTCTTCGCCCAACTGCACCAGGGCATGTTTCGCCACCAGCAGCAGGCCGATGCCCTGGAAACCACCCTGGACGAGCTGCTCCGCCAGTGCCGGGTACTGTGTTTCGATGAGTTCCATGTCCACGACATCGGCGACGCCATGCTCATCACCCGGCTGTTCAAGGCCCTGTTCAAGCGCGGCATCGTGCTGCTGGTGACCTCCAACTACGCCCCCGAAGGCCTGCTGCCCAACCCGCTGTACCATGCCCGCTTCAAACCGGTGATCGAACTGATCAACGCGCGCATGCAGGTCATGGAAGTCGGCGGTGCCGAGGATTACCGGACCCACGCGCAAACCCACGAACAACAGGCCTTTACCCGGGGGCAGTATCTCTGGCCCGGCACCGCGGCCCAGCGCCAGGCGCTCAAGCTGCCCGAACGCCATGCCCCGGCAACGCTGCTGCAGGTCGGCAGCCGCCAGCTGACCACCCGCCAGCGCCAGCAGCGCAGCATCCGCTTCGAATTCAACGACCTGTGCCAGCAGCCCACGGCAGTCATGGACTACCTGGAACTGAGCCGCCAGTTCGACACCTGGATCATCGATGAACTGCCGCCACTGGCTGAGTGCTCGATCGCCGCCCAGCAGCGCTTCATCAATCTGATCGACGTGCTCTACGACCAGGACAAGCGCCTGCTGCTGATCGGCCAGCGCCCGCTGGCCGAAAGCCTGGGCGGCCACGCCATCGACCTGGCCCGCACCCGCAGCCGCCTCGGGCAATTGCAGGAAATCGGCCCCGAGCACCCGCTTGAGCAGGTAGCCACATGAGTTCGATCAGCTTTTGCGAGCTGGTGTGCCTGCACCTGCAAGATTCAACCCTCCAGCACTCCCGGCTATTTGGCCTGGAGAGTTTCTCGGCAGCCGAACTGGCGGCCAAAGGCTATGAGCGGGTCGGCGAGCCCCAGGACTTTCACCAGTATGAAAAAAGCTGCACGACGCGCTACCACCAGCGAACCCTGGAGGTGCTGTTCAAGTGCTACTTCCTTGACCGGCAACGGGTCGGCAGTGGCTTCAACCTGGCCCCCGGGGCCCGCCTGACGTCGGTGCTCAAGTACAGGAAACGCCTTGCGGCCCAACAAAACCTGCCCCCTTCGCAGTTGGCGTTCCATTTCTCGGACGACAAGCAGGAAGGCGCGGTGATTCTGGATGACCGGCACGTCATGCGTTTCAACCAATGGAGCCGCCAGGGCGCCTACCTGCTTGCAACCCTGGAGAGCGACTTCGACCTGGAAAGCCCGCTGGGCAGAGCCGCCACCGGATCGGTAAAAAATACCCTGGAGCACCACAGCCTGGAGTCGATGCTGGCTGAGGCCGGGAACTCCAGGCAACCCGCGGCATTTCGCCGGCTGGCTGGAGCACTGCAAGATGCAAGCATTTGACCGCAAAGAGATTTACCGACTGGCAGAGGCGCTCTTGCGCGCCATTGAGCATGCCCAGCCGAAGGCATTGGCGGCAGTTGGCGTGAGCCCGGCCATTTATGCAGAAATCCTCGAAGAGCTGGACAGCTCGGGAGAACAGGCCGGCGACCTGGCCCTTGCGCCCTATGATCGGGCATTCCAGCCGGATCGCAGCGGCCGGGTCGCCCTGGACCTTTACCCACTGGACACCGAGCCATCAGCCATGAGAGTGGCCTGCCAGCTGTGGTCCAAAGGCCGCAAGACCGACCTGACCCTGATTGCCGACTACGTTCAGGGAGCGGGCGCGTTGGCCTTCAGGCTGCTGGAAACCCAATAGCATTCATCCCATGGCCGCTCAGGCAGCAGAAACCGCCGAACTGCTTTATTCTGCCCGCCTTTTTCTTCTTTCGAGTGTTGACGCTGTTCATGGATACCCTTGCCCAACTGCGGGCTGGCCAACTGGCCGGCATCAAGCGCCTGGACCTGTCCTGCGGGCTGACCGAGTTCCCCCGGGAAATCTTCGATCTGGCCGACTCCCTGGAGATCCTCAACCTCAGTGGCAACGCCCTGAGCAGCCTGCCCGAGGACCTGCACCGACTCACTCGCCTGCGCATCCTGTTCTGCTCGGACAACCGGTTCAGTGAAGTACCGGCCTGCCTCGGCCAATGCCTGCAACTGAGCATGATCGGCTTCAAGGCCAACCGCATCGAGCGGGTGCCGGCCGCCGCCCTGCCACCGCAGCTGCGCTGGCTGATCCTCACCGATAACCGCATCGCTGAGCTGCCGGAAGAACTGGGCCAGCGCCCGCTGCTGCAAAAACTCATGCTCGCCGGCAACCGCCTGACCCGCCTGCCCGAAAGCCTGGGCCAGTGCCACCGCCTGGAACTGCTGCGGATTGCCGCCAACCGCCTGACCGAGCTGCCGCCCTTCCTCCTCGCGCTGCCGCGCCTGACCTGGCTGGCCTACGCCGGCAATCCGCTGGAGTCGGAAGCCGACGCCACGGCGCTGGCATCCACGCCAAGCATCCCCTGGAGCGAACTGACCCTGGAACAGCGCCTGGGCGAAGGCGCCTCGGGGGTGATTCACCAGGCGCAGTGGCAGCCCGCCGGGCAACCGCCGCGGGCGGTGGCGGTCAAGCTGTACAAGGGCGAGATGACCAGCGACGGCTCGCCGCTGCATGAAATGAACGCCTGCATCAGCGCCGGGCTGCACCCGAACCTGATCCGCGTCGAAGGCCGCATCCTCGACCACCCCCAGGGCCAGAACGGCCTGGTGATGCAACTAATCGACAAAAGTTTTGCCAACCTTGCAGCGCTGCCCAGCCTGGACTCCTGCTCCCGGGACATCTACCCGGACGACACCCGCTTCAACGCCGACGTAACCCTGGGCATCGCCCTGGGCATCGCCTCGGTGGGCGCCCACCTGCACGCCCAGGGCATTACCCATGGCGACCTCTATGGCCACAACACCTTGTGGAACGCCCAGGGCGACTGCCTGCTGGGTGATTTTGGCGCAGCGTCCTTCCATGCCCAGGACGACACCGTGCAAAGCCGGGCGCTGCAACGCCTTGAAGTGCGGGCCTTCGGTATCTTGCTGGAGGAATTGCTGGAGCGCGGGGATGGCTCGCTGAGCCTGGGGCAACAGCAGAAACTGGCGGCGCTGGTGCAGCGCTGCTGCCAGCCGGAGGTACTGGCGCGACCGGGCTTTACCCAGGTCTGCGAGGAATTGGCGGGGCTTTAAAACAGCTTCGCCGGCCAGTCGGCTCCTACAGAGGAATGCAGGAGCCGGCTGGCCGGCGAATCGCCTTAGCCTGCCAGGCCGACGAACATGTCCTGCACGTCGTCATGGTTGTCCAGGCCTTCGAGGAACGCCTCGACTTCAGCCATCTGCTCATCGCTCAGGCCGCTGACCGGGTTCTTCGGCTGGTAGCCAAGCTTGGCCGAAAGCACGGTGAAACCTTGCTCGGGCAGGGCTTTCTGTACCGCATCCAGGTCCGCAGGCTCGGTCAGGAACAGGGTCGCGCCCTCTTCGCCCGGCTCGAAGTCCTGGGCTCCAGCCTCGATGGCGGCCAGTTCCGGATCGGCGTCCGGGCTGTCCGGCGAGGCCTCGATCATGCCCACGTGGTTGAAATCCCAGGACACCGAACCCGAAGCGCCCAGTTGGCCCTTGCGGAACGCCACGCGGATTTCCGCCACGGTACGGTTGATGTTGTCGGTCACGCATTCAACGATCAGGGGTACCTGGTGCGGGGCAAAACCTTCGTAGGTCACGCGGTGGTACTGCACGGTCTCGCCCAGCTGGCCCGAGCCTTTCTTGATGGCACGCTCCAGGGTCTCGCGGGGCATCGAAGCCTTTTTCGCCTGTTCCACCACCAGCCGCAGGTGGGCGTTGGTGGCGGTGTCGGCGCCGTTACGTGCGGCGATGGTGATCTCTTTGACCAGCTTGCCGAAAATCTTGCCCTTGGCATTGGCTGCCGCTTCTTTGTGTTTAACCTTCCACTGTGCGCCCATTACTCACTCTCTTGATCTATGGCGTCGAGTTGGATTTGGCCGACGCGATGGGCAAGTTTATACGTCCTCAAGGCCCTGATCGACCAAAAAGTCAGTGGCTGGCAGGCTTCAGCCCTTGTCGGCCTTGCCGGCCGCCGCGGCGAAACGCGCCAGGCGCACATCCAGGTGCCGCGGCCGGCGCCCGTGGTCCTCGGCCCGCTCCTTGCGGCGGATGGCGTTGCGCACCACCAGCGAACCCAGGTAGCGGATCGGCTCCGGCGGGAAGTAGCCCAGGGGGCCATTGACCAGCGGCGAGCGAGTCCAGGGGTTGTCCAGCCCCTGCACCAGGGAGGCGAGGATCTGCCCGCCCATATGGCAGGGGCCGACGCCGCTGCCGGAATACCCGAAACCGTAGAACACATTGCCCGCGCGGCTCATCTGGCCGAAGAACGGCAAGCCGGTTACCGAGCGATCCGACGGGCCATTCCAGGTGGCCGCCACCGGCACGTCGGCAAAGGCCGGGAAGAACTGCCCCAGGCTGCGCTTGAGCAAGCCGGCGTAGGGCGACGGCTGGTTGAACACCGGCAGCATCCGCCCGCCGTAGGCGAAGGTGTTGCCGCCCTTGCCGAGCATGATCCGACCGTCCGGGGTGTTGTGGTAGTAGTGCACGAAGATCCGCGAATCCAGCACCGTCACGCCGCTGGTCAGGCCGATCTGCTGCAGCAGTTGGGGCCGCGGCTCGGTGATCAGCATGTCGCTGGAAACAATCGCCACGCTGCGCTCGAATTGCGGGAAGGCCCGGGCCATCCAGGCATTCATCGCCAGTACCACGCGCTCGGCGCGGATCTGCCCCAGGGGCGTGCGCAACAGCGCCGGGCGCCCCTCCTCCAGCCCGGTCATGGCGGTGTTCTCGTGAATCCTCACGCCCAGTTGCAGGGCCACCCGGCGCAGCCCGCGCACCAGCAGGCCCGGCTGTACGCTGGCCGCAGCTGGCGAATACCAGCCCTCCAGATGCTGGCTGGAACCGGCCATGCGCTGCACGTCGGCCAGGGGTCGCTTGTCGAAGGAGTTGATGCCGCGGCGCTCCAGCGCAGCGATCACGCCATCGGTGGAGCCGACCTGGGCCGGGTTGGTGGCCGTGTACAAAGTGCCGTCGAGGCGGTACTGGGCATCCACCCCGTAACGCTCGCAGAAGGCGCCGATGGCATAGATGCTCTGCTCGGATTCCTTGACCAGGCGCACGGCCTCCTCGACACCGAACAGCCGCTCCAGGGTGAAGTACTTGGCCGACCAGGACAGCGCGCAGCCGCCGTTGCGCCCACTGGCACCGGCGCCGCAGATATCCGCCTCGATCAGCAGCACGTCCAGCCCGGGGTTCTGCTCCTTGAGCATGATGGCGGTCCACAGCCCGGTGTAGCCGCCGCCGACAATCGCCACCTGGCAGGTCGTGTCGCCCGACAGTGGCGGGCACGCCGGTGAGGGTTGCTGTTGCAGGGCCTGTTCCAGCCAGAAAGGTCGCATGGTGAGTCTCCAGGTAAAAAACGGCGAGTGTGTTCGCTGGCAAGCCTGCTCCTACAAGCCTTCGTAGGAGCCGGTTTGCCGGCGAAGAGGCCCGAAAGTCAGGTACGCAGCGGTTTGATCAGCAAAGGTCCATTGGGAACGAGTGCGCGCACCGGTTCGAGCCCTTGGGGCCGGCTGTTCCAGTACGGCACCAGCACCAGGGCCGAGACCAGGGCGCAGGCGGCAAACACGATGAACACCGTGACCGTGTCGAAGTAACCCGGCAGCAGGCCACCCAGCACCGCGCCCACCGAGCCGCAGCCATTGACGAAACCGGCCGCGGTGGCCCCGGCCTTGGCCGAGCCGAAGTCGATGGCTGCAGCGCCACAGATCATCGAGTCCGGCCCGTACAGGGTCAGGCCCATGAAAAACAGCAGGGCCATCACCAGCACGACGCTGCCGGTATGCAGAGCGCCCATGAACAGCGCCAGGGACAGGGTCAGCGCCAGCAGGCTGATGACACAGGCCGGCATGCGCCGGGCGCCGAACAGCTTGTCCGAGGCCAGGCCGATCATCACCGGCCCCAGCAGCCCGGCCAGCTCGAAGCTGGTGGGCACGATCGCCGCCCCCACCTTGCCCACCGAGGGCATCTGTTCGTAGACGATCACCGGCCCCCACAGCAGGATCGCGTAACGCGCCGGCTTGAGCAGGAAGTACGACAGCCCGAGGATCAGCACCGTGCGGTTGCGCAGGATCTCGCGCAGCGGTTCCCAGACGCTCATGCGCCGTTCGGCGGCGTCTTCTTCGGCGCTCTGCGGGGGCAATGGCTCCACGGCCGGCAGGCCCACGTCCTCCGGGGTATTGCGCTGGAAGATGAAGAACAGCACCGCGGTCAGGCCCACCACCACCGCACTGGAAATGAACGCCGCGTGCCAGGTGCCGATCAGCGTATAGGCCCACCAGCCGGCAAAGGGCGAGGCCACCAGGCCGCCGAAGGCGTAGCAGGAACTCCACAGCCCCAGCACCCTGCCGCGCTGCCCGGCGGGAAAGAAACTGCCGATGTTCTTGCACAGCCCCGACCAGCCCGTGGACTGCGCCAGCCCCTGGACCAGCATGCAGGTGGCGAACACCGGCAAGGTGGCGAAGCTGCCCATCACCAGCGCCGCAGCGGCGGAAATCAGCAAGCCGCCCAGCACCACCACCCGCGGGCCGAAGCGGTCGGCGAAGATGCCCCAGGTGAACTGCCCCACGGCGTAGGCCGCCAGGTAGATGGCGTCGAGGTTGGCCATGGCCATCTTGTCGAGGGTGAAGTCGGGATCGTCGGCGATCCCAAGCTTGGCGACGGAAAAGGCTTTGCGGGTGAAGTAGAACGCCGCGTAGGCGATCCAGGTGATGGCGAAAATCTGCACGCGCCAACGTTTGATGGTGCCGATCTGCTTGTTCATTGTGGTTCTGACCTCAGGGTGAGTGTGCCGGCAGGATGCGAAGCAAACGCCTGTGTTTTTTATTCTTGAGCACTGCAGCAGGGTCCTCGCGGCGGGCGCTGCTGGTCAGATGAGTCCTGTTGCCGGCCCGTTTCGGGGACCGAAGCTGCACGCACAGGCCTCAGGGCCCGGTGCCGGTCGACCGACCGGTCACTGGGCTTGCAGGGATGGAAGCAATTACTGACTAATAAATGAAATCGATTTATCGTATTTCAAATATAAGCTCAGCTTGTAAGAGGTTTGGCCCATGTCGGTTTCCCACGCCCAATTGAAAGCCTTCCACGCCGTGGCGGTGCACGGCAGCTTCACCCGGGCGGCCGAACGCCTGTACCTGACGCAGCCGGCGATTTCCGACCAGGTGCGCAAGCTCGAAGAGCGCTTCGAGGTGCTGTTGTTTCATCGCAACAAGCGCTCGGTGCGCCTGACCGACCTGGGCGAGCGCCTGCTGGCCATCACCCAGCGCCTGTTCGTGGTGGAAGCCGAAGCCAAGGAGCTGCTGCAGGAGTCCCGGGCCTTGCAGACCGGCAGCCTGGTACTGGCGGTGGATGCCCCGGTGCATGTGCTGCCGCAGATCGCTCGGTTCTGCGAGCTGTACCCCGGGATCAATGTGAAGATCGAAACCGGCAACACCGATGAATCGCTGCTGCGCCTGTTCAATTACCAGGCCGACCTGGCTCTGCTGGGGCGGGCCGTGGACGACGAGCGCCTGCTGTCTCTGACCCTGCGCAACGACCCGATGGTGGCGTTCGTCTCCCGTCACCACCCCTGGGCCGGCCGCCAGTCCATCTGCCTCGCCGACCTGGACGACACGCCCCTGGTGCTGCGGGAGGTCGGCTCGGTAACCCGCCAGACCCTGGAAGAGGAAATGAACCGCGCCGGCCTGCGCATCCGCCCGACCATCCAGGTGGAAGGTCGCGAAGCCGCGCGCGAAGCGGTGGTGGTGGGCATTGGCGTGGGGGTGGTCTCGGCGGCGGAGTTCGGCGCCGACGCCCGGGTCTGCGCCCTGCCGATCGTCGACTGCCAGCGACGCCTGACCGAAACCCTGGTGTGCCTGCGCGAACAGAGTTCGCGACGGATCGTCGCCACCTTCCTCGACCTGGTACGCGAAAGCCTGGCCTCCCCCACCGCCCTGTAGGAACCGGCTCGCCGGCGAAGGTGATCTCCAGGCACCACTACCGTAGGAGCCGGCTTGCCGGCGAAAGCGATCCCCCAGACACCGCTACCGCAGGAGCCTGGCTTGCCGGCGAAGGCGATCTTTCGGGCCTCTACGCCGGCAAGCCAGCTCCTACAAGAGTGGAGGTGGGCTCAGGCTGGAGCCAGGGCGAAAAACGCCTGGATCAGGCGCAGGTCCCGGCGCCGCTCCACGCAGCCGATCATGTGCCGGTTGACCAGCCCCGCACCGCGGATCGGCACCGTGCGCACCCGCGGGTCGTGGCCAACCTCCACCGAACTGACAATGCCCACCCCCAGGTGCGCCGCCACCGCCTCGGTCACCGCTTCGCGGCTGTCCAGCTCCAGCAGCACCCGGGGCTGGACCTGGGCCAACCCACAGGCCTCATCGAACGTCCGGCGGGTGATCGAACCCAGTTCGCGCAGCACCATGATCACCTGGTCCAACTGCTCGATGGCGACGCCCTCGGCCAGTTCCAGCCAAGGGTGCCCATCGGGCACCAAGGCACAGATCCGCGACTCGCCCAGGCTTTGCAGGTGCAGGCCCTTGCGCGGCTCGACCTCGGTCAGCACCGCCACGTCGGCATGCTCGGACAACAGCGCCGCCAGGGTTTCCTGGGCATTGCCCAGGCGCAGGTTGACCGTCACCCCCGGGTAGCGCGCCCGCAGGCTGGCCAGCATCGGCATGACCAGATGGGGGCCATCCGCTGCCACTTCCAGGCGCCCGGTGAGCAATTGCCGGTTGGCCTCGAGCATGGCCTGGGCCTCTTCCGCCAGGCCGAACATGGCCCGGGTAATGGCCGCCAGCTTGATGCCCTCTTCGGTCAGTTCCACCCGGCGCGCAGTGCGCCGCAGCAAGGTGATCTGGTAATGCTCTTCCAGGGCCTTGATATGCCCGGTGACTGCCGGCTGGCTGATGAACAGCCGCCCGGCGGCCCGGGTAAAGCTGCCTTCCCGGGCCACGGCGTCGAATGCGCGGAGTTGAAACAGGTTCATAGCTATCGGCCTCACTGATGGCTGGCATAACAACAAACAATTTGATTGATGACAAGGCAAACTGCAATTTAGTCCCCGTAGCGTCATCCCCACCTTTTCGAGGACACAGCATGAGCATCGCCGAGCCAATCCTGCTTACCCCCGGCCCCCTGACCACCTCCGCCCGCACCCGCCAGGCAATGCTGGTGGACTGGGGTTCGTGGGATGACCGCTTCAACCAGTTGACCGCCAGCCTGTGCCAACAGCTGCTGGCCATCATCCAGGGCGCCGACAGCCATCACTGCGTGCCCCTGCAAGGCAGTGGCACCTTCGCCGTGGAAGCGGCCATCGGTACCCTGGTGCCCCGCGACGGCAAGGTCCTGGTGCTGATCAACGGCGCCTACGGCAAGCGCCTGGCGAAGATCTGCGAAGTGCTCGGCCGGGATTTCAGCACCTTCGAAACCGCCGAGGACCAGCCCACCACGGCCGCGGATGTCGAGCGCCTGCTCCAGGCCGACAGCAGCATCAGCCACGTGGCGCTGATCCACTGCGAAACCAGCACCGGTATCCTCAACCCGCTGCCGGAAATCGCCCAGGTGGTGGCCAGCCATGGCAAGCGCCTGATCATCGACGCCATGAGTTCCTTCGGCGCGCTACCCATCGATGCCCGGGAAATCCCCTTCGATGCGCTGATTGCCGCCTCCGGCAAATGCCTGGAAGGCGTGCCCGGCATGGGCTTTGTCTTCGCTGCCAAGGCGTCCCTGGCCCAGGCCGGCGGCAATGCCCACTCCCTGGCCATGGACCTGCACGACCAGCACAGCTACATGGCCAAGACCGGCCAGTGGCGCTTCACCCCACCGACCCACGTGGTCGCCGCGCTGCACGAAGCCCTGCTGCAATACGCCGAGGAAGGTGGCCTGCCGGCGCGCCACGCCCGCTACGCCGACAACTGCCAGACACTGCTCGATGGCATGGGCGAGTTGGGCCTGCGCAGTTTTCTGCCGGAAGCGATCCAGGCACCGATCATCGTCACCTTCCACGCCCCGAAAGATCCCCGCTACCAGTTCAAGGATTTCTACGAGCGGGTCAAGGCCAAGGGTTTCATCCTCTACCCGGGCAAGCTGACCCAGGTCGAAACCTTCCGCGTGGGCTGCATCGGCCATGTCGACCGCCGCGGCATGCAGGCTGCCGTCGCCGCCATCGCCGAAGTGCTGCAAGAGATGGAAGTCCTCGATATCTGACTCCCCACCGAGCCTGTAGGAGCGAGCTTGCTCGCGAATCAGGCGACGCGATACCGAACCTTTTTTGCGAGCAAGCTCGCTCCTACACAGGCATCGAAACCATGAACTACAGCAACCCTTCTCAGCTGCAAGCGGCAATCCTCGACTGGGCCGGCACCGTGGTCGACTTCGGCTCCTTTGCCCCGACCCAGATCTTTGTCGAAGCCTTCGCCGAGTTCGATGTGCAGGTGTCCATCGAAGAAGCCCGCGGCCCCATGGGCATGGGCAAGTGGGACCACATCCGCACCCTGTGCGACCTGCCGGAGGTGGCCGAGCGCTATCGCAAGGTCTTCGGCCGCACCCCGACTGACGCCGATGTGACCGCCATCTACGAACGCTTCATGCCGTTGCAGATCGAGAAGATCGCCGAGCACTCGGCGCTGATCCCCGGCGCCCTGGAGGTGATCGCCAAGCTGCGTGAACAGGGGATCAAGATCGGCTCCTGCTCCGGCTACCCCAAGCAGGTGATGGACAAGGTGGTAGCCCTGGCCGCCACCAACGGCTACACCGCCGACCACGTGGTGGCCACCGACGAAGTGCCCAACGGCCGCCCATGGCCAGCCCAGGCCCTGGCCAACGTGATCGCCCTGGGCATCGACGACGTGGCCGCCTGCGTGAAGATCGACGACACCGTACCGGGCATTCTCGAAGGCCGCCGCGCCGGCATGTGGACCGTGGCGCTGACCTGCTCGGGCAATGCCCTGGGCCTGACCTACGAAGGCTACCGGGCCCTGGCCAGCGACACCCTGGCCAGCGAGCGCAAGCGCATCCACAAGCTGTTCGAGGCTTCGCGCCCGCACTACCTGATCGACACCATCGCCGACCTGCCCCAGGTGATCGCCGACATCAACCAGCGCCTGGCCCGGGGGGAAATGCCCCAGGGCAACTGATTCAGGCACGGGGCAATATTAAAAAACGGCGGTGCCTTCGGGGCCGCCGTTTTTTCATACCCGCCCACCGCCCCGGCGCTGCACAGGGGGGCGATAAAAGCCGCTACAGCTCCAGGCAGACCGGCATAAAGCGGATTACAGTTAAAGCACTCCGTCGCTCAAGAACGGAAGCTTCAGACCTGATGACCGAGGATGTCCCGTATGCCCTGGAAAAACACTGAGTCTCGCTACAGCACCATGACGATCGCCCTGCACTGGTTGATGCTGGTGCTACTGGCCGTGGTTTACGCCTGTATCGAATTTCGCGGCATCTTCCCCAAAGGCAGCGGTGGTCGCACGCTGATTGTCGAAGCCCACTTCATGCTCGGCCTGACAGTGTTTGCGCTGGTCTGGCTGCGCCTGTTCGCTCGCGCCCAGGGCGTAGCGCCGAAGATCCTGCCCACCCCGCCCCACTGGCAACGGCTGCTGTCGACCCTGATGCACTGGGCGCTGTACCTGTTCATGATCGCCATGCCGATCCTCGGCTGGCTGACCACCAGCGCCAAGGGCCATCAGGTGATGTTCTACGGCCTCGACCTGCCGCTGCTGCTGGCCGAGAACAAGCCACTGGCCAAGCAGCTCCAGGGCTGGCACGAACTGCTGGGTACGGTCGGCTACTGGCTGATCGGGCTGCACGCCCTGGCCGGGCTCTACCACCACTACGTGATGCGCGACAACACTCTGCAACGCATGTGGCGCAAGCGCGGTCAGGCCTGAGCCAACAGCCCGCGGCGGCCCTGCAGGCCGCCGGTATGCACAAAGATCAACCGGCAACCCGGGGAGAAACGCCCGGCCTGGACCTGTTCCTGCAACGCCAGCAGGGCCTTGCCGGTGTACAAGGGTTCAAGCGGTAGAGCGCATTGTTGTTCAGTGAGCCGGATAAACCCGCTTAACACTTCATCGACCTTGGCAAAACCGCCGCGGCTGCTGTCCAGCAGTTGATAACCGCCGCGGCCCTGCCCGGCCTCTTGCAAGATCCCCTCGACCTGCTGCGCCACCCCGTGATCCTCGGGAACCGCCAGGGCGCCGTAGACCGGATGCGCTCCGGCCTCCGCCAGCACCAGCCCGGCCAGGGTAGTGCCCGTGCCGGCGGCCAGCCACCAGCCGTGGTAGTCGCTCCAGCCCAGGCTCGGCAACTGCCGCCGCACCTGATCGCGCAGGGTCATGCAGCCCGCTGCGCCGGCCAGGCCACCGCCGCCTTCGGGCACCGGGTACAACTCCGGATACCGGGCCTGCCAGGGCGTCCAGAAACCCGCCTCGTGGCGCGCGCGATAACCGCCATAGCCCAGCCAGTGCAGGCGCATGCCGAAGGCTTGCAGGTCGAGCACCGTCGGTGTGTCCTGTGGATGGCCACGCAACAGACCCACGGTGGGAAAGGCAAAACGCCGGCCAGCAGCGGCCAGCGCATGCAGATGATTGGAATGGGCGCCCCCCAGGCTGATGATGCCGTGGGCACCGGCGGTGCGTGCCGCCGCCAGGTGTTCGGTCAGCTTGAACCACTTGTTGCCGCTGATCAGCGGGTCGATCAGGTCCAGGCGCAGCACCGCCACCTCGACCCCGGCCCGCGACAGCCAGTCCAGCTCCAGCCGTTGCAGTGGGGCGTGGGGTAACCAGTCGAAGGAGTCGGGGAAGGACATCGGCAGCGGGGGGTCGGGAAAGAAGCTGCGCAGTCTATCAGCTCCAGGCCCAGGCTCATCCTTGTAGCCGCTGCCGCAGGCTGCGAGCGGGTTCGCAGAACCCGCAAGACAGGCAACCGCGCTCGCTGGTTGCAGCGCGATTGCCCGCTGGGCGAGTCCTGCGGCCTCGTGCCCAGCCTACGGCAGCGGCTACAGGACGGCAGGCCGTTACAGCTCGGCCGCCAGACGCGAACCCTGGTTGATGGCGCGCTTGGCGTCCAGTTCGGCGGCCACATCGGCACCACCGATCAGGTGCACGTTCTGCCCTGCCGCCACCAGGCCGTCCTGCAGTTCACGCAGCGGATCCTGGCCGGCACAGATGACGATGTTGTCCACCGGCAGCACCTGGGGTTCGCCGTCCTCACCGATACGGATATGCAAGCCGGCATCGTCGATCTTCAGGTACTCGACGCTGTTGAGCATCTGCACCTGCTTGTTCTTCAGACCGGTGCGATGGATCCAGCCGGTGGTCTTGCCCAGGCCGTCGCCGACCTTGGTCTTCTTGCGCTGCAAGAGGAACACCTGCCGCGCTGGTGCATGGGGCTCGGGCTTGATCCCGGCCACGCCGCCACGGGCCTGGAGCTGGGTGTCGATGCCCCATTCCTTCCAGAACGCCTGGCGATCCTGGCTGGTGGCCACACCCTGGTGCACGAGGAATTCGGAAACATCGAAACCGATGCCGCCGGCACCGATCACCGCCACGCTCTTGCCCACCGGCTTGCGCTCCAGCAGCACGTCCAGGTAACTGAGGACCTTGGCGTGCTCCACCCCGGGAATCGCCGGCACGCGAGGGGCAATGCCGGTGGCCAGGATGATTTCGTCAAAGCCGCCGGCCACCAGTTGCTGCACATCGACGCGGGTGTTGAGGCACAGCTCGACATGGCTGGTCTGCAACTTGCGCTTGAAGTAGCGCAGGGTCTCGAAGAACTCTTCCTTGCCCGGCACTCGCTTGGCGATGTTGAACTGGCCGCCGATCTCGCTGGCGGAATCGAACAGGGTCACCTGATGCCCACGCTCGGCAGCCACGGTAGCGGCGGACAGGCCCGCCGGGCCGGCACCGACCACGGCGATCTTCTTGATCTGCTTGACCGGCAGGTAGTTCAGCTCGGTCTCGTGGCAGGCGCGCGGGTTGACCAGGCAACTGGTGAGCTTGCCGCCGAACGTGTGGTCCAGGCACGCCTGGTTGCAGCCGATGCAGGTATTGATTTCGTCAGCGCGGCCTTCGGCGGCCTTGTTGACGAAGTCCGGGTCGGCCAGGAATGGCCGCGCCATGGAGACCATGTCGGCATCGCCCTCGGCGAGGATCTGCTCGGCGACTTCCGGGGTGTTGATGCGGTTGGTGGTGATCAGCGGAATGCTCACCGAACCCCGCAGCTTGGCCGTCACCTTGCTGAATGCGGCACGCGGCACCTTGGTGGCGATGGTGGGGATCCGCGCTTCATGCCAGCCGATCCCGGTGTTGATCAGGGTGGCGCCGGCCTGCTCGATGGCCTGGGCCAGTTGCACGATCTCTTCCCAGGTGCTGCCGCCTTCCACCAGGTCGAGCATCGACAGGCGGAAGATGATGATGAAGTTCGGGCCCACCGCCTCACGTACCCGACGGACGATTTCCACCGGCAGGCGCATGCGGTTTTCATAACTGCCGCCCCAACGATCGGTGCGGTGGTTGGTGTGGGCGGCCAGGAACTGGTTAATGAAATAACCTTCCGAGCCCATGATCTCGACACCGTCGTATTCGGCCTTCTGGGCCAGGGTCGAGCAAGTGACGAAATCGCGGATCTGCTTCTCGATGCCTTCCTCGTCCAGCTCCTTGGGCTTGAACGGGTTGATCGGTGCCTGGATGGCGCTGGGAGCCACCTGCTTGGGGCTGTAGGCATAACGCCCGGCATGAAGGATCTGCATGCAGATCTTGCCGCCGGCCTCGTGCACCGCACGGGTCACGATCTGGTGCTTGAGTGCCTCTTCTTCGGTGGTCAGCTTGGCGGCGCCGGAATACACCCCGCCCTCATCGTTGGGGCCGATGCCGCCGGTGACCATCAGGCCCACGCCGCCCCGGGCACGCTCGGCAAAGTACGCCGCCATGCGCTCGAAGCCGCCGGGCTTTTCTTCCAGACCGGTGTGCATCGACCCCATCAGGGTGCGGTTGCGCAGGGTGGTGAAACCCAGGTCGAGGGGGGCCAGCAAATGCGGGTAAGGTGCTCCAGCCATGGTGTCACTCCAGATCGGGCAATCACGGAAAAATGCGGAAGCTCTGCGGCTTCCATCAGTAGTGCTGCACAGACTAAGAGCAGAACATCGGGCACTCAATGACCGTAACTGACAACTTAATGATCAGAACGTACACCCTTTTTCCATCCCCCCTTCCTCTTAAAGTGCCGCGTAGGCCAGCGCGGCCAGTTGCTGCGGGCGGGGATCGATCATGGTGTGCCGGCCCGAGGTGGTGGTGACAAAGCCGAAGCTCACCTCGCGCTCGGGGTCGGCAAAACTGATCGGGCCGCCCAGGCCGATATGACCGAAAGTCTCGGGCCCCATGCCGAGGGAGGCAGCCGGATCAGCCGGTTGCTCCATCATGCAGCCCAGGCCATAGCGCATGGGGCGTCGCCAGATGCGATCCATGTCATTGCTGTGCTCGCGGGTGAACTCACTCAACAGATCGGGCCCGATCAGGCGGCCCCCCAGCAATGCGCTGTAAAAGCCGGCCAGGCCATGGGCGGTGCTGTGGCCGTTGACCCCCGGCTGCCGATAGGCCCACCAGCGGGGGTCGCAGGTGCGCCGGGGCACCATGCCCGGGTTGGTAAAGGCCAGGGTCGCGACATGCTCCGGCTCGGCAATGATCACCTTGCGCAGGTCCTCCGAGTAGTAGTCGCCCACCCGCCCCTCGGCGGCATCGAAATGCGCGATACGCTCAAAATCCTGTTCCTCGACCCCCAGGTAAACCTCCAGGTCATGGGGCCGGGTGATCCGCTCGTGGATGAAGGTGCAAGGCTCTCGACCGTCGACCCGGCGAATCAATTCACCGATGACCCAGCCAAAGATAGTGGTGGCATACCCCAACCCGGTTCCTGGCTGCCACCACAATGGCTCGGCAGCCAGGATCTCAACCATGTGCTCCCAGTCATACATCATGGCGTTGTGATTGGGCCCGCGCAGCGCCGGTATGCCGGAGGTGTGGGTCATGACCTGGCGCACGGTGACCCGCCCCTTGCCGCCCTGGGCAAACTCGGGCCAGTAGCGGGCCACCGGCGCGTCGAGCTCCAGCTTGCCCTCCTCCACCAGCATCAGGGCAGCCACTGCGGCCAAGGGCTTGATGGTGCAGAAGGTATTGGCCAGGGTGCCGTGGTGCCACGGCTTGTTGCCCTCCAGGTCCGCCACGCCGGCCCACAGGTCGACCACGGTCTGGCCGCCGACCTGCACACAGAGCCCGGCACCGCGCTCCTGGGGATCATCGAACATTGCCTCGAAGGCGTGCAGCACGGCTTCGAAACCCTTCGCACATGTTCCTTGCGCTTCCATTCTCAAAACTCCCATCCATCGTCATGCCGCCCTGGCGAGAGTCGGCCAGGGTCAGCATGAGTTAAAAACCGAAACCAAGAGGCCGGTTGCATTCGTCAATGGCAATGCAAACCTGTGATAACAAGAACAATAAAGGTGCAAAAGACCTTCAGCCTCTGGACTGAAAGTGGACCGTATCCAACTTGAAACGATTTGCGCGCTTGTAGGTACCGAAGTCATTGAAACGAACTCCGGCCTTCGCCATGACTTCATGGGCATAGGGCGCCGTCATCTGTCGAAGATAAAAAGGATCTTTCACGACAAAATGATGAATACTGTGAGTACTGCCAAAGTTGAAACAGAACAACTGGAACGGCCACAGCAGCCAATGGTTCATTACTTGGGTTTGTTGTAGAGCATTGCGTGGCACAACATCACCGTAATAATGCATATTGGAACTGATGAAATACAGGCAGAATTGTCGAATCATATTCGGCGCAACAACAATGACCACTGCACAATCAATCACGTTCATCACTTGCAGCACTAACGGCGAACTTGGTGGCGGCACTCCTGCCAGGCCGCCCAGCCAGGTAGACAAGTGATAACCCAGGAACACATACCAGCTGCCCCAGTACAGGAGCCCGAAGGGGGTATTGAGGCGAATGATCCTGGCCAGCAGTTTCATTTTCTGCCGCCAGCCCGGCGCGCAGACCGCATTCACAAAGCCGAACAGGAAGCCATCCATCAGCTTCAGCAGCCTGAGAATGCCCCAGGGGTTGCCGCTGGTGGTGATCCAGGCCTCGACATCGGTGGCGGTTCCGGATTCCTTGTGATGATGAAAGTGCAGGCCGCGCCTGAGCCAGGGGCTGGGCATTCCCGGGCGCGTCAGCCAGCACAGCAGCATCATGAAGTTATGGGCCAGAGGCTGTTTCCGGAAATACAGACGGTGAATCAGGTCATGTTCAAGTTCATGAATGATCGAGGTCGACAGCGCGTTTACCAAGATGCACAACCACGCGGGCATGATGCCCTTCACATACAACACACCAGTCACCACCATAACTGTCACCGAAACAGCCATGGCACTTGCACCCAGGGCGTTCTGATAGTTCAGGACAGGATAGCGTCTGCGTAGTTCGTTACCATGCTCGGTAATTTGGCGGGTGACTTCTTCGATCTTTTGCTGGTCAGTTACGGAGCGACCGCAATCAAGTTCCTTTTCTATGGAGTTCATCACTTCATCCTTTGAAGAAAATGAGTGGAGGCGAACTTCAATAGAAAGACATACTTCGATAGCAAAACAACCAATTGGGCCGAAACGGCGGCTACAACTGATAAGTGGCCCCTTGGACCGCTGGTTTTTTTAACAACTGTTATGAATGACCCAGCAGTCCACTTTGGAACTGTTAGTTCGCCACTACTGAACCTCTTCGGATAAGTCCCGAAGAACTTTCAAGATTGCTTCATTGTCGAACAACCCATCAACGTGCAAAACCTCAAACTTCGACGAAAGTAGGGGCAACTGCACTAAACCTGACGCGCTCGACGCAGGACCGCAGCACCCTGCCAGCCCTCTCCCCCCTGAGGCGACATCGCAGGCGCAGCCCAGGGAAAAGCCCGAAACGCCACGGAAAAAGACCCATTTCATGCAAAAAACCGCTCTAACACACTGTTTTCCTGTACCTTTGGCCCAAATATCCGAGAAATGTCACGATCCAGCACACGGCCGCTGACTGTTTTCCCATGCGCAAACTTCTCTACATCACCCTCACCCTGGCCCTGCTTGCCGCCATCACCAGCTACGCCATCTGGACTCGTGATCGTCCAGGTGCGCACTACCTGTCGGACCTGCGTATCCAGCTCGCGGTGGACCAGGGTGTGCCTGCCGACCACGGCAACCTGCTGGCAATCCAGCCCGAGCTGTTCCCCACCGACTACCAGAGCATCGAGCGCCTGCATCGCAAGCTTGCGGCCTACATGCAGCAAGCCCGTGACAAGGGCCTGGTCAATGACAAAACCATCGTCGTGCTGCCCGAGCATGTCGGCACCTGGCTGATGGTCAGTGGTGAAAAGAATGAGCTGTATCAGGCCACCTCTCTGAAAGAGGCAATGAACTGGCTGGCGGTGAGCAACCCGCTGCCGTTTCTCAAGGCGCTGATCAGCGCCAGGGGTGACAGCCGCCTGGACGATGCGTACCTGCGCATGAAGGCCAAGAGGATGGCTCGGGACTATCAGTCGCTGTTCGGCGGCCTGGCCAAGGAGTTTCATGTGACCCTGGTGGCCGGCAGCATCATTCTTCCAGAACCCAGTGTCAGCCAGGGCAACCTGCAGATCGGCAGCGGCGCCCTGTACAACAGCAGCCTGGTGTTTGGCAGCGATGGCCTGCCCATGGGCCAGCCCCAGCGGCAGATCTACCCGACCTACGCCGAAAGCGGCTACGTGAAGGGCGATGCCGACAAAGCGCTGGAGGTTATCGACACCCCGGCCGGGCGCCTCGGTGTGCTGATCGGCAGCGACAGCTGGTACCCCGACAACTACCGCAAGCTCAATGACCAGCACGCCCAACTGGTGGCGGTCCCGGCCTTTGTCATGGGCCGTGATGGCTGGGACAAACCCTGGCGCGGATACAAGAGCATCGCCACCCCCAGCGAAGTCAGCCTCAAGCCCGAGGAAGTCAGCGAGGGGGAGGCCTGGCATCGCCTGACACTGACTGCGCGTGCACCCAGCAGCCTGGCCAGCGCCGGGGTCAGCGTGTTCCTGCGCGGCCAGTTCTGGGACCAACGCAGCAGTGGCCAGAGTTTCATCAACAGCAACGGCCAGACCTTTGCCGACGACGGCAACCGCGGCGCCCGCCTGCTGAACATCTGGTTGTAGGCCAATGAAAAACCCACCGATGCGCCTGGGCGACTTGTCGGTGGGCTTCGTCCATAGCCTGGTGGACGCGGTCCTCAGCTACGGGCAGGACCCCACCCCCCTGCTGGAACAGTACGCCCTGGACGCCGCGCGCCTGGGCGAAGCCGGAGCGCGGCTGTCAATCCCGCGCTACATGCGCCTGGGCCACGGGGCGATCCAACTGACCGGAGACCCGGCCCTGGGCTTGCGCATGGGCCGCCTGAGCCGGCTGAGCCAGGCCGGCCTGGCCGGAGTGACCGCAGCCCAGGCCCCCACCGTGCGCGAAGCCGCCCGCTGCCTGACCCGCTTCGAAGCTCTGTATGGCTCCAACTATCGCGGCCAGTCGAGCTTTCACGAGGATGCCAGCGGCGCCTGGTTGTGCTTCTACTCCATCAGCCCGTACAACGCCTACAACCGCTTCGTGGTGGACTCGATCATCTCCGGCTGGCTGCAGCAGTTGTCCAGCGTCGCCAACCAGGCGATCCACGCCGAACAGATCGATATCGAATTCCAGCGCCCGGACTACCACGAGGCCTATGCGGTACTCGGCCCCACGCCTATCCAGTTCGGCGCCGAACAGAACCAGCTGCGCCTGAGCCAGGCCAGCCTGGGCCTGCGCAACCCGCAGCATTGCCCGAGCACCTGGCGGCATCTGGTGCAGTTGTGCGAGAGAGAACTGGAACAACTGACCCGCACCCGCAGCCTGCGCGAACGCATCATTCAGATGCTGGGGCCGTTGCTCAATGGCGGCCGCGAGCCGGACCTGGAAGAAGTGGCGATGCGCCTGAAGCTGCCGACCTGGACCCTGCGGCGCAAGCTGGCGGAAGAAGGGACGCAGTTCCGGGCGATTCTCAATGACACCCGCCGCGACCTGGCCATGACCTACATTCGCGATACTGAACTGGCGTTCGGGGAGATTGCCTATCTGCTGGGCTTTGCCTCAGCCGAGGCGTTTCAACGGGCCTTCAAGCGCTGGAATGGCCAGACCCCCGGGGATTATCGCCGCAGCCACCGACAATTCGGCTAGAGAAACGGTAAAAAAAACGCCACCGGCGTTACAGCTCGGTGGCGTCTTCTGCAGGTTCCAGAGGATCCAGCTCGAAAGCCTGATACTCCAGCAGTTCCTCTTGGTATTCGTCCATGGCGGACTCCTTTTTCCGTTGTTGAAAGACCTTGTTCAATAGCCCTGTGCCTAATGACCACCGGGATCAGCATAAAGTGCCGGGATGACAGAAAAAATACTACCCCCCAGGTCAGGATTTCTATCATTAAAACGTAACAGGCCGTGAGGAATTTAACCTTCGAACACAGATGCAATTGCAACGATTGCAATTGCAATCATATTTACCAATCCGTTAGGGTAGCCGCTCTCCCCCCTTGCGGACGGCGCCGAGCATGAACCCATCCTCACTTTTCCCCACTCGCCACAAGGCCCTCGCGCAACAGGCGGCCCAGGCCTGCCTGGACCTGCTCAGGAGCGCCCGCCCCCCTGGCGGTTCACCACTCAACACCGTGCTGGAGATGGCCAATACCCTGGAGCTGGACCGGCGCACCGCACGCCAGTCCTTTGTGGTGCGCAGCCACAGCGCACCACAAAGGAGTACCCGGATCAGCGCCTGGCCATTGTGGTTCTCCACCGACAGCGCGGAAAAACCCCTGCTCTATCTGCACCGCTGCAGTTCTTCGGCGCAGTTGTGCGCGGTCAGCGCCGAGACCGCGGCGCGGGGCATCCTGTGCAACGACAGTGAGACCCAAACCTCCCCATGGCCCAAGGGTGCCGACCCGTCACTGGCGTTGTGGCTGGCCCACAACCCGCACTGCCTGCCATTCGACCCGGCCACTGGCGCAGAGGCCGAGGCGATTGTCCTGGAGGCCCTGCAACGCCTGTATATCGAAGGCCAGCCAGGCTTCTACTACCTGGCCCTGCATGACCATGAGCTGCAACTGGAACTGACGCCCGAGCAACGGCAAGCCGCATTGCAGGGCATGTACAAAGTGACGGACACCACTGCCCACCCAGCGGCGGGGCGCGTGCGCCTGCTGGGCGCCGGCCGGGCGTTTGCTCAGGTCAGGGCCGCGGCGGATCTGCTGCAGCGTGATTGGAAGGTGGCCAGCCAGCTCTGGAGTTGCCCCAGCTACACCCGCCTGGCGAGGGAAGCGGCTGCGGCGCAGCATTGGAATCGCCTGCATCCTGGGCAGGAGAAGCGCGGCTCACACCTGCAGCGCTGCCTGGCGGATGACTCGGCGCCCGTGATTGCAGTGACTGGCTACGGCCAGGCGGTGGCCGAACAGCTACGCCCTCACCTCAAGGCCGAGCTGGTGGCCCTGGGCACCGACTCCTTCGATGCCGCCCGCGACCCGCGACGCGGCCGCTGCCCCGAGGCACGCTGGATCGCCGTGCTGGCACTCAAGAGCCTGGCAGACGCTGGGCAATTGCCCATGCAATGCGTGGAACAGGCCATGGCGACCTATGGCCTGCCCTGACGGTGCCAGGCTCAGCCCCTGGAGCCAGTGTCGCCACCGTTGGCCGCCGCCCGGGCCAGGGTCGCGGTGCGCTCCAGGGCATCGGCAAAGGCGTGTTTCTGCTCGCTGTCCAGTTGCGAGAGAAACAGCTCGGCCACTGTCGCCTCGTAGATTTTCCACATCTTCTTGCGCAGCTTTCGCCCTTCGTCGGTGATGCTGACAAAGGCCGCGCGACCATCGCCCTCACAGCGCGAGCGCTGCACCAGGCCGTCTTTTTCCAGGCGGTCCACCAGGCGTGTGAGGTTGTAGCGCTCGATGGCCAGCACATCGGCCAATTCGTGCATGCGCCGGGTACCTTCGGTGCCGCTTTCCAGGCCCCAGAGGGCGTCGTACCAGGCATACGCCGGCAAGCCGGCCTGGGCCAGGCGGCGCTCGATTTCGCGAATCACCGTCCGGTGAGCCCTGACAAAACGGAACCAGACATCGGGCTCTTTTGAAGACATGCCACACCATCCGAAGGTTTGAAGAAGGGTTGCAATAGTAGCGCATGCCGGGATAGATTCGGCCATGTAGTTGCAATTGCAATTACTTTTCCCGGCGCCGAATACCTTCCGATTCCACAAGAATCCACGCGCTGGAACCCCGCCCAACACGGAGCCAGGTATGACCCAGAACAACAGTGCAACCCTCGATAACGATCCCCAGGAAACCCGCGAGTGGCTCGACTCTCTGGAGTCGGTGCTGACGGTGGAAGGTCGCCCGCGGGCCCATTACCTGATCGACCAGTTGCTGGATTTCGACGTGGCACGCCACGGTGACTTCCATGGCCGGGTGACCACGCCCTATATCAACACCATTGCCCCCGATCGGCAGCTGCCCTACCCCGGCGACCTGGAGACCGAGCGCAAGCTCAACGCGATGATCCGCTGGAACGCCATGGCCATGGTGCTGCGCGCCGGCAAGCATTCGGGCGTGGGCGGCCACATCGCCACCTATGCTTCGGCAGCCGTGCTCTACGACGTGGGTTTCGATCATTTCTTCCGCGGCCGCAGCGACAGCTTCGACGGTGACATGGTGTACATCCAGGGCCACTCCTCCCCTGGCATCTACGGCCGCGCCTACCTGGAAGGCCGGATCAGCGCCGCCCAGCTCGACAACTTCCGCCGCGAGGCCGACGGCCAGGGCATTTCCTCCTATCCGCACCCCAGGCTGATGCCGGACTTCTGGCAGTTCCCCACTGTATCCATGGGCCTGGGGCCGATCACCGCGGCCTATCAGGCGCGTTTCATGCGCTACCTGGAGCTGCGCGGGCTCAAGCAGCACCAGGGGCGCAAGGTCTGGGCCTTCCTCGGCGACGGCGAAATGGACCAGCCCGAATCCCTGGCGGCGATTTCCCTGGCCGGGCGGGAGAAACTCGACAACCTGATCTTCGTCGTCAACTGCAACCTGCAACGCCTCGATGGCCCGGTACGGGGCAACGCCAAGGTCATCCAGGAGTTCGAAAGCCTGTACCGCGCCGCCGGCTGGAACGTGATCAAGGTGATCTGGGGCAGCGGCTGGGACGCGCTGCTGGAGAAGGACCGCAGCGGCCTGCTGCGCCAGCGCATGATGGAGTGCGTGGATGGCGACTATCAGAACTACAAGTCGCAGAACGGCGCCTATGTGCGCGAGCATTTCTTCGGCAAGTACCCGCAATTGCTGGAGCTGGTGGCCGACCTCTCGGACGAGCAGATCTGGAAGCTCTCCCGGGGCGGCCACGACCCGCTCAAGGTCTACAACGCCTATGCCGCCGCAGTACGCCACAGCGGCCGGCCCACGGTGATCCTGGCGAAAACCGTCAAGGGCTTCGGCATGGGCGAGGCCGGCGAAGGCCAGAACATCAACCACCAGTTGAAGAAGATGGGGGCCGAGGCAGTGAAGGCCTTCCGTGATCGCTTCGAACTGCCGGTCAGCGATGAGCAACTGGCTGAAATGCCCTACCTCAAGCCCACGGCGGACAGCACGGAAGGCCGTTACTTCGCAGCCTGTCGCAGCCGCCTGGGGGGCTATGTGCCGGCTCGCTACAACGACTGCGCACCGCTGCAGATCCCGGCCCTGGAAGCCTTCGCCACCCAGCTCAAGGACACCGGCGACCGGGCGATCTCCACCACCATGGCCTTCGTGCGCATCCTCGGCACCCTGCTCAAGGACCCGCAGATCGGCAAGCGGGTGGTGCCGATCGTGCCTGACGAGTCGCGCACCTTCGGCATGGAAAGCCTGTTCCGCCAGATCGGCATCCACTCGGCGGTGGGCCAGCTCTATACCCCACAGGATGCCGGGCAACTGAGCTACTACAAGGAGAGCAAGGACGGCCAGATCATGCAGGAGGGCCTGAACGAATCCGGGGCGATTTCCTCATGGATCGCCGCCAGTACCTCCTACAGCAACCACCAGGTCATGACCCTGCCCTTCTACATCTTCTATTCGATGTTCGGCTTCCAAAGGATCGGTGACCTGGCCTGGGCCGCCGGCGATGCGCGGGCCCGGGGCTTCCTGCTGGGCGCCACGTCCGGGCGCACCACGCTGATGGGCGAAGGCCTGCAGCACGACGACGGCCACAGCCATATCCTCGCCTCGGTGATCCCCTGCTGCATCTCCTACGACCCGACCTTCGCCTATGAACTGGCGGTAATCATCCATGAAGGCATGCAGCGCATGTATGTGCAGCAGGAGGATGTGTATTACTACATCACCCTGCTCAACGAAAACTACCCGCAACCGGCCATGCCCGAAGGTGCTCGCGAAGGCATTCTCAAGGGCTTGTACCGCTTCAGCTCAAGCACCGCCCAGGGCGCCAAAGCCCCGCGGGTGCAACTGATGGGCAGCGGCTCGATCCTGCGCGAGGTGATCGCCGCCGGGCAGCTGCTGGAGAAGGACTTCGGGGTGCAGAGCGACATCTGGAGTGCCACCAGCCTCACCGAACTGCGCCGCCAGGGCCTGGCGGCGGAGCGCTGGAACCTGCTGCATCCGCAGCAGCCTCGGCGAGCGGCCTATGTCGAGCAATGCCTGGAAGGCCATCAAGGCCCGCTGGTGGTGGCCACCGACTACATGAAACTGTTCGCCGACCAGATCCGCCCCTTCGTCGAGGGTCGGCGCTTCGTCGCCCTGGGCACCGACGGCTTCGGCCAGTCCGATACCCGGGAAAACCTGCGGCAGTTGTTCGAGGTGGACCGGCATTTCATCGCCCTGGCGGCGTTGAAAGCCCTGGCCGATGACGGGGAGATACCCTACAGCCAGGTCGGCGAAGCCTTGAGCCGCTATCGGATCGACGCTGAAAAAGTCGACCCGAGCTCGGTCTAGGAGCCTTAGTGCCCGCTGCTCGGCAGGGCCGGAATCGGCTCGCTGGGCGGCGGCAGGTTGCTGGCCGGTGGCGGCGTGACGGTTTGCGTGGCGGGCGCTGGCTCGCTGCTGGCTGCCGGCACTATCGGCGCCGCCTCGGCCGGAGGAGCCAGGGGTTGCGAGACCGCAGGCTCAGGCTCGGTGGCGGGTGCCGGCGCGGCCACAGGCGCAGGCTCGACCACTGGCTGCGCCTTGGGCTCGGGCTTGGCTGGCGCCTCGGGCTTGTTCTCGGGAACCCCGAGGTCGGCCTTGGGTTTCTCTTCGATATGCGCCGCCTTCTTCGCTTCCTGGGGCAGGAACAACTCCACCAGGGCGAAATAGCGGTCATAGAACTTGGCCGAGGACACGGTTTCGCTGGCCACCTTGACCATCGAATCATCGGTAGAGCCGATCGGCATCGACACCGAGCCCAGGACGCCCACGCCGAGGCTGGCCGAGTTGTTCACCTTCTTCAGCGCATAGCGGTCCTGCAGGGCGTTGGCGAACATCGTCGAACGCTGGTCGCCGCTGCCGTCCTGGGCACAAACCACGTTGAAGCTGATTTCCAGGTGGGTCTCGCCGGTCTGCTGGAAGCTCTTGTGGCCGCTGACCAGCTTCGGATCGTTGCTGGTGATGATGTAGCCCTGGCTGAGCAGGGCACGCCGCGCGGCCTCACAGGAGGCGGCATCGCTCACCGGGTAATTGCGCGAAAACGTGCCGGAATCATCGAAGCTTTCGTGCTCGTAGATGGCGGTCTTGTGCGACGAACAGCCGGCCACCGCAGACAGCAGCAACACCCCGGCCGTGGCGCGCAGATGAAATGATTTAAACATCGAGAATCCTGAGGAAAACGCTCCGGCGCGTATTGTGCAACAGATCAGCGTCCCGCAGCGCGGGTAATTGGTGCCTTAAATTTCTCATCAGTTTACTGACCACTGTTTGCCGGAAAAAGTCGCTCGCTCAAGTGCTCGATCAACACCCGCAGCTTGGCCGCTGCATGTCGGCTCGAGGGCCACAACACCCAGAAGGCACCGTTGTGCTCCAGGTATGGGTCGAGCACGGTTTGCAACTCGCCACGGCGCACCGCGGCCTGGACCATGAAGTCCGGCAGGCAGGCAATGCCCAGCCCGCTGCGCGCCGCGTGCTCCACCGCCTCGATGGAGCTGCTGGTCAGGCGAGTGGGCAGCACCGGCTCCGGCGCATCCGCTTGAACCTTGAAGGGCCAGGCCTCGAGCTTGCCGGTGTGGTGAAAGGTATGCCGCAGGCAGGAGTGACTGCGCAATTCCTGCGGGGTCTGCGGCACGCCGCGCTGCTGGAAATAGCCGGGGCTGCCCACCAGCACCATGCGAAAGCGCCCCAGCTGCCGGGCCAGCAACCGCGAGTCCTTGGGGTTGCCGGTGCGCACTACCAGGTCAAAACCCTCTTCCACCACATCCACCATGCGATCGGAGAGGTCGATATCCAGCTCGATCTGCGGATAGCGTTGCATGAACTCGGCCAGTACCGGCATCAACAACCCATGGACCTGCGGCGCGCTGACCCGCAGCTTGCCCACCGGCGCGCTGGAAGAGTCACATAGCTGGAACTCCGCCGCCTCGACTTCGGCGGCGATCCTGCGGCAGCGTTCGAGGAATCCGGCGCCTTCGGCGGTGAGGCTGATGCTGCGGGTGGTGCGATGAAACAGACGAGTCTCCAGGCGCTCCTCCAGACGGGCGATACTTTTGCCAACCGCCGAGGAAGAGACTCCCAGAAGGCGCCCCGCTTCGGTGAAGCTGCGGGTTTCCGCCACCTGCATAAACACCGGGATACTGCCGAGCCAGTCCATCGCGTCGCTCCGAAATTAAAGACACCTGTGTCCGATAAGTTCGGAACCTTAGCCTATTTTTCCGCCATGAACAGCGCCCTACCCTAGGCCCCTTACTTCCAAACCCACCCATCGGGGCCTTTCCATGAGCAATTGCGTCAATGCCTGCGAACCCTTGCAAGTACCTGCCACAACCCACGAACGCCTGCCTGTCGGCGGCCTGTTGGCCCTGGCCACTGCCGGGTTCATCACCCTGATGACCGAAACCCTGCCCGCCGGCCTGCTACCGCAGATGAGTGCCGACCTGGGCGTGTCTGCAGCGCTGATCGGCCAACTGGTGACCGTCTATGCCCTGGGCTCACTGCTGGCGGCCATTCCGCTGATCCTCTTCACCCAGGGCTGGCGGCGCCGGCCCCTGCTGCTGATCGCCATCGGCGGTTTCGCCGTGGTCAACAGCATCACGGCCCTCTCCACCGAATACAGCCTGATCCTGGTGGCGCGCTTCTTTGCCGGAGTCTTCGCCGGCTTGCTCTGGGCCCTAGTGGCAGGTTATGCCAGCCGCATGGTGGCGCCACACTTGCAGGGCCGGGCGATTACCCTGGCCATGCTCGGCGCGCCGCTGGCGCTGTCGGTGGGCATGCCCGCCGGGACCTGGCTGGGCGCCCTGCTGGGCTGGCGCATGAGTTTCGCCGTGATGACTCTGCTGACCCTGGGCCTGATCGGCTGGGTACTGGTGCAAGTGCCGGATTTCCCCGGGCTGCGGGCGCAGAAGCGCCTGTCGCTGAGTCGTGTCCTGACCCTGCCGGGGATCCGGCCGGTGCTGTTCGTGACCTTCGCCTATGTGCTGGGCCACAACATTCTCTACACCTACATCGCGCCATTTCTTAAGCCGGCCGGGCTTGGCGGGGAAATCGAGCGGGTGTTGCTGGTGTTCGGCCTGGCCGCCTTGCTGAGCATCTGGCTGGTGGGCCTGCTGATCGACCGCTGGCTGCGTGAGCTGGTACTGGCCAGCTGTCTGCTGTTTATCGGCTCGACCCTGCTGCTGGGCCTGCTCGGCGACCGGCCACTGGCAATCTATGGGGCAATCGCTATCTGGGGGCTGTCCTTTGGCGGCATGGCCACCTTGCTGCAGACTGCGCTGGCCAAGGCCGCCGGCGAGCACGCCGATACCGCGCAGTCGATGCTGGTGACCCTGTGGAACCTGGCAATCGCCGGTGGCGGCCTGGGCGGCGCGTTGCTGCTACAGGGGCCGGGCGTGGCCACCTTCCCCTGGGTGATTGCCGCCCTGTTGCTGGTGACCCTGCTGGTGGCGGTGAACGCCCGGCGCCAAGGCTTCCCTGCCCGGGCTTGAAATCCGGCTCCCGGCTCGGGTGGCCGGGGCTCCAGCACCAGGGCTCGTGAAAGAATGGCTAGCCTTGCGAAGCAGGGTTCGCCGGCAAGGCGCCCTCTACCCTCGCCCCTGCACTGGCGCGGGCTTTACGGCTGCGTACCAGCGGCCAGAACAACTCTTGCGTCCAGCTCACGTGTGCCAAGTGTTCGATGCCATAGGCAACGGGCCGGCGCCGAGTGATCTTCGCCGTACCAAACAGCACATCCCAGAGGAACAGCAGGTTGCCGAAGTTGCCCTTGTAATGGGTCACGCCATCCTCGGCGCTCAGGCCGTGGTGCGCCGAATGGGTGGACGGCGTAGAAAAAATCCGCTCCAGCAACCACATCAGCGGCCGCAGAAAACCGATGCGGTACAGCTTGTCATCCCAGGCCACACTGCTGTGAGCGGCGAAGATCACCGTCATCTTGAGAATCAGGTAACCGTAGTAGACCGGCGCCAGCCCCAGATAAATCAGCACTCCCGAGAACCAGATGCTGGGCATCAGCAGGTAATAGAAGCTGTTGTTGCGGTAGACGATGCGAATGCTCATGTAGGGCGCCGAATGGTGCGCGCGATGCAACGCGTACAGCGCCGGTACGCGGTGGGTCAAGCGGTGCCACCAGTACTGGGTCATGTCATCGAAGACCAGGAACAGCAGCAGGCCGAGTACCCAGGGGATCTGTACCAGTGCTCCCTTTGCTTCGGGCAGCGATAGCTGCATGAGCGCGCCGCTGGCCCACATCACCAGGGGAAAGGTCACACCGAGCAACAGGCTTGAGCCCACCGCCTCGATCAACACATCACGGCGCTGGCCGCGGCGTTGGCGAAAGGCCGAACAGGCGATTTCCAGGAGGATGAAAAACACAAAGATCGCCGAAACGATCAGCAGCGGGTTGTTGGTCAGCAGGTCGTGGTTCATGGCATTCTCGCTCTTATCCTTGTGGGCAACGCCCCACCATTAGAGATCAGCAAGGCAGCCCGCTCTATGCGCGAACTGGACAGAATTCCGCGAGATCCGGCCAAGGGCATGGCCCCGCGTTTCCATCGCGGGCGCCTGGGTGAAGTCCTGCAACGCTTTCTCGATGACCAGAACACCGGCCCTCAGCAGGACTACAACCTGCTGCAGCTGGAGCAGCTGTGGCGCGCCGCGGCAGCGCTGGAGCCGGCCATTGGCCTCAAGCTGTTCGAACGCTTCACCCCCCAGGACTGGCACGTGATCGCCCACGCCAGCCTGTACTGTTCGGATGTCGCCGCGTCCATGGCGTTCTGGGTGCGCTACGCGCCCTTGGGTTCGGATACCGACCGGGTACAGCTGGTGGCGGATACCCGGGGGGCCGGTGTCGAGGTTGATATCGACACATCGGCGCAACTCGGCCGCTACCTGATCGAGCACTATGGCGTCATGTCCATCACTCAGTTGCGCCGTGGCACCGGCCTTGCGGTGCAGCCGGTACTGGCCTGCTTCAGCCATCCACGCCCGGCCTATCACGCGCAGTACCATCACTGGTTCGGCGAGCGGATCGAATTCGATTGCCCGGCCAACCGCTTCTACTTCGACCCGCAAACCCTGCAACTGCCGCTGCAAACCCGCCACGCCGGCATGCTGGAACTGCTGAGCGAGGAGCTGGATCGACGGGTGGCCCTGCACCGGCGACAGAGCGGTTGGGCCGCCAAGGTGGCAGCGGCTTGTCGCCAGGCCCTGGCCGCCGGCCACTCACCAACCCTGGAAAGCCTTTGCGCGCAACTGCATCAAACCCCGCGAACGCTGCGGCGACGCCTGGACGAACAGGGGTTGAGCTTTCGCGAATTGCTCGACCAGACCCGCGCCGAGCTGGAAATGCATCTGCAACTGCAAGGCGAATCCCGGGCCCAGATTGCCCTGCAGTTGGGCTACAACGATCAGGCGGCGTACCTGCATGCACGCAAACGCTGGAAGAACGCCCTTGGCTGAGGTTTTTTCCAGCCCAAAAAAAGACCCCGGCATTGCGGCCGGGGTCTTTTCAACACTGTGGGTCAGGCATCAGTAACGCTTGATGTCCGCCTGGTTTTCCAGCTGCTTGCGGTAGGCGGCAAAGTCTTGCTGCCCTACCCGTGAGGCCAGGAAGCGACGGTATTGAGCCTTCTCTTCCTCGGTCGGAGCAGCGGCTTCGTTGACACCATTGAGCTGCAGCACCAACAGGTTGCCATTAGGCAGGGTCACGTTGGTGAAGGTCGGTTTGTCCTTGGACTCAGGCTTGGTCATGCGGAACAGCGCCTGCAGCACGGTCGGATCGATCCCTTCCTGGCCACGGGTCACGGCGTGCGCGACTTTCCAGTCCTGGCCATCCACCGGCTTGTTCAGCGCGGTCTTGCCGTCGCGCAGGCTGGCGATCAGCTCTTCAGCCTTGGTCTTGGCCGCGGCACTGGCGTGCTCTTTGGCCAATTGCGTGCGAATGGCACTGGCAACGCTTTCCAGTGGCAGTTGCTCAGGTTTGCGGTGCTCCTTGGCACGCAGCACTACCACGGTTTCCGGGTCCAGTTCGATGGCGGTGCTATTGGCACCCTCATCGAGGACTTCGGTGCTGAACGCCGCTTGTATCACCGCGCGGTTGGCTGCGATGCCGTCACCACCTTCACGGCCGAATGGCGCGGAAGTGTGGACAGTCAGCTTCAGGTCCTGGGCCGGTTGTGCCAGATCGGACGCTTCGAACGACGAGTCTTCCAGTTGCTTGGTGGCCTCGACGAAACGCTGCTCGACCTGCTGGGTCTTCAGATCCCGGGTCAGCTTGCCCTTGAGGCTGGCGAAGCTCGGCACTTCCGGCGCTTCGACACCCAGCAGCTTGATCAGGTGGAAACCGAAGCCGGTACGTACCGGCGCCGATACCTGGTCCTTGTTCAAGGCATACAGGGCTTTCTCGAAGGTTGGGTCATAGACGCCAGGACCTGCGAAACCCAGGTCGCCGCCGTTGCTGGCCGAACCCGGGTCCTGGGAGAACTCCTTGGCCAGTGCCTCGAAGCTTTCGCCCTTGGCCAGACGTGCCTGGATCTCTTCGATCTTGGCCTTGGCCTGGGCCTCATTCACCTTGTCATTGACTTCGATGAGGATGTGCGCGGCGCGGCGTTGCTCGGACAGGTTGGCAATTTCCTTCTGATACAACGCTTGCAGGTCCTCGTCCTTGACGCTGACCTGATCGAAGAAGGCGGCCTTCTTCAATTCGATGTAATCAATCACCACCTGGTCCGGAGTCATGAACTCCTTGGCGTGCTGGTCGTAGTACGCCTTGACCTCATCGTCGGTCAGCTTTACCGCTGCCGGGTCGGCCTTGATGGTCAGGGAAGCGAAGTCACGGGTCTGCTTTTCCAGACGGGCGAATGCCAGCACCTGGGCGTCGGTGACAAAACCGCTGCCTGCCAGACCGGCGCGTACCTGGCCGATCAGCATTTCCTGAGTCAGCATCTGGCGAAATTGCAGGCGGGTGTAACCCAGTTGACGGATCACCTGGTCGAAACGCTCGGGGCTGAACTTGCCATCAACCTGGAATTCCGGCGTTTGCAGAATGACCTGGTCCAGCGCACCCTCGGAGAACGCGAACTTGGAATCCTGCGCACCTTGCAGCAACAGCTTGCGGTCGATCAGCCCTTTGAGAGCAGCTTCGCGCAGCATCTTCTCGTCCAGCAGGGAGGCATCGAAGTCTTTGCCCAGCTGCTGCATCAACTGACGACGTTGCATGTCGACGGCCTGGCTCAACTCGTTCTGAGTGATTTCCTCACCGTTGACCTTGGCCGCGTCCTGATTGTGGGTAGTGGCCTTGAAAATGGCATCGAATCCCGTCAACGCCAACAGCGCGACGATAACCCCGATGATGGTTTTGGCAATCCAGCCTTGTGAATTGTCCCTGATATTCTGCAGCATGCGTCCCCCAGAAACGGTTGTACTTCAATTTGAGCAACCGTGGAGCGTGGGTAGAGTCCGGATAGAAGAAAGGCGCATCCGAGGATGCGCCTTCTCGTAACTGGCGGAGCGGACAAAGGTTAAACCCGCGACCCTCGGCGTGAACCGGTGGTAGACCGGCTGACTAGCGCCCCGCTGCCAGATCAGGCATGACCCCGACCCGGATGGGCAAAGACCCTGAAGAAACTTAGTTAACGGCTTCTTTCAGTGCTTTACCGGCTTTGAAACCTGGCTTTTTAGCAGCAGCGATTTCCAGAGTCTTACCGGTCTGTGGGTTACGACCGATACGCGCTGGACGATCAGTTACGGAGAAAGTACCGAAACCAACCAGCACCACAGAGTCACCGGCCTTCAGAGCGCCAGTAACGGATTCGATTACTGCGTCCAGCGCACGGCCAGCAGCAGCTTTCGGGAGATCAGCAGATGCAGCGATAGCATCAATCAGTTCCGACTTGTTCACTCTAAGTCCCCTTATATATCTATGAGTATGATTCTAAGTTTTTTGGTGAAAGCAAAAACGAGTGCTGAATGGCCTACAGACACTTAAGAGCCGCTTTATAACAAGGGCTCTAAAAAGCTGTCAAGGAAGCCCCCCAGGCTAATGCGTACTAATGCGTGCTAATTCTTTCCTTAGAGTCAGACTCGCGTTTTTCGTCCTTTGCGACTATCTCGGGAGCCACATCCGGCAAGGGCTCCGGCGCGTATTGCAGCGCAATTTGCAGGACTTCGTCAATCCATTTAACCGGTTTAATCTGCAGATCCTGCTTGATATTGTCAGGAATTTCTTTCAAATCGCGAACATTCTCTTCCGGAATGATCACTGTCTTGATTCCACCCCGATGAGCGGCGAGTAATTTCTCTTTCAACCCGCCGATAGCCAATACCTGACCACGCAGAGTGATCTCGCCCGTCATTGCCACATCAGCCCGCACCGGAATGCCGGTCAGCGCCGAAACCAGCGCCGTGCACATGCCTACACCCGCGCTGGGGCCGTCTTTCGGGGTCGCCCCTTCTGGCATGTGGATATGGGTGTCGCGCTTCTCGTGGAAGTCCAGGGGAATGCCCAGGCTCTTGGCCCGGCTGCGCACCACGGTCAGTGCCGCAGTGATCGACTCGACCATCACATCGCCCAGGGAGCCGGTCTTGATCAACTGGCCCTTGCCCGGAACCACAGCGGCTTCGATGGTCAGCAGTTCACCGCCCACTTGAGTCCACGCCAACCCGGTCACCTGACCGATCTGGTCTTGCTGCTCGGCCAGGCCGTAGCGGAATTTGCGCACGCCGAGGAAGTGCTCCAGCAGGTCGGAAGTGACCTTTACCGAGAAGCGCTTTTCCATCGCATGCTCTTTCACCGCCTTGCGGCAAACCTTGGCAATCTGCCGCTCCAGGCCGCGTACACCAGCCTCGCGGGTGTAGTAGCGAATGATGTCGCGGATCGCATCCGGCTCGAATTCCAGCTCGCCCTTTTTCAGGCCGTTGGCCTGGATCTGCTTGGGCGAGAGGTACTTGACCGCGATGTTGATCTTCTCGTCCTCGGTGTAGCCAGGCAGACGAATCACCTCCATCCGGTCCAGCAAGGCCGGCGGAATATTCATCGAGTTGGAGGTGCAGAGGAACATCACATCGGACAAGTCGTAATCGACTTCCAGGTAGTGATCGTTGAAATTATGGTTCTGCTCGGGGTCCAGCACCTCGAGCAATGCCGAGGCCGGATCACCGCGCATATCGCTGCCCATCTTGTCGATTTCGTCGAGCAAGAACAGTGGGTTGCGCACCCCCACTTTTGTCATCTTTTGAATCAATCTTCCTGGCATCGAACCGATATAAGTCCGACGATGACCACGAATCTCCGCCTCGTCACGCACGCCACCCAGGGCCATGCGTACGAACTTGCGGTTGGTAGCGTTGGCAATCGACTCCGCCAGGGAGGTCTTACCCACCCCAGGAGGTCCCACCAGGCACAGTACCGGGCCACGAATCTTTTTCACCCGCTTCTGTACGGCGAGGTATTCGAGAATCCGTTCCTTGACCTCTTCCAGGCCATAGTGGTCGGCATCGAGAATATCTTCGGCACGTGCCAGATCGAGACGAACCTTGCTCTGTGCCTTCCACGGCACCTGAACCAGCCAGTCGATATAAGAGCGAACCACAGTCGCCTCGGCAGACATCGGTGACATCTGCTTGAGCTTGTTCAGTTCGGCCTGGGCCTTGGTCATGGCGTCTTTTGGCAGGCCTGCGGCATCGATACGCTTTTTCAGCTCCTCGATTTCGTTATGCCCTTCGTCGCCATCACCCAGTTCTTTCTGAATGGCCTTCATCTGCTCATTCAGGTAGTACTCTCGCTGGCTGCGCTCCATTTGCTTCTTGACGCGACCACGGATGCGCTTTTCCACTTGCAGCAGATCGATCTCGGCGTCCAGCAATGCCAGGACATGCTCGACCCGAGCGGACAGATCGATGATCTCGAGGATTTCCTGCTTCTGCTCGATCTTCAACGCCATGTGCGCAGCCATGGTATCCACCAGGCGGCTTGGCTCATCGATGCTATTGAGGGACGACAGCACCTCGGCAGGGACTTTCTTGCCCAATTGCACGTACTGTTCGAACTGGGACAGCAGACTGCGAACAAACACTTCCGACTCACGGTCAGGAGCATCGACTTCGTCAATCAGGGAGACTTCGGCACGGCAATGGCCATCAACTTCGCTGAAGCGCTCAACAGCACCACGCTGTTCGCCTTCAACCAATACCTTGACGGTGCCATCAGGCAATTTGAGCAACTGCAAGACAGTCGCAATGGTACCTACGCGATAGAGTGCATCTTCACCGGGATCGTCATCAGCAGGGTTTCTCTGCGCCAGCAAGAGAATCTGCTTGTCGCCCGTCATCGCTGCCTCGAGGGCTTCGATCGACTTCTCGCGCCCCACGAACAGCGGGATAACCATGTGCGGATAAACCACAACATCACGCAATGGCAGGAGAGGCAATTCGATGGTTGTCTTCATGATTTCGCCTCTACGGCGGCCGTAAGGCCGTAAACAGATGGAAGTAAGCTTGAAACCAAGATGGGGGCTGCCTGGAAAAAAAACAAGCTCAAAGACAGCACTTTAAGGCGCTAAAAACAAAGGGGCCCGAAGGCCCCTTCTTTCATTCCAACAGCGCGACGCTTACGCGTCTGGCGCCGCCTTGGCCGTCGGCTCACTGTTCTCATAGATGTACAGTGGCTGGGACTTGCCTTCAATGACGCTTTCGTCGATCACTACTTTACTCACCTCGGACTGCGAGGGGATTTCATACATAGTGTCGAGCAGAACACCTTCAAGAATGGAGCGCAGGCCACGAGCACCAGTCTTGCGTTCAAGGGCTCGCTTGGCGACGGACTTCAAGGCATCGGTACGGAACTCCAGGTCAACACCTTCCATCTCGAACAACTTGGCGTACTGCTTGGTCAAGGCGTTCTTCGGTTCGGTGAGGATCTGAATCAATGCCGCTTCGTCCAACTCGTCCAAAGTAGCCAGAACTGGCAGACGACCGACGAACTCCGGGATCAGACCGAACTTGACCAGATCGTCAGGTTCGACTTCACGCAGGGATTCACCGACTTTCTTGCCTTCTTCCTTGCTGCGAACTTCTGCGTTGAAACCGATGCCGCCCTTGGTGGAACGGTTTTGAATAACCTTTTCCAGACCGGAGAACGCACCACCACAGATGAACAGGATGTTACGGGTATCGACCTGCAGGAACTCCTGCTGCGGATGCTTGCGACCACCTTGCGGCGGAACAGAGGCAACCGTGCCTTCAATCAACTTCAACAGGGCTTGCTGAACGCCTTCGCCGGAAACGTCCCGGGTAATCGAAGGGTTGTCAGACTTGCGGGAAATCTTGTCGATTTCATCGATGTAGACAATGCCCATCTGGGCCTTCTCTACGTCGTAGTCGCACTTCTGCAGCAACTTCTGAATGATGTTCTCGACGTCTTCCCCCACATAACCGGCTTCGGTCAGGGTAGTGGCATCGGCGATGGTGAAAGGTACATTCAACAGGCGAGCCAGGGTTTCGGCCAACAGCGTCTTACCCGAACCTGTAGGGCCGATCAGCAAGATGTTGCTCTTGCCAAGCTCGACGTCGTCACTCTTCTTGTCACGCTGGTTCAGACGCTTGTAGTGGTTGTACACCGCTACTGCTAGAACCTTTTTTGCACGCTCCTGACCAATCACGTACTGATCAAGGATGCCGCTGATTTCTTTAGGCGAAGGCAATTTATGCGCGCTGCTCTCGGCCTGTGCTTCCTGCACCTCCTCACGGATGATGTCATTGCACAGGTCGACGCACTCGTCGCAGATAAAGACCGAGGGGCCGGCAATCAATTTGCGCACTTCATGCTGGCTTTTGCCACAGAAGGAGCAATAAAGCAGTTTGCCGTTGTCCTCGCCGTTGCGGGTGTCAGTCATTCGTTCGATCCAAATCCGATAGGCTTGCAACACAAGATGAAGGCTATTGCGGGCTTTTTCAAGCCCGCCACTGATCGGAACAACCGACCATGCCTATTTTGAGCTGCTTATTTTAAGCGGGGCGCTGGTTGATGACTTCGTCGATCAACCCGTACTCACGCGCAGCTTCGGCACTCATGAAGTTATCGCGATTGGTATCGCGCTCGATTTCTTCCAGGGTGCGCCCGCTATGCTTGGCCATCAGCGTGTTGAGACGCTCACGGATGAAGAGGATTTCCTTGGCATGGATTTCAATATCCGACGCCTGGCCCTGGAAACCGCCCAGTGGCTGGTGAATCATCACTCGGGAGTTTGGCAGACAGAAACGCTTGCCTGGAGCACCGGCTGTCAGCAAGAACGCGCCCATGCTGCATGCCTGGCCAATACACGTGGTTGAAACGTTAGGCTTGATGAACTGCATGGTGTCGTAGATCGACATGCCAGCTGTCACCGAACCGCCCGGGGAGTTGATATAGAGATGGATGTCCTTGTCCGGGTTTTCCGCTTCAAGGAACAGCAGTTGCGCACAGATCAGGTTGGCCATGTAGTCCTCTACAGGGCCCACCAGAAAGATCACTCGCTCCTTGAGGAGGCGCGAGTAGATGTCGTAGGCGCGCTCGCCACGAGCGGACTGCTCGACAACCATCGGGACCAGGCCGCCTGCGGCCTGGATATCAGAGTTCTGCTGAATATACGAATTACGGAACATGCTCTGCAGTCACTCCCAAATAGTCACGTCTTGAATACGCATAAGCCAGCGCGAAGGCTGGCTTATGGTGTGTGCTTCGAACGAGAAGAAAATCAGTCGGCTTGAGGTGCTTCTACCGGCTTGACCGCTTCTTCGTAGGAGACCGATTTGTCGGTCACGCTAGCTTTCTGCAGAACAGTATCCACAACTTGTTCTTCCAGCACAACCGAACGAACTTCGTTCAATTGCTGCTCGTTCTTGTAGTACCAGGACACGACCTGCTCAGGCTCCTGATAAGCCGAAGCCATTTCCTGGATCAGCTCGCGAACGCGGTCTTCATCAGGCTTCAGATCGAACTGCTTAACAACCTCGGCAACGATCAAACCCAGTACCACGCGACGCTTGGCCTGCTCTTCGAACAGCTCGGCTGGCAGTTGATCCGGCTTGATATTGCCACCGAATTGCTGGACAGCTTGAACGCGCAGACGGTTAACTTCGTTGTCCAGCAGCGCCTTCGGCACTTCGATCGGGTTGGAGGCCAGCAGACCGTCCATGACCTGATTCTTCACTTTGGACTTGATGGCCTGACGCAGTTCGCGCTCCATGTTCTTGCGAACTTCGGCGCGGAAGCCTTCCAGACCTGCTTCCTTGATACCGAACTGAGCGAAGAACTCCTCGGTCAGCTCTGGCAGCTTAGGCTCGGAAACGCTGTTGACAGTCACAGTGAACTCGGCGGCCTTGTTGGCCAGATCCAGGTTCTGATAGTTCTCAGGGAAGGTCAGATTCAGGACGCGCTCTTCACCCGCCTTGGCGCCTACCAGGCCTTCTTCGAAGCCAGGAATCATGCGACCCGAGCCCAGCACCAGCTGGGTACCCTTGGCCGAACCACCGGCGAAGACTTCACCGTCGACCTTGCCAACGAAATCGATGTTCAGTTGATCGTCGTTCTGCGCAGCACGATCGGCCACTTCAAAACGCACGTTCTGCTTACGCAGGATTTCCAGCATGTTATCCAGGTCGGCATCAGCCACATCAGCGCTCAGGCGCTCAACGGCGATGTTTTCGAAGCCGGCAACAGTGAACTCTGGGAACACTTCAAAAGTGGCAACGTACTCCAGGTCCTTGCCCTTCTCCAGCACTTTAGGCTCGACCGAAGGAGCGCCGGCAGGGTTCAGTTT
This sequence comes from Pseudomonas sp. NFPP12, assembly GCF_900103205.1. NCBI lineage: Bacteria > Pseudomonadati > Pseudomonadota > Gammaproteobacteria > Pseudomonadales > Pseudomonadaceae > Pseudomonas > Pseudomonas sp. NFPP12. Next base: position 210,562 of record NZ_FMWW01000008.1, read on the forward strand.
CTGCTCGACAACGGCTTCATAGAAGGAAGCCTGGATCACATCACCTACTGCTTCTTGACGCGCATCAGCCTCATAACGCTGACGGATCACGCTCATTGGAACCTTGCCAGGACGGAAGCCTGGAATCTTGGCCTTTTGGGCAGTCTGCTGCAGACGCTTGTTGACCTGGCTCTCGATGCGCTCAGCCGGCACGGTGATGCTCATGCGGCGCTCAAGAGCAGAAGTATTTTCAACAGAAACTTGCATGGATATTCCTCGTTGCACAGACGTTAGCCGGCCGTTTTCCGACCCCAGAATCAAGGGCATGCATTCTAGAGGGTCAAACTCAAGAAGTCACCCTACTGAAAACGGGTAAAAAACCGCCGGCAATGTGAAGGCGGGGACAAAGGATTGAGCCTCGCCATGAGAGCAAATATTGCGAACCAAACCAGGGCCTCTACTTCAACCCTTCTATATATAGAAGGAGTCGTTCAGCACACCCCTGAAAAACGCCAGCCAATAGCTGAAACCCGGAACCTTCAACGACCAAAGGACAACATTCTGCCACTCAACCGGCTCATCGGATGCAGCCACTTAGAGGTATCGAATCCAGAAACGAAAACGGCGCAGCCCTTTTCAGGTGCTGCGCCGTTATCTGCTATTAACTAGCTACTTTATTGGTGCGGACGAAGAGACTCGAACTCTTACACCTTGCGGCGCTGGAACCTAAATCCAGTGTGTCTACCAATTCCACCACGTCCGCGTAACAAGCTTTTAAAGCAAAGGCGCCAGACTATTAATCTGGCGCCTTCTTCGAATATGGGGTGGACGATGGGGATCGAACCCACGACAACAGGAGTCACAATCCTGTGCTCTACCAACTGAGCTACGCCCACCATATTGCGTTACTTGTGCCAAAGCTGCCTAATGGCGCACCCGGCAGGACTCGAACCTGCGACCATCCGCTTAGAAGGCGGATGCTCTATCCAGCTGAGCTACGGGCGCCTTATTAATCTGTATTCTTTAACGATTACAAACTAATTGCTTTCAGTCGTTACGAGTTAAACATCAACTCTGCCCGACCTTCTTAACCAGTGCTAGGCTGTGCCCGACAAGTGCGACGAATGTTATAGACGGTCCGTTAGGTCGTCAACTCTTTTTTGAAAAAAATTCATTTAATTAAAGGGCTTAGGGGAATTTGCAGACCAAGCGCCTTTGCCCTCACGTTCCGACATGCGAGAATGCGTTCTCTTTTTCTCACCCTCTCGATGGTTAATCACGCGTCATGACTGCACAACTAATCGACGGCAAGGCGATCGCCGCTAGCCTGCGCCAGCAGATCGCCAAACGCGTCGCCGAGCGTCGCCAGCAAGGCCTGCGTACTCCAGGCCTCGCGGTGATTCTGGTCGGCAGCGACCCGGCCTCTCAAGTTTATGTCTCGCACAAGCGTAAAGACTGCGAAGAGGTCGGCTTCCTTTCCCAAGCCTATGACTTGCCCGCCAACACCACTCAAGAGGACCTGGCCGGCTTGATCGACCGCCTCAACGAAGACCCGAACATCGACGGCGTCCTGCTGCAGTTGCCGCTTCCCGAGCACCTGGACGCTTCTCTATTACTGGAGCGTATTCGCCCGGACAAAGACGTGGACGGTTTCCATCCTTATAACGTCGGTCGCCTGGCACAGCGCATTCCACTGCTGCGCCCTTGCACCCCCAAGGGCATCATGACCCTTCTGGAAAGCACCGGTGCCGATCTGTACGGCATGGATGCAGTGGTTGTCGGCGCTTCCAATATCGTTGGTCGCCCGATGGCCATGGAGTTGCTGCTGGCCGGTTGCACCGTGACCGTGACCCACCGCTTCACCAAGGATCTGGCTGGTCATGTCGGCCGTGCCGACCTGGTAGTCGTAGCCGCCGGCAAGCCAGGCCTGGTCAAGGGCGAGTGGATCAAGGAAGGCGCAATCGTCATCGACGTTGGCATCAATCGCCAGGACGACGGCAAGCTGGTGGGTGATGTGGTGTATGAAACCGCCCTGCCCCGCGCCGGCTGGATCACTCCAGTACCTGGTGGCGTCGGCCCCATGACCCGCGCCTGCCTGCTGGAAAACACGCTGTACGCCGCTGAATCGCTGCACAGCTGAGTTTGCTGCCCCGCAACAGAAAACCCGCCAATGGCGGGTTTTTTTATTCTGAAATTAAAGGCCGCCAGGGGTCTTTATCACCCCTGACTCTTAGCCCACGCCCATTACTGCGCAAAGCCCTACCGTTCAGGAAAAAAACGTGTTTTTTCTTTATTTTTAAGGGCTTTCGGCTGACCGTGGAAGAACAATCGACAGTTCTTCAGCCATACTCATAAAATGTAACGTTTTTCCCAGAAAGCCCGTTACCCAACGGCATATCCATTCTTTATCGAGTCCGCCCGCGTGAAAATTCGTCTCTCCATTCTCAGCTTGTTGTTTGCTGTGTCCGGCACACTGATCGCGCACAGCGTCGACGCCAGCGAAACCACCGCGGCGCCAAGAGACACTTCACAATTGCATATCGCGTCCGGCAGCGCCCTGCTGCTGGATCTGCAGACCAACAAAGTCATCTATTCCAGCAACCCGGACGTGATAGTCCCCATCGCCTCGGTGACCAAGCTGATGACCGCCATGGTGGTCCTGGACGCCAAGCTGCCCCTGGACGAATACATCTCCATGAACATCAGCGATACACCGGAAATGAAAGGGGTGTTCTCCCGGGTCAAGCTCAACAGTGAGCTGAGCCGCCGGGACACCCTGCTGATCGCCCTGATGTCTTCGGAAAACCGTGCTGCCGCCAGCCTGGCCCATCACTATCCGGGCGGCTACGCGGCGTTCATCGCAGCAATGAACGCCAAGGCCAAGTCCCTGGGCATGACCCACACCCGCTACGTGGAACCTACAGGCCTGTCGATCCACAACGTTTCCACTGCCCGTGACCTGAGCAAGTTGCTGGTGGCTTCGCGCAAGTACCCGCTGCTCAGCGAACTGAGTACCACCAAGGAAAAGACCGTAGCCTTTCGCAAGCCCAACTACACCCTGGGCTTCCGTAATACCGACCATCTGGTGAACAAGGAAAAATGGGACATCAAGATCACCAAGACCGGCTTTACCAACCAGGCCGGCCACTGCCTGGTGCTGGTCACCAGCATGGGTAATCGCCCGGTAGCGCTGGTGATTCTCGATGCCTTCGGCAAATACACCCACTTCGCCGATGCCAGCCGCATCCGCAATTGGGTCGAAACCGGTAAGAGCGGCTCGGTACCGGACGTCGCCCTGCGCTACAAAGCGGACAAGAACCTGAAGAACCGTCAGGTCGCCGCTCCCCAGGCCTCACACTGATACCCGGCAAAAAACAACGGCGCCCTCAGGCGCCGTTGTTGTCTGTAGCACACTCAATGACTGTCCAGTGCCTTGCTCGCCCGGGCTGCCGCCTGCTCCTGGCCGGCCTGGGCCAATTCATTGACGGCTTTCAACCAACGCTGGCGATCCACCTTGGCCGGCAACTGGTTGGGGGCCTGGATCAATACCGCAAAGCTGCCGGCACTCTTCCAGGATGACTCGAACTCGCTGAAGCTCATCAGTTGCCGACGGCTTTTCGCCCCACGCAACAGCACTGTCTGCTTGTCGCGGTTGTAGCCGGCCAGCACGGCATAGCGCGGCTCAGCCCAGAATGTCGAACCCTCGGTAAAGCGCACCAGCACCGGGTAACCCGCCGCCACCTGCGTCAGCAACGCCGACAATTGGTTATCCAGGGGATAGACGACCATGCCGTATTCACGCGCCAGGTTCTGCATGTTCTGCTGCAACTGCGCCTCGGCACCCGGCAGATGCAATGGCTTGTCCAGCAGACCGGGCGTGATCACCACGCCCTGCTGCGACAGCATGCTGGCCAGTGCACCTGGGCCGCTCTGGTACATCTGGCCACGGAAAGACGGCACACTGTTGAGCTCGACACGTTCCGGCAGGCGCTGGATGTCAGGCTGCACGCTACCGGCACAACCGGCCAGGGCCAAGACACAGGCGCTGGCCAGCAGCGCCACTCGAAACCGAGGAAATACCCGCACCATCTTTGCTCTCTATTCAGACACCGGGCGACCCGCCTCCGGCTGGGGCCCTGATAATAGGGCGCCCGCAGGCAAGGGTATAGCGCTAGGCGCCAGTTAATTGAAAACCATAGAGCGAAGTGTTCGAAGACTCTCGACTATTGGTCAATAGCTTGAAACACACAGGCTACTAGACTGTCGATTGTTAAGAGTGTGTGCCCCGCACGGGGCATAAAGGAGGCACTTATGAGCCTGACAACGACCATCCTGATGCTGATCCTCGGCTGGCTGGCGGTAGCCGCCGCTATGCTCTGGGGCGTGCTGCGCATCACCCGCCGCCACCATCATCAGCCCCGGCAAGCAGCCACCGCCATCAAGGCTGGAAAGAGCGCCCGACGTCCTGCCGCTGCCCACTGATCAAGGTTTCCCCTACCCCTGAAACAAAGCGGCCGCCTGACTCCAAGGAGTACAGGCGGCCGCCAGTCATGGCTGCGGATCAAGCGTCGCTATGGGCCGCCTGACGCTTCTGCCGGGCCCGGCGGGCCAGCATGTTGAGACTCTCAATGGCCGCCGAGAAGGCCATCGCCGCATACACATAGCCCTTGGGCACATGGGCGCCGAAACCTTCGGCGATCAGGGTCATGCCGATCATGATCAAGAAGCCCAGGGCCAGCATCACCACGGTCGGGTTGTCATTGATGAACTTGGCCAGCGGTTCGGCCGCCAGCAGCATCACCAGCACCGACACCACCACGGCAATGATCATGATCGGCAAATGCTCGGTCATGCCGACTGCAGTAATGATGCTGTCGATGGAGAACACCATGTCCAGCAACAGGATCTGACCGATCGCTGCCGCAAAGCCGATAGCCACGCCCGGAGTCTCGTTCTTGGCCTGCTCAGGTTCAGGGTCCATGCTGTGGTGGATTTCCGTGGTGGCTTTCCACACCAGGAACAGGCCACCGGCAATCAGGATCATGTCCTTCCAGGAGAAACTCTGCCCCATCACTTCAATCACCGGCTCAGTGAGCTGGACGATAAACGCAATGGTACTGAGCAGTGCCAGGCGCAGGATCAAGGCCATGCCGATACCGATGCGCCGTGCCTTGGCCCGGTGCTTTTGCGGCAACTTGTTGGTGAGGATGGAGATAAAGATCAGGTTATCGATGCCAAGCACGATCTCCATCACCACCAGAGTGGCCAGGGCGACCCAGGCGGTGGGGCTTGCAGCGAGCTGTAAAAGGTAATCCATGGGTCAATCCTGACTCGGTTGTATGAAAGATCAGATTTCCTGGGAAGCAGGCGCTGGTTTCTTCTCGCTGTCGTCCTCTGGCTTTTCCTTGCCGGTCACGCTCTGTGTCGCATCGCTGAGCGCCTGTTCTGCCGCTTTGTGGGTATCGTCGATGGCCTGCTTGGCCGACTCCGCCGCCTTGCCCAGCATCTGCTGCGCGCTTTTTTCCGCCTGGTCACAACCCGCCAGGGTCAGCATAGACAGGGCCAGCAGCGACGCTGCGCCCAAGGTTTTGAAAGACATACCGTATTCCTCGATAGAACGGACGGGACCAAGTAGGGCCCCGGCGATAGCGACGCATTCTAAGGAGAGTGATACTTCAGGAAAATTCGTTTTTTTAGCAGTTATACTTCGCTTTTTACGAACTGAATGTGCCCATGCTCAACTACCGCCAGCTGCATTATTTCTGGGTTGTGGCCAAGACCGGCAGCATCGTCCGCGCCTGCGACCAGTTGAACCTGACCCCGCAAACCATCAGCGGCCAGATCAGCCTGCTGGAACAGACTTACGGCATCGAATTGTTTCGCCGGGTTGGCCGCCAGTTGGAGCTGACCGAAGCCGGACGCCAGGCCCTGCCCTACGCCGAGCAGATGTTCCAGCTCGGGGGCGAGCTGGAAGCCATGCTCCGCGCCCGCCCCGACGAACAGCAGATCCAGTTCCGGGTCGGCGTGGCGGATGTGGTGCCCAAGTCCATCGTCTATCGCCTGATCGCCCCCACCATGGAGCTCAGCGAGCCGATCCGCCTGACCTGTCGCGAAGACAAGCTCGAACGCCTGCTGGCGGACCTGGCCATCCAGCGCCTGGACCTGGTGATTTCCGACAGCCCGATGCCCTCGCACCTGGACATCAAGGGCTACAGCCAGAAGCTCGGGGAATGCGGTATCAGTTTCTTCGCCACCGAGGAGCTGGCGCGACGGCACGGCGCCGACTTCCCACGGGGCCTGCACGGCGCGCCACTGCTGATTCCCGGGCAGGAAACCGTGGTCCGCAGCCGCCTGCTGCGCTGGTTCGCCGAGCAACAGTTGCAGCCACGGATCATCGGTGAATTCGACGACAGCGCCCTGATGCAGGCCTTTGGCCAATCCGGCAGTGGAATCTTCATCGCCCCCAGCGTGATTGCCGACGAGGTCATGCAACAGTACGGAGTGCAACTGATTGGCCAGACCGATGCCGTGGCCGAGTCGTTCTACGCCATTTCCGTGGAACGCAAGGTCAAGCACCCCGGCATCGTGGCCATTACCGAAGGGGCGCGACGGGAATTGTTCACGCCCCTCAATCTCTGATCAGGAAGCGCAGGCACTCGGCGCTTTGAGCTTCATCAGCAGCAGCGCCAGGGCGATCGACAGCAGAATGAAACCCGAGGCCGCGAACCCCAGGCTGCCCAGGCCCAGGGTATCGATCACCCGGCCGCCGACCATTGCCCCCAGGCCAATGCCCAGGTTGGCCCCGGCAATGTTCAACGAAGCGGCGAAGGCCGGCGCCTGGGGAGCCGCCTTGATCAAGCGCACATGGCTCACCAGGAACATCGCCGCCTGGGTCACGCCCCAGATGGCCATGGCCGCTGCCAACCCCAGGGTCGAATGAATGCTCGGCACCAGGGCTACCATGCCGCCAATCATCAGTGCGCAGAACACCATGGAGGCGATCAACGGGTGACGGTCCACCGCCCGGCCGCCCAGGGAATTGCCGATCAGGCCCACCGCGCCAAAGCCCATCAGGCACCAGCCCACCAATGCACCGTCGAACCCGGCCAGGCGCTCGAGTATGTCCGCCAGGTAGGTGTAGGCAGTGAACATGCCGCTAAATACCAGGATCGACAGCAGCACATGCCCTTGCATCAGCGGGCTGCGCAGGATGCGAAACTGCGCCCGCAGGCTCACCTGCTCGTTGTGCTGGCAGGTTTGCGGCAGGTAGATAAACAGCAACAGGGCCTTGGCGAACGCCACCACCGCCAGGATACCGAAGGCGCTGCGCCAGCCGAACGCATCGGCAATCAGGGTGCCCACGGGAATCCCGAACACCGTGGCGCAAACAATGCCGAAGCCGATCTTGGCAATCGCCCGCCCGGCGTAGTCCGGGCCGACGATGTCCACCGCCGTCTCGCTGGCCAGGGCCCAGAACACCGGCAACCCCAGGGCCGGTACCAGCCGCGCCAGGGACATCACCCAGATGTTCGGCGCCAGCGCCGCCAGGGTATTGGCCAGGCCGAACATCACCAGCACGCTGATAAACAGCTTCTTGCGGGGAAAACGCGCGAAGTAGGCGGTCAGAAATGGCCCGAAGGCAGCCACGGTAAAGGCGAACAGGGTCACCAGCAGCCCGGCCTGGGACACGCTGACCTGCAGGTCGCGGGCAATCGACGGCAACAGACCGACGATGATGAACTCCGTGGTCAGCACGGTAAAACCGGCGGCCGACAACAGCAGGATGGGCAACAGCATGCAGAACTCCAGAAACAGCGACAGCAGCGACAGCCCGAAGGGCCCGCTGACTGGATAGAAAAAGGGGATGGCGAATCTTAACAGAGTGCGCCCGGCTCCGGGCAACCACCGCGTGCACGGCTCTGCAAGGGGCAAGTGGCAGATCGTCACATCGACGCGGTAACCCCGGCCTGCTGTGATAAAGTCCGCCCCCTGCTGAAAACAGGCCCTGTCGAGTTCGTCTACCCTTCAAACGTCTCGATCGCCCGTCGCCTTTTCAGACTGCGTCTGTGCCTGGCGGTTCAACCACCGGCGCTGGCGACCGGCAGGCTCCGCACATTAAAAAAAACAGAGATACCGCTATGAGCGCTTCACCCCCTTCCTTTCTGCATTCCCTCAAACGCCTGAGCCTGGTCACGCAGATCGTTATCGGCCTGATCGCCGGTATCGCCCTGGCACTGCTGGCACCAGAGGTGGCGAAATCCACCACCTTTATCGGCAAGGTATTCGTCTCGGCGCTCAAGGCCGTGGCGCCGATCCTGGTGTTCGTGCTGGTGATGGCCTCCATCGCCAACCACAAGCACGGCCAGGAAACCCATATCCGGCCGATCCTGGTGCTCTACCTGCTGGGCACCTTCGCCGCTGCCGTGGTGGCGGTGATCGCCAGCAGCCTGTTTCCTTCCGCCCTGGTGCTGTCCACCCACGACGTGGCCATCAGCGCGCCCGGCGGGATCACCGAGGTGCTGCAAAGCCTGCTGCTGAGCGTGGTGGACAACCCGGTCAGCGCCCTGATGAACGCCAACTTCATCGGCATCCTGGCTTGGGCCATTGGCATGGGCGTGGCCATCCGCCATGCCGGCGAGACCACCCGCACCGTGCTCGATGACCTGTCCAACGGGGTGACCGTCATCGTGCGCGTGGTGATCCGCTTCGCGCCCCTGGGGATCTTCGGCCTGGTGGCCTCGACCCTGGCCACCTCGGGCTTCAACGCCCTGCTCGGCTACCTGCACCTGCTGGCGGTCCTGATCGGCTGCATGCTGTTCGTGGCCCTGGTGATGAACCCGCTGATCGTGTTCTGGAAGATCCGCCGCAATCCCTTCCCGCTGGTGCTGACCTGCCTGCGCGAAAGTGGCATCACCGCCTTCTTCACCCGCAGCTCGGCGGCCAACATTCCAGTCAACCTGGAACTGAGCAAGCGCCTGGGCCTGCATGAAGACACCTACTCGGTGTCGATCCCGCTGGGCGCCACCATCAACATGGCCGGCGCGGCAATCACCATTACCGTGCTGACCCTGGCCGCCGTGCACACCCTCGGTATCGCCGTCGACCTGCCCACCGCCGTGCTGCTCAGCGTGGTCGCGGCCATCTGCGCCTGCGGTGCTTCCGGCGTGGCCGGCGGCTCGCTGCTGCTGATTCCCCTGGCCTGCAGCCTGTTCGGCATTCCCAGCGAAATCGCCATGCAGGTGGTGGCCGTAGGCTTCATCATCGGCGTGCTGCAGGATTCGGCGGAAACCGCGCTGAATTCCTCCACCGACGTACTCTTCACCGCCGCCGCGTGCATGGCCCAGGAAGACAAGGCGCAAGCCTCGGCCTGATGCGCACATCCCGGATCGGCATGGCCCTGTAGCCACTGCCGAACCCGCTCCCTGCGGACCGTTCGCAGCCTGCGGCAGCAGCCACAAAAAAGCCCGGCCAGGGTCAACCTGGCCGGGCTTTTTTGTGCGCTACGAGAACCTCGTAGCCAAACGCCTTAGAACGCGCCCATGTAGTCGCGCTTGCCCACTTCCACACCGTTGTGACGCAGGATTGCGTAGGTGGTGGTGACGTGGAAGAAGAACTGCGGCAGGCCGTAGGTCAGCAGGTAGGACTGGCCACTGAAGCGCTTCTCTTTCGGGGTGCCCGGACGGGTCACGATCTCGATGCCTTCCTTGCCATCGATCTGCGCCGGCTGGATGCCGTCGATAAAGGCCAGGACCTTGGCGATCAGCGCCTGCAGGTCGGCGAAGGTGGTTTCAGTGTCGTCGTACTTGGGCAGCTCGACTTCGGCCAGGCGCGCCGATACGCCCTTGGCGAAGTCCACGGCGATCTGCACCTGGCGCACCAGCGGGAACATGTCCGGGTACAGGCGCGCCTGCAGCAGGGCGTTGGGCTCGATGTTCTTCGCCGTGGCGTGGGCTTCGGCCTTGTGCAGCACGTCGCTCAAGGCATTGAGCATTTGCTTGAAGACAGGAACGGAAGCGGCGTACAGGGAAATAGTCATGACAGTCTCGACAGGGAATGGCGGGAATACAGCGAGCAGCGATTATAGCCACAGCACGCCAGCACGGGGCCTTTATCCGCAGCGCTCCTGGCGATACACGCTGGGGGCCACGCCGAACCAACGCTTGAAGCTCTGGGAAAAACTCGACAGGTCACTGAAGCCAAGCCTTTCGGCAACCTGGGACAGGCTCAGCCGCGGATTGCCCAGCAACTCCAGGGCCCGGGCGCCTCGATGCCCGGCCAGTACCTGCCGATAGCAGGTGCCCTCCTCCTGCAAGCGTCGCTTCAGGGTCCGCACGCTGGTGCACAGCAGCCGGGCCATGGCCGGCAAGTCCGGTACGCTTGCCGCCGGCAGGGCATCCAGGTGCTGGCGGACCAGCGCGGCAACCCCCTGATGGGCCTGTCGCCGCTCCAGCAACTGCGCGCACATCTGCTCGCACATGGCCACCGTGAGCGGGTTGGCCTGGGGCAAGGGCCGGTGCAAGAAACGCCGGTCGAAGGCCAGGGTATTGGCGTCGGCCCGATAGTCGGCGGGCACCCCGAGAATCTGCGCCGGCTCGTCGCCTTCTAGCTCAAGGCTGACACTGCGACCGAAACGCAGCAGGCGAAAATCCGCACCGACTATTTCCTGCATCAGCGTCGCGGCGGCGGCCATGTCCCGCTGTAACAGGAACTGCGCCAACAAGGGGTCCGCCACCCGAGGCTCGGCAAAGGTCAGCACCCCGAGCCCCGGCTCCAACCGGTAGCCGATCTCGGCAAAGGCGTAGGTCAGCGGCAGGAACCGCAAGGCCAGGGCCAGGGCATCCGCCGGGGTGGCGCTGCTGATCAGGCCGTAGCCGAACAGGCCATAGGTGGAGAAGTGATAACGCGCCCCCACTGCATACCCCAGGCCCCGGGGCTGGCCGAGCAGCGCCAGCAGGTTACTGGCCAGGCGCAACTCCTGGGCCGCCGACAGCAGGCTGTTGGGGTTTTGCAACTGCTCCCGGGACAGCCCGCAACCGGCCAGCAACCGCGCTGGCGCCAAGCCCTTTTCGCAGCCGAAACCGAGCAGCAGCAAGGCGCTGGAAGGTCCCCGGGTGAACGACTGAGTGCTCATGGGCGCGGCTCGTGAAGAAAGGTGTTGGCCCAAATACTAAAGCACTTGTCCCGTTACAGCATGGGGTCCACGGTTTATTCCCCGCATGCTTCACTGATCGGGGCTGCACCGCAGAAACAAGGAAGTGGCCCCGGGAGCATCAACCCTGCGCCGCACAACAATAACAACGAGGTCGTCATGCGCGAATTCGCACCTGCTACACACCCCGCCCCCGACTCGGCCACACCGCTGGAGGCCATCATCATCGGCAGCGGCTTTGGCGGCCTGGGCATGGCCATCGCCCTGCGCAAGGCGGGCGTGCACCGTTTCGTCATTCTTGAAAAAGGCCAGGACGTGGGCGGCGTCTGGCGCGACAACAGCTATCCCGGCGCTGCCTGCGACGTGCCCTCGCACCTGTATTCGTTTTCCTTCGAACCCAACCCGCACTGGTCCCGAGTGTTCGCGCCCCAGGCAGAAATCCATGGTTACCTGCAACATTGTGCCGGCGTCTATGAGCTCAAACCCCATATCCGCTTCGGCGCCGAGGTGCGCCATGCCGAATTCGATACCGCCAATGCCTGCTGGCATGTCACCTGCGCCGATGGACAGCGCCATGCCGCCCGCCTGCTGATCAGCGCCACCGGCCAGTTGAGCCGCCCGGCCCTGCCCGACCTGCCGGGCATGGCCAGCTTCCGCGGCCGGGTCTTCCACTCCGCCCACTGGGATCATGACTATCCCCTGGCGGGCAAGCGGGTGGCGGTGATCGGCACCGGCGCCTCGGCCATCCAGTTCGTCCCGGAGGTTGCCAGGCAGGTGGCCGAACTGAAGGTCTTCCAACGCTCACCGGCCTACATCATGCCCAAGGCCGACCGCCCCTACAGTGCCGAGGAAAAGCAGCGCTTCCTGCGCCAACCCTGGAAGATGAAGCTGGTGCGTGCGGCCCACTACCTGCACTTCGAATCCCGGGCTTTGGGCTTCACGCGCCTGCAGGGCCTGACCAAGTGGGTGGTCGGTGGCCCGTTCAAGAAGCTGCTGCACACCTCGGTCGCCAGCCCCGAACTGCGCCGCCAGATGACCCCGGACTACCCCATTGGCTGCAAGCGCATCCTGCTGTCCAACGACTACCTCAAGACCTTCGACCAGCCCCATGTGCACCTGCTGACCCGAGGCATCCGGCAGATCACAGAGCACGGCATCGAAACCCTGGACGGCGAGGAACACGCCGTGGACGCGATCATCTATGGCACCGGTTTCGCCGCCACCGAGTTCCTCTCGCCCATGCGCATCACCGGACGCGACGGGCTCGACCTGAACCAGGCCTGGCAAGGTGGCGCGGCGGCCTACCTGGGCATCAGCGTGCCGGGTTTTCCCAACTTCTTCATGCTCTACGGGCCCAACACCAACCTGGGCCACAACTCCATCATCCATATGCTGGAAAGCCAGATTTCCCACGTCATGCAGGCCCGCCAGGCCCTGCTGGACAGCGGCGCCAGCCATGTGGAAGTGGACGAACAGCGCCACCAGCGCTTTCAACTGGGCATCCAGCGCCGCCTGGCCACTTCGGTGTGGAGCGGCTGCAAGAGCTGGTATGTCGACGAACGGGGGCACAACAGCACCAACTGGCCAGGCTTCACCTGGTCCTACCGCTGGCTGGCGCGCTATGCCGGGCTGGCGGCCTATCGCCTGTCCAGCCCGCTGGACACCCAATCCCCAGCCTGCGACGGGCAACGCATAGCCGCCCCCCGGAACTGGTTGGAGCGGGCCAACGCAGCCTTCCTGCGGGTTTTCCTGCGGGTCAGTTTCAGGGCCTTGATCGGCCCGCCCCGGGCCCTGGCCAGCCAGCGCAAGATAGTCGACCGGTTGTCATGGCTGATGCCCGGCTGCCTGGGCGTGAACCGCCGGAGCATGCAGTTGGACGGGCTCTCGTTGCAGATTGTCGAACCCGGAACCAGGGCGCCCAAGGGGGTGATTCTCTACCTGCACGGTGGCGCCTTCTGCCTGGGCAGCCCGCGCTCTCACTACAGCGTCACCAGCCGCCTGGCCAGGGACAGCGGCTGCGCGGTGTGGGTGCCGGACTACCGGCTGGCCCCGGAACACCCCTACCCCGCCGCGCTGGAGGATTGCCTGGCCTGCTATGACGCGATCCGCGCCCAGCTCTGCCCGGCGGACAAGCTGCTGATTGCCGGCGACTCCGCCGGTGGCGCCCTGGTGCTGGCCCTGGCCCTGGCCCTGAAGGAGCGTGGTGAGGGGATTGCCGCCGGGCTGATGCTGCTGTCGCCGGTCACCGATCCGGACCTGGGCGGCGCCAGCATGCAATCGCGCCAGGAGGCCGACCCGATGATCCGCCGCGACTGGCTGGAGCAAGCCCTCAAGGCCTACGCAGCGCCCGTTCAAGCACTGAGCCACCGCCCCCTGGAAGCAGACCTGCGCGGCTTGCCGCCGATGTTGATCCAGGTGGGCGACCAGGAACTGCTGCTGTCCGACTCCACGCGCCTGGCCGAGCGTGCCAGGCAGTCCGGCGTGGCTTGCCAGTTGGAAATCCACCAGGGCCGCTGGCACGTGTTCCAGTTGCAGGCGTTCTACCTGCGCTCGGCGAGAAACGCCCTGCTGGGCCTCGCCCGGTTTGCCCGCCAATGCCTGGAGACCGCGGGCCAAACCCCGCAGGCAGCCGACTCACCCCGTACGACACAGCCTGCAACAGATCCGCAACCCAGCTGAACCGGCTGCCCTCGCCCAAAGCATGGTGGCGGGGGCGCCCCGGTCAACCGGCGCTGGCGCGGGCCGCGCCAAGTTCTAATGGCAAGATCCGGGTTCTGGAGGTAAAACAGAGCCCCTCGAAAGTGGCCGACCCGGCCACGCAGAAAACCCGGACGCTGTTCCAGCGCCCGGTGGCGTTTTTTTCACGATCCATCCATCAGTGACCAAGGGACCAGCACTTATGAGCAGCGAGCACGACACACCCGGTGAAGCACTGCGCTTGAGCAGTACCGATATCCGCATCCTGGGTTCGTTGATCGAAAAGCAGGCCACCAGCCCGGAAACCTATCCCCTGACCCTCAACGCCCTGGTGATTGCCTGCAATCAGAAAACCAGCCGCGAACCGGTGATGAACCTGACCCAGGGCCAGGTCGGGCAAAGCCTGCGTGCCCTCGAAGCCCGGGGCTTCACACGCCTGGTGATGGGCAGCCGCGCCGACCGCTGGGAACAGCGCCTGGACAAGGCCCTGGAACTGGTGCCGGCGCAACTGATCCTGTGCGGCCTGATGTTCCTGCGTGGCCCGCAGACGGTCAACGAACTGCTGACCCGTAGCGGGCGCATGCATGATTTCGAAGACAGCGAGCAGGTCCTGCACCAGCTCGAACGCCTGATTGCCCGGGGCCTGGCCCTGCACATTCCGCGGCAGGCCGGCCAGCGCGAAGACCGTTATACCCACGCCCTGGGTGACCCGGCGGACATCGAGGCAATCCTCGCCGCCCGCAGCAACCCGGTTGAGCGCAGCGCCGGCGGCGCGGTTTCAGTGGAACGCATCGAAGAACTGGAAGCGCGGATCGCTGCCCTGGAAGAGCGCCTGGCCCAACTCGAAGGCTGAACCCCGGAGCCGCTGCCGCAGGCTGCGATCGACCTCGAAGGGGGCTTCAGGGCCCTGCTGGCCCTGCGGGCCTTGTCGCGGCCTGCGGCAGCGTTGACAGGGCTTCGGGCTCAGGGGCGGGCGAAGGCCACGGCCTTCTGGAACTGCTCTTCGCTTGGGCGCACCCCGGTATAAAGCACAAACTGCTCCAGCGCCTGGATGGCAATCACTTCCAGCCCGGTGATGACCTGCTTGCCCTCGGCCCGGGCCCGCAGGATCAACGGCGTCTCCGGCGGCACCGCCACTACATCGAACACCGTCTGCGCCGCCTTTATCGCCTCGGCGTCGAACGCCAGCTGCTGCGCCTCTGGCCCGCCGCTCATGCCGATCGGGGTGACGTTGATCAGCATCTGCGGCCGCAGGCTGCCCAACTCGGCCTGCCACTCATAACCCAGGGAGCTGGCCAGGGCGCGCCCGGCCACTTCGTTGCGGGCCACGATCACCCCGTTGGCATAACCACCATCACGCAAGGCACTGGCCACGGCCTTGGCCATGCCGCCGCTGCCGCGCAGGGCAAAGCTCGACTCTCGAGGCACCCCGTGGCCCGCCAACAATTGCGCCACAGCGATGTAGTCGGTGTTGTAGGCCTTGAGATGGCCGTTGGTGTTGACGATGGTATTGATCGAGGCAATGGCCCGGGCCGAGGCATCCAGCTCATCCACCAGGGCGATGCAGTCTTCCTTGAACGGCATGGACACCCCGCAACCGCGGATGCCCAGCGCCCGGATCCCGGCTACGGCGCCGGGCAGGTCCTGGCTGCTGAAGGCCTTGTAGTAGAAATTGAGACCCAACTGCTCATACAGGTGGTTGTGAAAACGCAGGCCGAAATTCCCCGGGCGCCCGGACAAGGACATGCACAACTGAGTGTCTTTGTTGGGGTTCATTTGCATATCGGTTTCCTCGCTCGGCACTTTCAGATGGACGGGATTGGTCTGGCGCGCCGCTTGGCCTGATCATATCGGCGCGTGTTCACCGGCCTTCGCCACCGCCCAGGGATGACGGTAAAGAGACCGGTACAGACCTTACACAATATTTACTCAGCGGCTGTGCAGATTTCGCAGGAACCGCTGTCTTAGAAGTATCCCCGCGTCAGTTCTTGAGTCTGGTGCAGACCATAAACGCTGGGGTTGAACCGAGGAATGACCATGATCTCCAAAATCCCCAAGATAGCCTTGCTCATTGGTGCACTCGCTGTCGCAGGCCAGGCTTCAGCCCACGGTGGTGGTGGCTGGGTCGGGCCCGCCGCCTTGGGTGCTGTTGTCGGCGCTGCCGTAGTGGGTTCGGTGATCGCCAACCAGGATCGCCCGGTCTATGTGCAGCAAGCGCCGGTGTATGTCCAACCGCAGCCGGTCTATGCCGCACCGCCACCACTGGTCTACTACCAGCCGGCACCGGTCTATGTGCAGCAACCGGTCTACTACCGCCCGGCACCGGTGTACTACGGGCCACCTCGCGGTTACTACGGCCACCCGCATTACTATTACGGCCCGGGTCCCGGCCGCTGGTAAGCACTGGCAGAATCAAACAACAGGCCCCGCCCCCAAAGCGGGGCTTGTTGCATTTTGCCACTATCCGAATGTCTGAATAATTCTCAAGCATGTCGTGACTGGAACAGTATTTGCGTTTAAATCCGGCAATAGTGTACTGATCCCACGGCTGCGGTGAGCGACATGCGACTGTCATGTTTGTGTCATTCAAGGACGACAAGATCGACACAGTCCGCTCGCCACAGGCCCATAACAACAAGGACGAATCCATGCCCACGCAAAACCCGCACCGCGTCGCCGGCCTCTGCACCTCCAGCCGGGTGTACGACGCCCTGACCGAACTCAAGCACCTGGAAGGCCACCGCAGCGCCAAGTTCCTCTCGCTGCTGGCCCAGAACCTGGTGCGCAAGGGCCTGCTCAACGAGCAGGAAGTGCTGCACATGCTCGACCAGGTGGTGGACTGAACTGCCGGCTGCGGTAGCACCGGCATCAATGTCCACTATCAGATTGGGTGATTTTTCGTAGCACTTGGGGCTTTGTAAGGTAACCCCCTCAGATCGAGGAGGTTGTCATGCCCAAGATTCAGATCATGTCCGTCATTGGCAGCGCGGTCCCCGCATCGCTCAGGGAACTGGGCTTGCTGGCTTGCTGGTACCTGGTGCGCGACGGCGAGATGGTCAGCGGCCCGCTGACCTCCCTGCCCGCCGCCCAGACCCTGTCCCGGCAACTGGCGCTGTGCATCGTCCAGCCCTAGGGCAACTGCACCCGGGGCCGGGTCTCGACGAAAAGGGCCCAGCTGGACATGAACAGCGCGGCAATCAGGGGCCCGATGACAAAGCCGTTGAGGCCGAAGATCGCCAGCCCTCCCAGGGTCGAGATCAGGATCAGGTAGTCCGGCATCTTGGTGTCCTTGCCCACCAGGATCGGCCGCAGCAGGTTATCCACCAGGCCGATCACGAACACCCCGAACAGCCCCAGCACCACCCCTTGCCAGATCGCTCCGCTGATCAGGAAGTAGGCCGCCACCGGCCCCCAGACAATCCCCGCCCCCACGGCCGGCAACAGTGACAGGAACGCCATCAGCACCGCCCAGAGCAAGGCGCTGGGAATGTCGAGAAACCAGAAGATCAAGCCCCCCAGGGCGCCCTGGGTCACCGCCACCAGCACATTGCCCTTGACCGTGGCCCGCACCACTCGGTTGAACTTCAATTGCAGGCGGCGCTTCTGGTATTCCGCCAGGGGCACGGCGGTGCGGATCTTGCGCACCAGCTCCGGGCCGTCGCGCAGAAAGAAGAACAGCAGGTAGAGCATGATGAAGAAGCTCACCACGAACTCGAAGGTGCCCTGGCCGAAGCTGAAAGCCTGGGTCGCCAGGTACTGGCTGCCCTGCATCGCGCTCTTGACCACCTTCTCCTGCAGCCCCTTGAGTTCGCCCAGGCCGAAGCGGTCCAGCAGGTGCTGGAAGTACGGCGGCAGGCTGTGCTTGAACTGAGCCAGGTAGGCGGCGATATCCAGCTGGCCGCTTTCGATTTTCTTGTACAGCTCGGCCCCCTCCTGCACCAGCAGCACGCTGGTGATGATCACCGGCAGAATCGCGATCACCAGGCAGATCAACAGGGTGCACAGGGACGTCAAGTTGCGCTGCCAGCCGAAGCGGGCCTGCAGCCGGCGCTGCAAGGGGGCGAAGACAATGCCCAGGATCACTGCCCAGAACAGCGCACCGTAGAACGGCAGCAGAATCCAGATAAAGGCCAGGGTCACCAGTGCCAGCAACAGCAGCAGGCTTTTGTTTTGCAGGTTGGTTTGGTTCATCTACAGGTCCAGGTCTGTCACGCGGAAAATCAGCGTCCTGAGGCTTAGTCCCCGGCCGCGGCGCCGAGTGCCGTTTTTTCTGCTGTCGGCATAGATCCAGATCAATGAATACCCTAGCGCACTGGCTTACCCTCGCGACCTTTTGCGACCGACAGCCCCATGACGCTCCTCGCCAAACCCGAACTCCTGGCCCCCGCCGGCACCCTGAAGAACATGCGCTACGCCTTCGCCTATGGCGCCGACGCGGTGTACGCCGGCCAGCCGCGCTACAGCCTGCGGGTACGCAACAACGAATTCGACCATGCCAACCTGGCCCTCGGCATCCGCGAGGCCCAGGCCCAGGGCAAGCGCTTCTACGTGGTGGTCAACATCGCCCCACACAATGCCAAGCTCAAGACCTTCCTCAAGGACCTGGCGCCGGTGATCGAGATGGCCCCGGATGCGCTGATCATGTCCGACCCGGGGCTGATCATGCTGGTACGCCGGCACTTCCCGCAGATGCCGATCCACCTCTCGGTGCAGGCCAACACGGTGAACTGGGCCAGCGTCGAGTTCTGGCAACAGCAGGGCCTGACCCGGATCATCCTGTCCCGGGAACTGTCCCTGGAGGAGATCGAGGAAATCCGCCAGCAGGTGCCGGGCATGGAGCTGGAAGTCTTCGTCCACGGGGCGCTGTGCATGGCCTACTCCGGGCGTTGCCTGCTGTCGGGCTACATGAACAAGCGCGATGCCAACCAGGGCACCTGCACCAATGCCTGCCGCTGGAAATACAGCGCCCAGGCGGCCACCGAGAACGCCGTGGGCGACATCGTGCAAAGCTACCAGCCGGAGCCGACCCTGGGCCTGGGCGCCCCCACCGACCAGGTGTTCCTGCTGCAGGAAGCCAATCGCCCGAGCGAGCTGATGCCGGCCTTCGAGGACGAGCACGGCACCTACATCATGAACGCCAAGGACCTGCGGGCGGTGCAGCACGTGGAGCGCCTGACCCGCATGGGCGTGCACTCGCTGAAGATCGAGGGGCGCACCAAGTCGCACTTCTATTGCGCACGCACCACCCAGGTCTATCGCCGGGCCATCGACGATGCCGCCGCTGGCCGCGAGTTCGACCGCCAGTTGATGAGCGATCTGGAGTCCCTGGCCCAGCGCGGCTACACCGAGGGTTTCCTGCGCCGGCATGTGCATGACGAGTATCAGAACTACCAGAACGGCAGCTCGGTGTCGGAGCGCCAGCAGTTCGTCGGTGAATTGACCGGCGAACGCCGCGACCGCCTGGCCGAAGTGAAGGTGAAAAACCGTTTCGCCCTGGGCGATCACATGGAACTGATGACCCCTCGGGGCAACTTCCACTTCGACCTGCACCAGTTGCAGAACGCCAAGGGCGAAGCCATCGAAGTGGCGCCAGGTGACGGCCATACGGTGTACCTGCCGATCCCTGATCAGGTGGACCTGCGCTTTGGCCTGCTGATGCGCGATATCAGCGCCTGAGCCGTGCAGGTGACACCCTGATGTAGCTGCTGACGGGGGCTGTGGGACCTTCTGGTAGGCTGCCTAAAGACCGCCACGCAAGGCCCTTCGGGCCTTTTCGCAGCCTCGCAGGCTCGGCAGCGGCTACACCAGCCCCAGCGCCCCTCAGATACGGAATTGCCCCACCAGCCGCCCCAGGCGCTGACCCAGGTCCGCCAGGCTGCGGGAAGTCTGGGCGCCGCGCTGGGTTTCATCAGCCACACTGTCCACCGCCACGGCAATCTGGTGCACGCTGCGATTGATCTCTTCGGCCACCGCAGTCTGTTCTTCCGCCGCACTGGCAATCTGCGCGTTCATCGAATTGATGGTGCCGATCAACTGGGCCATGGTGTCCAGCGACGCCCCGGCTTCGTTGGCCTTCACCGAGGTGCCGTCGCCCGCATCGCTGGAACGGCGCATGGCGTCCACCGCCACCCGGGTGCCCTGCTGCAGGCGGTCGATCATGCCCTGGATTTCCTGAGTGCTCTGCTGGGTGCGGCTGGCCAGGGCCCGTACTTCGTCGGCCACCACCGCAAAACCGCGCCCGGCCTCCCCGGCCCGAGCCGCTTCGATGGCGGCGTTCAGGGCCAGCAGGTTGGTCTGCTCGGCGATCGAGCGGATCACGTCCAGCACGCTGACAATCGACGTCACGTCCTGCTGCAGGCTGTCCAGGGAAGTGCCGCTGTTGCGGATATCGCTGACCAGCGCATGGATCTGCTGGATGCTGCCATCCACCACACGCTTGGCCGCCTGGCCCTCTTCATCGGTCTGCTGGGCGGCAACGGCTGCGCCCTGGGCACTGCGAGCCACCTCATGGGCTGCGGAAGACATTTCGTTGATCGCCGTGGCCACCTGATCGGTCTCGTGGCGCTGGCGCTCCATGGCCTGTTCCGAACGCTGGGCCTGATCCGAGACCTGGGTCACCAGCTCGGTGAGCTGGCCGGTCATCTCGGTGATCTGGCGCACCAGGCCGTGGATCTTGTCGACAAAGCGGTTGAACGAGCCGGCCAACTGCCCCAGTTCGTCCTGGCTGGTAATGGCCAGGCGCCGAGTCAGGTCGCCCTCGCCGGCGGCGATATCGTCGAGGTTGGCTTTCATCAGGTTCAGCGGGCGCAGCATGGTGTTGGCCACCAGCATGCCCAGGGCGGCGATCACCACCAGCACCACCGCGGCGATCCCGAGGATGCTCAGGACCATGCCTTCCATGCGCTGATTGACGCTGCTCTGCACTGCGGCGACCTGGGCGTCGATGCCATCGAGGTTGACCGAGGTGCCCAGCACCATGTCCCACTTGGGCAGGTACTCGGTGTAGCCCAGCTTGGGCACCAGCACGTCGCTGCCCGGCTGGGTCGAGCTGTATTGCACATAGTGGCTGCCGTCCTTGCCGACCCGCACCAGCTCGCGGTTGACGTACACACCATTGGGGTCGCGGTTGTCCTTGAAGCTCTTGCCCACGCCGTCCGGGCTGTTGCCCTTGAACAGGCGCACAGTCTCGGAGTCGTAGCCGAAGAAGTAGCCGTCCTTGCCATAGCTGATATTGGACAGCAGCTTGACCACTTCGGCCCGGGCGGCCTGATCGCCCTGCGCCGCCTCATCGTAGAGCGGCTTGACGGTAGTCAGCGCGACTTCCACATAACTCTGCAGGGTGGCCTTGGCTTCAGTCAGCAGCCGGTTGCGGGTTTCCTCGACTTCCTTCTGTGCCTGCTGGCGCAGCATGAGCACGGTGCTCAGGCTGATCACCAGGGCGAACAGCAGTACCGGGAGTACTGCCAGGGACAGGACTTTGGCCTTCAGGCTCAAGCGCATAGGGGGCTCACTCTTGGTTTTTTATTGGCGTGATATGCCGTTAACGGCACGCCAAAAAAAAAGTTGAGCCTGACCCCCTAGGAGCCGGCTTGCCGGCGAAGGGGCCCTCGAGCCTTGCACCGAGCTTGCCGATGCCTTCGCTGGCAAGCCAGCTCCTACGACAACCCCCGACGTCTACGAGAGCGAGATGATCAGAGGACCATGGCCGCCACCCAGCCAAAGGCCAGCAGCGGCAGGTTGTAGTGCAGGAAGGTCGGAACCACGGTGTCCCAGATGTGGTGGTGCTGGCCGTCGATATTCAGGCCCGAGGTCGGTCCCAGGGTCGAGTCCGAGGCCGGCGAACCGGCATCGCCCAGGGCACCGGCGGTGCCGACGATGCAGACGATGGCCAGCGGGCTGAAGCCCAGTTGCACACACAAAGGCACGAAGATCGCCGCGAGGATCGGCACCGTGGAGAACGACGAGCCGATACCCATGGTCACCAGCAGGCCCACCAGCAGCATCAGCAAGGCGCCCACGCCCTTGCTGTGGCCGATCCAGGCCGCCGAAGCCTGGACCAGGGAATTGACCTCGCCGGTGGCCTTCATCACTTCGGCGAACCCCGAGGCGGCGATCATGATGAAGCCGATCATGGCCATCATCTTCATGCCTTCGGTGAACAGCTCGTCGGTCTCGCGCCAGCGCACGATGCCCGACACCGAGAAAATCAGAAAACCGCACAAGGCACCGATAATCATCGAGTCCAGCAGCAGCTGGATCACGAACGCCGCGACTATGGCCGCCGCGGCCACCAGCAGGGTCCGCGGGTTGTACTGCACCGCCACCTGCTCGACCTTCTCGATGCGGTCCAGGTCATAGACGCGCTTCTTGCGGTAGCTGAAGAACGCCAGCAGCAAGCCGCAAAGCATGCCCAGGGCGGGAATGCCCATGGCGTGGGTGACGTTGACCTGGCTGATATCGACGCCGCTGCGGGCCACGTTGGCCAGGAGGATTTCGTTGAGGAAGATGTTGCCGAAACCCACCGGCAGGAACATGTAGGGGGTGATCAGGCCGAAGGTGATCACACAGGCGATCAGCCGGCGATCCAGCTGCAGCTTGGTCAGCACATACAGCAGCGGCGGCACCAGCAGCGGAATGAAGGCAATGTGGATCGGCAGGATGTTCTGCGAGGCAATCGCCACCACCCACAGCAGGCCGATCAGCAGCCACTTGACCTGGCCGCCGCCGGTGGCGTCCTGCCGGTCCACCAGCAGCAGGATCTTGTCCGCCAACGCGTGGGCCAGCCCGGATTTGGCAATCGCCACGGCGAAAGCACCGAGCAAGGCGTAGGACATGGCCACGGTGGCACCGCCCCCCAGGCCGCTATTGAAGGCCTTGAGCGTGGCCTCGATGCCCAGGCCGCCGGCCAGGCCGCCCACCAGGGCGCCAATGATCAGGGCGATCACTACATGCACGCGGGACAGGCTGAGCACCAGCATTACGCCAACCGCGGCAATTACTGCGTTAATCATCGTTACCTCATTACTGCGCCGCTAAAAATGGCGCAAAAGCCTGTGACCGACCGGAAGGCAGCGGGCTGCCGACATCGAAATGAAAGAGGTTCTTATTAGGGGGGCGCACTTTGCAGCAGCCGACCCGGCTTGTCAAAATCCCGCACCCCGCCGCCCGCAGGAGCGGGCTTGCTCGTAAAGCCCCCAAGACCAACCCCGTACCCGTGGCGAGGGAGCTTGCCCGCACCGGGCTGCACAGCAGCCCCAGCGCCTCGCGGTTTATTTCGAACAAGCGTTTAAAGAACGCCATTGGTCGGCCGCTACAGTGCAAAGTCTCAGATATTTATCGAATAAAGGACGTCTCCATGTCGCTCAGACAACTTTCCATCCAATGGAAAATCACCTTGCTGGCCGGACTCTGCCTGTTGGGCATCGTGTCGCTGTTGGTGGGGCTTTCGCTGTATCGCATGGAGCACAGCTCCGAGCTGGTGAAGGCCTCGAGCATGGAGATGCTCAACGAAGCCGCCCAGGCGCGGATCGAGGCTCAGGGTGAAGTCCAGGCACTGGGGATCCGCCAGCAATTCATGGACGCCTATCAATACGGCCACGGCTTCTCGCGCCAGGTGCTGTTCCTGCGGGAACAGGCCGAGAAACGCTTCCTCGACGCCTTCGACCTGCGCGAGGACCTGACCCGCCAGGTCAAGTCGGCGCTGCAGGCCAACCCCGACTTGCTGGGCCTGTCCCTGGTGTTCGAAGCCAACGCCCTGGACGGCAAGGACGAGTTGTTCGGCGGCCAGAGCGAACTGGGCAGCAACGAAAAGGGCCGCTTCGCCCTGTACTGGTCCCAACCCACCCCGGGCAAGCTGACCTCCATGTCACTGCCCGAAAGCGACATGAGCGACACCCGCACCGGCCCCAGCGGCCAGCCGGCCAACGCCTGGTTCACCTGCCCGCGCAGCACCCTCAAGCCCTGCGTGATCGAACCCTACTTCTATGACATCGACGGCCAGAAGGTGCTGATGACCAGCATCGTCTTCCCGCTGATGGTGGACGGCAAAGTCATCGCTTCGCTGTCGGTGGACATCAACCTCAACAGCCTCCAGGCCATCAGCCAGAGCGCCAGCAAGCGCCTCTATGCCGGCCAGACCAACGTCAGCATCCTGAGCCCGGTGGGCCTGCTGGCCGGCTACAGCCCGGACGCCAGCAAGCTCAGCCAGCGCCTGGACAGCGTCGACACCACCAACGGCGCCGAGCTGATCCGCCTGCTGGCCAACAGCACCCAGACCCAGAGCCTGCACAGCAACCGTGAACTCAAGGTGCTGGCGCCCTTCACCCCGATCCCCGGTGGCAAGGCCTGGGGCGTACTGCTGGATGTTCCGGAAAAAGTCCTGGTAGGCCCGGCCGAAGCCCTGAAAAGCGAGCTGGATGCGCGCAACAACAGCGGCACCCTGATCGAGCTCGGCCTGGGCCTGCTGGCCGCGGTGGTGGGCCTGTTGCTGGTGTGGCTGATGGCCCGCAGCGTGACCCGGCCGATCCTCGGCGTGGCCCACATGCTCGAAGACATCGCCAGCGGCGAAGGCGACCTGACCCGACGCCTGGCCTACGACAAGCAGGACGAACTGGGTCAGTTGGCCGGCTGGTTCAACCGCTTCCTGGACAAGCTGCAGCCGATCATCGCCGAGGTAAAACGCTCGGTGCAGGATGCTCGCGGCACCGCCGACCAGTCTTCGGCCATCGCCACCCAGACCAGCGCCGGCATGGAGCAGCAGTATCGCCAGGTGGACCAGGTGGCCACCGCTTCCCATGAAATGAGCGCCACCGCCCAAGACGTGGCCCGCAGCGCGGCCCAGGCCGCCCAGGCCGCGCGGGATGCCGACCAGGCCACCCGCCAGGGCCTGAACGTGATCGACCACACCACCCGCAGCATCGACTTGCTGGCCGCCGACATGAGCGCCGCCATGACCCAGGTCGAAGGCCTGGCCGCCAACAGCGAGCAGATCGGCACGGTACTGGAAGTGATCCGCTCGATTGCCGAGCAGACCAACCTGCTGGCCTTGAACGCGGCCATCGAAGCCGCTCGCGCCGGGGAAGCCGGCCGCGGCTTCGCGGTGGTGGCCGATGAGGTGCGCAACCTGGCCCAGCGCACCCAGGAGTCGGTGGAAGAAACCCGCCAGGTGATCGAGCAACTGCAGAACGGCACGCGGGAGGTGGTGGGTTCGATGAACAACAGCCATCGCCAGGCCCAGGGCAGCGTCGAACAAGTGGGCCAGGCGGTCACCGCCCTGCGCCAGATCGGCGATGCGGTAACCGTGATCAGCGACATGAACCTGCAGATCGCCAGCGCCGCCGAACAGCAGAGCGCGGTGGCCGAAGAGATCAACAGCAACGTGGCGACCATTCGCGATGTCACCGAATCGCTGTCGGAGCAGGCCAATGAATCGGCGCGGGTCAGCCAGTCGCTCAACAGCCTGGCCAACCAGCAACAGAGCCTGATGGACCAGTTCCGCGTCTGACCCGGCTGCCGCAGGCTGCGATAGCCGCCCTTGAGGACGCCAAAGGCCCTTCGGGCCTTGTCGCAGCCTTGCCGTGGCTCGGCAGCGGCTACAGGTCGGGGCCGAGCCGTCTGGTGTAGCCGCTACCGCAGGCTGCGGACGGTCTTTCCGGCACTGCGTCGCAGGGACGCAACGCTCCAGAGAGCGCCAGGGTTCGACGCTTGATCGACAGCCGCCACGGGCGCCGAACCTGGCGCCCGGCAAGTTCAGCGTCTGGGCAACTCGATCTCTACCCGCAAGCCGCCCCACTCGCTTTCCCCCAGGTTCAGGGTTCCACCGCAGGCGTCGACGATGTCGCGCACGATGCCCAGGCCCAGCCCGTGGCCGTGGGTCTGTTCATCCAGGCGCGTGCCCCGGCCGAATACCTCATCGCGCCGCGCTTCGGGAATGCCCGGGCCGTCGTCGTCCACCGCCAGGCAGAAGCCCTGCGGCCGCTCTTCCACGCTCAGGCGCACCTGGGCATCCGCCCATTTGCAGGCGTTGTCCAGCAGGTTGCCCAAGAGCTCCAGCAGGTCTTCCCGGTCCCAGGGCAGGCGCAGCCCCGGTGGCGCCTGGTAGCTCAGTTCCAGGTGCTGGCCATGGATCATGTTCAAGGTCGCCAGGAGCCCCGGCAGCTCGGCATCGCACTCGAACAGCACCCCGGGCAGCGCATCCCCCGCCAGCCGCGCACGGTTGAGTTCGCGATTGAGGCGCTGCTGCACCTGCTCCAACTGTTCCTGGAGCATCCTGCGCACCTCGGGGTGGCCGTCGAGCCTGGGGCTCGACGCCAGGCTCAGGAGCACCGCCAACGGGGTCTTCAAGGCATGGCCCAGGTTGCCCAGGGCATTGCGGGAACGGTTGAGGCTGTCTTCGGTATGGGCCAGCAAGTGGTTGATCTGCGCCACCAGGGGCTCCAGCTCCACCGGCACCTGGGCATCCAGTTGCGAACGCTGGCCCTGTTGCAACTGGGCGATCTGCTCGCGGGCGGTTTCCAGCGGGCGCAGGGCGCGGCGCACGGTCAGGCGTTGCAGCAGCAGGATCAGCAGCAGCCCGGCCAGCCCCAGCCCGAGGCCGATCTGGCGCATGCGCTGGAAGCTTTCACGCACCGGGGTGTAGTCCTGGGCCACGCTGATGGAGATCGACTGCCCGAGGCGCTTGTAGTCGCTGCGCAGCACCAGCAGTTGCTGGCCCTCCGGCCCCAGTTGCAGGTTGCCCTGCAGGCCGGCGCGCTCCAGTTGCGGCAGTTCCTGGTCCCACAGTGAGCGCGAGCGCCAGTGCACATCGGCAAAATCGATACGGAAATAGTGCCCGGAAAACGGCCGCTGGTAGGCCGGCGACAGACGTCGTTCATCCAGCTGCAGCCCCTGAGGGCCGCGCACCAGGGCCAGCAGCAGGCTCTCGCTGTCGTTGCGCAGGCCGGATTCCAGGTAGCGTTGCAGGCCCACCTCGAACAGCCAGAGGCTGGTCTGCGCCAGCACCAGCCCGACCACCACCATCACCGTGATCAGGCCCAGGCTCAGGCGGCGCTGGATCGATCTCACGAAGTGGTTCCGCCGAACAGATAACCCTGGCCGCGGCGGGTTTCGATCACACTGCGGCCCAGCTTGCGCCGCAGGTGGTTGACGTGAACTTCAAGGACGTTGGAATCGCGCTCGGTTTCACCGTCGTAGAGGTGTTCGGCCAGGTGGCTTTTGGACAGGATCTGCTGCGGGTGCAGCATGAAATAGCGCAACAGGCGGAACTCCGCGGCGGTCAGCAAGACATCCTGGCCGTCGCGGACCACACATTGCCGGCCCTCGTCCAGGTGTAGCCCGGCGGCCTGCAGGGTCTGCTGGTTGGCCTGGCCATGGGAGCGGCGCAGCAGGGCCTGGACCCGCAGGTGCAGCTCTTCGGGATGGAACGGTTTGCTCAGGTAATCGTCGGCGCCGGCCTTGAGCCCCTCGATGCGCTCGGCCCAGGAGCCGCGGGCGGTGAGGACCAGCACCGGCGTTGCCAGGCCATCGGCGCGCCACTTTCGCAGCACCTCCAGGCCCGGCACCCCGGGCAGGCCGAGGTCGAGGATGATCAGGTCATAGGGTTCGCTGGCGCCCTGGTACAGCGCGTCGCGGCCGTCGGCCAGCCAGTCCACGGCGTAGCCCTGGCGGTTCAGGCCTTCAAGCAGTTCATCGGCCAGGGATACGTGGTCTTCCACCACAAGCAGGCGCATCAGTCGTCTTCCTCATCTTTCAACAAACGCCCGGTGGCGGCTTCCAGGTCCAGCTCGCGAACCACCCCGTCCACGGTCAACAGCTCGACTTCATAGATGTACACATCGTGCTTTTCTTCCAGCTCGGCCTCCAGCAGCTTGGCCCCGGGGTAACGGTCCATGGCCTGCTTGAGCAGTTGCTCCAGGGGCAGGATCACCCCTTGCTGGCGCAGGCGCAGGGCCTCGTCCTGGTCCAGGTCGCGGGCCATGGCCAGGGAGCAGAACAGCAGCAGCGCCAGGGCTGCACGGCTGCCGGCGGTGCGCAGAGTGCGGTTCATTAGGTGTCCTGATGATCCTTGAGTACCTGGCCGCTCACGGCGTCCAGTTCCAGGTCCCATTCCAGCCCCTGCGGGTCGCGCAGTTCAACCTGGTAGATGTACTTGCCGTACTCTTCTTCGAGCTCGGTTTCACTGATGCTCGCTCCAGGATGCCGGGACAGGGCCGTGGCATTGAGTTTTTCAAAGGACACAATGGTACCAGCGTCGCGCAGTCTCAGGGCTTCGTCCGGCCCCAGGTCGCGGGCGTGGGCCAGGCTGGCGGTCAGGGCGACAAGGCTGGCGCCGAACAGCGCGGCAAGGGTCTTCATGGCAGTTCTCCAAAGTCGGTGGCCAAAGGCCGATGCCGCAGACCATACCCAAGGCAACTTAATTGAAACTGAATGGCCAGCATGGCCCCCGACATAAGTTTCACTCGGCCCCCGGCTCCTGGGTTCTCTATACTCGGCGGCTGATTCAAGAGTGAGCCCGGTATGACCGCCATCCATATCAAGTTTCCCGCCCTGACCCTCAAGGCCGGCCCCCGCGCCCTGGCCCGCATCCGCCAGCAAGGCCTGCACCCCCGTGAAGTCGGCACCTTGCCCGGCGCCGCCGGCGGCCCCAAGGCCCTGGGCATCCAGGGCCTGGACCTGGCGCTGTTCGGTGAATGGCTGCCATCGGCGCCCCGGGAACGCTCGCTGATCGGCGCCTCGGTGGGTTCCTGGCGCTTCGCCAGCGCCTGCCTGCCGGACGCCGCCGAAGGCATCCGCCGCCTCGGCCAGTTGTACAACGCCCAGAGCTTTGCCAAGGGCGTGACCATGGCGCAGATCAGCCAGAGCTCCCGGCGCATGCTCGAGGACCTGCTGGAGGGCCGCGACGCTTCGATCCTCGACAACCCTCACTACCGGCTGAACATCATGGTGGTCAAAAGCCACGGCCTGCTCGCCGACGACCATCGCGGGCGCCTCGGCCTGGGGCTGTCCTCGGTGATCGCCGACAATCTGCGGGGCCGCGCGCGCCTGGCCCGGCACTTCGAGCGCCTGGTACTGCACGACCCGCGCCTGGCCCCGCCCTTGCACACCCTGGAAGACTTCCCCTCGCGCTTCGTGCCCCTGGACCGCGGCAACCTGCGCCAGGCGCTGCTGGCCTCGGGCTCGATCCCCATGGTCATGCAGGGCGTGCGCGAACTGCCCGGCGCCGGGGCCGGCACCTTCCGCGACGGCGGCCTGCTGGACTACCACCTGGACCTGCCCTACAGCGGCAGCGACATCGTGCTCTACCCGCACTTCACCGACCGGGTGATCCCCGGCTGGTTCGACAAGACCCTGCCCTGGCGCCGGGCCAGCCCCGAACGCCTGCGGGACGTCTTGCTGCTGGCGCCGTCGAAGGAATACCTGGCGCGCCTGCCCTACGGCAAACTGCCGGACCGCAACGACTTCAAGCGCTTCATGGGCGATGACGCCGGCCGGCAAAAATACTGGCGCAGCGCCATGGACGAAAGCCGGCGCCTGGGGGACGAGTTCCTCGAACTGGCGGCGCAGAATCGCCTGGGCGAACGCCTGCAAAGCCTGTGAGGCTGCCCCAGGCCGCGCACTGACCCTTTAGTCAGGGTTTTTCCGCAAGCGCCGGGGCAAGCTGATAAACTCGCCGCCTGCCTCAACTCGCCCCCGGGCGATAGCCATCTGACAGAGCTGACCGACACTGTGGAAATCTTCAAAGAATTTACCTTCGAATCCGCCCACCGCCTGCCTTTCGTGCCCGAGGGCCACAAGTGCGGCCGCCTCCATGGCCACTCGTTCAAGGTGGCGATCCACCTCAGTGGCGAGGTCGACGCACACACCGGCTGGATCCGCGACTTCTCGGAAATCAAGGCAATCTTCAAGCCGCTGTACGAGCGCCTGGACCACAACTACCTGAACGACATTCCCGGCCTGGAAAACCCCACCAGCGAAGTCCTGGCCAAATGGATCTGGAATGAGCTCAAGCCCCTGCTGCCGGAGCTGAGTGCGATCCGCATCCACGAAACCTGCACCAGCGGCTGCATCTACCGCGGCGAATAAGCCCGCCGAAGAAACCACCCCACGGGGTGGTTTTTTTATGCCTATGATTGCCCCACCCCGCCGTTACCCGAGCACTCGCGCCCATGCCGCCGACCATTCGCCCCGCTGCCCTGCCCGACCTCGCCGCCATCGAAGGCATCGCCAAGCGCGCCTATGCGCCCTATATCGCGCGGATCGGCCGGGAACCGGCGCCCATGCTCGAAGACTATTCGTGCCTGGTGCTGGCCCGGCAGGTCTGGGTCCTGGAGGAGCAGCAGGCAATCGCCGGTTTCGTTGTCCTGCTGGACGCCCATCAAGCCCTGCTGCTGGACAACCTGGCGGTCCACCCCGAGGCCCAGGGCCGGGGCCATGGCCGGCAACTGCTGGCCTTTGCCGAACAACAGGCCGTGGCCGCCGGTCACAGTTGCGTGCGCCTGTACACCAACGCAGCCATGAGCGAGAACATCGCCCTGTACAGCCGCCACGGCTACGTGGAAACCCACCGCGTCGTGGAGCACGGCCTGCACCGGGTGTACATGAGCAAGCCACTGGACTGAACCCAGGAGCCCTCTCCATGCCTCCCCGTATCTACCTCGCCGGCTTCGACGTGTTTCGCGCCGACGCCCCGGCCCATGGCGAATACCTCAAGCAACTGTGCAGCGCCCAGGGCCTGCACGGCCTGTTTCCCCTGGATAACCAGGCGCCACCTCGCCTCACGCCAGAAGCCACCGCGCAGTGGATCTACCGGCAGAACCTGCAGATGATCCGCGGCTGCGATGCATTGCTGGCCAACCTGAATGACTTTCGCGGCCTGGAGCCGGATTCCGGCACCGCCTTCGAAGTGGGCGCGGCGGTCGCCCTGGGCAAACCGGTGTGGGCCTACTTCGAAGGCCCCGCCACCCTGCGCCGGCAGGTGCCCCACGATCACGCCGGGCGCGACACCCAGGGCTTTGCGGTGGAGGACTTCAACCTGCCGCGCAACCTGATGCTGGCCTGCAGCTGGAGCGGCCGCAGCAGCAGCGTGGAAGCCGCCATCATCGACCTCGGGCGCTGGCTGGGCGCTTCCCCTCCATCGGGCTGAGATAGCCGGCAACGTCACTTTCTGCCGAAAACGACCACCCTGGACAAAAGCCTTGTCTTGTCGCGAAAGCCGATGTTATGTTTCTAACACGAGATACAAAAATGAAACACAAATAACATTTCCAGCGAACGCCCGGCGAGATGGTCATGGACAAGAACAGTTTCCAAGTCACCCTGGAACAGCAGTTTGCAAGCCTGACCCCCACCGGCAAGCGCATCGCCACCTACCTGCTGGCCAACCTCCAGCAGTTGCCCTTCGAGACCGCCGACAGCATCGCCCAGCAAGCCGGCACCACGGGAATTTCCGTGGGGCGCTTCCTGCGCTCGCTGGGCTATCGCAACCTGGATGACGTCAAGCAAGGCCTGCGCGGCGATGCCCCGGCCTCCTGGCTGATCACCGACCGGCTCGGCGCCTTTCGCAGCGAAGCCCATCAGGACGATGCCCTGGAGCGCTCGATGCATCGCGAGATCGAGGCCATCCAGCATGTCTATGGCCTGGCCCGCAGCCAGCCCTTCGCCGCCATCGTGCAACAGATCGTCGAGGCCGACGCGGTGTTCATCATCGGCATCCAGTCGACCCGGGGCATCCTCAACGCCTTCCACAGCCACCTGGAATACATCCGGCCCAAGGTCTACTACGTGGACGGGCTTTCAGGCATCTACGCCGAGACCCTGAACTCCGGCTTTGCCAAGCCCTACGCGATCATCTCCGACTTTCGCGCCTACTCCAGCATCACCCAGACCTTCTGCGAAGTGGCCAATGCCAACGCCCTGCCCCTGGCCCTGGTCACCGACCTGCAGTGCCCCTGGGCCCGGGACTACCCGCTGGACCTGCTGCAACTGAAAACCGATGTCGGCCAGTTCTGGGATTCCCTCGCGCCCCTGACCTGCCTGTTCAACCTGATGGTGTCCGCCGTGGCCGAGGGCTATGGCGAGCGCCTGGACCAGCGCCTGGCCAAGAACCGACAGTTGCAGGAAGCCTTCGGCCAGTTCGAGTCCTGACCTTCAAGCGTTAACCCAGATGGAGTGAGTGAGTGAACAACAGCCCCCTTGTCGAAATCGACGCCCAGCGCCATCAGCTTCAGATCGACCTGATCTACGCCGGCGCCGACAACCTGGCCGGCCAGGTGATCTATCGCAACGCCCGCTGCCTGCTGCACAAGGACGCCGCCGCCTGCCTGTACAAGGCCAGCCAGCTGGCACGCATGGCCGGCCTGGGCCTGCGCATCTACGACGCCTACCGCCCGGCCTACGCCCAGCACCTGCTGTGGCAGGCCCTGCCCAACCCGGACTACGTGCGCGACCCGCGCCTGGGCTCGCACCACACCCGGGGCGTGGCCGTGGACCTGACCCTGGTGGATGAAACCGGCCAGCCGCTGGACATGGGCACCGCCTTCGACGCCATGGAGCCCAAGTCGCACCAGTTCTACAGCGACCTGCCGCCCCAGGTGCAGCGCAACCGCCTGATGCTGCTGGGGATCATGCTCAGCGCCGGCTTCGAGGCCATCCCCACCGAGTGGTGGCACTACGAGCTGCCCAACGCCGAGGACTTTCCCCTGATCCAGGAGCACGACCAGCCCTTCGAACACTGATTTCCCGCTCCCCACCGGCCACAACAACAGGCAGCTAACTGCCCCAAGCCGGTCCTACTGCAACACTGCTTCAGCAACAACTGCCCGGTTATAGCTTTTATAAAAAACCTGACGAACTTCCCAACATCGAATGATCAAGGAAACCGGCATGACCCCTAACCGCAATCACCCTGATGTGCGTCTGTCCACCCGTGTCGCCCTGTCCCTGCTGTGCGCCGCCCTGAGCCTGGGCGCGTGGCAGGCAGCCAGCGCCGCCGCGCCCAAGGACACCCTGATGATCGGCAAGGCCGCCGACCCGCAGACCCTCGACCCCGCCGTGACCATCGACAACAACGACTGGGCCGTGACCTACCCGGCCTACCAGAAGCTGGTGACCTACAAGGTCGAGAACGGCAAGGGCAGCACCGAAGTCCAGGGCGACCTGGCCGAGAGCTGGAGCACCTCCGCCGACAACCTGACCTGGGATTTCAAGCTCAAGCCGGGCAACAAGTTCGACGACGGCAAGCCGGTGGACGCCGCCGCGGTGAAGTTCTCCTTCGACCGCCTGATGCAGCTCAAGCAAGGCCCGTCCGGCGCCTTCCCGGATGACATGAGCGTGGCCGTGGTCGACCCGCTGACCGTGCGCTTCACCCTGAAGAAACCCTACGCGCCCTTCCTCTACACCCTGGCCCACAACGGCGGCGGCATCATCAACCCGGACGTGGCCAACAAGGGCGAGGACGTCAACGCCTACCTCTCGACCCACACCGCCGGCTCCGGGGCCTTCCGCCTGAGCAACTGGCAGAAGGGCCAGGCGCTGACGCTGGAACCCAACAGCTATTACGCCGGCCCCAAGCCGAGCCTGAACAAGGTGGTGATCAAGATCATCAGCGAGGCCTCGGTGCGCCGCCTGCAACTGGAACGCGGCGACCTGGACATCATCGAGGACATGCCCGAAGACCAGCTCGGCACCCTGGCCGGCAAGCCAGGCATCGTGATCCAGACCTTCCCCTCGCTGCGGGTCAACTACCTGTACCTGAACAACCAGCGTGCGCCCCTGGACAACGTCGAAGCGCGCCAGGCACTGGTCCAGGCCATCGACTACAAGGGCATCGTCGACGGCATCCTCAAGGGCCAGGCCAAGCTGATGAACGGGCCGATCCCCGACGGCATGTGGGCCCACGATTCGAGCCTGCCGCTGATGCAGCAGAACCTCGACGGCGCCAAGGCCAGCCTGGCCAAGGTCCCGCAGAAAATCAGCAACCTGACCTACCTCTACTCGGACAAGGACGCCAACTGGGAGTCCATCGGACTGACCCTGCAAGCGGGCCTGGCGCCCCTGGGCATCAACCTGAAGATGGAGAAGCTGGCCAACGCCACCATGCGCGAACGGGTGGGCAAGGGCGACTACGACGTGGCCATCGGCTCCTGGAGCCCGGACTTCGCCGACCCCTACATGTTCATGAACTTCTGGTTCGACTCCAGCCTGCAGGGCTTGCCGGGCAACCGCTCGTTCTACAGCAACCCCGAGGTGGACAGCCTGATCCGCGATGCCGCGGCCACCAACGACACCGCCAAGCGCATCGAGCTGTACCAGAAAGCGCAGAGGATCGTCCTCAAGGACAACGTCTACGCCTACCTGTACCAGAAGAACTACAGCCTGCCGATGCGCGATTCGGTGAAGGGCTACGTGTTCCACCCGATGCTGGAACAGGTGTTCAACATCGCCGAAATCAGCAAGTAGGACCGGCCCTGCGTTCCCCGTCGCCTGCCCCTGAAACGGGGTGGCGCCGGGTTGCCGTGTCCCCGGCGAGGGGCCGTCGTGCCCCCTGCCGTTCGTCAAGCGTTAACGAGGTTGCCTCATGGCCTTCCTGAATATGTTGCGCAAACGCCTGCTCGGCCTGTTGCTGGTCGTGGTCGGGGTTTCGCTGATTACCTTCACCATCTCGCACCTGATTCCCGGTGACCCGGCGCGGCTGATCGCCGGCGACCGGGCCAGCGATGCCATCGTGCAGAACATCCGCCACCAGCTGGGCCTGGACCTGCCGCTGTACCAGCAGTACGGGCGCTACATGCTCGACCTGCTGCACGGCGACCTGGGCACCTCGATCCGCACCAGCCGCCCGGTGCTGGAGGACCTGCAGAACTTCTTCCCGGCAACCCTGGAGCTGGCCCTGGCCGCCCTGCTGCTGTCGGTGCTGGTGGGGGTGCCGCTGGGGGTAGTGTCGGCGGTCTATCACAACCGCTTCATCGACCAGATCGCCCGCACCCTGGCGGTCACCGGCATTTCCACCCCGGCGTTCTGGCTGGGGCTGGGGCTGATCGTGCTGTTCTACGGCCACCTCGGCTGGCTGCCCGGCAGCGGGCGCCTGGACGAAGGCCTGGAGCCGCCGCCCACGGTCAGCGGCTTCTACCTGATCGACTCGCTGCTGGCCGGGGACATCCCGCTGTTCCTCAATGCCCTGCAGCACCTGATCCTGCCGGCAGTGACCCTGGGCTTCGTCAACCTCGGGGTGGTGGCGCGGCAGATCCGCTCGGCCATGCTCGACCAACTGGGCGAAGACTACATCCGCACCGCCCGGGCCTACGGCCTGTCGCGCTGGGCGGTGATCCTGCGCCACGCCCTGCCCAACGCC
This sequence comes from Pseudomonas sp. NFPP12, assembly GCF_900103205.1. Taxonomy (NCBI): domain Bacteria; kingdom Pseudomonadati; phylum Pseudomonadota; class Gammaproteobacteria; order Pseudomonadales; family Pseudomonadaceae; genus Pseudomonas; species Pseudomonas sp. NFPP12. Next base: position 245,733 of record NZ_FMWW01000008.1, read on the forward strand.
CTGATCCCCTCGGTGACGGTGCTCGGCCTGACCCTGGGCGATTTGCTGTACGGCGCGGTACTGACCGAGACGGTATTCGCCTGGCCGGGCATGGGCGCCTACGTGGTGAAGTCGATCCAGGCCCTGGATTTCCCGGCGGTGATGGGCTTCGCGATCCTGGTGTCGTTCATTTATGTGCTGCTGAACATGGCGATCGACCTGCTGTACCGGGTGATCGATCCGCGCATTGGCGAGGTAAGTTGAGATGTCCGCTCCCTTGAACATTCCCCTGCCACAACCCACCGCCCAGGCCAGCGGCTGGCGCACCCGCCTGGCCTACCTGGGCTACCGCGTGCGGCAAAGCCCGCTGACCATCGCCGGGCTGTGCATGACCCTGCTGGTGCTGTTGTGCATGGCCTTCGCCCCCTGGCTGTCGAGCCATGATCCCAATGCCCTGAACCTGGCCCAACGCCTGGCCGCTCCCAGCGCCGCCCATTGGTTCGGCACCGACGAAGTGGGCCGCGACCTGTTCAGCCGGGTGCTCCATGGCAGCCGCCAGTCGGTGGGCGTGGGCCTGTTCGTGGCCTTCGCCTCGTGCCTGGCCGGGGGCCTGTTGGGCTGCCTGTCGGGGATCATCGGCGGGCGCTTCGATAGCCTGATCATGCGCCTGATGGACATCATGCTCTCGGTGCCATCGCTGGTGCTGATCATGGCCCTGGCCGCCGCCCTGGGCCCGAGCCTGTTCAACGCCATGCTGGCGATCACCCTGGTGCGCATTCCGTTCTATGTGCGCCTGGCCCGGGGCCAGGCCCTGAGCATCCGCCAGATGGGCTACGTCAAGGCGGCGCAGACCTACGGCGCCGGGCGCTGGCACATCGTCAGCTGGCACGTGGGGCGCAACGCCATGCCGCCGCTGCTGGTGCAACTGAGCCTGGACATCGGCAGCGCCATCCTCATGGCCTCGGCCCTGGGCTTCATTGGCCTGGGTGCGCAGCAGCCCACCGCCGAATGGGGGGCGATGGTGGCCACCGGGCGCAACTTCATCCTCGACAACTGGTGGTACTCGACCTTTCCCGGGCTGGCGATCCTGTTCACCGCCACCGGTTTCAACCTGCTGGGTGACGGCATCCGTGACCTGCTCGACCCACGGCAACAGGGGAAATGACCATGAGCTCATCCGCCGTTCTCAACATCGACAACCTGAGCCTGGAATTCCCCGCCTACCGCAGCAATGTGCAGGCCCTCAACGGCGTGTCGCTGCACGTCAACCCGGGGGAAATCGTCGGCGTGGTCGGCGAGTCCGGCTCGGGCAAGTCGGTGACCGCCATGCTCAGCCTGCGGCTGCTGCCCGAGCGCAGCTACCGCATCACCTCCGGCAGCCTGAGCCTGCTGGGCCGCGACATGCTCACCACCCCGGAAAAACAGCTGCTGCAGATCCGTGGCCGCGATGCGGCGATGATCTTCCAGGAACCGATGACCGCCCTCAACCCGACCCGGCGCATCGGCCGGCAGATGCTCGACGTGATCATCCATCACCAGCGCCTGAGTCAGGACGAGGCCCGGGCCAAGGCCATCGCCCTGCTGCGCGACATGCACATCGCCGACCCCGAGCAGGTGCTCCAGGCCTACCCCTTCGAGCTGTCCGGCGGCATGCGCCAGCGGGTGATGATCGCCCTGGCGTTTTCCTGCGATCCGCAGTTGCTGATCGCCGACGAGCCGACCACCGCCCTGGACGTGACCGTGCAGCGCCAGGTGCTGCTGTTGCTGCGCGAGAAAGCCCGGCAACGGGGCACCGCGATCCTCCTGATCACCCACGACATGGCGGTGGTCTCGCAGTTCTGCGACCGGGTCTATGTGATGTACACCGGCGCCGTGGTGGAGCAAGGCAGTACTGCCCAGGTCATGCTCGACCCGCAACACCCCTACACCCGCGGCCTGCTCAGCGGCCTGCCGGAGCAAGTGCGCCCCGGCGAGCCGCTGCTGACCATTCCCGGGCAGGTGCCCAACCTTGCTCACCTGCCCGGCGGCTGCACCTTCCGCGAGCGCTGCAGCCAGGCCATGGCGGTGTGTGCCCAACGGCCGCCGCTGCATTCGATCAATGCCAGCCAGCAGCACAAGAGTGCCTGCTGGCTGGCTGCCCCGGAGTCCGCCCAATGAATGCTTCGCAACCCCGGGCCGGCAGCGAGCCGCTGCTGCGCCTCAACGATGTACAGGTGCGCTTTCCCCTGAGCAACGACTGGCTGGGCCGGCCGCGGGCCTTCGCCCATGCCCTGAACGGCATCGACCTGGAGCTGCGCCCCGGGGAAACCCTGGGCATCGTCGGCGAATCCGGCTGCGGCAAGAGCACCCTGGCGCAACTGCTCATGGGCCTGGTCAAGCCCAGCAGCGGCGACCTGCGCTGGGCCTACGCCAGCGACCGAGAGCGCCACAGCCACGTGCAGATCGTGTTCCAGGACCCGCAGTCGTCCCTCGACCCGCGCCTGCCGATCTGGAAGATCATCACCGAGCCGCTGTTCGCCCTGGGCAACACCCCGGTGGCGCACATGCGTGAGATCGCCGCCAAGGTGGCGCAGCAGGTAGGCATCCGCGGCGAATACCTGGAGCGCTACCCGCACCAGTTCTCCGGCGGCCAACGCCAGCGCATCGCCATTGCCCGGGCCCTGGCGTCGAACCCGGACATCATCGTCCTCGACGAGCCGACCTCGGCCCTGGACATCTCGGTGCAGGCGCAGATCCTCAACCTGCTGGCGGACCTGCAACGCAGCCGCGGCCTGACCTTCGTGCTGATCTCCCACAACGTCTCGGTGGTCCGGCACATGGCCGACCGGGTGGCAGTGATGTACCTAGGGCAGATCGTCGAGCTGGGCAGCGCCGAACAGGTGCTGGAGCGCCCGCGCCACCCCTATACCCAACTGCTGCTGGAGGCGATGCCGCGCCTCGGTGCGCCCCTGGCGGACAGCCAGCTCTCGGCGCCCACCGAACTGCCGGGCAACCGCAAGCTGCCCGCCGGCTGTTTCTTCTTCGACCGCTGCAGCCGCCGCGGCCCGGGCTGCGAGCTGCCGCAACAGCTGCTGGGCGATGCGACGCAGCAAGTGCGTTGCCATCGGCAACAGCTCACCGGGTGATCCCACCGCGCCACGCCGCCGACCACGGCGTGGTGCTTGCTCCCGGCGCGCCCAGGGCTTAAAACAAGCGCCTTCTCTCTGACGTTGCAGGAACCTCTCTCATGGAAAGCAGCTGGCTGACCCACGCCAAACGCCTGCAAGCCATCGCCTCCACCGGCCTGCATTTTTGCCGCGACGTGCATGATCGCGAGCGCTACCAGGAAGTCGCCGAGATCGCCCACGACATGCTCGCGCAGCTGGGCAACGTGCCCCTGGAGCGCATCAACGAACTGGTCTCGGACTTCGCCCAGCGCTACTCGACGCCGATGGTGGAAGTGCGCGGCGCGCTGATCGAGGACGGCAAGATCCTCCTGGTGCGCGAGCAGCACGACGGCCTCTGGGCCCTGCCCGGGGGCTACGCCGATGTGGGCCTGTCGGCGGCGCAGAACATCATCAAGGAAATCCGCGAAGAAGCCGGGCTGCAGGTTTCGGTGCGCCAGCTGTACGGCCTGCGGCACAAGGCCAAGGGGCCCTACAAGCCCGATCACCGGGACTTCTACAAGCTCTACTTCCTCTGCGAACGGCAAGACGCCGAGGCTCCGATGGCCGGCAGCGAAACCAGCGACGCGGCGTTCTTCGCCCCGGACCAGTTGCCGCCGCTGTCCCAGGGACGCACCGTGGAACGGGATATCCAGGAGGCCTTCGACTTCCACGAAGGCCGGCGCAGCGTGGCCCTCTTCGACTGAGCGCGACGGCGCCGATGTAAAGCACCCTTGACATGAAAAAGCGCCCCGCCTAATGTAAAGGACACTTTACTAAAAGGAGATCGCCCATGGGCACCAAACGCTATTTCAGGGAATTCGGCCTGGCCTTGCTGGCCTACATCGCCTGCGTGCTGCTGAGCAGCCACTGGTTGGCGGACATGAACCCGGGCCCGGGCAAGATCGCCCTGGCCCTGGTGCCGGTGATCCCCATGGTTGCCATGGCCCTGGCGGTGGTGCGCCAGTTGCGACGCATGGACGAACTGGCCCGGCGCATCCAGCTCGAAGCCCTGGGCCTGTCCTTTGTCTGCACCGCGCTGATCACCTTCAGCTACGGCTTCCTGGAAACCGCCGGCCTGCCCCGGCTCTCGATGTTCTACGTATGGCCCGTGATGGGCCTGGTCTGGGCCCTGGCCACGGTGGCCGGCGTGCGGCGCTACCGATGAACAACCAACTGCGCGAACTGCGCACCCGGCAAGGCTGGTCCCAGGCCGAACTGGCCACCCGCCTCGAGGTGTCACGGCAGACGGTGAATGCCATCGAGACCGGGCGCTACGACCCCAGCCTGCCCCTGGCGTTCAAGATTGCCCGGGCCTTCCAGCTGCCCATCGAAAGCATTTTCAGCCCCGACGAGGACTGAACCGCCGGTGAACCAATCTGGCCCAAGGGTGCACCGCTTTCGCCCCCGGGCCACAGGCACCCGGTGCAGGGGCACGGGCATCGGCTATAACTGCTGGGGCGCCCGGCCCTGCCGTCAAGGATTGGCACGGCGCCTGCAACAGCGTGGCATCACTGCGACCAGGGACAGGCCCATGACCCAGCACGAACCCGGCAACGACTACCCCTTGAGCGAAGTTCCGCAGCACGCCCGCAAGGGCCTGGCCTCCATGGCCATGGTGCTGCTGGGCTTCACCTTCTTCACTGCCACCATGTTCGCCGGCGGCAAGCTGGGGGTGGCCTTCGACTTCACCACCCTGCTGGTGGTGATCCTCGTCGGCAACCTGCTGCTGGGGATCTACGCCGCCAGCCTCGGCTACATCGCCTTCAAGAGCGGGCTGAACACGGTGCTGATGGGGCGCTTCTGCTTCGGCGAACGGGGCAGCAAGCTCAGCGACCTGATCCTGGGTTTCACCCAGATCGGCTGGTACGCCTGGGGCACCGCCACCGCCGCGGTGGTGCTGGGCAAGTATTTCCAGCTGGATCCGGGTGCGGTACTGGGGCTGATGCTGCTGTTCGGCATGGCCTTCTGCGCCACCGCCTACATCGGTTATCGCGGCCTGGAGATCCTGTCCTGGATCGCGGTGCCGGCCATGGGCCTGCTGTTGCTGCTGTCGATGTGGGTGGCCACCCGGCAGGTCGGCGGCCTCGACGGTTTGCTGAGGGTCACGCCAAGCGCCAGCCTGGACCTTTCCAGCGCCATCACCCTGGTGTTCGGCACCTTCGTCAGCGGCGCCACCCAGGCCACCAACTGGACCCGTTTTTCCCGCTCGGCGCGGGTGGCGGTGAGCGCCAGCCTGATCGGCTTCTTTATCGGCAACGGCCTGATGGTGCTGATCGGTGCCTACGGCGCCATCGTCTACCAGCAGCCGGACGTGGTCGAAGTGCTGCTGCTCCAGGGTTTTGCCATGGCGGCCATGGCCATGCTGCTGTTGAACATCTGGAGCACCCAGGACAACACCATCTACAACTTCGCCGTGGCCGGCTGCAACCTGTTGCGCACCGACCGGCGCAAGACCGTGACCCTGGTGGGCGCGCTGATCGGCACCCTGCTGGCGATGCTCGGCATGTACGACCTGCTGGTGCCCTACCTGATCCTGCTGGGTACGGTGATTCCGCCGATTGGCGGGGTGATCATGGCGGACTTCTTCTACCGCTGGCGCGGCCGCTACCCGCGCCTGGCCGACAGCCAGTTGCCGGCCTGGAACTGGCCGGGTCTGGCCGCCTATGGCCTGGGCACCCTGGCGGCCTTCTGCTCGCCCTGGGTCGCGCCGCTGGTGGGCATCGGCGTGGCCAGCCTGAGCTATGTCCTGCTCAGCGCCTGGCTCGGCGCCCGCACCAGCGCCACCCTCGACGCCCGGGCCTGAACCCGGGCCTTGCCCTCCCGGCGCGTTCAGGGTCTATCATGACCCGCCCCGAACCAGTTGCCTGCTTCGACCGGTACCGGTTGAAGCACAGCCCAATGACCGAGGGACAAGGGCCGCCGCCCGGATCCCACGGCTGAACCGCTGATTGCCCGACCCGAGGAACCGCTCCGATGCTGATCACCAACGCCCGCCTGCGCCACCGTGAAGGCCTGCACCAACTGCACCTGGAAAACGGCCGCATCGCCCGCATCGTCCAGCAGGGCCCGGACGCCCCCACCGCCGCGCCGGCCTTCGGCCCCGAGCACCTGGATGCCGGCGGCAACCTGGTGGTGCCGCCCTTCGTCGAACCGCACATTCACCTGGACGCCACCCTCACCGCGGGCGAGCCGCGCTGGAACATGAGCGGCACCCTGTTCGAAGGCATCGAGTGCTGGGGCGAACGCAAGGCCACCATCACCGCCGAAGACACCCGCGCCCGTGCCCACAAGACCATCCGCGCCCTGGCCGCCCACGGCATCCAGCATGTACGCACCCATGTCGACGTCACCGACCCGGACCTCACCGCCCTCAAGGCCATGCTCGAAGTGCGCGAGCAAAGCGCGCACCTGATCGACCTGCAGATCGTCGCCTTCCCCCAGGAAGGCATCGAATCGTTCCGCAACGGCCGCGAGCTGATGGAAGAAGCCATCCGCCTGGGCGCCGATGTGGTGGGCGGTATTCCGCACTTCGAATACACCCGGGACCAAGGCGTGAGCTCGGTGAAGTTCCTCATGGACCTGGCCGAACGCACCGATTGCCTGGTGGACGTGCACTGCGACGAAACCGATGACCCGCATTCGCGCTTTCTTGAAGTGCTGGCCGAAGAAGCGCGCAGCCGGGGCATGGGCTCCCGGGTCACCGCCAGCCACACCACCGCCATGGGCTCCTACGACAACGCCTACTGCGCCAAGCTGTTCCGCCTGCTGGGGCATTCGGGCATCAGCTTCGTCTCCTGCCCCACCGAAAGCATCCACCTGCAGGGGCGCTTCGACAGCTTCCCGAAACGCCGCGGCGTGACCCGGGTCAATGAGCTGCTGGAGGCCGGGATGAACGTGTGCTTCGGCCAGGACTCGATTGTCGACCCCTGGTACCCCCTGGGTAACGGCAACATCCTGCGGGTACTGGAAGCCGGCCTGCACATCTGCCACATGCTCGGCTACCGCAACTTGCAGAACGCCCTGGACCTGGTCACCGACAACAGCGCCAAGGCCCTGGCCCTGGGCGAGCGCTACGGCATCGAAGAAGGTCGCCCGGCGAACCTGCTGATCCTGTCTGCCGACAGCGATTACGAAATGATCCGCAGCCAGGGCCTGGCGCTGTACTCCATCCGCCACGGCAAGGTGCTGATGCAACGGCAAATGGCCCAGGTGCAATGGCAAGACGCATGACCTGCAAAAAACCGTAGGCGCCAGCTTGCCGGCGAAGGCGCCCGTCAGATCGCCTTCGCCGGCAAGCCGGCTCCTGCAAGAAGCTACAAGCGCACGGCCTGACCAAACAGGCAGACCCGGCGCAGCTCGCCATCCTGTTCCTCCAGGCGCAACGGCGCGGTGCCGCCGGGCATCACCACCTGCACCTCGCCAGCCTTGACCCAGCCCACCCGCCACGCCGCGCTAGCCACGGCGCTGGCGCTGGTGCCCGACGACGCGGTCGGCCCTTCGCCCCGTTCGAACACCCGGGCGACGATGCGCTGCGCCGATTCCCGCGCCGCCCATTGCAGGTTGACCCCCGCCGGGCAGGGTTCGCCGCTGCCCAGGGGCAAGGCAAAAGCAGTGGCCGTCAGCCCTTCGGCCAGGGGCGCTTCGAGCATCTGCGGGTTGCCGGGCAAGGCCTCGGCATCCTCCAGCAGGGTCACGCAGTGGGGGTTGCCGATGCGCACGAACTGGCTGTGCTCCCACCGCGGGTCGAGTGCCTGCAACGGCGCCACCCGGCTCAGTTCGCGTCCGTTCAGGGTCACCGTCTCGACGCCAATGGCGGCCACCGCCTCGGGCCCGAAGGACGGCTGGCCGAGGTCCAGCCAGAACCCTGGCACCCCCGCCACCCGGGCCGGCTCCACCACTGTGGCCACCGGCGAGGTACCGGTGGGCTGGTCATGGTGCACCTGCAACAGGGTTGGCCCCTGCTCGGCCAGCAACCCCTGCTCGGCCAGGGCCTGGGCAAAGATCGTCAAACCATTGCCACTGCGCTCGGCCAGGGTGCCGTCGGTGTTGACGATCAGCAGATCGAAGGGCGCCACGTCCTGGAACGGCCCCACCAGCAGACCGTCGCTACGGTGGGCCTTGGCCCCCGGCGGGCGGGTGCCCGGAGCCCAGTCACAGAGGGCGGCGATGGCCTGCTCGCTCCACAAGCGCCGGTCCCGCGCGGCCTGGGCGGCGCTGCCGGGCAAGGCGACCCCCAGGCTGCGCAACCGCGCGGGTGTCACCACCCCATAGATGTTGCCCCGTGCATCGTAGAACGCCGCCATCACACCGCCTCCTGGAAAACCGAGCCGCTGACATTACGGAGAAACCGGCGGCTCGACCAGAGGCCTGGAGACTCCCGGTGAGCGCGCGGGGCATCGCCACGCCTCGGCTCAGCGGATCGGCAGGGCCATGGGCCGGATCGGCGCGGCGTCCGCGCCACGCAACTTGAGCGAGGCACCGATAAAGGCGAACTGGTAGACCTTGTCCCGGGCCAGCCCTTCCAGGTTCACCAGCTCCATGATCGGCGCGCCCTGCATCGCCAGCAGGTAAGTGTGCAGCGGCAGGTAGTTGCCCTCGACCTCGGACGGGAAGGTTTCAAAGCTCAGGTTGTCCGCCCCCACCACCATGGCGCCGCCCTCTTCCACCAGGAACTTCGCCGCGTCCAGGCTCAGGCCCGGCGGGTTGGCCATGTAGCGCTGGGCATTGTCGTAGTCACGCATGCGCCCGGTGCGGATCAGCACCACGTCGCCCTTTTCCAGCGCCACCTTCTGCCTGGCCAGGGCCTGCTGCAGGTCGGCGCGGGTGACCCGGTAGCTGTCCGCCAACTGCTCCAGGCCCTTGGCCGCGGGCACATCGATCAGCACACCGCGAGCAATGATCGGCGGCAGTTTTTCCGCACCAGTGACGTTCCAGCCGCGGTCCCCCAGGTGCTGGTCGGCGCGGTAGCCGTTCCAGATCTTGCCGTTGAGGCCGAAGTGGTTCAGGGCATCGATATGGGTGCCCATGTGGGCGTACATCGACACCGCCGAACCGCTGTAGCTGACGTGCTGGTTCATTGGCTCGCCCACTTGCATCGGGTCGGCGATCACGTTGCCGTGGGGGGTGTGGGTCATCCACATCTGGTAAGGCGGGTCGCCGGCGGCCTGCCAGCTGGGCATGCCGACAAAGTAATCCACCGCCAGGTCATAGGCCTGTTCACCAGTGACCCGGGCCATGATCGCCGCCCGGGACTGGGGGGTGATCAGGTTCAGGCGACCGATCTCGTCCTTGGGGCCCCATGGGCTGATGCCCACCTCGGGCCGGGCCGCCTCGGCGGCACTGCACAGCCCGCTGACCAGGGACAGGGCCAGTAGCCCGGAAACCATCTTCGACATTGCGCGAATCGCCATGACAACACTCCTGTGAAATGAGGTGCCCATGGTATTGAGTGGCAGATCAGAGATAATCAGCCATTTCGTGGATACATATTCAACCCGGGAGAAACAATATGGATGTGTTGTTGGCCATGCGCACCTTTCGCCGGGTGGCGGAACGCTCCAGTTTCAGCCAGGCCGCCACCGACCTCGGGCAGTCCACGGCGGCGGTGAGCAAGCAGGTGCGCCAGTTGGAAGAGCGCCTGGGCAGCCTGTTGATCCTGCGCACCACCCGACGCATGAGCCTGTCGGAGGCCGGGCAGCGCTACTTCAGCGAGTGCTGCCACCTGCTGGACGAACTGGACGCCCTGGAGCGGGCCACCCAGGCCGGCCTGCACGAACCCGGCGGGCGCCTGCGAGTGAATGCGCCACTGTCCTTCGGGCTCAAGGTGCTGTCGCCGATCCTGGTGGCCTTCATGCAGCGCTACCCGCAATTGCAGGTGGACCTGACCCTCAACGACCAGGTGCTGGACGTGGTGGGCGAAGGCTTCGACGTGTCGCTGCGGATTCGCCGGCAACTGGAGGACTCCTCGCTGATCGCCCGCCAGCTGGGGCAGGTGGAGCAGATCATCTGCGCCGCGCCGGCCTACCTGCAGGCCGCGGGCACGCCGGCAAGCATCGCCGACCTGCATCAGCACCGCTGCCTGGCCTACCGCCTGGCGGAACACCCGGGGCGCTGGCACCTGCAAGGCCCGGAAGGCCAGACGCGGCTGGAGCTGCCGGTGCATTTTTCCGCGGACAACAGCCTGCTGCTGGCCGACATGCTGGTGGCCGGCCTGGGCATCGGCGCCCTGCCGGGCTTTGTCGCCCAGCCATTGCTGGACAGCGGCCAACTGCTGCGGGTGCTGCCGGACCAGCACCTGCCCGGGCGGCATATCTATGCGCTGTACCCCAGCCAGCGGCACCTGTCGCAGAAGGTCCGGGTGTTCGTGGATTTCCTGGTGGAAGCGCTGCAGGCCCCCTGAACCTCAGCCGGCCGTGGGCACTTCCAGGCCGACCTTGACCCGGTTCATCGCCACCAGGGTCTTGAAGCGCTTGACGTTGGGGTTGTCGAAGAACAGTTCGCGGGTCAGCTGGGTGTACTGGGCCATGTTGCGCACGCAGAAAATCAGCACGAAATCGCACTCGCCGGCCACGTAGTAGCACTGCTGGACCTGGGGGCAGGCCTGGAAGTTGCGCTTGAGGGCGTCGATCTGGTCGATGCGCTCACTCTCCACTTGCACCTCGACGATGATGCTCAGTTCGTGCCCCAGGGCATCCGGCGCGACGATGGCGCTGTAGCGCTCGATCACCCCCTCGTCGCAGAGGCGCTTGAGCCGCCGGTTGACCGCCGCGGTGGACAGGTTGACCCGCAGCCCCAGCTCGCTTTGCGCGGTGCTGGCGTCACGTTGCAGCTCGGCGAGCAGCTTCAGGTCGTAGGCGTCGAGGCTGGCATTCATGGGCAGGAAAACTCCGGGAAGGAACGGCACGCACTGCAACGTTTTTGTGCACAGCCGCCGATTATGCGAAACAAACCGCCGGCCCGCGCAAATTTATTTCACCCGCAACCCTGTGCAGAAGCACTGCGCTGCGGATTTCTGCAACCTTCGAGGGCCAGATTTGTCACAATCCCCACCCGGCCGCCATCACGCCATGGGGGCATCAGGCGGCCGGCAGCGAGTTCGATCGCCAAGGATTTTTATGACTGCCAGCAACACCCACTTCCAGGCCACCCCCGGCCGCCTCGAACAGATGTCCACGCGCATCGCCTTTTTCATCGCCGGCTTCGGCATTGCCGCCTGGGCCCCGCTGGTGCCCTACGCCAAGGCCCGGGCCGGGCTCGACGAAGGCACCCTGGGCCTGTTGCTGCTGTGCCTGGGGGTGGGTTCGATCCTCGCGATGCCGATTGCCGGCGCCCTGGCCGGGCGCTTCGGCTGCCGCAAAGTGATGGCCGGCGGCACCCTGCTGATCTGCCTGGCCCTGCCCTTGCTGGCCACCCTGACCTCGATTCCGCTGCTGATGGCCGCGCTGTTCATGTTCGGCGCCGGGCTGGGCGGCGTGGATTCCACGGTCAACCTGCAAGCGGTGATTGTCGAGCGGGCCAGCGGCAAGACCATGATGTCGGGCTTTCACGGGCTGTTCAGCCTGGGCGGGATCGTCGGCGCCGCGGGGGTCAGCGCCCTGCTCGGCCTGGGCCTGTCGCCACTGGGCGCGACCCTGGTGGTGATCGCCCTGATGCTGCTGGCGCTGCTCAAGGCCGCGCCGCACATGCTGCCCTATGGCAGCCAGAGCTCGGGCCCGGCCTTTGCCGTGCCCCATGGTGTGGTGCTGTTCATCGGCTGCCTGTGCTTCGTGGTGTTCCTCGCCGAAGGCGCGGTGCTGGACTGGAGCGCGGTCTTCCTCACCGCCGAGCGTGACCTGGATGCCGCCTACGCCGGCCTGGGCTACGCCGCCTTCGCCCTGACCATGACCCTGGGCCGCCTGACGGGCGATGCCATCGTCCATCGCCTGGGCGCGCGCCGGGTGATCATCATCGGCGGCACCACGGCCGCCGCTGGCCTGTTGCTGGCGACCCTGGCCCCGGCCTGGGAGGCGGCGCTGGTGGGTTATGCCCTGGTGGGCGCGGGTTGCTCGAACATAGTGCCGGTGCTCTACACCGCCGTGGGCAAGCAGAACGTCATGCCCGAAAGCATCGCCGTGCCGGCCATCACCACCCTGGGTTACGCCGGCATCCTGGCCGGGCCGGCGGTGATCGGCTTCATTGCCCATGGCAGCAGCCTGAGCGCGGCCTTCGGCCTGATCGCCGTCCTGCTGCTGGCGGTGGCCGCCAGCGGCAAGGTACTCAAGGTCTGAGCCACTTAAGCACAGCATTGCACCAGGGATTCGCCGCCCTCCATGCAGGAGCTGGCTTGCCAGCGAAGGGGCCGCCAATCAGGGCTCATCCTCCAGAACCTGTGCCGCTCGGGGGATTCGCCGGCAAGCCGGCTCCTACAGGGGCCGCCAGCCATGGCCCATCTCCCAGAACCTGCGCCGCTCTGGGGATTCGCCGGCAAGCCGGCGCCTGTTGCGGGGGTCAGAAGCCGACGCTGGCCTGGACAAAGAAGGTCCGGGGCGCGCCCACGTAGATCCCCGAGTTGTTGTCGCTGGAACGGGTGAAGTACTGGCGGTCGAAGACGTTCTTCACGCCGGCCCCCAGCTTCAGGTTCGACAACTGCGGCCCGAAGTCATAGCCACCACGGATGTTCCACAGCACATAACCCGGCATGTCGCCGTACCGGCCATCGGCGCTGCCATCGGTGATGTAGTTGCCGTTGAAGCTGCCGTTGGCGTTCACCCCGGTGCCCGGCGAGTGCTGCTTGGACTGGGCGAAGGCGTCGATGTTGTAGGTCCAGCGGTCAATGTCGTAGCGCAGGCCGACAGTGGCCACCTGGCGCGAGTAGAACGGCAGGTCGCGGCCCTTGAAGCCGGGGATCTCGCCTTCATAGCTGGCGCGGGTGTAGGTGAAGCCGGCGTTGGCGGTCAGGCCGTCAAGGCGTGGGTCCAGGGCGGCCAGGTCGTAATGCATCGAGGCTTCCAGGCCCTGGTGCTTGGTGGCCCCCAGGTTGGTCCAGCCCACGTCGTTGCTGATGTATTGCAGCTCGTCGTCGAAGTCGATGTAGAACAGCGTCACTTCACCGCCCCATATATCGTCGTTGTAGCGGGTGCCGATCTCGTAGGTCTTGGCCTTCTCCGGGCTCAGGCCGTTGGCCGTCTGGTCGCCCTTGCCGCCCTGGCCCAACTGGAAGTACTGCAGGCTGCCAAAGGAAGTTTCGTAGTTGGCGAACAGCTTCCAGGCATCGGACAGGTGATACATCACGCTCAGGGCCGGCAACGGTTCGTTGCTGTCGATGCTGCGGCGCTTCTCCTGCACTCGCACGCCGTTGGTGCCCGGGACCGGCCGGTCGTGCCAGTTGGTGCTGATGTCCTCGAAACGGATGCCCGGGGTGATGGTCCAGTTGCCGACGTCGATCTTGTCGTCGATGTAGTAGGCATTGGCCTCGGTGCCGCCGGTACGGTCCTGGTAGACATGGCCGTCGGAATCCGCGGTGAGCACCGGCTGGTTGTTCACCAGGGCCACGCGGCTGGCCTGTTCATGCATGCCTTCCTTGAGGTAGCGATAACCCACGCTGACTTCCTGGGTGGTGGGCCCCAGGTCGAACACATGGGACACCCGCGGCTCGATGCCGAAGGTGTAGTAGGTGCGCGGGTAGGAGACCAGGGTCTTCTGGTCGCTGGCGGCAATGTTGCTGCCGCGGAAGCTGTCGGAGTAGTAGGTCAGCACTTCGAACTGGGTGCGGTCGTCGACCTGGCGCTGGTACTTGAAGGACACATCCTTGCGCCGGCCGCTGAAGTTGTCCCAGTCGCGATCGGAGTCGTAGGGCTTGGCGTCGTACTGCTTCTGGGTCAAGCCGCCGGGCATGTCGGCGGTGGCGTCGTAGTAATGCAGGTTGAACCAGAACTCGTCCTGCTCGGTGGGTGCCCAGTGGGTCTTGAGGATCACGTCGTCGATGTCGTTGCCGTTGTTGCCCTCGCGGTAGCCATTGCCGTTGACCCCGGAATACAGCAGCGCCACCCCCAGGCCGTTGTCCGCAGTGCCGCCGAGGAAAGCCGTGTCGATGTGCTTCCAGCCGCCCTGCCGGGAGGTTTCCAGGGTGGTGCCGATTTCCCCGGTGGCCTTTTCCGGAATCGCCCGGGTCACGAAGTTGATCACCCCGCCGACGTTCTGCGGCCCGTAGCGTACGGAACCGGCGCCGCGCACCACATCGATGCTGTCCAGGTTGCCGGAGGAAATCGGCGCCATGGACAACTGCGGCTGGCCATAGGGTGCAAAGGCCGCCGGCACGCCGTCGATCAGCACCGTGGAGCGCGGCGACAGGCGCGAGGTCAGGCCGCGCACGCCGACGTTCAGGGAAATATCGCTGCCACCGGTGCCGTTGGCATCCTGGACCTGCACCCCGGGCACCCGGCGCAGCACGTCGCCGACGTTCATCGCGCCCTGCTCCACCATGGCCTCACGGCGGATCACTGTGCGTGCACCGGGGTGGTTCTGGACCTTTTGCACATCGGCATCGCCCAGCCAGTCGCCCACCACGCTGATGCTGCTGGTGCCCAGTTCCAGGGCACCGCCCGTGGCTGCCGGAGCCGGGCTCAGGGTCACCGAACCGCCGTCGATCCGGTATTGCAGGCCACTGCCCTGGAGCAACTGGCCCAGGGCCTGTTCCGGGGACAGGTTGCCGTCCACCGCCGGGGCCTGCTTGCCGGCCACCAGCTCGGGGCTGAAGAACACCTGCAGCGAGGTCTGCAGGCCCAACTGGCTCAGGGCCTGGCCCAGCGGCTGGGCCTGGATGTGAATGGCGGCGGCTTGCCCGGCCTGGGCCTGGGGCAAGGCCGCACTGACCGCCAGGGCCAGGGCCAGGGGCAGCCAGCGGCGCGCGGGCAACGGGGATACGGCGGGAGAAACGGCTATTTTTTTCACGTCGGCGGCAGTCCTGTCGATCACACTAAGATGCGTCTGTTAATGCAAACCAGTTGCAGTTGGACAAGAAGACGATGAACTGAAAAAAAACCTGAATCTAACGTGAAAAAATTTCCTGGCTACCGTCGGCAAGGGTCCGCACCTCCACCGGCAGGATGCTCGGCAGGGCCTTGAGCAGGGCCTGGGTGTCGTCGGACTTGAACACGCTGGTCAGGCGCAGCTCACCCACTGCTGCGCTGGCCACCCGCAGGGGCTGTTCGCGATAACGCGAGACTTCGGCCACCACCTCGGCCAGGGAGGCGTTGTTGAATACCAGCTTGCCGCTGCGCCAGGCCGTGAGCGCCTCGGGGTTCACCGCGTAGGCCTGAGCCACCTTGCCGTGCTCATCGACATGGGTGCCCTGGCCCGGGGTCAGGGCAATGAAATCATCCGTCGCGGCGTCGCGCCCCTGCACCTTGACCCGGCCCTGCTCTACCGCCACCCGGGTCTGGCGTTCATCGCGGCGCACATCGAAGCGGGTGCCGGTGACCGTGACCCTGCCCGCTCCCGCCGCCACCACGAAGGGCCGATCCGTGTCGTGCTCGACGTTGAACAGGGCTTCGCCTTCCACCAGCTCGATCAGCCGCTGGTTCCTGGCATAACGCACCTGCAGGTGGCTGCGGCTGTTCAGGTCGATCTGCGAGCCATCGGGCAAGGCCACATGGCGGCGCTCGCCCAGGGCGGTCATGAATTGCGCGCTGTAGGAAACCGGTTGGTTGAGGCCACTGAACAGCCCCAGGCCCACGGCCAGCGCCGCCACCCCGGCAGCCAGGGCAAAGCGCAGCAGCGGGCGCCGCCGGGCCTTGGCCGGCGGGGTGGCGCACAGCGCTTGCAGGCGCGCCCTGGGCACCAGGTCGGTGGCCGCCCACAGGGCTTCGAGCAACTGGAACTCGTGCCGGTGCTGCGGATCTTCGGCCAGCCACTGCTGGAACCGCAGTTGCTGCTCCGGGCTCACCTCGGGCTCCTGCAGCCGCGTGAACCAGGCCGCCGCCTCGTCACGAATCCTGGCCTGCGCGCTGGCGCAATCGCGGCTGTCCATCATGCAAATTCCTGTTTGGCAGAGGGTGAGAAATCGCCACGACTGATCATGGGGCCGACCCGTCCAGACGGTCGCGCAGATGCCGCAGGGTGCGGATCATATACTTTTCCACCATGTTCTTTGACAGCCCCAGGCGCTCGGCGATCTCGGCCTGGGTCAGGCCTTCGATCTTCTGCCAGACAAACACCTTGCGACAGTTGACCGGTAACTCGCCAAGCGCCCGTTCGATGGAATCGGCCAACTGGATCGCGTGCATGAAATGCTCCGGGTCGCCGCTGGGCGACACGCTGAGGTGGACCCCCTGTTCTTCCAGGGCACCGCGCCGGTCTTCTCGGCGAAAGGCATCCACGGCGATATTGCGCGCGGTCTGATGCAGGTAGGCGCGCGGCTGCTGCACCGTGGCGGCATCGGATTCCAGCACCCGGACAAAGGTGTCGTGGGCCAGGTCCTCGGCCTGCTGGCGATTGCGCAAGCGCCGGGTCCAGGTGCCGATCAACTCTTCGTAGTGCTCGAAAAAGCCTGGTCTGCGGGGCGGCTTGGCTGTCATCGCGGGGCGCTGGGGAAGTGGGGCGTGAATAGTAATGCTTCGCATTAATGCAGGCAATGGATTCACCGCCCACCTCGCGCCCGGCGGTCGGCCCTAGCGGCTGTACCAGCGCGGCGACTCGACAAACAGGTGAGTCTGCCCCGCCACCAGCCAGTCCCCCAGGCACTGTTGCAGGTGGGCCAGGCAATGCACGGCCAGGTAGATTTCGTGGTACGGAATGACCATCAGGCGCAGGCTCAGGCCCATGGGCCCGCCTTGTACAATCGGTTCATCTCGGCGCCCTTGTTTTATTTATACCGAACAATTAACCGATATAATGAACGGCGAAATTTATCTGCGTCAAGAGAATCAAGGATGATTTAATAGAGATATGAACGATAAAACGAACGACCCAACCTCCCTGTCGCCCATCGGCCTGCTGGCCATGGCCATCAAGCGCGAGCGCCTGAACGCTGGTTTCTCCGTTTCGGAACTGGCCAAGCGGGCTGCGGTGGCCAAGTCCACCCTGTCCCAGCTGGAAGCCGGGCTGGGCAACCCGAGCATCGAGACCCTGTGGGCCCTGGCCCAGGCCATGGGCTTGCAGGTGACGCGGTTTTTCCAGCAACCGGCGCATCAGCTGAAGGTCATCCGTGCCCACGAAGGCACCACCGCCCATGCCGAGGATGCCCACTACGCGGCGACCCTGCTCGATGACTGCCCGCCGGGGGCGCAGCGCGACCTGTATCGCCTGAAGGCGCAACCCGGCCAGGCGCGCCAGTCCAAGGCCCACCTGCCGGGCACCGTGGAACACCTGGTGATCTGCAGCGGGCGGGCCCTGGCCGGGCCTGCGGACAGCCCGGTGAGCCTGGAGGCCGGCGACTACATCCGCTACAGCGCCGACCTGCCCCACGTGTTCGAAGCCCTGGAGGCCGACACCACGGCGATCCTGGTCATCGAACATCGCTAGAGCCCGGGCATTTATCTGCAGGGCCAAGTCTGGAATCATGGCCCCCCGCCTCAACAGGAGTGAGCATCAATGCCGTATTTCTCCCGCCGCGCGCCCCTCCTCGGCCTGCTGCTGGCCAGCCTTGCCGCCCAGGCCGCCCCCAAGCAGGACCAGGACCTTCACATCTACTACAGCATGGTGCCCGGCCAGTTCATGCTGATCGGCAAGGAGCCCGATGGCGGGCCGACCTACTCGGGCACCGCGGTGATCCGCTACGAGAACCAGGCCCTGACCCTGGTCAAGACCATCGACGGCAAGACCACCACCGCCACCGGCAAAGTGGAACGGGCCACCATGGCCGAGGCCGATGTGCTGCGTTTCAGTTGGCCAGGGCACAACGCCACCTGCCTGGTGCGCGGCGACCTGGACAACTATTCACGCTTGAGCTGCTACTGGACCCGGGACGGGGTGGACCACAAGGAGCCGGGGCTGGAGGCCTATTTCCCCACCGAAACCTGGCCCGGCCATCAGGACTGAAACCCGCCCTTCTGTGCTCCCCCACTTTAGCGAGCCACGCCATGATCCAGATCGTCGAATACAGCAACCCCACCATCGCCAGCCCGTGATCGACCTGTGGAACCGCAGCTTCGGCTACGACACGGCCCACAACACCCCGAGCCTGGCCATCGACCGCAAGCTCGCGGTGGATGACGCTCTGTTCTTCGTCGCCCTGGACCAAGGACAGGTCATAGGCACCCTGATGGCCAGCTATGACGGCCACCGCGGCTGGCTCTACGCCCTGGCGGTGGACCCGCAACAGCGCCGGCTCGGCACTGGCCGGGCCCTGGTGCGCCATGGCGAACAAGCCCTGCAGGGCCGCGGCTGCCTGAAGATCAACCTGCAGATCCTCAGCAGCAACGCCGCCGTGCAAAGCTTCTACCAGGCCCTGGGCTATCAGGTCGAACCACGGATCAGCATGGGCAAGGTAATCAGCGCCAACCTCCCCGAACACCTGCGTGGCTAGGGGCCGCCGCCCCACCCTCACCAGTTGTGCCGGTTGCTGCGCGGTGGCGCCAGCAGTTGCTGGGCCAGGCTGGCGGCCGCCAGCGGCGAGGCACTGTGCAACAGCGGATAACCCCAGAACTTTTCATAGGTATCGGCAAAGGCCTCGACCCCGGCCTGGGCCTCGGGCTCCGGGGCGATGACGATCATGGCTTTGATCCAGCGACGGATCGCCGCCTTGTTGCGTTTCATCCATAACGCCCCCTGCTTGAGCAATGCCTTGCTCTGCTCGGTGTTGCGCTGCGCAGGATCGGGCATGGCATCGCTCATCAGGACAAAGGCCTGACCGCGCTGCATCAACGATTCCAACTGCTGGAACGGCTCGACTCCCGGCTGCCCGGCGCCTTTGGCGGGGCGCATCCAGACCAGGGGAAAATGCTGATGATCGAAGTACATGGGAACACCTCAAGAAAGCTGATAAACAAGAATGGTTATCATCTTCCCGTATAAACCTGTCCGCATCAGTCGAGATTGACAAATTATTGATCAATCCGGCCAAACGACCGCAGTGATGGAGGTGGCCGCGGCGGTTTCGCAGGCGCTGGTGTGCGTCAAGCAAGGCCCTGCGAGCCTTTGCGCAGCCTCGCGGGCTCGGCGGCTACAGGGGTAGGTCGTGTTCCAGGGCCTGGCGGCGTTCGGCAAAGAAGCGCCCCGGCGGCTGGCCGACGGCTTTCTTGAACATGCGGATAAAGGCGCTGGCGCTGTCATAGCCCAGGGTCAGCGCGACCCGTTCCACCGAGTCGCCCCGGCCCAATTGCTTGAGCCCCAGAAGAATGTGCAACTGGCGCTGCCAGCGGCCGAAGCTCAGGCCGGTCTCGGCCACAATCAGACGGCTCAGGCTGCGTTCGCTGAGGCCGATCTGCTCGGCCCATTGCCCAAGGCTCAGGCGGCGTTCCGGCTGTTCAAGGATCTGCCCGGCCAGGCGCCGCAGCTGTTCATGCCGGGGCATGGGCAGGTGGATCTGCTCCCGGGGCGCCGCCGCCAGCTCGTCCAGGGCCACGGCCATCAGCCGCCCCTCGGCTCCCTGCTGGTCATAGAGATAGGGCAATTGCGCGCAGCGCTGCAGCAGTTCCTGCAATAGGGGCGACACTGCCAGGGTGCAGCAGGCCTGCGGCAGTGAGCGGGCATGCTCGGGTTCGACGAACAGGCAATAGCCCAGGGCGTTCTCCAACCCCTGGACCCGATGGTCGGTGGCGCTGGGGATCCATACCGCGCATTGCGGCGGGGCCAGCCACAGGCCCTCGGCGCTCTCGCAACTGAGCACGCCGGACAATGGGAACAGCAGCTGGGCCTTGCGATGGCTGTGCCACGGCCGCTCCCAGCGCTGTTCCTGAGTCGAGATGCGCAAGGCGCACACCGGGCGCGCAATCGCATCCGGATCCTGGGGCTGATCCTGTTCGTTCAAGACGGGCATCCACCTTCCTCCACGGCGTCGGGCCATGCCCGCCATCCGTCTGACGGCCAGGCAAGCCCTGCAAGGTCGAGGATTGTGCCGGGCCCCTGGGGGGTTAGCCAAGAACCGCGGGGCACACCGCTCTTCATCCCAGTGCCCTAGCGGTAATAGCCATAGCGATAGCAGCAGCCGTGGTAGTGCCCGGGGTAAACCACGCAACCGCCCAGGGAGAGCATGGTGGCCATGACAATCAGCAGTGCAATGCGACGGGACATGGTGAATTCCTCATGGGTTCAGTGATACGACCGGCAAACGCCACTGGCGACCATCGCCAGCCGTGGCTGCACGGTTACTGATTCAACGGCGCAGCGCGCAGAGATCCGTCGCCGCCCCTGCACAAATATTTCCAGCCGCCGCTGCCCGCGCCCTGCCCCCGCCAGCTGAACCCGGGTTGAACCGGGCGCGGATATAAATTTCATTTGCCCGCGACGGATTCCCAGCCCATCTATCGTTGAACCCATCAGCTGCGTTCATCAGCGAACGCAGGCCTGAAGGAGTCATCATGAAGCTTGTCCGTTCCCTGCTGCGTCTGCGCACGTTGCTGCTGATCCCCCTGGCACTTGGTGCGCTGGCAAGCACGCCCTCCTATGCCGAAACCATCATCATCCAGCAGGCACCACCGCCCATGCGCTATGAGCCGATGCCGGTGGCCCGCCCCGGCTACGCCTGGGACCGCGGCAACTGGCGCTGGCGCGGGCACGGCTACGTCTGGGTGCCCGGCCACTGGCAACCGGTGATGCAGCCCGGGCGCTGGATGCCCGGGCATTGGCAGGCCCATGGGCCGCGCTGGTACTGGGTCGAAGGCCGCTGGGTGCGCTGATGCCGTGATGCCCTGGACTACCCCGTTAGCGCACCGAAACTTGCCCACTTGAACGAAACCGACCCGGATCTGGAGTTGCTCAAACGCATCGGCAACAACGACGCGCAGGCCGTGAAGGAAATGGTCACGCGCAAGCTGCCGCGCCTGCTGGCCCTGGCCAGCCGGCTGCTGGGGGATGCCGACGAAGCCCGGGACATCGCCCAGGAGAGCTTCCTGCGGATCTGGAAACAGGCCGCCAGTTGGCGCAGCGAACAGGCACGGTTCGACACCTGGTTGCACCGGGTGGCGCTGAACCTGTGCTACGACCGCCTGCGCCGGCGCAAGGAACATGTGCCGGTCGATAGCGAGCACGCCTGCGAGGCCCTGGACACCCGCCCGGCGCCCGATGAACAACTGGAGGCCAGCGCGCAGAGCCGGCGCATGGCCCAGGCCCTGGACCAGCTGCCGGATCGCCAGCGCGAGGCGATCGTCCTGCAGTACTACCAGGAACTGTCCAACACCGAGGCCGCGGCGCTGATGCAGATCAGCGTCGAAGCCCTGGAAAGCCTGCTGTCGCGGGCCCGGCGCAACCTGCGCAGCCACCTCGCCGAGGCCCCCGGCGCGGACCTCTCAGGAAGGAGAAAACCATGACCCCCGAACGCTTCGTGCACCTGGCCGACGCCTATGGCGCCGACCTGCAACGCTGGCCCAGCGCTGAACGCACCGCCGCCCAGGCCCTGCTCGACTGCGGTGATGCCCAGGCCGTGGCAGCCCTGCGCCAGGCGCACTGGCTCGACAGCCAGCTGGACCGCTACCAGGTGCCCGCACCGAGCCCGGCCCTGGCCCGGCGCATCATCGCCGCCGCGCAGCAGCCCGGCGCGCCGTTCTGGAGCCGCTACGCCGGCTGGCTGGCCTCCCTGGGCTGGGTCGGGGTCGGCCTTACCGGAGTCGCCGCCGGCATGCTTGCGGTGGCCCTGAGCCTGCCGCTGTCGACCTCCGCCGAGGCCCTGCCCAGCGTGTTCGACCAGAGCGACGCGGAATTCGTCCTGAGCATCAATGCCGAGGAGGCCGAACAGTGAGCCTGTCCATGCGTGCACTGAAAACCTGCCTGGTGCTGTCGTTGCTGATCAACGTGTTCCTGATCGGCGGCGTGGCCGGCGGCCTCTATCAGTGGCTTGGCCACCCCAAGCCGGCCCAGGCCCTGGCGGTACCCCAGCACGGCCTGCGCCAGGCCATGGCGCAGATGCCGGAAGAGCGCCGGCGCCAGTTGCGCCAGTTGCTGCGCCAGACTCGCATCGATAGCCAGCCGCTGATCATCGCCGGGCGCGAGGCGCGCCAGGCGGTGGTGCGTGAACTGGGGGCCGAACCACTGGACCGCAATGCCCTGGATGCCCAACTGGGCAAGTCCCGGGATGCCGACATCGCCCTGCGGGCCCGGGTCGACGAGGTCCTGGCCGACTTTGCCGGCGGCCTGTCGCTCAAGGAGCGCCAGCAACTGGTGGACGCCATGTACCTGCGGGGCCCGGGGAAAAACCGCGCAGCCAATAGAGATTGAAGGCCCGGCGACGGATTTCGCCCCGGGCCACGTTCAACCCTCAACCGCCCGCGATGGCCGCGGGCCCACTGCCCCCTCAGGAAACCGCCCATGCTTCGTACGATCCAAAGCATTCTCATCGCCACCTTGCTTGGCACCACCCTGGCAGGCTGCGTGGTGGCCCCGGCCCATCCTCGCCGGCCGCCACTGCCGCCGCCCATTGTCGAGGTGATTCCGATGGCGCCGGCGCCGAGCTATCACTGGGTTGCCGGGCATTACCGCTGGCACGCCGACCAGTGGGTCTGGACACCGGGGCATTGGCGCTATTGATGGCTAGCCGGCCACCGCTTCCAGCAGCCAGGCCTTGAACGCGCCCATGGCCGGGGTTTCGGCCCGGGATTGCAGGCGGGTCAGCCAGTAGCTGCCGGTGACAATGCCGATGTCGAAGGGCTGCACCACCGCGCCACTGGCCAACTGGCGCTGGAACATCAAGGGCGGCGCCAGGGCCACGCCCAGGCCTTGCAGCGCCGCTTCGAGCATGCCCAGGGACGAGTCGAAGACCACGCTCTGGGGCAACAGGCTGTTGGCCCCCAGCCCCGCCGCCTGGAACCACTGCGGCCATTCGTCGGTGCGGTAGGAGCGCAGCAAGGTCTGCCCCAGCAGGTCCGCCGGGCTGTGCAACTGGCGGGCAAGTTCCGGCACGCACAAGACCGACAGTGGCGCCTGCAACAACGCCAGCGCCTCGATGCCGTGCCAGGCCCCGGTGCCAAAGCGGATGGCATAGTCCAGGCCTTCCGCCGCCACGTCCACCCGGTTGTTATTGGTGCTCAGGCGCAGGTCGACATAGGGATGGCGTGCCTGGAAGTCCTCCAGCCGCGGCAGCAGCCAGCCCACGGCGAAGGTGCCCACCGCGCCCACCGTCAGCACTTCACGATAGTGCCCACCCTCGAATCGTCCCAGGGTCTGGGCGATGCGGTCGAAGCATTCGCGCAGCACCGGCAGCAGGGTCTCGCCTTCGCTGGTGAGCATCAGGCCCCTGGGCAGGCGCTTGAACAGGGTGACGTTGAGCTGGGCCTCCAGGCTCTTGACCTGGTGGCTGACCGCCGCCTGGGTCACGCACAGCTCGATGGCCGCACGGGTGAAACTCAAGTGCCGCGCCGAGGCTTCGAAAGCCCGCAGCGCATTCAGGGGCAGATGGGGACGGAGCATGGGCATTCCCTAGTTTTTCTAATGGCTCGTGCGAAATATGGTCGTTTGTCGATGCGCCGTAAACTGCCTACATTGGCCTCGCTCGCGCAGCACCGGCCACGCCCTCCTGTGCCAGGAAGGCTTCGCGGGCAGGCCGCCTGAGGCGCTCCCACGAAGAACGCCGGGGCCGCAAAGCCGCTGGGACAAACGCGGCGTACATAACCAGAACCCAGGGAAACCAACCAATCATGCGGCACACAACCTTGACCGGACTAAGCGTCATCAGCGCCTGCGCACTGCTACTGGGCGCCTCCAGCGCCTTCGCCGAGACCACCGCGGACAGCGCGCTGAAAACCACCGTGGACGCCACCATCCGCCCGCTGATGCACCAGCAGGGCATTCCCGGCATGGCGGTGGCGATCATCGCCAACGGCAAGCGACATTACTTTAACTACGGGGTTGCCTCCAAGGACAATCAACAGCCGGTGGACAACGACACCCTGTTCGAGGTGGGTTCGGTGAGCAAGACCTACACCGCCACCCTCGCCGGCTACGCCCAGGCCAGCGGCAAGCTGGCCCTTGAGGACCACGCCAGCCAGTACCTGCCGGCCCTGCGCGGCAGTGCCTTCGACGGCATCAGCCTGCTGCAGCTGGGCACCTACACCGCTGGTGGCCTGCCCTTGCAGTTCCCCGACGAGGTGCAGGGTGAAGACAAGACCCTGGACTACTACAACACCTGGAAACCCACCTTCAGCCCCGGCACCCAGCGCCAGTATTCCAACCCCAGCATCGGCCTGCTCGGCTACCTGGCCGCCCGCAGCCTGGGCCAGCCCTTCGACCGGCTGATGGAGCAGACGCTGTTTCCCAAATTCGGCCTCAAGCACAGCTACATCCATCTGCCCAAGGACCAGCTGGGGCACTACGCCCAGGGCTACGACAAGCAGAACCGGCCGATCCGCCTCAGCCCCGGGCCGCTGGACGCCGAAGCCTACGGGGTCAAGACCAGCGCCCCGGACCTGCTGCAATTCATTGCCGGCAACCTGCAACCGGGCCAGTTCGACCGCCCCCTGCAACAAGCCATGGTGGCGACCCAGAGCGGCTACTACCAGGTCGGCGACATGACCCAGGGCCTGGGCTGGGAGCGCTACGCCTACCCGGTGCCCCTGGCGCGCCTGCTGGCGGGCAACTCATCGGCCATGGCCCTTGAGCCGCACCCGGTGCAATGGCTGACCCCGGCCGCAGCCCCCAAGGCCGACGCGCTGTACAACAAGACCGGTTCCACCAGCGGTTTCGGCGCCTATGTAGTGTTCGTGCCGAGCCAGCAGATCGGCATTGTCCTGCTGGCCAACAAGAACTACCCCAACGAGGAACGGATCAAGGCCGCCCACGCCATCCTCACGGCCCTGGAGACCGGGAAGTAATCAACCCGGCAGCCCCTCCGGCGCCTGCGCCTGCCCGCAACGCCACCTGACCTTCGGTCACGTGGCGTTTTTCCTGTTGCCTCGTCCAGAGTGGCGCCTAGACTCAAACCAGCCCCCTCGACCGCGCACTCGGGCCAGGCCAGCCACTGGCCCGGCGCTTGCGACGCCGGGCCTGATTCAAGGTTCGCGCTGAACCTTCTGCCAGGCTTTCCGGTCGATAACTGCAACCTGGCCAGGCTTGCCGGCGCTGCTGCGCCGGTCATCGCCCGGGCACCACAGCCGCTGGAGAAACGTCCGTGATATCGACCCTGCAGATCGCCAGAATCAAAGCCTGGGGCGCCCATGGCTTCACCGCCACCGGGGTGGTCAGTGCCTTGCTCGCCACCCTGGCACTGTTCGACAACCAGCCCAAGGCCTGCCTGCTATGGCTGGGGGTGGCGCTGCTGGTGGATGGCGTCGACGGCTCCCTGGCGCGCAAGGTCAAGACCAGCTCGGTGCTGCCCAACATCGACGGCTCGGTGCTGGACCTGGTGATCGACTACCTGACCTATGTGTTCATCCCGGCGCTGTTCATCTACCGCTACATTCCCCTGCCGGAATACAGCGCGCTGCTGGCCACCTCGCTGATCCTGCTGTCGTCGCTGCTGTGTTTCTGCAACGTCAACATGAAGAGCCACGACAACTACTTCCAGGGCTTTCCCGCGGCCTGGAACGTGGTCGCCCTGTGCTTCTACCTGATCGAGCCCGGCCCCTGGCTGAGCCTGCTGAGCATCTTCGCCCTGGCCCTGCTGACCGCCACCCGGGTGCAGTTCCTGCATCCGTTCCGGGTACGCAAGTGGATGGGGCTGAACATCATCGTGACCTTCGTCTGGCTGCTCAGCGGCGCATTGCTGATCCTCAGCCACCCGCTGCACAGCCCGCCGATCATGGGCTTGTGGCTGGCAGCCTCGGCCTACTTTCTCGGCGTGTGCCTGTGGCGTTCGGCCCAGGAATGGTTCAGCAAGGCCAACTGAACCCGGGCCGCGCGAACCATTGCCGGGGCCCGGCAAGCATGCAAGACTCCTGCGCCCAAGCCTCTGCAGCAGAGGCTTGGCGACTATTTGCCCGCCGCCCGCCGCGGATGAGTACCAGGCCAGCCCCCCATGACCCACCTTCCCCTGATCGACCTCTACCCCATCAGCGACAGCCCTCCGGATGAGCGGGAACGGCTGTATCACGAGGCCGCGCTGAAGAACAACTGGCCAACCCGGCCCTTGCGCGTGCAACAGACCGTGCGTAACGCCAGGGACTTTGTGCTGCATACCCTGGGCCACTACGGCGGTTCGGGCGTGGTCAACGAATTCCGCCGCCAACTCCATGTGCACCCCCAGCTCAGGCACGCCAAGGCGGCCATGCCCTACTTCAAGGATTCCGCACCGCTCAAGGAGTATCAAAGGGCATCTGGCAAGTTCACTGCGGACACCTTGAATACCGAGGTCAGGCACTTCGGACGGTTTATCGCCCCCGGCCAGGTGCTGTTCCACGGTGGTTCCTGCCGCCCGAGCGAGGTAGCAACCTTCGTCACCAACAAACCGCTCTCGACCTCTTTGTGCCCGCAGATTGCCGCCTGGCATGCGTACAACGACCTGCTCCCGGCCCCCAACCCCGCCCCGGCGATCTGGATCCTCAGCGCGCCCTACGGCAACCGCAAGGCCGTGGTCTATCGCAAAGGCGGCGCCGGCATGGAACATGAACAGGAAGTGCTGATCGAAGCAGGCTCCACCATCAGCCCCACGCGTTGCTTCAACGTGCGCACCGCCAGCGCCAATGTCCTGGTGATCGAAGCCAGCCTGAGTTGAAACGGGTGCCTACGGCACCTCGGGCTGGCCGATCGCCGCGCTCAGGGCCAGGGCCAGTTCCGCCACCGAGTAGGGCTTTTGCAGGAACACGAATTCCCGGGTCTGGCCCTGGGCCAGGGCTGGGCTGTAGCCGCTGGTGAGGATGACCGGCAACCGCGGGTAGTCGCAACGGATCCGGCTGGCCAGTTCGATACCGCTCATGCCCGGCATCACCACATCGGAAAACACCGCCTGGAATCGGGTCCGCTCCTCGCCCAGGCGGCGCAGAGCCTCCGCCGCGCTGGTGGCCCATTCGGTCTGGTAGCCCAGCTCGTTCAGGGACTGGGCCAGCAGCACGCCGACTTCGGGATTGTCCTCCACCACCAGCAGGGTCATGCCCTGGCCGTCGATCATGGGCACCACCGCCTGGGTTGGCGTCGGCAAGCCGGCCAGGGCCTCCGCGCGCGGCAGGTACAGGGTAAAGCACGTGCCCTGCCCCGGCTGGCTGTGCACCGCCAGGCCGCCGCCCGATTGCTGGGCGAAACCGAACACCTGGGACAAGCCCAGGCCGGTGCCCTTGCCCACCTCCTTGGTGGTGAAGAAGGGTTCGAAGATCCGTTCGATCTGCTGGGGGTCGATGCCGGCGCCGGTATCAGTCAGGGATACCGCGACAAAGTCCCCGGCCTGGGCACCCTGGCTGGCACTGGGGGGAATCTGCGCCACCCGCTCCACAGCCACCACCAGCAAGCCTTCGCCCTGCATGGCGTCCCGGGCATTGACCGCCATATTGATCAGCGCCGTGTCGAACTGGCCGGCATCGGCGTGGATGTAGCAAGGCTGCTGCGGCAACTCGATACGCAGTTCGATGCAGGCGCCGATCAGTGGATTGATCATCTGCGCCAGCAACTGCACGCTGGCGCCGACGTCGAAGGTCTCCGGGCGCAGGTTCTGCTGGCGGGCATACGCCAGGAGCTGGCCGGTGAGCTTGCTGGCGCGGTCGACGGTGTCGGAAATCGCCTTGATGTACAGCTGCCGGCGCTCTTCGCTGAGGTTGCGGCGCAACAGGTCGGTGGAAGAACGGATCACCGTCAGCAGGTTGTTGAAGTCGTGGGCCACGCCACCGGTCAGTTGCCCCACCGCCTCCATCTTCTGCGCCTGGCGCAGGATGTCCTCGGTCTTGCGCAGCGCCTGGGCGGCCTCGCGCTCGGCCTGCATGTCACGGCCCACGGCGTGAATGTGGTGCGGGTCCGGCACGGCGCTCCAGGCCATCCAGCGATAGGAACCGTCGCGGTGGCGAAAGCGATTCTCGAAGCGCGAAAAGCTCTCGCCCCGGGACAGATCGGCCGCCGCCCCCGCTGCGGCCAGGCTGTCCTGGGGGTGGATGAAATCGTAGAAACTGCTGCCTTCCAGTTCCTCGCGCTGCCAGCCCAGGAGCTGGGTCCAGGCCGGGTTGACGGCGACGATGCGGCCATTGAAGTCCGCCACCAGCATCAGGTCCGTGGACAGCTGCCAGATCCGGTCGCGCTCCTGGGTACGCTCCTGGACCCGCTGCTCCAGAGACTCATTGAGCCGCCGCAGTTCCTCCTGCGCCTCGCGGGTGGCGCTGATGTCCCGGGAAATGCAGAGGATCTTCTCCGGCTGGCCGGCCGCGTCGAGCATCGGCGTAACCTGCACATCCCACCATTTGGTGCGCCCCTGGAGGGTATCGGCGGCGCCCTGGAACCGCGCCGAGCAACCCAGGCGCGCGGCAGCAATGGCATCCCGGGCCTCCTGGTGGCCCTGGCCCTGCCAGAAGTCCGGCCAGGGGCAACCCCGCACCGCATTGAAATCACTGACCTCCATGACCCGCAGGCCACCTTCGCTCATGAACGACAGCTGGCCATCGAGGTCCAGCACCTTGATGCAGTCGTTGCTGGCGGCCAGCACCCGGGTATTGAGCTCGCGGGTTTCGCGCAGGTGCGCCTCGGTCTGCCGGGCGTGCCGGGCCAGCAGCACGCGATCGGTGGTCTCCACGGTGTGGCACAGCACTCCGAGCACCTGTTCGTCGTCCTCGTCATACACCGGGCTCATGGAGAACGACCACCAGGTCAGCTCTTCGCCAGGGTAGCGCTGCATGTTCACCGGCAGGTCTTCGTGGCGGCAGGAGTAACCGAGAAACGCCTGCTCCACCATCGGCTGGACATCCGGCCAGGCATCGGCCCAGAGGGTCTGGATGGTCTGCCCCAGGGCATTGGCCAGGCGCGGGCCGAGGACCGGGCGGTAGGCATCGTTGAAGAAGAACTGCATCTGCGGCCCCCACAGCAGGTACAGGCTCTCCGGGGACTCGAGCATCTGGCTCAAGGTACTGCGCAGCAGGCCGGGCCAGCCTTCACGAGGGCCCACCGCGGTCTGCGACCAGTCGAAGCGACGGATTGCAGCGCCGATCTCGCCGCCGCGGGAGGTCTTGGGCGCTGCACCACGAGGTGGGGAAGTAGTCATGAACACATCACAGAAAAGGAAAAAGGCAACACTGCCATCCAATGGCCAGCGCAGGATAACTGACCCCGTGGATCCGCAGAAGTTGGCAAGCGGCAACGCTGATTCGACAACGGCGGCCAAAGTGCCCGGCGAATGCCTTTAAACCCGCGCCGGCCTGGGGCATTCTGCACCGGCATTGCCACCTGCCCGCCGAGAACCGCGCGATGAATACCACCACCTTGCTGCTCTACACCTCCAGCTGTTTTATCGGTGCCCTGATTCCCGGGCCGACCTCACTCCTGGCCATGGCCAACGGCACCTCGCGCAATCGCCAACTGGTGGCGGTAGGCATGGCCGGTGCGGCGCTTTCGGATGTGCTGATCATCGCTGCCGTGGGCCTCGGGCTGGGGGCCATGCTGATGGCCTCGCAGCAGTTGTTCATGGCCTTGAAATGGCTCGGGGTGTGCTACCTGGCCTGGCTCGGCATCCAGCTCTGGCGCAGTGCGCCCCAGGCCCTCGGAGCCCAGCAGGTGCAGGCCGGGTCACGGCGCGTCGAGGTGTTCCGGCGCAGCTTCTCGGTGGCCATGACCAACCCCAAGGTGCTGCTGTTCTTCACCGCGTTCCTGCCGCAGTTCGTCGACCCCGCCCAGCCGGTCCTCATCCAGTACGCCACTCTGGCGCTGGTCACTGCGGTGGTGGAGGTGCTGGTGATGGGGCTGTACGCCGCGGGTGGCGTGCAGGCGGCGAAGTTCCTGACCGCCAGCGGCATGCGCCGGCTCAATCAATGCTGCGGTGCGGCGATGCTGGCGCTGGCGGGGTTTCTGGCGCTGTATCGGCGCAGCTGAAACGCCGCGCCAGGTTTCAGAAGGCCAGCTTGTAACCGATGGAAAACAGCATGACCGCCAGGCACGGGCGCAGGATCTCGTCGGAAATGCGCCCGGTCATGTGGCTGCCGATCCAGATCCCGGGCAACGAGCCCATCAGCAGGAAACCCAGCAGGTGCCAGTCCATGTTGCCCATGCTGGCGTGGCCCAGGCCTGCCACCAGGGTCAGGGGCACGGCGTGGGCGATTTCAGTGCCCACCAGGCGCTTGGTGGCCAGGAACGGATAGAGGATGAACAGCGCCACGGTGCCCAGGGCACCGGCGCCGATGGAGGTCAAGGCGACCATGGTGCCCAGGATCACCCCGGTGACCACGGTCAGGCCATTGAGCCCGCCGGGGCTGGGCTGGTAGTCGCTGCCATGGCGCTGGGCGAAGGCCATGAGTTTCTTCTTGAAGACAATGGCCAGGGCCGTGAGCAGCAGGACGAACCCCAGCCCCTGCTTGATCACCGCGTTCAGGGCCTGGGGGTCGGTGTCGAGATTCTTCAGGAACCACAGGGTCAGCGCCACCGCCGGCACGCTGCCCAGGGTCAGCCAGCCGGTGATGCGCCAGTCGATGTTGCGGTTCTTCTGGTGCACCAGCACCCCACCGGATTTGGTGATGGCCGCGTACAGCAGGTCGGTGCCCACGGCCGTGGCCGGGTTGATGCCGAACCAGAGCAGGATCGGGGTCATCAGCGAACCGCCCCCCACACCCGTCATGCCTACGATGAAACCCACTACCAGGCCCGCGACTACAAAACCGAAGTTACCCACATCCATCAATAAAGCCCTACAAATCACGCGGCCAGGTCAAAAACTGGCGGCAGCATAGCGGCTAAAGCTTATGTCCATTTATATGAATAAAATCTAACGTTATAACCAGGCCCATTTTTCTCATGCACAAGGCGCATGGCAGCCCCTGCGCAATTGCAGCCGCCACATGCCACGGCGCCCCTGGCACGCGGCTAAAAAAACACTTGCCGACAGACGCCGAACGCTCTGCGCTGCACATCAGGGCCGCGGCATCCGGTATTCTGCCGGTCGCTTGCCGGGGCACCCGGCCTGGCACTCCCCCTGGCTCGTGCCTCACACCCGATTCCAAGGAAGGCCCATGACCTCTGCCGACACCTCGTACCAGATCGAGCACCAACGCATCCGCTTCAGGCGCCAGAGCCTGCAACAGGAAGCCCCCGAAACCGGCGCACCCGGCCGGGGCAACTGGGGGCTGGCACTGTCCGGTGGCGGCATTCGCAGTGCAACCTTCGGCCTTGGGGTGCTGCAGGCCATGGCCCGGGCTCCGGCCCCCGTCGAGGCGCAACCACAGCCTGCGGGCGCACGCGAACACAGCCTGCTGTCGCGCATCGACTACCTGTCCACGGTCAGCGGCGGTGGCTATATCGGCAGTTTCTTCAGCAGCCTGTTCCTCCCCGGGCGCCTGCAGCCGCAGGCTCCCCAGGACCCGGTGGCCCATGCCGCCCACAGCGCCTACCAGGCCCTGCGCTTCGAGCCGCCGGGGCGCATCAGCACCGGCGTCGACTACGCCACCCGGCCACCGGGCCAGGGCCCCGCGGCCTGGCTGCGGGAAAACGGCCGCTACCTGACCCCCACCGGCTCCGGCGACATGCTCTACGCCCTGGCCATGACCTGGCGCAACTGGCTGTCGCTGCAGGCCATGATCGGCCTGCCCATCGTGCTGCTGCTCAGCCTGCTGAGCCTGTTCCAGGTCCTGAGCCAGGCCAGCCTGCTGCTCTGGCCGCTGATGGCCGGTGTGCTGTTCGCCCTGCCCTGCGCCGTGGCGTACTGGCTGGTCATTCCCCAGGGCGACCTGGACCGGCCGCCGAGCATGGGCAACGCGGCGTACCGGATCATGCTCGGCATAGTCATCGGCCTGTGGCTCAGCGGCGCCCTGGCCTACTGGCTGGCCCAGTGGCAGGCAGTGGGCGCCCTGACCCTGGGCTGTGCCCTGGTGGGCAGCTGCGCCTTGCTGATCACCCGGCAACTGGTGCGGCGCCTGGCCGACAACCGCGACCCGGCCAAGGACAACGCCTGCGCCAACAGCGTGCGCAACTATCGGGTGCAGATCACCCGCGCCCTGGGCCGGGCGATGGCCGCGGTGGCGGTGCTGGGTTTTCTCGCCCTGCTGGTGACTGCGGCCCAGGCGCTGTACAGCTACCTGCACGACCTGAGGGCCCTGGGCAGCCTACTGTTGCTGGTGGGCCTGGTGTGGCTGGTACGGCGCCTGGCCCTGCTCAAGGATGAAAAACGCCTGCCGGGCTGGATGCACAAGCTGCCGCTGGACGTGCTCGCGCTGATTGCCGGCGGCCTGCTGCTGAGCCTGCTGTGCCTGTGCTGGGGCTTGCTGGTGCAGTGGATCGCCCACGACGGCGGGGTGGTGTCCGGCGACCACGCGGTGGCCTGGCGGCTGGCGGCGCTGAGCCTGCTGGCGGCCGTGCTGACCCACATCAGCGGGCGCTTCATCGGCTTCCTCAATACCTCATCGCTGCAGGCCTTCTACTCGGCGCGGCTGATCCGCGCCTACCTGGGCGCCTCCAATGGCCGACGCTTCAACGGCCCGGCCGCACAGCGCCGCACCTACATGAGCGTGGCCGAGCCCATGTCCAGCGACGACCTGTCGCTGCAGCAGTACTACGCCAGCCCCAGTGCCGGCCCGGTGCACTTGATCAACGTCACCATGAACCTGACCGTCGACCCGGCCGAACAACTGGTGCAGCGCGACCGCAAGGGCAAGCCGCTGTGCATCGCGCCGAACTGGGCACCCGACAGCCCGGCCCCCAGCGCCGAATGCCCGGCAGAACGCTACATTCTCGATGGCACGGCCTATCGTCGCGACCTCGACCATGGCCCGGCCTCGGAGATCATGAGCCCGCTGACCCTGGGTCAGTGGATCGGCGTCTCCGGCGCCGCCTTCAGCACCGGCCTGGGTCGCGCCACCAGCCTCGGCATGTCGCTGGTGCTGGGGCTGGCCAACGTGCGCCTGGGCATCTGGTGGCCCAGCCACTTCCTCGACCCCGGGCAACAGCACTGGGTGCCCCGGGACCTCAAGCCCTGGACCCGCTACGGCACCCAGGCCTACCTGTTCTATGAACTGACCGCGCGCTTTCACGGCTACCGCCGCGACTACCAGTACCTGTCAGACGGCGGGCACTTCGAAAACACCGGTACCTACGAACTGCTGCGCAAGGAGCGCAAGGTGGAATTGATCGTCACCTGCGACGCCGGCTGCGACCCCGACTACCAGTTCGACGACCTGGCCAACCTGGTGCGCCTGGCACGCATCGACCAGGCGCTGGAGATCCGCGAAGACCCGGGGGTTCTGAGCCATCCGCAGCTCAAGACGGTGTTTGCCAGCCTTGAGGAATTCCGCCAGCCACCGAGCGCCGAGAACCAGAAATGCGCCCTGCTGCTCAACGTCCATGCCCACTCCCCGGGCAGTGACGATGACCTGTGCCAGACGCCCCACTGCCGAATCCTGGTGCTCAAGCCCCGGCTGATCGCCGGACTGACGCCGGACGTGCTGAACTACGCCCGGACCAATCCGGGCTTTCCCAACCAGAGCACCGTGGATCAGTTTTTCGACGAGGCGCAATTCGAGAGTTACCGGCAACTGGGCCTGAGCATTGGCCAGGCAGTCTTCGGCACCCAGTGCCAGCCCAGCGAGATTGCCCAGGCGTTGTGGCGGTATCTGCAATAGCCCCGGCAGCGCCGGGGCCTGCCGGTCAAGGGGTCTTGTGCCGCTTCACCGCTTCCAGCCATTGCGCTTCAAGGCGTTCCTGGTGCGGGTCGATGCCATGCTCGGCCAGCAGCGCCAGATGCCGCTCCACCTCACCGTGCATCTGCCCGTGGGCGCTGGAGTTGGCGTCCAGCTGGTGCATCTGGATCAGCCCCAGGTGATAGAAGCGCAGCAGCTTGAGGGCCGCAGGATCACCCGCCGCCACCCCGGCGGTGACCTGGTGCATGACGTTGGTCACCCGCATCAAGCTGCGCTTGAGGCGCCAGCCATAGACCGCCGCCGCCATCCACGGCTTGCTCCAGAACACACTGCGCAACAACGCCGCGCTGATCAGCAGGCCGGTGAATACACCTGCCGCGTTCCACAGCAGGTTGTCCCCGCCGGGCTGGCCGAACAGCGCCACCGCCGCGCTGGAAAACAGCATGGCCAGGGCAATGAACACCAGCGCGATGATCAAGGTGCTGCGCCGGGTTTGCCGACGGTAAGTCTCAGGGTCCTGCGGGGTGATGACGAACATGGGCGCGACGGGCTCCAATGGCTGAACGTGAGTGGCTGGTGCGCATTATCACCGCTGGGGGCAGTGGCGGTGGCTTAAATTGCCGCAGGAAAAGCAGAAGCATGATCCGGGTCATGACTTTGGGGGCTGCCTCGGTGCTCCGCTATTCATGCTGCCGGATGCTGTGAGTCAGCTTGAGAAAGCGCGGGATGACTTCCTCCGGCGGCGGTGTGTGCTCGGCCAACCCGTCCTTGCCCTTCTGGAAGGTAATCATGTGCACCGCCAGCAAAGGCCGCGCCAGGCCACCGGTATGAGCCATGGCAAACCAGGCGCGTTCCCGTTCCCCGGAGTCGGGACGCGGGTCCAGGCGCCAGCCTTCCAGCAAGGTGGCCTTGTCGCCCAGGTAGAACTTCTGCAGTAACTTGGATTTGGTCCATTTTTTGGCGTCGTAGCCAGGGTATAGATCGGTGGTGTAGATGCCACTAGTGGGCTTGGCGTCGGGATGAGCACGGGAGGCATTGATCATGCTCATGATGACGTTGGGAGTGCGAGTGA